>NZ_RBKY01000001.1:2476971-3715457 GCF_003634495.1 Nocardiopsis sp. Huas11 | reverse complement strand
CGACCTGCCCGAGGAGATCCACCAGGGCGAGAACGCCTCCTTCACCGAGGACGGCAGCGCCGTGCCCGTCGCCGACCTGCACGGGCGCGCCCTCACCGCGGTGAAGGAACCGCCCATGGTCTCCACCGCCACCGGCGACTACCTCCTGCGCAAGCTCGCCGAACTGGCCGGCGGACGCGACGCCGACCCGGGCCGCACCCCCGACCAGCGCCGACGGCTGCTCCTGCGCCGGATGCTGCCGACCGTCAGCGGCGAGGACGTGGCCCGCCGGCTCACGGGCGTGCTGGGCCGGATGGCGGTGGACATGCCCGACCACTTCCGGCTGGTCCAGCAGGCGCGCGGCCGGGCCCGCAGCGCGCCCTACACGCCCGTCCCGGACACCGCCGCGCCGCGGCCGGACGCGCGGACACGGCGCGAGGTCCTGGACACGGTGGAACGGGGCTGGCTGGAGCGCACCGCGCGCACCCTCGCCGACCGGGCCCAGCGGGAGCGCGAGGCCTTCGACGCCGACCCCCAGGGCGCGCTCGACACCCTGCTGTGCGACCTGCTCGACGAGGAGGGCCGCCGCGGCGAGCCGGTCGCCCATGCTGGAACCGCCGCGGCGGATGCGGCCGATGCGGCCACCGGCTCCGCGACCGCGACCGCGACCCTGACCACTGGCGTGCCCGCACGGTGGGCCGGCGCCCAGGACGACGCCGATCTGCGCGCCGACCTGCTGGAGGCGCTGGCCGAGGCCATCGACGGGTGAGGCCTACGCCGCGCGCCGCGGCCCGCGCCCCCGGCCGGGAACAGGCCCGCGACCGGGCGCGGAACGACCGCGCGCCGGGGCCGGAGGCGGCGGGGTCAACCGCCGCCCGCGGAGTCCTCGCCGAGGCCGAAGCGGGACGTGAGCGGAGGCAGGACCGGGTACTCCGCGAACTCGCGCAACGACATCACCCGCGTGTCGTCCCAGGGCAGGCGGCCCCGCCACCGGCCGGCCAGGCACACGTCGACGGCCTGGTCGACCTCCCGCCACCGCCGGGGGTCGGCCCGCCCGCCCAGGCGGCGGCCCACCAGCGCCAGCCCGAACCCGTCCAACAGTTCCCGGACCTGCTCGCCACCGGCCCGGGTGACCCCGGCGTCGGGTGCGAGGTCCACGGCCCGGGCCCTGCGGTCCACCAGGTACAGCTCGGGGCGCAGGTGCACGCTGCCCATGCCCAGCGACTTGCCCATACCGACTTTGTGGGCGTACTCGGGGTCGGCCGGGTCGCCGCCGTCGATCGGGTTGTCCAACAGCAGGGCGCGCAGCAGCGCCCCCAGTTCGGCGTCGGTCAGGTTGGTGAAGGTGATCCTGGAGTGGAAGGTGAGGCCGTCCCGCAGCGGGACGATGTCACGCTGGGTGTCCCTGGGCGGCTCCTCCTGGCGTCCCCCCGGCAGGACGCTCAGCCCGAGCTCCTCCTGGGCGCGGGCGTCGTAGCGCACGGGCGATCCCAGGTCGGCGCGGTGGCGGTGCAGGTAGGCCTTGTAGCCGCCCAGCCGCACGTGCCCCTCGTGCGACCAGGTGACGATGTCGGGCCGGTCCCCCGCCGCCGTGTCCGGCCCCTGGACGAGGTAGTTGGCGAAACAGCCCCGCTGGGGCGAGAGCAGCCGTACCCGCAGGGCGCAGCCGTCGGGGTAGTCGGGATCGGGGTCGGTGCACAGCGCGTTGCCGAAGGAGATGCGTCCCTTGGACGCGCCCGCCTCGCCCGCGAAGGTGTCGGTGTCGCCGAACAGGGCTCGGCACACGTCCACCGGGCGCCCGGCCCGCTCCGCCCGGTCCGCGTCGCCCTGCTGCGGCCCCAGGACCGGCCCGGGCACCGCCCGCCGGACGGGGCTGTCGTCGCTGACCGCGATGCGGTAGCCGCCCGAGCGGCCGAACGACACCACCCGGCCGGCCAGGTCCACGTCGAACCAGACCGGTTCGGGGCCGTGCCGGGGCAGCCCGCCGCCGCCGGCCCCCGCCACGGGCGGGCGTCGGGGATCCTCGTGCCCGGCGCCCAGGGTGTCGGGGAAGGCGGCCCGCTGGTACCCGGTGACCTGCTCGGCGGACTCGAAGAGCTCCACCATGGCGTCGGGGACCGGCAGCCGGCCGGTGTCCAGGTTCGCGGGGCGGGGGAAGAGGTAGGCGTTGCGGCGCTCGCCCGCCGCGACCCCGGTCAGGACGACCAGGGCGCCGATGACACCGCCCCCGCGGGCACGGCCGGTCTGCGCCCGGGGAGCGTGCGCCCGCAGGTAGGCCCTGGCCTGGTGCTCGGTGGGCGCGACCGCCGCGATCCGGCGCTGGCCGGGCAGGTGGACGGCGTAGACCCACCGGTACTGCAGGTGCGCGTGCTGTTCGTGGGTGGTGGGCACGTAGTGGCCGCCCCGCGGCGGGTCGGGGAACTCCGTCACCCCGAAGTCCCAGGTACGCAGGCTCTCCCGCAGCGCGCCGAAGGTGACCTTGAGCGCCTGGCCGGACTCGCCGGACAGGGAGGTGGCCGGGACCTCGACCACATACCAGCGGGCGTCGGCGCCCGACTGGAACAGGAAGCCCTGCTTGGTGCGCAGACCCGCGCGGCGTTTGCGGTAGTGGGCGTGCTGGTGTGCCATGACCTTGCGGGCCCGGGTCGACAGCGCGCTGTCGGTGCTGCCGGGGTCGATGCGCACGGGCGCGCGGAAGAACAGCATCGGGGTGTTGACCGGACCCGTCTCCCCACTGGTGAGCATGCGCACGGTGTTGCGGACCAGGCCGCGCAGCGTCGATCCGGGGATGGCCGGGAGCGCGCGGTCGCCGTGCGGGAAGCGGAGGGAACGGCTCACGCCCGTGCGGTCCAGGGTCTGTCCGACGAACGTGGGCGTGAGCGTGGTCGCGGTGAGGTCGATCCATCCGGTGCGGGTGCCGTCGACGGTGCGGTCGTGGCTGCGCAGCAGGTCGGCGGTGCGGTGTCCGGTGTGCAGGTCGGCGGCGGGCATGGGGGTGTCGGCGAGCCGGACCAGTCCGTAGGGGGCCGTGGCGCGGAAGCGGTCGGCGGTCGGGCTTGCGGCGGCGCGGGAGGCGTCGCCGAGCCGGGCGGCGAGGTCGCGGGGGTCGGCCATCAGCGGTCCGCTTCCTGGATCTGGTCTCCGGTACCGGCGTCGAACTCAGGCCCTGTGGGTTTGGTACCCGTGCGCAACCCGGTCAGGCGGTGGAAGGCCACGCCCACCGCGCCGGTCACGGGGTCGCTCGCCCAGTACTCGCGGACGGTCAGCCAGGTGCCGGAGCTCTCCAGCGCGTTCCGCCGGCGGGGCGCCGGGCGCGCCCGGCCGGAGAAGTCGAGCCAGCGCACCGGGA
The DNA here is from genome assembly GCF_003634495.1 of Nocardiopsis sp. Huas11. Lineage (GTDB taxonomy): Bacteria > Actinomycetota > Actinomycetes > Streptosporangiales > Streptosporangiaceae > Nocardiopsis. The sequence goes on along the minus strand of NZ_RBKY01000001.1, from coordinate 3,712,129 downwards.
GGACGGCCTGGGATCCGGAGGGCTCGGCGGTCACCGACAGCGGCACCGGGCCCGGCAGGGTGCGGCTGTGCTCGGGGCCGTTCCACCCCTGGAGGAGGAAGGAGCGGTCACGGGGCCGCAGGGGCCCTTCGGGGACGTCGGGGACGTCGGGGGCGTCGGCGCTGATCCACCCGGACTCGGCGCCCTCGCCCAGCCGGATCTGGGCGTGGGGCGCGAACACCAGCACCTCCAGGACCCGCCACCGGTCGGTGCCGGGGTCCAGGGCGGGCGCGGACAGGTGGCGGGTGGGCTCCTCGTCGGAGCGGCGCCAGCGCTCGCGCGGACAGGCACCGGTGAGGCGTCCGTCGCCGAGTTCGGCGAGCAGCCACTGCGGAGCCGCGGGCTCGCCGGGGAGGCCGTCGGTTCCGGTGTCGAGCAGTCGGCACCGGGTGCCGCGCACGAAGACGTCGTGCAGGACCTCGTCGATCTGGGCGCCGGTCAGGGCACGGACGGTGAGACCGGCGGGTTGCGGAAGTTCGTGGCTCACCGGTACGGCTCCTCCTCCGATGCGGTGCTGTGGGCTGGGCTGGTGAGGTCCGGGCGGTCCGGGCCGAGACGGGCCCGCAGCGCGGCCAGCCAGCGCCGGGCGTCCCGGCCGTCCTCGGTGTCGGGGTCGCGGACGGCCGCCAGGAGGTCGACGGTGTGCGCGGGGCCGCCGTCGCCCGACACGGTGGTCAGCGTCGCGCGGGTGGCGCACAGGCGGCCGTTGCCGCTGCCGCCGCCGGACCCGAGGGTGTCGAAGGGGACGGTGGCCAGCTCGCGCACCAGGAGCGCCAGCATGCCGCGGACCGCGTCGTCGGGCTCGCGCACGTCCAGCACGACGTCGGCGCCGCCGCCGCAGTGCAGGTCGCTGGTGAACAGGCGGCCGTCGACGGCGTCGCCGAACAGGGCGTCGACGGTCAGGCGGGTGGTGGTCAGGGGCGCGCCCCCGGTGATGGCCGGCGCGGCGCGCAACCGGATCCGGGAGGGCCGGGGCCGCAGGCCCTCCGTTGAGGGTGGTAGCTCAGCCCCTCGCGCAGCGCCGTCCTGAGCGATGGTGGGCGACGGGCGGGAGGGCCGGGGCCGCAGGCCCTCCGTTGAGGGTGGTAGCTCAGCCCCTCGCGCAGCGCCCTCCTCGGCGTCGGAGCCCCACCAGTACGCGTTCCAGGCGCGCCACCGGTCCGGGTCGGCGCCCAGGTGCTCGGCGGCGTCCCGGACCAGGCGCCCGCCGATCCGTTTGACCAGGGCGAACAGCGCGGTGTCGCCCAGGACGGGCACATGGTCCACCGCGTCCCCTGCGCCCGGGACCGGGCGGTACCGGTGGGCGCGGTCGACCTCGCCGAGCCGGGCGTCGGCGGGCGCGTCGCCGATCATCAGCAGACCGGGGCGCAGGACGGCCTCGTCGGGGTCCGTGGCCCCTGGTTCCGGCGGCCACGGGGCCGGGCGCTCGGCCACGGCCAGCCGCAGCCGGAGCTCGGCCCGGTGCCGGCGGTCGGTCTGGTCGGCGGCGAGGCCTCTCACGCGGTCCGCGACCGGGGCCGGTCCGGCCGCGGCCAGGCACCGCGTCAGCGCCTCGGCCAGGTCCTCGGGGTCGTCGGCGGTCCCCGCCGCCGCGGCCCAGCGCTGCTCCCAGGTGCGCGCGTGGTAGGCGAACCAGCCGCGCTCCCCGGACAGGTCGTGGCGGCGGGCGGTCCAGCGGGCGGCGCGCACCAGACCGTACCCGCGCCCGGTGCGGGCGCCGACGTGGCGGCCGGGGCCGGTGCCGTCGAGTCCGGCCGCGGCCAGGAGCAGGAGCCCGAGCAGCCCGGCCTCGTCCCCGGCCTCGGGCACGTGCAGCCGCAGGGGGACGGTGAACACCGTGCCCGCGGGCAGGACCTCCCACCGCCACGTCCGGCCGGGCCGGACCGCGCCGGTCGCCGGATCCACGCGCGTGCCCGCGCGGACGGTGACGCCGGTGCCCTCGGCGAGTTCGGCGTGGGAGTCGTCGACGTCCAGGGCGCTGGTCCCGGCCCGGGATCCGGCGGCCTGCGCGGCCGGACCGAGCAGGGCGCGGACCCCGCCCGCGTCGCCGGTGCGTTCGGCGAGCCCGTGCCGCAGCAGCCCGGCCGTGGTGGTGGCGCGCAACCGCGGCACCCCGGTGCGCGGATCACGGTCCACGAGCAGGTCGACGTCGCTCTCGGCGGCGTGGCGCGCCAGGGGCTGCGCGGCGCCGATGTGGGTGTCGGTGAGCAGGAGCAGGCGCAGGCCGAACTCCCACACGATCCGCGGCGCCCGGAGGGTGTCCGGCCGCCCCTCGTCGCTGTGCTCGTTCACCGCACCGGTTCCCGCTCGACGGTGTTCCCGGGCTCCGGGCGCACCACGCGGGCGGCCTCGGCCAGCCAGGAGGACACCAGGAGCACGCACAACCGGTCGGCGGTGCGCCGCTCCCAGGCCAGGACGTGCGCGGAGAGGCCGCTGGGGTGGCCGGCGACGGGGCGCCCGTCCGCGCTGGACAGGTCCACGGCGGCCAGCGCCCTGGCGTAGGCGGGGTCGGCGTCGGCGCCGGGCCGGTGGTCCGTCCACCAGGCGGCGGGGTCGGCCAGTCCGGACAGCCACGCGCGCACGGTGACGCGGTCGCCGTGGCCGGGCCGGACCAGGGCGGCGCGGTCCAGGACCCGCAGGGCCCGCTCCGGCAGGGGTCGGCGCGCGGCCGGGGCGGCGTTCGGCCGCGCGGCCACCGTGGCCACGAGGTCGGCCAGGGCCCGAGCGCAGTCCTGGCCCGGGTGGGCGGCCAGGACCTCGCGCAGGCGCCCCAGGAAGCCGGGGGTGAGCGGTGCGAGCCCCGCCGCCGAGGCGCGCGCCAGCGACCGCGCGTGGGCGCGGACGGGCTGGGCGGCCGCGTTCCACAGCAGGGCGTCGTCGAGGGTGCGCAACGCTCCGGTCGGCACCAGTGGCGCCTGGGCCGGGACCGGACGCCCGTCGGGCAGGACGACGGTGCCCGGAGCCCGTTCGGCCCGGGGCACCATCACGGGCGCGAGCGGCGCCGGCCCGCTCGGGGGCGGTGCCAGCAGGGTGAACTGCCCGTGGCCGTCCACGGCGCGCTCGCCCAGGGTGTGCGCCTCCAGTTCGCGGACGCGATCGGTGGTCAGGTCGCGGTCCAGGCACAGGCGCACCACCGAGCCGGGGCGGGCCGCCCACCGCTGGGCCATCGGCCCCCGGTAGCCGCGGTGGTAGGCCCCGACCAGGCCCGCCTCGACGTGCTCGGCCAGGACCCGCGCGCGGGTCCCAGGCCACAGGCGGCCCAGGAGGTCGAGCACCGCCCGGGTCAGGGCCTGCGGCCGGGCCTGCCCGTCGGCGCCCACAACCAGCGCCGGGGACAGCAGGAGCAGATCGACGGGCTCCCCCGCCGCCCAGGACCGCGGCCCGCCCAGCGGGTCGGCGCGGTCGGGTGAGAGCGGGTGTGCGGGGTCGACGGGCGCCACGCTCACGTCGCCGTGGGCGCGGGTGCCCCCGGAGCCGAGCGTGAGCGTGCCCTCCGCGTCGGCGAGCGCGGCGACCAGCCGCTCGGCCAGGTCCGTCAGCGCCGCGCGGTCGGGGGCGCGCAGCTGCCAGCGCGCCTCGAACACCTGGCCCGGGTCGATGCCGGTGGTGAAGTGGGGCAGGCCCCGCCCGGGGTCCCCGGTCCGGGAGCGGCCGAGGTAGCGCTCGGCGGTCGTGCGGACCTCGGCCCGCAGCGACCGGTCCAGGGTGATCAGGTCCCGCACCGGGCGGTAGGGGGTGTCGGGGTCGGTCTCGCCGAACACGTCGACCGTGGTGTGGCCGTGCTTTCCCGGCGTGTACAGATAGGCCGGGGGCGGGTAGGCCGCCGCCGCGCGCCGACGCGACCCGTCCGGTGCCGTCTCGGGTTCGAGCCGGGGGTAGGCGGGGGCGAAGCGCACCCGCCGGCCCCTGGCCACCCACTCCTGGAGATCCCGGGTGCGCCCGGCCGCGCTCAGGGCGGCGGCGAGCATGCCGCGCTGGGCACGCCCCGCGATGGTGTGCTCGGAGTCCACCCGCAGCGGGTCGAAGGACGTGCGCACGGCCAGGGAGCCGGTGAGCACGAACCGGAGGGGAAGGTAGGCGCCCACGGCGGCATCGGGTGCGTTCACCTCGGCGCCCCCGGCACGGGCGGTGGTCCGCCGAGGACGCGGGGGCGGCCGTTCCCGCCCGCCGCGGGGGCGTGTCCCCGGCTTGGCCGCCTGGTCGGAGTCGTGTTCACGCGCGCGCCTCCTCCCGCTCGTCTGACGCCCCCGGGTCCGGGGGCGCGGCCAGGCGCAGGGTCACCTCGTGCGGGTCGGCGCCGCCGGGCCCGGCCAGCCGTACGTCCACCCTGCCCCGTCCGCGGGTGGCCTTCAAGCCGATCTGGGTGGTGGCCAGGCACGCGCGGGCCAGAAGCCGCCAGTGGGCGGGTCCGGGCGGGACCGACCAGGTGAGCGCGGCGGTCAGGGCCGTCCCGGGCACGAGGACCCGGTGGGTGCGCAGTCCGCCGGGCACCGGAGCCCCGTCGGCGCCGACCGCCGTGCCCGACTCCAGTGCCGTGTAGGCGTCGGTGACCGCCCGGCGCAACGTGGTGCGCTCGGGTTCGGCGCGCCCGGCCAGGGCGCGGGCGACCGCGGCGCGCACGTCCTCGTCGACCACGGCGTGGCCCAGACGCAGGATCCGACCGGTGTCGTGGGAGCGGCTTCGGCCGAAGACCTGCTCGGCCGGGCCCGCCAGGTCCGCGGCGACCGTCAGGGCGCGTGCGGCGCCCTCGGACAGCCGTGCCGCCAGGCGGTGCCGCGGCAGGTAGGGCAGTCCGTGGGCGTCGGTGACCACGTCGGTGTCGGCGCCCGTGCCGTCCGCGCTGGCCCCGACGAAGAGCGCCGGTGCGGCCAGGCGGACGACGATGCGGTCCGGAGCGCTCATGCCGGAGCGCCCCGGGAGAGAGGGCCACCGACCCCTGTCCGCCCTCGGTCATGGGGCCGGTGGGGTTCGAGTGCCGCCGTCAGGTCCGGGTCCAGGTGCAGGTCCAGCACCTCGACGGCGTCGAGCAGCGCGCCGGGGGTCCAGTCCCGGGGCAGCTCGGCGCGGGCTCCGGTCACCCGGCTGCGGCGGAGGAGTTCGTCGGAGGGGTCGCCCCCCGACTCCAGGAGCGGGACCAGCGACGACACCAGCCAGCTCCGGTTGCGGGTGTCGCCGTCGGCGAGCAGGCTGCCGGGCGCGCCCACGGACAGGTACCGGTCCAGGAAGTCGGCGAAGGCGGTTCCGGTGAGCGGCAGGGCGGTGCGCGGCGGCGCGGCGGCGCGTGCCCGGTCCAGACGGCGCAGCACGCGGTCGACGCCGTCGAAACGGGTCGTCCAGGCCACGGCGTGGTCGTCGGGCGCGCCGCCCTCCATCAGTGCGACCCGCTGGTCCTTGGCCCGGCGGCACATCGCCTCGCACAGGTCGTAGCCCAGGGACAGGGGGGCGCCGACGGGCTGGACGGCGATACCGACGCCGACCGTGGGCACGAACGTGGTGTGCGCCCCGTCCGCCCCGTCCGCCCCGGCGACCGTCCGGGCGCCCGCCCCGCCGTGCGCGGACGACAGTGCCCGGTGCAGGGCCACACGGGGGTCCTCGGCGGCGCCGATCCGCTCGGGGTCGGCGTCCAGCCACGCCAGGGCGTATCGGGTCAGGCTCAGGGCCAGGCGTGCGTCGCAGAGCACGGTGAGGTCGTCGCCCGCGACGACGATCGGACGCACCGGCAGGCGCACGGTCCCGGCCGGTGAGCGGTGCAGGGTGAGGGGCGCCGCCGCCCCGGCGCCGGGCAGGGTCGCCGGCCCGTCCGGGTCGGCCCGCACCGTCGCGGCCACGGCCCGCACCAGGGCGCGGGCCAGGCCCTCGGTCAGGCCCGCGATGCGGGTGGACAGGCGCCGCTGGGCGGCCGCGCCGGAGCCGGGGACCTCGGGGTCCCCGGCGCGGTCGCGGTACTCGCCCAGGATGACACCGAGCCCGTTGACGTCGATGTGCACGACCGCGATCCGGCTGAGGTCGCCGTGGTCGCGGCCGAGGAGGTCGACCTCCATCGGCAGCTCCAGAGGGGGCCGGCCGGTGGCCGTGGCCGCGCCCGCCAGCCACGCGGCGCTGTGCGCGCGGTGCCAGCGCCGCCCGATCCCCCGGGCCCGGGCGACGTCGGCGGCGACGCGTTCGGGCACTCCCGCGCGCTCGTCCTGGGCGCGGCTGCTGTCGACCGACTCCGCGGGGCCGCCGCCGACCGAGCACACGGCGGTGATCCCGTAGCCGTGGGCGGGGGTGTGCAGCGCCGACATCCGCCGCCGGGCCGCTCGCAGCCGGGCCGGGAGCCGTTCCAGCGCCTCGTCCACTCCTCGGGGGGCCTGCGCCTCCGCCTCCCCGGGCGGGGCGTCCGGTCCGTAGGCCACGTGCGCCACGACCGGGGTGAGGTCGCCGGCGCGGTCCCGCAGCAGGCGCGTGTAGCGGGCGGTGAAGGCGCGTGCGGCCGCGGCGTCCGGCAGGACGACCGTGAGCGCCCCGCCCGCGTCGCGCAGGACCACGCAGTCCTCGGGGACCAGGTCGGCGATGCCGTGGCGGCGGTCGGAGGTGTCGGTGAGCTCCGCGACCAGCGCCGCCCGTCCCACCGCGTCCAGGATGCGGCGGCCGCTGTAGACGTAGGCCTGGATGCCGCGCAGGTCCACGCCGACGACCACACCGCGTGCCGGCGGCCGGGCGGGGGCGGTCGTGCCCCTGCGGCGGGGTCGCTGCTCGCTGGCGCGCGTCACCGTGTGGAGCTCCTCGTCGGCGGGTCCGGCTGGTCCGGGTGGTCGGGCCACGCCCCGACCGGGGGGCGTGGCACCCCTCGCGCGCGGCGGGGGTCCACACGCGCGAAGGGCTCTCTCCTGCTCTCTCTCGGACGGTGGCGGCCGCCGCGTCAACGCACAAAACCACGCATACCAGCCCGAACCGTTCCTCAACAGTATCCGGAAGCCCGTCCAGCAGCCGGTCACGGACCTCCCGACCGGCCGTCGAGCCCGTCCGCGGACGCCGCGCGGGCCTGGTGCCGGGACCGCCGCGCGCGGGCTGTCCGAGAGAGCTGGATGCACGTCCCGCCCCCGCTACGGAGGTTCCCATGGTGGTCCAGCGCCCAGCCGAACCGGTCTCCCGCCACGGCCGCGACCTGACCGAGACCCCGACCCCGGCGCCGCCGCCGCTGACCGTTCAGGACCTGGTCCCGCACCTGCGCGGACTGGCCCGCGCGCTGCGCGAACAGGACCCGCGTCCACCGGACCGGGCGCCACACGGGTGAGGCCGCGCGCCAGCGCCCCCCGCCCCCGTCCACGGGGCGGGCGGCGCCGGCGCGCGAGCCGGTGCCGCGGGCGGGGGCCGGCCCCCGCCCGCCGTCCACGGGCGGGAACCGGCGGTCGTGGGGGTCAGTCGAAGAGCGTCCCGCCGAACTCCTCGGCCTCGACCACCGCGTGCGACCGCGTCTCCGCGCCGCGCCGGGGACCGGCCGTGCGCGACACCCGGTGCGCGGACCTGCGCGCCCGCGCGACCGGAACCCCGGTGGTGAGGCGGCCGCCGGTCACGGTATCCACGCACAGGGCCCCGAACCCCTGGGCCGTGTACTTGCCCGCGCCGGCCAGCTCCAGGAGTTCGAGCAGCGCGGCGAAGGCGTCGGCGTGGACGCGGTCCCCGCCGACCAGTTCAAGGGTGAACCCGCCCTGCCAGCCCAGGACGGTGCGGTTCTCGGCGTGGCGGTGCTCGGACATCCGCAGGTCCTGCCCCGGCAGCGGGGAGCGGTGTACCAGGGTCAGCGCGTCCACGACCAGGTCGAGCCAGGGGCCGGCCAGGTCCGGCGGCGCGAACCGGGCGACGGCGCCCACGGCGCCGCTGCCGCCGACGATCCCGCCGCCGGACCGGTGCACGGCGCCGAACAGGCGGCGCGGATGGGGCCAGATGTGCGGGATGCGCTCCCCGGAGGCGTCGCGGGTGGTCATGACCACGGGGGTCCGGCTGCGCACCTCGGCCGAGCGCAGCGCGGAGGGGCCGCGGGGCGCGCCCAGGAGCCGCTCGTAGGTGTGGTCGAAGGTCCTGGTGACCGACAGGGGCTCCAGCAGGTGGTCGCCGATCCGCTGGGGCTCCCCCACCAGGCCCTCGGGGTCCACCGGCGGCGGCGCGTCGTCGTCCAGCCACGTCAGCGTCCAGTGGTACAGGTGGTCGCCCAGTGGAACCGGCCAGCCGTTCATCGACCAGCGCTTGGCCGCGGTGTGCTCCTCCGGCGGCTGCGGCCACCAGCGGTTGAGCAGCCCGTGGCAGTCCTCCGGCCGGATCGGCCGCGCCGTGTCGGCCAGGTCGCGCAGGATCGCCGTCCACCGTCTCGGCACGGGCGACACCCCTCTCCCCTGCTCGTGCGGGCGGACGTGCGCCGCCCGCGGATCACCGAGGACCCCTCTCGGACAGTGGCGCGCCGCGAGCCGGCCTCAGTGCTCGGCCATCTCCAGCAGTCGCAGCACGGTCCGCCAGTTGCGCGCGGTGACCGTTCCGGCCGTGTGCCTGCCCACGACCTCCGGCAGTTTGGCGAAGCGGATCCCCTCCTCATGGCACGTGTAGGCCTCGGTGCCGCCGACCGCCAGACGCTCGCGCGGGTAGGCCGCCGGATCCAGGCCGCGCAGGGCCCCGGCGTCGAAGGGGGCGGTGGCGAACAGGACCAGGAACCGCGAGGGGTCGGGCACCTCCAGCGGGTTGGCCGCCACCACCTCCCGCATCCGCTCGGCGGAGCGCACGACGGTCGGGACGTCCAGCTCGAAACGCTCCCGGATCGCCGAGGAGACCGCCGCGGCCACGGCCCCGCCGTCGTCGGTGGCGGCCTCCAATACGGCGTTGCCGCTCTGGACGTAGGTCGCCACGCCCGTGTAACCCAACCCGGCGAGCATGTCCCGCAGGTCGGCCATGGGCAGGCGCCGGCGGCCCCCGACGTTGACCCCGCGCAGCAGCGCGACGTACCTGGTCACACGAGCCTGCGGTACATCACGTGCAGGCCCACGAAGCCCTTGGTCGGGTGGCGGAACCCCTCGGGAACGGTGGTCAGGACCTCGAAGCCCAGCGACCGCCACAGCGCGACGGCGCGGGTGTTGGTCTCCACCACCGCGTTGAACTGCATGGCGCGGAAGCCGTCGGCGCGGGCCTGCTCGACGGTGTGCTCGCACAGGGCGCGTCCGATGCCCCGGCCGCTGTGGTCGGGGTGGACCATGAACCCGGCGTTGGCCACGTGCGAGCCGCCGCCGGCCTGGTTGGGGTGGCTCTCGGCGGTGCCGACGACGGTGCCGTCCTCGTCGACGGCGACGAACGTGCGACCCGGCGCCCGCTTCATCCACATCCGCCGGGCCCGCTCCTGGTCGGTGTCGGGGTCCCAGGTGAAGGTGTCCCCCGCGGCGATGATCCCGCTGAGGAAGGCCCAGATGCCGGGCCAGTCGTCCGTGCGCGCGTCTCTGATCTGCATGGCCGCCATCCTGCCGTGCCGTGCGAGCACCGGCAACCACGGTTCGGGGCGGTGTCCGTGGCGTCCGCCCCGGCTCGTGCACCACAATGGCCTCACCGCCCCGCACCGCCCATGAAGACCGGAGACGCCGTGCCCCGCCTGAGCCACACCTTCGACATCACCCCGGTGACCCGGGAGGTGGTCGAGGAGACGGTCGCCGCCGCCTACGAGGTCGCGCGCTCCTGCCGCTTCGACGGCCGGGGCTGGCTGCTGACCCCGGACGAGGCGACCCGTGACCGGCTGGACGAGCACGCCGAGAGACTCGGCCTGGTCGACCGCGAGGCCCTGCGCAAGGCGCGCCGCGAACGCCGGGCCGCCGCCGAGCGCCTGCGCGAGGCCACCGATCTCAGCGCCGAGGAGACCGAGACACTGCGGGTGCGCTCCTCGCACCTGGCCCTGCAACTGCAGTCGGGCCGCCACCTGGCGCCCCGCACCCACTACCACGTGGCCGAACTCACCTCCGAGGGCGTGCCCCTGGAGCCGGTGTACGCGGAACAGGGCTGGAGCGGCACCGGGGTGACCGTCCTGTCCTGGGAGGAGCACGGCACCTCGCGCATCGAGTACGCCATGCCCGACACCGTGGGTTCGGACGAGCCCCCCGTCACCTCCGGAACGGTGACCCACGACGCGCCGGCCGGTCTGCTCACCGCGACCGCCTCGATCCGTCTGCCCGGTCGCGGCGCCTGGCTGCGCTCGGCCGAGGCCTCTCTCACCGTGGACACCCGGGCCTGGTACGCCGCCCTGGCGGGCGAGCCCGTGACGGCCGCGCCGGCCAGGCTGGAGGCCTCCCACCGCCTGGTCGACGTCACCGCGTGGCTGTCGCCCTCCCTGACCGCGGACGGCCGGTGGTCGGTCGAGGCGGCCTTGGACGCCCGCGGCAGCGGCCCCTTCCGACCGTTCATGGCGATGGTCTTCTGGGCGGTGCGGACCTCGTTCCGCCGCGAGGAGAGGGCCGCCGCCAAGGACCCGGACCGGACGAGCCCGCGCCGGCAGCTGACCGAGGCGGTCCGGGCGTGGGACCGCGTCGCGGCCAACGCCCCTGGCCTGCCGGACTACCTGCGCGAGGTCGCCAAGGCCCTGTCCGCGGTACGCCCGACGGCCTGAGCCGCCCCCGCGGACCCAGGCCGTCCGGGTGTGCACCGCTCAGCCCTGGTCCGCTCCCCAACCGGTGAGGGAGCGCACCCGCAGCTCGGTGAAGCGGGCCGAATCGCGCTCCGGCGAGAGCAGGCTGCCGATGATCGCGCACGCGAAGCCGATCGGCACCGCGACCAGCGCCGGGTTCTCCATCGGGAACACCTGGATGTCGATCCAGGCCGGCAGCACCGACAGGCTCTCCCCCGTCACCGGGTGGGTCCGGCCCGAGACCACCGGGGACAGCAGCATCAGCACCAGCGTGGCCGACAGTCCGCCGTAGACCCCCCATTCCACGCCCTGGGTGTTGAAGCGGCGCCAGAACATGGTGAGCACGATGACGGGCAGGTTGGCCGCCGCGGCGATGGCGAAGGCCAGGCCGACGAGGAAGGCCACGTTCTGGCCCCGGGCCTGGACCGCCAGCACGATGGCGACCGCCCCGACCAGGCACGCCGAGAACCGGGCGACCCCCACCTCCTGCGACTCGCGCGGGCGCCCCCACATCAGGATGTGGCCGAACACGTCGTGCGCGATGGAGGAGGACGAGGCCAGGGTGAGGCTGGCGATGACGGCCAGGATGGTGGCCAGGGCCACCGCCGAGACCAGCGCCAGCATGACCGCGGCGCCCACCGGCCCGGCGGTCAGGCGCCCCACCTCCTCGGCCAGCAGTGGGACGGCCGTGTTGCCCGAGGGGTCGGCGGCCAGGATGCGCTCGGAGCCCACCACGGCCGCCGCACCGAAGCCCAGCGCCAGCGTCATGAGGTAGAAGGCGCCGATCATCACGATCGTGCGGTTGACCGAGGTGCGCGCCGCTCGCCCGTCCGGGACGGTGTAGAAGCGGATGAGGATGTGCGGCAGGGCGACGGTGCCCAGGACCAGCGCCAGGCCCAGACTGATGAGGTCGAGCTTGTTGAAGGCGGTCTGGACGGGGTCGCCGGGCACCTCGACCCCCAGGCGCAGGCCGGGCTCCAGGAAGGCCGACCCGTGCCCGCTGGCGTCGGCCGCCGCGCCGAGCAGGGCGCGCGGGTCGAAGGAGAACAGGGACAGCACCAGGGCGGTCAGCAGCCCGGTGACGGTCAGCAGCAGGATCGCCTTGATGATCTGCAGCCACGTGGCCGCCTTCATCCCGCCGTACATGACGTAGACGATCATCAGGACGCCCACCAGCACGATCGCCCCGGTGCGGGCCTGGTCCGCGCTCAGCCCCAGGAAGGTACCGCCGTCGTGCAGCCCCAGCAGGACCGCGACCAGGGCGCCCGCGCCCACCATCTGCGCCACCAGGTAGAACACGCACACGGTGACGGTGGAGATCGAGCACGCCAGGCGCACGCGCATGCGGCGCATCCGGAAGGCGGGCAGGTCGGCCATGGTGAACCGGCCGGTGTTGCGCATCAGCTGGGCCATGGGCAGCACGAGCAGCCAGGCGACCAGGAACCCGATGGAGTACAGGAACCCGTCATAGCCCTGGATGGCGATCATTCCGGCGATGCCGAGGAAGGAGGCGGCCGAGAGGTAGTCGCCGGTCAGGGCAAGCCCGTTCTGCGTGCTGGAGAAGCCGCGCCCGCCCGCGAAGTAGTCGACCGCGCCGCGCGTGGTGCGCCGCATGCGGATCGAGATGACCAGTGTCACCAGGACGAAGAGGGCGAACAGTGCCAGCGTCCAGGCGTGGGCGGGACCGAACTGCCCCTCCAGGGCGCTGACGAGGGACGCGGGCGTGGGCGGGTTCGTGGGGATCATCGCCGGGACACCCGACCGGAGAGGGCGCCTTCGTCGCGGGCCCGGTCACGGATCTGCGCGGCCAGCGGGTCGATCGCGCGCGCGGAGAAACGACCGAACGCCCACGCCAGGACGAATGTCAGCAGGAACTGACCGATTCCCAGAAGCAGCGCGATGTTCACGGAGTCGGCGACCTGGTAGCTCATCAGGTCACGCGCATAGGCGGACAGCAGAAGGTAGGTGAGGTAACTCAAAAGGAACAATGACACCAGAACGGCCACCTGCAGCGCGAACCTCCGGCGCAGTTTCACGAAACGCGGATCGACCGACAGGCGCTCCCACGCATAGGCCGCGTCGGCCCGTTCCCGGCGGCCTGCCGATTCCGACCAGGTCACGTCGGCGACGGCGCCCTCCCCCGGGTCGCCACCACGGCTTCTGTAGGTCCCCTCCATGTACTCGACCACAGCTCTCCCCCTGATTGGAGTCCCGGATTCCGTCCCCCACGGCCTCCGCCATGCACCGGGGCGCGCCGGCGGGGCGCGGCATCCCGTATTCCACGAGGCGGTCGCACGGACGGACCGCTCTCAATGGATATAGGCCACACCCTAACCAGAGGCCCCCGCCGCTGTTCGCGGAATACGGAAATCGTCACGCGCGCCTACGCTGCGTTCCTCGGGAAACGGTCAAAGGGAACCCGGAGCGAAATACCAGGCACCGGAATACCGGCCGACCCCGGCCGGCGCGCGGGCGCCGGCACCCGTTCCGGAGCCCCAGGTCACCCGGGGCGCGCGCGTCGCGCGTGGGCCCAACGACCCGCTGTCTTCGCTAGGCTTCGGGGCGACCCCGCACCCATGACGGAATCCCGGAGCACATCCGGGGTGCCGCGTTCGTACACGTGTATGATCAGGGGTCCGCCTGTTCACGCCATACCGAAGGGAAATCCCCGCCGTGGTCACCGAGGTCTTCACGCGCAAGTACTGCGACCCCCACGCCGTCCGCGAGGAGAAGGTCGAGGCGTCTGAGGTCATCCAGTTCGCCTGGGAGGGCGCCATCCGCGAGGTGGACGCCTGCGAGGAGTGCTTCAAGGAGCACCAGGTCAAGCTGGAGCCCCTCGTCGACTACTCGCGCCCGGTCAAGAAGCGCCGCGCCACCAAGAAGGCGGCGGCCGACAACGGCGGTGCCGCCTCCGGCGACGAGTAGCACCCAGGGCGGGTGTCGGCCGCACCCCGGTGAGCGCCGGCACCCGCCCCCGGGCAGGTCTCAGCCCTGACCCATCAGGCGCGCGAACTCCCCGCCGCGCCGCGCACGCCCGCCCAGACCCGCCTGGAGCGCTTCGGCGACCGGCAGCCGGGCGTGCACGTAGGTACCGCCGCGCGTGCGCACGGACGCGCCGCAGCGGCGCATGATCCTCAGCATGGCCGCGTTGGCCACCGTGGTCTCGGCCCGCACCTCCGCCAGGCCCCACTCCGCGGCGATCACCGTCAGCGCCCGGACGAGCGCGGTGCCCACCCCGATCCCCTGCCAGACGTCCTCCACCAGGAAGGCGATCTCGCCCACCCCCGGGTCGAGCGTGTACATCAGGTGGCCCAGGGCGACCGGCTCCTCCCGCCCCCGCGGACGCACCGCCAGGGTCAGGCCCCGCTCGGTGTCGCAGAACACCCGCAGCATGCGCGGGCTCAGCTCGCTCATACCCGTGAGATAGCGGGCGTGCACGGTCTCGGCGGAGCAGCGCCGGTGCAGCTCGCGCAGGGCCGGGGCGTCCTCCTCGACCACCTGGCGCAGCGACAGGTCCAGCCCCTGGGACGTGTGGACGACACTGTCGGTGGGCACCGGGCCGGTGGCGGGCATCACCGAGCGGACCAGGGCCTCGGCCCGGCTCGACTCGGTCCAGGTGAAAGGGCGCGATGAACGCGTGACCAGCACCCCGCGCAGCGGTCCGACCGGGACGAGCATCGCGGTACCCGGAGCCGTCCGCGCCTGCCCCGCGTCGTCGGCGCTGGTGAGGTTGGTCCAGCGGGCGTCGTCGGCCAGCAACAGCTCCGCCAGCGCGTCCGGCAGCCGGTTGGGGTGCGCGCGCAGCCGCGCGGTGAGCAGCAGCGCCCGGGTGACGTCGTCCCCGACCTCGCGCCTGTGGGCGGGGACCGCGGTCACCGCTCCGGAGGGACACCGCTCGGAGAGCGCCCGGACGAGGTCGTCGTGTCGGCCTGGGACCTCGACCACGAACTCGTCGACCACACCGGACACGTCCGTGTGCACGGACAGGCCGACGATGTCGCCGCCCCGGTCCGCGAGGACCCCGACCACGCCCGCCAGACCGCCGGGGCGGTCCTCCACCGCGGTCCTGATCCGCCATAGAGCCACTGCGACCTCCTGGGAGGAAGGTGCTCCCCGCCGTCGCGGAACCACGCTGTACCGCGACGACGGGACGCGCACCGACGTGAGTCCACGATCGCGCCGCCGCGTTTCGGCGAGGTCAACCCCCCGTTGAGTTCCCGCGCGTTCCCGCGCGGGTGGCACCGCACGCTCAGGGCCGGCCCGCGAGCAGCTCCCCGTCCTTCCACACCGCCGCCACCTGCGGGACACCGGGCCGATAGGCCAGGTAGAGGTGGTTGGGCGCGTCCAACAGGGTCAGGTCGGCACGGGCCCCCGGCGCCAGGTGCCCCACGTCGGTGCGGCGCAGGGCCCGAGCGCCGCCGGCCGTGGCCGCCCACACGGCCTCGTCGGGGGTCAGCCCCATGTCGCGCACGGCCACCGCCACGCAGAAGGCGAGGCTGGAGGTGAAGCAGGACCCGGGGTTGCAGTCACTGGCCAGGGCGACCACCGCGCCGGCGTCGACCAGGGCGCGGGCGTCGGGGTAGGGCTGGCGCGTGGAGAAGTCCACGCCCGGCAGCAGGGTGGCGACCGTGGTCTCGGGCCGCTTGGCGGCCTGGGCCAGCGCGTCGACGTCCTCGGGCGTGAGGTAGGTGCAGTGGTCGACCGAGGCGGCCGCCATCTCCACGGCCAGCCGCACACCCGGCCCCTCGCCCAACTGGTTGCCGTGCACACGCGGCAGCAGCCCGCGCGCGGCGCCCGCGGTCAGCACCCGCCGCGCGGCCTCCTCGTCGAAGGCGCCGCGTTCACAGAAGACGTCGACCCAGCGGGCGTGGGGCGCGCAGGCGTCCAGCATGGGCCCGGTCACCAGGTCGACGTAGCCCTGCGGGTCGTCGGCGTACTCGGGAGCGACCACGTGCGCGCCCAGGAAGGTGACCTCGTCGGTGACCCGGGCGGCCACGGCGAGGCTGCGCTCCTCGTCTGCGACGGTGAGGCCATACCCGGACTTGACCTCCAGGGTGGTGGTGCCCTGGGCCGCGGCCTCGCGCACCAGCCGGCGGGCGCCGGCGAGCAGTTCGGCGTCGGAGGCCCGCCTCGTGGCCGCCACGGTCGTGCGGATGCCCCCGGCGGAGTAGGGACGCCCGCTCATCCGGGCGGCGAACTCGCGGCTGCGGTCGCCGGCGAAGACGATGTGGGAGTGGCTGTCGACGAACCCGGGGAGGACGCACCGCCCCGCGGCGTCGACCCGGGCGTCGGCGGCGGGCGCGCGGTCGGCGGGGCCGACCCAGGCGATCCGGCCGTCCTCGACCACCAGCGCCGCGTCCTCGATCTCGCCGACCGCGCCCCGGCCCAGCGCCGGGTCGTTGGTCACGAGTGTGCCGATGTCGTCGACGAGGATCGTCGAGGGCAGGTCGCTCATCGCAGTAGCTCCTTGATCGCCGTGTCGAGTTCGCCGGCGGTGTCGGGCACCGCCGTGTGGACGCCGTCGCGCACGGTCCACCGGCCGTCGGCCATGACGTGGCGCACGTCCGCGGCGGTGGCCGCGTAGACCACGGCGTCCGTGCCGTGGGCGGGGTCGGCTCCGGCCAGGCGCACCCCGTCCAGGGCGACGTTGACCAGGTCGGCGCGGGCACCCGGGGTGAGCGTTCCCGCGTCCGGCCAGCCCAGGCCGGCGTGCCCGTGGACGGTGGCCGCGCGCAGCAGGGTGCCGGTGCCCAGGACACCGCGCCGGTGGGTGCGCAGCCGCTCGTGCAGCTCCACACCCCGGGCCTCGGCGAACATGTCCAGCTGGGCGTGCTGGTCGGTGCCCAGGCTCAGCGGTGCCGGCACCAGGTCGCCGGTACGGGGCAGGCCGTCGGCGAGGTCGCGTTCGGTCGTGGGGCACAGGCACACGGTCGCACCGGACCGGCGCACGGCGGCGACGTCGGCGTCGGTCAGATGGGTGGCGTGCACGAGAGTGGTGCGCTCGGTCAGGGCCCCGGAGTCGGCGAGCAGGGCGGTGGGCGTGCGGCCGTAGGCGGCCAGGCAGGCCGCGTTCTCGGCGGGCTGCTCGGAGACGTGCACGTGCAGGGGCAGGTCGTGCTCCTCGGCGAAGGCGGCCACGCCCGGCAGGCGGTCGGCGGGGACCGCGCGCACCGAGTGGGCGGCGACGCCGGGCCGCGCGTGGGCCTCCCTCAGGTCCAGGGCCGCCACGCGCTCGGCCCAGGCCTGCACCGAGCCGTCGCCGAATCGCAGCTGGGGGCCGGCGAGCGGGATGTGCTCGCCACGGGCGTCCAGACCCCCCGACAGGTAGCACACGTCCAGCAGGGTGAGGCGGACCCCGGCGTCGGCCGCCGCGGCGACCAGGGCGCGGCCCATGGCGTTGGGGTCGTCGTAGCGGGTGCCGCCCGCGCCGTGGTGCAGGTAGTGGAACTCGCCCACGCAGGTCACCCCGGCCAGCGCCATCTCCGCGTAGGCGGCGCGGGCGAGCCGGTGGTAGCCGTCGGGGTCGAGCCGCTCCGCGGCGCGGTACATGACCTCGCGCCAGGTCCAGAAGGATCCGCCGCCGTCGTGGGTGCGTCCGCGCAGGGCCCGGTGGAAGGCGTGGGAGTGGGCGTTGGCCAGGCCCGGCAGGGTCAGCCCCGACAGGTGCTCCGCGTCCGGCGGGCGCGGCGCGCCGGTCTCCACGCGTGCGAGGCGGCCGTCGGCGCCGGTCTCCAGGAGCACGCCGTGCTCGGGGGTCCCGTCGCCGGAGCCGGTCCAGGCCCACTCGCACCACAGGCGCCGGGTGGTGGTCGTCGGAGTCACCGGGCCACCGCCCCCTGGGGCCGGGTGAGCAGGTCCTGGAGGACGTCGGCCAGGGCGTCCACGCCCG
Organism: Nocardiopsis sp. Huas11; assembly: GCF_003634495.1. GTDB lineage: Bacteria > Actinomycetota > Actinomycetes > Streptosporangiales > Streptosporangiaceae > Nocardiopsis. Next base: position 3,694,571 of record NZ_RBKY01000001.1, on the reverse strand, counting down.
CGTGGCAGTCGTCGGGGCGGGCCCACTCCTCGGGCGAGTGCGACACCCCGGTGGGGTTGCGCACGTAGAGCATCGCGGTGGGCACGTGCGCCGCCAGCACCCCGGCGTCATGCCCCGCGCCAGTCGGGAGGACAGGCACGCCAGTGTCCGATGAGGGTGGAAGTCCGCCACCCCGCGAAGCGCCCCCGGACGATGGTGGGCGACGGGCGGGAAGGACAGGCACCTTGGTGTCCGATGAGGGTGGAAGTCCGCCACCCCGCGAAGCGCCCCCGGACGATGGTGGGCGACGGGCGGGAAGGACAGGCACACCAGTGTCCGACGAGGGTGGAAGTCCGCCACCGATGACCGAGGCCAGCCGGTCGCGCAGGTCATGGGAGAACGACACCAGCGGAGTACGGGACTCGTTGGTCATCTCCAGGCCGACACCGTGCTCGCGGGCCGCCTGCCCCGCCGCCTCGCGCACACCCTCGACCACGGCGCCCAGCGCCTCCTCGTCGGCCGCGCGGGCGTCCAGCCACGCGCTCACCAGGGACGGGATGGCGTTGGTGCCGTTGGGGCTGATGAGGGCCTTGGCGACGGTGGCGCGGGCGTCGTGCCGCTCGGCCAGGGACCGTGCGGCCAGGATCGCGTGCGCGAACGGCGGCATGGGGTCGTTGCGGTCGGTCAGGCGGGTGGTCCCCGCGTGGTCGGCGCGACCGGTGAAGTCCATCCGCCACCGCCCGTGCGGCCAGATGGAACTCCCCACGCCCACCGGGTGCGGGGTGTCCGCCAGGGCGCGGCCCTGCTCCACGTGCAGTTCGACGAACGCGTCGAGCAGGCCGAGAGTGTCGGGGTCGGCGCCGATGGCCAGCGGGTCGAGTCCCGCGTCCGCCATCGCCCGCTCCCACGTCACCCCGGAGGCGTCGGTGAGGTCCCGGGCCCGCTCTGGCGCGATCTCACCGGCGGACAGGCGGCTGCCCAGGCAGGGCACGCCGAAGCGGCCGCCCTCCTCCTCCACGAACACGACCAGGGCCAGCGGGCGCGCCGGGGCCACGCCGCGGCGGCGCAGCTCGTCGACCGCGGCCAGCGCCGAGGCCACCCCGAGGGGACCGTCGAAGGCGCCCCCGTCGGGGACGCTGTCCAGGTGGGAGCCGGTCGCCACCGCGCCGGGGCCGGGGGCGCCCCACCAGGCCCACAGATTGCCGTTGCGGTCGGTGCGCACGTCCAGGCCGCGGGCCGCGGCCGCCTCGGTGAACCAGGCGCGCGCGTCGGTGTCGGCGCCCGTCCAGCTGAAGCGGCGGTAGCCGCCGCCGGCGGTGCGGCCCACGGGGGCGAGGTCGGCCCAGAGTCGGTCGAACGACACGGTCACTCCCCCTCGCGCATGGGGACGCGGATGCCCTGCGCCTCGGCCACGCGCTCGGCTTCCTCGTAACCGGCGTCGACGTGCCTGATCACGCCCATGGCGGGGTCGTTGGTGAGCACCCGCTCCAGCTTGGCGGCGGCCAGCTCCGTCCCGTCGGCGACGCTGACCTGCCCGGCGTGCAGCGAGCGACCCATGCCGACGCCGCCGCCGTGGTGGATCGACACCCACGAGGCGCCGGAGGAGGTGTTGACCAGGGCGTTGAGCAGCGGCCAGTCGGCGATCGCGTCCGAGCCGTCCTTCATGGCCTCGGTCTCCCGGTAGGGCGAGGCCACCGATCCGGTGTCCAGGTGGTCGCGGCCGATCGCCAGCGGCGCGGAGATCTCCCCCGAGGCGACGAGTTCGTTGAAGCGCTCACCCGCGGCGGCGCGCTCGCCCTGGCCCAGCCAGCAGATGCGGGCGGGCAGCCCCTGGAAGGCGACCCGCTCCCCCGCCATACGGATCCACCGGGCGAGGTGGTCGTTGTCGGGGAACAGGTCGAGGACGGCCTTGTCAGTGCGCGCGATGTCGGCGGGGTCGCCGGACAGCGCGGCCCACCGGAACGGGCCCTTGCCCTCGCAGAACAGCGGGCGGATGTAGGCCGGCACGAAACCGGGGAAGTCGAAGGCCCGGGAGTAGCCGCCCTCGCGGGCCTCGTCGCGGATGGAGTTGCCGTAGTCGAAGACCTCGGCGCCCCCGTCCTGGAAGCCCACCATGGCCTCCACGTGCGCGGCCATGGACGCGCGGGCCCGCCGGGTGAAGTCCTCGGGATCGGCGGCGGCCAGCGACCTCCAGTCCTCGAAGGCCACCCCGGCGGGCAGGTAGGCCAGGGGGTCGTGGGCGGAGGTCTGGTCGGTGACGATGTCGATCGGCGCGGAGCGGGCGAGCAGGTCGGGGAAGACCTCGGCGGCGTTGCCCAGCACACCGATGGACAGGGCGCGCCGCTCGTCGCGGGCCCGGGCGGCCAGCTCCAGCGCGTGGTCCAGATGGTCGGCGCGCACGTCCAGGTAGCGGTGCTCGATCCGGCGGTCGATACGGCTGGAGTCGCACTCCACGACGATCGCCACGCCGCCGTTCATGGTGACGGCCAGCGGCTGGGCGCCGCCCATCCCGCCCAGGCCCGCCGTGAGGGTGATGGTCCCGGCCAGGCTGCCCCCGCTGTGCCTGCCCGAACTGCTCAGCTTGGCGGCCACGGCGGCGAAGGTCTCGTAGGTGCCCTGGAGGATGCCCTGGGTGCCGATGTAGATCCACGACCCCGCGGTCATCTGCCCGTACATGGTCAGGCCCTTGGCCTCCAGGCGGCGGAACTCGGGCCAGTTCGCCCAGTCCCCCACGAGGTTGCTGTTGGCGATGAGCACCCGCGGCGCCCACTCGTGGGTGCGCATGATCCCCACCGGCCGCCCCGACTGCACGAGCAGGGTCTCGTCGCCCTCCAGGTCGCGCAGCGAGGCGGTGATGCGGTCGAAGCTGCGCCAGTCGCGCGCGGCCTTGCCGGTGCCGCCGTAGACGACCAAATCCTCGGGGTGTTCGGCCACCTCGGGGTCGAGGTTGTTGTGGAACATGCGCAGGGCGGCCTCCTGCGGCCAGCCCTTGGCCGACAGGGAGGTGCCGCGGGCGGCGCGGACGGTGCGCGGGGTGCTCATGAGCGTCTCCTGGGGTGGTGCGGACCGGGGGTCAGGACAGGGGGGTGACCGATTCGGCCGCCTCGACGACCGTGCCGTCGGCGACCAGGGCCGCGACCGCGGCGATCTCGGGGGACAGGTGGCGGTCGGGACCGGGGCCCTGGACCTTCTCGCGCACGGCGCGCACGACGGCCCCGGTGGCGGGTCCGGGCTCCAGCGGCGAGCGCAGGTCCAGGGCCCGGGCCGCGGTCAGCAGTTCCACGGCGAGCACGGTGGTGAGGCCGTCCACGGCGCGGCGCAGCTTGCGCGCGGCCGACCAGCCCATGGACACGTGGTCCTCCTGCATGGCGGAGCTGGGGATGGAGTCGACGCTGGCCGGCACGGCCAGGCGCTTGAGCTCGGAGACGATGGCGGCCTGGGTGTACTGGGCGATCATGTGTCCGGAGTCCACACCCGGGTCGTCGGCCAGGAAGGCGGGCAGACCGTGGGAACGGGACACGTCGAGCATGCGGTCGGTGCGCCGCTCGGCGATGGAGGCGGTGTCGGCGACCGCGATCGCCAGGAAGTCCAGGACGTAGGCCACGGGCGCGCCGTGGAAGTTGCCGTTGGACTTCACGCGGCCGTCGTCGAGCACCACGGGGTTGTCGATCACGCTGTCGAGTTCGCGTCCGGCGACCAGCAGGGCGTGGGCCAGGGTGTCGCGGGCCGCGCCGGCGACCTGCGGGGCGCAGCGCAGCGAGTAGGCGTCCTGGACCCGGTTGCAGTCGGGGCCGCGGTGGGAGGCGACGATCGGCGAGTCGGCCAGCAGCGCCGTCAGGTTGGCGGCGGAGGCGGCCTGCCCGGGGTGGGGCCGCAGCCGCTGGAGTTCGGCGGCGAACACCCGGTCGGTGCCCAGGAGCGCCTCGACGCTCATGGCCGCGGTGATGTCGGCGACCTTGAGCAGCCTGGTCAGGTCCTGGCAGGCGAGGGCGAGCATGCCGAGCATGCCGTCGGTGCCGTTGATCAGCGCCAGGCCCTCCTTGGCGCCCAGCTCCACCGGGTCGATCCCGGCGGCGGCCAGTGCCGTGCCGGCCGGCAGGAGTTCACCGGCGGCGTCGCGCACCTCGCCCTCGCCCATGAGCGCCAGCGCCACGTGCGACAGCGGCGCCAGGTCGCCGGAGCAGCCGAGGCTGCCGTACTCGTGCACGACGGGCGTGATCCCGGCGTTGAGCAGGGCGGCGAGGGTGTCGACGGTGGCGACCTCCACACCGGTGTTGCCGGAGGCCAGCGTGCGCAGGCGCAGCAGCATGAGGGCGCGCACGACCTCGCGCTCGACCTCGGGGCCGGCGCCGGCGGCGTGGGAGCGGATCAGCGACCGCTGCAGGCGGGCGCGCAGGTCGGGGGCGATGTGCCGGGTGGCCAGGGCGCCGAAGCCGGTGCTGACGCCGTAGGCGGGGACCTCGCCGCGGGCCAGGGACTCGACCCGTTCGCGGCCGTGCCGGACGGCCTTGCGGGTCTCCTCGCTGATGGTGACGCGGGCGCCGTTGCGGGCGACGTCGAGGACCTGGGCCGGGGTGAGCGGAGCACCGCCGACGTTGACGGAAGGGACTGCTGTGGACATGGCCCCATTCCATCTCCACCGGCCCCACCGCAGAAGCCCTGACACGAGGGTTGTGTCTGGCATTTCAGACATGCTCGCGCGTCACCGCGCCCACGGGCCGGGGGCGGCACTCCAATTCGATTCAATCGCCGCCCGGACCTGGGCGAACGCCGTTTTCGTGGAACAATCGAGTATGAGCTTCGTGCCGGCGGCCACACGCGCCCTGCGCGTCCTGCGCTTCCTGGCCTCCCGCCCCGGTCCGGTGTCGGCCGCGGCGATCGCCGTGGAAGTGGACGTGCCCCGCTCCAGCGTCTACCAGCTGTTGGAGGCGATGGCCCAGGAGGGTTTCGTCACCCACCTGCCCGAGGAGCGGCGCTGGGGCCTGGGGGTGGCGGCCTTCGAGATCGGCTCGGCCTACCTGCGCCATGACGGCGTCGAACGGCTGGCCCGACCCCTGCTGCACCAGTTGATGGAGGCCACCGGCGCGACCGCGCACCTGGGCGTGCTGCACGGCGCCGACACCCTGTACCTGCTCAAGGAGCAGCCGCCGCACGCTCCCACGCTCATCACCGGCGTCGGCGTCCGCCTGCCCGCGCACCTGACCGCGTCGGGGCGCGCCATGCTCGCCCGGCTCCCCCGGGCGCAGGTCCGCGCCCTGTACCCCGACACGGCGGCGTTCACCGACCGCACCGGGCGCGGCCCCGCCGACCCCGGCGCGCTGCGCCGGGTGCTGGAGCAGGAGGCCCGCCAGGGCTGGTCGATCGAGGAGGGCCAGGTCACCGACGGCTTCGTGTCGGTGGCGGCCGCCGCACTGGACCACAACGGCCGGCCCGCCGCGGCGATCAGCCTCACCGTGCCCAGCGCGCGGCCGGTCACCCCGCAGGCGCTGGCCGGGCGGGTCGGCGACGCCGCGACCGAGCTCACCCGCCGGCTCGGCGGGCGGCGCTCAGTCCAGGCTGAGCGGTGAGCGCTCCACGATCGAGGGCAGCGGCGCCGTGCGCTCGATCATCCGCAGGATCTTCTCCTTGTGGCTGCGGGGGACCTGGACGTAGAACTGCGTGGGGGCGTCCACCACCGTCAGGCCCAGGCTCTGCGCGGACTCGGCCCAGGTGGGCAGTTCGTCGTCCGTGCGGTAGGTGTCCAGGACGAACTCGATGAAGTACGTGCGGCGGCGGTCACCGGTGTGGTCCTCGCGCACCCGCCGGATCTCGTTCCATGCGATGAACGTGCCCTCGCCGGGGAACCACCACTTGCGCTCCTGGAGCACGATGACGCCGTCGCTGTCGGCACTGATGCCCTGGCGGGTGATGCGCTGCGGCAGTCCCCGCAGCAGCACGATGTTGCTGCCGGGGCCGACGAAGGCCATGGTCAGGGCGGCCGCCGACCACAGCGTCACCGATCCGACCGTGTAGTCCTGGCCGAGGATGTTCCACAGCAGCGATCCCACGACGACGAGGAAGCCGACGGTGAGGGCGCCGGAGAGGTAGGCCGCCGCCATCCACATCCGCGCGTTGGGGCCGCGCAGGCTCACGTACCGGCGCAGGTGGGAGACACTGCCGGAGGTGTGTGTCAGGTCCGAGGGGACGCCCCGCAGGACCAGGGGGTCGTCCGAGGGTTCGGGGGAAGCCATGCCCCCATTGTTCCAACTCCCCGGCGTGCTCGGTGCCGCGGCGCCCGCCGACCGCCGTGTCCGTCTCCGAACGATCGCACCGAAGGCCGGGCATCGCCCGACTCGCCCCGCTAGAGTCCCGTCCATGAGGCGCAATACGAGGGAATACGACACCGAACTCCGGGTCCACGGCGAGGTCGTGACCCTGGACGGGGTGCCCTATCAGGGGCGGACCGTCCTGAGAGAGGGGCCGGACGCGTTCGCACCCCTGGAACGGTGGGCCAAGGGGGTGGCCGAGGTCCTGGGAGAGCCGGTGACCTGGCGCGCCTCGCTCAAGGGCGATCTGGCCGCACGCGGGACCGTCCAGCCCGGTCCCGGCTCTCAGAACCTGCGCGCACTCTGAGCTCCGCACTTGGCGCACTGGAACTTGCGGTCGTCGCCGAGAATCCAGTCGTGGTCGCCGCCGGTCGGGCACGTGGACATCGACACCATCTCCTCATGAGGGGGCTGTTGGGGGTGCGTGGCGATCACCCTAGTTCGCTCCCGCCACACCAGTCCCGCGAATGAAGAACTACCGGCCAGGTTTCACGTCCGTGCGCGCGCCCGCACGTGATCGGGCCCGGCCGGACGCGCGAACAGGGTCACCGCGGCGACCCCCGCCACCCCCAGGAACACCACCCCGGTCCCCGCTCGGTCGGCGAGACCGGACTGACCCCGCTGGCCTGGCTCAACCGGCAGCGGGTGGCGCGGGCGCGGGAGCTGCTGGAGACCACCGACCTGCCGGTGGCCGTGGTCGCCCAGCGCAGCGGTCTGGGGACCGGCGACGGGCTGCGCCTGCACTTCCGCCGGCACCTGGGCACCACTCCGTCGGCCTACCGGCGCGCCTTCCGCGGCCCGGGGCCCGCCTGACACACGACCGGGGCCCGCCGCGGTGAACGCGACGGGCCCCGGTGCGGAGCCTGACCGGCCTGCGCCGGTCGACCCCCTAGTTCTGGGCGGCCTTCATGTGGGCCTCCACGGCCGCGCGGTCGGCGCGCAGCTTGGCCAGGGCCTCATCCAGGATGAGCTTGCCCTCCTCCTCGCTGCGACGCTCCTTCACGTAGGCCAGGTGCGTCTTGTAGGGCTCGGTACGCGGCGGCGAGGGAGGGTTCGCCTTGTCCTTGCCCGCGGGGAATCCGCAACGCGGGCAGTCCCACTCATCGGGGACCGCGGCTTCGCTCGCGAAGCTGGGCACGACCTCGTGCAAGTTCGCACAGTAGAACGGAACCCGCACGCGCGGGGCGGCCTCGCCCCGCTCCGCCTCGCCCATGGGGCCGGCTCCGACTCGGCTGCCACGGATGGCACTGCCACTACCCACGAAAAACTCCTTCGGCGAACTCGCTCACCGACACTCGGGCGAGCTTGACTGTGGACGGGGGGTGCCTGCGTACCGCCGGCTACATGCCCCGGTTGATCAGCAGGCCGAGGGCGACGATGGCGAGGATCCAGACGATCCCGACCGCGATGGTCATACGGTCGAGGTTGCGCTCGACGACCGACGAACCGCCCAGGGAGGACATGACGCCTCCGCCGAACATGTCGGACAGGCCGCCGCCCTTGCCCTTGTGCATGAGCACCAGGAAGATCAGCAGCGCACTGAGAAGCATCACGAAGATGGACAGACCGAGGATCACACGCTCACCCGTAGCTCGACCCCGCAGCGGGGGAATGGACACCTCGGCCCCCCATTCACCACCCGTACCAGCGGCGGTGCGTCGGCACCGGCCTGGCCGGCTCGGGTCACGGAAGGAGGAGACCGGGGACGTATTCGGATTTTACCGTGCCCATGGCGACACGGGAGGGGAAACCGCGAGGCACGGTCATCCCCTCAGCGAAGTCTAGCCCGACCACGGCACTCGTCAGGCCCCGCCCTCCCCGGACTCCGATCCGGGAAGGGCGGTGTCGCAGGTCACGGCACCCTGTAGCGGAGACTACTTGTCGCCGAACCGGATGATCTTGACGAACTCGTCCGCCTTCAGGCAGGCGCCGCCGACCAGTGCGCCGTCCACGTCGTCCTTGGCCATGATGCCGGGGGCGTTGTCGCCCTTGACCGAGCCGCCGTAGAGGACGCGCACCGCGCCGGCGACCTCGGGCGAGTACAGCTCCGACAGGCGCACGCGGATGGCCGCGCACACCTCCTGGGCGTCCTCGGGGGTCGCCACCTCGCCGGTGCCGATGGCCCACACGGGCTCGTAGGCGACGACGATCCGCTCGGCCTGCTCGGCCGGGATCTCCTTCAGCGCGCCGTCGAGCTGCGCCAGGACGTGCTCGACCTGCCGGCCCTGCTTGCGCACCTCCAGGCCCTCGCCCACGCACAGAATCGGCACGATGCCGTTCTTGAAGGCCGCCTGGACCTTCGCGTTGACCAGGGCGTCGTCCTCCTGGTGGTACTCACGGCGCTCGGAGTGGCCCACCAGCACGTAGCCGCAGTCCAGCTTGGCCAGCATGGCACCGGAGATCTCGCCGGTGTAGGCGCCCTTGTCGTGGGCGGAGATGTCCTGGGCCCCGTAGCCGATGCGGAGCTTGTCCCCGTCCACCAGCGTCTGCACGCTGCGCAGGTCCGTGAACGGCGGCAGGACGACGACCTCGGCGTTGTCGTAGTCCTTGTCGTTCAGGCCGAAAGCCAGCTTCTGGACGAGAGCGATGGCCTCCAGGTGGTTGTTGTTCATCTTCCAGTTGCCCGCGATCAGCGGCAGGCGCTTGGACATGTGTGTACTTCCCGTCGGTTGGGTCGGACGATGGTGCGGCCGGGGCGGGGCGCCCCGTGGCCGCGACGTCAGGCGAGGGCGTCGATACCGGGCAGGTCCTTGCCCTCCAGGTACTCCAGACTGGCACCGCCACCGGTGGAGATGTGACCGAACGCCGCCTCGTCGAAGCCCAGCGCGCGCACGGCCGCCGCGGAGTCGCCGCCGCCCACCACGGTGAAGGCCCCGGAGTCGATCAGGGACTGGGCCAGGGCCCGCGTCCCGCCGGCGTAGGGCTCCATCTCGAACACGCCCATGGGCCCGTTCCAGAACACCGTCCTGGTGTCGGCGAGCTTGGCCGCGAACAGCTCCTGGCTGCGGGGACCGATGTCCAGCCCCATGCGGTCGGCCGGGATGGCCTCGACGTCGACCGGCGCGTGGGGGGCGTCGGCGGCGAACTTCTCCGCGGCGATGACGTCCACGGGCAGGACGATCTCCACGCCCTCGCGCTCGGCGCGCTCCAGGTAGCCGCGCACGGTGTCGAGCTGGTCGGCCTCCAGCAGGCTGGAGCCGACCTCGTAGCCCTTGGCCTTGAGGAAGGTGAAGACCATGCCGCCGCCGATGAGCAGGCGGTCGGCCGTTCCCAGGAGGTTGTCGATGACGCCGAGCTTGTCGGAGACCTTGGACCCGCCCAGCACGACGGCGTAGGGGCGCTCCGGCTCGTCGGTGAGCTTGCGCAGGACCTCGACCTCGGCCAGGACGAGGCCGCCCACGGCGTGGGGCAGCTTGCCCGGCAGGTCGAAGACGCTGGCGTGCTTGCGGTGCACCGCGCCGAAGGCGTCACCGACGTAGAGGTCGGCGAGCTGGGCGAAGCGGTCGGCGAGCTTGCCGCGCTCGGCGTCGTCCTTGCTCGTCTCCCCCGGCTCGAAGCGCACGTTCTCCAAAAGCGCGACCTGGCCGTCGGTGAGCGCGGCCGAGGTGGCTCGGGCGGACTCCCCGGCGGTGTCGGCGGCGAAGGCGACGTCGGTGCCGAGCAGCTCGCCCAGGCGGGTCGCGACCGGGCGCAGGGAGTAGCGCGGCTCCGGCGCCCCCTTGGGGCGGCCCAGGTGGGCGGCGACGATGACGCGGGCGCCGCGCTCGCGCAGCTTCTCGATGGTGGGCAGGGCGGCGCGGATCCGGCCGTCGTCGGTGATGCGGTCGCCGTCCAGGGGCACGTTCAGGTCGGCCCGGACGAACACGCGCTTACCGGAGACGTCGAGGTCGTCGATCGTCCGCATGCTGGTCTCCTCAGGATCTGGGGCCCGGGCGCCGGCCCGGGCTGTGGTCGGTCGGGGGGCAGGGGTGCCGCCGCGGGCGCCCGTCGAAGGCGATGGCGGGCGACGGGCGGGCAGAACCGCCGCCGCAGGCGTCCGTTGAGGGCGGTAGCCCACCCACCCGCCATGCGCCCCGTGGGCGATGGCGGGCGACGGGAGGGCCCATGACGGCACCCCCTCGCGCGCGGTACGGGCGAGGGGGTGCGGTGCCGCCGGGCGTCCGTCGAGGACGGCCCACCGCCGCGCGCGGCGCCCCCTGCGCGGGGGCGGGCGCCCGGTGGGGTGACAGCGGTCTAGAGGCCCGAACCGACCAGCTTGGCGCAGTCCACCAGGCGGTTGGAGTAGCCCCACTCGTTGTCGTACCAGCCGATGACCTTGACCTGGTTGCCGAAGACCATGGTCAGGCTGGAGTCCAGCGTGCAGGAGGGCGAGGTGCCCACGATGTCCGAGGACACGATGGGGTCCTCGGTGTAGACGAGAATGCCCTTGAGGGGACCCTCGGCGGCGTCCTTGAACGCGGCGTTGACCTCGTCCTTGGTGACCTCGCGGTCGAGGGTGACGACCAGGTCGGTGACGGAGCCGTCCGGGACGGGCACGCGCATGGCCATGCCGTCCAGCTTGCCCTGGAGCTCGGGCAGGACCAGCGCGGTGGCCTTGGCGGCACCGGTCGTGGTCGGGATGATGTTCTGCGCGGCCGCGCGGGCGCGGCGCAGGTCCGAGTGCGGGAAGTCCAGGATGACCTGGTCGTTGGTGTACGCGTGCACGGTCGTCATCAGACCCTGCTGGATACCGAAGTTGTCCAGGAGGACCTTGGCCATCGGCGCCACGCAGTTGGTGGTGCAGGAGGCGTTCGACACGACGTGGTGGTTGGCCCCGTCGTACTTGTCGTCGTTGACGCCCATGACGATGGTCAGGTCCTCGCCCTTGGCCGGGGCGGAGATGATGACCTTCTTGGCGCCGGCGGCGAGGTGCTTCTTGGCGTCCTCGGCCTTGGTGAAGTGACCGGTGGACTCGATGACCACGTCCACGTTCAGGTCGGACCAGGGCAGCTTGGCCGGGTCGCGCTCGGCGAGCACCTTGATGCTCTTGTCCCCGACGCGGATGAAGCCCTCACCCACCTCGACGTCGCCGTCGAGGGTGCCGAGCACCGTGTCGTACTTGAGCAGGTGCGCGAGCGTCTTGGTGTCGGTGAGGTCGTTGACCGCGACGATTTCGATGTCGCTGCCGCCAGCGGCGACCGCGCGCCAGAAATTGCGGCCGATACGACCGAAGCCGTTGACGCCTACACGGATGGTCACGGAACCAATCTCCTCATATATCGCACATCAATGTCACCCGCGCACTCCCCCCGCCAGGGACGATGCACCCAGATGTGAACCCGAGTGACGACTTTGGACAGGGTTAACACGCGCCGGGTGTTGACGAAGAGCCTAGCGGAGTGGTCACCGCGGACCGTTCTCGACCCACGCCCGCCACGCTCACCAGGCCTCGTGGATTCGTGAACCATCCTGGCACTGCTCGGCGAAGAGGTCTATACCATTGTCGGAAGTTATCCACGTGTTCGTGCTGTTAACAAAGTCGAACATCGTTGTGGCTGCGCCATTTCAGCGCCCGCGAACGCCCGAGCGCCCCGGGCCGCCGAAGCGCCCCGTTCAGGGCACGAGCATGTCGGGAGTGAGGTTCGCCTCTGTTCCCTCGATCCCCAGATCGCTCGCCCGCTTGTCGGCCATCGCCAGCAGCCGCCGGATCCGCCCGGCGATGGCGTCCTTGGTCAGCGGCGGGGACGACAGCTGCCCGAGCTCCTCCAGCGACGCCTGCTTGTGCGCCAGCCGCAGCTGGCCGGCGGCCACCAGGTGCTCCGGGGCCTCCTCGCCCAGGATCTCCAGCGCCCGCTCCACCCGCGCCCCGGCCGCGACCGCGGCCCGCGCGCTGCGACGCAGGTTGGCGTCGTCGAAGTTGGCCAGCCGGTTGGCGGTGGCGCGCACCTCGCGCCGCATCCGCCGCTCCTCCCACGCCAGCACGCTCTGGTGCGCGCCCAGCAGCGTCAGCAGCGCACCGATGGAGTCGCCGTCACGCACGACCACCCGGTCCACACCGCGCACCTCGCGGGCCTTGGCGTGCACCTTCAGCCGCCGCGCGGCGCCCACCAGCGCCAGCGCCGCCTCCGGGCCGGGGCAGGTGACCTCCAGCGACATCGACCGGCCGGGCTCGGTCAGCGAGCCGTGCGCGATGAAGGCACCGCGCCAGGCCGACTCCGAGTCACAGGCCCCGCCCGCCACCACGTGCCGGGGCAGGCCGCGGACGGGTCGGCCGTGGTTGTCCACCAGACCGGTCTGGCGGGCCAGCGACTCGCCGTCCTTGATCACCCGCACCACGTACCGGTTGCCCTTGCGCAGACCGCTCGGGGAGAGCACGACGACCTCGGACTCGTGCCCGAAGACCTCCGAGATGTCCTTGCGGAGCCGTCGCGCCGCGGCACCGGTGTCGAGTTCGGCCTCGATCACGATCCGTCCGCCCACCAGGTGCAGTCCTCCGGTGAAGCGCAGGATGGTGGACACTTCCGCCTTGCGGCAGCATGGCTTGAGAATCGCCAGTCGGCTCAACTCGTCCTTCACCACGCCGGTCATCGCCATCGCCGCGAACCTCCCCTTGAACTGGCTTGTGCCGGCGTCGCGCGCCTGACGCCGGTATGCGCCGCCGCGGCCCCACCGCAAACGGCTGTCTCCGTGGCAGACTACGTCACCGAGGGCTCGGGGCCGACCCCTTCCCGGCGTGTTGCCCGGCCACCGTCCGCGCTGGCCGGGGGCCCTGTGGGCCTTCATGGCGATGTGCGGTCAATTGCTCCCGCCGGCGAGCAGGCCCCTCACGTGGTCGCGCAGGACGAGCGCGTGGTTGTGCTCGGTGTCGCGGGCGGCGTAGAGCAGGGTGACCGGCCCCCGCCGGGCCGCGGCCAGGAGCGGTTCGAGGACCTCGGGCCGCCCCCGCAGCTCGTCCCGGTAGCGCTCGGCGAACACCTCGAAGCGTGAGGGATCGTGCGCGAACCAGGTGCGCAGCGCCTGGCTGGGCGCGGCGTCCTTGAGCCAGGCCACCCCCTCCAGGGCGGACTTGCGCACCCCGCGCGGCCAGAGCCGGTCCACCAGGAAGCGCGCCCGCACGGCCCCCGCCCCTTCGGGGTGCTCGCGCACCTCGTCGTGGACCCGCTCGACCCGGACATCGCGTTGAACGGCCATGACGCGGGTGTGCCCGGACCGCGCCCCGGGCAATCGCGCCCGTTTCAGGCCGTCAGGATGCGCTCCAGGGCCGCCGCCAACCGCTCCGGGTCGTGCCGGGGCGTGCCGTCGCCCCGGCTCAGGTCGTCCAGTTCCAGGCGCCCGCCCAGCCGGCGGACCACCGTCGTGAGCGGTTCGACGTCGTCCACGGTCCCCCGGTCGGCCAGCACCACGTCCACCCCGAGCTTGGGCGCGTGCTCGTGCAGGACCTCCAGGTAGGTCTCGGGACGGAAGTGGTCGGTCTCCCCGCGCTGCGGGGACAGGTTCAGCGTGACCATGCGCTGGGCGCTCGTGCTGACCAGGGCGTCGGCGAGCTCGGGGACCAGCATGTGGGGCAGCACACTGGTGAACCACGAGCCGGGGCCGAAGACCACCCAGTCGGCCTCGCGGACCGCCTTGACCGCCTGCGGGCTGGCCGGAGGCCCCTCGGGGATGAGCGAGATGGACCGCACCTGACCGCTGGTGCTGGCGCACGCCACCTGGCCCCGCACGATCGTGGTCTCCTCGGGCCGCAGCGGATCGATCCCGGCCACCTCGGCCGCGATGTCCAGCGGGACCGACGACATCGGCAGGACCCGCCCGTGCGCGCCCAGGAGCTGGCCGACCCAGTCCAGGCCGGCCACGGAGTCGCCCAGCAGCTCCCACAGCGCCACGATGAGCAGGTTGCCCACGGCGTGGCCGTGCAGGTCGCCCTCGGAACGGAACCGGTGCTGTATCACCTCGCTCCAGGTGTGTCCCCACTCGTCGTCGCCGCACAGGGCCGCCAGGGCCATCCGCAGGTCACCCGGGGGAAGGACGCCGAGCTCCTCGCGGAGGCGGCCGCTGGACCCGCCGTCGTCGGCGACCGTGACGATCGCCGTCACGTCGGTGGTCACCCGGCGCAGAGCGGTGAGGGAGGCGTGCAGGCCGTGCCCGCCCCCCAGGGCGACCACCCGGGGCGGGCGTCGGCCCTCCTCGTCCGGTGCGGTGCTGTTCGACATGGCTGTGGCCTGCCCCCTCGTCCCGTGTACAGCAAGCGCGGCCGGCCGCACCGCCGACGGCGGAACTGCGGACCACCCGCGCCCGGACCGCCGGGCACCCGTTCCGTGGAGGAACCGGGACCGGCGGTGACCGGGCCAATGTAAGCCAAGACGCCCCGCTTGGCGATTCGGTTCCGCACCGGCCCGCCGCCCGCCCCGAACACTGGTGGGCGGGGCTCGCCCAGGACCGGAGCCGAAGGCTCTCCGTCGAGGGCGGTGGTCCCCCTCGCGAAGCGCCCCCGGACGGTGGTGGGCGACGGGCGGGTCACTCGCGTCCGACGTCCCGGTGCACCACGTGCACGTCGACCTCCTGGCTGCGCAGCTGGTCGGCGAACTGCTCGGCCATGGCCACACTGCGGTGTCTGCCGCCGGTACAGCCCACCGCGAGGGTCATGTAGTGCTTGCCCTCGCGCTGGTACCCGGCGATCGTCAGCTTGAGGACCTCGGCGTAGGCCTCGATCATCTCCTTGGCGCCGTCCTGGGCCAGCACGAAGTCGCGCACCGGCTCGTCGCGCCCGTCCATCGGCCTCAGGTCGGGCACCCAGTGGGGGTTGGGCAGGAAGCGGCAGTCCAGCACCAGGTCGGCGTCGACCGGCAGGCCGTGCTTGAACCCGAACGAGACGACGTTGGCGCGGGGACGCGCCTCGTCGGTCTCACCGAAGAACCCGATCACGCGGGCCTTGAGCTGGTGGACGTTGAGCTGGGAGGTGTCGATGACCAGGTCGGCCTCCCCGCGCACCGCCAGCAGGGTCTGGCGCTCCCGGTCGATGCCGTCGGTCAGCCGCCCGTCGCCCTGCAACGGGTGGGGGCGGCGCACCCCCTCGAACCGGCGGACCAGCGCCTCGTCGCTCGCCTCGAGGTAGAGCACCCGCGCGACGATGTCCCGCTTGCGCAACTCCTCCACGGTGGACAGCAGGTCCTCGGTGAAGGCCAGCGAACGCACGTCCACCACCACCGCGACCCGGGGCACCGCCCCGTGCGTACGCCCGGCCAGCTCGATCATGGTCGGCAGCAGTCCGGGCGGCAGGTTGTCCACCACGAACCAGTCCAGGTCCTCCAAGGCCCTGGCCGCCGTACTCCGGCCCGCACCGGACATCCCGGTGACGATGACCACCTCGGGCGGCAGCTCGCCGCCCAGTTCGACCGTCATGTGTCTCCTCCCCCGTCAGTACTCTGCTGTCCCGCCGCCCGATCGGTGTCCCCGTCGGCGGGCCCTCCCGTCAGGTGCGCGTGCACGGCCTCCGCCAGCTTGGGGCCGATGCCCGGCACCGCCGCGATCTCCTCGGCCGTGGCCGAGGCCAGTCGTTTCACCGAACCGAACTCCTTGATCAGCGCGGCCCGGCGGGCCGGACCGAGTCCGGCCAGTTCGTCCAGGCTGCTGCCCGTGAGCGCCTTGGCGCGCATCTGCCGGTGGTAGGTGATCGCGAACCGGTGGGCCTCGTCGCGGACCCGCTGCAACAGGTACAGGCCCTCTCCCGTCCGCGGCAGGATGACCGGGTCCTCGTCGTCGGGCAACCAGACCTCCTCCAGGCGCTTGGCCAGCCCGCACACCGCCACGTCCTCGATCCCCAGCTCGTCCAGCGCCCGGCGCGCCGCCTCGGCCTGGGGCCGCGCGCCGTCCACCACCACAAGGTTAGGGGGGTAGGCGAACTTTCCGGGTGACGGCTCGGAGTCGCTTTGATGACCGCCGTGGTCGCCGGTCTCCCCCATCCGGGCCACCTCGCCGCTGCGCGAGCTCTCCTCCAGGTACCGGCGGAACCGGCGGGTGATGACCTCGTACATGGCCGCGACGTCGTGCTGCTCGGCTCCGCCCGCCCCGCTGCCGCGGATGGCGAAGCGGCGGTACTCGGACTTGCGCGCGAGCCCGTCCTCGAACACCACCATGGAGGCGACCACGTGCTCGCCCTGGAGGTTGGAGATGTCGTAGCACTCGATGCGCAGCGGCGCCTCCGGCAGGTCGAGCGCCTCCTGGATCTCGTTGAGGGCGCGCCCGCGCGTGCTCAGGTCGCCCGCCCGGTGGGTCTTGTGCCGGGCCAGCGACTCACGGGCGTTCTTGTCCACGGTCTCCATGAGCGCCTTCTTGTCGCCGCGCTGGGGCACGCGCAGGTCCACGGCCGAACCGCGGTGCTCCGACAGCCACGAAGCGAGGGCCTCGATGTCGGTGGGGGCGTGGGAGACGAGCACCTCGCGCGGGACGGCCGTGCCGGTCCCGGCGGTCTCGTCGGTGCCCTCGGTGGCCCCGTAGAGCTGGCCGAGGAAGGTCTCCAGGAGTTCGCCCGGCCCGGCGTCGGTGACCTTGTCGACCACGTATCCGCGCTGGCCGCGGATCCGGCCGCCGCGCACGTGGAAGATCTGCACCGCCGCTTCCAGGGGGTCGTCGGCCATGGCGATGACGTCGCAGTCGGTGGAGTCGGGCAGCACGACGGCCTGCTTCTCCAGGGCGGCCTTGAGCGCCTCGATGTCGTCGCGCAGCCGCGCCGCCCGCTCGTACTCCATCTCCTGGGCAGCCTCGGTCATCCGCGTCTCCAGCTGCCGGATGAACCGCCCGGTGTCGCCCGCCAGGAAGGAGCAGAAGTCGTCCACCAGGTCCCGGTGCTCCTCCGGGGTCGCCTTGCCCACGCAGGGGGCCACGCACTTGCCGATGTAGCCGAGCAGACAGGGCCGACCGCTGTTGCGGGCGCCGCGGAAGACGCCCGGGGAGCACGTGCGCACGGGGAAGACGCGCAGGAGGAGGTCGACGGTCTCCCGGATGGCCCACGCGTGGGAGTAGGGACCGAAGTAGCGCACCCCCTTGCGCTTGGCGCCGCGCATCACCTGCACGCGCGGGAACTCCTCGTTGAGGGTGACGGCCAGGTAGGGGTAGCTCTTGTCGTCGCGGTACTTGACGTTGAAGCGGGGGTCGTACTGCTTGATCCAGGAGTACTCCAGCTGGAGCGCCTCGACCTCGGTGCCGACGATGGTCCAGTCGACGTCGGCGGCGGTGGAGACCATCTGCTGGGTGCGGGGGTGCAGTCCGGCGAAGTCACGGAAGTAGGAGGAGAGCCGCGACCGCAGGTTCTTGGCCTTGCCCACGTAGATGACGCGGCCCGACCGGTCCCGGAACCGGTACACACCGGGAGAGGTCGGGATGGAACCGGGCGCCGGGCGCAGGTGTGGAGTCGCAGCCATACCGATATTCTCGTGGGTCCCGGTGACATCTGGCCACTCGGCGCCGTTCTCGGGCGACCGACGCGCCACGGCGCCCGTGCCCCCGGATCGCTTCCGGCCCTGCCGGCCGCCCGGGTCCGTCTGGGTCCGTCTGGGTCGGCGCACGGGCTCGTGCCCGGGGAGGCCGGCGCCACCGCGGCCGATCGTGATCGTGGTCACACCACCGGCCCCGCGGTGCCGGGCAGCGGGCACCGCCTGAGCCCGACCCCTCTCACGCGGTGGCCGGGATCACGCTCCCGCCCCTGGTCCACACTCCGGTGAGCCCGTGTCCGCCCCCGCGCGCCCTCCGCCGGTTGACCCGAGCCCCTGCGGCGCTTGGCGTGATGCCTATCCCTCACTTCAAACGTCACGATTGTATTTCCGCATGGTCTAGGTTGAGCTGGTACGAACCATCTGACCGACTTGACGACAAGGGGGACCCCCTCGTGGACGCCGCCCAATGGATCACCCTCGGCATCGTGATCGCCGTCGCCCTGGCCCTGGTGTTCGTGGTCCACTGGCTCCTGAACCACCAGCTGGGCAAGGTCTGGCCGATGGCTCGCTACGTGGTCTCGCGTTCGGCCGTCACCGCCTACCTCGCCGCGGCCGTGGTCGGTGCCAACCTGGCCCTTCCCAGCGCCGCCGACGTCGGCTGGAGCACCTACCAGGCCATACAGCACCTGATGCGCATCCTCATGATCGGGACGCTGACAGGGCTGGGCATCAGCCTGGCCTACGCCGCGACCGACATGATCCTGGCCAAGCTGTCGGTGTCCAACGGTGACGCCGACCGCAGAGCCAGGCGCTACCAGACCCAGGTCCGCCTGCTGCGGCGGGTGGTGACCTCGGTCATCGTGGTGCTGGCGATCGCCGCCATCCTGTTCACCTTCCCCCAGGTCCAGGCGTTGGGCGCCGGGCTCCTGGCCTCGGCGGGCGTCATCGGCATCGTCGCCGGTGTGGCCGCCCAGTCCACCCTGGGCAACCTGTTCGCCGGCCTCCAGCTGGCCTTCAGCGACTCACTGCGCATCGGCGACGTGGTCGTGGTCGAGGGCGAGTGGGGCCGGGTCGAGGAGCTCACCCTGGTCAACGTCACCATCAAGATCTGGGACGAGCGCCGCCTGGTCGTCCCGGTCGCCAACTTCACCACCACCAGCTTCGAGAACTGGACCAAGCTCGGCACCGCGATCACCGCCAAGGTGGTCCTGCCGCTGGACTGGGAGGTCCCGGTCGCGGAGCTGCGCGAGGAGGCCGGCCGGCTGATCACGGCCAGCCCCAACTGGGACGGTCGCAGCTGGTCCTGCCAGGTCGTGGACATCTCCGAGGCCGGTGAGATCATGGTGCGGGTGGTGGCCACCGCCGCCGACACCGGCGCGCAGTGGAACATCGCCTGCGAGATCCGCGAACACCTGGTCGGCTGGCTCGTCGAGCACTACCCCGAGTCCCTGCCGCGCAACCGCACCGAGTTCATCTCCTCCGGCGAGGAGTCGCCCTACGCGGCGGAGTTCCCCACCTCCGCCTTCCGGCGGGCCTCGGCCGCCCGGGAGTCCAGCGGAGCCCCCCGCAACGGCTCCACCGGCCCGCCCGGCGGCGACCCCGGCGAGGTCTGAGCCGCCGCAACGCACGAGGCGCCCGGAGCGAACCACGCTCCGGGCGCCTTCGCGCGCCGCCGCTCTGAGAGCGCTCAGTCGAGGATGATGTCGGTGCCGTCGATGGTGACGGTGAACCCCTGCAGCGGCTCGGTCGCCGGCCCGGTGACCACCTCGCCGGTGGCCACGTCGAACTCGCTGCCGTGGCACAGGCAGCCGATCACCTCGTCGACCTCCTGGACCGTGCACCCGCCGTGCGTGCAGGCGGCGCTGAAGGCGCGGTAGTCGCCCTCCTCCGGCTGGGTGACGACCAGCTTGCTGTGGCTGAACACCGTGCCCCCGCCCACGGGCACGTCCGTGGTCTGGCCGATCACCTGGCCGCGCCGGACCTCCTGCGGATCGGGCGGCTCACCGCCGCAGGCGCTCACGGCGGTCACGGTCGCCGCCGCCCCCGCCGTTCCGAGCAGGCGCCGCCTGCTCACTCCGCACCCGCACGTCCTCTGACCAGACACGACAGAACGCTCCTCACCTGCGCTGGGATTCACTACGAACTGTAGTAGCTGTGGTGAGGTGTCCCGTTCCGGGGTGGTGTGACCCGCCCCCGGTGTCAGCGGCCCACCTTCAGGACCACCGTGCCGGCGATCCGGTCGTGCAGGCCCTGCCGGTTGGGCCGGTCCCAGTAGGCCATGCCGCCGATGCAGACCAGGGCGGCCAGGAAGACCGGCCACCACAGCCAGCCGGGCAGCGGCAGCAGCAGCACCGGCAGGCCGTACAGGGCCGCGCGGGCCGTCACCGCGCCGGCCGGGATCGGCGCCAGGCGGCCGGCCGCCGCCACGGGGGCCACCTTCAGACCCACCACGCGCTTGCCCAGCGTCTGGCGCCACAGCGCGACCGAGACGGTCTCGTAGCCGGTGTGGACCACGAAGAAGACCACCGCGAGCAGGGACGCGAAGTGGTCGCCGCGGTAGCCGCCCGCACCGACCGCACGCAGGCCGACCACGGCCAGGGACAGCACCAGGGCCACCAGCAGGGCGGGCAGGCCGACCACGACGAGGTCGACGAGGCGCGCCAGGGCGCGCGAGGTCCACGGGGCCAGCGGGTAGGGGCCCTCACCCGCGGCAGGGGCGCCGGACGCGGCGGCGGCCGTGTGGGCGGCGTCCGGGCGGGGGCCACCAGGACCGCCGGGGCCGCCGGTCCCGGCAGGGCCGGCAGCGTCGGGGCCGGCAGCGTCGGGGCCGGCCGGGCGCGGCGGCCGGTGCGCGCCGGGCGGCACATCCCCGGCGTGGCCGGGCGGGTACGGAGGAACGTTCATCGGGGCGGACGGCCTCCCTGTCGGGGCAGCGGGTGTCACGGGGGCACGGTGGGGACGGGCCCGACTGTACCCGCCGCACCGAACACCCGTCGTCGGCGGACCAACGGCGCGTGGCCCGGCCCGCGGGGGCCGGGCCACGTCAGCGCGCGGGTGTCAGAGCATCTTGGCGAGGAACCGCCCGGTGTAGGACTCCGCGACCGCGGCGACCTCCTCCGGCGTGCCCTGGGCGATGACCCGGCCGCCGCCGGAGCCGCCCTCGGGGCCCATGTCGATGACGTGGTCCGCGGTCTTGACGACGTCGAGGTTGTGCTCGATGACGATCACCGTGTTGCCGGTGTCGGCCAGCCGGTTCAGGACGCCCAGGAGCTTGCGGATGTCCTCGAAGTGCAGGCCGGTCGTGGGCTCGTCGAGCACGTAGACCGTGCGGCCGGTCGAGCGGCGCTGCAGCTCCGCGGCGAGCTTGACCCGCTGGGCCTCACCGCCCGAGAGCGTGGTGGCGGGCTGGCCCAACCGCACGTACCCCAGCCCCACGTCGGTGAGCGTCTGCAGGTGGCGGCGGATGGCGTTGATCGGCTCGAAGAACTCCAGGGCCTCCGAGATCGGCATCTCCAGCACCTCGGAGATGTTCTTGCCCTTGTAGCGCACCTGCAGCGTCTCGCGGTTGTAGCGGGCCCCGTGGCAGACCTCGCAGGGCACGTACACGTCGGGCAGGAACTGCATCTCGATCTTGAGCGTGCCGTCACCCGAGCACGCCTCGCACCGGCCGCCCTTGACGTTGAACGAGAACCGCCCCGGCAGGTACCCGCGCGTCTTGGCGTCGGTGGTCTGGGCGAAGAGCTTGCGGATGTGGTCGAACACCCCGGAATAAGTGGCCGGGTTGGAGCGCGGCGTGCGTCCGATCGGGCTCTGGTCGACGTGCACGACCTTGTCCACCTTGCCGGTGCCGTTCACCCGCAGGTGCCGCCCGGGCACCTCGCGGGACCCGTTGAGCTCCTTGGCCAGCGCCTTGTACAGGATCTCGTTGACCAGGGTGGACTTGCCCGAGCCGGACACCCCCGTCACGGCGGTGAACACGCCCAGCGGGAAGGCGGCGTCGATGCCCTCCAGGTTGTTCTCCCGCGCCCCGCGCACCACGAGCTCGTGGCCCCGGGTGAGCGGACGGCGGGTCTCGGGCACCGCGATGGCGCGCCGCCCCGACAGGTACTCACCGGTCAGCGACGTCTCGGAGGTCAGCAGTTCGTCGACCAGGCCCGAGACCACGACGTGTCCGCCGTGCTCCCCCGCGCCGGGGCCGATGTCGACCACCCAGTCGGCGGCGCGGATGGTGTCCTCGTCGTGCTCGACGACGATGAGCGTGTTGCCGATGTCGCGCAGCCGCTGCAGGGTCTCCAGCAGCCGGGCGTTGTCGCGCTGGTGCAGGCCGATGGAGGGCTCGTCCAGGACGTAGAGCACACCCACCAGGCCGGAGCCGATCTGGGTGGCGAGCCGGATGCGCTGGGCCTCGCCGCCGGAGAGCGAACCGGAGGAACGCGCCAGGCTCAGGTAGTCCAGTCCGACGTCGAGCAGGAAGCCGAGCCGGGCGTTGATCTCCTTGAGCACCTGGGCGGCGATGACCATGTCGCGCTCGGAGAGCTGGATCCCTGCCAGGAACTCCGCGCTCTCGCTCAGCGGCATCTGGGCGACCTCGGCGATGGACCTGCCGCCCACCGTCACCGCCAGTACGACCGGCTTGAGCCGCGTCCCCTCACAGGTGGGGCAGGGCACCGTGCGCATGTAGCCCTCGAGCCGCTCGCGCCCGTAGTCGCTCTCGGTCTCGGAGTGGCGCCGCTTCACCCAGGGGATGACGCCCTCGAACTCGGTGTAGTAGGAGCGGTTGCGCCCGTACCGGTTGCGGTAGGTCACGTGCACCTGGGTGTCGTGGCCCTCCAGGATCGCCTTGCGGGCCCCGCGCGGCAGCCGCTCCCAGGGCGTGTCCAGGTCGAAGCCCAGCGCGTCGCCCAGCGCCTGCAGGATGCGGTCCCAGTAGCCGCTGGTGGAGCCGCTCGACCAGGGCGCCAGCGCGCCCTCGGAGAGCGTGCGCTCGGGGTCGGGGACCAGCAGCTCGGCGTCGACCTCCATGCGCGTGCCCAGACCGGAGCAGTCCTGGCAGGCCCCGTAGGGGGCGTTGAAGGAGAACGAGCGCGGTTCGAGCTGTTCGAAGGACAGGTCGTCGTAGGGGCAGTACAGGTGCTCGGAGAAGACCTTCTCGCGCTCGGGGTCGTCGGCCTCCAGGTCGACGAAGTCCAGCACGATGGTGCCGCCGGCCAGCTTCAGGGCGGTCTCGATCGAGTCGGTCAGGCGCCCGCGCGCGGTGTCCTTGACCGAGAGCCGGTCCACCACCACGGCGATGTCGTGCTTGTCGTAGCGCCCCAGCTTGGGCGTCTCGTCCAGGCGCACCGCGGCGCCGTCGACCACGGCGCGCGTGTACCCCTTGGACTGCAGGTCCTTGAAGAGCTCGACGTACTCGCCCTTGCGGCCGCGCACCACCGGGGCCAGGACCTGGAAGCGGGTGCCCTCGGTCATCTCCAGGACGCGGTCGACGATCTGCTGCGGCGTCTGCCGCGCGATCTCGCGCCGGCACTCCGGACAGTGCGGAACACCCACGCGCGACCACAGCAGGCGCAGGTAGTCGTACACCTCGGTGATCGTGCCGACCGTGGAACGGGGGTTGCGGCTGGTGGACTTCTGGTCGATGGACACCGCGGGGGACAGGCCCTCGATGAAGTCCACGTCCGGCTTGTCCATCTGCCCGAGGAACTGCCGGGCGTAGGCGGACAGGGACTCCACGTAGCGCCGCTGACCCTCGGCGAAGATCGTGTCGAAGGCGAGTGAGGACTTGCCCGAACCGGACAGGCCGGTGAACACGATCATGGAGTCGCGCGGAAGGTCCAGCGAGACGTCCTTGAGGTTGTGCTCGCGGGCTCCCCGGACTACCAGTTGTTCGACCATCGAGTAGGACATCCTTCGGCTTTGGCGCACAGGAGACGGGCCACGTCGCGCGACGTCGGCTGGACCCGTGTGTCTTCGCGGAGTGGCGGTCGAAGGCCTGCGGCGGCCGCATCGGGACCGCGGGTCCGGGCCGTGGAGGGGGCGTGTGAACAGCCGTCCGCCACCCCGTCCGACAAGACTAACGACCGCCGACGTCGGTTTCTTCCAACACGAGAAAGTGGCGGCGCCCCGGCGGCCGAACCGCCGGAGCACCACCACTATAGACGAACGCGTGTTCGATTCGAGCTGTCTTCGGGGATGTCCCCGCGACCGCTCAACGCAAGCCGTCCGATATCAGGAACGGTCTCCCGTGGTGTCCTTTTCCTTCGCCGCGTCCACCGCGTCGCGACGCCGGTCGTCCATCTTGGACTTGATCAGGCTGCCCACGATGGTGACCGTCATGACACCGATGATGACGGTCAGCGAGGCGCCGATCCCGATGTCGATCACGTGCACGCCGTTCTCGTGCAGGGCGTGCAGGATCATCTTCACACCGATGAACAGCATGATCGCCGACAGACCCCAGCTGATGTAGGCCAGCCGGTCCATCAGCCCCGCCAGCAGGAAGTACAGCTGGCGCAGACCCAGCAGCGCGAAGGCGTTGGCGGTGAACACGATGTAGGCGTCCTGGGTCAGACCGAAGATCGCCGGGATGGAGTCCACCGCGAAGACCAGGTCGATGACGCCGATGGCGACGATGACCATGAGCATCGGCGTCACGTGCAGGCGCTGGTCCAGCCGCACGAACATGTGCGCGCCGTGGTAGTCCTTCGTCACCGGGAAGAACCGGCCGACCAGCTTCACCACCGGGTTCTGGGTGTAGTCGGTCTGGTGCTCGTCGCCCTTGACGTGGTCGCGGACGATCTTGTAGCCGGTGTAGATCAGGAAGGCGCCGAAGAGGTAGAAGACCTCGCTCCAGGCGTTGATGACCTGCGCGCCCAACACGATGAAGACACCGCGCATGACCAGCGCGATGACGATGCCGATGAGCAGGACCTCGTGCTGGTACTTCTTGGGCACCGCGAAGGCGCCCATGAGCAGGTAGAACACGAAGAGGTTGTCGATGCTCAGGCTCTTCTCGGTGATGAACCCCGCGAAGTACTCCGCGCCGGCGGTCGAACCGCCGAAGTACATCAGCCCGAAGCCGAAGAGGATGGCGATGCCCACGTAGAAGGCGGCCCACCAGGCCGCCTGGCGGACCCCGAACTCCTTGGGTCCGCTCTTCTTGCTCCAGGGGTGGTCGACGATGGCCAGGTCGATGACCAGGATCAGGACCATGGCGCCGATCGTGGCGGCCCATACCCACAAGGGAACGTTCACGGGTGAAATCTCCTCCGGTAACCGCGCGCGGACGTGGCGCGCGCACGTTCAAGTACCGGAGGTCTCTCCCGCCCGTGCCGAGAAGGCACGGACCGACGGCACCGGGAGTACGTCACTGTCCTCCGTGATGACGGCACCGCCGCGACAGGGATACTCCCCTCACGTGGCATAAGGATACCGGCACCCACCGCACAGCGGTACGCGCCGGAACGTTCCAAGCATGCCAGGAGAAGCCTCTCCAGGGAAGTCACCCCCACGGTGGCGTTCACCGCACCGCGGCGATACAGCCCTGCTACCGCGGGGACACCCTCCGCGGGCCCCGGCCGCGACCACCCGCCCCCGCCACCCGGTTCACCCCCGCGTCACCGCCTTGTACACCGCGGACGCCGCCTCCACCGCGTCGTCCTCGGTGGGCAGCGCCGCCGCCGCCCGGCGCGAGCGCGCGCGCAGGTCCCGGGCCAGCTCCGGCTCGTCCAGCACCCGGCCCACCGCCGCGGCGAAGGCACGCGCGTCCCCGGCCGGCACCATCAGCACCGTCCCGGAGTACAGGTCGGGGATGCCGCCCACACGCGTGGACACCACCGGCAGGCCGGCCCGCAGCGCCTCCATGATCACCAGCGACGGCCCCTCCCACTGACTCGTCAGCACGAACACGTCGGCCGCCGCCAACAGGTCCGCCACGTCCGAGCGGTGCCCCAGCATCCGCACGTCACCGCGCAGCTCCGCCGCCGAATCGTGCAACGCGCCCCACAGCGGCCCGTCCCCCGCGATCGCCACCACCGGCTCGGGCCGCCGGTCGGCGATCAGCGGAACCGCCTCCAACAGGGTGTCCAACCCCTTCTGCGGAGCCAGCCGGGCGATGGTCAGCACCAGCGGCCGCTCCGGAAGCACCCCCAGATCCGCCCTGGTGGCCTCGCGCCCGTTGAACGGCGCGCCCGTGGACGGGGCCGCCACCACCGCCATCCGCGCGTCCCGCGCCCCGGCCGCACGCAGCCGGCGCACCAGGTCCCCCGACACGCCCAGCACCACCTCGGCCCGGCGCGCCACCAGGCGCTCCAGCACCGGATAGGCCGCCGCCAACGGACCGCGCAACGGCGGCGGCGCGTTGTGCGCGGTCACCACCAGCGGCGCCGACCCCGCCAGGGCGCACAGGGCGCCCGCCCGCAGACCGTGCGCGTGGACCAGGTCCGCGCCGCGCACCAGGGCGCGCAGCCGCATCACCGCCCCCGGATCGGACCACGCCGGCACGGGCCCGATCGGCACCGGAGAGAACCGCATCCCCTCCCGCGTGAAACCGAACTCCCGCTCCGCCGAGGCCGGACCGAGCACGGCCACCCGCATCCCCCGCCGGACCAGCCCCGCGCCCAACGAACGGACGTGGCGGCCCACACCTCCCGTACTGGTCCCCACGACCAGCGCGATCCTGCCGTTCACCGCTTCCCCCTTCGACTGTCGAGTGCGCTCCTGGCCCGTCCCACGACCGCGCGTACCGCCGCACGGTCCACCACGGCGGCGACCACCGCGTAGCCGGCCAGCGCCACCGTCGCCGCCGTCACCGCGGCGCCCAGCGTCGGCCACACTCCCTCCGCCGGCAGGATCGGCACCAGAGCCCGCCCCGCGCACCATCCCACGGCCCCGCCGGCCGCCGCCGCGCCCAGGGACCGCCCCAGACCGCCCAGCGCGGCCCGCCCGTGCGCGCGCACCACCGCCGCGCACAGCAAGGCCGCGGCCAGGCTCAGACCGATCGTGCTCCCAGCGCCCAGGGCCGCGATGGTCCAGTCCGGCCGACTCGCCCACACCAGTACCACCGCGCACACCATCACCACCAGCCACCCGGCGACCTGCGCGAGCGCGGCGGGCCGACCGCGGTGGGAGGCGAACAGCGCACGGCTCAACAGGGCCACCAGGCCGAACCCCACGACCCCCGGCGCGTAGGCCAGCAGCGCGCGCTCCAGGGGCAGCGGGTCCTGCTGGGCGAACACGGCCGCCACCGGGCCCGCGGCGGCGGCCAGAGCGGTCCCCAGACCCGCCGTCACCACCACGCAGGCGCGCGCCGCCCCCGAGACCACGGCGTCGAACCGGACCTGGTCGTGCTCGGCGTGCGCGACCGACAGCGCCGTGAAGGCGCTCGTGGCGATCGGAACGGCGATCACCCCGTAGGGCAGGGCGAACAGCGCCCAGGCGTAGGTGTAGAGCACGGCCGCCCCCGCACCGCCGCCCCAGTTCGCCAACGCCACCGACAACAGCAGGCTCACCTGCATGGCCACCAGCGGAAGGAGGGAGGCCGCGGCCAGGGCCCGCACCCGCTGCCCCACCCCCGGCGGGAAGGTCAGGCGCGGCCGCGGACGGATCCGCAACCGGGCGGCCGGACCCAGCACGGTGAGGAAGAGCGCCGACACCCCGAGCGTGGTCCCCACCGACAACGTCAGCTCCGCGGCGGTCGACAGACCGCCGATGTCCTGGCGGTGGTCGGCCCCCAGGGGGACGAACGCCAGGTAGACCGCGATCACCACGAGACTGGACACCAGGGGCGCCAGCGCCGGGGCCAGGTACCGGCGGTGGGACTGCAGCACACCGTAGAGCACCGCGGCCAGGCCGTAGAAGACCACCTGCGGAGCGAACACCACCACCATGCGCGCCGCGAGCGCCAGCAGCGCGGCGTGGTCGCAGCCGGCGCCCTGCCCGAGCATCAGGGCCATCGCGGGCACCGACACCAGGGCGATCAGGACCGCCAACGGCACCGAGAGCACCAGCACCCAGGTGACCAGGGCCGACACCGTCCACCGCACCTGGTCGTGGTCGCCCCGGTGCGCGGCCGCGGCGAGCACCGGCACGACCACGGCCGTCAGGGCGCCGCCGATGACGATCTCGAACAGCACCGCCGGCAACTGGTTGGCGGTGACGTAGGCCGTGCCCAGACAGGTGTCGCCGACGGTCTGGGAGAACACCACGGTGCGACCGAATCCCGCCAAACGGGCCCCGACGGTGACCACCGCGATGAGCACCGCCGCCGCACCGACGCCCCGTGTCACTCCGCGACCGGACCGGGGGCCGGGCTCACCCGCCACCACCCGCGACGAACGTCTCCTGCGCGACCGCGCCCACCCGTCGGCCACCGCCGGCCTCGCCACCCTCGGACGCCTGTGGCGCGACTCCGTCCTTCTGTGGCTCGCCACCACCCTCAACGGACGCCTCCGGCGCGGCTCTTCCCCATTGGTCGAGTCGGCGCAGGACCGGGACACGGTCGATGCAGCGCGAGAAGCTGACGCGCTCGCTGGCCAGGGTCAGCGCCACCGCACCACCGAGCAGGACCGCCCGCACCCGGCGCGGAGCACGCGCGACCGCCGCCACGCCCAGCGCCGCCCCCAACGCGTTGGCCCCCGTATCACCCAGCATCGAACGCTCGGCCAGTTCATCGGGCAACAACGCGACCGCGGCCCCCACCGCGGGCCCCAGCAGGGGCGCGGCCGGCGACGCCAGCGCCGGGGCGGCCGCGATCAGGCACACCTTGGCCGCCCGGCCGGGCCGCAGATCGAACAGGTTGACGAGGTTCGCGCTGGCGGCGATGAGCGCACCGTCCAGCACCGTGTCCACGAACGAACGCCGCAACAGCGCGGCCGCCGCCACACCCGTGACACCGATGCCCACGATCTTGACCCCCCCGGTGGTCACCCGCCCCCGGCACAGCGCCGTGAGATGACCCCGCAACCCCCGCGCCCGCACGGTCCCGGCCAGGTCGTCATAGGCACCGAACGCGGCGGCCCCGGCGGCCGCCAGCGCGCTGGCCGCCCGCACCCGCGGCGCCGGCCCAGGAGTGAACAGACTCGCCGCGCACACGGCCGAGGCCAGCGCCGGCCCCTCCTGGAGCGTCACACTGCGCCCCCGGAAGTTCGACCGCAGCCAGCGGTCGGGGCCCGGCCCGCCCTCCGGCCGCGCCGACGCACCCCCCCAGTCCGGCGACACCGCCCCGGACCCGCCCGGGACGGGCCGGGTCAGCAGCGAGTACGCGGCCTTGGCCGCGACGGCGCCCAGAACGGCGCCCGCCAGCCCCTGCAAGGCGTACCGGGGGCGCGCGCCCACCCGCTCACGGCGCGAGGAACCCCGACCGGCGCACCGCCGGATCACGTCGTCGAGCACGGCGTCACTCCCCGCTCGCGGCCCGGCGGGCCTCGTCGTCGGGCCGCGCCGAGGCCTCCTCGTCCCCACCCGACTCCTGCGGCCCCGCCGAGAGCGGGCCGGGCAGCGGCGAGGGCAGGAAGCCCTCCACGCCCTCGCCCACCCCGTAGGCCGCGCCCCCGCCCTCCAGGCTGTCGGCCAGGGCCAGCACCGTGACGATGTCACCCATCGGACGGCCCGCGACGTCGACGGTCGCGTAGTCCGGCTCGTGCACCCGCACCTGCGCGATCAGGCCCTCGTCCCGGCCCGAACGCATGTCCCCGGCCAGGACCGTGGGCCCCACCTGCTCGCTCAGGGTCGAAGCGACCGTGGCGACCACGGTGTTGGTCCGCTCGGGATCGCCCTCGACACCGTCCACCGCGGGCGCGACCACCAGGACGGCGTCCGCCGCCCCGGCGGGGTCACCCTCCACGGCGAGCAGGTCCGCCTCGCTGTAGGCGGCCAGGACCGCGGCGGGATCGACGCCGCCCCCACCGTCGGACCCCTCGCCGTCGTCGGACCCCTCCTCGCCGTCGGAGGACTCCCGGCCGCGCCCGACGTCCCGCTCGTCGTCGGACTCCTCATCACCTCCGGACCGGGCCAGAGCCCCGCCGATCAGCGTCGCCGACTTGACGTAGGCCCCGCCGTCCATCTCCTCCGCCTCCGCCGAGACCTGCACCGCGAGCTCGTCCACGAACGCCGCGTTGGCCTCGTCGGGGAACTCCTCGGTGAAGGAGATCCGGCCCACGACCTCGCCTCCCGCCTCCTCCACCCGGGCGGCCAGGGCGGTGGCCATGTCCTCCTCCGCGCCCGGAGCGACCACCACGGCCACCCCCAGACCCTGCAACCGGTCCTCCAACAGGTCCTGCGCCGCCGCCTCCGACAGCTCGTCGGCCCCCTCGTTGACACGCTCGGACGCGTCGCGCTCCAGACGCAGCTCCTCGCTCTGCCCCCGCAGATCGGCCGTCTCGGACTGCAAGGTGTTGAGCAGCGGGTCCTGGAGCATGGTCGTGCCCAGCGCCAGACCCACCGTCAAGGCGAGGAACACCGCGATGATGGACACCAGGTGATAGCGGAAATCGATCACGTCAACAGCCCCGTCAACCAGTAGGAGAACGCGTCCCAGCGCGCCGCGAGAAACGTGAGATAGACCTGACCGGCCGGTGAGCTGTAGGCGGCGACGAGAATCGTGAACAGGGACGCCGCCACCAGCACCAGCAGCGCCCACGGCGAGATCCGGGAACGGTACAGGCGGCTCACCCCCTTGGCGTCCACGAGCTTGCCGCCCACCCGCAGCCGGGTGAGGAAGGTGCTGGCCATACCGGACCGGCCCTTGTCGAGGAACTCCTCCAAGGTGGCGTGCGTACCCACCGCCACGATCAGAGCGGCACCGGAACCATCGGCGAGCATCATCGCCACGTCCTCACTGGTACCGGTCGCGGGAAAGACCACCGCGGTGTGCCCCAGAGCGGTGAGCCGGGGCAGCCCGGGCGCCCGCCCGTCACGGTAGGCGTGCACCACCAGCTCCGCGCCACTGGCCAACGCCTGGTCCGAGACCGAGTCGAAGTCACCGACGATGATGTCGGGCCGGTACCCGGCCTCCAGCACCGCGTCGGC
This sequence comes from Nocardiopsis sp. Huas11, assembly GCF_003634495.1. Lineage (GTDB taxonomy): Bacteria > Actinomycetota > Actinomycetes > Streptosporangiales > Streptosporangiaceae > Nocardiopsis. Next base: position 3,663,856 of record NZ_RBKY01000001.1, on the reverse strand, counting down.
GCCCCCGTCCACCGCGATGATGACCGGGTGGAACTCCCGGATGTAGGGCCGCAGGGCGACCAGGTCCTCCCGGTAGTGGTAGCCACGGACCACGATGAGGACGTGGCGGCCCTCCATGTCGGTCTCGATCTCCGGGATACCGATCCCGTCCAACAGAAGGTCCCGCTCACGCTGCAGGTAGGCCATGGTGTTGGCGGCGAAGGCCTCCAACTGTGTGGCCAGCCCGGCCCGCGCCTCCGTCATGGCCGACGCCACCGTCTCGGGGGTCTGGAGCCGGCCCAGCGCCAACAGCTCGTCGCCGCGGTAGAGCCCGCCGGCGTCCAACCGCAGGCGTTCGCCGTCACGGACCCGGGTGAAGACCTCGGGGTCGACCTCGTCCACCAGGGGGATGCCCGCCTCCACCAGCAGCTGCGGCCCCTGGTTGGGGTAGCGGCCGCTGATGCTGGGCGCGACGTTGAGCACCGCCGACACACCGCAGTCGACCAGCGCCTCGGCACTGACACGGTCCAGATCGACGTGGTCGATGACCGCGATGTCGCCGGGGCGCAGTCGTTTGGTCAGGTTCTTGGTGCGGCGGTCCGAGTGGACGGGTGCGACCAGCCCGGAGGGAGCGTCCGCCCGGGTCCGGCGGAACCGCATGACTGTGGCGCTGAGCGCGTCCGATACCTTCATCGCAGGAATACTGTCAGAATACGACTACGGTGAGTCACAACAGCTGGTCGGTCGGCGTGTTAGAAATTCCTCCGCCGCCACGCGACGACCCCCGCACCCCGCGGATCCGGGCCTCGCCCGCAGCGACCTTCCACTCCCCTACCCACCCCCGCCCCGCGTCAACACCCGCGCCTCGGCGCGGCGGCGCTCAGGCCGCCGGGTAGGCGCGCTCGGGACCGGCGTTGCTGAGCAGCTCCTCGGCGTGGGCGCGACCGAGCTCGGAATCCTCCAGCCCGGCGAGCATCCTGGACAGCTCCCGCACCCGCCCGTCACGGTCCAGTCGGACCACCCCGCTCTCGGTCACCAGGCCCTCCGTGGACTTCTCCACCACCAGGTGCGCGTCGGCGAACGCCGCGACCTGCGGCAGGTGCGTGACCACGATGACCTGCGCCCGCTGCGCCAGTCGGGCCAGCCGGCGACCGATCTCCACCGCCGCCTTGCCGCCCACACCCGCATCGACCTCGTCGAAGACGAACGTGGGAACCGGATCGGCCCCGGCGAAGACCACCTCGATGGCCAGCATCACCCGCGAGAGCTCACCACCCGAAGCGCCCTTGTGCAGGGCCAGCGGCGGAGAACTGGGGTGGGGCGCGAGCAGCAGCTCCACCTCGTCGCGGCCGTGCTGACCGAACTCCTCACCCGTCTGGATCCGCACGCTCACCCGGGCGTGCGGCATCGCCAGCGCCGTGAGCTCCTCGGTGACCGCCGAACCGAACCGCTCGGCCGCCTCCGACCGGATCCGGGTCAACTCCTGGGCGTAGGACTCCAACCGCTCACGCAGGTCCTCGACCTCCGCGCTCAGGGCCTCGATCCGCTCGTCGTCGCCCTCCAGGTCGCCCAACCGCTTGGCGGCGTTCTCCGCCCAGGCCAACACGTCGTCGGTGGTCGCCCCGTACTTGCGCGAGAGCTGCGTCAGCAACGCGCGCCGCTCCTGGACGGCCGCCAACCGCGCCGGATCGGCGTCGACCGACTCGGCGTAGGAGGCCAGCTCCGTGGCCGCGTCGGTCAGGATGTAGGACGCCTCGTCCAACCGCTCACCGATGGCGGCCAGTTCCGGATCGTGCTCACGCACCGCCCCCACCGCCTGCCGCGCCGCCGACAACAGGGCGGCCACGTCGACCTCCACATCCGAGGCGGGATCCCCGGCCAACGCCTCGTGAGCGGTCGTGGCGGCCACCCGCAACCCGTCGGCGTGCGCCAAGCGCGTCTCCTCCGCCAACAGCTCGGCGTCCTCACCGGGCTGGAGCTCGGCCGCGGTGATCTCCTCCACACCGAACCGGAGCATGTCGGCCTCCTGTGTGCGCTCGCGCGCCCGCTCCACCAACTCCTCCAGCTCCACCGTGACCTCGCGGTGCCGGCGGTAGGCCACCGAGTACTGCTTCAACGCCTTGTGCAGGGCCTCCCCCGAGAAACGGTCCAACGCCGAGCGCTGACGGTCCGTACGCAGCAACCGCTGCTGATCCGACTGGCCGTGCACGGCCACCAGGTCGTCGGCGAGATAGGCCAGCAGGCTCACCGGCGCCGAACGGCCGCCCATGGTGGCACGCGAGCGCCCCTCCGCCGAGACCGCGCGCGTCAGGATCAGGACGTCGTCCTCGATGTCACCGCCCGCGTCCAGGACACGGGTCGCCACCCGGCCGCCCTCGGGAACGGTCAACCGGCCCTCCACGACCGCGCGACCGGCACCCGGCCGGACCCGCTGCGGGTCCGCGCGCCCCCCGAAGAGCAGTCCGAGACCGGTCACGACCATGGTCTTTCCCGCACCGGTCTCACCGGTGACGACGGTCAGCCCCGGCGACAACTCCAGTACGGCGTCGTCAATGACTCCGAGTCCCTTGATGCGGACTTCTTCGAGCACCGGTCCCTCTCCTGATCGTCGACACCACTAGCTCTCACCCGCGCGCTCACACGCGGACACCGGCCCGGTGGGACCCACGGCCCCGGTCACCGGCCCTGTTCCACCCGCCCCCGCCAACCGGCGACCGGCAGACCGAACTTGGCCACCAGCCGGTCGGTGAACGGCGCCCGGTGCAGCCGGGCCAGCCGCACCGGCGTATCGGCACGGGTGATCTCGATTCGTGCCCCTGCGGGCAATTCGACCATACGTCGTCCATCGCACCAGAGCACGCCCGGCGCCGTGTCGGGCAGAACCTCCAGCGCCACCGTCGCCTGCGGCCCCACCACCAGGGGGCGCGCGAACAGGGCGTGCGCGCTCAACGGAACGACCATCAGCGCCTCCACGTCCGGCCAGACCACGGGACCGCCCGCGGAGAAGGCGTGCGCGGTCGACCCGGTGGGGGTCGCGCACACCACACCGTCACAGGCCCACCGCGACAGCGGACGCCCATCGATCTCCAGGACGGCCTCGACGATGCGCCGCGACTCCCCCTTCTCCAACGTGGCCTCGTTCAGCGCCCAGGTGCGCACGGTCGGCGTACCCTCGGCCCGCCCCCCGTTGAAGACGGCCACGTCGAGGGTCATCCGCTCCTCGACGTCGTAGTCGCGGTCCACGACGCTGCGCACCGTGGCGCCCAGATCCTCGCGTTCGGCCTCGGCGAGGAACCCCACGTGCCCCAGGTTGACACCGAGCAGGGGCGCCCCGGCCGGCCGCGCGAGCTCGGCGGCCCGCAACAGCGTGCCGTCCCCGCCCAGGACCATGACCAGCTCGACACCCTCGGCCGCGACGGCCGGCTCGACCGCCTCCACCGGGCTCAGACCGCAGCCCGCGGCCGACAGCTCCTCGATCTCGCCCTTGAGCATGCGCACGGTGAGCCCGGCACGGGTCAGGCTCCTGTGGACGAGTTCGGCGCTGCGCAGAGCGGCGGGCCGACCCGTGTGCGCCAGCAGAAGGACACTGCGTCCGCTGGTCATCGCCGTCCCCTTACGTTCACTCCCCCGTCGGGAGCCTCAGTACTGACCGGGAAGCCTCGCGCGGACCCGGCCGGGTCACGTTACCGGACACCCCGGACACGCCGCCACGCTCGCTAGCGCGGCCCCTCCTCGATGGCGCGGGTGAGCGCCTCGGGGTCCAGGGGCGAGGCGTCGGCGCGCATCCACAGGAAGTACTCGACGTTGCCCGAGGGCCCGGGTAGCGGACTGGCGGTCACGTCGACGGTGCCCAGCCCCAGGGTGAGCGCGTGCGCGGCGACGTCGGACACCGCCTCGGCGCGCAGCGCGGGCTCTCGGACCACGCCCCCGGCGCCGACCCGCGCCTTACCGACCTCGAACTGCGGTTTGACCATGAGGACGAAGTCGGCGTCGGTCGCCACGCACTCCTTCAGAGGGCGCAGGACCAGCTTGAGGGAGATGAACGACAGATCACCCACGACCAGGCCGGGGCGCGGCTCCCCGATCTGCTCGGGGGTGAGCTCACGAACGTTGACGCGTTCCATGACCCGGACCCGGTCGTTGCTGCGCAACGCCCACGCCAACTGGCCATAGCCCACGTCCACAGCGGTCACGTGCGCCGCGCCACGGCGCAGCAGCACGTCGGTGAAACCGCCCGTGGAGGCGCCCGCGTCCAGGGCCCTGCGGCCCGAGACGTCCAGTGAGAACGCGTCGAGGGCCCCGATGAGCTTGTGGGCGCCACGCGAGACATAGGAGGGTTCGTCCGCGGGAGTGCGCACGACGATGGGCTGGTCGGTGCCGACCTGGGTCGCGGCCTTGGACGCGATGATCCCGGCGACGCGGACGAATCCGCTCTCGATGATCTCGGCCGCGTGGCCCCGGGAGCGTGCGTGACCGCGGCGGACCAGTTCCGCGTCGAGCCGAGTTCGTTTTGCCATGGTCACCAAGGATATCGGGGATGGTGGGCGCCGCGGGTGCTCAGGAGGCCCGCGCACCCTGTCCGAGCGCGCCCAGGACACCGGACAGCTCCTGGTGCAGGGAGTCGAAGACCTCCACGTGCTCGGCCGTGGGCCGAGCGTCCAGGGCGGCCAACCGCTCCCGGGTGCTGTGGAGTGTCCGCTCGGCCAAGCGCGCGGCGTCGTCCTCGGCGTCCATGGTCCTCCCGTGATCGTGCTCTGCTGGGACTCTACTTCTTCGTCGAGCCCTTGCCCGTCGACCCCTTGGCCTTGGTCGTGCGCTTGGGCGCCGAACGGGCGCGGGCCGACTTGGTGGTGGTACGCGGCTTACTGCGCGAGGTGGTCTTGCGGGCCGGGGCCGCGCCCCCGGACTCGGTGCCCGCGGCGTCCTCAGCGTCCTCGGCATCGTCGGCTCCGGCGCCGGTCCGCGCCCGCTCTCCCGCCTCGGGCTCCGATCCCGCCTCAGGCTCATCCTCGGACTCGGCGCCCGACACCGCGTCCGCCGTGGCCTCCTCCTCGGCGGCCCCGGCGGCCGTTCGTGCCCCGGCCGCGCCCGCCACAGGCTCCTCGGCCTCCTCCGCCTCCTCCGGCGCAGCGGAACGCACCGCGGCACCCGGACCCGCGACGGACCCCCCGCCGACCACCGCGCCCCCGGAGGCCGCGACCAACGCGACCTCGGAGACCGGCACACGATCGACCATGTGCCGCGCGGCCAACCGCCGCTCGAGCTCGGCGACCCGGCGCACCACACGCTCGTACTCCGCGCGAGGCACGATGTCCATCCGCTCCAACTGGCGCGCGACCTCCGAACCGACCAGCTCGGCGATGGCCGTCCGGTTCGCCTCGTTGGTCGCGATCAGCTCCCCGGCCAGGGCCTGGATGCTCTGCCCCACCCGCGCGGGCAGCGCCTCCTGCTCCACCGCGGGAGCCGCGGGCCGCCCGTTCGCCTTCAACAGGGCCTTGGCCGCGGCCACGGCCTCCTTACGGGACAGCTCGGTCAGGCCACTGGTGGCATCGAAATACGTGCGTACCGCGTCGACGACCATGATCACGTGCTCCTTGATGGGACGCAGGAGAAGAAGGAGGGCGCAGCAAGGGAGGGGCCACTACGCAGTGGGGGGTTCAGCACCCAACGCTACCGGTCCGCGGCGCCTGTGACACGCGAACCCCGAAGGACACCCCATTCGTCCCGGTTGCCCCGCACACGACCGGCCCCACCACCGCAAGGTAGGGCATGATGTTGCCCATGAGCAGTATCGACGCCTGCCTCGCCGGAATCGCCAAGGTGAACGAGCGCATCCTCGAACGACCCTCACAGGAACGCCGCCGGCACATCCGGGAGCGTTCGGTGAGCGTGCGCGTGCCCGACCTGGACACGGTGTTCGACATGCGCCTGACCCAGGACGGCCTGGTCGACGTCACCCACCGCCCCACCGACACCGCCGCACCCAAGGCACAGGTCGTCGTCACCGTGGACAGCGACGACCTGGTGGACCTGGCCGAGGACCGCATGGACTACGCCAAGGCGCTGTTCAGCCGACGGGTCCGCGTCGAGGCCAGCGTCAGCGACCTGCTGCGCATGCGCAAGCTGATCTGAACCCGAACGCCCCGCCCGGCCACGCGCGGGCGACCGCCCCGCCGCTCCCGGTAGTTTGCTGTGATGCCTCGCCAACCACTCGAACTGGCTCCCTTCCGCGGCCTGCGCTACACGGCCCTGGACATCGGTCATGTCCTGGACTCCGGTGAACTCGAGGTCGCCCACCTCCTCGCCCCGCCCTACGACATCCCCGGGCCCGCGGAGGCCATGGAGCTGTTCCGCTCCGACCCGCACAACGCGACCCGGCTCACCCGCCCCTACCAGCTCAACCTGACCATGCCGGGCAACTGTTCGGGCGCCCCCGCCACGGTCGTCTACGAACGCGCCGCCGAGAGCCTGCGCTCGTGGATCGACGACGGCGTGCTGTCCCAGGACGAGGCACCCGCGCTGTACGTCTACGAACAGGTCACCGCCGACGGCACCCGCCAGCGCGGACTCGTCGGAGCCCTGCGCCTGCCCGAAGGGGAGCCCAGCCCCGTCCGCGGCCACGAGAGCGTGAGCCAGGGCCCGGTACGCGACCGCGTACGGCTGATGCGCACCACCCGCGCCAACCTCGAACCGATCTTCCTCCTCTACCGGGGCGGAAACGGCGCCACCACCCGCATCACCGAATCGGCCGAGCACCAGGGCGACCTGCTCGTGGACACCCGCACCTCCGACGGGACCCGACACCGCCTGTGGGCCCTGCCGTCGACGGCCGCGCACGCCCAGATCAGCGCCGACCTGGCCCAGCGGACCGCCCTCATCGCCGACGGCCACCACCGCTACGACGCCTACCGCGCCATGCACGAGCACCACCGCGAACCCGCATGGGCCTACGGACTCGCCTTCCTCGTGGACAGCGAGGTCCACCCACCGCGCCTCGGCGCCATCCACCGCGTCCTGCCCGGCCTCGACACCGCCGCCGCCCTGGAGACCGCCCGCGAGATCGCCACCGTGGACGAGCTCGCGGACCAGGCCCCGCACGTACCGGAGACGGCCCCCACCCCCTCACTCGTGCTGGCGGCCCCCGACGGCACGGCCCACCTGGTCCACGACTTCGACGAGGCCGCGCTCAAGCGCGCCATGCCCACCCGCTCGACCGACTGGCGGCACCTGCCCACAGCGATCCTGCAGGAAGTGCTCCTCCCCCGGTGGAACTTCCAAGGCGAGATCCGCATGGTCCACGACGACCCCGGCGAAGCCGTCCAGGCCGCCCGGGAGACCGAGGGCACGGCCGTACTCGTGCCCCCGATGAGCGTGCAGCACGTCTACGCGATCGCCGACCGCGGGGAACTCACCCCCCGCAAGTCCACCTCCTTCGGCCCCAAACCGCGCTCCGGCCTGGTCATGCGCATCCTCGACCACCCCTGAACCGGCACGAGGAAATCGATGGTGCCCCTGCCTCCGGTGCGCCGACCTGCTCACCACACCACCCGGACAGGACACCGCCATGCCCTTCACCCCCGACCCCGACCACCCGCCCCGCACCCGGGCGTCACTGACACACGACCTCACCGCACTGGGCGTCCGCCCCGCCGACACCCTGCTCGTCCACTCCTCCCTACGATCGCTCGGCTGGGTGTGCGGCGGCGCACCGGCCGTCATCCAGGCCCTGACCGACGCGATCGGCCCCGAAGGCACCCTCGCCGCGCCCACCCAGACCATGGACAACTCCGACCCCGCACACTGGTCGGCGCCCGCGGTCCCCGCGTCCTGGTGGCCGACCATCCGCGAGCACAGCCCCGCCTACGACCCCCAGGTGACACCGACCGGCGGCATGGGCCGGATCCCCGAGACACTGCGCACCTGGTCCGGCGCCACCCGCAGCGCACACCCCCAGACCTCCTTCGCCGCCCTGGGCCCCCGCGCCGACACCCTGACCCGCGACCACCCCCTGCACTGCGCGCTGGGCGAGCGCTCACCACTCGCCCGCCTGGAGCGGGCCCACGCCCGAGTCCTGCTCCTGGGCGTGGGCTACGCGTCCTGCACCGCGTTCCACCTCGCCGAGTACCTCCTGCCACAACCCGCCACGGGCCCGTCCTCCTGCGCGGTCCTGCGCCCGGACCGAACCCGGGCCTGGGTCACCTACACCGACGTGATCCTGGACTCCGCCGACTTCGACGACCTGGGCGCGGCCTTCGAAGCCACCGGAGCCGTCACCACCGGACAGGTCGGCCAGGCCCGCGCACGACTCTTCTCCCTCCCCCGGGCCGTGGCGTTCGCCCACGCCTGGATGTCACAGCACCGGAGCGCACCACCCCCGCCCACCGGAACGCCCGCACCGCGTACACCACCGCGCACGCGGCCGCACCCACCATCAACGCGGTGAACACACCCGGCACGACGTAGAACACGTGCGCCCAGGGCACGTCGCGCCCCCCGGCCGACCACGCCGTCAACCGGTGCGGAACCATCGCCACCACCATCAGCGCCATCCCTGGGAACAGGCGCGCCGCCGACCACCACCACGCCCGCCCCCGAGCCGCCAGCGCCCAGGCACCCGCTCGACGCACACCACGCACGGCCAGGTATCCGGACAGGGCCACCAGCACCACCATGGCCACGTCGAGCCAGAACAGCATCCGCGTGGTCGGCGCCGCCGGCTCCTGCCCGTCCGCGAGCGCCACCAGGCCGTAGAGCAGCGCGGAGGCGTCGGACACCCCCAACCCCGTGTCGGCCAGCACCGCGATCCCGTACCCGCTCTCCGGCAACAACGCGTGGTACGCGGTGTAGGTGAACTGGACGCCGCCGTGCGAGACCATCGCGGTTCCCTCGGGGCTGGACCGCGTCGTCCACCCCAGGGCGCTCTCCTCGCCCGGGGCCCCGACCCCGGGGGAGGAATGGGATCTCTCGATGCCCTCGGCCGACAGGACCCGGACCCCGTCCGGCCCCACACCACCGTTGTTCTGCGCGATGAGCCACCGCGACAGGTCCGCGGCTGTGGTGACCATCCCACCGGCGCCGTTGTAGAAGTCGTCCGGCTCGGCGATCGCCACCGCACGCCCCAGAACCCCGATATGGCCCGTGGCCACACCCGCCTCGAACACCTCCGCCGCGGTATCGACCGTGACCGTGTCGGCCATCCCCAACGGCTCGAAGACGCGCTCGTCCATGAAGTCACCGAAGGAACGCCCCGAGACCACCTCCACCAGGCGGGCCGCCACGTGGTAATTGGGGTTGTGGTAGTGGTACTCAGCGCCAGGATCGGCGGCCAGCCCGGCCCCGGCCAACCGCGCGACCGCGCCCTCCAGGTCCCGCGGCGCGGGCTCGCTCTTCTCCCGGAAGGCGGTGTCCGACAGCCCCGAGGTCTGCGACAACAGCTGGCCGACGGTGATCCGGTCGCTGCGCGGATCGGCCATGACGAACTCGTCCAGGTGCTCGACCACCCGGTCGTCGAGCGCGAGCGTCCCGTCCTCCACCAGCCTCAGCACCGCCAGAGCGGTGAAGGCCTTGCTGATGGAGGCACCCCCCATGGGGGTGTCCGCGGTCATCGGCTCGCCCCGGGAGTCGACCCCGTACCCCGCCACCCGCACGACCTCGGTCCCCTGGGTGACGGCCACGGTCGCGCCCGGCAGGAGCGCGGACTCGACGTAGTCGCTCACATAGGCGTCCACGGCCTCGGCGGTCAACGACCGGTCCGCTCCCGCGGAAGCCGACTCCCCCGCGGCCGCGGGCGGCATGGGCGACATCAGGGCGATCAGGGTCAGAGCCGACACGGCGGCGACTGTTCTCGGCGACATGGGTCCATGGTGTTCGTCGGGCACCGGACGCCACCACCCGGAGAACCGTACGTTCGACCTGAGGCGCGCACCACCACGCCGCACACCTCGGCCCGGGACAAGCGACCCCTCCCGTCCACGGGAACGCGCCCTCCGTTCCCCCGCACCGTCCCGCTCTCCGCCCCTCGCCACCGGCCGTGCGACACAGCGCACACCCCACGCCGGGCCCCGGCGTCGGCGCCCGGCCGCCGCGAGCCCTAGCCTGGACAGTGACCACGTCCGCCACGCGAAAGTGGGCCCGCCACCATGTCGCTGCTCGCCGCCGACCGCCCGCTCAACGAGCTGTACGACGCGATGCTCCTGGACCTGGACGGTGTGGTCTACATCGGCCCGAACGCCGTCCCCGCGGCACCGGAGGCCGTGGGCAAGGCGCGGGCCGCGGGCGCACGCGTGGCGTTCGTGACCAACAACGCGGGCCGTACGCCCGCACGGATCGCCGAGCAGCTGACCCAGCTGGGGGTGGCGGCCTCCCCCGAGGACGTGGTGACCTCCGCCGAGGCCGCCGCCCGACTCGTCAGCGCACGCTTCCCCGCCGGTTCGGACGTGCTGGTGGTGGGCGACACCGGCCTCCGCCAGGCCGTGCGCCGCATGGGCCTGCGCCCCGTCACGGTGGCCGGCCCGTCCGTGGTGGCCGTCGTCCAGGGCTACGCACCGCGCATCACGCGGGACCTGCTCGACCAGGGCGCGCTCGCGGTCGCACGCGGCGCCTTCTACGTGGCGAGCAACGCCGACGCCACCGCCCCCACCGCACAGGGCATCACCCCGGCCAACGGGGCGTTCGTCCGGGTGATCGCGCACGCCACGGGCGTGGAGCCGGTGGTGGCGGGCAAGCCCATGCGCCCCCTGCACGAGGAGGGCATACTGCGCACCGGCGCCCGCAACCCGCTCATCGTCGGGGACCGCCTGGACACCGACATCGAGGGCGCCACCACACACGGCGCCGCCGGCATGCTCGTGCTGTCCGGAGTGGCCACCCCCGCGGACGCGCTGGCGGCCCCCGCACACCAGCGCCCCCGTTTCCTGGCGTGGGACGTGTCGGGGATGAACGAGACCCACCCGGCCGTACTGGTCGACGGCCCCCACACCCGCTGCCGGGGTTGGACCGTGACGGCCGCGGACGACACAGTGCGGGTGGAGGGCGCCGGAGACCGGCTCGACGGACTGCGCGCCCTGTGCGAGGCGCTGTGGACGCACACCGCGGTGGACCCGACCGGCCCGTCCGCACGCGCGGCGCTGGCCCGACTGGGCTGGTGACCCCGGCCCGCTCACCGGCGCACCGCCCCGCGCTTGGGCCGCACCGCGCGGATCAGAGCCGCGCCGCCCACCTCCACCTCGTGCACGCTCCGCACGGCGTCGTACCCCCGCCATGTGCGGCGCCTGAGCGCCCCTGACAGCCGCACCACGTCCCCGAGCCGCCACCCCCGCACCTCGTCCCGCACCCCCTCGTCGAAACTGACGCAGGTGATGGAGTCGACCCGCCTGCCCCGGAACCGGGTGTCCGGTGGCCGGGCCACACAGATCCGCCAGGTCACCAGCCGATCCCCGCTGGGCAGATCGCGCACGGACGGTTCAGCGGTCACCCGGCCCACCAGCACGATCTCGTTGAGATGGTCGGGCTCGGGCGCCGCCTCCCGCCGGCCGTTGTCCTCCCCAGCCCCGATGGCGCGCTCCGACCCGGCCGGCTCGCTCATCGCGCCGGACGCCCTCTTTCCACCGGCCTTTGCCGTGCCCGCCGCGGCTGAGTCCTTCCCCGAGCTCACTGGCGCCTGGAATCGCACCCGCGCGGACCCCGAGGGCTCCCCGGCCACGCGTGCCCGCGCCGGTCCGGCCTTCGACCCCTCGCTCTCCTGCGGCCCGGAGCCGCCCACGGGCTCCCCCGTGTGCGTCGACGTCCCCGTGGTCGACCCGCGCCCCTCGGCCCCGCGGTCGGCCACCGGACTCTCCGGCCCAGGCCCTGTCGAGGACGTCCTCGTCGACCTCCCCCGCGTCCTCGCGGTCCCAGTAGAGCCCGTCGATCGCGACCTCGTCGCCCGCTCGGGCGCCGCCACCGTGCCGGAAGCCCGTGGGGTCGCGGAGGCCGGTGAGGGCGCGGAGGCCGACTCCGAAGGACCCGACCGTGCGCCCCGCCCTTCAGGGACCGGGTCGCGGCCCGGCACGGCGGTGGTCTCCGGTGTGGTGGCACGGCGCCCGGCCGCCGCGGTGGTGGTGTGCTGCATAGGCCCTCCAGGGCTCGGAAACCGGCAGAGCTGGCACACCGCGCGGTGAGGGCACGGATCCGGACCGTGGATGGAGGGCGTGTGCGCTGATTCCAGGATCATCGCGAGCGGCCGGGAGGACAAGGCCCGACTTCAGCCTGTGGACGACGGCGGCCCCCGGCCCCACCTGTGCCGACACGGGTGTCCTAGAGTCGGATTCGGTCACCTGGTGGCCGGACGACCGACGAGGACAGGAGTGCTGACAGTGCACGACGACGTGGACGAAAGCCGTCTGCCCGAGGGCATCACCCCTCTGGGCGACGACATCTTCGCCATCGACACCATGCTCGCCGGATACGCGGGAGTCGTGTCCAGCTATCTCATCCGCTCCGAGCGGCCCTGCCTGGTCGAGGTCGGCACCGCCGGCTCGGCGCCGGTCCTGCACGAGGCCGTCACCCGACTCGGACTCGCGCCCGAGGACCTCGCCACCATCGTCGTCACGCACATCCACCTCGACCACGCGGGCGGCACCGGCGACATGGCCGCGCTCTTCCCCAACGCCGAGATCGTCGTCCACGAACGCGGCGCCCGCCACCTGGCCGACCCCAGCCGGCTGATGAGCAGCGCCGCCATGGTGTGGGGCGACCGCCTGGACGTCCTGTTCGGCCGGATGTCCCCCACGGAGGCCGCCCGCATCCGCTCCGTGGCCGAGACCGGGGAGATCGATCTGGGTGCGGGCCGACAACTGGTCTCGCACTACGCCCCGGGGCACGCCAAACACCACATGGGCCTGGTCGACACGCTCACCGGCGACCTGTACGTCGGTGACGCCCTGGGCGTGTACAACCCCCTCACCGGCGACGTGCGCCCCGCCACCCCGCCGCCGGACTTCGACCTCGACGCCTGCCTGCGCACACTGCGCCTGTTCGGCGACATCGACGCCCAGCGGCTGATGTTCTCCCACTTCGGAGCCGTCGACACCGTCGCGGAGACGATCGACCGCGCCGAGACGGAACTGCGGATGTGGGTCGAGACGGTCCAGGAGGCGCACGGCACCCAGGGCGATCTCGACCACGCCGTCGCGATGGTCCGCGACAAGGTGGTCTCCCGGTACAAGCCGCTGCCGGAGAACGCCTCGAAGGACGCCGCCGCGGTCATGGACATCCTCGCCGGCCCCGAGGCCAACGTCTCGGGCATCATGCACTGGCTGGACCGGCTGGCCCAGGAACAGGCCGCGGCCGCCGGCGACCCGCGAGAATAAATGGCGTGCGGGACGGCGGGGGCTCACCTAGCCTCGGCGCATGACGATTCAGATCCGCGCCCTGGACCACGATGGTCTCCCCGCCGCCTTCCCCCTCGTCCACGCTTGCTTCCCGAGCATGGTGCTCACCGAGGAGGCGATGCGCTGGCGTCACGATCGCGAACTGAAGAAGGACGATCGCACGTCCCTGGTCGCGGTGGACCGCAGCGGTGCGGTGGTCGGTTTCGCCCGCACCCGCCTCCGACGGGTCGAAGGCGAGGAGACCTCCGGCATCACGTACCTGATCTCGGTCGACCCGGGCCATCGCGGCACGGGCGTCGAGGACCGCCTCCTGGAAGCCGCCGAGCGCAGCCTGGTCGAGGCGGGAGCCGTCACGCTTCGGGTGGCCGTCGCCGACGAGGCGATCCAGATCGGCGGTCCGCGGCTGCGCCGGGTCCTGGAGGAACACGGGTACGAGCCGTCCGAGTCCGACGCCATCCTCGGACTGGACCTGAAGGACCTCCCCGCCGTCCCACCGGCTCCTGCCGGATCCGAGCTGTGCTCGTGGGCGGAGTACGAGGGCGGCCCGCGCGCGCTGTACGACCTCGACAGGATCACCAGCGCGGACGAGCCCGGGGCGATGTCCGGAATGACCCGCGACTATGCGGAGTGGCAGCAGGACGTCTGGAAGCACCCGCTCTCCGACCTGGACCTGAGCCTGGTGCTGCTGCTCGACGGCACGCCGGTGGCGATCACGTGCTACATCTCCGACGGCCACACCCGCCTGGAGTCCTCCATGACGGGCACACTGCGCGAGTTCCGGGGACGCGGCCTGGCCCGCTATGCCAAGACGGCCGCTCTGCACCGGGCCCGGGAGCGCGGCTACAGCCGCGCCTTCACCGGCAACAACCTGACCAACGACCCGATGCTCGCGATCAACCGGAGGCTCGGGTACCAGCGGCTGGGGACCGAGGACCTCTACATCCGCCCCGCGGGGTGACCCGCACCCGGCGCCGACCGTTCCCCGGCGCACGCTCGGGTCAGCGCGGCGCTCCGGGCAGGCCGAGTTCGCGGAGCAGGTGGGCGTAGATGCCGTCGTGCCAGGACAGGTCCTCGGGCAGGGAGTCGAACGCCCGGACGTCGATGGTCTCGAAGTCACCCGTGATGGGCGCGAGTGCGCTGACCCGCGCCCGGGTCACGATGGTGACGTGTCCGCTGGGCAGGACGTAGTGGCCGACCACCTGGACGTCCTCGAGGGTGGCGCCCGCCTCCTCGAGGGCTTCCCGGCGCGCCGTGTCCTCCACCGACTCACCGGGCTCGGTGTGCCCGCCCGGGAACTCCCAGGCACGGTCACGGTGGCGCACCAGCAGCGGCCGGTCACCGAGATAGGTCAGACACACCACCGACTCGTGGGCCGGAGGTAGGGAGCCCAGACGCACGAGAGCGCCGCCGAACGGCACGGGGCCGCCCGACGGCGCGTCATTCGATGTGCTCAGTCCCGTTCCCGGGGAGCGGCGGGCCCAGCTTCCGGGGCCTCGTCCTCTTCCGGTTCCTCGGGCTCTTCGGCGTCGGTCCAGACGATGCCGTCCTCGATGTCGATGTCGACCAGTTCCACGCCTTCCAGCGCGGCCAGCCGCTCATCGGCGTCGGTAACGCCCTCGCTGTCCACGGACGACGCCCGCGCGAAGTACTCGCGTGCGTCCTCGTCCCGGCCGAGCTCCTCCAGGACGTCGGCGTAGGCGTAGAAGAGGCGGGCCACCCAGGGACGGGCGCGCCGCTCCTTCAGCTCGGGGATCTGGAGCTCGGCCAGAGCCGCCTTGGTGTCGCCCATGTCGCGGCGAGCCCCCGCCGCGACGATGCGCAGCTCGATGCGGTCCTCGGCGTCCAGCTGCTCGGCGGCCGGGTCGTGGGCGATCTCCAGCGCACGCTCGGGGCGACCGAGACCACGCTCGCTGTCGGCCATGATGGCCAGGAAGTTGTCCCGACCGCTCATCCGCCGTGCGGCGCGCAGGTCCGAGAGCGCTTCCTGCCACTTGCCGACGGTGTAGGCGGCCACACCGGAGGCCTCGCGCACAGTGGCCAGTCGCGACGCCTTGCGGCGGGCGTAGACGGCGTGCGCGTAAGCGCGTTCGGGGTCCTCTTCCACGAACATGCCCGCGGCCACGATGTGCTTGCCGACGAGTTCGGCCAGCGACTTGGGCAACGAGTGGAGGTCGCGCTTGGTGTCCGGGTCCACCTGGGAGAAGGTGGCCTCGTCCGGCAGCGGCGGAGCGACGTCGGCGGGGTCGCGGTCCTCACGCGGACGGCGCCGCTCGCGGTCGTCGCGGAATCCGCCACCACCGCGCCGGTCGTCACGGCCCTGGAAACCAGCGCGGTCGTCCCGACGGGGACCGCCCCGGTCATCACGGCGAGGTCCGCCACGGTCATCGCGCCCGCGGAATCCACCACGGTCGCCCTGACCACGCGGCGCACCCCGATCGTCCCGACGGTCGAAGCCGCCACGGCGCTCATCACGCCCACGGTCGTCCCTGCGAGGTCCGCCGCGGTCATCGCGACCCTGGAAACCAGCACGGTCATCACGGCGGGGCGCGCCCCGGTCGTCGCGGCGAGGTGCACCGCGGTCGTCCCGACCCTGGAAACCAGCGCGGTCGTCGCGACGGGGCCCGCCACGGTCATCACGGCGAGGTCCGCCACGGTCATCGCGACCCTGGAAACCAGCACGGTCATCACGGCGAGGTCCACCGCGATCGTCGCGCCCGCGGAATCCACCACGGTCGCCCTGACCACGCGGCGCACCCCGATCGTCCCGACGGTCGAAGCCGCCACGGCGCTCATCACGCCCACGGTCATCGCGTCGGGGGCCGCCGCGGTCATCCCGGCCCTGGAAACCAGCACGGTCATCACGGCGGGGCGCGCCCCGGTCATCACGGCGAGGTGCACCGCGGTCATCGCGACGGTCGCGGTCGTCACGGCCGCGGAAACCGCCTCGGTCATCGCGACCCTGAGAGCCGCCTCGTTCGCCTCCGCGGTCTCTGTCGTCTCTGCCGGCGCCGGAGCCGGGCCGGGAGCGGGGTCCATCGCCGCGCCCCCGACCGTCGGGTGCCCCGGAGCGGCCACCGCTACGGTCGTTAGCTCCGGAGTCCTCGCGGTCTCCCGATCGGCTGTCCTCAGTCATCCAACCCGTCCGTCAACATTCAAAAGCGCTGCCACCTTGACTAGGAGCAGCGCGTCATAGTATTCGTCCCCCCAGCTTACGACATGGCACAGCTCCTCACCGCCACCCTGCCAGTGGGGACTCTCTCCGCAGGGTGAGGTCCGCCGTCCACAGCCCGCGATCGCCTCTGGCGGGTCGGCCCCCACCACGGTTCCATAGGAAACGGGGGGACCCCACCCCGGCCAACACCCACCCACCCACAGCAATTCACAAACGCACAAACCCGGGCACAAAAAAAAGGGGAGAAGCCACCCCACAAGGCGACCCCTCCCCCAAAAAAAACCGTGGCAGCAACCTACTCTCCCACCCCACCACAGGGCAGTACCATCAGCGCAAGGAGACTTAACGACCGGGTTCGGAATGAGACCGGGTGTGACCCTCCCACCATAACCACCACGGAAACCAAACACCCACCACAAACCCAGCTCAACCCCACAAAAGGGGAACCAGATCCACAACGGGAAAACCGTAGGAAATGTGAAAAATATGCGCGAGCACCCAATTATCTGCAGCGGACAAGCCCTCGGCCTATTAGTACCGGTCAGCTCCACCCCTCACAGGGCTTCCACACCCGGCCTATCAACCCCGTCGTCTACAGGGAGCCTTACCCTCTCAAAGGAGGCAGGAGACCTCATCTCGAAGCAAGCTTCCCGCTTAGATGCTTTCAGCGGTTATCCCTCCCGAACGTAGCAAACCAGCCATGCCCTTGGCAGGACAACTGGCACACCAGAGGTTCGTCCGTCCCGGTCCTCTCGTACTAGGGACAGCCCTTCTCAAGTCTCCAACGCGCACAGCGGATAGGGACCGAACTGTCTCACGACGTTCTAAACCCAGCTCGCGTGCCGCTTTAATGGGCGAACAGCCCAACCCTTGGGACCAACTCCAGCCCCAGGATGCGACGAGCCGACATCGAGGTGCCAAACCATCCCGTCGATATGGACTCTTGGGGAAGATCAGCCTGTTATCCCCGGGGTACCTTTTAGCCGTTGAGCGACACCGCTTCCACACGCCGGTGCCGGATCACTAGTCCCAGCTTTCGCTCCTGCTCGACACGTCCGTCTCACAGTCAAGCTCCCTTGTGCACTTACACTCAACACCTGATTACCAACCAGGCTGAGGGAACCTTTGGGCGCCTCCGTTACTCTTTGGGAGGCAACCGCCCCAGTTAAACTACCCACCAGACACTGTCCCCGAACCGGATCACGGTCCAAAGTTAGATGCCCGAAACAGTCAGAGTGGTATTTCACCAACGCCTCCACCGCCACTAGCGTGACGACTTCACAGGCTCCCACCTATCCTACACAAACCATCCCAAACACCAATGTCAAGCTATAGTGAAGGTCCCGGGGTCTTTCCGTCCTGCTGCGCGAAACGAGCATCTTTACTCGTAGTGCAATTTCACCGGGCCCATGGTTGAGACAGTGGGGAAGTCGTTACGCCATTCGTGCAGGTCGGAACTTACCCGACAAGGAATTTCGCTACCTTAGGATGGTTATAGTTACCACCGCCGTTTACTGGCGCTTAGATTCCCAGCTTCGCAGGCCGAAACCCACTAACCAGTCCTCTTAACGTTCCAGCACCGGGCAGGCGTCAGTCCGTATACAGCGTCTTACGACTTCGCACGGACCTGTGTTTTTAATAAACAGTCGCTTCCCCCCGCTATCTGCGACCCCACCCAGCTCAGGCCGTAAAGACCATCACCAGACAGGGCTCCCCTTCTCCCAAAGTTACGGGGACAATTTGCCGAGTTCCTTAACCATGGTTCACCCGAACGCCTCGGTATTCTCTACCTGACCACCTGCGTCGGTTTAGGGTACTGGCCACACACGAACTCGCTAGAGGCTTTTCTCGACAGCATGGGATCACTCACTTCACCGAAAACGGCTCGGCATCACGTCTCAGCCTCACGGTGTGCGGATTTGCCAACACACCGGCCTACACGCTTACCCCCGGACAACCACCGCCGGGTAGAGCTACCCTCCTGCGTCACCCCATCACTTACCTACTACAACATCGGTTCCCAGACCAGCCACAACCTCGACCCGAAGGTCTCAGAAGGAGCCGGCGTGGTTAGCATCCGTCGCCTCGGTACTGGGCGCTCGTGCACGGGTACGGGAATATCAACCCGTTATCCATCGACTACGCCTGTCGGCCTCGCCTTAGGTCCAGACTCACCCTGGGCGGATTAACCTGCCCCAGGAACCCTTAGTCAATCGGCGGCAACGTTTCTCACGTTGCTTTCGCTACTCATGCCTGCATTCTCACTCGCACACCCTCCACCACACGATCACTCGGCAGCTTCTCCGGATGCACGACGCTCCCCTACCAACCCAAGAACAAGTCTTGAGCTTCACAGCTTCGGCGGTGTACTTAAGCCCCGCTACATTATCGGCGCAGAACCACTTGACCAGTGAGCTATTACGCACTCTTTAAAGGATGGCTGCTTCTAAGCCAACCTCCTGGTTGTCTGGGCAACTCCACAACCTTTCCCACTTAGCACACGCTTAGGGGCCTTAGCTGATGATCTGGGCTGTTTCCCTCTCGACTACGAAGCTTATCCCCCGCAGTCTCACTGCCACGCTCTAACTTAACCGGCATTCGGAGTTTGTCTGACGTCAGTAACCTTGTAGGGCCCATCAGCCAAACAGTAGCTCTACCTCCAGCAAGAAACACGTGACGCTGCACCTAAATGCATTTCGGGGAGAACCAGCTATCACGGAGTTTGATTGGCCTTTCACCCCTACCCACACCTCATCCCCCAGGTTTTCAACCCTGGTGGGTTCGGGCCTCCACGAGGTCTTACCCCCGCTTCACCCTGGACATGGGTAGATCACTCCGCTTCGGGTCCACAGCATGCGACTCAAACGCCCTATTCAGACTCGGTTTCCCTACGGCTACCCCACACGGGTTAACCTCGCCACACACCATGACTCGCAGGCTCATTCTTCAAAAGGCACGCCATCACCAAAGACAAGCTTCAGCTCTGACGGCTTGACAGCACACGGTTTCAGGTACTATTTCACGACCCCTCACCGGGGCACTTTTCACCTTTCCCTCACGGTACTAGTGCACTATCGGTCATCAGGACGTATTTTGGCTTAGCAGGTGGTCCTGCCAGATTCACACGGAATTTCACGGGCTCCGCGCTACTCGGGAACACACCAACACCTAGCCGGCAACTTCGTCTACGGGACTCTCACCCACTACGGTTCCGCTTCCCAACGGATTCAACTATCACCAGCATCAGCGCTCCGGGCCGACAGACCCGAAAAGATGCGCCCCACAACCCCGCACACGCAACGACTGCCGTCTATCACACGCATACGGTTTAGCCTCTTCCCCGTTCGCTCACCACTACTAGGGGAATCACTTTTGTTTACTCTTCCTACGGGTACTGAGATGTTTCACTTCCCCGCGTCACCACCAACCACCCTATACATTCAGGTGGCGGCAACCCGACACAACTCGGGCTAGGTTTCCCCATTCGGACACCCACGGATCAAAGCTCGGTTGACAGCTCCCCGTGGCCTATCGCGGCCTCCCACGTCCTTCATCGGCGCCTGATGCCAAGGCATCCACCGTGTGCCACTATCACTTGGCCACTACAGATAATAAGATGCTCGCGCACACTATTCACAAATCAAAACACCAACCGCACACCCCGACACCACTCACACCAAACGAGATCCTCGTCCCGATGGCACCTGAGAGTTCTCAGAGGCGGTCCGCGGGAAACAACACAACCACCAGACCCACAAGGTCCGATGGTCGAGGTTGCTTCCTCAGACACCCAACAGCGCGCCCCCTGGCGCTTCTAGTCACCAGGAGCAAAGTTCGATTCCTTCAAGCCACTCCCGACACCAGCACAGACAACCTGTACCGGCCGGGTCCACTTTCGAGTCCGGCCAACCATAGGAAAGAGTTGGCCTTTGAAAGACTCCTTAGAAAGGAGGTGATCCAGCCGCACCTTCCGGTACGGCTACCTTGTTACGACTTCGTCCCAATCGCCAGCCCCACCTTCACTCATTCCCTCCCCGAAGGGTTAGGCCACAAGTTTCGGGTGTTGCCGACTTTCATGACGTGACGGGCGGTGTGTACAAGGCCCGGGAACGTATTCACCGCGGCGTTGCTGATCCGCGATTACTAGCGACTCCACCTTCATGGGGTCGAGTTGCAGACCCCAATCCGAACTGAGACCGGCTTTTAGGGATTCGCTCCACCTTACGGTATCGCACGCCCATTGTACCGGCCATTGTAGCATGTTTGCAGCCCAAGACATAAGGGGCATGATGACTTGACGTCGTCCCCACCTTCCTCCGAGTTGACCCCGGCAGTCTCCCATGAGTCCCCACCATTACGTGCTGGCAACATGGAATAAGGGTTGCGCTCGTTGCGGGACTTAACCCAACATCTCACGACACGAGCTGACGACAGCCATGCACCACCTGTCACCCACCAACTAAATGACCCCACATCTCTGCAGGTCCACGGGTGATGTCAAACCTTGGTAAGGTTCTTCGCGTTGCGTCGAATTAAGCAACATGCTCCGCCGCTTGTGCGGGCCCCCGTCAATTCCTTTGAGTTTTAGCCTTGCGGCCGTACTCCCCAGGCGGGGCGCTTAATGCGTTAGCTACGGCGCGGAAACCGTGGAAAGTCCCCACACCTAGCGCCCAACGTTTACGGCATGGACTACCAGGGTATCTAATCCTGTTCGCTCCCCATGCTTTCGCTCCTCAGCGTCAGGTAAGGCCCAGAGACCCGCCTTCGCCACCGGTGTTCCTCCTGATATCTGCGCATTTCACCGCTACACCAGGAATTCCAGTCTCCCCTACCTACCTCTAGCATGCCCGTATCCACTGCAGAACCGGAGTTAAGCCCCGGTCTTTCACAGCAGACGCGACACGCCGCCTACGAGCTCTTTACGCCCAATAATTCCGGACAACGCTCGGACCCTACGTATTACCGCGGCTGCTGGCACGTAGTTAGCCGGTCCTTATTCCCCACCTACCGTCAACCCCACGAGAACGTGGAGCCTGCGTTGGTGGTAAAAGAGGTTTACAACCCGAAGGCCGTCATCCCCCACGCGGCGTCGCTGCGTCAGGCTTTCGCCCATTGCGCAATATTCCCCACTGCTGCCTCCCGCAGGAGTCTGGGCCGTGTCTCAGTCCCAGTGTGGCCGGTCGCCCTCTCAGGCCGGCTACCCGTAATCGCCTTGGTAGGCCTTTACCCCACCAACTAGCTGATAGGCCGCGAGCCCATCCCTGACCGATAAAACTTTCCACCGTCCACCATGAGGTGGCCGGTCGTATCCGGTATTAGACGGCGTTTCCACCGCTTATCCCAGAGTCAGGGGCAGGTTGCTCACGTGTTACTCACCCGTTCGCCGCTCGTGTACCCCGAAGGGCCTTACCGCTCGACTTGCATGTGTTAAGCACGCCGCCAGCGTTCGTCCTGAGCCAGGATCAAACTCTCCATAAAGGTCATACAACCCTAACCCGGCCACCGCGGACGGTACCTGGGCGGGTAAACCTAGAAGTAATCCTGACCGACCATCTTACGATGGCCAATCAAAGGAACCCTTCACACCGAAGTGTGACGGGGCCAAAACAAACATGGCTTAAAGAAATTCAAACACGCGCTGTTGAGTTCTCAAGAAGCAACCGCTCATCCCGTACAAGCCCCGGTGCCGTTTCCGGCCCGTTCGCTCTTCCGTGGAAGGCTGTCTTGTCTGCGTTTCCACCGCTGTGAGCGGCTTGGACGCTTCGTTGTGTCTTTACTTTATCAGGTGTTCCGTGCCCCGCCAAATCGGCGGTTTCGGAGCAATTGATCGGGGTAAAGCCCGTTTCGCTTCTTCCGACCCGGCGAATTCGCCCGGCCTTTGAAGCAACTCCCCGAGCCTACCCGACCCGAAACACTGCTCGAACCGGAAGTTCGGATCCCGACCCCGTCCCACCGTCAGGTCGTGCACAGCACGCCGCACGGGAGAGTGAGGTCTGGAAGTTGGAGAGTGACCGGCACGCCCGCCGCTCCTGTGGAGCCGCGTTCGTCTCGCTCGGTCTTGGCCAACTCTACCCCCGGCCGGGAGTGCGTCGGACACGTTTCAGGAAACTCCCGGGTGTCGTGGCTTACAGCGCAGCCGCAACACCGGACGAACAGCCACGTAACGGGCCGCTCCGGCGACCCTCGCGCTCAGAGCTTCTCGATCGGCGCGTACTTGACCAGGAAGTCCTTCTCGCCGATGTCGGCACCGAAGTCGATGCGCGCCTTCGTCTTGTCCCCCGAGCCCTCGACCAGCTGGACCCGTCCCATACCGAAGGAGTCGTGGTTGACCAGGTCGCCCACGCTCAGCGTCGGGGCCTCCTTGGTCGGCCGGGCCGCGCCTGCGCGCGAACGCGATCCACCGCCGAAGCCGCCACCGAAGCCGGCACTCGAACCTCCGCCGCCCCAGCCACCGGACAGGCCGCGGCTGGGCGGCGGCGCCAGTGTGGACTCCGCCCGGCGCCAGTCCACCAGCGTGGACGGGATCTCGTCGAGGAAGCGCGACGCCGGGTTGTAGGACGGTGTCCCCCAGGCACTGCGCACGGCGGCCCGGCTCAGGTAGAGCAGTTTCTGGGCGCGCGTGATGCCCACGTAGGCCAACCGCCGCTCCTCCTCCAGCTCCGACTTGTCCCCGAGCGTCCGGGTGTGCGGGAAGACCCCGTCCTCCATGCCGGTCAGGAACACCGCCGGGAACTCCAGCCCCTTGGCCGCGTGCAGGGTCATCAGCGTGACCACCCCGCCCTCGTCGTCCGCGTCGGGGATCTGGTCGGTGTCGGCCACCAGCGCGATGCGCTCCAGGAAGTCGACGAGCGTCGGGTCCCCGGGGTCGAGCGCCGATCCCGCTTCCCCGCCGTCCTCACCCTCCTCGTCGGAGGGCTCCTGCTCCAGCAGCGTCGCGAAGGTGTGCTCGAACTCCCGGGCCACGTCCACGAACTCCTCCAGGTTCTCCACCCGGCTCTCGTCCTGGAGGTCCTTGGACTCCGCGAGCTCCGACAGGTACCCGGTCTTGCTCAGCACCGCCTCGACGATCTCCGCCGGCGTGCCGGTCGGGACCGTCTTGCCCAGCTCCTCCAGCAGGGCGACGAACGACTGGATCGCCTTGGCCGAGCGGGCCGCGATCCCGGGCGCCTCGTCGACCCGGCGCAGCGCCTGGGAGAACGAGATCCGCTCCCGGGCGGCGAAGAGCTCGACGGCCTCCTCCGCCCGCGCGCCGATCCCGCGCTTGGGCACGTTGAGGATGCGGCGCAGGCTGACCGTGTCCTCGGGGTTGGCCAGTACCCGCAGGTAGGCCAGGATGTCGCGGATCTCCTTGCGCTCGTAGAAGCGCACGCCCCCGACGATCTTGTACGGGAGCCCGGTCCGGATGAACACGTCCTCGAACACACGCGACTGCGCGTTGGTCCGGTAGAAGACCGCCACCTCGCAGGGCCGGACCGTCCCCTCGTCGGTGAGGCGGTCGATCTCCCCCACCACGAACGCGGCCTCGTCGTGCTCGTTGTCGGCGACGTACCCCGTGATCGCCGGCCCCTCGCCCTGCTCCGACCACAGGTTCTTGGCCGGGCGGCCCTCGTTGCGGTCGATCACGGCGTTGGCCGCGGAGAGGATGTTCTGGGTGGAGCGGTAGTTCTGCTCCAGCAGGATCGTGCGCGCGTTGGGGAAGTCGCGCTCGAACTCCAGGATGTTGCGGATGGTGGCGCCGCGGAACGCGTAGATGGACTGGTCGGCGTCGCCCACCACGCACAGCTCGGCCTGTGGCACGACACTGGTGTCGGAGCCCTCGGCCGCGCCCACCAGTTCGCGGATGAACATGTACTGGGCGTGGTTGGTGTCCTGGTACTCGTCGACCATGACGTGGCGGAACCGCCGGCGGTAGTGCTCGACGACGTCCGGGAACATCTGGAACAGGTTGACCGTGAGCATGATGAGGTCGTCGAAGTCCATCGCGCCCGCTTCGTGCAGGCGGCGCTGGTAGAGCTGGTAGGCCTCGGCGAGCTTCTTCTCCTGCTCGGTCTGGGCCTGCCCGGCGAACGTGTCGTAGTCGATCAGCTCGTTCTTGAGGTTGGAGACCTGCGCGGAGAACGCCTTGGGCGGGAACCGCTTGGGGTCCAGGTCCATCTCCTTGCACACCAGCTGCATCAGGCGCGCGGAGTCGGCGGAGTCGTAGATGGTGAAGCTGCTCGGATAGCCGAGCCGGTGTCCCTCCCTGCGCAGCACGCGCACGCACGCGGAGTGGAAGGTCATGGTCCACATGGTGTTGGCCGCGCGGGTCCCGAGCAGGGCCTCGATGCGTTCCTTCATCTCGGCCGCGGCCTTGTTGGTGAAGGTGATGGCGAGGATCTCGCCCGGACGCACACCGCGCTCGGCCATGAGATAGGCGATGCGGTGGGTGAGGACGCGGGTCTTGCCCGACCCGGCGCCCGCCACGATCAGGAGCGGTGCGCCGCTGTGGGTGACGGCGTCGCGCTGGGGACCGTTCAGACCTTCGAGAAGCTGCTCTTGGGAGGACACCGTTACAGGTTACGGCCGACCTCGGACGGACGCCGACGCCGGAGCGGTACGGGCTCCGTTCGAGTAGTCACAACAGGGCGAAGCGGGCACCTACCCTGGGTGGATACGGGTCCCGGTCCGGGGCCGCGGCCGTCTGTCGGGGGAGCTTCCTTGTCCATGCGTGTGTTCGTTGACTGTGACCCGGGGATCGACGACGCCGTCGCCCTCGCCTACCTCGCCGCGCGCGGCGACGTGGAGATCGTCGGTGTCGGCGCGGTGTTCGGCAACAACAGTGTCGACGTCACCGCCGACAACGCCCTGCGGCTGCTCGACCTGTACGGGCGCCCGGGCGTTCCGGTCGCCGTCGGCGCCGGCCGTCCGCTGGTGCAGGAGCCGCGTCTGGCCGAGCACGTCCACGGCGGCAACGGGCTGGGCGACGTGGAGCTGCCCGCGCCCACGGGCAAGCTCGCCCGGGAGTCGGCGGCCGAGCTGCTGGTGAACCTGGTGCGCGCGGCTCCGGGCGAGATCGACGTCCTGGCGGTGGGCCCGCTGACCAACCTGGCGATCGCGCTGGGTCTGGAGCCGGAGCTGCCCCGCCTGGTGCGCCGCCTCGTCGTCATGGGCGGCGCTGTCAAGGCGCCGGGCAACGTCTCCTCGCACGCCGAGGCCAACATCAGCAACGACCCCGAGGCCGCCGAGGCGGTGTTCGCGGCCGGGTTCGACCTGGACCTGGTGGCGCTGGACATCACCATGGAGACCGTGGCCACGCCGGAGTGGCTGGCGCGGCTGAAGGACGTTCCGGGTGAGCGGGCCGAGCGCACCTCGGCCTTCCTGGACTTCTACGCCGACTTCTACGCGGGGCTCTTCGGTGTCCGCCAGTGCGCGATGCACGACCCGCTGGCCGCCGCCGTCCTGGTCGACCCGCACCTGGTGACCGGCTCCTACGAGACGCCGCTGCGCGTGGAGCTCGCCGGGGGTCTGACCCGCGGCATGACCGTGGCCGACCTGCGTCCGCGGCCGGCGCGCGACGAGCGCCGTCCCGCCCGGGTCATCACGGGCGTGGCGGAGGACGAGTTCCTGAACCGGATGCTCGACGCCCTGCGCTAGACCGTGTTCTTCAGCCGCAGAAAGACGGCCTAGAGCTGTTCGGTGCGGCCCGTCCCGGTGGGGCGGGCCGCACCTCTATGTTCCGTCGCGCCCCGCCGCGGGTCTCAGACCAGGCGGCGGGCGGTCGCCCAGCGGCTGAGCTCGTGCCGGTTGGACAGCTGGAGTTTGCGCAGCACCGAGGACACGTGCGTCTCCACCGTCTTGACGGAGATGAACAGCTCCTTGGCGACTTCCTTGTACGCGTAGCCGCGGGCGATGTGCCGCAGTACCTCGCGCTCGCGCTGGGTGAGGCGGTCCAGCTCGGGGTCGACCGGCGGGGCGTCGGTGGCGGAGAAGGCGTCGAGCACGAATCCCGCCAGGCGGGGCGAGAAGACGGCGTCGCCGTCGGCGACCCGGACGATCGCCCGCGCGAGCTCCGTGCCGGAGATGGTCTTGGTGACGTAGCCGCGAGCGCCGCCGCGCACCACGCCGATGACGTCCTCGGCGGCGTCGGACACCGAGAGCGCCAGGAAGCGGATCTGCGAGTGCTGTGCCAGGACGCGCCGCAGCACCTCGACGCCCCCGCCGCCCGGCAGGTGGACGTCGAGCAGCACCAGGTCGGGCAGCTGCTCGCCGATGACGTGCACCGCGCTGTCGACGTCGTCGGCCTCGCCGACGACCTCCACCGCGTCGCCGAGTTCACCGCGCACCCCGCTGCGGAACAGTCGGTGGTCGTCCACGATCACGACGCGGGGTATCGCGTCTCCGTCGCTGAAGGTCGTGCTCTCGTCTCCCACACCGCGACTCTACCTTTTCCGGGGTGTCCGGTCAGTGCCGACCGAACCACTTCCCACCGGTCCGCGGCGGCCGGTCCCGGCCGGTCGTGGAGCCCCGACGCCGCCCCGGAAGCGGACCCCGCCGCCCGGACGTGTCAGGGCTGCGGGGCGCGGGGCATGCGCAGCTGCACCTCGGTGCCCTCGCCGGGGGCGGTGCGGATGCGCGCCGATCCGCCGTGGCGGTCCATCCGGCCGAGGATGGAGCCGCGTACGCCCATCCGGTCCTCCGGGACGGCCTCCAGGTCGAATCCGGCGCCGCGGTCGCGCACGAACACCAGCACCTCCTCGGGCTCGACCTCGCCGAACACCGAGATCTCGGACGTCTTGGCGTACTTGGCCGCGTTGACCATGGCCTCGCGGGCCGCGCGCAGGACCGCGCCCAAGGAGTCGTCCATGGGGCAGTCGCCCACGCACACGACCTCGATGGGCACGCCGTGCTCCTCCTCGACCTCGGCCGCCACCCGTTCGAGCGCGGGAGAGACGGTGGTGTCGGCGTCGGCCGGGCGCCGGTAGAGCCAGGTGCGCAGGGCGCGCTCCTGGACACGGGCCAGCCGCTGCACCTCGCGCGGGTCGTCGGCTCGGCGCTGGATCAGGGTCAGGGTGTGCAGGACCGAGTCATGGATGTGCGCGGCGAGTTCGGCCCGTTCGGCGTTGCGGATGCGTTCGCGGCGCTCCAGGTCGCGGTCGCGGATCAGGCCGATGATCCAGGGCGCCACGACCAGGGACACGCCCGCGATGAGGGTGAAGGCGAAGGTCAGTCCGGCGCGGGCGTCCTGGAGCTGCTGTTGGAAGGCCAGGAAGCCGATGACGCCGACCACGATGAGCAGGATGCCGGCGCCGGCGCGCATCAGGCCCTTGCCGCCGACGCGGTGGACCGTGCTCGACATCCACTCGTCGCGCTGGGCGGGGTTGGCCTGCTGCCACAGGATGGCGGCGCCGAGGGCGCCGAAGACCAGGAACCACAGGAGTGGGTCGAACACTCCGCCGAACAACAGGAACAGGGTCCCCAGTCCGGCGGCGAGGCCGATGTAGGCGACCAGTTGCGACACGTCCCGGCCCTTGCGCACGGTGGTGTCGTCGGGGCCGGCCGTGTCCTCCTTCGGCGGCTCGTTGGGGACGAAGAAGTACAGGGCGATGTAGACGGCGATGCCCATGCCGCCGATCGACAGGCACATGAAGGCCAGGCGTACGACCACGGGGTCGACGCCCAGGTGCCTGGCCAGGCCGGATGCGACGCCGAAGAGGAGTCTGCCGTGCACCGCGCGGGTAAGCCGCGGGGTGTCCGAGGCCGTTGGTGCCACCACCGACTGATCACCGCTCTCGTCCGTTCCTTGATGTCTCCAGCATGCCCCCTGGACCCCCGCGCGGGCATCGGGGGCGCGTCCCTGGTCGTGCCCTGGTTTCGGTCAGGGTGGGTTCAGGGTCGTCCCGGATTCCGCTGACCGGCACTTTCGGGTGACGATGGTGGTGTCGAGGAAAGTGCGGTGAATGACGATGACGGACACACCGTCGCCTGCCGGGGCGGGCGAGAGCTCCCCTTCGCCGGAGACGCCCGCGGGTACCGGAACGGAGGGCGCGGCGCCCGGGGCGGCTCCCGAACGCGAGCTCCGCAAGTCCGACGACCGGGTGATCGCGGGCGTGTGCGGCGGTCTGGGCCGGTTCACGGACACCGACCCGGTGGCGTGGCGCACCGGTTTCGTGCTGACGGCGTTCGCCGGCGGCTCGGGGATCCTGCTCTACGTCGCCGCGTGGATGCTCATGCGCGACTCCCACGGCGGGCCGGCGACCATCGAGCAGATGTTGAACCGCGGCATCCCGTCCCGGGCGGTCGTGAAGCTGCTCGCGGTGGGCCTGGCCGTGATGACGGCGCTCAGCCTGCTGGGCGGCTACAGCTGGGGGACCCTGCTGTTGGCCGTGCCGCTCGTGCTGGGTGTGCTGTCCGCGCGCAACCGGGGCGTCGACCTGCGGGGCGCGTTCACGGGTCTGCGCGATGACCTGCGCACGCACGCCCCACCGCCCATGCCCCAGTCGCCCGAGCCCGCGGCGGCGTACTACAACCCGGCCCAGCCGTGGGCGACCGCGCCTCCCGGTCCGGTGGACCTGGCCGTGGTGTCCGAGCGCACCTCACGGTCGGATCCGGACGCCCACGAGGACGCGGACGACGGGGACGGATCGGACGGGTACGGCGGTGCGTCGGGGAAGAGCAGGCGCAAGCGCTGCGGCGCTCCGCTGGGATCGCTGGCGCTGTGGACGCTCGTCGCCATGGCGATCGTCTTCCCGATCTGGATGCAGGGCTGGGATTCGTCCCTGTGGAGCGCGGACACGGCCAGGCTGCTGTTCGGTCCGGAGACCGGGGTGTACTTCCTCGCCGCGGCCCTGGGCGTGGTCGGGGTCTACGCCCTGGTGGGGACCTGGGCCGGCAACCCGACCGGACTGATGTTCCTGGGGCTGACGCTCGCGCTGGTGCTGGCGGCGGCGTCGGTGACCGACCTGACGCGGGTGCGCGTCGGCGACGCCTCCTGGGCCCCGGCCACGGTCGCGGAACTGGAGGGGGGCGACCACCGGCTGACCGTCGGCGGATCCTCCCTGGACCTGGCGGGTCTGACGGACCTGGAGCCCGGGGACACCGCGGACGCGGACGTGCGGGTGGGCCTGGGCGTCACGAAGATCATCGTGCCGGACGACGTCCGGGTCGAGCTGACCTCGCGCATCGGGTTCGGTGCGGTCGAACTCGACCCGTCGACCGATGACATGGACGCGATCGGCTCCCGGATCGAGAACGAGTCCGTGATCGAGCCGGTGGCGACGGATACGCGGAGAGAGGACGGCGACGAGGCCGATCCCCCGACGATCAGGATCAATGCCGACGTCCGCTTCGGGGTTGTGGAGGTACAGCATGGTGAGGCGTAGGGCTGACTGGGGATCGCTGGTCGCCGCGGTGTTGTTCCTCGGTCTGGCGGTGGCGTTCGCCGTGCGGGGGTCCGGCGACTGGGACTTCAACGTGGTGTGGGTGCTGCCCGTGCTCGCCGTGGGCCTGGGGATGGCCGGTGTGGCGCGGGCGCTGACCCGCTCCCGCGGCGCGAACGACCGCGACGGGGAGTCCGCCTCCCACTGATCGCGGCCTCCGGTAGGGCGGCGGCGTCCGCGCCGTCGGGGTCCACCAGATCGCTTCGTCCGGCGCGTCGGGTCACAAGGCCTGGCGCGCCGGCTTCTGTTCGGCGATGGCGGCGAACTCCTCGATGCCCAGGGACTCACCTCGGGCGGAGGGGTCCACCCCGGCGGCGCGCAGCGCGGTCTCGGCGGCGGGCGCCGACCCGGCCCAGCCGGCCAGGGCCGCGCGCAGGGTCTTGCGGCGCTGGGCGAAGGCCGCGTCGATCACCGCGAAGACGTCCTGGCGGGAGGCCTGGGTGTCGGGCTCGGGGCGGCGGATCAGCTCGACCAGCCCGGAGTCGACGTTGGGCGCGGGCCAGAACACGTTGCGGCCGACCGCGCCGGCCCGGCGTGCCCGCGCGTACCAGGCGACCTTGGCGGAGGGGACCCCGTAGATCCGCCCGCCCGGGGTGGCGGTGATCCGGTCGGCCACCTCGGACTGGACCATCACGAGCACGCGCCGCAGCGACGGCAGGAGTTCGAGCAGGTGCAGCAGCACGGGCACGGACACGTTGTAGGGCAGGTTGGCGACCAGCGCCGTGGGGGCGGGGCCGGGCAGCTCGGCGATGCGCATGGCGTCGCCGCGGACCACGGTGAGCCGGTCGGTGAGCTCGGGGGCGTGGTCGGCGACGGTGTCCGCCAGGGCCTCGGCCAGGGCGGGGTCGATCTCGATCGCGGTGACGTGGCGCGCGTGCGGGAGCAGGGCCAGGGTGAGGGAGCCGAGCCCGGGTCCGACCTCCACCACGACGTCGTCGTCGGTGACGCCCGCGACCCGGACGATCCGGCGGACCGTGCCGTGGTCGATGACGAAGTTCTGGCCCAGGGTCTTGGTGGGCCGGATACCGAGGCGTCCGGCCAGCTCGCGCACGTCGGTGGCGGTGAGCAGGCGGGACCGGTCGGCGGGGTCGTTGGCGGGTGTCTGTGTCACCCACACATCTTGCCATCACCGCGGGACCTCTCCGGGGCGTGCGCCGCGCAGAGGCCCCCGCTGGTGGAGGGCTCGCCGGTCAGTCGAACAGGCGCGCGCCGCAGTGGGGCCACTGGCTCTGCCAGTTGCCGCCGACGGCGTCGTAGAGCTGCTGCGCCCGCTGTGTCTGCTCGCCCGCGCCGGCCTCGGACGGCAGGCCGGTGCCGCCGACCGACTGCCAGCTGGCGGTGCTGAACTGGTACAGGCCGTAGTAGCCGCCCGCGGAGTTGACGGCCGTGGGGTCACCGCCCGACTCGCATTCGGCGAGGGCGCCCCAGTCGAGGCCCCCGGCGGCCCCGCCGCCGGCCGGCGGTGTGCCGGCCTCCTCCTCCGCCTCGGTGCCGACCTTGACGAGCCCGTCGACGGGCTCGGTGACGATCTCCTCCGAGAGCCGGTGCTCGACCTCCTCGCCGTCGCGCAGGACGGTGGCGGTGGTGACCTCCCGCAGGCCGTCCTCGGGTTCGGTGACCACCTCGCGCTCGCCCTGGGGCAGGTCGGGGTCGTCGCGCTCCTCGGTCTCGGCCTCGATGACGACCTCCTCGGTGACCGGTGCGGTGAGCACGGGCAGGACCCCGACGACCATGTCGGCCTCGGCGGCCTCGTCCGGCTCGGGGGTGACGACGTCGTGTTCACCGAGGGCGACCCCCGCGGCGTCGAGGACGTCGGCGACGGTCGTGCCGGTGGTGCGGGTCTCGGTGCGGACGGTGTCGTACATGACGACCATGCGCGGGGCGCGTTCGGCGGAGACCGCGAGCCCCTCGTCGGGGATGGCGGTGCCCTGGGACGCGGAGAGCTCCACCGACTCGGGGTCGAGGCCGATCTGGTGCAGGGCCTCGCCGAGGTCGGCGGCGATGACGCTGTGGGAGAGTTCGTGGCCGTCGAGTTCGACGGTGAGGTCGCGGGGGGAGCGGATGAGGACGTGGTCGCCGTCGCTGACGGGGGTGTCCGGGGACGGCGCGACGACGTCCTCGGGCGCCGGCTCGATGCCCGCGGCCTCCAGGACGTCGGCGACGGTCCCGCCGAAGGTGTGCACGGTCCGCTCCTCACCGTTGGCGTCGAGGACCACGCCCTTGTCCATGGCGAAGGCGGTTCCGCCCGCGGTCGCGGCCAGGACCGCGGCGACGGTGGCGGCCAGGACGGGGAGCGGGAGGGGGAGTCGGCGCCGATCGCGCCTTCGCCGGGAACGCTTCCTCTGGGTACGGGGCATCGCGGTCTCGCCCTTCTCGGCGCGGGTGTGCACGGGTCGTCCTCGCTGGTGGCGGCGGTGCCTCGGCGGGGTGGCGCGGGCAGGGGGCGCGGCTCGGACCAGCGAACACGGCCACATTAACACCCATTCTTGAATTGCTTTTTGACCTTGACCGAAAAGCCGTCGGGCGATTTTTCCCTTTCGCATTCCTTGTGGTATTTCGTTCGGGGTATCACGCGGCGTCGGCGCCGTTCCCTCAGACCGAACGGCGTTCTAGTATGAGCGTGGTCGTCCGACGACCGCAGATCCGCACGCCCGCACCACCGCCCCCACTGGAGGCCACCGATGGGACCCCTGCACGGCATCCGCGTCGTCGAGTTCACCGGGATCGGACCGGCGCCGATGACCGGCATGCTCCTCGCCGACCTCGGCGCCGACGTCGTCCGCCTGGACCGCCCCGCGGCGGCCGAGGCCATGACCGCCGGCTCCGCCGGCCCCCACATGAGCGAGGGGCGCACCGTCCTGGGCGCCGACCTCAAGTCCGAGGAGGGCCTCGCCCTGGCCCGCGACCTCGTCACCCGGGCCGACGTCCTGCTGGAGGGCTTCCGCCCCGGCGTGATGGAGCGCCTCGGGCTGGGCCCCGACACGTGCCTGGACCTCAACCCGCGCCTGGTCTACACGCGTGTGACCGGCTGGGGCCAGGACGGCCCGCTCGCCCGGACCGCCGGGCACGACATGAACTACGTGTCCGTCAACGGCGCGCTGCACTCCATCGGCCGCGAGGGCGGCCCGCCCGTCCCGCCGGTCAACCTCCTGGGCGACTTCGCCGGGGGCACCATGTTCGCCGTGACGGGGATCCTCGCCGCCCTGGTCGAGCGCCAGGGTTCCGGCCGCGGACAGGTCGTCGACGCCGCCATGGTCGACGGCAGCGCGCTGCTGATGTCCATGGTCTACGAGGACCGCGCCCGGGGAGCGTGGACCGACGAGCGCGGCACCAACTACCTCGACACCGGGGCGCCCTGGTACGACGTCTACGAGTGCTCCGACGGCCGCCACGTGGCCGTCGGCTGCATCGAACCGCAGTTCTACGCCGCCTTCCTCGCGGGCACCGGCCTGACCGGGCAGGACCTGCCCGACCAGTGGGACCGGGACGGCTGGCCGCGGCTGCGGGCACGGTTCGCCGAGGTCCTGCGCACCCGCACCCGCGACGAGTGGGCCGCGGTGTTCGAGGGCCGGGACGCCTGCGTGACCGCGGTCCTGGCGCCGGGCGAGGCGGTCGGGCACCCCCACGTCCGCGCACGCGGGACCCTCACCGACCAGGACGGCCGGCTCGTCCCCGGCCCGGCCCCGCGCTTCGACCGCACACCCGGCGGCGTCACCCGCGGGCGCCCCCTCCCGGACGCCCGGGAGACCCTGAAGGCCTGGGGACTGAACCTCTGAGACCGGGGCGCGCGGCCCGGCGCGTGGCGTCCACCGCCGGGGGCGGCCGCTGACTAGGGTGAGCGACCAGTCCGAACCCGAGGAGGTTGCGCCATGCCACTCAGCCCGGCGACCGCGGGCCGCGGGCTCTCGGCCGTGGTCGGCCTGTTGCTCGCGGCCGTCCTGCTGAGCGCCGCCCCCGCGGCCTCCGCGGAGTCCCGCGCGCCGGGGGCCCCGGCCGAGGACGCGCCGCCGACGGTGCTGGTGGGCGTTCCGGGGCTGCTGTGGAAGGACGTCACTCCCGAGAACACGCCGACCCTGTGGGAGATGGCGGACGCGACCGCGATCGGCAACGTCTCGATCCGCACCGCCACGTCCCGCACCTGTCCCACCGACGGATGGCTGACGGTGTCGGCGGGCGAGCGCGCCCTGTCCGAACGGGAGAGCTTCACGGCGTGCGAGGCCGTACCGGAGCCCGTGCGCGACGGGTCCGGCGCGGTCCTGGAGGAGTACGAGAGCTACGCCGCGCCCAACCGGGAGTCGGTCTTCCAGGCCCCGGTGGGCCTGCTCGGCCAGAGCGTGCGCGACGCCGGCGGCACCACGCTGGCGGTCGGCCCGGGCGCCGCCCTCGGGGTGGCCGACGCCTCCGGGCGGGTCGACCACTACCTCGCCTCGGTCCACGACCTGACCCGTGAGCGGTGGTCGGGCGTGACGCTGGCCGCCGTGGAGCTGCCGGACCTGACCCGGCTCTACCCCGATCCCCCGCTCCCCGCGGACCGGGAGGCGCCCGAGGAGGGCGAGGCGGGAGAGGCGGGAGAGGCGGACGAGCCCGACCCCGAGGACGTCCCCACCTGGGCGCGCGAGGAGGCGCTGGCCGACCTCGACGGCCGGCTGCGGTCGCTGGTGGACCTGCTGCCGCCCGGCTCGTCCCTGATGGTCGTCGGCGTGTCGATGGACACCGGGCCCTCGGAGCTGACCCTGGCCGCGTCCGGGGAGGTCGTCGACGGCGGTGTGGGTGGCACGCCCGGGTTCCTCGCCTCGGACTCCACGCGGCGGCCGGGCCTGGTCGCGCTCACCGACACCACGCCCACGCTGCTGGAGAGCACCGGGGTCGCCCCGGCCGAACCGGTCGGCGGCCGTGCGTGGCACCGCACCGACCGCCCGGCGACCACCGAGGAGGCCGTGACGTGGCTGGTGGACTTCAACACCGCGGCGGTGGTGGTCGGCGGCGCCATCCCCGGGTTCTTCAGCGGCCTGGTCGTCTTCCAGCTCCTCATCTACGCGGCCGCGGCCTACTCGCTGCACCGCTACGCCAAGGGCCGGCACGTCAAGCGCGCCCTGGTCCTGACGGTGACGCGGGTGGTGGCGCTGGCGGGCGCCTCCTTCCCCGTGGCCAGCTACCTGGCCAACCTGGTCCCGTGGTGGGCCTCGCCGCAGCCGTTCCTGGCGCTGCTCGCCTGCGTGCTGAGCGCGGACGCGCTCGTGGTGGCGCTGGCCATGGCGGGTCCGTGGCGCCGCACGATCCTGGGACCGATGACGGTGGTGGCGGCCACGACGACGGTGGTCCTGTTCGTCGACCTGTCCTTCGGCGCCAACCTGCAGATGAACTCCCCCACGGGGTACTCACCGATCGTGGCCGGGCGCTTCTACGGCATCGGCAACATCGCGTTCGCCACGTTCGCCACCGGCATGCTCATGACGGTCGCCGGTGTGTCCCACGAGCTGATCTCCCGCGGCCGACGCACGGCGGCGGTCGTGGCGACGGTGGTGATCGGGGCGGCCTCGGTGGTGATCATCGGCTGGCCGGGCCTGGGCACCGACTTCGGGGGCGTCATCGCGCTCGTGCCGGGACTGGCGGTGACGACCATGATGATCGCGGGCGTGCGGGTCACCCCGCTGCGCCTGGCCGCGGCCGGAGCGGCGGCCGTGACGGTGATCACCGTGCTGGCGTGGCTGGACTACCTGCGCCCGCCGCAGGAGCGCAGCCACTTCGGGGAGTTCGCCTCCCAGGTGCTGGGCGGCGAGGCCGGCCCGGTGGTCACGCGCAAGCTGAGCGCGATGCTGGGGACGCTGGGCAACTGGCAGCTGACGCTGCTGGCCGCGGGCGCGCTGCTGTTCCTGTTCGCCGTGCTGAACCGGCCGACCAACTGGCGGATCGGGGCCCTGCAACGCGCCTACGAGGACGCGCCGACCCTGCGGGCCGGTCTGACCGGTTCGCTGGTGACCGCGCTGGTGGGGTTCGCGGCCAACGACTCGGGGGTCGCCATCCCGGCGATCGCTCTGACGGTAGCGGTGCCGCTCACACTTTCGGCGTGTGCTTGGGCACTCCAAGAGGGATCCGAGAATCCCCCAAACAATGACAAAACCCCAGAATCCGCCCAGAAAATGTGATGCAGGCCTCATGGGTCGGCCGCAGGGCACTACACACGGGCACGACCTTGCGTCGCTCACGTCACGAAACGGCCACAGCCCTATGGTAAAGTCCGTGCTTGTGCCGCTGTCTCCGACGCGGCGCAGGGCCCGCGCGAACGACTCGGTGGCACCGGTCACGGCCCCGATCGGGGAATGACCGCCCGCTCTCGCGGGTTGATCGGTCTGACAGGGTCTTCGCGACCCGGCATCGACGCACGGCGCGTGTCCGCAGACGCGCCACCCACCACCGCGGTCGCGGCGACCGACCCACGTCGCCCACGGAACCTTCGGTCCGGCCCCGAGCGTTATAGGGGCAGCAGCGCGCCTGATCCACGACGAGTGGACACGGCGTCTCATCCCCGGCCCCGACTCGGGGAACCACACGAGGAAATGATGAACCATCAGTTCGGCCACCGCGGCAACGCGAAGAACACACCGGTCCGCGCGCGCTCCTGGAGCACCGCGCGGCCTGCCTCGCCGACCTCTCGGGCCAGGCCCGACTACGCCGGAGTCGCCATGCCCGACCTGACCATCGTCTCCACCCTGCACGACGCCGGACGGGTGCTGGCGCTCGACGGCGAGATCGACATGGCCACGGAGCGCCGCTTCCAGGACGCGGTCACCGAGGCGCTCATGACGCAGCCCCACGGCCGCGTGGTCCTGGACTGCACCGACCTGCGCTTCATCGACTCCAGCGGCCTGCGCGTGCTGATCCGCGCGCACAAGACCGCCCGGGAGCAGGAGGCCGTCCTGGCGATCGCCGCCCCGGTCCACCGGGTGCTGCAGACCCTGCGCGTGACCTCGCTCGACACGCGCATCCCCATCTTCACGACCGTCACCGAGGCCCTCGCCGCATCCCAGGTGCGCTGACCCGCCTCGCGTCGGCTGCCGCCTAGAAGAGCAGCAGCCACACGCCCAGGCCGGTGACCACGAGGTTGACCAGGCCGAACACCACGACCCACAGCGTGCCCGGCAGACCGGTCAGCCGGGCCAGCTGGTCGGCGTCGGAGTGCGGGGAGGGCTGGCGCATCCGCTGGCTCTGGAGTTCGAACACGGGCCTGATCCCCGCGAACAGCAGGAACCAGATGAACAGGTAGGCGAAGGCCGCCTGGATCTCGGACGGCGTGAACCAGCTCACCGCGAAGACCACCGCGCCGGTGCCCACGACCGACACCACGCCGTAGACGTTGCGGATCATCAGCAGCATGGCGGCGAGCACCACGATGCTCAGCCACAGCAGCGCGGTGATGCGGTCGGACATCAGCATCAGGATGCCCAGCAGTCCGATCACCGACGACGAGACGTACCCGGCGAAGACGGTCAGGACCATGCCGACACCGGTGGGCCTGCCCCGGGAGACGGTCACGCCCGAGGTGTCCGAGTGCAGCCGGATCGCCGTGAGCTGACGTCCGCTGAGCAGCGCCACCAGGGCGTGGCCGCCCTCGTGGGCGATCGTGACGACGTTGCGGCCGATCCGCCAGGGCGGCCCCAGCAGGACCGCCGCCAGGCCCAGGACCGCCGCCGTGACGATGATCCACCGCTCCGGTTCGGGCTGGACGGACAGCACTTCCCGCCAGACGTCACCCAAGGTTGTATCCACCACTGCTCCCGAATCGTCGACGGAGGTCCGCAGGGCCCGTCCACGAAACGCCGCGGTGGCCGGGAGGCGCTGGAACACGCGGGCCCTTGCCGAACTTTAGGGCATTTTGTGAGGGCTCCGCTCCCGACCGTCGCAGGTGGATCCGCCGAGCGATCGGTACGCGCGCGGCGATGAACTGGCCAAAGCGCATCGACGAACCTAAAGTCATCACTTGCAGCACTCAGTCGATTACTCACAGCTAGGAACGCACGTGAAACGCATTACCGCACTCGCCCTGCTGACCGTGTCGACCGGAGCCGCCCTTGCTCTGGCCGTCGCCCCCGCCTCCGCCACCGTGAGCGACGGGTACGACGGCTACTGTGACGGGGACCGGTCCGCCGTGGAACAGCTCCACGGCGGCTGGGGCCACGGGTACGACGGTTACTGTGACGGCCACGGCCACCACGGTGACCACGGCCACGGGCACGGCCACGGCCACGGCCACGGCCACGGCTACCACTAGTCCGCGCGGCACGGCCCGCGGTCCGGGACCGCGGGCCGTGCTCCGCAGAACCTGTCGGGTCGGTACCTAGGCCGTGTTTTTCTGCAGGCTTTCGGGTGAGCTCGCGGTCGTCAGGTCGTCTCTCGCCAGACGATGTGCGAAGTTCAGCCTGGTCGTGCTGCACGAGCGCAGAGGTGCCGCGAGAGGCGGTCCTGGCGGCCGCGAGCCCGGAATGCTGCAAAAAACACGGCCTAGGCTGCGGCGGCCTTCTCCGCGGCGTCCTTCAGGCGCAGCAGCGACTGCTCGATGCCGGCGGCGTTGCGCGCCGGCAGGCCGGCCAGCACGTAGTAGGCGGAGAAGCCGATCGAGTAGTCGAACGTCTCGGTGACCCGCGTCCCGCCCCCTTCCAGATCCTCCAGCTCGTACCGCCACCGGTGGGGGCCGATGTGCCGCCAGGCGATGAGCCGGTCCGGCTCGAACTCCACCACCCGGTTGGTCATCCGGTAGGAGACGCCGAACATGCGCATGTCCATGCCGAACTCGGCGCCCTCCTCCAGGCGCTCCGGCCCGGACACCGCGCCGCGCACCGTGCCGGACCCGTCGACCTCGCTGTGCCGGGACGGCGTGGCGAGGATGTCGAAGATCCGGGCGGCGGGGGCGTCGATGACGATACTCCGCGAGACCTTGTGTGTACCCATACCGCGATGATGCCAGCGCCCCCGGCCACCCCCGCGGCCGCCCCCGCGCACGGCGCCGCGCTCAGCCGCGGACGGCGTGCCGCTCCACGCCCGCCAGCGTGCCCTCGCGCGAGACGTGCACGACCCAGAACGCCCCCTTGCGCAGTCCCGACTGCTGGGTGTTGGGCGCTCCCAGCCAACCCAGCGCCTCCGCCATGAGCTGTGGCACGAGCTCACCGTGCGTGCACAGCACCGTCGGGATCCCCTCGGTCAGCAGGGACCGGAAGGCGGCCCGCGCTTCGTCGGCGTCGTAGGTGCCGTTCCACACCGTCACGGCCCGTTCGGTGCGCATGGGGGCGTCGCACTCCAGCGAGTAGGGCAGCATCGACTCCGTGCACCGCGCCGCCGCCGACGAGACCACACGGGGGCGCCCGTAGGCGCTCAGCACGCGCGGCAGGGCCAGCGCGTCCGCGCGGCCCGTCCCGTCCAGCGGTCGCAGCAGGTCGTTGTCGGTCCAGCTCCGCTTCTCCCCCGCCGACAGGTGCCGGAGCAGGATGATCGGGAAGGTGTCGTGGGGCCCGGCGCGGAAGTTGTCCAGTACGTGGACGTCGTGTTCGTAGGTGAGCCGCTCGCGCGCCTCGTCGACGGGGACCCACTCCACGGAGTCGACCTCGTCGTTGGGCTTGTAGTCGATGATCCCGCCGGGCTCGGCCGGTGTGGCGGCCCACCACTCGACCTGCTTGGGCCACCCGTCCTTGAGGTAGTACTGCGGCGGGAGCCGGCGTCCGAGCACGGGCGTCAGCCCGGTCTCCTCCTGGACCTCGCGGACGGCGGCGATGATCGGGTGCTCGCCGTTCTTGAGCTTGCCCTTGGGCAGGGTCCAGTCGTCGCGGAGGGGCCGGCGGATCAGGACGACCTCCGTGCCCCCGTCCGCCCCGGGCCGCCACAGGACGGCTCCCCCGGCCCGAATGGGTTCGAGGTAGCCGCCGACCGCGGTGTCCCTGGGCGGGAAGGCGCTGGTCACCTGGATCTCGTCACCGTCGCTCATCCGCTCTCCACCACTCGTAGGTGGCGGTCGCCTCGCAACACGTCCTGCAGGTCCATCAGTCGTCGCCCTTCCTCGTCGTGCGTCCAACGGGTCCAGGAGCCGTCCGGCTCCAGGTGCCACGACGAGGTGCCGTCGGCCATCGCCAGGTCCATGAGGCCCACGAGTCTGCGGCACTGCTCGGAGTCGGACACCCGGACGAGGGCCTCCACCCGCCGGTCCAGGTTACGGGGCATGAGGTCGGCGCTGCCCAGCCAGACCTGGGGGCGCCACCCGTTGGCGAAGATGAAGACGCGGGAGTGCTCCAGGAAGCGGCCGAGGATGCTGCGCACCCGGATGTTCTCGGACAGGCCGGGCACGCCCGCGCGCAGGACGCAGCTGCCGCGCACCCACAGGTCGACGTTCACCCCGGCCTGGGAGGCGCGGTAGAGGGCGTCGATGATCTCCTCGTCGACCAGCGAGTTGACCTTGATCCGGATGCGGGCGGGCTCGCCCTTGAGGCGGTTGTCGATCTCGGCGGCGATCTGGGCGAGCAGGCCCTCGCGCAGGGCCGCGGGCGCCACGAGCAGGCGGCGGTAGTGCTTCTTGCGGGAGAATCCGGTGAGGCTGTTGAAGAGGTCGCTGACGTCCTCTCCGACCTCCGCGGACGCGCTGAACAGGCCGAAGTCCTCGTACACGCGGGCGGTGCTGGGGTTGTAGTTGCCCGTGCCCACGTGGCAGTAGCGGCGCAGCTGGCCGTCGCCGTCCTGGCGGATGACCATGGACAGCTTGCAGTGCGTCTTGAGGCCGATGACCCCGTAGACCACGTGGCAGCCGGCGTCCTCCAGCTTGCGGGCCCACTGGATGTTGTTCTGCTCGTCGAAGCGCGCCTTGACCTCGACCAGGACCACGACCTCCTTGCCCGCGCGGGCGGCCTCGATCAGGGACTCCACAATGGGCGAGTCTCCGCTGGTGCGGTACAGGGTCTGCTTGATGGCCATGACCTTGGGGTCGGTCGCGGCCAGGGAGAGGAAGCGCTCGGTCGTGGTGGCGAACGACTCGTAGGGGTGGTGGACGAGGATCTCGCGCTCGCGGATGGCGGCGAACAGGCCGCCGGAGGCCAGGGCGCGGGGCTCGACCGGGACCATCGGCGGGAAGCACAGCTCGGGCCGGTCGGCGTCGGCGATCTGGTCCAGGCCCGCGAGGTTGAGGGGGCCGGGGACCCGGTAGATCTCCTCCTCCTCGGCGCCCAGCTCCTCGGTGAGGATGTTGAGGACCTCGGCGGTGATGGACCGCTCCACCTCCAGCCGCACGAGCGGTCCGAAGCGGCGCCGCAGGAGTTCGTTCTCCAGGGACTGCACGAGGTCGTCGGTCTCGTCCTCGTCCACCTCCAGGTCCGCGTTGCGGGTGACGCGGAAGGCGTGGTGCTCCACGACCTGCATGCCCTCGAACAGCTGCGGGAGGTGGGCGGCGATGACGTCCTCGACCGGGACGTACCTGCCGTCGCCCCGGCTGCCGAGGTCGATGAAGCGCGGCAGCGGGCTGGGCACCTTGACCCGGGCGAACATGCGCCGCTCGTCCCGGGGGTCGCGGACGGTGACGGCGAGGTTGAGGGAGCGCCCGGAGATGTAGGGGAACGGGTGGGCCGAGTCCACGGCGAAGGGGGTGACCAGCGGGTAGATGGAGCGGCGGAAGTACCCGTGCAGGTACTCGCGCTCGGAGTCCTCCAGCTCGTTCCAGCGCAGGATGCGGATACCGACCTCGCGCAGCGCGGGGGCCACACTGTTCTCGAAGCAGGCGCTCTGCCGGCTCATCAGCTCGTGCGTGAACGCGGAGATGCGCTCCAACAGGTCCCGGGGGTGGTGGCCGCTGGCGGAGGCGACGGGCAGCCCGGTCGCCAGGCGGCGCTTGAGCCCGGCCACGCGCACCATGAAGAACTCGTCGAGGTTGCTGGAGAAGATCGACAGGAACCGCGCGCGCTCCAGCAGCGGGACGTCCTCGTCCTCGGCGAGTTCGAGAACGCGCTGGTTGAAGCGGAGCCATCCCTCCTCGCGGTCCATGAAGCGGTCGGCGGGAAACTCGGCGGCGGTGGGGACCGCGGGCGTAGGCGCTGATTCCGTGCTCACAGTGGGCAGACTCCCCCTTTTTCATGACCACACGGTGACAACCCCGTGAGGGGGAAATGACCGCAACACGACTGGTATGAACCATGTCTACCCATCTCCGCCCACATGCGCCTGGTGGACGTGCATTGTTTCCACAGGTTTCACACCATTCGGGCGGAAACGACCGACAAGGTCACCGGGAGTCAGGGGTCGGGAGCGGCCCAGGGGACGGGTCGGCGGGGCCGCGCGCACGCGTACGCCCGTCGGCGGTCAGGGGGTGACGCCGATGTTGAGGTCGGGCGGCATCAGCACGACGAACATGCCGATCCGGATGATGACGTTGATCCACAGGTTGCGGAAGCAGGACCAGAGGTAGCCGTACAGCAGCCCGGCCGGCCCGTAGCTCAGCAGGGCGAGCGCGATGACGTAGCCGAAGCCGTCGCCGGGCAGCTGCGAGATCTCGTCGAAGGGCTGCACGACGGCGTAGGTGAGCGAGAAGACCAGCGTCGCCGCGACGATGCCGCCCCAGCGCCCCATGATGACCTCCAGGCGCGTCTGGAGCATGGCGCGGAAGAAGATCTCCTCACAGACGGCGATCAGCGCGAACGCCAGCACGAACCCGATCAGGCTCAGGTTGAGCGGCGGCAGGCCGACCTGGGGGATCACCGCGTACCCGGCCAGGAGCAGGACCACGGCCGCGGGGATCAGACCCAGCCACCGCCACGGCGTGTGCACCTTCAGGGCGACGGCGGGCATGGCCGTGCCCTTGCCGTCCACGGTGATCCCCGACCGGTCCATCACCAGGATGGGCAGTGTGAACAGGAACAACAGCCGGGAGACGAGCGAGGCGGACATGTTCAGGTCGGCCCCGGTGTGGTCGCCGTAGAGCCGGAAGACCTGTGACAGCAGGATCATCAGCAGCACGAAACAGGCGAGGAACACCCCGAGCCAGATGAGCTCCCGCACGAGCGGGTGCCCCTCCAGCGCTTGGTGGACGCGCCGGTCCAGGCGCTCCCGGTCACCGAAGCCGCTGACCACCGCCCAGGCCATGACGCCGCCGATCAGCATCGGTGCCCAACCCGCGAACAGCAGGAGGGCGGCCCTCTCCGTGAGCTCGGTGCGCAGCACCGGGTGGAAGGCGATCGGCAGGGCGATGATGAGCGCGGCCATCGAGAGCCCTGCGAGGAGCCCCCATCTTCGCACCATGGTCACAAGCGTCCCCCCTGTCTCAGAACACTCATTCTGCCCAAGGGGAAACTAAAAGCTACGCAATGACTACGGTATGTCGTCAGTGCAGTTGAGGAGGCTCTGACACACGAAACCCCGCGTACCGGATGGACCAGTACGCGGGGCCGGTGCACGGCACAGGATCAGTCGCCGTTGTTGAGGACCGACCGGAGGAAGGACTTGGTCCGCTCCTCCCGCGGGTCACCGAAGATCTGGTCCGGGTGGCCCGCCTCGGCGATCCGGCCCTTGTCGAACATCAGGACGCGGTGGGACACGTCCCGCGCGAAGCCCATCTCGTGGGTCACGCACAGCATCGTGATGTCGGTCGTCTCGGCGACCTCGCGCAGCACGTCCAGGACGCCGGCCACCAGCTCCGGGTCCAGGGCCGAGGTGACCTCGTCCAGGAGCAGGATCTCCGGCTGCATCGCCAGAGCGCGGGCGATCGCCACGCGCTGCTGCTGGCCGCCGGAGAGCTGCGTCGGGTGGGCGTCGATCTTGTCCCCGAGCCCGACCAGGTCGAGCAGCTCGCCCGCACGCTCGTTGGCCTCGGCCCTGGGCGTGCCCAGGACGTGGATCGGCGCCTCGGTGATGTTCTGCCGAACGGTCATGTTCGGGAACAGGTTGAACTGCTGGAACACCATCCCCACGCGCTTGCGCTTGGCGCGCAGGTAGCTCTCGCTCGCGGGGATCAGGCCGGAGCCGCGGGCCATGTGGCTGAACGGCTCGCCGTCCACCCAGATGTGCCCCTCGGTGACCTTCTCCAGCGTCATCAGGAGCCGCAGGATGGTCGTCTTGCCCGAACCACTCGGCCCGATGAGCGTGACGCGCTCCCCCGGGTCCACGTTGAAGTCCAGGTGGTCGAGCACGGTGAGGTCGCCGAAGCGCTTGACCACCTGGTCGAAGACGATCAGCGGCTGGCCCTCGACGCCCTGGGGTTCATCTTTCTGCGGGGTCTCAGACGGCGGCATAGCGTCGCTCCAGTCGTCGGATCAGGATCGCGGAAGGGATGCTCACGATGAGGAAGAGGAAACCGACCATGGTGTACATCTCCACCACGCGGAAACTCGCCGCACCGAGCCTCTGCGCCTGGGTGAGCAGCTCGGTCACGCCGATCGCGAAGAGCAGCGGCGTGTCCTTGAACATGGCGATCAGGTAGTTGCCCAGGGCCGGGATGACCTTG
The DNA here is from genome assembly GCF_003634495.1 of Nocardiopsis sp. Huas11. GTDB lineage: Bacteria > Actinomycetota > Actinomycetes > Streptosporangiales > Streptosporangiaceae > Nocardiopsis. The sequence goes on along the minus strand of NZ_RBKY01000001.1, from coordinate 3,619,459 downwards.
CGGATGGCCTGGGGCAGCACGATCGCGCCCCAGGTCCGGCTCTGGGGCAGGCTCAGGGCCCGCGCGGCCTCCCACTGGCCCTTGGCCACGCCCTCGATGCCCGACCGGTACACCTCGGCGGTGTAGGCCGAGTAGTGCACGCCGAGCACCACGACACCGATCGTCATGCCGGAGACGGTGCTGGGCGCGAGGAGGAAGACGAAGACCAGCTGGATGACGAGGGGCGTGGTGCGGATGAACTCCATCATCCCGTGCACCACGCTGCCCACGATGGGCACGCGCCTGACCATGGCCACGGCCAGGCCCAGGAGCAGGGCGATGAGGTAGCCCATGACGGTGGCCTGGACGGTGACCCAGAGCCCGGTCAGCAGGTCGGGCATCACCTCGAAGGTGAACTGGAGATCCCACATCTAGAGTGCACCTCCCCCACGTGCCCCACCGACGGCCGGGTGCTTGAGCAGTCCCTTCAGACCGGTGCCCGCGGGGGGAGTCCGGCCGAGCCTGCGGTTGGCACGGCGTTCGAGCAGTCGCATCCCGGCGATGAGCACCTGCGCGATCAGGTAGTAGAGGACGAAGGCGCCGATGAAGGCCACGATGGTCTCACCGGTGCCCTGACGCATCTGCTGCGCCACGGCGGTCAGATCGGTCACCCCGATCAGGTAGGCGACGGCGGTGGCCTTCATCAGTTCGATGATGAGGTTGCCGAAGGTGGGCAGCATCTGCGCCCAGGCCTGCGGCAGGACCACCAGGCGCGTGCGCTGGAACCAGGACATGTTCAGTGCGACCGTCGCCTCGACCTGCGGCTTGGGGACGGCGTTGATGGCCGCCCTGACCACCTCGGCGCCGTAGGCGCCGATGTTCAGGCCCAGGGCGACGATCGCCGCGAACATGTCGTCCAGCTGGAAGCCGGTCGCCAGCGGGAGCGCGTAGGCCATCCAGAACATCAGCACCAGGGCGGCGATGCCGCGGAACACCTCGACGTAGACCGTGGCCACGGCCCTCGGCAGCCAGTGCGTCATGCTGCCGAGGATGCCGAAGACCATGGCCAGGACGAAGGCCAGGGCACTGCCGCCGATGGTGAGCTGGATGGTGACCCACACGCCGTCGAGATAGAGCGGAAGCCGCTCGATCAGGAACTCCACGGCTTGATCAGGCCTCGCAGAGCTGGGCGGTGGTGGTGTCGTCGGGCAGGTCGGCCTCGGTGAAGCCCCACTCCTCGCCCAGCTCCAGCAGGCGGCCGTTCTCCTTGAACTCCGCGATCACCCGGTTGACCTCCTCGAGGAGTTCGGTGTCCTCCTGTCGGAAGGCCAGACCGCCCCAGCCGCGCTCCTCCTTGCCGTCGATCTCGGGGAAGAAGGCCTCGGTGACCTCGAAGGGGCCGCCGCGGTCCAGGAGCAGGTAGGTGTGCGACACGCTCAGCATGGACATCGCGTGGACACGGCCCGACTCCAGGAGCTCGTACCCGGTGGTCTGGTCCGGGATGAGCTCCATCTGGTCCGCGGGGACCTCGAAGTACTCGGCGTAGGTCTGCTCGACCGAGCCGTTGAGGACCGCCAGCTTCAGGTCGGAGTTCTCGGCGAAGTCCGTGAAGTGCTGGATGTTCTCCGGGTTGCCCTCCTCGACCATGAACGCCTCGGGCGAGGTGGCGGTGGGCTCGGAGAAGGCGACCTGCTCGCAGCGGTCGGGCGTGATGAACATGCCGGCCGCGATGAGGTCGAACCGGTTGGCCTGCAGGCCGGGGATCAGACCGTCCCAGGCCACGGGCGAGGCCTGGATCTCGGGGACGCCCAGTTCCTCGAAGACGGCCTGGGCGACGGCCGGGGACTGTCCGGCCGGCTCACCGGAGCCGTCGATGAAGCCGAACGGGATCTCGTTGGCCAGACCGACCGCGACGAAGCCCTGCTCCCGCAGGCGGTCGAGGAGGCCGGGCCCGCCCTCTTCGCCGCCACCGCCGCTGTCGACCCGGCTACAGGCCGCCAGACCTGCGGTGGCCAGTCCCACTCCACCCAGTCGGAGTGCGTCTCGGCGGCCCCAGGTTCCTCGCTTGACCGCTGGTACCTGCTTCTTCACGACTGCTCCTCGAAAAAAATCGCGGGAGCGACGTCGCTGCCCGAGGTCGGGGCCACGACGCCGCGCATTCGGATGGTGGGACGCCGGAGGCCGGCGAACCGCGGCGCGGTGCCACGGGTGCCGTCCGTCGACCGGAACACGGGCCGACGGCACTGGTACGGGATCTCCCTCCCCTACGGCACCCTGCGCTAACAGGACATGTTTGGTCCGTTATGCACTGGTTATGCATGGCTGACCATCGGGTTACCCCCCGTTTGCCCAGCTCCAGGCGCACCACCTGCACCTTGTGACCCTGGGTTCCGGACGCGGTCACCCTGGGGTTCGTGACCGCGGACACACGCGAGGACGGGACGGGGACACGCACCCGGCCACCCGGCGCCCGCCGGATCACTACCCACAGTGACCGTAACACCACGTCGACCGGCAGGGGCGCCGCACGAAAAGACCGGGCCACCACCCACGGTGATGACCCGGCCCACTCGTCGCCCACCATCGCTCGGTGGAGACGCTGCGCGAAAAGGGACCGGGCCGCCGGCCTCAGCGGAGGCCCTCGGCCCGATCCCCCTCACGTTCCGGTCAGGCGACCGTCGTCGACTCGTCCTCGGTCTGCTCGACGATGAGCGGGTAGACACCGTTCTCGTCGTGGACCTCGCGCCCGGTGACGGGCGGGTTGAACACGCACAGCACGCGGAAGTCCGTCTTCGGGCGGACCGTGTGCTTCTCGTGACCGTTGAGCAGGTAGAGGGTGCCCGGGGTGATGATGTGCTTCTCCCCCGTCTCCTCGTTGGTCAGCTCGGCCTCACCCTCGATGCAGTGCACGAGCTCGATGTGGTTGGCATACCACATCGTCGTCTCGGTGCCCGCGTAGAGGACGGTCTCGTGGAAGGAGAACCCCACGCCCTCCTTGGCGAGGATGACCCGACGGCTGCGCCAGTTTCCGTGCCTGATGTCGCGCTCGGTGTCGTTGACCTCGTCCAGACTGCGAACGATCACTGCTGTCTCCTTCTGCGCGGGTGTGCGCCGTGAGTCCGTAACTGTGCTGGTGTAACAAGGGGCGGGGCCGATCGGCATCCCGTGGTCCACGGTGTGCCGACCGGCCCCGCCACCGAAAGGTGGAGCGGTCCCGCGTGCCCTAGGCGGGCTGGGCCACCTTGACGGCCGCGCGAGCGGCGTCCGCCATGATGTCCAGTCCGGCCGTGAGCTCCTCCTCCGTCGCGGTCAGCGGCGGCAGGAGCTTGGCGACCTCGTCCTCGGGACCGGAGGTCTCCAGGAGCAGCCCCCGGTCGAAGGACTCGGCGGCGAGGCGTTTGGCGATCCCAGTGTCCTCGAAAGCCAGACCGCGTGCCAGTCCGCGACCGCGAACGTGCGCTCCGACCTCGGGGAACTCGGCGGCCATCTCGCCCAGACGGGCGGCGACCATGTCGCCCTTGGCCTTGGTCGCGCTCGCGAACGTGTCGTCGGTCCAGAACTGGCGCAGAGCCTCGGTGCCGGTGACCATGGCGGGGTTGAAGCCCCGGAAGGTGCCGTTGTGCTCGCCCGGCTCCCACACGTCCAGCTCGCGCTTGAACAGGGTGAGCGCCATGGGCAGACCGTAACCGCTGATGGACTTCGACAGCGTGACGATGTCCGGGGTGATCCCGGCCTCCTCGAAACTGAAGAAGTCGCCGGTGCGGCCGCAGCCCATCTGGATGTCGTCGACGATCATGAGCATGTCGTACTCGCGGCAGACCTCGGAGAGGCCGCGCAGCCAGCTGGCGCTGGCGACGTTGATGCCGCCCTCGCCCTGGATCGCCTCGACGATGACGGCGGCGGGCTTGTCCAGGCCGGACCCGCTGTCCTCCAGCAGGGTGCGCAGCCACAGGAAGTCCGGCGTCTGGCCGTCGAGGTAGTTGTCGAACGGCATCGTGGCGACGTGGTCCAGCGGAACACCGGCGCCACCGCGCTTCATCGAGTTGCCGGTGACGGCCAGGGCGCCCAGCGTCATGCCGTGGAAGCCGTTGGTGAAGTTGATGATGGTCTCGCGACCGGTGTACTTGCGCGCCAGCTTCAGCGCGGCCTCGACGGCGTTGTTACCCGCCGGCCCGGGGAACTGGACCTTGTAGTCCAGACCGCGCGGTTTGAGGACGATCTCCTCGAAGGTTTTCAGGAAGTCCCGTTTGCCGACGCTGTAGGCGTCGAGGCTGTGGACGATGCGATCGTCGGTCAGGTACTCGACGAGCTTGGTCTTCAGCCGCGGGTTGTTGTGCCCGTAGTTGAGGGAGCCCGCCCCGGCGAAGAAGTCGAGATAGGGCTTGCCGGTCTCGTCGTAGACATGGCTGCCGACGGCCTTGTCGAAGACGACCGGCCAGTTGCGGCAGTATCCGCGAACTTCGGATTCGAGGCGCTGGAAGGTCTCCATCGTGTGTTCCTTGGTTCCTTTCCCCAGGTTCGTGGGCTCGTGGCTTTGACGACGGGGTGGGTCAGGATCGATCGATCCGGTGCGGATGGTTCAGTCACGCCCTTGGCTCGTCCGCGGCCCGAACGGGCCGATGCGAACGAGGTCCTCGGGTTCGTGCGGCGCGTCGCCTCCGGCGGGGAAGTGCTCCGCACCGAAGAGTGGGCTCCACACGGCTTCGACGCCGCGATCACGGGCGAACGACGCGAACAGCGCGCGGGACGCGGCGTTGTCCGGCGTGACGGTCGCTTCGAGGTGAGTCATACCCCGTTCGGTGATGCTGTCGCCGATGAAGTCGAGCATCCGGCGGGCCAGCCGCTGTCCGCGGTACGCGGAGTCGACGGCGACCTGCCAGAGGAAGTAGGTGTCCGGGTCGTCGGGACGGACGTATCCGGTGACGTAGGCGGCGACACGGCCGTCGGCGTCCTTGGCCACGACACTGCTGGCCGCGAAGTCCCTGCACCAGAGTGTGTAGGCGTACGGGGAGTTGACGTCCATTCCCGTCGCCCCCGCCAGCCGCCACATGTGCGGACCGTCCTCCACGGACGGGTGCGACAGGCGCACGCCTCCATGGCCCGCGGCCCCTGTGGTCTCGGAGCGCTCGGCTCCGGCGTCAGTGTGATCGCGTGCTTGGAGATTCGTTCGTTGATGTGGCACGTCGATCGAACATAGCGAACGAAGGTCAATGGGAATTCAGGGAGATTCCGCGCAGATGTTTCAGCACACCCGCATCGGGTATGGCTTGTTCATTTAGCAGCGGGGCGAGCCTGTGACCTGGGCATTCGCGCGGGGTCACCACCCCGTCCGCACACCGGTCGACGCCGTCCCCAACAGGGGCTTCGCCACCTTCGCCGGGGGCCTCCAGCGGGCCGTGCCTCCCAGGTCCGGCCATGGCGCCCGATGGCCGTCAAGGTCAAACATAGAGCCTGAACGAGCAATATTAAGCGTGCATTAAGTCACATCAACTCGGTGGAAACCTCGCGACATAAAGCCCAAGTCGGGTCGATCCGCACGTCACGCGACACAACGCCACCGCCGCCGCCACCGCCGTGCCCTGCGCATCCCCTTGTGGGACCGGCTTTCGCGACATGACCGACTCCTGGGCGACACGTGGCCCTCGATTGACCCACGCGTGGGCAGAACGGGTCCGACGGCCGCCGACGCCCTTGATGAATCGGAGATTTTGACGCAGACTCTGTGTAGTACGACCTCATGTAGTACTACACTTGGTCGCATCGCGTCGCCGCAGTCCAGCCTGGGTCGATCACCTCTGGCCGGTGACGGGAGCGCGAGCTCGATGACCCCGCCGTGGGAGACACGGTGCGGGCCACTGGCCACGGACCACAAGCCACGGATCGGAGGCGCCCGTGAACCGCCTGTACCACGAGAGCGAGGACTGGGTCGAGCAGGGCAACTGCCGTTCGTACGACCCTGAGATCTTCTTTCCGGTGAGCAGCACCGGGATCGGGCGCGTCGACACTGAGCAGGCCGTCGCCGTCTGCCGCAGCTGTACTGTTCGCCAAGAGTGCCTGCGGTGGGCCCTGAGGGCCGGAGAGGCGCATGGCGTCTGGGGTGGCACCACCCCCGAGCAGCGCCGCTACATGCGGCGCGAACTGGTTCCGGCCTCCTGAGGCGTCGGTCGGGGCGTGAGCCCAGGGCGTGTTCGGTGGGTGCCGCCCGTCGCGAGCGGCGTTCCAGTGGTGGCCTCGCAAGGCCGAAGAAGGAGTCAGGGTGGTTCCCCTGTCGACTGATGAGAACACAGCGTGGGCGCCGCTGGAACGCCGTGCAGCAGGGTGAGCACCCGCCGAACACGCCCTGGGCCGTCGGGAACGCGGACGACCGCGCCCGGCGGCCCTTCCGTGTTCGTGCCTTGCGACCGGCCGCGGCACCGCTTAGGTTCGATCCCGTGTCCCCCACCATCGCCCCGGCGCACGGCCTGCTGCGGCTGGTGCGCACGGCGTTCCTCGCCGGAGCGTGCACCGGACTGAGCTGGGCCGGGCACCAGCTGTGGGCGGACACGCAGGCGAGCGGGGGCGGCTTCCTCCTCGCCACGGCGCTCCTCACGCCCGTGCTGTGGCACTTCACCCGGATCATGCGCGGTTTCGGCGACGTCTTCGCCGTGCTGGCCTCGGTGCAGATCGTGCTCCACCTGGCCCTGCAGGGGGCGGGCGGCCCGGGATCGGCGTTCGCCGGCACCGACCACTCGGCCCACGGGCTGCTCACCCACACGCTCGGTCTCTCCCCCGGCATGCTCCTGGCCCACCTGTGGGCCGCGCTCCTGGCCTCGGCACTGCTCGCGCACGGCGAGTCGGCCCTGTGGTTCCTGTGCGTGCTGCTGGGACGCGCGCTGCCGCCGCTGCTGCGTGTGCCGCGTCTGGCCCCGGGCGCGTGGGCGCCGGCGCCGATGGCGTCGGCCGCCGTCGGTCCGCGCTGGGCCCCGGTCCTGGCGCTCGGCCCCCGGGGGCCTCCCGGTTCGCCCCTCCCCACCCCCTGAGGACCCGGACCGCGCGCATCGGCGCCGCGGACCGGGCGCGAACCGCATCCCGACGCTGAGAGAAGACCATGACCATCCTGCGCAGCGCGGCCTCGGCCGCCCTGATCCCCTTCACCGCGGCCGCCCTCGTCCTGGCGTCCGCTCCGGCCATGGCGCACGACGTCCTGACCGGCTCCTCGCCGGAGGACGGCGACACCCTGGACACCGTCCCCGAGGAGGTCGTGCTGACCTTTAACAACGCGCCGATGGAGAGCGCCGAGGCCAGCGCCATCGTGGTGACCGGCCCCGACGGCGAGGAGTACCAGGACGGCGCCCTGGTGTTCGACGGCACCGACGTGTCGGTCGCGCTCCTGCCGATCGTGGAGAGCGGCGCCTACACCCTCGCCTTCCAGGTCGTCTCGTCCGACGGCCACCCCATCCAGGACTCGCTGGAGTTCACGGTCTCCGAGGAGGCGGCCGCCGCCGCGGCTCCGGAGGAGACCGAGGAGCCCGCCGAGGACGAGGCACCGGCCGACGAGGCCGACGAGGAGGCCGCCGACCCGTCGCCGGCCGCGTCGTCCGAGGCCGACGAGGGCGGACCGTCCATGGCCGCGCTGGTGGTCATCGGCGTCGTCGCGCTCGCCGGGATCGGCGCGGTCGTGCTGGTGGCCGTCCGCCTGCGCAACCGTCCCGGACAGTCCTGACGCTCGAACACGCGCCGCCGCCGGGCGGCGGCACCGCGGACGACGCGAAGGCCCGGACACGTCACCGTGTCCGGGCCTTCGCGTGGTCGGGTGCGGTCAGACGCGCCGGGCCAACAGGATGCTGATGTTGTCCTTGCCGCCCGCCTCCATGGCGGCCTGCCACAGGGCGTGGACGGCGGCCTCGTCGCTGCCCGCCTCGGCGATCATCCGCTCCATCTCCTCGGGCAGCACCAGGTCCGACAGGCCGTCGCTGCACATGAGCCACGCGCTGGGGTCCGCGGCCTCGTCGCGCCCCACGTGCGGCACCATCGTGCCGCCGGAGCTGCCGCCCAGGGACTGGGTGATGAAGTTGGTGGTGACGGGACGCCCGTCCTCCGACGGCGGCAGCGCCGGGGAGTCGTCCTCGGAGAGCTGGCGCAGGCGCCGGCCCTCCAGGCGGTAGGTGCGCGAGTCGCCGACGTTGAACCAGAAGTTGCCGTCGTTGTTGAGCAGGACTCCGGCGACCGTGGTCCCCATCCCGGAGAACTCGGTGTGCTGGGTGGCGTGGTCCTTGATCTCCTCGTCGATGTTGCTCAGCAGCTGGGCGATCTCCTCCGGACCGTTCAGCCGCGGCCCCATCTCGGCCATCCGGTGCACCGCGTGCTCCGAGGCGATCTCGCCCGCGGCCTGACCACCGATGCCGTCGGCGACGGCGAGGATGACGGGCTCGCCCACCGGCAGGACGCAGCGGACCGGCGACGTCATGTTCGCACTGGCCACGGTCAGGGCACCCATGACGACGGCGTCCTCGTTGGCGGGGCGGATAGCGCCCCGGTGCGTGAGGGCCGTGACAATGACTTCCCCACCAGCGACACCCATACGCCCTTCCTCCCGTTTCGTCGGCCGTGGCCGGTCGCCCGGCACGTGCGGCCGGACCTTGGTCGAGTCCCGTTCAACGTCTGGATTCTGTAACCGTACCGAGCCACCGCGCAGGAGTCGGTCAAAATCCGCGTACATCATGGCGGAAAACGCCCGGATACGCAGTTCCGGGCCCACTTCCGACCATCGAAAGCGCTGTGTCGGGCATGTGCGGAGCGCCCATGACGGTCCCGCGTTCGGGACTGACACTAGCGGTGTTGGAACCGAGCCGACAGTGCCCGCCACAAGGTGGGACGAACACGCGGGCTCCGGAGTTCTCGGGTCTTTTCGGACGACACGAAGGACCTTCGTCCCGTGTCGGTCACCGGCACGGCGTTGTCGCGCTCCCGAGCGTCTGGCAGAATAGGACCCGTTGGGTGTCTAAGACGCAGACACACACGACCGCCCCCGCGCGCGGCCCTTCGGCCCGGCGGTGGTCTCGGTGCTCTCCTCGACCGGTCGTTTGGTGTGGTCTTCTTGCGTCTTCCCGATCTTCCCCGTCTCCTTCCGCCTCCGGGCCGCCGTGCGCGCTGTGCGCGCACGGTCCTCAGTGCTGCCCTGCGTTCGCCGCCCGGCGCCGCGCCCGCCCCCCGAGGCCCCGCACCCCCTCCCTGACCGCGACCCCTCCTCCCTTCCGCCGCGCCCCCGCCCCGCGGCGTCCCCACGTCGGAGAGCGCCGCCGACCCGTTCCACCCGCAAGGACTCCGTCCCCGCTCAGGAGTCCCTTCGGGCCCACCCACGACGGACACCGTGAAGTGTCCAAGGAGTCCAGTCCAGTGAAGATCGCCATGGTCGCCGAACACGCCAACCCCCTTCCCGCCCACCGCGGTGAGCCGGCCTGCCCCGCGAGCCTGCACGTGTGCGCCCTGTCCCGACAGCTCGCCAAACGCGGCCACAAGGTCACCGTGTACGCGCGGCGCAGTTCTCCGGAGCAGCCGGAGGGCCGGACCCGGATGGCACGCGGCGTCTCCGTCACCTACCTCGACGCGGGGCCGGAGCGGCCGCTCACCGACGACGAGCAGGCCGAGCACACCGGCGCGTTCGGCACCGCACTGTCCCGCGTCCTGGACGAGGACGCCCCGGACGTGCTGCACGCCGTCGGCTGGACCAGCGGTCTGGCCGCCCTGCACGCGCAGGCGCACACCGGACGCGAGCAGGGCGCGACGCCCATCGTCCAGACCTTCCACTCGCTCAACGCCAGCGAGCAGCGCTCCGGGCTCGCCCACCGGCCCGACCGCGCCCGGATGGAGTCGGTCCTGGCCTCCCGTGTGGACCACGTCCTGGTCAACTCCACCGACCAGCAGGGCGAGCTCGCCCGGCTCGGGGTCTCGCGCCGACAGGTCAGCGTGGTCCCCTTCGGTGTGGACACCGACCACTTCAGCGTCGAGGGCAGCGCCTCGACCGAGCACTGGCAGTCGCGCCGCGAGGAGCGGCCCCGCCTGGTGTCGGTCACGTCCCTGACCGAGGCGGGCGGCGCCGACCGCCTCGTGGAGGCCATGACCCGGCTCCCCGAGGCCGAGCTGCTGCTCGTCTCCACCGCCGACGACCTCGACGTCGCCCTGGACGAGAACGCCCGGCGCGTGGAGCTGCTGGCCAAGGAGGCCGGGGTGGACGACCGCGTCCACCTGACCGGCCCCGTGGACCGCAAGGAGCTGCCCCGCCTGCTCCGCTCCGCGGACGTCTACGTCTCCGCCGCCTCCTACGACCCCTACGGCGGCGCCGTCCTGGAGGCCATGGCCTGCGGACTGCCCGTCGTGGCGACCGCCACCGGCGCGGTCCCCGGCGCCGTCCTGCACCGCACCAGCGGCGTGCTGATCCGCTTCGGACGCCCGGAGGAGGTCGCGCGCGCCGTCCGCGCGGTGCTGCACACGCCCACTATGAGCTCCGCCTACGGCATCGCCGCGGTCGACCGCGCCCGCTCCCGGTTCACCTGGCAGCGCATCGCCATCGAGACCGAGCTCGCCTACCAGCGGTCCCGCCCCCAGCCGTCCGTGCACGAGGACGACGAGGAGGACGAGGTGGACGGTCTCCTGCTGTCCGGAGCCTCCCACTGAACCGTGTCAGAGCAGGATCCGCGTACGCGTTCCCGGTCCCGGGGCATCGTTTCCCCGGGACCGGGAACAGTACGGGTACACCCCAGACGTCGGAGGGACCGCCGAGTCGCCGAGGCGTCCCCGTGCACAGCGCAGCTCATCACCAAGCGATGACCTTCGATCACCAGGGACTGCTCTTCCGCCGCGACCGGCAGTTCCATGAGGTGGCCCGAGAGCGGCTCCGCTCCGCGCTACGCGAAAACGCCCACACCGTCCTGGCCGTGGGCGACCGGCACGTCGCCGAGGTGACCGACGGTCTGGAGCCCGCGGAGCGCGCGAGCGTGCACGTGACGGCCCCCGGGAGCCTCTACGACGCCCCGGGGCGGACACTGGCCGCGTTGCACCGCCTGGCGTTCACGCACGGCCCCGCGCCCGTGGTGGTGGTCGCCGAGCCCCCGCTGCCGACCGGGACCTCCCTGGAGTTCCGCGAGTGGATGCGCCTGGAGTCCGTGCTGTGCACCGCCCTGGCGCCGATGCGGCTGCGCCTGCTGTGCGTCCACGACGACCGCGGCCTGCCGCCGCGCGTCAGGGCCGCGGTCCGCGCGACCCATCCGGTGCTGGTCGGCCCGGAGGGCCCCGCCGCCAATCCGGGCTACCTGGGCACGGAGGCCTTCGGCTCCCGGCCGGTCGCGCCCGAGCCGCTGCCCGTCACCGGGCCGGTCCACCACCTGGACATCGGGATGTCGCTGCCGAGGCTGCGGCGCGAGCTGACGGCGCTGGGCGCGGCCGTGGGCCTGCCGGAGGACCGTGTGGACAGCCTGGTCGTGGCCGTGAACGAACTGGCCGCCAACGTGCTGGAGCACGGGGCCGGCAAGGGCACGGTGAGCGTCTGGCGCGCCCCGGGGCGGTGGGTGTGCGACGTGTTCGACGAGGGCGGCGGTCTCGTGGACCCGCTCACCGGCTACCGCCCGGCCGACACCATGCGCCCGCGCGGGTACGGCCTGTGGATCACCCGCCAGAGCTGCGACTTCCTGGAGATCTGCGGCGACGCCGACGGCTCGCTGGTGCGCCTGCACTTCCTGGACGGCTGACCCGGAATGCCGGCGCTTCGACGACCCGCCGCCGCGGCCGGCCCGGTCGCGGCCGGACACCGGACCTCCGCGGGAAATCCGTTGCCCGACGGCGGACCCGCGCCCATACTCCCCCCATGCCCGACACAGCTTCCCGGGGTCCCGTACTGCGGCCCTACCCCAAGATCTCCGAGCGCCTCCGGCTCGACGCGTCAGGCGGGCAGGAGTGGATCGCGCTGGAGAAGGTGCACGGTGCGCACTTCGCCGTGGTCTGCGACCGCGGCGGCCCCCGGCCGGCCAAGCGGCGGGAACCGCTGGAGGACGACGCGTTGGACGGCTTCTTCGGTGTCAGCCGGATCTGGCCGGCGCTCGCGGTGTCCGCGGCCCGGTTCGCGTCGCGGCTGCGGGAGACCGAGGGCGGCGCCACCGTGGTGACGATCTACGGTGAGCTGGCCGGCGGGTGCTACCCGCACCCGGACGTCCCCGCCGTTCCCGGGGCCGAGCCGGTGCAGACCGGCGTGTGGTACGCCCCGGACCTGCGCTGGTTGCCGTTCGACGCCTCGGTCGAGACCTCCGCGGGCCGCTGGTGGATCAGCGACCGCTCCCTGCGCGCCGGCGCCGCCGCGGCCGGCCTCACCTGCGCGCCCGCTCTGGCTCGGGGACCCCTGCACCGGGTCGAGGCGCTCCCCCGCACCTTCCCCACCCGAGTCCCGGCCCTGTTCGGGCTGCCCGCGCTGGAGGACAACCTGGCCGAGGGCTACGTGCTCCGGCCGGCCGGACGGTGGCGGCAGGACGGAGCCGGGCGCCCGCAGGCGAAGGTGAAGCAGAAGGCCTTCGCCGAGGACGAGCGCTTCGACGGCTCGCGCCCGTTCCTGCCGCCACCGCAGGGCGCGGCCGGGATCCCGGACTGGCTCCTGGTCCAGGCGTCGGCCCTGCTCACCCCGGCCCGGGCGGCCGCCGCGGTGAGCAAGACCGGCCCCCGCGCCCCCGTGGACGCCGTGGTGCAGGAGATCACCCGGGACGTGGCGGAGGAGGTCGCCGAGGCGTTGGGCGGTCTGGAGGCCGGCCTCCTGGGCGTCCTGGAACGGGCTCTGCGGTCCGGAGCGCACTCTCTGGCGGTGTTCGACGCCGCGGACCGCCGGGCGGGTCCCCGGTCCGATGGCGGCTGAGACCCGCCCTCGTTCCCGCCCGGACCGGCCGCGGACGCCGACCACCCGGCCACGCCACCCCGCGTCCCTCGGTATCCTCGGCAAACGTCCGTCGACCCGCTTCCAGGACCCGAAGAGTTCCGCCAGGGGCGCACGGGGTTCCGCAGGAGGATCTGTCGCCGCAGCAAGTGACGGCCAAGGCGCGGCGACGGCCCGGAATCCCTCCGCGCCCCGACCCCCGTCGCGAGCCCGCGAGCGCGCGAAGAACACAGGAGGAAAACACGATGACCACCCAGCTGAGCGATGACTCCCTGCCCGGGCTCCTCGACCTGGCGCGGCGCGACTACAAGGACCTCGCCGGCCAGGGCCTCAAGCTCGACCTGACCCGCGGCAAGCCCGCGCCCGAGCAGCTCGACCTGTCCGAGGAGCTGCTCGACCTGCCCGGCGGGCACACCGCCGCCGACGGCACCGACACGCGCAACTACGGCGGTCTGCGCGGTCTGCCCGAGCTCCGCGCGATCTTCGCCGACGTCCTGCAGGTCCCGGCCGACCAGCTGCTGGCCGGGGGCAACTCCAGCCTGGAGATGATGCACGACTGCCTGGTGCACGCGCTGCTGAGCGTCCTGCCCGGCGCCGAGTCGCGCTGGGTCGACCAGGACCGCCTCGTGTTCCTGTGCCCGGTGCCCGGCTACGACCGCCACTTCGCGCTGTGCGAGCGGTTCGGCATCGAGATGGTCGCGGTCCCCATGAACGAGTCCGGCCCCGACATGGACGTCGTGGAGCGCCTGGTCGCCGAGGACCCGGCGGTCAAGGGCATCTGGTGCGTGCCGAAGTACAGCAACCCCAGCGGCGTCAGCTACAGCGACGAGACCGTGGCGCGGCTGGCCCGGATGGAGACCGCCGCCCCCGACTTCCGGATCTTCTGGGACAACGCCTACGCCGCGCACCACCTCACGGACGAGCCCGTCGAGATCGCCGACCTCCTGGCCGCGTGCGCCGAGAGCGGCAACCCGGACCGCGCGTTCGTGTTCGGCTCCACCTCCAAGATCACCTTCGCCGGTGCGGGCGTCGGCTTCTTCGGCTCCTCCGCGGCCAACGTCGACTGGCTGGTGGCCAACAACTCCAAGCGCTCCATCGGCCCCGACAAGGTCAACCAGCTCCGCCACGTCGAGCTCCTGCGCGACGCCGAGGGCGTGCGCGCGCACATGGAGCGCCAGCGCGCGCTGCTGGCGCCCAAGTTCGCGGCCGTCCAGCGGATCCTGACCGAGGAGCTCGGCGGCACCGGTCTGGCCACGTGGACCGACCCCGAGGGCGGGTACTTCGTCACCCTGGAGGTCGTCGAGGGCTGCGCCGGGGAGGTCGTGCGCCGTGCGGCCGAAGCGGGCATCAAGCTGACCCCGGCCGGGGCGACGCACCCCTACGGCGACGACCCGCGCGACGCCACGATCCGCATCGCGCCCAGCTTCCCGGGCCTGGCCGAGCTGGAGCGGGCGATGCGCGGCCTCACGGTGTGCGTGCGCCTGGTCGGCTACGAGAAGGCCGCCGGCGCCTGATCAGGCGATGATCGCGGGGGCGCGTGCCGGGACCACCGGGGCGCGCCCCTTCGCGCGTGGGCACGCACGCGGGCTAGCCGGGCCGCGGCCCAGAAACGGGAGGCGGGAGCGGGAGCGGGAGCCCCCTCGTTCAGGCCTGGGCGCCGCTCTGGTCGCACAAAGAGGCCACGGCGGCGCCGGTGCTCGGCAGGATCGGGATGACCTGGTCGATGCCGGCGATCACGAACAGCCGGTTCACCTGCTGCTGGGGTTCGGCGACCACCAGGCCCAGGCCCTGGTCGCGAGCGTGGCGGAAGGCCGCGACGAGCACGCCGATACAGCGGGAGTCGCAGAAGGCGACCTTGGCGAGGTCCACGACCACGCCCACGGGGATCTCCTGGAGGACGCCCTCCAGGACGTCGGCCAGGGCGGGGGAGGTCACCGCGTCCATTTCCCCCACGGGGGTGACCACGACGACGCCATCCTCGCGGCGGGTCGAGATGTCTGTCGTCACGCTCGGTTCTCCTTGTCGACGGACGGCCCCTGGTCACATCATGGCGGCCAAGGGTCACGCTGGGGACTCGTCACGCAGGGTTGGCCGTCCGTTCACCGCCGGTCCGACCCGGGACGGCGCATCCTCTGCTGCGGTCCGGTGTTCTCTGACACGAGGTCGCGGGCCACGTCCACGACCTTCTTCCGGTTGCGCTGGGCCACCTCCCGCAGCGCGGTGAAGGCGGCGTCGGCGTCGCAGCCGCGGGCGTGCATGATGATCCCCTTGGCCTGGTCGATGACGGTGCGCGCGGACATGGCCCGGCGCATGTGCGCGGTCTCGCGCGCCGCGTCGGCCTGTCGGCCCACGTTGTGCAGGGCGGCGGCGGCGTGCTCGGCGAGCAGCGCCGTCAGCGGCACCACGACGTCCTCGTCGAAGGCGTCGGCCCGCGAGGAGTGGACGCCGAACGTGACGACGCGTCCGTCGCCCGGGCCCTCGCCCGGCAACGCGCTCGGCACCGTGACGGAGGAGCGGTCGCCGCACTGGACCGCCATGCTCGTGTACCGCGGCCAGCGGTGCTCGCGCAGGACGTCGCCGACCCGGACCTGGCGCATCTCCCGCACGGCCTCCACGGTCGGCCCCTGGTCACTGGTGTACTGGTGCTCCAGAGCGGTGGACAGGTCGGCGTGGGAGGCCCCGTAGTCGGCCACCACGTGCCGTACGGAGCCGTCGGGGCCCTCGACCTCGCGCCAGACGACCACGAGCGCGGCCGAGCATCCGGGCACGCCCAGGGCGGCGGCGCGGCTCATCTGGTCCAGGGCGCGTTCGAGGGTGGCGCCCTCGCTCTGCCCCAACGCGCCGATGTCGCGGGCCAGGCGTTCGATCCACACCGTACGGCCTCCTTCCGCGTCGGGGACCTCGACCGGTCTCGTCCGAGAGTGCTCCGCCCCTCGGGCCGGACGTGAATCGTATCCGGACCTTCGACCGGACGCTGCTGCTCTGCGCCGCACCGGAGCACGGCGGTGAACCCCCTGATCCCCCAGGGAGGGGCTTCGACGCGGCCTCGGGCGGCGGTCCGTGCGCGCATCCACTAGCGTCGGGTGCGGGCACCGAAGACAACGGTGTCGTAGCGCCCCGGAGCGGGTACTGCCGAAGACGCCGTCGACGAAGACCGGGAGATCCGAGCGTGTCCGAGAACCTCGCCGGACTGCAGCGCGAGACCAATGCGCTCAGTGAACGCGTCGCCGCGCTGCGCAGTACCCACGCCATGTACCCCGACGACGCCCGGGGCACGGCCGAGGCCGCGCTCGCGGAACTGGAGTACGCCGAGCGCCTGCTGTCCGACGCCGGCGCGGAACTGGCGCGGTCCTACAGCGAGCAGCCGGAGCCGCGGCGCCAGGGCGACGACGGCGACCGGGTCCTGCTGCGCGCCATGTTCGCCGAGCTCAGCGTTCCGGTGGTGCTCCTGGACCACGAGGGCTACATCCGCCGGATCAACAACGCCGGCGCCACGCAACTGGGGAGCGCGCCCGGCTACCTCACCGGCAAGCCGTTCACGCACTTCGTCGACCTGCGCAAACGCGCGGCACTGCAGTCGTGGCTGGCGTCGGTCCTGCGCGGCGGCGGGTCCACGACCGTGCAGGCGCGGCTGGCCCAGCGCGGCTGGTCCGAGGACGTGCACCTGTCCCTGACGCGCCTGGAGCTGCCCACCGAGCCGCATCCGCTCGTCCTGGTGGCGATGTCGCCGCCGATGGGCGGGGCCGACGAGGAGGGCCCCTCACCCCTGGAGCCGGAGGTGGAGGACCAGGTGGTCGTCCTGGCGGCCCGCCGGCTGGACGTGCTCACGCGGATGACCCGGCTGCTGCTGCGCAGTGCCGGACCCAGCGGCGCCGGTGAGCCCCTCGCCCTGACCGACGCGGCCGACCTGCTGGCCGACTCCTACGCCGACTGGGTGGTGGTGGACGTGTGCGACCTGCCCGGCGATCCCCACCTTGCGCGGCGCGCCGAGGTGGCGGGCCCGGCGGACGCGCCCGCGGTCCTGCGCGAGGCCGTGTCGACCGCCGCTCCGGGCGACGGCGACGTGCTCGGCGAGGTCCTGGGCCGGGGCCAGTCGCTGCTCTTCCCGCTGATCGAGGACGAGGGCGTGTTCGGGCACACCGCGTCCGGGGTGCCGATGCTGGCGGCCCTGGGCGCGGGTTCGCTGCTGTCGGTGCCGCTGCGCGGCAGCCGCGGCGTGCGCGGCGCGCTCACCCTGATCCGGCGCAGCGCCCGCGGCAGCTTCCGCCTGGCCGACCTGGGCCTCATCGAGGAGATCGGCGAGCACATCGGCCTCGCGCTGCCCCCGCGCCCGGCCGCCTAGGCCGGGCCGTGGACGGTGTCCACGAGGGTGGACAGCCGCGACACCGAGCTGTCCATCCGGCGCACGCCCTCCACCAGCGGCTGGTCGATGTCCTGGTAGTGGTTCATGACGTGGTCGCGCAGTTCGGCGAGGTCGGACTGCACCTGGCGCGAGCGCTGCGAGAGCTGCTCGGCCAGCACGCGGCCGGGCTCCCCGGTCTCCTGCCCCAGGTCGCGCTGCAAAGCCCTGGCCTGCTCGCGCATCTGCGCCTTGAGCTGGTGGAGCTCGACGAACACCTCCACCTTGGAGCGCAGCACCCAGGGATCGAACGGCTTGAGCAGGAAGTCCACGGCGCGTGAGGCGTAGCCCCGGAAGACCTGGTGCCGGTCGATCTCCTGCGCGGTGAGGAAGATGATCGGTACGTCCTTGGTCTTGTCGCGCTGCTTGATGTGCGCGGCCGTCTCGAAACCGTCCATGCCGGGCATGACCACGTCCAGCAGGATCACGGCGAAGTCCGTGCCGAGCAGGTGCTTGAGCGCCTCCTCGCCGGAGTTGGCCCGGACCAGGTTCTGGTCGAGGGACGTGAGCGCCGCCTCCAGCGCGATCAGGTTCTCGTCGCGGTCGTCGACGAGAAGGATGTTGGCCTTCTGGGTCACCGGTATATGAGGGCGGATGCCCCGGCCGTCATGCCGAGGAGGAAGCCCCTGCCTCCTTCTGGATGGTGTAGGCGTAGCCGTCAGCCCACTGCGGGAGCCGAAGGTGCTTGTCTGACGTCGTGGCGCGGCCGTGCCGGGTGGAGCCGGTGCGGCTTCCCTCCGAACGTAGTGCGACCCGGCCCGTCCAGGTCCCGGCCCGCCTCGCCGGCGCGATCGTGTCGCCGACCGGGTGGCCGGTGGCGGACGTCGCCATCGGCGTCACCTCCTCTGGTGATGGCTGGTGCCGGTCACGGGGTCCCCGGCCCGCGCGGGCCGAGGACTCCCTCCCACGAGGACGGGAGGACCCGTGACACTACTCCGTGTCTTCGTTCGGGGCGTCCGTTGCGCCATTGTGCCCGTTCGCGGCACCCGATGACGCATCGGACCGGGCCTCGTCCGCCGCCGCCCCGGCGATGGTCTCCTCCCGGCCCGCGGTGAGCCACCGCCGCATGACGTCCAGCAGGTGGTCCAGGTCGACCGGCTTGGTGACGTAGTCGGTGGCCCCCGAGGCCAGACTCCGTTCGCGGTCGCCCTGCATCGCCTTGGCGGTGAGCGAGATGATGGGCAGGTCGGCGAACTGGGGCATGTCGCGGATCTTGCGGGTGGTCTCGTTGCCGTCGAGTTCGGGCATCATCACGTCCATCAGGACGAGGGAGATGTCCTCGTTGGCCTCCAGGCGCTCGATGCCCGAGCGCCCGTTGTCGGCGTAGAGGACCTCCAGGCCCTGCGCCTCCAGCGCGCTGGTGAGCGCGAAGACGTTGCGCACGTCGTCGTCGACGATGAGCACGCGGCGTCCCGTCAGCACGGCCCTCCGTTCGGGGTCGGGTCTGGCCTCGGCGGTGTCCTGCTCCTCGCCGGTCTCGGTCGGGCCGGAGTGCGATTCGGGGCCCTTGAGCACCGGGACCGTGGGCAGCGGCTCGTTGCCGAAGTCGGTGAGCGCGGCCACGGCGGCGTCGAAGTCCTCGTCCTGCAGGTCGAAGCCGTCCCCGGCCGGCGCGCGCTCCACGGCCCGCGCCTGCGGCGCCTCGGAGACCGGGACGGGCTCCACCGGGCCGCCGGGCTCCTCGGCGCGCTCCGCCGCGTCCTCGGGCAGGCGCACCGGCAGCAGGAGCGTGAAGGTCGACCCCTGGTTGGCGACGCTCTGGACGCGGATCTCCCCGCCCAGCAGCCGGGCGAAGTTGCGGCTGATGGACAGCCCCAGCCCGGTGCCGCCGAAGCGACGGGAGGTGCCGCCGTCGCCCTGGTGGAAGGCCTCGAAGATCACCTGGAGCTTGTCCTCGGCGATCCCGATGCCGGTGTCGGCGACGGTGAACGCGATGACCTCCTCGTTCTCCACGAACATGTCGAGGTCGGCGTCGTCCAGCGCCCAGGCGGGCTCGATCATCAGGCGCACCTCGCCCTGCGGCGTGAACTTCACCGCGTTCGAGAGCAGGTTGCGCAGTATCTGCTGGAGGCGCTGCTCGTCGGTCCACAGCGTGCCCGGGATGTCCGGTGAGACGTCCACGGCGAAGGCCAGGCCCTGTTCGCCGGTGACCGGTCGGAACGTGGCCTCCACGTAGTCGACGAGCTGGGCGATGGAGACCTCGCTGGGCTGCACCTCGGCGCGCCCGGCCTCCACCTTGGACAGGTCGAGGATCTCGTCGATGAGCAGCAGCAGGTCGCTGCCGGCCTTGTGGATGGTCTGGGCGAACTCGACCTGCTTCGGGGACAGGTTCTGCTCGCCGTTGTCGGCCAGCAGCCGGGCCAGGATCAGCAGGCTGTTGAGCGGCGTGCGCAGCTCGTGCGACATGTTCGCCAGGAACTCCGACTTGTACTTGGAGGAGACCTGGAGCTGGTGGGCGCGCTCCTCCAGGGCGTTCCTGGAGCGCTGGATCTGCTGGTTCTGGAGCTCGATGGCCCGGTTCTGGTTGGCGAGCTGGGTGGCCTTCTGGCGGAGCTCGGCGTTCTTGCCGCGCAGCTCCTCCTGCTGGCGCTGGAGCTCGTTGGACCGCTCGCGCAGCTGGCTGGCCAGCTGCTGGGACTGTTCGAGCAGGTGCTCGGTGCGGTTGTTGGCCAGGATGGTGTTGATCGTGGTGCCCAGCAGCGCCACGAGCTGGCGCAGGAAGTTCTTGTGGATCTCCCGAAACTCGCTGTAGGAGGCGAACTCGATGACACCCAGCGAGCGCTCCTCGGAGACGATCGGCAGGATGTACAGGTTGCGGGGCTCGGCCTCGCCCAGGCCCGACGCGACCGTCACGTAGCCCGGCGGGATGTTGCGGATGTGCTGCTCGACCTGTTGTTGCAGCGCCTCGCCCGCGACGCCCACGCCCTTGCGGATCCGGCGGCGGCCCTCCTCGGGCTCGAAGCCGAACCCGGCGTAGAGCCGGAAGACCTCCGTGTCGTCCTGGTCCTCGGGCAGGTAGCAGGCCCCGTGCTGGGCCTCCATGAGCGGTGTCACCTCGGTCATGATGAGGCGGGCCAGCTCGTGGAGGTCGCGGTGCCCCTGGATGTGGCCGGAGATGCGGGCCAGGTTGGACTTGAGCCAGTCCGCGTCGCGCTGGTCGGCGGTGGTCTCGCGCAGGTTGGACACCATCAGGTTGAGGTTGTCCTTGAGCTGCTCCATCTCGCCGCGGGTGTCGACCTGGATGTTGCGGGTCAGGTCGCCCTTGGCCACGGCGTTGGCGACCTCGGCGATGGCGCGCACCTGGGTGGTGAGGTTGCCCGCCAGGCCGTTCACGCTGTCGGTGAGCTGCTTCCAGGTACCGGAGACGCCCTCGACCTTGGCCTGGCCGCCCAGCTGGCCCTGGCTGCCCACCTCGTGGGCCACGCGGGTGACCTCGGTGGCGAAGGCCGACAGCTGGTCGACCATGGTGTTGACCGTCGTCTTGACCTCCAGGATCTCGCCCTGGGCGTTGACGTCGATCTTCTTGGTGAGGTCGCCCGCGGCCACCGCGGTCGTGACCTCGGAGATGTTGCGCACCTGGGTGGTGAGGTTGTGCGACATCGAGTTGACGTTCTCGGTGAGGTCGTTCCAGATCCCCGACACGCCCTTGACGTCGGCACGGCCGCCGAGCTTGCCCTCGGTACCCACCTCGCGGGCCACCCGGGTGACCTCGTCGGCGAACGCGGACAGCTGGTCCACCATGACGTTGATGGTGTCCTTCAACTCCAGGATCTCGCCCTTGGCGTTGATCGTGACCTTCTTGGTCAGGTCGCCGGCCGCCACCGCGCGCGTGACCATGGAGATCTGCCGCACCTGGTAGGTGAGGTTGTTGGCCATGGAGTTGACGTTGTCGGTCAGGTCCTTCCACACGCCCGAGACGTCGCGCACGTGGGCCTGTCCGGCCAGCTTGCCCTCGGTACCCACCTCGCGGGCGACCCTGGTGACCTCGCTGGCGAAGGAGTCCAGCTGGTCGACCATCTTGTTGATGGTGTCCTTCAGGTCGAGCATCTCGCCCTGGGCGTCCACGGTGATCTTCTTGCTCAGGTCGCCCTTGGCGATCGCCGTGGTCACCTGCGAGATGTTGCGGACCTGGTAGGTGAGGCTGTTGGCCATCGAGTTGACGTTGTCGGTGAGGTCCTTCCAGATCCCCGACACGCCCTTGACGTTGGCGCGACCGCCCAGCTTGCCCTCGGTGCCGACCTCGCGCGCGACCCGCGTCACCTCGTCGGCGAAGGAGTCCAGCTGGTCCACCATCGTGTTGACGGTGTTCTTCAGGGCGAGCATCTCGCCCTGGACGTCGACCTCGACCTTGCGGGTGAGCTCACCCCGGGCCACCGCGGTCGTCACCTGTGAGATGTCGCGCACCTGGTTGGTCAGGTTGTCGGCCATCGAGTTGACGTTCTCGGTGAGGTCCTTCCAGATGCCCTGGACCCCGCGCACGTTCGCGCGACCGCCGAGCTTGCCCTCGGTGCCCACCTCGCGCGCCACTCGGGTGACCTCGTCACCGAAGGTGGAGAGCTGGTCCACCATCGTGTTGACGGTGTCCTTGAGGTTGAGCATCTCGCCCTGGACGTCGATGGTGATCTTCTTGCTCAGGTCGCCCTGGGCGATCGCCGTCGTCACCGCGGAGATGTCGCGCACCTGGTTGGTGAGGTTGTCCGCCATCGAGTTGACGTTCTCGGTGACCTCGCGCCAGGCGCCGGAGACGCCCTCGACCTTGGCGCTGCCGCCGAGCTTGCCCTCGGTCCCCACCTCGCGGGCCACGCGGGTGACCTCCTCGGTGAACCCGCTCATCTGGTCGGCCATCCGGTTCACCGTCGTGGCCAGCCGCAGCAGGTCGCCGTTGAGCTCGCCCCGGCGCCCCTCGGTGGAGGCCCTCCGGTTGAGCTGGCCCTCGGCGACGGAGTCGAGGACCTGGGCGACGTCGGTCACGGGTTCGGCGACCTCGTCGAGGAGGTCGTTCAGGGCACGCGCGCTCTTGCCCCACGCACCGCGCGCGGGGTTGACGCTGACGCGCTCGTTGAGCCGGCCCTCGTCCCGCACGACGTCGCCGACGCGTTGCAGGCCGCTGCTGAGCTGTTCACTGTGGTCGACCACCTCGTTGAAGACCGAGGCGATCTCCCTGATCGTTCCGCTGCCCCGCTTGCGCAGGCGGACGCTGAAGTCGCCGTCACGCATGCGGTACAGGGCGCGCAGAATCTCGTCGAGCTGTTCTTCGGCCACTTCCTGGACCGCCTCGGGCATCGAATCCCTCCACTGAAAGGTGTCGCTGACTTACACTAACCGCCCACGAGGTCGGGCACAGGTGGGTTGACCAAGCCGTCCCGGTCGCGCACCGCGCGTATCGTGGCAGTGACCGCGCCCCCGCCCAGTGACGAAGGACACATACGGCTTGCCAGCACACGATGCGTTGAAGGTCGCCCGGCACGAGTTCCCTCCGGCTCCGGAGACCGCCGCGGCTGCCCGCGAGTTCGTCCACGACACCTTGCTCGCCTGGGGCGTCGAACCCACCGACGACGTCATTCTCCTGGTCAGCGAACTGGTGACCAACGCGGTCATCCACGCCAAGTCGACCCTGGAGGTGACCGTCCGCCGCGGCGAGGGCTCGACCGAGGTGATGGTCACGGACGCCGCGCCCGAGCGGGCGGTCCCCCAGGCCGGCCCGCTCTCCGTCGACACCTCCGCCTCGGCCGAGGACGCCCGTACCGGCGGCCTCGGCCTGGCGCTCGCCTCGGCGATCGCCTCCAGTTGGGGCGTGAGCTACGGACGCGCCGACAAGGCCGTGTGGTTCCGGGTCGACGACGTGCCCGAACGGGCGTCACTGGAGTCGCCCCCGGTGCGCGGGGGCGTGCGCCGTCCCTCGCGTCCCACGACGTGGACCGCGCTCGACGCCGCCCTCAGGGCGCGGCTGAGCCTGCCGCAGCTCCTGGAGCGCACCGTGGAGCACGCGGCGACCGCGCTCGGCGGGGACGCCGCCTACATCGCCCTGGCCACCTCCGACGAGACCATGTGGGAGGTGCGCTCCGCGGTCGGCCTCAACGACCCCTGGCGCGCCCTGCGGGTCCGGACCGAGGAGGTCTTCCCGTCCGCGGCGCCGGAGCCGGGCGCGGTGATCAACGACGACCTGATGATCGCCCGCGCCAACCGCGGCCGCCTGGCGCGCGGCGGCATGCGGTCGCTGGTGACGGCCCCGCTCATCGTGGACGGCCGGGTCACCGGGCTCCTCGGGGTGGCCTCGGGCCGCCCGCGCCACTTCGGCCCCACCGCGGCCAAGCGGCTGCAGGAGGGCGCCGACCTCATCGCCCTGCCCGTGGAGCGGGCCCGCCTGGCGGAGGTGGAGCTCAACCGGCGCGCCTCCCTGAGCTTCCTCGCCGAGGCCAGCGACCTGCTCGCGGGCACGCTGGACGAGCGGATGACCGGCGCCCTGGCCGCGCAGCTGATCACGTCCCGGCTGGGGCATTGGTGCGCCATCCACACGATCAACGAGCTGGGCACCTCCGAGCTCACCCACGTGGTCCACGGTGACGAGAACTACAACGACGTCCTGCGCGACGTGCTCACGAACCTGCCCCCGCGCGAGGAGCGCGACCCCCAGCCGCTGTGGTCGCCCACGGACCTGGCGGAGGTCGACGAGCACCTCGCCCGCGAACTGACGCGCGGTCCGGCGATCAGCATCCCGCTGGTCGCGCACGGCCGCCCGCTCGGCCGGATGACGGTCGGCAAGAGCGAGACCGACGACTTCACCCGTGACGAGGTGGACGTCGCCGACGACCTCAGCCGCCGGGTGGCCTCGGCCATGGAGAACGCCCGGCTGCACGAGAAGCAGTCCGCGATGAGCGAGGCGCTCCAGCGCAGCCTGCTGCCGGCCCGGGAGAAGGAACCCACGATCCCGGGCGTGGACCACGCGGTGTTCTACCGTCCCGCCGACGAGAAGAACGTGGTGGGCGGCGACTTCTACGACGTGTTCGCGGCCAACGGCCGGTGGTGCTTCGCCATCGGCGACGTCTGCGGGACCGGCCCGGAGGCGGCCGCGGTGACCGGGCTGGCCCGCCACACCCTCAGGGCCCTGGCCAAGGAGGGCTTCGCGCCGTCGCACATCATGCACCGGCTGAACATGGCGATCCTGGACGAGAACACCTCGACCCGCTTCCTGACCATGCTCTACGGGGAGATGGCCCCCGCCACCGACGAGTCGGGCGGCATGCGCCTGCGCATGGTCTCCGCCGGCCACCCGCTCCCGCTGCGGCTCAACCAGAAGGGCGAGGTGGAGGCGTTCGGCTCCTCCCAGCCGCTCCTGGGCGCGTTCGAGGACGTGGGCTTCACGACGGAGAACGTGGACATCCGCCCCGGGGAGGTCGTGCTGGCGGTCACCGACGGTGTGACCGAGCGGCGCAGCAACGCCGACATGCTCGGGGACGAGGGCCTGATGGAGATCTTCTCCGGCTGCGCGGGCCTGACCGCCCAGGCGGTGATCAGCCGCATCGACCGCGAGCTGGAGGAGTACGCCCCGGGCGGCCACACCGACGACACGGCCATGATGGTCCTGCGCTTCCTCTGACCCTGGCTCCGCCGGGCCCGAAGGACGGGGGGCGTTCCGCCACGGGCCCGGAGGGGCGGGCCCGAAGGGCTGCGAAGAACACGGCCTAGAGCCAGCCCATGTCCTGGGCGGTGCGGATCGCCGACATCCGGTTGTCCGCGCCGGTCTTGCCGATGGCGTTGGACATGTAGTTGCGCACGGTGCCCTCGGTCAGGTGCAGGGACGCGGCGATGCGCGCGACCGTGGCGCCGTCCGACGCCGCCCTGAGCACCTCGGCCTCGCGGTCGGTCAGCGGGCTCTCACCGCCCACCATGGCGGCCGCGGCCAGGTCGGTGTCGATGTAGCGCCCGCCCTCGTGGACGCGGCGGATCGCACCGGCCAGCTGGTCCACGGGCGCGTCCTTGGCGAGGAAGCCGCGGGCCCCGGAGGCGAGCGCGCGGCGCAGGTAGCCGGGCCGGCCGAAGCTGGTGAGGATGACCACGCCGCAGCCGGGCACCCGCTTCTTGAGCTCGCCGGCGACCTCCAGCCCGGTCGCGCCGGGCATCTCGATGTCCAGGACGGCGACGGCGGCACCGTGTTCGAGGACGGCGTCGACGACCTGGTCGCCCCGTCCCACCTGGGCGACGACGTCGAGGTCCTCTTCCAGGCCCAGGAGGGCGGCGATCGCCCCTCGGACCAGGTGTTCGTCATCGGCCAGCACGATCTTGATCAAGGTCGTTCCTTCCACCGTGTCCGTTTTGGGTAGGCACGGTATCGTTCCGGACACCGTGGTGTGCTCGTCACTCGCGGTCGCCGCCAGGGGGCGACGGCGCCGCGCACATCCGGCCCAGCGGGTGGGAGCGGACTCGAAACCCTGGTATATCGCGCTCTCACCCTGTTCTAACCCATGCGGCTCAAGATGATGAGTGTCAGCAGGCATCGTCCCGCCAGCCGGAGGATGAGTTGAACCCCAACGAACCGAACGAAGACGCCGCGCCCGCCCCCGGCGAGCCGACCCCGCACGAGGGGACCTCCTCCGAGAACCGGGTGGACGACCCCGACGGCCGACCGCGCTTCTCGCCGCCGTCCGGGCCGCACTGGGCCACCGGCCCCGAGCAGTCCCAGGGCGCGGCCTACACCTACGCCTCCCCGGACGCCGCCGGCGAGCCGGGGCGCGGCGGGTCGGAGGACCCGGCCGCGTCCCAGCCCTCCGAGCCGTTCTCCCGGCACCCGAGCACGTCCCTGCCCCCGCACGGCGGCGGCTTCGCCGGCCCGTCCCCGACCGCGGCGTTCGCCTCGGGCGGGTACGGCGGGCACCCCGGCTACCCCGGTCACCCCGGCGGCGCGGGCCACCCCGGCCACCCCGGTCAGGGCGGCTTCGGCGGCCAGCAGCCCTCGCCGCCCGGCGGGATGCCCCCGGAGCACCCGCACCACGGCGGGATGCCCCCCGGCGCCCAGCCCCCGCCGGCCAGGAAGCGCGGCTCCGGCCGGATCGTGGCCATCGCCGCCGCCACCGCCCTGGTCACCAGCCTCATCGTGGGACCGGCCGCCGCCCTCGGCACGGCCTACCTGCTGCCCGGCGGCGGACTCGGCTCGCCCAGCAGCGCGCTCGACGGCGAACAGGGCGGCACGCCCACCGAGGGCGAGGTCGGCGAGGTCGCCGAAGCCGTCCTGCCGAGCGTGGTCTCCATCCAGACCGGCGACGGCAGCGGCAGCGGCGTGGTCCTCTCCTCCGACGGCCAGATCCTGACCAACGCCCACGTGGTGGCCTCGGCCCGCGACGGCCGGCTCCAGGTCCTGTTCAACGACGGCTCCACCGCCCGGGCCGAGGTCCTGGGCGCGGACACGGTGTCCGACATCGCGGTGATCCAGGCCGAGGGCCGCACCGACCTGACCCCGGCCACCCTGGGCGACTCCGACCAGATCGGGGTGGGCGGCGACGTGGTCGCGATCGGCTCCCCGCTGGGGCTGGAGGGCACGGTCACCACGGGTGTGGTGAGCGCGCTCAACCGGCCGGTCAACACCGGGGCGACCGAGAGCGGCAACGGTTTCACCTCCACGGTGATCAACGCGATCCAGACCGACGCGGCCATCAACCCCGGCAACTCGGGCGGCCCGCTGGTCAACATGAGCGGCGAGGTGATCGGCATCAACACCGCCATCGCCGGGATCTCGCAGGAGAGCGGCTCGGTGGGCCTGGGCTTCTCCATCCCGATCAACCAGGCACGGCCCATCGCCGAGCAGCTGATCGAGACGGGAAGCGCGAGCTACCCGGCGATCGAGGCGACCATCTCCGGCAACCCGCAGGGCGGGGCGACGATCGTGGACGTCACCCCCGACGGTGCCGCCGAGGAGGCGGGTCTGGAGCCCGACGACGTGGTGGTCTCCGTCGACGGCGAGCCGATCAGCAGCCCGGACCAGCTCATCGCGACGATCCGCTCCCACCAGGCGGGCGAGGAGATCACGCTCGGCGTCCGCAAGGGCGGCAGCGGCTCGCCCGAGGACGTCACGGTGACGCTCGGCGAGCAGAGCTCGACCTCCGTCGAGGAGGGGGAGGAGTCGGAGGACGAGGGCGGGAACTGACGCCCGCGTCCTCTCGCCGACGCACCCCGCTCGCGCCAGGGGCGGTTCGGACCACCGGTCCGGGCCGCCCCTGGCGCGTGTGCACGGGCACGTGCGCGCACTGGAGCCGGCCTGCGCCACCTGGGTGTCGACCTCGCCGCGCACGAGAAGAACGACACCCCGGCCGCGCTGCGTCGCCGGCCCCGGTCTGCTCAGCGGGTGCGTTCGAAGTGGCGACGTGCTTTCTCACGGTTGCCGCAGACAGCCATCGAACACCAGCGGGCGCGGTTGGCGCGGCTGCGGTCGAGCAGGAACAGCCGGCACTCGGCGTTGGCGCAGGGGCGCAGCCGGCCGGGCATGCGCTGCTCGGTGGTGGCCCAGGCGAGGACCATCTCGACGGCCAGCCGGGCGTGCGGGGGAGTCCTGACCGTCCACTGGAGACCCTCTGACGTGATCTCCGGGATCTGGTGGACCCCTTCGAGAAGCGGCCTCAACGTGGCGGGTGAGCTCACCCCGAGCACTACGTCCCGCAGGGCGTCCCGTGCCTCGCGCAGCAGCGCCAGCTCCGCGCGGCTGCCTGTACCGCCGTGCTCCCGTGCCCAGCGTGTGCCGTCGGCCGGGTCGCCGAGCGCGTCCTGTTCCTCGCCGTTGACCAGTGGCCTGCTGTTGAGCAGCTCCAGTAGCGCGTCCACCGGACACCACTCCCCTCTAACCTCATCGACTCGCTTGACAGGTTAGATCATGCCGTGCTTGCATGGCGAGGAATTAACCAGATTGAACTCTCAAAGAGGTTAGATATGCCCTCGGTGCGCCACCGGACCGCCACTGTCGACGGTCACGAGATCTTCTACCGCGAGGCCGGCCCCGCCGACGCCCCCGCGATCGTCCTCCTGCACGGCTACCCGACCAGCTCGTTCATGTTCCGCGAACTCATCCCGCTGCTGGCCGACGACTACCACGTCATAGCGCCGGACCACCTCGGCTTCGGCCACTCCGACGCCCCCCTCGTAGGGGAGTTCGACTACACCTTCGACGCCCTCGCCGAACTCACGTCCGGACTGCTCGAAAAACTGGGCCTGGATCGCTACGCCCTCTACGTCCAGGACTACGGCGCCCCCATCGGATGGCGCCTCGCGCTCCAGCACCCCGAACGGATCTCCGCCCTCGTCACCCAGAACGGCAACGGCTACGAGGACGGTTTCGTCGAGTCCTTCTGGACCGACGTGTGGGCCTACGGGGCGAACCCCGGCCCCGACACCGAACCCGCCGCCCGCACCGCGCTGAGTCTCGACGCCATCCGCTGGCAGTACGTGCACGGCGTGCCGGACCCGAGCGTGGTCAGCCCGGACACCTGGAAGCATGACTTCGCCCTCGTCTCCCGCGAGGGCAACGACGAGGTCCAGCTGGCGCTGTTCCGCGACTACCAGAACAACCGCCCTCTCTACCCGCTGCTGCACGAATTCCTACGCACCAGCGAGGTCCCGGTGCTCGCCGTGTGGGGCCGCAACGACGAAATCTTCGGCCCGGCGGGCGCACGGGCCTTCGCCCGCGACGCCAAGGACGTGGAAGTGCACCTGATCGACGGCGGCCACTTCCTTCTGGAGAGCCACCTGGACGTCGTCGCGGGCTACCTGCGCGGTTTCCTCGGGCGGGTGCTGGGATGAGCGGGGGCGGGAGGCTCGGAACGGAGCCTACGCAGGCCACCGCACCAGTCCCCGACCAACTCCGGGGGCGGGGAACACGCGAGCAGGGCCCCTCCGGGGCAGGCGGCGGTCGGAGCGCTCTCGGGGGCCGCCGCCCGGGGCCCGCGCCAGGGCGCGCGGGGGCACGCCAGGGCGCGCGGGGGCACGCCAGGGCGCGCGGGAGGCACGCCCTAGGCTCGCCGTCGAGCCCGGTACGGGCTTGCCGCCACCCGGCCTCCCCGGTCCGCGAACGGACCGGGCGGCACGGGCCGAGATGCCAGGAGTGTTCCAGTGACCGCACACCCCGACTTCGACGCGATCGTCTTCGACGTCCTCGGAACCATGGTCGACGAGCCGGGCGGGATCCGGCGCGGCATCCGCGCGCTGGTCCCGGACCTCGACGACGACGGGACGGAAGCGCTCCTGCGGACCTGGTACCGGCACGTGGAGGAGCAGCAGCGGGAGATCACCGAGGGCCGCCGGCCCTACGCCGACAGCACGGTGGTCGACCTGGAGGCGGCCGCCCGTGTGGCGGCCGAGGCCGGCGTGGAGGACGAGGACGCCGTCCGCGCGCTGGCGGGCTCCGGCCGGCGGCTGGACCCGTGGCCGGACTCGGCCCCGGCCCTGGGCCGGATCGCCTCGCGCTTCCCGGTGGTCGGCCTGTCGAACGCCGGCCACGCGCCGCTGACCCGCGTCAACACGCACGCCGGCCTGCGCTGGCACCAGGTGCTCTCGGCCGAGGACGTGCGCGCCTACAAGCCCGCCCCCGAGGTCTACCGGCTCGCGATCACCACCACGGGCCGCGCGCCGGAGCGCCTGCTCATGGTCGCCACCCACGCCTGGGACCTGCGGGGCGCGCAGGCCGTGGGCATGCGGACCGCCTATGTCGAGCGTCCCGTCGGCGATCCGCCCCGGGCAGAGGACTCCTTCGACCTGACCGCGCGGAGCCTGGACCACCTGGCCACGATCCTCGGCACGGAGTGAGGTCCCGGGCCCGGACGCACGGCTCGACCGGGCCCGACCGGGCCCGACCGGGCCCGACCGGGCCCGACCGCGGTGCGGGCCCGCGGTCCGGGCCCGCCTACCCGCCGGCGGGTCCGGGCGGCGGCGCGTTCGGCGGCGGGGCGTCGTCCGGCGGGATCACCGGGAGTTCGAAGCCGATGACGGCTCCGCCGCCGACCCTGTTGCGGGCGAACACCCGCCCCCCGTGGGCCTGCGCGATGTCGCGGACCATCGACAGGCCGAGTCCCGAGCCGGGCAGGCCGCGGGCGACGGTGGCGCGGTAGAAGCGCTCGAAGACGTGGTCGAGCTCCGCGGGGTCGATCCCCGGCCCGCGGTCGCTGACCTCCACGGCCCCCGCGCGGATCCGGATCTCGATGGGCTCGGTCCCCTCGGTGTCGAATTTCGCCGAGTTCTCCACCGGGTTGACCACGGCGCGTTCCAGGGCCTTGGGGCGCCCCCACACGGTGCTGTCGTCGGCGTCCACGATGATCTCCCGGCCGGTCCGGCGCCGGACCCGGGCGGCGACCGACTCCGCGACGTCGCCCAGGCGGACCGTGGTCGGCGTCTCGGTCTCGTGGTCGCCCGTGGCCAGTCCGACCAGCTCGTTCACCAGGGCGGTGAGCTCGCGGGCCTCGCCGCGCAGGTCGTCGATGAGGTGGTCGCGCGCCTGCGGGGTGAGGCGGTCCACCCGCCCCAGCACCTGCACGTTCGTGTACAGGCTGGTGAGCGGGGTGCGCAGTTCGTGCGCGGCGTCCTGCACGAGGCGGCGCTGCTCGTCCTGGGACTGGGTCAGCCGGGCGAGCATGGCGTTGAAGGCGGTGCCGAGCCGCCCGACCTCGTCGCGGCCGACGTCCTCGGTGCCGAGGGCTCCCCCGGACCCGTCCCCGTCCCGCTCGGCCGTGACCGGGTCCAGGCGACCGGTGGAGCTGACGTACTCGGCGGCGTCGGTGAGCCGGGCCAGGCGCCCGGTGACGCGGTGGCCGACCAGCCAGCCGACCGACGCCGCGGCGATGGCGATGAACAGCCCCACCCACAGGATCTGGGTGGCCAGGCGGTCGATGATGCTCTCCGTGGGCGAGAGGCGCTGCACGACCAGGAAGGCGCCGACACCGTCGCCGACCGACACCGTGGCCACGCGGTAGGTCTGCCCCCCGACCTCCTTCTCGCGCGACTCCACCACTCCGGGCTCGTCGTAGGTGGCCACCGCCAGGTCCTGCTCGTCCGGCTTCAGGTCCACCGCCCCGCCCGGATCGGCGATCGGGCGCGTGCGCGCGCCGTCGGGCCGCATGAACTGGACCTGGACGTGGTTGCCCGCCAGGAACATCACGCTGCCCGCGGAGGCGCCGGACTCGTCCTCGTGCAGGCCGACCAGCTCCTCGGAGAGCGAGGAGACGCTGCGGTCGAACTCGTCCTTGGCGTCGCTGCGGATGAGCGTGGCGGCGGTCGAGTAGGCGAGGGTGCCGACGAGGGCGATCGTCACGCCCACGACGACGGCGAAGAGCACCGCGAAGCGCGTGCCCAGGCGCCAGCCGCTCGGTGTGAGCAGCGACCGGAACCGGTGCGGCGCGGTGTCGGTGGCGGAGTCGCGCACAGTGGTCAACTCATCCCCGGAGTGTGTATCCGACGCCGCGCACGGTCTGGATCAGCGGCGGGCCGCCGTCCTCCAGCTTGCGGCGCAGGTAGCTGATGTAGACGGCGAGGTTCTTGGACTCGGGGCCGAAGTCGTAGCCCCAGATGCGGTCGTAGATGGTGGCGTGGTCCAGGACGATGCCGTGGTTGCGGACCAGCAGTTCCAGGAGGTCGAACTCGGTCTTGGACAGCTCGATCTCCCGCTCGCCGCGCCACACCCGGCGGGCCAGGGGGTCCAGGCGCAGTTCGCCGACCCGCAGCGGGCCCTCCTCGGCGCCCTCCTCCGTCACGTGCGCGGAGCGGCGCAGCAGCGCGCGCAGGCGGGCCAGGAGCTCCTCCAGTTCGAAGGGCTTGGCGAGGTAGTCGTCGGCGCCGGCGTCGAGTCCGGCCACCCGGTCGGGGGTCTCGACCCGGGCGGTGAGCATGAGGATCGGTGTGCGGTCCTTCTCCGCCCGCAGGACGCGGGCCACGCCCAGTCCGTCGACTCCGGGCATCATCACGTCGAGGATCAGCAGGTCGACGGGGTCGGCGTGGACGGCGGCCAGGGCCTGGACCCCGTCGGCCGCCGAGCGCACGGAGTAGCCCTCCAGTTGGAGGGCGCGTTCCAGTGACTCGCGGATCGCCCGGTCGTCGTCGGCGATCAGCACCGTGGCTGTGGAGGTGGCATCCATGGGCCTCATGCTGCCTCACCGGGGTGAGAGCCCGGTAAGAGCCGGAGACCGTGTCGTCGCAGCCCGGGACGGGTCCGGGCACCCCGGGCATGGCGGGCGTGGCGGGGTGTTCGGGGCGGAACCGGTCGTCCGGGACGGGTCAGGTGCCGGCGTCCTGGTCAGGGTCGAACGCACTGGTGCGCTTCAGCCCGGCCGCGCGCCCCTTGCCCGCCACGACGAGCGCCATCTTGCGCGACGCCTCGTCCAGCATCTCGGAGCCGAGCATGACGGCGCCGCGGCGGTCGACGCTCGTGGCGTGCGCGTAGGCGTCGAGGATCAGCTCGGCCTTGTCGTAGTCCTGCTGGGAGGGCGCGAACACCTCGTTGGCGGCCTCGACCTGCAGGGGGTGCAGCACCCACTTGCCGTCGAAGCCCAGGGCGGCGGTGCGGCCGGCCGAGCGGCGGAAGGCGTCGACGTCGCGGATCTGCAGGTAGGGGCCGTCGATCGCTTGGAGCCCGTGGGCCCTGGCGGCGGTGAGGATGCGCATGAGGACGTAGTGGTAGGCGTCGCCCGTGTCGTAGCCGGGCGGCTGCTCGCCCACGACCAGGCTCTTCATGTTCAGCGACGCCATGAAGTCGGCCGGGCCGTAGACCAGCGACTCCAGCCGGGGCGAGGCGGCGGCGATCGCGTCGACCTCGGTCAGGCCGCGCGCGTCCTCGATCTGCGCCTCGATGCCGATGCGGCCCACCTCCAGGCCCA
Organism: Nocardiopsis sp. Huas11; assembly: GCF_003634495.1. Lineage (GTDB taxonomy): Bacteria > Actinomycetota > Actinomycetes > Streptosporangiales > Streptosporangiaceae > Nocardiopsis. The sequence goes on along the minus strand of NZ_RBKY01000001.1, from coordinate 3,586,353 downwards.
CGGCGCGCTCGATCTGCGTGAGCAGGGTGTCCAGCCACTGGACGTCGCGCGCGGAGGCGACCTTGGGGAGCACGAGGGCGTCCAGCTCGGCTCCGGCGCCCTCCACGACCGTGATGACGTCGCGGTAGGCCCACTCGGTGGTCACGTCGTTGACGCGGACGGTGCGCACGCGGCCGTTCCAGCCGCCCTCGCGCAGGGCCCGCACGACGGTGTCGCGGGCGTCGGCCTTCTCCAGCGGCGCGCAGGCGTCCTCCAGGTCCAGGAAGAAGGCGTCGGTGTCCAGGCCGCGGGCCTTCTCGACGAACCGCGGGTTGGACGCCGGCACCGCCAGCACCGACCGCCGTGACCTGAGTTCACCCATCGCCCTACCGCCCGTTCCGCTCGACCGCCGATCGCGTGCCCCATTTTGGCACCGTCTGGTGCGTAGAGTGTGGTCCGGGCCCGGATGGGAGCGCCTGGGCGCTCCCGCGTGGGAGAACGGGGAGACGGGAGAGCGGCATGTCGCGCGCGGTGTATCCGACCAGCGCCCACTGGGGCGGTTACCAGGTGGTCGTGGAGGACGAGCGTGTGGTGGGCGTGCGTCCCGACCCGGACGACCCGGCACCCTCCCCCATCATCGACAACACCCCCGGCGCCCAGCACCACCCCTCGCGCGTGGCGCGCCCGGCGGTGCGCCGCCGCTGGCTGGAGCACGGGCCGGGCCCGGACCTGCGCCGGGGCGACCCCGACGACGAGTACGTCGAGGTCGAGTGGGACACGGCCCTGGACCTGCTCGCCCGCGAACTCGACCGGGTGCGGTCGCACCACGGCAACGCGGCGATCTACGGCGGCTCCTACGGCTGGGGCAGCGCGGGCCGGATCCACCACGCGCAGAGCCAGCTGCACCGGTTCCTGAACACGATCGGCGGCTACACGAGGTCCCGGACGACCTACAGCCACGGCGCCGTGGAGGTGTTGATGCCGCGGATCCTCGGGACCCCGGCGGCCAACCGGCTGCTGCACCGGGCCCCGGCCTGGACGATGATCCGCGAGCACACGGACCTGCTGGTGACCTTCGGCGGCCTGCGGGTGTCGAACACGTGGAACTCGTCCGGCGGTCGGGCGGTGCAGACCGCCGGTCCGGCCATGCACGACGCCGCGGAGTCCGGGGTGGAGTTCGTGTCCGTGTCCCCTCTGCACGACGACGCGCCGGAGGGCGTCAAGGCCGACTGGGTGTCCATCGAACCGGGCACGGACACCGCGGTGATGCTGGCCCTGATGCACGTGCTGTTCACCGAGGGGCTGGCCGACACCGACTTCCTGGACCGGTACACCGTGGGCGCCGGGGCCGTGCGCGCCTACGTGCTGGGCGAGGACGGTTCGGGGCCGGCCCGCGATCCCGAGTGGGCCGAGTCCGTCAGCGGCGTCCCCGCCGACGAGCTCCGCGCGCTGGCCCGGCGGATGGCCGGTCGGCGCACGCTGGTCAACGTGGGCTGGTCGGTCCAGCGCGCCCGCTACGGCGAGCAGCCGCTGTGGGCCGGGCTGGCGCTGGCGTGCTGCCTGGGGCAGGTGGGCCTGCCGGGCGGCGGTTTCGCCTCGGGGTACGGCTCCATGGGCAACTACGGCGGCGGGGCGACCCCGCTGGGGCTGCCGCGCATGCCGCAGGGCGACAACCCGGTGGACTCGTTCATCCCGGTGGCCCGGATCGCGGACATGCTGCTGCACCCGGGCGAGCCCTACGACTTCAACGGCGAGGAGCGCCGCTACCCGCACGCGCGGCTCGTGTACTGGGCGGGCGGCAACCCCTTCCACCACCACCAGGACCTGGCGCGGCTGACCGAGGCCTTCGGGCGGCCGGACACGGTGGTGGTGCACGAGACGCACTGGACCGCGACGGCGCACCACGCCGACATCGTCCTTCCGGCCACGACCGTGCTGGAGCGCGACGACCTCACCGCGAGCCAGGGCGACCTGACGGTGCGGGCGATGCCGCGCGCGGTCCCGCCGCACGGACAGGCGCGCAACGAGTACGACACCTACGCCGACCTGGCCGAACGGCTGGGCGTGCGCGAGGAGTTCACGGAGGGCCGCACCAGCGCCCAGTGGATGCGCGTGGTCTACGAGCGGTGGCGCTCCCTGGTGGCGCGGCGGGGGCTGGACGTGCCCGGGTTCGACGAGTTCTGGTCCCTGGGCCGGGTGGAGATCCCGGGCCGGGTCGAGGACGAGGCCCTGCTGGGCGAGTTCCGGGCCGACCCCGAGGGCAGAGCGCTGCGCACGCCGAGCGGGCGGATCGAGCTGTTCTCGGACACGATCGGCTCCTTCGGGTACGAGGACTGCCCGGGCCACCCGGTGTGGCTGCCCGGTCCGACGGTGACCGGTGACCGCGGCGCGTGGCCGTTCACGCTGGTCGCGAACCAGCCGAGCGGGCGGCTGCACAGCCAGCAGGACATGGGGGCGCACAGCATGTCGCAGAAGGTCCAGGGGCGCGCGCCGCTGCGGATGCACCCCGGCGACGCGCGGGCCCGGGGCCTGGTCGAGGGCGCGGTGGTGCGGGTGTCCAGCCCGTGGGGCTCGTGCCTGGCGGGCCTGGTGCTGAGCGACGCGGTGCGGCCCGGCGTGGTGCAGCTGTCGACGGGTGCCTGGTACGACCCGACGGCGCCGGGGGTGACCTGCGCGCACGGCAATCCGAACGCGCTGACCGAGGACGCGGGCACGTCATCCCTGAGCCAGGGGTGCACGGGCCAGTTGACGCGGGTCCGCGTGGAGCCGTTCTCCGGCCCGCTGCCCCCGGTGCGGGCCTTCGCCCCGCCGAGAGGCGTCACCCCGGCGTAGGCCGGGGGCGCGGTTCACGAGTCGCGCGGGTGCTGATGTCCGGACCGCGTGCCACGTCCGCTCTCGACCAGGTCCGGCGCCTCGCGGCGGATACCCGGCCGGGTATCCGCGACGGGCCACGATGCCTCCCTGGGTTCGCTGATCAGATCGCGGAGCCTTTCGACGGAGTCCTTGCTGAGCACGGTCGAGAAGACCATCAGCAGGGATCTCTGCCGTTCGGAGAGGTCGCCGGAGATCGGCGCGAACTCGGGTGGTGGTGCCCTCGCACCGCGCCCACAGTCGACACTCTGCCCCCGGGGCAGGGTCACATACCTCCTCCGGGCTTGACCCTGCCCCGAGGTCATGGTGCGCAATGTCGAGCGGGGGCCAGAGCGGCCCCCACCTCTCTCGACCACGGAGCACCACGCATGCGAACCCCGCGCGAACCATTCCGGATCATTCGTGCCAACCTCGGCGCCTACCTCGTGTTGAACGTGCTCGTGTACGGAGTGCTCCTGGCCGGTTTGGCGGTGGGGCTGCTCTTCCCCGAACTGACCGCGTCACTGGTCACCGGTCAGGAGGACGACGGGACAGCGGACCTGGTGGTGTCGTTGCTCGGGAACGTCTGGTTGTTCGCCCTGACCATCCTCGCGGTCAACGTACTGACGGTCGGCGTGCTGAAGATCCTGCTGCCCTCGCTGGTCGTGCCCTTCGCGGGGATCGCCCTCCTCCTGTACAAGACGTTCGAGAGCGGCGTGATCCTTGCTCCGGTCGACGAGACCATGGCGACGGTCCTCCTCCCGCACACCCCGACGATGGTCATCGAGTTCCAGGCCTACATCCTGCTCTCACTCGGCTCCTACCTCCTCGGAAGGGCCTGGCTGCGCCCCGCGACGGTCAGCGCCCCGAACCGTCGTCAGGGGTATGTGCGCGGGCTGCGGCAGTTCGGCTGGCTGAGCCTGCCCGCGCTGACATTGTTCGTCATCGGCGCGGTCTACGAGGCCTTCTCGCTCATCTACCTCGTCCCCCGCCTGCTGATGGGCTGACCCCGACGCCTCAGCGCCGACGCAGGAGGCCGTCCGTCGGCGAGGCGCCGCACGGATCTGTCCGGGGAACGTCCGTCGATGAGGGACAGGAACGTGCTGCGCCTCCCCCAGGGGGGAACACGCCCACGCAGGCGCATGGCCAGAATTCGGACCGGTCGCGATAGTAGTCGTCATGGAGACCATTCCGATCACCGAGGCCAAGGCCAGAATCGCCGAGCTCGCCGACCGTGCCCAGCGCGAGCACGCCGACTACACGTTCACCAAGAACGGCCGTCCCGCCGTCGTGATGATGTCGGTGGATCAGTACGAGTCCCTCATGGAGACGTTGAGCATCCTCGATGACCCGGAGACCCGTGCGGACCTCACCGAATCCGCCGAGTCCGAGGAGTTCACGACCGAAGAGGACATGGCCGAGCTGATGAACGCACGGCTCGGCAAGGACCCCGCCGCATGAGGGTCGTCTACAAGGGGCCCGCCCGCCGCGCTCTGACCGAGGACCTTCCCGAAGCGGTGGCCTCCGCGGCGTACGAGTTCGTCAACGGACCGCTGAAGGACAACCCGTGGCGTGTGGGCAAGCCGCTCGCGGAACCCTTCGCGGGACCGCACGCCGCCAGAAGGGGGACCTACCGGATCACCTACAGGATCCGCCCCGACAAGGACGTGATCGAGATCCACTCGATCCGCCACCGCCGGGACGCGTACCGGGCCTGATCGTCAGCGGACCAGGAGGCGGTCCACGCGGCGCGGCAGGGCCGGGCCGAGCAGCCCCGGCAGCGCGTAGCCGACCTGCCCCGGGGCGAGCATGCCCAGGATCGCGCCCGTGTTGGCGGTGGGCGCGCGCAGGAACTCCCGCATGCGCGGGTGGGCGTGCGGCACCGCGTTGCCGGTCGTCAGCAGGCTCACCACCGCCACCAGTGCCACCACCGCCCACACGGCGGTGCCCTCACCGCCCCACCAGGTCTGGAGCCGTGCCACCGCCACCAGCGCGTAGGCCGGGGTGTCGCCGCCGGCCCCGGTGACCGGGGGCAGGACGACGGCGGCCGGGAGCGCGGCCGCCAGGAACGCGGCGGCCGAGGCCGCGGTGATCCCCCCGGTCGCCGCCAGCCCCAGGCGGATGGCCAGCTCGCGCGCGGTGCGGGTCAGGGTCTCCTGGGCCGGGTAGGGGCGCCAGGGCCGCCCCTCGGACCGGGCCTCGCCCATGGCGCTGGCCCGCCGGTGCCGCACGAAGCGCCAGGTGTCGCACAGCACGCCCGGCCCCCTGCGGGCCGCGATGGTGGCGGCGGCCAGCTCGTGCGCGATCGAGGACAGCGTGGTCGCCAGGGTGACCGGCAGGTCGATCCACGACAGGGCGATCCGGCGGAACAGCGGCGCGATGTCGGCGGGCACCCGCACGCGCATCGCGATCGAGCGGCCCCACGCCCAGCGGCGCAGGCGGGCCAGGGGCGGCTGCCCGGGCAGCGGCGGCGTGCTCTCGGCCGCGGTGCCGATCATCCGGTAGTCCATCGCCACCGCGCACAGCAGGAGCAGGAGCAGCAGCCACGGGGTGAGCACGCCGCCGCCGAGGACGGCGAAGACGGCGTCGGTGGCCCAGTGCAGGCTCGCGCCCGCGAACACCGCGTTGAGGTTGAGGTGTTCCAGGACGGCGGTGGTCAGTGCGAGCGGGGGCAGCAGCCAGAGCCAGGCGCCGTAGCGGCGGCCGACGATCGCCAGGCCGAGGGCGGCGCCGACCAGACCGGTGGTCAGGGCGTGCCCGGAGAACACGGCGAGGACGCTCCCGTCGGGGGCGTGCACGACTGATCCGCCGGGCAGGAGGAGGCCGCCCGTCCCGGTGTGCCCGCCCTCCATCAGCGCGACCTCGGTGAGCAGGCGCTCGGCGAGCTGGAATCCGGCTCCGGAGGCCGCCGCCACGAGCAGGAAGTCGGTGGCCGCCAGGCGGCGCGCCCGGCGCCGGGCCAGGAGCGGCAGGAGCAGCAGCGGCGCGAGCTTGCCGAGCTCCTCCACGGGCACCGCGACGTAGGTGTAGGCGAGGACACCGTAGGGGTCGGCGACCAGGAACCGCACGAGGGCCGACTCGGCGAGGGCGATCGGCCACAGCAGGACGGCGCCGAGGGCGACCACCCGCAGCAGGGTCGCGAAGGAGACGGTGCGCGAGCGCGAGAGCCAGGCCAGCTGGAAGAGCAGCAGGTAGGTGAGGGCCAGCACGGGCAGGACGGGGCGCAGCGCGGGCTCGGCCAGGGGCACCAGGAGCAGGGCGACGAGCATGAGCCACCCCCAGGAGCCGCGGAGCGCGCGCAGGCCGCGCACGGCCCGCGGGGAGCGCTCGCGGGCGCGGTCGGCGGTGCGGGCCAGGCGTTCGGCCAGGTCCGGTCCGGGCCCGCGCGGGGTACGGGCGTGGCGGGCGCCGGGTTCGACGCAGTGGTAGAGCTGCGCGGCGCGGGTCAGGGTCGCGCCGCCCTCCGCGCGCGCCCGGGCCGCGAAGTGGGCGCGGGCCTGGGGGATGTCGGCGCCGACGAGTTCGCGGACGAAGTCGGGGGGCCCGGCCGCCACGGTGAGTTCGTCGGCGGTGACCAGCACCGCCGCGGAGAAGTCCTCGACGCAGACGAGGAAGTCGGTGGGCGTGTTCCCCCATCCCCGGATGAGCTCGACCAGGGTGTCGGTGTCGAGGGGCACCTCGGTGACGGCCTCGTAGGAGAACTCGGCCCGCGTGCGGCAGACCAGGAGCCGGTCCACGCCCATCGACCGCCCCGCGGCGATGATCGCCCGGACGAGGTTGCGGTCGCGGGGCACGAGGAAGGGGGTCGTGACCTTGCCGCCGGCCCGGATCCACTGGGGGTCGAGCTCGGTCGGACCGGCGCAGACGCGCAGGACGAGGTCCCGCGCGAGCATGGCCTGTTCTTCCATGGGAGTCCTCGTGCCGTTCGGGGGGTGAACGCGTCGGGGGCCGGTGGTCGGCCCCGACCGAGCATAACGGCGCGGACTGTGGCGGGGGCGGGCGGTGTGCGCGCCCGCCCTCCCGGCGGCGCGTCGGCACTGGCGAGGCGTGGTGGCCCGAACCGGCCATCGCGGTGCGGGGTCGCGCAGCGGACACCGCGGCGCTCGCTCAGACCCGCTCCTGACTTCCCGCCCCCGGAACGTCGGCGTGCGGCGGGCGGGAGGGCCGGGGGCCGGCGCCGAAGACGTCCGCGCCGATCTGGGCGAAGTGCCGCAGACCGGGCAGGTCGAGGGCCCAGCCGGTGAGCGCCCACCCCAGGTGCAGGTGCTCCAGCGCCCTGGCGAAGGCGGACACACCGCTCCAGCGCGCGCCGTCGGGGGTCTGGTAGGTGAGGCGGTAGAGGACCTCGGGGTGCTCGGCGGCGGGACGCAGGTCCAGGGCCACGGGCGAGCGGGCGGCGATCCAGGCGCCCACGCCCCGGCACACGGCGCAGTCCGCGGCGACGTAGAGCACACCGGGGGTGCGCCCCGGCCAGGGACGCCACCGGGGCAGCCAGGGGCGCACGGCCGAGCGGTAGTCGGTCCACCGGCGGCCGAACGCCGCGCGCAGCTGGCCGCCCTCGTGCCAGTCCGCGAACCCGGCGCCGTAGATCAGCGCGCTCAGGCCCAGCAGGAGCAGGGCGGGTTCGCGCAGCAGCGCCGCGAGCACCAGGTAGACGGCGATCATCGAGGTCTGCATGGGGTTGCGCAGGTAGGCGTAGGGGCCGCTGGTGACCAGCCGCACGGGCGGGTCGTAGGGCAGCGGCGTTCCGGCGCCCACGCGCGCGAACTCGCGTGCGGCGGCCAGGCCGGGCAGCCCGGCGATCAGCACGAGCTGGGCGCCGGCGAACACGGTCGGGCCGCTGGGGACGACGCCGAGGACCACCAGCGGCAGCGCGACCATCAGCCCGAACGCCAGCCCGGCCTGGGCCCACACGCGCGCGTGGACGAGCTGGCCCTCACGGGTCCAGTACGCGAGCAGCAGCGCGGGGATCAGGCACACGGCCGCGCCGGCGAACTCCCCGACCAGCCACAGCCGGCTGAGGTCCACCACGGGCGCCGCGAGCGGCATGAGCAGGATGTCGGCCCAGACCAGCAGGGCGGTGAGCAGCGGGACGGGGAGCACGCGCAGCAGCAGGGCCGGCAGCGGCCCCCACAGGATCACCCACGCGACGAGGAGGTCCATGGGCATCCCCAGCCATATGGCCCCGTCGGCGTGGAAGGTCCACCAGCCCACGTGCAGGGCGACCAGGTTGAGCGGCAGCAGGGTGAGCAGGGCCCAGGCGCCGGAGACGATCATCGCCGCGGTCTCGCGGCGGGAGGGCACCCGCCAGGCGCCCAGCGCCACGAGCGCGAGGAGGGGGCCGAACAGGCCCAGGCCGCGGACCAGGGTGGCGTGGAGTTCGGGGTCGGGGATCATCGGGACACCTCCGTCGCGGTGGTCTCGAAGGTGGCGGCGAGGTACTCCGCGGCGAGGTCGGTGGCGTAGGCCTGGAGGGGGCCGAAGTACCAGGAGGGCTCGTAGGTGCGCTCGTAGTCGATGGTCCAGCCGAGCCGGGTGCCGTCGCCGTCCGCCGACCACACGGCCTCCGCGCGGTGCAGGTCCATCCAGCCGGAGAACGCGGTGTCCTCGGCCACGTCGAAGACGACTCGGCCGCCGTCGGGTCCCACGCTGCTCTCGACCACCACCAGCTCCATGTGGCGCGGCGTGGGCTCGTCGCCGATCGCGAGGGTGTTGCGCGGCGTGAAGCGGACGACCCGGGTGTCGCCGACCTCCAGCCCCTCGCCCACGGCCCGGACGGGCTCGGGGAAGGGGACCGCGCGCAGGAAGAGGGCCTCGAACGCGCCGTACTCGGGGGGCGCGGCCAGCGCGGCGGCGACCTGGTGGGGGGCGGCGGCGATCACGCGCTCACCGGTGCCCTGGCCGTCCCTGGGCAGGATCGTGGTCCCGCCGACGCCCTCCAGCGTCAGGACGAAGAGCACGGGCACGAACAGCAGGGCGTGCCGCGACCCGGAGCCGCCCCGCCTGATGGCGGAGCACAATGCGGTGACCAGGGCGACGATGCCGAAGATCAGCGGCGCCGCCATGAGCAGGCACACCATGCCCTCCGCGAGCAGGGGCCCCGACATGGCGAGCACGAGCGCGGTGACGGCCATGGCCGCGCCCATCCCGGTCTTCGGACGCGCGGTGAACACGATCAGCAGCGCGATGGTCGCGGGAAGGCCCACGTAGAACAGGGCGGTCTGGTCCAGGCCGCCCCAGCTGGTGACGCGCAGGGCCACCAGTCCGACGAAGACGAGGCCGACGACGCCGGCGAGGATCCAGCGCTCCCTCATGCCGACGGGCCGCTCGGGGGATGTCTCCACGGTCGCTCCTTGATCACATGCTTGAACCACTTGGTTTAATCAGTTGATTAAACCGTATGATGAACCACGACCGGAGAGCAAGGGGTGGGGATTCGATGGCCAAGGGCGGCAGCGGACGGCGCACGAGTGAGGAGACCAAGGAGCGGCTGCTCGCGGCGGCGACCGCGACCCTGCGCGAGGAGGGGTACTCCGGCGCGTCGGCGCGCGCGATCGCCACGCGCGCGGAGGCCAACTCGGCGCTGGTCTTCTACCACTTCGGCGGAGTCGACCAGCTGCTGTTGGCGGCGCTGGACCGCTCCAGCGCCGAACGCCTGGCGATGTACCGGGAGCTCACCGCGAAGGCGCGCACGTTCGAGCAGCTGGTGGAGGCGGCGACCGAGATCTACCGGACCGACCTGGAGCGCGGGTACATGGCGGAGTTCACCGAACTGGTGGCGGCCGCGGTGTCCAAGCCGGAGCTGCGCCCGGAGATCCGCGACCGCGCCGAGCCGTGGATCGCCTTCATCGAGGGCGAGTGGAACCGCGTCCTGGGCGGCTCGGCGCTCGGGCGGATGCTGCCCGCCCGCGAGGTGGCCTACGGGGCGATCACGTTCTACCTGGGGGTCAACCTGTTCTCCGTCCTGGACGAGGACCACTCGCGGACCGAGGCCGTGTTCGAGCTCGCCCAGGTCCTGGCGCCCCGTGCGAAGCTGATCACGCTGCGGCTGCCCGCGTGGGGCCGGCGCGACGACGCCGTAGGGTGGCCGTCGGACGACGAGGAGGACGCATGAAGGGCATCACGGTGGCGCCGGGGATCACGTTCCCGGACACCTCCGACGGGCGCACCCACGTGGCGGGCGCGATCATCGCCGACCCCCGGGGCCGGATCTTCGCCCAGCGCCGCTCCCCCACCCGCAAGGTGTTCCCGCACTGCTGGGACATCGTCGGCGGCCACGTCGAACCGGGCGAGACCATGTTGGAGGGCCTGGCCCGCGAGGTCGCCGAGGAGACCGGCTGGCGGCTGGCCGAGGTCGCCGCGGAGCTGTACCGCCTGGACTGGGACCCGGGTGACGGGCTGACCAGGCACGAGGTCGACTACCTGGTGCGCGTCGAAGGCGACCTGGCCGCGCCCCGGTTGGAGCCGGACAAGCACACCGAGTACATGTGGGTGGACGAGTCGCTGGTCGACCGGCTGCACGACCACCGCGACCCGGGCGAGTACTTCATCACCGACATCGTGCGCCTGGGCCTGGCCGCCGCCCGACCGAAGCCCTGAGCCCTGCGGATCACATCGAGCCGAGGAGAAACACCGACACCCCCAGCCACAGCGCGGACAGCCCTGCGTCGGGGCCGCGCCGGTGGACGACGTCCCGGTAGAGCGGGCCCGCGGGGAGGGTGGCGCGGACCTCGTCGGCGAACGCCCGGATCCGCTCGGCCGCCTGCCGCTCGGCCGCGGCCGGACCGCGGAGCATCAACATGGAGCTCTCCCGGCCGTCCACCATCCGGATGCGCACGCCCCGCTCCGCCGTCACCTCGTCGATGAGTTCGACAGGGATCGATATTCGCTCCCCGCCGCCCTGGACGGTGACGTGCGTGCCGTCCAACCGGACCCATGAGAAGAGGCTCGCACCCAGGACCAGACCGCCGACCAGCGGAAGGGCGACGAGCACGATCAGGATCCCGAAGGCCAGGGCCCATTCCATGACGCTCTGGGCGTCACGGGGGATCTGGGCCGCAAGCCAGAACGTGCCCCACACCATCACCGGGACGAGCAGGCAGCCCGCGACCGTCACCGGCCGGTTGCGCACGGTCCGGGCCCGGGGCCGAGGCGTGTCCGGGTGTCGGGCGTCGAAGCGCCGGTCGGGGTCGCGCCCCCTGCGGTACATGTCCAGCGTTCTGCTCGGCACACCCGCCAGCCCGAAACACAGCAGGGGGAGGGCCGTCGAGACATTGGTCGAAGTGACCGCTTCCGACTGGACCACCACCAGCAGCACGCCCCCGGTGGCCAGCCACCAGCGCGCGTAGGACCAGCCCATGGTGGAGGCGACGAGGGTCTGGCGGAGCCGGCGGGGGACGTCCTTCCGCCAGTCCTCGCCACGGTCCCGGGCGATGCGGAGGAACTCCCGCCAGAGGGCGAGGGGCAGGCCCGCGAGGGCGAGAAGCGCGACGGAGTGGAGCAGCCAAGGGGGGAGCATGGGGGATGCCTGTCCAAGGGGGGGGAACGGAGTTCCACCTTCCCACGGGCCGATTCATCCCCGGTCAAACGACGTCGGCACCGACCTCACTTGCCGTAGTGGTACCGACAGGCGGCGATACGAATCTCGTCTCCTGCGATCTTGTACACCAGGCGGTGTTCGTCAGTGATCCGGCGGGACCAGTAACTCTGGAACCCGTAACGCAGCGGCTCCGGCTTGCCCATGCCGTCGTTTCCGTGCCGGTCGATGTCCTTGAGCAGAGCGTTGATGCGCTTGAGGATCTTGCGATCCTGGCCCTGCCACCAGACGTAGTCCTCCCAGGCGGATTCGGCCCACACGATCTTCACTCGACGATGTCCCGTTCTACGCCGTGCTCGGCTTCAAGCTGCTCGATGGCGGTCACCAGGCGGCGCGCGTTCTCGGGACTCCTGAGCAGATAGGCGGTCTCCCGCAGCGACTCGTACTCGGCCAGAGAGACGATGACCACAGGCTCGTGGCCCGCCCGGGTGATCACGACCTCCTCGCGGTCCTCGACCACGGAGTCCAGCGTCGCCGCGTAGTTGGCACGGGACTCCGAATAGCTCATGGTTCTCACGTGGAGCACCTCCTGTTAGTCGCGTACAGAATATTGTACGCCTTCCAGCGGCGTCGTGGCAGGCCGACGGGCCTCGGCCGAGGGCCGAGGGCATCAGCGCGTGCCGGCTCCCTCTCCCACTCCCCCAAGTAGCAGGAACCGGCTGGGATCGGCCGTGTCCACCACGATCCGCACGGCGGCCACCTCCCGAAGGCGACGCCCCTCGTGACAGGTGACCCGGGGTCCCTGAACTTGCGCTTGCGCGTCATCGGCCACCACCCGCGCAGAGATCGGTCGGGTGGCAGGCACCGGCGCACGCCAAGGAGGCTGGGCGCATGGGGGACGCCTCTCCGGTCGGGGGACGGAGTTCCGCCCTTCCACATGCGCCCGATTCATCTCCGATCAGGCGGTTCGGCGGACCTCCGTGACGGCGAGGGGGAGGGCGTCCAGCAGATCGCTCGCGCTGATCGGCGCACCGTCGCGGGCCAGGTGCGCCGCGCGTCCGTGCAGGTAGGCGCCGCACATGGCGGCTTCGTAGGCGGGCAGTCCGGCGGCCAGGAGGGCGCCGATCGCCCCGGAGAGCACGTCGCCCGTTCCCGCGGTGGCCAGCAGGGGCGTCCCCGTGGGGTTGACCGCGAAGGGCAGCCCCGGTTGCGCGATCACCGTGGTGGACCCCTTGAGCAGCACCGTGCACCCGAATTCCTCGGCGGCGCGCGCGGCGTACTCGGTGCGCCGGACCTCGACGCCCTCGCGCTCGACGCCGAGCAGCCTGGCGAGTTCGCCCGCGTGCGGCGTGAGCAGGGTGTGCGCGCCGCGCTCGCGCACGTCGTCGGCGAGCGGGCTGCCGCCCTTGCCGCTGAGGAGCGTGAGTCCGTCGGCGTCGACCAGGACCGGGCGGTCGCTCTCCAGCACGGCCCGGAGCTCGTCGGCGTTGGACGGGTTGGTCCCGCGGCCCGGGCCGATGACCACGGCCGCCACCCGACCGGGAGCCAGGTCGGTGGTGTTCTGGGGGTCGTGGACGCTGGCCACGGCCTCGGGCCAGCGCGCGAGCACCTGCTGGACGGCCTCCTGCGCGCCCCCGTAGCGGACCATCCCCACGCCCGTGCGCAGCGCGCCGCCGACGCACAATACGGCCGCGCCCCGGTACTGGTCGGACCCGGCACGGACGTCGAGGACGCCCCGTCGGTACTTGTCGGACTCCACGCCCGGGGTCGGCAGCAGCGAGGCGATGTCCACAGCCTGTGGACGGACCGCGGCCGCGCCCGGCAGCTCCGGGGCGAGCCCGATGTCCACGAGCTCCACCCGTCCGGCCCGGTCCGCGCCGGGGTCCACGAACAGACCCGGCTTGTGCGTGCCGAAGGTGACGGTGACGTCGGCTCGGACGGCCACTCCGCCGACCTCGCCGGTGTCGGCGTCCACGCCGCTCGGCAGGTCCGCCGCCACCACCGGCGCCGGGGAGTTCCCCGCCAGGAGGGCGAGAGTGGCGTGGGGTTCGCGCAGCCCGCCGCGGCCGCCGATGCCCAGCAGGCCGTCGACGATCAGGTCGGCGTCGAACAGGTCGGTGTCGTCGGCCGTGGCGTCGGTGAAGCGGTGGATCCGCCCGCCGGCCGCCCGCAGCGCCGCGGCTCCGCCCTCGTGGACGCCGCTTCCGGCGAGCAGGGCGCGCACGGCCGCACCGCGCGCGGCCAGGAACGCGCCCGCGTACAGCGCGTCCCCGCCGTTGTCCCCGCTGCCCACCAGCAGCACGACGCTCGACCCGTACACGCGCGGCAGCAGCCGGGCGCAGTGCCCGGCCAGGCCGGTCGCCGCCCGGCGCATCAGCGCCCCGTCGGGCACTCGTGCCATGAGGGCGTGTTCGGCTGCACGGACGACACTGACGGTGTGCGCGGATTCCATGTGGGACCTCCCGGGGTGGGTGCGACACCATCGTGCCGCACACCGGCCGCGCGGGGAGGAGCGGACACGGGCGCCGCAGGCCTTCGTCCGGCCTGCGGCGCCCGTGTCGGCGGTGGGTCAGGAGACCGGGGCGACCGCGACCGGTTCGTTCGAACCGAACACGGGCTGCAGCTCGACCTGGGTGACCTCGACCTCGCCCACCAGGGCGATCTGACCCGAGGCGCTGTCGCCGGGGGCGAGGGTGCCGGACTCGATCTGCTCGATATCGGCGAACAGGACCTCGCCCCAGTCGTTCACCGAGGAGCCGTCCGCCAGGGTCGCGGTGATGTAGAGCGGGTTGACCTCGACGTCCTCGTCCGAACCGTTCTCGATCGTGACGTCGATGACGGTGTACACGGCCTCCTCGTCCAGGACGTCACCCGCGGTGCCCGCGTACGAGGCGGTCATGGTGACGCCGGTGTCGGCGGCCTCGGGCTCCTCCTCGGCCGGCACCTCGGCCTCCTCCTCCGGAGCCGACGTCTCCGCGGCGGGCGGCGGGGTGACCGTGTCCGAGTCGCCGCTCGCGCCCCGGCCGATCAGGAAGCCGATGACCACGATGACGAGCAGGATCACCAGGCAGCCGCCACCGACGCCGACGCCGACCTTGGCCCCGGTGGACATGCCCTGCTTGGGCGGTACCCCACCCGGAGGGCCGTAGTGGGGGTCGCCGCCGGGCGGGCCGTAGTTCGGGTCGCCACCCGGAGGACCGTACGGGGGCTGCCCACCGGGCGGGCCGAAGTTGGGGTCACCCCCGGGCGGACCGTACGGAGGCTGCCCACCGGGCGCACCGTAGTGGGCGTCACCACCGGGCGGAGGGCCGAAGTTCGGGTCACCACCGGGTGGGCCATACGGGGGCTGCCCACCGGGGGGACCGAAGTTCGGGTCGCCGCCGGGCGGACCGAAGTTGGGGTCACCACCGGGCGGGCCATACGGGGGCTGCCCACCGGGGGAACCGAAGTTCGGGTCGCCCCCGGGCGGACCGTACGGGGGCTGTCCGGGCGGAGGACCGAAGTTCGGCCGACCGCCGGGTGGACCGTGGTCGGGGTCGGGCTGCCCGTACGCAGGCTGTCCGCCGGTCGGACCGTAGGGCGGTTCCTGGGGACCCGACGGGTTCTGGGGAGAGGACACGGGCGTGCTCCGGATCTCGGGAACGAGGGAGGCGGGGGGACTCGCCGAACGAACAGACACTACCGTCGCTCCGCGATCAGATCCCAGCATCCCGGACATTTCACCCCGGAAGTTCGGCGCCGACCTCCGAGCCCGGACGACGACCTCCCGCGCGCTTCCCATGCGTTTCCCGCGCGGACACGCCGCCCGACCCCAGTCCCGGCCGGGCACTACGCTGCGCGGTGCCGCCTGTGACCGCGGGGCGACCGGCGAGACCCGGGATCGGCGGGACGGTACCACGACCGCCGCGCGATCAGTAGGGCCGACTGGGCCCCGGTTCCGCCACCGGCTACGACCTGCTCGCTTGCACGCTGAGTGCCCGTCCAAACCGGTAGCGGAATCCCCTGTGTACCCACTACGGTCTCCAGGACCGGCCGCCCCCGTCCAGCGCTCGGCTGCACGGCTCCCGCTCCGCCGCTACCTTTCCCCCATCAGACCGGAGCACCCCATGTCCTACCCCCAGTACCCCACCGGCGGCCAGCCTCCCTACGGCCCGCCCCCGAAGAAGGGCATGTCCACCGGCGCCAAGATCGGCATCGGCTGCGGCGGCTGCCTGGTCATCGTCATCCTGGGCTTCGTCGTCCTCGCCGTCATCGGCGCCCTCGCCTCGGGCTCCGACGACCGCGGATCGACCTCGTCGACCTCGTCGAGCGACTCCTCCTCGGAGGAGACGGCCGAGGAGTCCGGCGGCGAGGACGCCCCCGCCGCCGAGAGCGAGTCCGGTGTCACCATGACGGCGACCGGAGCCGGGACCGCCGAGGACATCACCGGCGACGGCACCGTGTACACCGCGATCGACATCGAGGTCGTCAACGACTCCGACGAGCCGATCGACGTGAACCCGATCAACTTCACGGCGGTCCTCGCCGACGGCACCGTCGTCAGCGACTGGGCCGACAGCATCTTCGCCGACATCGACCAGATCGACGCCGTCACGCTCCAGCCCGGCCAGCGCACCAGCGGCCAGATCGCCGTGGTCGGCGAGGTCGACGTCGCCACCGTCGAGATGAACGACCTCCTCGGCATGGGCGACCCGATCGTCGCCGACGTCCAGTAGTCCGCATCCGAAGGCCCCGGGCGGTGGTGGAACACCGCGCCGGGGCCTTGCCCGTCCCTGTGCAGCACGGGCGACCTGCTCGCGTTCGCCCAAGCCACAGCCTTCCTCCAGGGCCGGACGATCATGGTGGCGGGCTGTACTACGCTTTGTCGTAGACAGTGTCCCGCCATCACGGGCGGGGCGGCACGACTTTCCGGTGGAGGCGGCGTGGTCGACTGGCTGACCATGACCATTCAGATGGCGGCGCTCGGCATGGCCGGCTGGTGCCTGGTCTCGACCTTCCGGAACCAGCCCATGGTCGTCCCGCACCTGGTCGGCATGGCCGTGCTCTGGCTCCTGGTGATCGGCCAGGCCGTCGCCTCCGTGGTCGCCGCCGTCGGCGGGGACCGCCCCGACCAGACCGCGATGTTCGTCTCCTACCTCGCCACTGTCGTGCTCCTGCCCCCGGCCTGCGCCGTGTGGGGCTTCATGGAGCGCAGCAAGTGGGGGCCCGCCGTCATCGCCTTCGCCTGCCTGGTCCTGCCCGTCCTCATGGTCCGCCTCGAACAGCTCTGGAACCCCGTTGTCTGACGCCACGACCCGCGCCGACCGGACCCTGCGCACCGGCCCCGGACGGCTCCTCGTCGCCGTCTACGGGGTGTTCGCCCTCGCCGCCACCGCACGCGGCGCCTTCCAGCTCGCCACCCGGTTCGACGAGGCCCCGCTGCCCTACGCGCTCTCCCTGCTCGCCGGGATCATCTACTTCGTCGCCGCCGTCGGCCTGGCCCGCGCGGGACGGACCTCGCGCGGTGTCGCCTTCGTCTCGTGCGCCATCGAACTCGTCGGCGTGCTCACGGTGGGCCTGACCAGCCTCCTGGCGCCCGGGGTCTTCCCCGACGACACCGTGTGGTCGAACTTCGGCAGCGGCTATCTGTTCATCCCGCTCGTCCTTCCGGTGCTCGGGCTGTGGTGGATCCTGCGCGTTCACCGCATGGACCGCCGCTGACCAGGCTCCACCCCTCCCCGCGACCCCCGCTCCGGTACTAGGGTGGCGCCCATGCCCGAACCCTTGACGCTCCCGGTCGCCGTGTCGGCCGACTGGCTCCGCGACCACCGCGAACAGGTGGTCCTCGTCGACTCCCGCTGGTACCTCGACGGCCGCTCCGGACGGGACGCCTACCGCGCCGGACACCTGCCCGGCGCGGTGTTCACCGACGTGGACGCCGACCTCGCCGCCCCCGCGAGCCCCGAGTCCGGCCGCCACCCGCTGCCCTCCCCCGAGGACTTCGCCGCGGCCCTGGGCCGGCTCGGCATCGGCGACGACGCCGCGGTCGTGGTCTACGACGACGCCGGCGGTTCCGTGGCCGCGCGCCTGGTGTGGCTGCTGCGCGTGCTGGGCACCCCGGCGGCCATCCTCGACGGCGGCCTCCAGGCCTGGGACGGCGCGCTGGAGGAGGGCGAGGCCACCGCGGCGCCGGCCGAGCGCACGCCCCTGCCGTGGCCGCCCGACCGGATCGCCGACACCGACACCGTGCGGGACCGGACCGGCGACCCCGCGGCCCTGCTCCTGGACGCCCGCGTCCGCGAGCGCTTCACCGGCGAGCGGCCCGCCCCCGTCGACGCCCGACCCGGGCACGTGCCGGGCGCCCGCAGCGCCGCCTGGCCCGGCAACCTCGACGACGAGGGCTTCCTCGCCGCCCCGGAGACCCTGCGCGCCCGGTTCGCCGCCCTGGGCGCGGACTCCGCCGAGAGCATCACCGCCTACTGCGGATCGGGCGTCACCGCCTGCCACGACCTCCTGGCCCTGGAGCACGCCGGGTACACCGGCGCGCGCCTCTACCCGGGGTCCTGGAGCCTCTGGGGCGCCGACACCTCCCTGCCCGTGGAGACCGGAGATCCCGCCGGGTCCTGAAACCCGACCCCACGCGACCCACACGGCCCAGCCGACCCATCCGGCACACCCGGCCTGACCGTTTCGCCCGATCTGGCCGGATCCGGCCCCTTCTGGAACCAGAACTCCGCACCGAACGTCTCACCGAGCAGCCGCACTTCCGGTCGGGGCCCACGCCCCACGGCCGCGACACGCCCAGGTGAGCCCCCGCGAATCGAGGAACATTGGTCACCGTACTCGTCCTGCTCGGCGCCGGACTCCTCATCGGCGCCCTCATCGTCCTGCTACTCCAGAAGCAGAAGGAACAGAAGGCACGCCAGGCCCCGCCGCCGCCTCCCACCCCCAAGGACCCCTTCGCCAGCGAGGGGGACACCACCGGAGACCCCCGCGCGATCAAGGCCGGCGACATGATCGACTGGGGCACCGAGCGCACCTGGATCCGCGGAACCCTGCGCCTGGCCGAGGGCGGATACACCTGGAGCGAGCACTTCCTGGAGGTCGACGGCGGCAAGCGCTGGCTGACCGTCGAGGAGGACCCCGACGTCCAGCTCTCCCTGTGGACCGGCCGCCCCGACGTCGAGCTCACCCCGCACTCCAAGACCCTGGAGTTCGAGGGCGTCACCTACAAGCTCGACGAGAGGGGCACCGCCGCCTACCGCTCCGAGGGCACCACCGGTCTCAAGGCCGATGGCGGCTGCGACTACGCCGACTACGAGTCCAGCGACGGCCGGCTGCTGTCCTTCGAGCGCTTCGACCACGGCGGCTGGGAAGCCAGCACCGGCACGAAGATCCTGCCCGGCAGCTTCACGATCTACCCCGGGAGCTGATCGGTCCGTGCGCGCGAGCATCAGTACGCCGTTCGTCGACACCCGGGCCGCCGACCTGGTCTGGACCCTGGACCACCCGCTGGTCGACCCCCTGGCCGTCCGCACCGTCGAGGTGCCCGGCGCCCGGGTCGAACTGCGGGTCCTCGGGGCCTCGCACCAGGTGGTCGTGCGTCCGGAGTCAGGCGAGGGCGCTCTGGTGGAGACCGTGGCCTGCCTGCCGGGTCTGCCCGGCGGGCTCCCCGACAGCGCCGAGCGCCCGCTGCGCGGCGTCGGCGGCTACCGGTTCGACTCCCTCGTGGAGTCGTTGTCGCGCAGCACGCTCACCCGCCGGGTGGAACGGCTCCACCGCGAGGTGGCCGACTCCCCCGGCGGACTTCTCGTCGCCTTCCCCGGTGACCCGCTCGCGGTCACCGCGCTGCACCTGGCCCCCGACAGCACGGAACATCTCCACTGGCGTACCTGGCACGCCTATCCGCAGAGTGGAGAACTGGTGACGACCACGGCATACGTGACTCCATAACCCCCAAGGAGGCCGACCATGGCCCACCACACCGCCCGGCACGGCGCCCTCATCGGCGGCGCGCTCCTCCTGGCCCTGTCCCTGACCGCCTGCGGCAACGGCGGTTCCAACTGCGAGCCCTCCAGCAACTCGACCAGTTCCACGGGGACGAGCACGACCGGCGGCACCAGTTCCTCGTCGGGGCCGGCCTCGCCCTCTCCCACCGACGACGACTGCGACCGCCGTAGCGGCGGCGGGGGCGGCTTCTTCTTCTTCGGGGGCGGCGGGGGCGGCTCCAACAGCGGCGGGAGCGGCAGCGACAACCGCGGTGGCGGCACCGGCTTCGGCAAGTAGTCTTCCGTGCCGGGGCAGCGGCCCCGGCACGCCATCCCACACCATTCCTTCCCCCACCATTGAGAGAACAGAGTGAACGCGTACGACGAGGCGGACGAGCGCAGGAAGAAGATCTGGACGGTGGTCGCCATCGTCGGCGCGATCCTGCTGGTCCTCGCCCTGCTCAGCGCCTGCGATGATAACGACCGGTACTGCCCGGACGACGACCACGTCAGCGACCCGTCCTACGACGACGATGACTGCGAGCGGGGCTCGTCGAGCTCCGGCGGCGGCGGAGGATTCTTCTTCTTCGGCGGCAGCAGTGGCAGCAGTGGCAGCGGCAACCGTGACTCCAGCAACAGCTCCGGCAGCGGCAGCAACTACCGTGGCGGCGGCACCGGCTTCGGCAAGTAGCTCCCGTCCTCGACTCCCCCGAACCCCGACACATCGAACAGGACCATGAACGAGATCCTCTTCAACGCACTCGCGGCCCTCGCCTACGGCGGTGTGGGCATCCTCATCCTCGTACTGGGCTACGTCATCACCGACCTGCTGACCCCCGGTAAAATGCACGAGCTCATCTGGGAGCAGCGCAACCGCAACGCCGTGCTGCTCGTGTGCGCCAACACGCTGGGCTCGGCCATCGTCGTCACCAGCGCGATCCTCGCCAGCGACTCCGAGATCGGCCTGGGCGCCGGGCTCCTCTCGACCGCCGTCTACGGCCTGGTCGGTCTGGGTGTCATGGGCCTGTCGTTCCTCCTGATCGACCTCATCACGCCCGCCAAGATCGCCCGCATGATCAGCAGCACCGAACCGCACCCCGCGACCTGGGTGAGCGCGGCCGCGCACGTGGCGACCGCCGTGGTCGTAGCCGCGGCCCTCACCTGATCGACCGACACCATCGAAGGCACCCGAGTTGACTGACAGCACCACCCGGACCCGGCACCGGCTTCCGGTCCCACCGAGGGCGGCCAGGTTCTTCGTTCTGCTGGCGGTCTTCGTCTGCGCGGCCTGCGGCCTGGTGTACGAGCTCGCCCTCGTCGCCATCGGCAGCTACCTGCTCGGCGACACCATCACCCAGGCCTCCGTGGTCCTGTCCGTGATGGTGTTCGCCATGGGTGTGGGCTCCCTGCTGTCCAAGCGGTTCCAGGGCAGCCCCGCGGTCTCGTTCGCGGTGATCGAGGGCCTGTTGTCCCTGGTCGGCGGCCTGTCGGTGCTGCTGTTGTACGGGGCCTTCGCCTGGTTCTCCGCCTACCAGCCCGCGCTGGTGCTCCTGTCGTTCCTCATCGGTCTGCTCATCGGCATGGAGATCCCCCTGCTGATGACGCTGATCCAGCGGATCCGCAAGCAGGAGGCCTCCGAGGCGGTCGCCGACCTGTTCGCCGCGGACTACGTGGGCGGCCTGATCGGTGGTCTGGCGTTCCCGTTCCTGCTGCTGCCGCTGCTGGGGCTGCCCAAGGGCGCGCTCATGGTGGGCGCGCTGAACGCCGTGGTCGGCGTGGCGGTGGTGCTGTGGCTGTTCCGCACCGAGCTGACCAAGGCCGCCTACGCCGGCCTGAGCATCGGCCTGGCGGTCATCGTCGCGGTGCTGGCCCTGGCGTACCTGTACGCCGACCGGTTCGAGGTGGACGCGCGCCAGGCCCTGTACCGGGATCCGATCGTGCACGCCGAGCGCTCCGAGTACCAGGAGATCGTGGTCACCCGCTCGCTCGACGGCCGGGACGTGCGGATGTTCCTCAACGGATCCCTGCAGTTCTCCACCCTGGACGAGTACCGGTACCACGAGGCGCTCGTCCACCCGGCGATGGCGGGCCCGCACGAGAACGTGCTGGTCCTGGGCGGCGGAGACGGGCTCGCGATGCGGGAGATCCTCGCCTACGACGACGTGGCGTCGGTGACGCTGGTGGACCTGGACCCCGCGGTCGTCGAGCTGGCGTCCACGGACCCGGTGATCAGCGAGCTGAACGAGGGCTCGTTCGAGGACCCGCGGGTGGAGGTGGTCAACACCGACGCCTTCCAGTGGCTGCGCACCAACGCCGAGGACTTCGACGTCGTCGTGGCGGACATGCCCGACGGCGAGGACGTGGGGACGTCGAAGCTGTACACGGTCGAGTTCTACTCGCTCGTGGTCGACGCGATGTCCGAGGGGAGCCGCATGGTGGTGCAGGCGGGCTCGCCGTTCTTCGCCCCGGACGCCTACTGGAGCGTGGGCCACTCCCTGGAGGGGGCCGGGCTCGCCGCCACCCCCTACAACGTGGACGTGCCCTCGTTCGGGAACTGGGGCTTCTACCTGGCGACCACGGAAGCCGCCCCCGACCTGGAACTCGCCGAGGACGCGCCGGACCTGCGCTTCCTCGACGAGGAGCTGCTCGCCGCCGCCCAGGTCTTCCCCCGCGACCGCCGCGAGGACGTGGGCGAGATCCGCGAGTCCACGCTGATGCACCCGCGCATCATCGACTACCACAAGGGCGCCTGGCGCGGATACTGACCGTCACAGACGGCGCCCCGCCCCCGGTGACCGGGGACGGGGCCGGGTGAACACCGCGCGGCCTTGGGAACTTGGGCCAGTGGGCGGCCACGCGGTGGCTCCGATGAAACGCCACGGAACGGCACCCTCGAACCGTCCGTGACCTGGTCCATCTTCACCCGTACCGCCCGGGCGGCGCGAACGCCACGCCGCTGCCCGTAGGGTGCGGACAACCCCTTACCAAGACTTTCCGCCCAGGACGCGCCTTCGCGGGCCCGCCCGCCAGGTCAGCTGTCGAAGCCCAACCCCACCGCGTCCAGGCCGCGCAGCCACAGGTTGCGCCGCCCGTCGTTGCGGTCGGCCGCGGCCGTGGCCCGCAGGGTCAGCTCGATGCCCAGGGACCGGACCGGCTCGGGCGGGAACGGCAGCGGCTTCTCCCGCACCATCCGCAGCCGGGTGCGCTCGGTGTCCAGTCCGTCCAGGCGGTCCAGCATCACCTGCGCTCCGAAGCGGGTCGCCCCCACGCCCAGGCCGGTGTAGCCGGCGGCGTAGGCCAGCCGGCCCCCGTACCCGGTGCCGAAGAACCCGGAGAACCGGCTGCACGTGTCGATGACCCCGCCCCACGTGTGCGTGAAGCGCAGGCCCTCCAGCTGGGGGAAGGTCTCGAAGAAGTGCTCCGACAGCTTCTGGAAGGTCTCCGGGCGCTGGTCGAACTCTGGACGCACCTTGCCGCCGTAGTGGTGGACGACGTCGTAGCCGCCCCACAGGATCCGGTTGTCCGAGGTCAGCCGGTAGTAGTGGAAGAAGTTGGCCGCGTCGCCCACGCCCTGTCGGCCCTTCCAGCCCAGGGACGCCATCTGCTCGTCGGTCAGCGGCTCCGTCATCAGCGCGTAGTCGTAGACGGGGGCGAGGTAGTGCTTGAGCCGGCGCAGCGGGCCCGGGAAGGCGCCGGTCCCCCACGCGACCTTGGGCGCGTGCACGGCCCCCTCCGCCGTTTCCAGCCGCAGGCCGACGGGCACCGAGCGGATCGCCCGCACGGGGGAGTTCTCGAAAAACTTCACGCCCAGGCGCTCACACGCGGCCCGCAGGCCCCAGGCCAGTTTGGCCGGGTGCACCATCGCCACGCCCTCGGGCTCGTAGAGCGCGCCGACGTAGGTGGGAGAGTCGATCTCCCGGCGGGTCCGTTCGGCGTCCCAGACCTGCGCGGTCGTGCCGTGCTCGGCCATCGACCGGGCGGCCTCCTCGAAGCCCTCCGCCTGCCAGGGCGCGGTGGCCACCAGCAGTTCGCCGGTGCGCTCGAACTCGCAGTCGATACCGTGGCGCTCCACGGCCTCCTGGATGCCGTCGAGGTTGGCCAGGCCCTGGCGTTCCAGCTCGGCGATCTCCTCGGGCCAGCGTTCGAGCCCGTTGTCGTATCCGTGCGTGAGGCTGGCGGCGCAGAAGCCGCCGTTGCGGCCCGAGGCCGCCCATCCGGCCGTGCGCGCCTCCACGACCACCACGTTCCGGTCGGGGTCGCGCTCCTTGGCGATCAGGGCCGTCCACAGTCCGCTGAACCCGGCTCCGACCACCGCCAGGTCGGCGTGGACGTCGCCGACCAGGGAGGGGGCGGGCTCGGGCACGTCGTGTCCGGGCACGTCGGGGTCCAGCCAGAAGACCTTCGGGCGGGCGCCTTCCAGCGCCTTCTCCGCTCGCGCGGCAGCTCCGTCGGCCATGGGTATCACTCCGTCTCGTCGTGGCCGTGCCCGCCGAGGGCCGGCGGGCACGGATGCAGCAGAGCGGGGCGCGGTCCGGCACGGACGGATGTGCCGGAACGCGCCCCAGGTATTCCTCTTAGCGGCGGCGGCGCGCCATGACGATGTTGACCACCGCCAGGATCACGCCCACCAGGAAGAGCAGTGTTCCCATCACATTGACCTGGGGCGGGATGCCCACCCTGGTCGTACCCCAGATCCACAGCGGGAACGTGGTCACGTCGCCGCTGACGAACGTGGTGATGATGTAGTCGTCGATGGACAGGGCGAAGGCCAGCAGACCGCCGGCCATCACCGCCGGGAACAGCATCGGCAGCGTCACCAGGCGGAACGTCGTCCAGGGGCCGGCCCCGAGGTCCTGCGCGGCCTCCTCCAGCTGCGGGTCGAGGGTGATGACCCTGGCCCGCACGGTGATGGCCACGAACGACACGCAGAACATCACGTGCGCCACGACGGTGGTCCAGTAGCCGGTGGTGATGCCCATCATCAGGAACGTGGACAGCAGTGCCGCGCCCAGCACCACCTCGGGGGCGCTGATCGCCGCGAACATCACCAGGTTGGTGAGCTGCTTGCCCCGGAAGGTGAACCGGCCCAGCGCCAGGCCGAGCAGCGTGCCCAGCACACCCGACATGAGCATGGTGAGCAGCGCGATGCTCACCGAGTTGAACATCGCCTCGTTGAGCTCCTGGTACGCGAAGGCGTTCTCGTACCAGCGCAGGGTGAAGCCCTGCCAGGTGATGTTGTGGCGTCCGGCCGGGTCGTTGAAGCTGAACGCGACCATGAACGCGATCGGCAGGAACAGCCAGGCGAGGACGGCCCACGTGTAGTAGCGGCCCCAGTCGATCCGGCGGCGCGCGCGGACGGTCCGCCGCGGCGGCTGCGCCGGTGCGCCCGGCTCGCCCGGCGCGGCCGGGGGTGTGCGGACGTCGGTGCTCACGCGTGCACCTCCATGACGCGCTCGGTGCCCAGGGCCCGTGCGTAGCTGAAGATGCCGATCAGCAGCAGGCCCATGAGGACGAAGGTGATCGACGACGCGATCGGGTAGTTGTTGTTGATCAGGTACTGCGTCTGGATGACGTTGCCGATCATCGTGTTGTGCGTGCCGCCCAGCACCGAGGCGTTGACGTAGTCGGAGCTGGTCGGGATGAAGGTCATCAGCACACCGGCGAACACACCGGGCAGCGACACCGGCAGGATCACCCGGACGAACGCCTGCGCCCGGCCCGCGTACAGGTCGTGGGCGGCCTCCACCATCCGCGGGTCCATGCGCTCCAGCACCGCGTAGATCGGCAGGATCATGAACGGCAGGAAGTTGTAGGCCAGGCCCAGGATCACCGCCGGCGCGGAGTTGAGCAGCGCGAAGCCCTCCGGCAGCAGCCCCATCGACTTCAGCGGGCCCAGGACCACGCCGGAGTCGGAGAGCAGGAAGCGCCAGGAGATCGTGCGCAGCACGAACGAGACGAAGAAGGGCAGCAGGATCAGGAGCAGGTAGGTGGACTTGTACGGTCCGCCCTTGAACGCGATCCAGTAGGCCATCGGGTAGCCGATGACGATGCACAGCACCGTGGCGCAGGCGCCGTAGAACAGGGAGCGCAGGATCTGCTCCCAGTAGGTGCTGACGGCGTCGACGTAGTTGCCGACCGCGAAGGTCTGCTGGAACCCGGTGACGACGTTTCCCGTGGTCAGCGACAGGGACAGCATCCCGCCGATGGGCACCACGAAGAACAGTGCCAGCCAGGCCCACGCCGGCAGCACCAGCGCGTAGGGCGTGATCTTACGGTTCATGGACTCAGCTCTGGGTGATCTCGTGGAAGAGGGAGGCGAACTCCTCCTGGGCGTCGGCCTCCAGGTTCACGTAGTTGTGGAGCTTCTGGTAGTCGCCCTCGGACGGGAAGACCAGGGAGCTCTCCGCCATCTCGCGCAGCGCCTCCCCGCGCTCGCTGCCGTCCTCGGCGTCGGCCCACTCGGCCATGACCTCCTGGGCGTGGGGCACCGGCGTGATGTAGGCGATGTACTCCGTGAGCCCGGTGGCGATCTCCGGGTCGTACAGGAAGTCCATGAGCTCGATGGCGTCCACCGGCGCCTGCGAGGTGTAGGGGATCATCAGGTTGTCGGTCCACAGCGTGGCGCCCTCGTCGGGCACGATGAACTTCAGGTTCGTGCCCTCCTCGGCGTTCTGCTGGTAGATGTCGCCGGACCAGGCCATGGTCATCCACAGGTCGCCGTTGGTGAGCGGCTGGATGAAGTCCTGGTCGTAGTAGGCGCGCACGATGCCGGCGTCGCGCTGCTCGCGCAGCTTCTCCGCGGCGGCCTCCCAGTCCTCCAGGGTGGACTCGGCCGGGTTGACGCCGTTGAGCAGCAGGCCGAAGTTGGCGATCTCCTGGGCGTCGCCCATCATCCCGACCTTGCCCTCGAACTCGGGGTCCCACAGGTCGGCGATGCTGGTGATCTCCCGGTCGATGTAGTCCGGGTTGTAGGCGATGCCGGTGATCCCCGAGGTGTAGGGCACCGTGTACTGGTTTCCGGGGTCGTAGGCGGTGTTCTTGTAGGTCTCGCCCGCGTACTCCGCGTAGTTGGGCAGCTTGGCGTGGTCGAGCTGCACGAGGTAGCCGAGCTCGATGAGCTTGGCGAGCTCGAAGCCGTTGGGCAGCACCATGAGGTCGTAGCCGGTGTCGTCGCCGTTGGCCAGGCGGGGCTGGATCTGCCCGAAGAAGGACGCCGCCTCCTGCACGTCCTCCTTGTACTCGACCTCGATGCCGGTCGCCTCGGTGAACTGCTGGAGCTGGGTGCGGTCGGAGTCCATGTACAGGGGCCAGTTCGCGAAGCGCAACGAACCGGTCCGCTCCTTGTCGGCCCAGTAGTCCCCGCTCGCGGCGGGGTCCCGCTGCTGGCCGCCGACGCCGCACGCGGACAGGGCCAGGGCGGCGGCCGCGGCGCCGCCCGCCTGGAGGGTGCGGCGTCGGGTCATGCCGGGCAGCACCAGCGGAGAGCGCCGGGCCCGGGTGAGGCCTCTGAGGAGGGGGAGGTTCGAGTTGGCGCGAGGGCGGTTGCTCATGTCGTCGTTCCCTACGTGTTCTGGGGGATGCTCAGGAGGACAGCGCGAAGGAGTGCTCGGGCCGCCAGGACAGCCACACGGTTTCGCCGCGCTCGGCGACCAGGGTCGAGCCGGACGCGTTCTGCTGGTAGACGGTGACCTCCTCGCCGCCGCCGATGTCCACCTGGTAGTGCGTGGACGAGCCCATGTAGACGGTCTCGGTGACCGTCCCGGGGACCCGGCTGAGGTCCTGCGCCGGGTCGTCCTTGCCGATGCGGATCTTCTCCGGCCGCACGGTCAGGTGGATGTGCGCCCCCGTGGTGACGGTGTCGGGGAGTTCGGCGACCAGGGCGGTGGCGCCGTCGGCGACGTCCACCGTCCAGTGGTCGCCCGCCCGGCCCTTCACCACGCCCCTGATCAGGTTGCTGGTGCCGATGAAGTCCGCGACGAAGCGCGTGGCGGGCCGCTCGTAGATCTCGGCGGGCGTGCCGAGCTGCTCGACCCGGCCCTCGTTCATGACCGCGATGCGGTCCGACATCGTCAGCGCCTCGCCCTGGTCGTGGGTGACGTAGACGAAGGTGATGCCGACCTCGCGCTGGATGCGCTTGAGCTCGACCTGCATGGACTGGCGGAGCTTGAGGTCCAGCGCGCCGAGCGGCTCGTCGAGCAGCAGGGCGCTGGGCTGGTTGACCAGCGCCCTGGCGAGGGCGACCCGCTGCTGCTGGCCGCCGGAGAGCTGCGAGGGCCGGTGCTTGGCGCGGTGCCCGAGCTCGACGAGGTCGAGCATCTCCGCGACCCGGGTGCGGATCTGGTCCTTGGGCACCCGGCGGCGCCGGAGGCCGAAGGCGACGTTGTCCGCGACGCTCATGTGCGGGAACAGCGCGTAGCTCTGGAAGACCATGTTGACGTCGCGGTGGTTGGCGGCCACCCCGGTCACGTCCTTGCCGTCGAGCAGGACGGTGCCCTCGGTGGGCTCCTCGAACCCGGCGATCATGCGCATCGTGGTGGTCTTGCCGCAGCCGGAGGGGCCGAGCAGGGAGAAGAACTCCCCGGCCTCGATGGCCAGCTCCACCCCGTCGACGGCGCGCACGGTCTCGGAGCCGGAACGGAAGGCCTTGACGATCCCCTGCAGGGTGATGGCGGTCCGGCTCTGCGCCGGTCGGGTGGCGGGCGGCGCCTCGGATGTGGGACTCGTGGTGCTGGTGGCCATGGCGTCGGAGTTCCTATCAGCTCTCGTTCCTGGTACGGGGGGATGCGGGTCCGGTTGCGCGGACTCCGACGGCTCAGTCACCGATGTAGCTCATGACGTGCTTGATCCGGGTGTACTCCTCGAACGAGTACGTCGACAGGTCCTTGCCGTAGCCGGAGTGCTTGAAGCCGCCGTGCGGCATCTCCGCGGTGATCGGGATGTGGGTGTTGATCCACACGCAGCCGAAGTCCAGGCGGCGGGAGACGCGCAGCGCGCGGGCGTGGTCCTTGGTCCACACGCTGGAGGCCAGGCCGTACTCGACCGAGTTGGCCCAGGAGACGGCGGTGTCCTCGTCGGAGAAGCGCTGGACGGTGATGACCGGGCCGAAGATCTCGTCGGTCACCAGCTCGTCGCCCTGGCGCAGGCCCGAGACGACGGTGGGCGCGTAGAAGTACCCCTCGTCGCCGACCCGGTGGCCGCCCGCGAGCACCTCGGCGTGGTCGGGGGTGCGGTCCAGGAACCCGCTGACGCGCGCCAGCTGGCCCGCGTTGTTGACGGGGCCGTAGGCGGCGTCGGGGTTGCTCGGCGGGGCGGTGACGGTGCCGCGCGCCTGCTCGGCGAGCGCGGCGGCGAGGTCGTCGTGGATGCCCGGGGCGGCGATGACGCGCGTGGCGGCGGTGCAGTCCTGGCCGGCGTTGAAGTAGCCGGCCTCGGCGATCCCGGCGGCGGCCTTCTCGACGTCGGCGTCGTCGAAGACGATGACGGGGGCCTTGCCGCCCAGCTCCAGGTGGAGGCGCTTGAGGTCCTTGGACCCGGCCTGGGCGACCTCGTATCCGGCGCGCGTGGAGCCGGTGAGGGAGATCAGCGCGGGCACGGGGTGGTCCACCAGGGCGCGGCCGGTGTCGCGGTTGCCGGTGACCACGTTGAACACGCCGGCGGGGAAGAACTCGGAGGCGATCTCCGCGAGCAGCAGCGTGGACAGCGGCGTGGTGTCCGAGGGCTTGAGGACGATGGTGTCGCCCGCGGCCAGGGCGGGGCCGATCTTCCACGCGGCCATGGCCATCGGGTAGTTCCACGGGGTGATCTGGCCGACCACGCCCAGGGGCTCGCGCCGGATCCACGAGGTGTGGTCGGCCATGTACTCGCCCGCGGCGCGACCCTCCAGGTTGCGCGAGGCGCCCGCGAAGAAGCGCAGGGCGTCCAGGACCTGGCCGATCTCCTCGCTCTTGGTCAGGCCCACCGGCTTGCCGCAGTTGCGGACCTCGGCGTCGACGAGTTCGTCGGCCCGTTCCTCGACGGCGTCGGCGAACTTGTTCATGGCGATCTGCCGCTCGGCGGGCGTGGAGTCGCGCCAGCCGCCATCGAAGGCGTTCTTGGCCGCCTTGAACGCGCGGTCGACGTCCTCGGCCCCGGACACGGCGGCGGTCGCGAAGACCTTGCCCGTCGACGGGTCCACGAGGTCGGCACGTGCCCCGTCGGCGGTGTCGACGTACTCCCCGTTGACGAAGTTGCGGAGGTGTTCGGTGCCTGACTCCTGGGTCACAGTGGCTCCTGCGGGTCGGGCGCGCCGGAGACGCGCTGGTCGGGGCACGACGGACGTGCTGATGGTGTGACCTGCCACACTGCCAGGCACGACACACGACTTCAAGGGATTCCGTTGTAAAGATTGTGTTTCCCGACGGATACTTGACACATGGCCCAAAGATGCGACTATTTCTGTTGAGAGGACCCCGTTCGGGTCCCCCGGGTCGACCCGACCGAGGTCCCCGCCCCACTCAGCGATCTTGGGAGCACCAAGTGGCAGCGCACCTGAGCCCGGCAGAAGTACAGCGGGCCGCCAAGGACCATCTGTGGATGCACTTCACGGAGATGGCCGGCTACGACGACGCCGATGTCCCCGTCATCACCCGTGGTGAGGGCGTCCACGTCTACGACTCCGAGGGCAAGAAGTACCTGGACGGCCTCGCGGGCCTGTTCGTCTCGCAGGTCGGGCACGGCCGTGAGGAGATCGCGGACGCGATCGCCGCGCAGGCCAAGGAACTGGCCTACTTCCCCATCTGGACCTACGCCCACCCCAAGGCGGCGGAGCTGGCCGCGCGGCTGGCGGGCCTGGCGCCCGGCGACCTCAACCGCGTCTTCTTCACCACCAGCGGTTCCGAGGCCGTGGAGTCGGCCTGGAAGCTCGCGCGCCAGTACTTCAAGGCGATCGGCGAGCCCACCCGGCACAAGGTGATCAGCCGCAAGATCGCCTACCACGGCAGCAGCCTCGGCGCTCTCTCGATCACCGGCCTCCAGGCGATCAAGACCCCGTTCGAGCCGCTGGTGCCGAGCACCATCCAGGTGCCGAACACCGACTTCTACCGCGCGCCGGTCCACGGCGACGACGCGGAGGCGTTCGGCCGCTGGGCCGCGGACCAGATCGAGGACGCGATCCTGCAGAACGACCCGGACACCATCGCCGCGGTGTTCGTGGAGCCGGTGCAGAACTCCGGCGGCTGCTTCCCGCCGCCGCCCGGGTACCTGCAGCGGGTGCGGGAGATCTGTGACCGCTACGGCGTGCTCATGGTCTCGGACGAGGTCATCTGCGCCTTCGGGCGCCTGGGTGAGTACTTCGGCGCCACCAAGTACGGCTACCTGCCGGACATGATCACCTTCGCCAAGGGCGCCACCAGCGGTTACGTGCCGCTGGGCGGCGTGATCGCCCGCGAGAAGATCATGGAGCCGTTCAAGGAGCCGGGCAACACGTTCCTGCACGGGGTCACCTTCGCCGGGCACCCGGTCGCCGCCGCGGCGGCGCTGGCCAACCTCGACCTGTTCGAGAGCGAGGGCATCCTCGACAACGTCCGCGAGAACGGCCCCGTCTTCCGGGCCACCCTGGAGAAGCTGCTGGACCTGCCGATCGTCGGCGACGTCCGCGGTGACGGGTTCTTCTACGGCATCGAGCTGGTGAAGGACAAGGAGACCAAGGAGGTCTTCACCGCCGAGGAGTCGACCAGACTGCTCAAGGGCTTCCTGTCGCAGGCCCTGTTCGACGCCGGCCTGGTCTGCCGCGCCGACGACCGCGGCGAGCCCGTGGTGCAGCTGTCGCCGCCGCTGACCTGCGGTCCGGAGCACTTCGACGAGATCGAGCGCATCCTGCGCAAGGTCCTCACCGAGGCCTGGGACCGGCTCTAGGACCCCCAGTCCCCCGGCCCCCGGCCCCCACCCCCCGGTGCCCCCGCCGTCCCTCGGCGGGGGCACCGTCGTGTCCTGAGGATCATGGGCTCCGGCGTGGCCGGTTCCGGGGCTCACGTCGGTGCCGTCACCGGCGCGGGTCTGGAGCCGTCCAGCAGGGCGGCGGCCTCGGCCAGAGCCGTCGAGAGCTCGGCGTGCCCGCACCGCTCGGCCAGAGTGGAGAGCAGGCGGGCCATCGACGGTTCGAGGGAGGTTCGTGTGTAGCCGCCACGGCGGGCCCACACGGTCACCTCCACCAGGCCCAGACCCTGTTTTCCCGCCCAGCTATCGGACCGAGTCAGCCACACGCTCACCCCCTCCTCGCCCCGATCGCGGACCAGGCGCAGGTGGCGCATGCGTTCGGTGTCGATGCCGTGGTCGGTCTCGCACCAGCGCGGGCACGGGTCTTCCGGCAGCCCGTCTTCGGTCATGGCCTGCACCCCTTGCGGTTGAGGTGGTTGCCCCACTCGCCCAAGTCGCCGTGCGAGAGCCGCTCCAGCGGCGACTCCCACGCCCACACCACCCGGCTCGGGCCTTCCCTCCTGCCCCTCGCGACCCGGGTCACGACACCGCAGCGCGCACCGTAGACGGGTTCGTCGCGCAGCGACCGGCCCAGGTACTCGACCGCGACGTGCTTCTTGCGCGCCCAGGCCTTCAACGCGGCCAGGGAGGGCAGCTCGCGGATATCGCAGATCGTCCGCTTCATCAGGCCACCGCCCCGAGCCCCGATCCGCCCAACGCCGAGCCCCCGTCCGGCCCGGAGGCGACCATCGAGATCCACGACCGGACCGCCAACGCCAGCGGAGCCAGATCCCCGCCCGGATGGGAGACATAGGCGCGCACACGGGAAGCACGCCGCCGGCGGCGGGGCTTCACGTGTTCGGCTTCGCATGTGGCGTGCTTGGCGTGCTTGGGCCGGTGCGGTGCGGGCCGCTCCACCCAGTCGCACGAGCAGGAACGGAAGGCCGCCGTACGCAGCGGACCACGGTTGCGGATCTGGTGCCGGTAGTGCTCGGACAGGGAGACGACCGGAGCCAAGGGCCGCCGCTCCCAGAGGTCGACCACCGTGCCCCCGTCCGTGGTGTCGGTGGGGTCGGTGGGGTCGGGGAAGGACACCACGACCGACTCCGGGGCTTCAGGGGCCCGCTCCGGGATCGCCAGGGGGTCGGCGGGTTCGGGGGCTCGGGTCAGGTGGAAGGACCGCGCGGCCGTAGCGCGCACGGCCTCCAGGTCCACAGAACGCAGGTAGCGCACAGTGCGCCTCCTCAACGTAGATGCCGCTGGATGAGGGCGGCTCGACCGAATACGCCTCCATGATGAACTTAGGAATCTAAAGTTTGCAAGTGGATCACCGGAATCCGATCCCAGGATTCCGAAAGATGCCCTATTGAGAAGTTCGCCATACGATCAGGACGACCACCCTCCAGGAGAGGCACGATGACCAGGAGATTCAGCCCGAGCGTGCGACGCCGACGTCTGTCTGCCGTGCTCCGACAGCTCAGGCACCAGCGAGGGAAGACGCTCGAAGAAGTCACCGCCAGTCTTGAGTGGTCGCGCGGCCGTCTCGCTCACATGGAGGGGAACAAGTGGGTCCGGCCAGACCTGGGCAACATCCGCCAACTGCTCGACTTCTATGAAGTCACCGACACCCAACGACGCGAGGCGATCCTCGATCTGGCTCGGGAATCGCGCGTCCGGGGATGGTGGACCAAGTTCAAGGACGTGTTCGGATCAGATTCGCTGGTCGGGTTCGAGTCCGAGGCTTCGGTCATCTCGACTTACCAACCGATCGTTATCCCGGGCCTCCTCCAGACCCCCGGATACGCCGAAGCCTCGGCCCGTGCCACCCTGACCCGTCCCGCCAAGGAAGTTGAGCGTCGAGTCGAAGCCCGGATGGCCAGGCAAGAAATCCTCACCGGTGATCAGCCTCCGACCGTGTGGGCCGTCATCGACGAGTCCGCGCTCCTCCGGCTTCCCTCCGCCGACCGTGTCGCCGATGGGCAGCTCCGTCACCTCATCGAACTGGCGGAGGACCCCGACAACGGGATCACCATCCAGGTATTGCCGTTCTCCGCAGGTTTGCACCCCGGGATCTCCGGGCCCTTCGTCATTCTCGACTTCCCTGATGAGCTGGACTCACCGCTCGTCTATCTGGAGTCGAGAACAGAGGGCTTGTTCCTCGAAGAAGAGCCCGAGATCGCGGAGTACCGCCTGGTCTTTGACCATCTCCAAGTCACGGCGAAGTCCCAGGCAGAGTCCATCCAGCTCATGAAGAAGCTGCACGCCGACCTCTAGGAAGTCCGATCATGCATTCGCCCACCGACACCCTGACCTTCCACAAGAGCAGCTACAGCAGCACTGATCGAGACTGTGTTGAGGTCGCTAGCGTGACTGGTGGGGCAGCGGTTCGGGATACCCAGAACTCGGAACTGGGTCACCTCACGTTCGCTGGTGCGGGCGAGTGGCGAGCGTTCCTCGCCGTCGCTCGCCGCGACAGCCTGTAGCAACAGAACACGAAGGCCCCACCGCTGGTGGGGCCTTCTCTGCGTTCACCCGCTCCCAGACCGCGAGCGCCAGCCATAGGCACGTTCTCAGGTCTTCTCGGCCAGAAGCGGTCACTGTGCCACGCTGATCAAGCGCAGTGGGTAGCCCTGAAACGAAACAATGTCTACGGGAGAGGCTGCGATGGAGTCCCACACGTCCATGGTCTTCCGAAAGTCGTCGTACAGCCAGGTTTCGAACTGCGTCGAGGTCGCCGACGCCCCCGGCATGTCGGCCGTGCGCGACACGAAGAACCGCGAAACGGGCATGCTGGCGTTCTCCTCAGAAGAGTGGCGGGCACTGGTCCTGACCGTCCGCCAGGAGGCGTAGCCGAACATACGGATGCCGCACCCAGTCGGGCGTGCCCGAGTGAAGGAGTTCCATGGATCGCGTGTCCGCCGGCCCGATGCTCAGTGTCGACCGTTGGCTTCGCGAGCCCCGGCTGACCTGCGCACATCACGCACACCCAGCACCGCGCCGAACACCAGGGCCACGGTCATGACAGCCAGGACGGCGAACATGGGCGCGACCACGCTGCCCGGCGCGCTGGCGACCGCCGCCCAGACCACGAAGGCCGCCCCGGCGACCGACATGAGCAGACAGGCCCCGAAGAAATAGGGCTGTGCCCTCCTGTGGGCGGTCAGCCACGACTCCCTCGACGCGAGCGTCGTCGGAATGCGTATGCCCGGGCTTCGGCTGATGTTGACGTCATCGCGCACGGAATAGAACGAGGTCCAGCCGAGAAACGCGCTCAGCAGACCGAAGCAGATCCCCACCGTGAACCAGTCGGCCACAGCCCCACCACCATCATCATTCGACTACCCAGTCTCGTGCATCCGATCACTGTCCGACACTCTCACGGTATCCATCGGAGCCCTTCTGGAACCTTCTGCTATACCTGCCGATGTCGATGACCGAATCGCTTTCCTGGGGCCAGTGGCACAGGAGGAGCGCACCACTCATGGTGATACCGGAAGTCACCAGCACCAGGGGCGGCGGCGATTCCTGCATGGAAGCACTTTCTACTGGAGAGGCTGCGATGAAGCGCCACACACCCTTGTTCTTCCGAAAGTCGTCGCACAGCAGCACTGACCGAGACTGTCTCGAGGTCGCCGTCCTGCTCGCTGGCGCCGCCGTACGCGACACGCAGAACAGGGGGCTCGGGCACCTCACGTTCGTCGGTGCGGGCGAATGGCAAGCCTTCCTCGCCGCTGCCCGCCGCGACAACCTGTAGCAGAGCAACAGCACGAAGGCCCCACCAGCGGTGAGGCCTTTTCTGCGTTAACCCGATATCAGTCCGCCAACGCCAGGATGCGCGGGAGGGTCAGCACCAGAAGTCGGGCGACAGCAGGCTGGTCGACTCGATCGGCGGCAGCCCGTCATCCACTTCGCGCAACCGCCGGTAGAGGTGACGCATATTCGCCTTGTCTGGGATGTATTTCTTCCGAGCCGCGAGTTCCAGGACGGTCAGCGTGTTGACCAGGGAGATCGACCCCACCTGGCGTCCGCTGTGCCGGAGCCGTTCGAGGCGGTTGATCTCCGAGGTGGCGGTTCGCGCGCCTTCCCCGTCGTCGATGAGCACGGTCACTTATCGGCCGGCCTCGGCGGCCACGACCGCGTGAGCGATGACCATGACCTCGCCCAGGTCCTTGGGACGCCTCACACGCTCGGCCATGGGCTGATGGGTGATGCGTTGGACGGCGGCCGCGAGTTCTGGGGTCTGGTCGTCGGACAGGATCTGCATCCAGTTGGGGGCGAGCTTGCGCCAGATACCTGCTGCGGCGCGGAAACGCTCGTCCTGTCGAGCTTTGTTGAAGACCTCGCTCTGCACGGTCTCCGGAGCGCTGAGCCTGCCCAGAACGCGGATGAGGAGGCGCTCCTGGTTGATCGAGAGGAAGTTCAGTCCGGGGCCGGCGTCGATGATCGGCCGGTGGCTCATCCGCTGTCGCTCACTGTCAGATCGGGGGGCTCAGAGTCGTGATCGGGCTCGGCGAGGGCCTCGTCCAAAACCGCGAGGTCCACATCCGCATCCGGTAGCTCGGTGGAGTCGGCCCATGTGACCTCTCGTTCGCGCGCAAACACGCCCGCATCCCGCAGTTCGGCTTCGGCTTCCTGCCGGGTGATGCCGCGAAGCGTGGCGATGGCCTGCACGGACAGCACGCCTTCGGCGTAGGCGCTGATCGCTCTCGCGAGTAGCCGCTGCGGTGCCCTGCGACGAGCGGATTCGTCCTGAAGGGCGCGGTACTGGTCGCTCCAGCCGAACCGCGTGGCCAACCGCGGCGCGGTGAGTGAGAGCCACTCCTGCTTGGTGGCGTCATCGATGTACCCTGCCTGGCACAGCGCGATCACGGCGATCTTGGGTGAGACCAGGAACCGCTGGACGACTTCCGAAAGCTCGAACTGGGTCAGCGGTCTCCGCTCCCCGAGGAACTCACGCAGACCCTCGATCGGGATGAGCAGGTGTCGAGCAAACGTGTCGGCTCGGATCTCTTCGGGGGAACGGTGGCTCCAGGCGCCCGCCGAACGGTCCTTCACGTCCGTGAACAGGACATGGCCGAGTTCATGGGCGAGCGTGCTGCGTTGCCGCATCGGGTTGCGGGTACACGCGACACCGATGAACACGGCGCCGCGTTGGGGATCCCGCATCATCAGGCCGTGCTGATCCTGGCCCGCCTCGAGCACGGCCACGTCGATGCCGACGGCCTGCTCGATGATCGCCACGAGGTCGCCCAAGGGCTGCACGCCCAGGCTTTGCTCCTCGCGGAACCGTTCGGCGGCGGCACGGCCTTCGGATTCAGCACTCACGTTTCGTCGGCCCGGTTTCAGATCGTGGCGGGGATGGCCTGGTCGTCCAGGTAGGCGTCCAGTTCCAGGAAGTCCAACAGCGTCTGGTGCATGTCGGCCATGTCGGAGTCGTTGGTGGCCCGGGCTGCGCACTGCACGCGCTCGGACACCGCCCCGGTGCCGGTGAGCTGAGCGGCCGTATGCCCGGTCTCCCACGCGATAGCCATGATTTCGGGCATCTTCGCTGCCCGATCTCCGGAGATGACCCGAGACAGGGTGGACTGCGAGATGCCCGTGGCGTCAGCGAGGGCACGCTGACTCAGAGCCGCTGCCTCCCGGGCGCGCTCGATCCGCGCTCCGATATCCGCCATTGCCATCCGCACCACCCCACCAGTCTGAATCATTTAGCTTGAACTTGATTCAAGTATAGACGTACGACTCGTGTGACACCACGGTTGGAGCGGCCGACATCATCTTCTTGAGGACGTGAGGGTCGAAGCTCTGGACGGACCACCCGACACGGCCGTCCACACGAAACCCCGAGGTGCCTGGTGCACTGACCTCTTCGGATGGACGTTCCCATGTGG
Organism: Nocardiopsis sp. Huas11; assembly: GCF_003634495.1. GTDB lineage: Bacteria > Actinomycetota > Actinomycetes > Streptosporangiales > Streptosporangiaceae > Nocardiopsis. The sequence continues at coordinate 3,549,178 of NZ_RBKY01000001.1, read as the reverse complement.
CCGTCATTCCGGTGTGACGATCACTCCACCGGCCCGCCGACTGTGCGCCGCTTGGCGTGGAAGCGCGCCTTCTTCTGACGGTTCCCGCACGTGTTCATGTCGCACCACTTGCGGGTGCGACTTCGACTGGTGTCGAAGAACGCCGCCTGGCAGGTCGGCGACGCGCACAGGGCCAGCCTTCCATCACGCTCGCCCGCGATGATGCCGATCGCGTCGGCGGCGATCACGCTGAGGGCGTCCTCCACGCGGGAATCCGAGCCGAGCCGCCATCGCCGCTCACCCTCGGGCGTCAGCACCGCCCAGGCCCGTCCCTGAGCGCTGCGGTCATTGATGACCTGAACGGCGGACGCGGGCAGAGCCTCCTGGAGCGCAGCCGCCGTCGCGGCGGCGTGGATCGACTCCCTCAGCTCCCGAGCGAGGTCGAGCTGCGCCTCGGTACACGAGTCCACGGCGAGGCCGTGCACCGCCAGCCAGTCCACCAGCCGCCGCGGCGTGGGAACGCGCTCCAGGGCGTCGCCGCGGCGCTCCGTCAGCGTCGCCGTGAAGCTGGTCGCCAGCTCGGTGCCGAGCCGGAAGTCAGGGAACTCTGCGCGCATGGAACCACCATAGCCGGTTGCGCACCGGCGCGAAGTCCTGTTAGAACCGTCTTAGACGGTTCACAATGAAGGCGAACCGGCTTCACGCCGGCCTGGAGGTCCCATGTCCCGCCCCACCAGCGACGTTCGAGCATTCGAAGCCCACGCGACCGACGCCGACCTCGACGATCTGCACGCACGTCTGGCCGCCGCGCGACTGCCGGAGCCGGAGACCGTCCAGGGCGCCGCGCCCGGCCCTGACCGCTGGGCCCAGGGCGTTCCGCTCGCCGACCTCGTCGAGCTCGCCGACTACTGGCGCACCGGATACGACTGGCGCTCGTTCGAGAAGCGCCTTGACCGCATCGGCCAGTTCCGCACGACCATCGACGGCCTGGGGATCCACTTCCTGCACCGCGTATCCACGCGCGAGGACGCCACCCCCCTGGTCATGACGCACGGCTGGCCGGGCAGCGTCGCCGAGTTCGTCGATGTCGTCGACGAACTGGCCGATCCACAGGACCCGGCCGCGCCGGCGTTCCACGTCGTGACCCCGTCGCTACCGGGCTTCGGCTACAGCGACAAACCGACCGCCACCGGATGGGGCATCGAGAAGACCGCGACCGCCTGGGTGCAGCTGATGGGCAGGCTCGGCTACGACAGGTTCCTCGCCCACGGCGGCGACTGGGGCAGCAACGTCACCACGGTGCTCGGCGGCAGGTTCCCGGCGCACGTCCAAGGCATCCACACGACCGTGGGGCACGCGCCGCCCGGGTTGAGCACGGACGGACTGACGGCGGTCGAGCGCGCGTGGGCCGAGGAGACCCGTCACTTCTGGCGGCAGCGCGCGGCGTACGCGAAGCAGCAGGCGACCCGGCCGCAGACCATCGGCTACGCGCTCGTCGACTCACCGGTCGGCCTTCTCGCCTGGATCCTGGACAAGTTCGCCGAGTGGTCGGACACCGAGGACGGCCCGTTCGAGACGATCTCCCGAGACCGCGTTCTCGACAACGTCACCCTGTACTGGCTGACGCGCACCGGAGCGTCGGCCGCCCGCATCTACTACGAGAGCCACGACTCGCTCGATCCCGAACTGCGCGTCGACGTCCCGTCGGCCATCACCGTCTACCCCCGCGACATCGAGAAGTACCCGCGCCCCTGGTCGCGGGAACGGTACCGCCGCATCGTCCGGTGGAACGCGCCCGAAGCCGGGGGGCACTTCCCGTCGCTGGAGGTCCCCGGCCCCTTCGTCACGGACCTGCGCGAGGGCCTCGCGGCCGTGCTGGCCGCCCAACGGTGACCACGGCTCGGCGGGCCCGGGGTCTCACCCGCCGGGCCCGCCCCGATCGCCCCGAGCACCTCGCTCCTCGACGGCGGTGCGCAGCCGGGTGGCCCCTGCCGCGAGAAAGGCCGGCACGAGCGCCGCGCACACGACCAGGATCGCCCGCTGGATGCCGAACAGGTCCCCGAGCAGCCCCAGCAGCGGCGGTCCCCCCAGGAAGGCCGCGTACCCCAGCGAACTGATGACGGAGACCCGCACGGCCGCTCGTGCGGGATCGTCCGCCGCCGCCGCGATGCCGACCGGGAACCCCATCGCGGCCCCCGCGCCCCACAGCAGCGCCCCCACGATGGCCCAGGCGACCGTGTCACCGCCCACCACGACGAGGACGCCGCACAGTGCCAGCCCGGCCGAGACCCGCAGGACGCCGACGCGGCCGAACCGGGCGACGAAGGCGCCTCCCGCGAGACGCCCCGCCGTCATCGCCGCCACGAAGGCGGCGAAGGCCAGCGCCCCCGTCTGCTCGGCGGCGCCGTAGCCGTCGACCAGGACGTAGGCGATCCATTCGTTGGCCGTGCCTTCGGCGAAGGCGAACCCCAGAACGCACAGGCCGATCAGCAGGGTGCGCGGTTCACGCCAGGAGGCCGACAGCAATCGTGCGGGCGCACGCGCGGCCTCGCCCGCCTCAGGGGCGTCCGTGCCGTGCGCCACGCGCCTGAGCAGGAGGGCGATCAGCCCCAGCAGGACCGCCATGCCCAGGTTCTGGCTCGACAGGGCCACCGACGCCCCGGCCAGGAAGGCACCGAGGAGAGCCCCGACGACGGTCCCCAGGCTGAGCGCGGCGTGCAGTCGCGGCAACAGCGTCTCGCTGCCGATGAGGCGGGCCACCCGGGAGCCGACGACGTTCATGCTGACTTCCCACAGCCCCATTCCCAAACCGATGAGGAAGAGGGCGAGCGCCGCGACGGGCAGCAAGGCGCTGCCCAGGCCGACGGCGAGCAGCAGCAGTCCGGTCGCCGCGAGACCGATGCCGACGGTGATGCCCCGGGTCCCCCCGAGACGTTGGACCAGCACGCCAGCGACGGGGAGCCCGGACACGGCTCCGGCGGACAGCCACAACAGCAGCAGGCCCAATCCCGACGTGGACAGGCTCAGCTCCGCGCCCACGGCGGGCACGCGGCTCACGAGCGCCGCGTACATCACGCCGTTCGCCGTGAAGGCTCCGTAGACGGCCGCCTGGTCGGTGCTCACGGTCCTGCTGGGCATCGCGGTCTCTCCTGCCTCGGTGCGGTGGGGGCGAGTGAACCCCCGGTCCGTCGAGGGTCGTCCGACCTCGGGCAGGGACACCACGACGACCGTAACCACGCGCGGGCAGGCTGTCACCGGCATGGCCGGATGAGGACGTGGACGCGTGGAAGCCGAACCGCCGGGTACGGGGTGCCGCCGGAGGGCCCCGTCCGTGCGTGGCCCGGGCCCCGCCCGACGTGCTTCCGGGAGGGTTCACCGGGGCACGGTCGGGCTAACCTGACCCGCATGGAGGAGTTCAACGGTATGGAGGTCGTCCCGTTCCCGGACGCGGCGGCCTTTGAGGCCTGGCTGGCCGAGCACCACACCCGCCGCGAGGGCGTGTGGGTCAAGGTCGCGAAGAGGGCGTCAGGGATCAGGTCGGTCACGGATGACGAACTGGTCGACGTGGGGCTGTGCTGGGGCTGGATCTCCGGGCGGCGCCGGGGCTTGGACGACCTGTACTACCTCCAGCAGTACGGACCACGGCGACCGAGGAGTCTGTGGTCGCGGGTGAACGTCGAGAAGGTCACGGCGCTGGCGGCGGCGGGCCGGATGAGAGAGCCCGGCCTCGCCGAGGTCCGGCGGGCCCAGAAGGACGGCCGCTGGGACCGGGCGTACGCATCGCAAGCGACAGCGGTCGTCCCGGACGACCTTGCCGCGGCTCTTGCCGCGGATCCGGCGGCGCGTGCAGCGTTCGACGCGCTCGACCGAACCGCCCGCTACCTCGTGATGCTCCCGCTACTCCAAGCCGCGACGTCGGAGAATCGGCGGACGCGGCTGGAGCGGGCCGTGCGGGAGCTGGCGGAGGGGCGGCACGGGGGCGGAGGGTGACGGGCGGTCATCCGCGCTGATGATCGTTCTCGCCCGGGCCCGGCTCAGGGGACTCCCATGGAGGACGTCCATCCCCGGTCGGCGCCTGAAGGCGCGCAACACGTCCCAGTGGTCCATGGCCCCCCGGTTCTACCGCACACGTATCGCCTGGGCGTGGGTGAAGGCGAGGATCGGGCGGGCGCGGACACCACCGGGAACAGCGGACGGCCCCGGTCGACGGCTGTGCCGTCGGCCGGGGCCGTGGAGGGCGTGTGCCAGGCCGGGCCTCAGCCGGCCAGGGCCCGGCGGCGGACGGCTCCCAGGCCGAACCACACGGCCGGGGCCAGGGTGACGTGCATGAGGGCCAGGACCACGATGGTGCCCCCGTCGGTCTGCGCGAAGAACGGCATCACCGTGGAGGCGGCGGCCAGCACGGTCCCCACGACCTGCCCCAGGCGCAGGAAGCCCTTCCAGGCCAGGGACAGCACGACGGCCACAGCGGCGCCGACGGCGAACGGCACCGCGGACATGAACACCACTCCCCCGGCCTCCACGGCGACGATCGCGCCGCTCGGATCGGGGTGGGTCATCGAGGCGCCGAACAGGTGGCCCAGTCCCAGCAGGACCAGGTTCGCGACCGTGACGGCCGCGACGGCCACCGGGAGGGCCAGGTACCAGGGGCTTCCGGGACGACCGACGACGACGGGGACGGAGGTGTGCGTGGTCTTCGTGTGCGTGGTCTTCGCGGTCATGGGGGCTCCTCAGGAGTGCGGTGCTCTCGGTACAACACCGATCCTGTTTCCTCAACCAATATTGAGGTCAACCCCGAGTGTCGGACGTCACTCCGATCCCGCGCGCTCCCACAGAAGTGCTGCTGCCGGCACATCGCCTCGCTCGGGGTCGTCGCGATTCTCCAGGTGTGCGATGGCTTCCGTGTCTCACCAGGACAACAGCGTGTGGCCCCGCGTCCCGGAACAGACCGTTCCGGGACGCGGGGCGTTCAGCTCACTTCGTTCACTCGGCTCACGCCGCCGAGGGGGGAGGCTCCTCTCCCCCCTTCGGTGGAAAGACCGCGTCGGCGAGGGCCGAGGCGTGGTCCAGGGCCGTACTCACACGGAAGTCGGCCACTCGTCCGGTCTCCTCCCGTACCCTTCGGCAGATCTCCTCCGTCACAGCCGCGCTCAGGGGAAGCGACCGGGGCGGTTCCTGCTCCACGGCGGCGGCCGACAGCGTCTCGGGGGCGTCCAGTTCCGCGATGCGCGCCAGGGCCCGCTCCCGGGCCTCGGTGAGCGGCCTGCGGGTCTCCTCCGAGACGAGGTTGACCCCGAGCGCGGTCTGAGCGCCGTCGACCTGACGGCTGACGACCCCGTTGGCGGCGATGGCCGCGCGCGCCTCCGCCCGCACCACCCCTCCGTAGGCCTCGTGCAGGGATGCGTAGAGCTCGTCCCCCAGCTCCGGATTCCGCGCGAGCTTGACGATCACGTCGAGCGCCTCCTCCGGAGTCTCCAGACCGAAGAGCTCCATGCGGTCCGCCACGGCCCGCAGGGGGATCTCATGGACCCGCCCGCGTCCTTCGGCATCGACCGGGGTCGACAGGACGAACCGGGGTTCTCCCGGGTTCTCCTCATCGAACGACAACTCCGTGTACTCCCGCATCATGCTCCTCCCACGTCCTGGTTGACCCACACCGATACACACTGGATCCGGTGTCGCGCGGACCCCTCCGGCAGATAGCTGTGCACGAACGCGCTTCCCCGGTACTGGGCCACCGTGGTGGCGACGACCGGCCTTCCCCAGGAATTGGTCGCGTGCCCGGCAGGCATGAGCAGACGGCCGCCGTTCGCAGCCGCCGTTCCGTAGGTCAGTTCCCATTGGAGGGACGACCCCGTCGAGGCCGAACTGCGATACCAGGTGAACGTGTCGAGCCGGCCCTGCCCACTGGTGATCCGGCCCTGCAGGAACAGGTCCCACCACTTGAACTCCAGTCCGATTCCGGCGTAGGTACCGTGCTGGTACTTGAGCGCCGCCCCACCGGTCCCGTGCTCGATGACCAGGTCGGAGCGACCGGAGGAGTTCACCACCGCCTCCCTGCCGGAGACGACGAGCGCCCCGGAGGGGAAGCCGTCCGAGCTCTGCCCCAGGGAGAAGACGTTCGGCTGGGCCTGGCTGCTGTCGCCCGTGTGCAGCTCCATGCGGGGTCGCCCGCGCAGGTTGCCGTCGATCCACACCCGGTTGCCGGTGTGACCGGTCCTGAACCGGCCGACCGCCGTCACGTCCCCTGTGGTGCCGGCATGGAACGTCGTCCTCCCCGAGGCGTCGGTGAACCGGATGCCGCTGCCGGTCGCCTCCCAGCGCGCGCCGGAGCCCGGTGGCGAGGACCGCACGACCGCGCCGGTGATCACCTTGCCGTCGATGGCGTCGGCGGCGATGTGGCCGGCCTGCACCGCGTCGGCGCCGATGTGGCCGGCTTCGATCGAACCCGCCGCGATCTTGTCCGCGGTGATCGCGTTGGCCTCGATGTGCCCTGCCCTGATGATCTCCGGATAGATGTCGGTGTCGACCAGCGGAGTGGTCTGGGTCCACGCCTCCTCTCCGGGGTCGGACACGTTCCCGGACCGGTCCACCGTGGCCAGGCGGAAGAAGCGCGGCTCGTTGTAGGGCTGCCCGGGGACCACCAGGGTCGCGGGGCCGCCCTCCAGGACACCGATCCGGTGCCAGTCACCGCCTTCCGGACCGCGCACCGGGCCCAGCCGGACGTCACCGTCGCGCAGGGACAGGCCGATACCGGTGACCAGTCGCGCACCGTCGGGCGTGAGCGCGGTGTCCTGGACCTGTACGCCGTCGATCCACACCTGGTGCCGCCAGCGGCGCATCCGTACTCGGACCAGGTGCGCGCCGGAACCCACCTCCGGCGTGTAGTTGTAGGCGTAGCCGCCGGGGTTGTCGATGTCGTACCGGCTCCAGAGGCGGACCGTGCCCGCCGGCTCCGCCTCCGGGGCGTGGACCACGACGGTGTACTCCTGGTCCAGGACACCGACATCCCGGTAGACGGTCACGTAGACGGAGGGGTCGTCCCTGAGCAGCTGCCCGCCCTCCACACGGAGGTCGCCCTCGTCTCCGTAGGCCACCTGCCACGGTTCGGGAAGAGGCCCTTCCTGGTCCCATTCCTCCTCCCAGGTCTGGCCGTCGCGCATCTCCACCAGCGTGTGGAAGAAGTCGCGCGGCATCCGTTCTCCCCCGGCCCCGAGGCCGTCCCACCCGACGTTGATCACGCCGAGGCGGGTCGACAGTTCGGGAGCCGGCGGCACCGGCGGCGGCTCGACGTCCCCGGCCACCGTCACGGCGGTCTGCGCGCCGAACGGTCCGGCGAGCCCGTTGTGCCGGCCGGTGGCCCGCACCTTGAACGCGAGCTCCTCGTCCACCGGCAGGTCGGAGGTCCACACCACGGTGTCCGGGTGGTCGACGGAGGTGAGCCGCCGCCACGGCGCACCGGTCGTGTTGGGGCGCGCGTAGACCTGGTAGGAGCCCACGTCCATCGCGGTGCCGTCGGTCGCGGAGTCCACCGGGCTCCACGTCAGGGTCACCTGCCCCCGCGCGGCACCGTCGGCGTCGATGTAGGCGACGGTGTCGGCGATCAGGCCCTCGGGCGCGGCGGGACGGCGTCGGTCGTTGCCCTCCCGAGCCGGACGCCCGCCCGATCCGCCGTCGGCGACGCTGCCGCCCACGAGCGAGGCGGTCCGTCGACCGCGCCGGATCTCCGCTTCCAGGAAGCGGTCGTTGAGCACGGCGTTGCCGGTGAGGGCCCCGTTCTGGTCGCGGGACAGCGTGATCTGCCGGAGCCGCAGACTCCGCATCGTGCCGTCGGCGTCCGGCGCGAGGACGTGGTCGCCCGGACGGTAGTCCCGCCAGGGCAGCCAGCGCGCCTCGGTGAAGACCAGGCCGCGCGTGATCTGCACCCGTTCCCGGGCACCGCGCTCCAGAGCGGCCCCCGCCAGCAGGCGGGCGGTGCCCTCGTCGGTGACACCGCCCTGGGTGAGGTACTCCTCCCAGCGGCCCCACGGGGTGGCGGCGTCCGGATTGGACACCTCCAGTCGGAAGCCCTCGTCCCCCTCCAGGAGCAGGTGGGAGACGGCCTCCTCCAGGCTGCCGCTGTCCGGGGCCTCGGTGACGTCGCGGCCCAGCCTCAGGTCGACCGGCGACTCTCCGGAGGCACGATCCACCGCCATCGCCGAGTCCGGGTTGAACACGCGCAGGGTCCGGCCCTCGAACCGCCAGTCGCACACGCCCTGGTCGGTCAGTCCGTTGAGGACCGAGAGCAGGTCGGCGCCCAGGTCGTATTCAAGGGTGAGGAGGGTGCTCCAGCCCGCTCCCGCCGAGTCCACCGCGGTGTCGAAGTCGGTCTCCACACCGGGCACGGCACCGCGCGCGTGGCCCTCGTTGAGCCAGGTGCGCAGGATGGTGCCGACGGTGGAGGCGGAGAACCGGCGCTTGCCCTCGGTGTCCCCGCCTCCCTCGGACGGGTACAGCTTGAGCTTGCGGAGCTGCCAGCCGTATCCGGGGAGCTCATAGGAGCGCGAGCCGGTGCGGTCGGTCAGGTCGCCGGAGCGTTTGATCCGCAGGAACCGGGAGTCCGGGCGCTCGCGCCACTCCCCCGCCGCCGGGTCGTACATCTGTACCGCGACCTCGCACGGCGACGCCAGGAACTCCGCCCCGGGAGCGTGCGTGGTGTAGTCGATCCGCAGGGACGGCAGGTCGTCGTAGGGCTGGCCGAGTTCGATGCTCAGCGAGTGCGGCAGCGGGCCGAGCCGTCCGCCGTTGGGCGCGTAGGCGACCAGGCGGATGTCGAAGTCGCTCACAGGAAGGCCCTCCTCGTGGTGATCCGGACCCGGGCGTCGCTCCCGGCGGAGACCGCGTCGGCGCGGACACGGACCTCCCGCCGATGCGGGTCCCCGTCCGTCTGGACGGGTGTCAGTGGCAGCCACCGCGAGGCCGATCCGGGCCCGAAGGCGGTGATGAGACCGGTGACGTCCTCCCCGGTGGGCACGTCAGCACTGACACGGCGGGCACTCATGGCCGCGCAGTCGACCGCGAGCGTCTGCCCCGCCGTGAGCGTTCCCGCCCACCTGAAACCGGCCCCGGTCGCGACGTCGACGACCTCGGGGCTTTCGGCGGAGCCGTCGACGCGCACCTCGGCGTCGGTGACAGGGGCCGTCGACCCGGCGAGTCCACTGACGGCCGCCCCCTCCGGCGGTGCCCCGGAGACCAGTTCCGTCTCCCAGGAGACCGGCTCGGGGTCGCGCCAGTACACGCCGGGGACACGCAGGAGCACGGTGAGCAGGGCGGTGGCGCCCGCAACATCGACCTCCGGTTCCACGGACGAGACGACCTCCGCCTGCGCCGTGCGCACCGTGTCCGGGTCGACGTGGTAGCGCACGTCGAGCAGGCGGTGCCGGGTGCCGAACAGCCCGGTCAGCGCCTCCAGGTTGCGTTCGAGTTGGGGGAAGCCGCCGTGGCGTCCCTGGGCGTCCCGCGGGAGGACGCGCAGGTTGATCCCGAGGACGGTGGCCTCCAGGTCGAGCCCGGTGACGGGCAGGTCCCCGGAGCGTCCGGGGACCCGGACCTCGACGGTGCGCGCGGCGGGCAGGGGCCGCAGACGTGTCCCGGGGGCGAGGAGCCAACCCGGGGCGTCGAGGGCGACCCCGTCCACCGAATAGGTGGGGTGGTGCATCTAGATCACTCCGATCGAAGCGGCGTACTGCAGGGAGCGGTTGACCGTGGTGGAGGTCGGCTCGGCCTGTGGGTAGTTGTTGACGATCTGGATCGGGGGGCGCTCGCGCTCGGCCATGGCGGCGGAGTGGCGGCGGACCTCCAGTGAGGGCGGGACGACGCTGCGCGAGATCTGGTCGGTCACACCGCCGAGCTGTCCGCGCAAGTCGGGGACTCGGTCGTCGATGCCGCCCATGAGGCCGTCCATGATCAGGCGGCCGGCCGGGGTGAGCAGCCTGCGGTCCACCCGGCGCGGACCCTTCCAGTCCGGGATGAGGCCGGTGACCGAGGAGAACTTGTCCCGCAGGTTCCCGATCATGTTCGAGACGCCGTCGATCAGGCCCTGGATGATGTTCTTGCCCGCCTGCACCAGGAAGTCCTTGGCGTTGGAGAAGGCCTCCTTCACCTTGCCCGGGATGCCGGTGACCGTCTCCATCAGGCCGCTGATCTTGTCGCGCACGTTGTCGCGCATGGTCACGAACGCCTGCACGGCCCGGTCCTTCGCTCCGGTGAAGGCGCTCACGATCCTGTCGCGGATGGCGGTCACGATCCCCACCGCCTGGTCGCGCAGGCCGATGACGATCGCGACGATCCGGTCCCGGATCGCGGCGAAGATCTCCTGAGCTCTCTCCCTGACGGCGGTGAAGATCGCCACCACCCGTTCGTGGAAGCCCGTCACCAGGTCCACGACCCACTGCACGGCTGATCCGACCAGTTCGAGAATGGTGTTCCAGGCCGTCGAGATCAGTTCGGTGATCCAGGTCCAGGCCGTCTGGACGGCGGTGGTGATCGTCTCCCAGACCGCGGTCAGGAAGTCCGCGATCCCCTGGGCGACCGCGGTGATCTTCTCCAGCAGCCAGTCCCACACCTCGGTGGTGCGCTCCACCAGCCACGTCCACGCCTCACCGATGAACGCCTTGATCTCGTCCCAGTAGGTGAACAGGATCACGAACGGGTGGTGGGCGATGATCGCCTTGATCCACTCCCACGCAGTCTCGATCAGACCGACCAGACCGTCCCAGAACGCCTGCGCCTTCTCCTTGAGCACGTCCCACATGCCGGGCAGCGTCTCGGTGAAGAACGCCATCACGTCCTCGGCTGCCCCCTTGATGAAGGTGAACACCGCGTCCACGACCTCACGGAACGTCTCGCTGTTGTTGTAGGCGTAGATCAGACCCGCCACCAGCGCCGCCAACGCCACGACCACCAGGCCGATCGGGTTCATCGCCATCACCGCGTTCCACAGCGCGGTGGCGGCGGTGACGGCTTTGAAGGCCACGACTCCGACGGTGATCGCGGCGGCGAGCGCTCCGAAGGCCGTCCTGTTCTCCGAGACGAAGGCGAAGAACGACCGGATCTTGGGCCCCCAGCTCTCCAGTGCTTTCATCAGGGAGCCGAGCCCGTCCCGGACCGCTCCGAGCGCGCTCATGAACGCCTCGTCGATCCCGGAGTCCCGCACGAACGCGACGACCCGGTCCATGAACTCGGGCAGTTGTTCGAGCTTCTGGCCGATCCACTCGACCCCGGCCTCGATCTTGGGCTTGACCGGTTCGAGGACGGTCGCGAGGGCTCCGGTGACCACCCCCTTGAGGCGGTTCATCGTCCCTTCCCAGGTGCCTCTGGCGTCCGCCATCGATCCGCTGACGCCGTCCATGCCCGTGCCGACCTCGTCGACGATGGTGGCCATCACCTGTTCGGCGGTGATCTCTCCGTCGCGCATCGCCTGGGAGAGCTCTTCGATGGTGTCCTTCTCGAAAGCGTCTTTGAGCCGGTCCCTGATGGGGCCGGCGGCGTCCCCGAAACGGCTGAGCGACTCGGCGGTCAGCTCACCCGTGGACTGCATGTCGCGGAAGACGCCGATGACGTTGCCCAGTGAGTCCTGGGTGATCTTCCCTCCCGCCGCCGCGATGTCTCCCACGGCCGCCATCGTCGGCGCCAGCTGATCCGCCGCGACCCCCATGTTCACCAGCTGACGGGCGGCGTCGGCCCAGGCCACGCTGTCGAAGGAGGTGGAGCCGGCCACGCCCAGGACCGCGTCCAGGGTCTGTGTCGTCTCCCGGCCGTCCGTGGTCACGCCTCGCAGGGCGTCGCGAAGCCTGTCGACGGCGTCGAGCCTGCCCCAGGAGGCGGACAGGGCCTGGCCGAGATCGCCGATCCCGATCTGGGCGAGGGAGCTCTGCACCTGTGAGCCGAGTGTCTTCAAGGCGTTTCCGACGGAGGTCTTCACCGCCGACGCGGCCCGGCCCGCCGCCTCGCGCACCTTGCCGAAGGCCGTACCCATCGAGCTCCGCACCCGGCCGCCCAGGGTGGTGAACCGCTCCCCCGCCGCGGAGGCGAAGCGGCGCAGGGCTCCGTCGGCGGGCGCCACGCTGTCGACGACGGAGCTCATGGCCCGGCGGATCGGCTGCGTGATCGGCGCCAGTGTCTGCCCGACCGAGGAGGCGGTGGCGCTCAGCGTCTGCCCGATCCTCTGCCCCGCGCGTACGACCGGCTCGCCCAAGGCGTCGTAGAGCTGTACGCCTGTCGCCCTCGCCCGCTCCGCGAGGCCGTCCAGGCTGCCGCGGACCGAGGCGCCCATCCGTGCGACCCGGCTGTCCAGGGAGTCGGCCGCCTGCTCGCCGTCCCGGAACCCCGAGACGAAGTTCCTCAGCGCGCCCGTGGAGGCCGAGAACCCCGCGCTCACGATGTTCGCGGACACCGACACGACCTTGTCCGCGAACAGCCGTCCCGCCCGGCTTCCCAGCGCCCCGAACTCATCCGCCAGGTTCTGTCCCAGCCGGGCGCCGAGCGCGCCGAGCTCCGGGGCCGCCCGGGACAGCCCCTGCTCCAGGGCCCGCCCGGCCGCACGTCCGGCCACCTCGCCCATCTCGCGTCCGGCGCCCTCCCCGGATGATCCGAGGCTGGACTCGATCTGCTGCCGCATCCGGCCGCCGAACCGTTGGATATCCGATTCCAGTCCGCTCAGGCCGTCCACGGCCACCTGTCTCACGCCCTTGGCGATGGCGTTTCCCAGTTCTCGGCCGACCCCGACACCGGCCGACTTCAACTGCTTCTTCAGCTCCGTGGCAACCCTTTCACCCACTCCTTCCAGCTCGGGAACAAGACTCAGAGACACCGAAACACTTCCAGTCACAATTAATCCTTTCGAAAATCAGACAGGAGAAACTACGAACACCTGAAACGAATGTGGACAGGCGAGACGCCACACTGGTACAATCCCTGCGTCATAATCGAAATACGCGGGAGACAAAGTGGCAACCCCCACCTACAAGAAGGTCGCCTATGGGTGCCTCGGAGCCATCGCCGTGGCCTTCGTCGGCCTCTTCGCCCTCCTCTTCGCCCTGCCGGAGGACAGCTCTGACTCAGACACTTCCGAACGAGAAGCGGAAGCCGAGGAAGCGAGCCTCGCCGAAGCAACCCGCGACTACTTCTATGACGATCGCATCACAGTGGTCGACGGCGAAGATCAATTCGACAGCCCCGGTGAATTCGACGAAGAAATCGACCACCAGGTGCCCGTAACAGAATGGCAGGATTCAGAGAACGCGCATGAGATCGTCGTGACCGCGATCCCCTTGAATGATGAGCAGTACAACGACCTGTGCCACATCCTCATCGAGTACGCGTTGCCCCCCGGGCTCGACGGGAGAGACGGACGGCTCGACCTCCGCAGCGTGATCGTCGAAGACGAGGACGGCGAGGTGCGCGCCTCCTGCGAGGCCGACTGGAAATAATCCCCGGAAAGCATCCGCACCGGAACCGGTCGGGGAGTCCCCGCTCTCCCTGGCCGAAGGCCGATCGAAGAGGGCCCGGAAACAGAAAAACCCGGCGCTCGGCCGGGTTGGGCGCACTCGTGGTGCTGCGAAACAGTGTGCGCCATGGACGGGCGCCGCGCAAGTGCCTGACCGCATTTCTTGCTACGGCCCCGAGAACGCGCAGATCAGGACCGGTGATCCTCCAGGGCCGCCAGCGCGGTGACCGCGCCCAGCTCCCAGCAGGCCTCGCGGTCCGCGCTGTCCGGACGCCCGGTCACCGCCACGGGCGGCCGGTGCCGCCGCCAGCCCATCCCCTTGGTGATCGACTCCACGGCGCGCACGGCGCCGGAGGTGTCGTTGTCGCCGTGGACGTAGAGGGAGTACGGCAGACTGTTCGTATCCCCCATCGCGGGATAATAGACAGTGTCGAAGAAGACCTTCAGGGCGCCGGACATGTAACCGATGTTGGCGGGAGTCCCCAGGACGACGGCGTCGGCCGCGAGCAGATCTCCCACGGTCGCGGCCAGGGCCGCCTTGGCCTGCACCTCCACGCCTTCGATATCGTCGGTCCCGGCACCGTCCATCACCGCCGCCAGGAGCTCCTGGGTGGCGGGCGAGACAGTGTGGTGAACGATGAGCAGTCGTGCCATACCCCCACACTAGGCAGTACGCGTTCGGAACCCTTGCGGCCCCGTCGGCGTCAGAACCACCAGAGACCAACAGCCGCTGTTCGCGGGCGACTCGGCCGGACCAGTCCCCGAGCGCCTCCCCCAGCGATCGGGGGCAGGTACCCGCCCAGCTCGCAGCAGAAAGCCAAGGACCACCATGAGCCAGCCTCCCCACGGCCCCTACGGGGGACCTCCGCCCGGAATGCCCCCGCAGGGCCCGCCCACCGGCGGCCAGCCCCCGATGGGCCCTCCGGGCGGCATGCCGCCCGGGGGCGACCCCTACGGCCACGGGCCGGGCGGGCCTGGTGACCCCTACGGCCACGGCCCCAGCGGCCCGAACGACCCCTACGGCCAGGGTCCCGGCGGTCCCGGCGACCCCTACGGCCACGGCGCCGGCGGAATGCCCCCCGGTGGAATGCCGCCCGGCGGGATGCCCCCCGGCGGCGACCCCTACGGCGCTCCGTACCCGGGCGGCCCCCAGCCGGCCCAGCCCAAGAAGACCTCGCCGTGGCTGTTCGTGGGCCTCGGCTGCGGTGGCCTGTTCATCATCGGCATCGTCCTGGTCGTCATCATCGTCTTCGTCGCCAACGGCGACGACGAGCCGAGCCGCCCCACCGGCGGCACGGGCGGCACCTCCGCTCCCGAGGTGGACCCGGAGACCGACCCGGAGACCGACCCGGGCACCGACACCGAAGGCAGCACCCCCACCGGTCCCACCGGTGGCACGCTCGGCGACTCCGTCGAGCACGAGGGCATCATCTTCACCCCGCTGGAGATCGAGGGCCCCTACTCCGAGCTCGACATCGACGGGCAGACCTTCACGCCCGAGGGCGAGTACATCCTCCTGTGGCTCGAGGTCGAGGCCGCGGACACCTCCGAGTCGTTCTGGCGCGACGAGCAGCACGTCTACACCAGCAGCGGTGAGGCGATCGAGGAGGACTACGACGCCACCCGGGCGATGGAGGGCATGAACCAGACCCTGACTCCCGGTACCCCGCTCGAGACCGCGATCATCTTCGACGTCCCCGACGCCGACGACCTGGCCTCCATCGGTCTGAGCGCCGAGACCTACGGCGGCAACGAGATCGAGTTCGAACTGAACTGACCCGTCGACCGACGGAGCGGAAGCAGGCGCGCAGGGCCGCCGGGGACACCCCGGCGGCCCTGCGCTTTCGAGAAAAGACGACATGCACGATCCCGGGCCCATCCCCCAAGCGCCCCGCAAGAGGTCCCCCTGGCTCCGGTTCGGCCTGGGGTGCGGCCTGCTGAGCCTGCTCACGACCGTGGCGGTCATCGCTGCCCTCGTCCTGGTGGTGACCGGCGACGACCGCGGCGGCACGTTCGACGTGGGCGACCGCTTCGAGGTCGAGAACGTCCACTACACGGTCAGCGCCGTCCACACCGGCGTCCCCAGGCTCGGCGACGCCCTCCAGAACGCCCGGCCCGACGAGCACGGCGCCTTCGTGCTCGTCGTCCTCAGGGTCACCAACGAGCGCCGTTCCGAGCTCGCCGTGGACACGTCCGACTTCCTCCTGTACGAGGGCGGCACCGCCTACGAGCCCTCGACCGAGGCCGGCGCGGCCATCCTGGTCGACAACGACTTCGGCTTCGACGACGGCACCGAGTACGGCACCGTCAACGCGCGTGAGGTCCGGGACATGCCGCTCCTCTACGACGCGCCGGACACCGACCTCACCCACATGACGGTCACCCCCGGGGCCGACCCCGACCTCAGGGTCATCGTCGACCTCTCCCCGTGACACCGCGTGGGCGGCCCGTCCGTGCCCGTACAGGCGCGGACGGGTCGAAATCGCACCCGTGATCTGTGCGGACGCATGAAATTCAGTCCGAGAAAAGCCCCCAAACCTGTCTTTTCCTCTGAATTCATCCGCCCCACAAAGGACATTGCGTCACTCTTCGGCACGATCACGAAACCGGGTAACCCGCCCGTAGCACGGACGCGGGCACCACGGTCATTGACCCACCATTCCTCCCTTCCCTAGTGTTCCGGCACGCGCACCACCTACTCGCACGACCAGTGCGAACAGGCGCTCACCGAGGAGCGAGGGAACCATGCCGCACACCGTCCGTGCCGCGCTCGTCCAGACCGAGTGGACCGGCGACACCGAATCCATGATCGCGGCCCACGAGAAATACGCCCGTGACGCCGCCGCGCAGGGCGCCAGGGTCATCGGATTCCAGGAAGTCTTCAACGCGCCCTACTTCTGCCAGGTGCAGGAGGCGGAGCACTACCGCTGGGCCGAGTCGGTCCCCGACGGCCCCACCATCACCCGATTCAGCGCGCTGGCCCGCGAACTGAACATGGTGATGGTGCTGCCGGTCTTCGAGATCGAGAAACCGGGCTTCTACTACAACACCGCCGCCGTCATCGACGCCGACGGCACCTATCTCGGCAAGTACCGCAAGCACCACATCCCGCAGGTCAAGGGCTTCTGGGAGAAGTTCTACTTCCGCCCCGGCAACCTCGGCTGGCCGGTCTTCGACACGGCCGTCGGCCGGGTCGGCGTCTACATCTGCTACGACCGCCACTTCCCCGAGGGGTGGCGCGCGCTCGGCCTGGCCGGCGCCCAGCTCGTCTACAACCCCTCCGCCACCCACCGCGGCCTGTCCGGCTACCTCTGGCGGCTCGAACAGCCCGCCTCGGCGGTCGCCAACGCCTACTACGTCGCCGCCATCAACCGGGTGGGCGTGGAGGAGTACGGCGACAACGACTTCTACGGCACCAGCTACTTCGTCGACCCGCGCGGGCAGTTCGTGGGCGAGGTCGCCTCGGACACCGCCGCCGAACTCGTCGTCCGCGACCTCGACTTCGACGTGATCGACGAGGTCCGGCAGCAGTGGGCGTTCTACCGTGACCGCCGCCCGGACGCCTACGGACCGCTGGTCGAGGGATAGGGGGCGCGCACATGGCACGAACCGTCATCAGTGGCGGCCTGGTCGTCACCGCGGCGGAGGAGGTCGAGGCCGACGTCCTGGTCGAGGACGACAAGGTCGCGGCCCTCGCCCTGCGCGGCAGCGACACCGCGCGCACCTGGGCCGACAGCGGCGCCGACGTCATCGACGCCGCCGGGCACTACGTGATCCCCGGCGGGGTGGACGCGCACACGCACATGGAGATGCCCTTCGGCGGTACCTACTCCGCCGACACCTTCGAGACCGGCACCCGGGCCGCCGCGTGGGGCGGCACCACGACCATCGTCGACTTCGCCATCCAAAAGCCCGGGCAGGCGGTGCGGGACGGCGTGGACGCGTGGATGGCCAAGGCCGACGGGAAGTGCGCCGTCGACTACTCCTTCCACGCCATCCTCAGCGACGTCAACGAGTCCTCGCTCAAGGAGATGGACGTCCTGGTGGACGAGGGCATCACCTCGTTCAAGCTGTTCATGGCCTACCCGGGGGTGTTCTACAGCGACGACGGCCAGATCCTGCGGGCCATGCAGCGCGGCGCCGCCAACGGCGCGCTGACGATGATGCACGCGGAGAACGGCATCGCCATCGACGTGCTGGTCGAGCAGGCCCTGGCCGAGGGCCGCACCGACCCGCGCTACCACGGCGAGGTCCGCAAGGCCCTGCTGGAGTCCGAGGCCACCCACCGCGCCATCCAGCTGGCGCGCGTGGCGGGCGCCCCGCTGTACGTGGTGCACGTGTCGGCGAACGAGGCCGTGGAGGAGCTGGCGCGGGCCCGCGACAAGGGGCTCAACGTCTTCGGCGAGACCTGCCCGCAGTACTTGTTCCTGTCCACCGACAACCTGGCCGAGCCGGACTTCGAGGGCGCCAAGTACGTGTGCTCCACGCCGCTGCGCCCCCGGGAGCACCAGGAACACCTCTGGCGGGCGCTGCGCACCAACGACCTGTCCGTGGTCTCCACCGACCACTGCCCGTTCTGCTTCAGCGGGCAGAAGGAGATGGGCCGGGGCGACTTCTCCAAGATCCCCAACGGCCTGCCGGGCGTGGAGAACCGGATGGACCTGCTGCACCAGGCCGTGGTGGACGGACACATCAGCCGGCGGCGGTGGATCGAGATCGCCTGCGCCACCCCGGCGCGCATGTTCGGCCTCTACCCGAGGAAGGGCACCGTCTCCCCGGGCGCCGACGCCGACCTGGTCGTCTACGACCCGGCCGCCGAGCAGGTCGTCTCCGCGAAGACCCACCACATGAACGTGGACTACTCCGCCTACGAGGGCAGGCGCCTCACAGGCCGCGCGCGCACGGTGCTCTCGCGCGGACGGGTCGTCGTGGACGGCGGCGCCTACCTGGGCGAGGCCGGCCACGGCCGGTTCGTGCCCCGGTCCACCTGCCAGTACCTGGTCTGAGGAGGAAGCACAGCGTGGACATCGGACTCGTCCTACAGACCGACCCGCCCGCCGACCTGCTGGTCGAGCGGATGGAGCGCGCCGACCGGTGGGGATTCACCCACGGGTGGACCTTCGACTCGGTCGTGCTCTGGCAGGAGCCCTTCGTCATCTACAGCCGCGTCCTGGAGCGCACCCGCGACCTGGTCGTCGGCCCGATGGTGACCAACCCGAGTACGCGCACGTGGGAGGTCACGGCCTCCCTGTTCGCCACGCTCAACGACATGTACGGCAATCGGACGGTGTGCGGCATCGGCCGCGGCGACTCGGCGATGCGCGTGGCGGGCCGCAAGCCCGCCACCCTGGACCGGCTCGGCAGGGCCATGCGCGCCATCAAGGACCTCGCGGAGGGGCGGGAGGCGGACGTCGACGGCGCCGCCATGCGCATCCCCTGGGTGAAGGACGGCGCGCTGCCGGTGTGGATGGGCGCCTACGGGCCCAAGGCGCTGGCGCTGGTCGGCCGCCAGGCCGACGGGTTCATCCTGCAACTGGCCGACCCGTACCTGACCGAGTGGATGGTCAAGGCGGTGCGCGCGGCGGCGGCCGACGCGGGCCGCGACCCCGACGAGGTGAAGGTGTGCGTGGCGGCGCCCGCCTACGTCACCGACGGCTCGCCGGAGGCGCTAGCGCACGCCCGCGACCAGTGCCGGTGGTTCGGCGGGATGGTGGGCAACCACGTGGCGGACCTGGTCTCGCGCTACGGGGAGCACTCCGGCGCCGTGCCGGACGAGCTGACGGACTACATCCGCGCCCGCGAGGGATACGACTACAGCCACCACGGCCGGGCCGACAACCCGGACACCGCCTTCGTCCCCGACCCGATCGTCGACCGGTTCTGCCTGCTGGGCACGGTGGACGAGCACAGGAAGAAGCTGGACCGGCTGCGCGAGGCCGGAGTCGACCAGTTCGCCGTGTACGCCATGCACGACGACGTCGACGGGGTCATCGACGCCTACGGGACCGAGATCATCCCGGGCCTCGCCTGAAACACCGAGTCAACAACGGGCGCGCACACTGGCTCCGGCACAAAGGAGCACCGTGCGCGCCCGTCAGATCCCCCTTCGGCTCCACCGAAACCAGGTGTCACGTGACCCACGCCCCTCCCACCCCCGAACCCGGCACCGCCGCCGTCACGCACGCCGACGGCCGGGTCTCCCTTCCCGAGGGCGCCGCCCTGCCGCCCGGCGCCTTCGTCAACTCCGACCTGCACCCGGTGCCGATCTCCAAGCGCACCTGGGGCACGGGCAGCTTCACCGCCCTGTGGATCAGCATGTCGGTCAACATCCCGGCCTGGACGCTGGCCGGCGGCCTTGTCGCGGTGGGGATGGACTGGCGCCAGGCGGTCCTGACCATCGCCCTGGGCAACCTCATCGTGCTGGTGCCGATGGTCCTGACCGGCCACGCCGGCGCGCGGTACGGCATCCCCTATCCGATCTTCGCGCGGGCCTCGTTCGGGCTGCGGGGCGCGAACCTGCCGGCGCTGCTGCGCGGCGCGGTCGCGTGCGGCTGGTACGGCATCCAGACGTGGATCGGCGGCCAGGGCGTGTTCATCCTGGCCGGGCGCGTGTTCGGCACGGGCTGGAGCGAGGCGGCCGTCGTCGGCGGGCAGCCGTGGACGATGTGGGTGTCGTTCGGACTGTTCTGGCTGGCGCAGCTGGCGATCATCCTGTGGGGGATGGAGGGCGTCCGCAAGGTGCAGGTGTGGGCCGCCCCGCTGATGCTGGTGGGCGGTGTCGCCCTGCTGGCGTGGATGGTCGTGCAGGCGGGCGGGTTCGCGCCGCTGTTCGCGGTCAACTCCGAGCTCGGCTGGGGCCCGGAGTTCTGGGCGCTGTTCTTCCCGTCGCTGATGGCGATGATCGGCTTCTGGGCGACCCTGAGCCTGAACATCAGCGACTTCACCCGGTTCGCCGCCACCCAGCGCGCGCAGGTGCTGGGGCAGTCGTTCGGCCTGCCGACCACGATGGCGGCGTTCGCGCTGCTGGCGGTCATGGTGAGCGCGGGCACGCAGGCGGTGTACGGCGAGACCCTGTGGGACCCGGTGGAGATCGTCGCGCAGATGGACAGCGGCATCGCGCTGCTGTTCGCGATCTTCGTGGTGCTGCTGGCGACGGTGTCCACGAACATCGCCGCCAACCTCGTGGGGCCCTCCTACGACCTGGCCAACCTCAAGCCGCGGCTGATCAGCTTCCGCACGGGCGCGGTCATCACGTGCCTGGTGAGCGTCGGGATCATGCCGTGGCGGCTGATCTCGGACCCCAACATCTACATCTTCACGTGGCTGGGCACCGTGGGCGGGATCCTGGGGACCGTCGGCGGCATCCTCATCGCGGACTACTGGCTGCTGCGCGGTACGAGGCTGGACCTGAACGCGCTGTACACGCGCGGATCGGCGTACTGGTACGCGGGCGGCTGGAACTGGCGGGCCCTGGCGGCGTTCGCGGTGGGCGCGGTCCTGGCGGTGGGCGGCTCGCACTCCGCCCCGGGCGCGGGGCCGTTCCCGGAGGAGGGGATCGTCCCGTTCCTGTCCCCGCTCGCGGACTACGGCTGGGCGGTGGGCTTCCTGTCGGCGATGGTCGTCTACTGGGCCCTGAGCCTGGCCTTCCCGAGCCGGAGCCTGGAGCGGGACCCGGTGACCACCGGGGATTCCTAGGGGGTGTTCCGCGGGGCCGCGTCGTGCGGCGCGGCCCCGCGACCGTCACGGGCGGGGCGCGGGGAGCCCGACACCGAAGGCGCCGTCATCGTCGTAGTAGTGCTCTTCGCCCTCTTCGTACTGTTCGTCGTCATCGTCATCGTCATCCATCGAGCGATAAGCCTCCTTCTGGCATCCCATGAAAGACGCTCGATGCCGGCAAGAAGTTGAGAGTTCGAAAGTCACGAGTTCAGTACGCCGGGGTCACGGACTCGGTCGCAGCGCGGGCGACAGCTTCCTTCGTCCTGGGGGTTGTGCACCGCACGGGCGCACGCTGACTTCGTGTTGGATCAAGAGAGATGCCACCGAGAACACGGTGGCTTTTTTGTGCCCGCGGGACGCGGGCCTCCCCTCCCCTTCTCCAGGCGTGCCTCCCGGCACGCCTTTTTTCATGCCCACAGGAAGGCCGGCCGTGCTCGGATACCAGGAGTTCCCCGCGATCATCACCGCCCTCGTGACCACCCTGTCCGAAGCCGACGGACTCTCCGGAGTGACGATGGTCGACGGCCCGCGCACGCCTCGCCGAGCGCGTGGAGGAGGCCGAGGCCGCCCTGGCGGAGTGCTACGAGACGATCGTGTTCCGCGCCATCGCGCCCAGCGATCTGGAGGCGCTGATCGCCGCCCATCCCCCGAGGGTGACGCGGAGAACGCCTCCTGGAACGCCGACACCTTCCCGTTCGCCCTGTTCTTCGCGAGTGCGGAGGGCGAGGACATGACGGAAGAGGACTGGCGGCGCCTCCTGGAGCACGACGTGTCGCACGGCGAGAAGTTGGAGATGCTGCTGCTCGCCCAGTCGGTGAACGTCCGGGCGCCCTCTCCCCGGATCCCAAAAGACTAGACGCCGACCCCGGCCTGGCCGTCGAACTGGCCGTGTGCCACCTCTACCGGGCCTGTCCCCGTGACGGCCGACCGCGGTTGAGCGCACATGTGGCAACGACGAGAACGGGGCCGACGGAACACCAGTTCCGTCGGCCCCGTTCTCGTCGTGTCGTGTATCGATGCCCGTCACCCCTCCAACTGGATGCGGGCCATCTCCACGACCTTGGCCAGCTCTCTCTCGACCTGCTCTCGGGAACGGCCGTCGCGCACCACCAGCCGCGCGGTGAAGGGGTTCCCGGCGATCTCGCGCGTCAACTCGTAGCAGACGGCGTCCCCCTCGGCCCACCAGGTCAGATCACCGTGGCCGCCGCGCTCGCCGCGGGTTCCCTCGGAGACCTCCGGGCCGCCGCCGGCCAGGACTCGGTGGACCGAGCCCGGGGACCAGCCCAGAGCCTCCTCCAACTGGCGGACGGTGAGCTCCCTGGGGACGCTCCGGCCCCTGCGGATGTCTCGTAGGGCCTGGCCGGACATCCCGGTGTGGTCGGCGAGGTCGCGCCACCTCATTCCCAGGGCCAGGCGGCGTTCGTCCATGGCCCGGTCCAGGAGGTCGTAGCGGAGGGCGGGGGCTGGGGAAGCATCCTTCGGCATGCCACAACCATAAGCGAGATTGGGCACAACTAGCGCAAAGTTTGTTTAACTTGGCCAACTTTGGATAGCCATAACACCCCACCTGGAGTTAGTGCAAACCCTGCCACCACGGAGCTCGCCGGGACCGCAAACCCATCCCTAGACCCTTGAAAGTTTGCTCTACTTTGGCTAAGTTTGCCACATGTCCCCCGTAGTACGAACGGAGCACACGTGAGCATCCCCTGTGGTGTCCCCTCCTGCGTCAACCCCGTGGCCGACGACGCCCTCGTCTGCGCGGGCTGCGCCCAACGCCTCGCCAACGCCCTGGAGCTCGTGGTCGGCGACGGGGACGGAGGTCTCGCGGAGGATCTGGACCTCACACTGTCCAGGCAGCGGCGCACGGGCCCGGGCAACATGGGGCGCAGGTCCACCGAGACGCCCCTGGCCTACGATCCGACGGCGTCGGAAGCGGCCGCTGTCCTGCGCAACACCCTGTCCACCTGGTGCCGCCTGCTGCACGAGGAGATCGGGGGGCGCCTCCCCGCCGACACCACCCCGGCCATGGCCGCGTGGCTCGGCCGGTTCGTCTCATGGCTGCGCCGCTCCGACTTCGGCCCCGAATGCGTCGACGAGGTCCTCGCAGCCGTGGCCGAGGCCCAGCGCGCCGTCGACCTGCCGGCCGAGCGGGTCATCGCGGGCCTGTGTGAACAGTGCGGCTCCGCGTGCTACGCACGGCCCGGAGCCGAACACACCCGGTGCCGCGAGTGCGACACTCCGCTGGCCGTGCGGGACGGACGCCGGCGCCTGCTGCTGGCCGCGGGGGAACACCTCGTCACCGCGGCCGACGCCGCACGCGCGCTGAACACGCTCGGCCACGAGGTGACCGCCGCCGCGGTACGCGGGTACGCCCGGCGGGGACGGCTCACGTCCCGTGGCACGGGGTCCGCCGGCCGGCCGTTGTACAGCCTGGGAGAGGTCATCGACGTGTACCTGGACGGTGTGCGACCAGTGGCGTGATCATGCCGCGGCCTCCAGCCAGCGCAGGAGCACGACCTGCTCGGAGGAGGTGAGGAGGAGAGCCGCGTCGGCGAGGATGTCCCCGACCGGCAGGTCGATGCGGACGAGCACCAGGACCTCGTCTCCCCTGGTCACGACGGCCACCGGGAAGGACAGCTGTGTGGGGGTACATGCACAGATCCTCAGCCCGGTCTGCCCCGACACCCCGAGTCCTGCTGTCATCTGATGGTCTACCCCGTTTCATCCTGCGAACCAAACTCCCATAGATGATCACCTGAAGGTGACAGATCGCAAGGGACAGGACGGTTCGCCTCCCGATCACAGCCTCGACACCCGCTTGGAACGACGAGCTCGGCGCCTGCCACCTGCAGGTACGCGATTCCACCACTCCTGTGGCCGAATTCGGCCACAGTCTCAGGTAAACCGCGATTTGCATTGACAAACATGAAGATGAATCGGATAATCCGCGCCTAAACGTGCACATGGTTCGGTGCCGGTGCCGCTCGTCGAGCGGCACCGGCACCGTGGCCACATGTCACCCGAGGAAGGCGGTCAACACCGCGCCCAGCGCGGCCAGCACCGCGCTGATCCCGGTGACCGGGAGCGCGTAACGCCACCTCTCCAGCGCACTGAGACGGAGTCGGAACTCCGCGTGTTCCCGCTCCAGAGCGGTCAGCCTGGTGAGTGCGTTGCGTACGTCGGCTTGGGTCTCCCGGGTGGCGTCGTAGACGTCACGTGCGGTGACCACCGACGAGAAGGGGTTGGGGTGGTCCTCCTCCGCCCCCGTTGTGTGTTCCTGTGTCAATGCCGTTCCTCCTGGTTGTTCCTCCTGGAAGCGTCGGGCCGGATCGCCTCGCACCGACGGGCCTCCGTCAGCACGAACGGGGGCGGGGTGCGCAGCGCACCCCGCCCCGAGCGATCATGATGGGCATGGATCGGCCGCCGCCAGTTCCTCACGGCGCTGGTCCGCGCGGCGCTTGGCCTCGGCGAGCCGGGCCTCCTTCTCCTCCTTGGCCCTGCGCACCCGCGGATCGGCCGGATGCGGCTGACCCGTGCTGGCGTGCACCATGTCAGCCTGGAGGTAGTGGCTCAGCGTCCAGCCGTCACCGCCCAAGGCCGTCATCGTGGCCGAGTCGACCGGCAGGTGGCGGATGAGCACCGCCAGGCGGCGCAACGACAGGCGTCCGCGCCACAGGTCGGCGAGCTCGATCCGGTAGTAACGGGCGAGGTCGGCCTCCACCGCATCGGGAGACCCCCGAAGAAGGCGGAGGAGGCGACCTATTCCCCCGGGCTCTGGAACCCGTAGACACTGGCGATCTGCTCGGCGAGGGCGTTGAGGTCGCCGAGCGTGGCCCCCGACTCCTTGAGCCCGGCCCACTGGTCGGGGCCGAGCAGAGCACGCAGGGCGGCCACGACCTTGCCCTCCTCGAAGCCCTCCAGAGCGGCCAGCGGCCACTCCTCAGAGCTCGCGGGGACGCGGTATTCGACACCGGCGAGGGTCAGGGCCTTTGGTTCGGTGCGGTCGACGGCCTCGTCCTGGACTGCCGGGGCGGAGGTGTTCTCCATCATGTCGCGGTTCCTTTCGTGGATACGTGGCGTGCGCGGTTCGGGGGTCGAGCGACCGGGCCGGAGGAACCGCACGAACCCCGGCCCGGCCGGCCTTGGTGAGGGGGCCGCCCCACGGGCGGCCCCCAGGCCTGGGAAGGCGTCAGCCGGCGGGCTCGGTGGTGGCCTGCCCCTTGTAGGTGTAGAAGAGGGTCGAGGCGCCGTCGGCGTCGGCGTTGGTCGGGTAGATCGACACCGTGATCTCGCGCTTGGCCAGTTCGGTGGCGTTCTCGGTGGACTCACCGCGCTCCGCCACCTGGGCGTAGTTGGCCGACACGGTGCGCTTGATCAGGTCACCGGTGCGGGTCTCGAAGGCGATCTTGAACTTGGCCTGCATGTCGGGGACGTGGATCTGGCCCTCGTAGCCGCCCTCACCGTCGAAGGCGACACCGTGACCGGGGTACATCAGGTCGTAGACGGCCTTGTTGTCCTCGAACGGCAGGAACTTGCGGGTCACCTTGAAGTTGTTGTGGGTGGAGGCCACCAGGACGCCGCCCCAGGCGTAGAGGTCCTCGGACTCGACCTCGATCGCCTCGGTGAAACCCTCCTCGCCGTCGAGCAGGCCGACCTGCTCCCACTCGGGACCGAACGGAAGGCCGTTCTCAGGAATGGCGGCGTCCAGCGGAGCGATGTAGACATCCGCGTAGGCCCACACACTGGCGTTGTTGGTGTTACCCATGGATATATCCCTTCATAGGATCATCGGTTGTTAATCTGACCCATCGTTCGATGGGTGTCCGTGGAGACCGACGGGGTCGGTCAGGAGGGGCGCTGGACCACCAGCACCGTGAAGGAGGCGTGGGTCTCGGGGATCTCCGAATCGAACCCGGCGACGACCGCGTCGACCTGCCGGACGGAGACGATGTGGGCGTCCCCGCCGTGTTCGAGCAGAGCGGCGTGGGCCAGGTGAGCGAGCACCTTGGCGTCGTCGCGGTCGTCGGCCCACGCCGAGATCCGCAGCAGCGACTGCTGGGTGATCGGGTAGTTCCCGCTCGACTCCTCGCAGCGCACCGTCAGCTTCGGTTCGCCCCCGGGCGACCATTCCGGAAAGGACTCGGTCATCACCGGCGTCCCCGACCATTCGGCCGGAAAGTCAGGGACCCTGGACCGCAGATGGTCCGCGATCAGGTCCTCGACGTCGAGAAAGGGTTGCACGATCATGATCCTGGGGTCTCCTCAACAACAATTCGTCTGGACGGACCCCGGGAAACACAAAAGCCCGACAAAGTCGGGCTTGGATGCAACTGTGGTGCTGCGAACTATCGTGCACCACAACAGGGAGCTTGCGCAACCCTTTCCGAGGTCTTTTCTTGGTGGAGGTTCAGAACTTCTCTTCATTGAGCGCCGCCTGGAGGCGGCGGGTGGTCTCCGAGACCACCGAGGCGTCGGCCGTGACTGTTCCGGAGCGGTCGTAGCCGCGGATCGAAGGCCACATGCCGTCAACGGTCGCACCGACCCGCCGCTGCACGGCACGTGTCGTCTTCGGCCCGAGGAACCCGTCGGCGGCGGCGCCGACGCGGCGCTGCATCGCACGCACCGTCACCGGCCCCCACACCCCGTCGACCGCGACGCCGAGTTCCGCCTGCGCGGCGCGCAGCGTGAGCGGGCCGAGCCGGCCGTCCTCGGCCAGGCGGCCGGTCCCGGGTGGCGGAGCCGGCCTGGACGGGGCCCCTCCGGAGGAGGGCATCCCCGCCCTCACCCATGAGCGCAGGTCAGAGCCAGGACACGAGGTGCTGTTGCCCGAGAGTCCACCGTGGTAGGTCTTCGCGAGCGTGCGTCCCGCCCGGCGGTTGGCCTCGTCGTACAGGCTCCGGATCGCGACCTTGGCCGCGTCCGTGGCGTCGCCGTCGCCCCCGATGAAGCACACGCCGATGTGCGACACGTTGTGCGGGGCCGCGTGCGCGCCGACGGTCGTCCAGCCACGACCCTCATAGACCCGGCCTCGGTGGTCGACCAGGAAGTTGTAGCCGACGTCGGACCACCCCCGGCCGTCCATGTGAAAGTCCTGGATCTGTCGCGGAGTCTGCGTCGGCGGGCCCGACGAGTAGTGCACGGTGAACCCTGTGCGAGATCTCCAGACCGCCGAGACCCCGGACCGGGGCGCACGAGCGCCCCAACCCGATCTGCTGATGATGTTCGGCAAAATCATCCTTCCTTTCTGTGGCCCGTCCCGCACCCGGACACAAGGAAAGACCGGCCGGGTCCAGTTCGAGAAACGGGGCCGCGATCAGAATGCTCCAGCGGCGAATGTGGTCCGGAGATCCGGAAACAGCAAATCCCGACCGCGAGGCACCACAGTCCGGTGGTCTGAGCGTGCCGTACGGCGTTGAGTTCGATCCCGTGGTAGCCGGGGACGTCGCGGCCGATCACTTCGCCGAGGGCCTGCACCTCGCCGCCCACCCGCTGCCCCATCTGCGACGGGGCCGGCGACGCGAGGTCACCGGTGCGTGCCGGATACGACGAACGAGTCGCCGGGGCGTCAGCGGGACGGTTGAACGCGGGGCCCCGAGGGCCGACGTGTGTCGACCACGAGCGCGGCGTGGTGGCGTCGGACTGGGGTGACAACGCCCCGGAGACACGAAAACCCGGCGCGAGGCCGGGTTGGACACACCTGTGGTGCTGCACAAAAGCGTGCCACGCCCACTGGGGGAAACGCAAGCACCGATCCGGACTTCATCACCTCCGGAACGGGTCCACGCAGGTCAGCGCATACGAAAAAGACCGGTGCCACGTCAGGCGACAGAAACCGGAGCTCACTCGCTCCTGCTCCATGACCGGACGGCAAGGACCGGAACGGCGCACGAGCGTACGAGACCAGAACATGCGGGAAGGCGGCGCCACACATCGGGCCACAGGGCGAGGAATCTCCCCCAGGCGAGGATGGCCGAGGTCGACCGCACCCCTGTCGAGTGCCGGGGCGGGTCCTCACGTCGACGGCCCCCGGCGGCGCGCGCTCTGGGCCACTCGCGAGCACGCACCACGACGGAGGAGGCCGCGAGGACCAGAGACACGGCCAGGAGCGTTCAGGCGGACCAGCGGCCACCGTGGACGAGGGGCCCGTGCGCCGACGTCGCGACCACCGCACCGTTCAGGAGGCACGCGCGAGGAGGGCCCGCGCACGCTGTGCGCGGGCCCCTTCACCTCTGCTGCGATCGCGTCCCTAGGCGGCGCGGTTCTCCTTGGAGAGGTCGTACTGGGAGAGAACGGCGTTGATGTCGTCCTTCACCCGGTTGAACTCACGCGTCGAGAGCCAGAGCTTGTAGATGATCAGGAACTCGAAGGCGAACATCAGGGCCGAGGACGCGACGATCGTGGCGAGCATGCCGGTCGTGGAGAACACGCCGACCAGCGGAGCGACGATGAACACGCCCATCTGGAACTCGATGCCGCTGAACAGGTGCGGGCGGATCCGGTTCGCGCGCAGGACGCCGCGGAACCGCTGGTACCACGGGAAGCGCTTGTGGAAGCCGGCCTGCAGCGCGGTGCTCTGGATGTGGCGCGCCCTGACACCGGGGGTGGGCGCCGCGCGCTCGGGCTCCTCGCCGTCCTGGGGCTCGTCCAGTCCCTCGTCGAGCCCCTCGTTCTGGGCCTCGTCCTGCGTCTCGTCCTGCGTCTCGTCCGGGGCGGCGGTGTTCGCGCCGAACCGGGCGGCCAGCAGCCGGACCTGGCCGCTCTCGGGGGCGTCGCTCTCCTCCGCCTCCTTGATCGCCCGGACCATGTGCTTGCGCATCGAGGTCCGCACCTTGGCCATCTGGGGCGAGTTCAGGTAGCGGAACATGTCCGTGAAGACGATGCCCAGCGCGAACCACAGGAAGATGGGGTTCTCGGTGACGGCGAACTGCCCGCCCATGAGGGCGACGGCGCAGATGAGGACCCGGATGCGGTCGAAGACGTAGTCGAGCCAGCTACCGATCACCGACCCGTTGCCCTTGAGCCGGGCGATCTTGCCGTCCATGCAGTCCAGGACGAAGCTGAGGTGGAAGAGGATCGCGCCCGCCAGCAGCCAGTACCAGTCCGCGAGGAAGAAGCAGGCGGCGGCGCCCAGGCCGAGCACGAGGGCGGCCACGGTCAGCTGGTTGGGGGTGATGGAGGTCCGGTTCGCCGTGACCTTCACAAGCCGTGACGCCAGGGGGTCGACCAACCACACCGTCCACCACGAGTCACGTGGTTTGTAGGTCTGTTGTTGTACATCACCAAGGGTGAACGCGGGCATTCCAAAGACTCCAAGGACGATGAAAGAAGGTCGGTAGGCCGTCGTACGGCGGAGGCGCACTGGGTCCGTAGGGCACGGGCCGGGCTCGTCGGGGCCCGCCGGTGGGGAGGTGCCGCGTCAGATGGCCATCAGTTGATGGACGCGCCTTCGACGTGGGAGGTTCACATGACCTGCCATCAAATGACTGTTTACGGTAAAAAACCGCCAGTTGATGTGACTCTACCCAAGCGTGGACATGAATTTGACATGCACACAACGGGTCGCCGAACGGTCACTGACGTTTCCGTGTGATGAACCGGGTGCTGAGCACCGGGATTCTCGAGTCGACGCCCGAAGGGCCCCACCGGCCCCCGAGGCGACCCCCACGTATGGCGTGGCGCACACGGCGCGCGGCGGGCCTTTCGGAGGCCGCGGCGCCCGCGCCCGGGCGTGAGCCGGGGTGGATCCGTCGGGCGCGGACGGCTGTCCGCGCCCGACGGATCCGACCATGGCGGGTCGGCTCACCCCGCGGCCTTCTCGTAACGGGAGGGGTAGGGGAAGCGCGACTCGAGGAACGTCCGCATCGCGTCGGCCACGGCCTCCTGGTCCTCCGGAGCGGTGTCCAGGTCGTTCAGGCAGAAGAAGTCGACCTCGTCGGAGGAGTCCAGCAGGTCCAGCTTCTCCTGCAGGCCCGGCAGACCGATGTCGACGTAGCGCAGGCGGAACTCGGCCGGCACGGCGCGGCCGGTGAGCAGCGCGAAGTGGTGGTGCATGATCGCCGTGAGGCCCACGTCCGACAGGGAGCGAAAGCGCGAGCGCATGGTGCGCTCCACGTCCTCGGCGTACTTGTCCTCCAGTTCCGACAGGACCCCGCGGATCTGCGGGTGGGGCGTGTGCTTGAACTTGTGGATGATCTGGCGCCCGAAGTCCTCGGCGAACAGCGGGCGCACGTTCTTGCCCGCCGAGTTCGGCGCCACCTCCCCCTCCACCGGCCGCCCCAGGCCGAACTGGAACGGGGAGAAGGGCAGCCGCGCGATGCCGTTGGCGTGGAAGAAGTCCTCCGCCCGCACCGGCCGGGCGAGGAACACGTCGTCGTTGAAGTACAGGTAGTGCTCGGACAGCCCCTCGATGTGGTGCAGCTGCGACTCGATGGCGTGGGAGTTGAAGGTCGGCAGCGCGTCGGGGTCGGCGAAGATGTCGCGGTGGTCCACCACGGTGATGCCCTCGGCCTCGGGGTCCAGCCACGCGGGGACCTGGTCGTCCGTCACGAGGTAGACGTGGCGCACGAACGGCGCGTACATCCGCAGCGAGCGCAGGGAGTACAGCAGCTCGTCGCGGCTGGTGAAGCGCGACTCGTTGGCCGCCAACCGCGCGGCCTCGGCGTCGCCGCCGAGGTGCCGGGCACGCTTGGCCGCGTGCTCGGGATCGGCTCCGTCGACCCAGGTGTAGACGACGTCGACGGGGAAGTCGACCTCCTCCACCAGTTTCCAGGTGAAGGCCTCGAAGGTGGGGTGCTCGCGGCCGCCCACGCTCAGGGTGGCGGGTGTGCGCTCAGAGCCGGGCAGGACGTCGGCGATCCTGTTGCGGCGGGGCGCCACCAGGGCGTCGGCGAGGCCGTCCCGGGGCGTCTGGACGCGCAGCCTGGAAAGCACCGTCTCGGAGTCGTCCCGTTCCAGGACGGAGGCGCCGTCCCGCCAGAACTCCACGTCGCAGCCGTGCTCGAAGCCGGCGAGCACCCGCCCTCCGGGAGAGAGCAGATGTTCGGCGACACGGATGGTCAGCCCCGACTTGATCTGCTCGTCCAGGGCCCCGTCGACGTAGGCGGAGAAGACCGTGACGCCGTCCCTGGTCGGCTTGGCCGCGTACACCGCGCTGGCGCGGTACAGCTCGCGCATGGCCTCCAGGAAGGCCTTGCGCTGCGAACGGTGCACACCCACGACATGGCGCAGCGGGGACCGCCCCGGGACGAGGAAGTACTCGACCCCGGCCTTGTCCAGGGCGTCGGCCACCAGGTTCAGGTTGCGTTCCGAGGCGCCTGCGGCGGTGAAGTCCTCCACCGCGCGTCCCAGCATCTCGACGCCGTCGGCGGTGAAGGAGCGCAGGGACGGGTCGCCGTCGAGGAGTTTTCGGCGCCGTCTCGCGATCTTGTCCAGCCGCTGCTGTTCCTCCGCCCGGGCCTCGGCCTCCCGCCGTTCCTCCTCCCGGCGCGCCTTGTTCGCGGAGGACTGGAAATACTGACCGACGCGCTTGACGCGTGCTGTCAGGGACATGGGGGGCCCTTCTGTCGAAGCAGATCACGCTTTCGTGGCGGCATACGGGGCTTCACCGACAACACAAAAGACACCAAATGGTCTTAAGAAGGACGAACCGGGTTCTTCGCGCGTTGTCAGAGTGGACCAAAGGAGACCAAACCGGTACATGTAGCCGATCGATCACCCGGCGAACGCGAACGGCGCACCGGCGTGCGCGGCGGGACGGACGGCTCCGCGGCCGGAGGCTCACCACGCGGAAGTTGTGACCCGTGACACTTCGTTTCCGCTCCCCGGATACGCGTGCACACAGATTCCATCTCGACTCGACAACAGCAGCCCCGGAACCACAGGTCACAGGCACAAGCCACCGATACTGGACAAGCAGGGCCACTCTCGGGCGCCGATCATCCCCCGGCCCCCTTTCCCGCCGCCGTCACTCCGGCCTGCCCTGCCCTCACCGTCGCCGAGCCCGAGGCTGAACTGTGTCAGTTCCCGTCCCGAACCATGCCCCCGAGCGCGTGCGCAGCGCGTCCGTGTCACCACGCACCGCGCGACACCGCACCGACATCGAGGGGCTGCGTGCCGTCGCCGCCCTCTTGATCGCCGTCTTCCACATCTGGTTCGGCACGGTCTCCGGCGGCGTCGACGTCTTCCTGGTCCTGACCGGGTTCCTCATCACCGGCTCGCTCGTGCGCGCCATGGAGCGCGACGGCCGCCTGGCCTTCGGCGCCTTCTGGAGCAAGCTCGCCCGGCGGCTCTTCCCCGCCGGAGCGGTCGTGCTCGCCGCGGTCCTGGTCGCGGCCTACCTGCTGCTGCCGCGCTCGCGGTGGACCGGCATCATCGCCGACGTCCAGGCCGCCGCGCTGTACTACGGCAACTGGCACCTGTCGCTGGGATCGGTCGACTACATGGCGGAGAACTCCGCCGCCGGCCCGGTCCAGCACTTCTGGTCGCTGGGCGTGCAGGGGCAGTTCTACCTGCTGTGGCCCGTCCTGATCACCGTCGTCGGGCTGATCGCCGCCGCCTGCGGACTGCGCGTGCGCACCGCCGCCCTGACCGCCGTCGGGACCGTCCTGGCGGTCTCGTTCGGGTACTCGCTGTGGATCACCGCCACCGACCCCGTGTGGGCCTACTTCGACACCGGCGCCCGCCTGTGGGAGCTCGCGCTGGGCGGCGTCCTGGCACTGGTCATCGCCCGCGTGCGGCTGCCGCGCGCGCTGCGCCTGGTACTCGGGTGGGCGGGCCTGGCCGCGCTGGTGCTGTGCGGCCTGGTGATCGGCGACGCCCTGCCCTACCCGGGCCTCGCGTCGCTGTGGCCCACCCTGGCCGCCGTGGCCGTCCTTCTAGCGGGCACCGGGAGCGAGCAGCCCGGCCGCCTGACGGCCACCCGGCTGCTGGGGTCGCGCCCGCTGGTCTGGCTGGGCGCACGGGCCTACACGCTGTTCCTGTGGCACTGGCCGATCCTGGTCTTCTACCTGGAGGTGACCGGCCTGGACCGAGCGACCCTCGCCGGCGGCCTGTTCGTGCTGGGAACCGCGTTCGTCGCGGCGGTGCTCACCACCTGGCTGGTGGACGGGAGCCTCACCCGCCTCACCCGCACGTTGCGGGCCCCCTCCTGGTCGCTCGCGGCCGGGGTCCTGTTCGTCGTGCCGGTCCTGCTCGCCGGGCTGGTGTGGGGCCAGGCCATCGAACGCGACCGCCAACTGCGGATGGAGCTGAGCTCGGACCCGATGTCCTACCCTGGCGCGGCCGTCACGCTCAACCCCGCGCTCGCGGAGAACCTGCCCGCCCTGCCCGTCTACCCCGACACCGCGACCGTCGCCTCGGACACCCTGGACCAGACCCGTGAGTGCAACGCCCTCACCGACGCCACCGAAGTCGTCTCCTGCGAGTTCGGCGACCCCGAGGCCGGCTTCACGCTCGTGCTGGCGGGGAGCTCGCACGCGCGGCACTGGTTCCAGGCCCTGCGCGCGATCACCGAACAGCACGACTGGCGCCTGGTCATGATGACCAAGAACGCCTGCCAGTTCAGCGCCGACGAGCAGGTCTACCGGGGCGACCCCTACACCGAGTGCACGAACTGGAACGCCGACGTCATGGCGCGGATCGCCGAGACGGGCCCCGACGCGGTGTTCACGACGGCGACCCGCACGACCCCCGGCGGCGGTCGCGACGACGAGCCGGGCGCCCCGCCCGAGCGCACGCCCGACGGCTACGTCGAGCGCTGGCGGGAGCTGGAGGAGCTCGGCGTGCCGGTCGTGGCGGTCCGGGACACCCCGAGGTTCGGCTTCAACGTGGCCGAGTGCGTGGACCGCGAGGGCGCGCGCGGCTGCGTCGAGGAGCAGTCCTTCTCGATGGCCGAACGGCCGCCCTACGAGGAGCTGGCCGACGTCCCGGGCAACACCCGCTTCCTGGACCTGACCGACCACCTGTGCGGGGACGGCGTGTGCCGGGGGGTCATCGGCAACCAGCTCGCCTACTACGACACCAACCACTTCTCGCACGCGTTCTCGCGGTCGCTCGCGGTCGTCCTGGAGCCGTACCTGCTGGAGTCGCTCCCCGAGGCCCCCGCCGCGGAGACGAGCCTGGCGGAGGCCTCCGGGACCCTGCTGGGCGCGGCGGAGTCCGCCGAGCCGGACGCCTCCTAGAGCCCGTCACGGCTACGCCTCCTGCTTCCGAGAACACCCGGGCCCGAACCGATCGGGCACCGGACCGCGTTCATCACCCTGAGACCGGCGGGGCCGGTCCGGTACGCGGAGGGACACATGGCGGTGGCCAAGACCACGGGCGGTGCGGGCGGAGCGAGTGGCACGGGCGACGTCCGGCCCCGCCTGGCCGGACGCGAACGCCTGGTGGGGGTGGATGTCGCCCGGGGGATCGCGATCCTGGGCGTGTTCATCGCCCACATGGGAGTGCCCCTGGTGGCGTTCGCCCTGGGTCCGGAGGCCGTCGAGGGGGCTGGCTCCTTCGCCATCATCGACTACTCCGGGGCCGGAGCCACCGGAACCGTCGCCGGGTGGGTCGAGACGGCGGTCAGCGGCCGGTCGGCGGCCCTGTTCGCCTTCCTCGCGGGTATCTCCCTCATCCTGGTCGCCGGACGGCACCGCCCCGACACCCGGGAGGAGCGCAACCGCGCCCGGGTCCGGGTGGCGGCCCGCGCGATCGCGCTGATCGTCCTCGGGTACGCGCTGGCCACGCTCGGGTCGCTCGCCGTGATCCTGCACTTCTACGGCCTGTACTTCCTGCTGGCGATCCCCCTGCTCTGGCTGCGTCGACGCTACCTCGCGGCCGTCGGCGCCGCCTTCCTGCTGCTGGGGCCGTTGTTGGTCACGGGCGTGTACTCGTCCGCCCTGCCGTGGGGCTCCGCCTTCGGGGCGGAGGAGTCCTACGACGCGGAATGGGAGGCCGAGTGGGATGCCAAGTGGGACGACCCCGAGTGGGTCGCCGAACAGGAGGCCCTGGACGCGAAGTGGGAGGCCAGAGCGGACGACCCCGAGTGGGTCGCCACCTACGAGGCCGAGCAGGAGGCCTCGGACGCGAAGTGGGAGGCCGAGATGGCCGAGGGGTTCGCCGACAAACCGTTGTTCGCGCTCGACTACCTCGAATCCCCGGCCGGGCTGCTGGTCACGGGAATCTACCCGGCGGTGGTGTTCATGGCCTACGTGATCGCCGGAATGCTGGTGGCCCGCCTGGATCTGCGGGCGACCCGGGTCCGGCTGGGGCTCGTCGCGGGCGGCGTCGGGCTCGCCGTCACCGGGTACGGCAGCTCGTTCCTGCTCCTGGGCCCCCTGTCCTCCCTGCTCCCCGGCGGAGGCGAGGACGTCCGCTACGTGGATCTGCTCTCGGCCGACTCACACGCCAACACCACCCTCGAAGTGATCGGGAACACCGGGGTGGCCATGGCGGTCCTGGGCCTGTGCCTCCTGGCCGCCGACCGCGCCGGGCGCCTGCCGTACCCGCTGGCCGCGGCCGGGGCGATGACCCTCACCCTCTACACCGCGCACGGGGTCGGCCTGTGGGCGCTCGAACGCGTCATCGCGCCCGATGCCTCCTGGGCCGAGTTCCTGCGCCTTCACTCGGTGGACGTGTTCATCCTGGTGGGTCTGGTGTTCGCGGTGCTGTGGCGCCGCTACCTGGGCGCCGGTCCGCTGGAGCGCCCGGTGAGCTGGATCTCGCGCACCACCGCCCGCCGCTTCGTCCCCGCACCGGCGACGGTTGCGAGCGAGTCCGCTGGTACCTCCGACCTCGCGAGCCCGTCCGGCTCGGCCACACCCTCCGCGTGAACACGTAAGGTGATCCCGCAAGGACCCAGTGCATCCAAGGTGGGGACAGTGTCGCACCCGGCCTCGGATTCTCCGTGATCAGAACCGATCGCCGGGGGCGTCGCGTTCACCATCCCGAGGCCCGTCGATCCGCCCGGACCAGTCCACGACCCTGGTCCGGGCGGACGACGACTCACGGGTACCGCTACTCGCCCTTCCACACCGGGGCGCGCTTCTCGGCGAAGGCCGCGGCGCCCTCCATCGCGTCGTGGCTCACGAACACCGGACCGGCCAGTTCGTTCTGCCGGTCCCACATCTCCTCGGTGGACCAGTCGTCCGAGGCGGTGATGATCTCCTTGGACACCTTCAGGGCCAGCGGCCCGTTCGGCGTGATGCGGGCCGCCAGTGCGCGGGCGCCCTCCAGGGCGCCGCCGGAGGCGGTCACCTCGTTGACCAGCCCCAGCTCGGCCAGGCGCGGAGCACCCACGAAGTCACCGGTCAGGGCGAACTCCATGGCGATGTTGCGCGGGATGCGGTGCTGCAGGCGCAGCAGCCCGCCCGCGCCGGCCACCAGGCCGCGCTTGACCTCGGGGATGCCGAACTTGGCGTCCTCGGCGGCCACGACCAGGTCGCAGGCGAGCACGGCCTCGAACCCGCCCGCCAGGGCGTAGCCCTCCACGGCCGCGATCAGGGGCTTGCGGGGCCCGCGCTGGGCGAACCCGCCGAATCCGCGGCCCTCCACGAGGGGGACCTCGCCCCGCATGAACGCCTTGAGGTCCATGCCGGCGCAGAAGGTCCCTCCCGCGCCGGTGATGATGCCGACGCTCAGGTCCTTGCGGGCGTCGAGATCGTCGAGCGCCTCGGCGATCCGCGCGGCGACCGCCGCGTCGACCGCGTTCTTGGCCTTGGGCCGGTTGATGGTGATGACGGCGATGCCGTCCTCGGCTGTGTAGAGAACCTCGTCGGACACGGTGGACTCCCTACTTCGGCGGCATGCGCAGCGCGCCGTCGATGCGGACGACCTCGCCGTTGACGTAGCTGATCTCCATCAGCGCCCGGGCGAGCTTGCCGAACTCGGCGGCCGTGCCCATGCGCTTGGGGAAGGGGATCGGGGCGGCCAGGCGCTTCTTGAACTCCTCGGCCCCCTCGCCCTCGCCGTAGATCGGCGTCTCCAGGATGCCGGGGGCGATGGTGTTGACGGAGATGCCGACGGCCGCGAGGTCGCGGGCCGCGGGCAGGGTCATGCCGATCACGCCGCCCTTGGAGGAGGAGTAGGCGATCTGGCCGATCTGGCCCTCGATGCCCGCGAGCGAGGCGGTGTTGACGATGGAGCCGCGCTCGCCGTCCTCGTTGAGGGGTTCGGTCTTGGCGATCTCGGCCGCGGCCAGGCGCAGCACGTTGAAGGTGCCGATGAGGTTGACCTGGATGACCTTCTGGTAGCTGTCCAGGTCGTGCGGGTTGCCCTGGCGGTCGACCGTGCGGGTCGCCCAGGCGATGCCGGCGCACGAGACGGCCGCCCGGAAGGGCTTGCCGGTGTCCGCGGCGGCCTGCACCGCGGCCTTGACCTGGTCTTCCTGTGAGACGTCGGTGGAGACGAAGACGCCACCGATCTCCTTGGCGATGGCCTCACCGCGGTCGGCGTTGAGGTCGGCGATGACGACGGTGGCGCCGGCTGCGGCGAGTTCCCTGGCGGTGGCCTCACCCAGGCCACTCGCGCCGCCCGAGACGAGGGCGGAGATTCCGTTCAGATCCATGGCCCGCACTCTACAGAGGAAGGACCCCACAGACTAGAACCGGGTTCGGTCAATTGTGCGGGCCCTTCCCTCCCCTTCTTCTGGCACGTCAGGAGGTGAAGACGAACGGGCGAAGCCGGCTCGGGACCTTCTCCGGCTCCACCTCGAACGTGGCCCACACGTGCGTGCCCAGGTCGGCCCACGGCGCCAGGCGGAAATGGCCCCACGCCGTGGCCAGGTTCTCCACGAGCAGGAGTCCGCGCTGGCCCTCCGCGACGTCCCACTCGTCCGGCGAGCGTTCGGTGGGGATGCGCGGAAGTCCCCCTCCCCCTCCGCAGTCGCTCAGCGAAACGCGCAACGTGCGCTCGTCGGGCATGGACAGGCCCCGGATGACCTCCTTGTACGGGGCCGGGGCGTCTGCGTACTTGCACCCGTTCGCGAAGAGTTCGCTGGTGACGAGTTGGACGGTGTCGACCAGGTCCTCGTCGAACCCGGCCAGGTCGGCGGCCAGGTCCGCCCGCACCCGCGACAGTTCCGCGAGGTGGCCGGGGTAGACGCGGTGCTCCCAGAACACCACCGGGCGCGGTTCCTTGGCGATGGCGTACATCAGGCCACCGCCTTCCGGTGCTGCTGGTCCAGCCGGCGGCGGGTGGCGTCGCGCAGATCGCCCAGGTCGTCTACGGGGGCGAGCAGGTCACCGGCGGGGCGGGGCGCGGGGATACGCACCGCGGCGGGCTTGGCGGCCCAGCGGTCGAGACGGGCGCGGGCCTCGGCCTGGACACGGGCGAGATCGCGTTCGGTCTCGAAGGCCCGGTAGTAGCCGCGCACGAGGGCGACGTCCTCGGCGGGGAGGTGCTCGCGGGGAGGGGCCAGGCGAGGTGCGGGGCGGGGTGCCGGAGGGGCACTGGCCTGCGCGGGGACCGGGGCGGGAAGCGGCGCGTAGCGGCGGACCCGGGTGGAACGGCGTCGGCGGGCGGCGACCGCATGGCGCCCGCGCGCCGGCGTGAAGAGGGCCTTGACGAGGCCCATGGCGTAGCTGAGGACGGCAGGGCTAGAATAAGCCATGTCGGCAATTCCTTTGGTTAAAGGGTTGAGGTTGCTGGCCACGACCCCGGGCGCCGATTAGCGTCGCGGGGTCTCCGCTTGTGAAGTTGTAGTTGGAAAGAAGGGTAGAGCACTCCGCGAGCGAATGCGAACTTTCCCGAAAACCAGTTCGGGGAAGCCCACCCGATTCTTCATACCCCCAGTTCAGGCCACGCGCTCAGAAGAACCTGATTTTCTCCACCACCACGCCAGAAGAATCCCCTTTGCCCGAATCAAGCGCATTTATACGGACACTCAAAGTCAGAGCGGCGGCTTCTGAGTGCGCGCCTGATGCATCCACTCCAGAGGGTCGCGTGTGAGCGCCTCCTCAGCCAACCGTTTCGCCGAAACGGTCTTGAGCGACGCCAGGGAGGTGTCGATCCACGCCTGGGTGTGGGTGTTGCCCTGCTTCTGGTACTCCACCGCCTGCAACAGGCATTCGAGCTTGTCGGCGTCCTTGGCGCAGCGCGCCTCGGCCGACTCGGTGGCCTCGTACTCACCGACCGCGCCGTTGACCACTTCAGCCACCCCGGCGAAGCGCGTGCCGTGGGCACCATCGCGCAGCATCCATGAAGTTCCGTTCGGATGGGAGCCTGCGCCCCCGGTGTCCTTGCGAGCACGCGCAGCCGTTGGCACGGGTCTGCTGGTGACCATGGCGACCGCCGCACTCGGCCCGCGTCAGCAACGGGTGCGGCGCTTGGTCGGGTTGGTCCGCTTCCGCTCTGACATTGGGTTCGAGCACGGTGACACGCCTATGAAAAGGCCGGGTTCAGGAAGCAGGGCGTCCGGCGGGACTCGAACGTGTGGCTCGGTCAGCGGGTCAACGAAGTGCTGATGGACGCGATCCCCGCTGACTTCGAGGGACCGTCCCTGGTCAAGCAAAAGTTCGGGCAGTGACCGCGTCGCAGTAGTCGCCCGTGACGGGGCCTTGCTCGGTGAGCTGAGCGAGGCTCCACGTGCCACAGGCCGTCACCCGCCTCCCCCAGGAGTGAATCGACCGGGTCGACCTGGACGCCCTCCTCATCGTCCCCTGGGCACCCGATTCGAATCGAGAGTCAACCCCCATCACGGCTCTGCGCAGGACCGAAGGGACCGGCGCCCAGGGCCCGTACGTGCGTGATGCCCAGTTCATGCACGACCGGACCCAACGCGTTCCCCCTGGCCCGTTCCCCGGCATCGGCGCCGCTGCCCGGTGTGCGCATCGGTGTGGGTATGCGTCCGTTCGACGACGGGCACGGCCGGATCGTGTACCTGGGTACCCCCGACTCCTCCTGGACGTACCTGTGGCCGGACGGAACGACCCACAGCGGAGGGCCGACCCCCCTCGTGACCAGACTTGAGGATGCCTACCGACGGCTGGACCACGCGAAGTGGCCCGAGCTGGGCGCGTTCTCGCTGGAGGCCGACGCCGAGAGCGGGGTGTACCTGGTGCGGGCTCCCGCGCTCGGCACCTGGAACCACCAAGGCTAGGCACCCGCAGGTGTTGGAGCCGGGTGGCGGACGCCAGCTTCGAGTACCGGCGGATCACGGGTGTTCTCCCCGAGGCGGGCACCGGCTCAGGAGATCTTCGGTAGCCCCTCTCCATGCCCCCGGGCGTCAGTTCCAGGGCCACCAGGGGAGTCCGTCGTCGTCGGGATCTTCGACGGGGTCCTCTTCCTCCTCCGGCGGGTCGGCGGGCCGCTCGGGCTCGGGTTCCGGCTCGGGCCGTTCGGGGGCGGGCTCGGGCTCCGGCGCGGGCGCGGGGGCCTCGGACTCGTCCGCTTCCGCGCCCTCGCTGGGCTCCGCGCTCGCTTCCTCGACCGACTCTTCGTCGTCCTCGTCCTCGCTCGCCTCGGCGGAGGGGGACGGAGAGGGCGAGGCGTCCGGGCCCGCCGAGGCCGAGGCCGAGGCCGTGGGCGACGGCGTCGGGGAGGGCTCCTCGCTCGCCGCCCCCGCCCGGTGGCCGCCGGGCTCGGCGCCGGTGCCCGGCTCGGGGCCGGCGGGCTCCCGGGACATCAGGACCACGACGAGGACTCCGATCATCGCGGCGACGCCGACCGAGCAGGCCAGGGCGGCCGTCAGCAGGCGCTTGCGGCGCCGCTCCAGTCGGCGGGCCTCGCTTCGTCGGAGTCGCGGCGAATGAGACGTGCGGGTCATCGCGT
Organism: Nocardiopsis sp. Huas11; assembly: GCF_003634495.1. GTDB lineage: Bacteria > Actinomycetota > Actinomycetes > Streptosporangiales > Streptosporangiaceae > Nocardiopsis. Next base: position 3,508,248 of record NZ_RBKY01000001.1, on the reverse strand, counting down.
GCGGCTTCTCTTCGGGGGAGGGTGGCTGGTCGGGGTGCCGTCGGGCCGTGGGCCCGGAACCACCCGCGGTAATCCGGACACCCTACAAAAGCACCCGTGAACCCGCACCTTCCGGACCGGTGTCGGGCACACGGCGCGCGGACGGAGAAGGGTGTTGACGGCCACGGGAATGCCAGTGGATCGAGCACCGACCTGCCAGTGGGTGCGGGCACGAAGATGCCAGTAGCCCCACTCCGCGCCATGACTTCGTCGATCAGAAGCAGCACCCCTTGTTCAGGGGGTGCGAGCGACACCTGCGGCTCCCCGACTCGGCGATGTCGCTGAGGTCCGGCAACGGTCCGACGCCGAATCCGCTCGATCTCGGCAGGCGGCGCCGATCAGCGCTGCGGCCGCGCGTCTTCCCCTCGCCCGACCACCGGATCCGCTACGCCCCGCCCAGCGCTCCTGCGGCGTGCCAGCAGGTCCTCGGCGATGAGCAACCCGGCCGGGATCAGGCCCAGTAGGAAGCCGCTGGGGCCGATGAGCAGTACGCACCCGACCGCCCAGCCGCCCAGTCCCCAGCCGACGTAGGCGGGCGCGCGCTCGCCGCGCCGCCCCAGCCGCGCCACCAGGAGGCCGGTCAGGACCAGGGGGACGACGAAGCTCCCGGGCAGCGCCCAGAACACGGACAGGGACGCGTCACCGCCTTCGCCCGAGCGCAGCCCGCCGGCGAGCCACTCACTCCAGTAGGGGTGGGGCAGGAAGACCAGGGTGTGCAGGACGCCGATGGTCGCCATCGTCCATCCGGCGCCGACCGTCAATCGCTTCTTGGACATGCCCCCAGCCTCCATCACCCGCCCCGGACCGCACCTCCCCCATGGGAGCGATCTCCTCCCTCGCGGGAGGGAGCATGCGCACGGGCGCGTGACGGGGCGTGAGCGGCGACCGGACCGGACCGCGCTCCAGGACCACCACATAGCGGCGCCGACCGTCACGTACGGCTACTGGCATCTTCGTGCTCGCGCCCACTGTGGCGTCCGTACGCGAAAGAGGGCGCCGCAGCCGGACACACGAGTGCGTCCCGCTGCGGCGCCGAGCCGGGGCCACCGCGCCCCTCGACCGCTATCGGCGGCCGAACCGGCGCCCCGGCGTCCTGGTCAGGCCACCAGTTCCTTGGTGACCCGGTCGAGCATGAACTCCGACGACGCGCGCGCCCGCTCCTCCCAGGCGAACACGCACACCGTGGCCACCCCGTCGAAGTCCAGGTCGCGCAGCGTCTGGAAGAACACGTCCCAGTCCACCTCGCCCTGGCCGATGTCCAGGTGCTGGTGGATCCGTGCGGGCGTCCCCGGAGGGTTGAGGATGTACCGCAGCCCTGACGACCCCTTGTGGTCGAAGGAGTCGGCGATGTGGACGTGCCGCAGCCTGTCCCCCGCGTACTCCATCATCCGGCGGATGTCCGCACCCGGCTCCGCGCCCGACAGATGGAAGGTGTGCGGGGCGCAGTAGAGGTAGTTGACCCACGGCCGATTGATCGCGCGGACCAGGTCCACCGCGGGGTCGTTCTCCTCGCAGAAGTCGTCCGGGTGGGCTTCGAGGTTGAGGGCGATGCCCTCGCGCTCGAAGACGGGCAGCAACTCCTCCATGGACCGCCAGAAGGCGCCCTCGCTCTCGGCCGCCCGCTCCGGACGGCCGTTGAACTCGGAGTTCATCAGGGTGACGCCGAGTTCGACGGCCACCTCGATCATCCGCTTCCAGTAGCGGACGGCGTCGCGGCGCTCGGCCTCGTCGGGGCTGGACCACTTGTACAGCGGCAGGATCGAGGACAGCTCCACCCCGGTCTCGCGCAGCACCGAGCGCAGTTCGGCCACCCGCTCGTCGTCCGCCCGCGGGTGCAGGAAGAACGGCATGAACTCGGCGCGGGGCGACAGCTCGATGTAGGAGTAGCCCATGTCCGCCACGGTCCGGACCATCTCGGCCATCGGCAGGCCGCGGAACATGTACGGGTCGATCGCGATCTTCATCGGTAGCTCGTCTTCCTCTCAGACGTAGAAGGCCGGACGTGCCTTGATGCCGGTCTCCACGACCTCGCCCGAGTGCAGCGCGCGCACGGCCGCGTCGGTGACGACCGCCGCCGCGTACCCGTCCCAGGCGTTCGGGCCGGTGGTCGGCGTGCCCGCGGCCACCTCGTCGGCCCAGGTCTGGAACTCGGTGTCGAAGGCGGCGGCGAACCGCTGGACCCAGTCCTGGAGGACGGGCGCGCTCCGGCTCCCCGCCGAGCGCACGACCGCGCCCGGGATCTCCGGGAGCCGGACCGTGCCCTCCTCGCCGACGACCTCACAGCCGATCTCGTAGCCGTACTGGCAGTTGACGAACACCTCCAGGTCCACGCGCGCGCCGCCGGCCATCTCGAAGAGCATGAACTGCGGGTCGCGCAGGTGCTCGAAGCGCTTGGCGGTCCGGCGCGGGGTGATGACCTGGACCGAGGAGATCTCGTCGTCCAGCAGCCAGCGCATCACGTCGATCTCGTGGACGGCGGTGTCCTGCGCCGCCATCTCCGAGTGGTAGCTCTCGGGCACCGTCGGGTTGCGGTGGACGCAGTGCGCCATCAGCGGCGTTCCCACGCCGCCCCCGGAGATGACCTCCTTCATCTGCGCGTACCCGGCGTCGAAGCGCCGCATGAAGCCGACCTGGACCAGGCGCGATCCGTGCCGCGCCTCCGCGTCGAGGATGCGTTGGGCGCCCTCGGCCGTGGTGGCCAGCGGCTTCTCGCAGAAGACCGGCTTGCCGGCCTCCACCGCGGCGATCACCGAATCGGCGTGCGCGGGACCCCAGGAGGTGACCACGACCGCGTCGACGTCGTCGGCCGCGATCACCTCCTCGTCTCCGGCCAGGACACGGGCGCCCGTCCCGGCGACCGCCCGGGCGGCCCGATCGGCGTCGATGTCGGTCGCCGCGACCACCTCGGCGCCGCCGACGCGATCGGTGATCCTCCGGATGTGCTCGGATCCGATCCATCCGGTGCCGATCACACCGACCCTGACGGCCATCGTCTCCACCTGCTCTCTGACTCGTTTCGTGTACCGGGGTGCTCTCAGAGCGTCTGGACGTCGGGGCCCTCGTCCTCGGCGCCGCGCAGGGGCGCGACCTCGGGGGTCCCCTCCTCCCGCTTCAGTTCGTGCTGGAGGGCGTCCAGTTCGGCCCCGCCCGCCATGTGGTGGGTGAGGTCGTCCAGGGTCAGCTCCGACCGCGGCTGGTCGAGTTCCATCTCGCCGAGCTTGATCACCGCGAAGTGGTCGCCGACCAGGTACGCGTGGTGCGGGTTGTGCGTGATGAAGATGACGCCCAGCCCCGCGTCCCGGGCCGCCTTGATGTACTTCAGGACCACGCCGGACTGCTTGACGCCCAGCGCCGCCGTCGGCTCGTCCAGGATCAGGACGCGCGCGCCGAAGTACACCGCGCGGGCGATGGCCACGACCTGGCGCTGCCCGCCGGACAGGTTGCCGACCGGGGCGTCGATGTCGGGCAGGTCGATGCCCATCTTCCTGAGCTCTTCGTCGGCGATGCGCCGCATCCGGGCGGCGTTGAGCATCCGGAAGGGGCCGAACCCGGTGCGCAGCTCCGAACCGAGGAAGAAGTTGCGCCACACCGGCATCAGCGGCACCATCGCCAAGTCCTGGTAGACGGTGGCGATGCCCCGGTCCAGGGCCTGGCGCGGAGAGGAGAAGTCCACCGGCTCGCCGTCCACCAGGTAGCGGCCCGACGTGGGCTTGTACAGCCCGGCGATGATCTTGATCAGCGTGGACTTGCCCGCGCCGTTGTCACCGAGGATGCAGGTGACCTCGCCGGCGCCGACCCTGAGACCGATCCCGTCCAGGGCCCGGATGTTGCCGAAGGACTTGCCCACCCCTTCCAGTTCGAGCAGCGGTGCCGTCTCCGGCGCCTGCTCGGAATCCGCCGACGTCCCGGTTCTCGTCTCGGTCCTCGTCACGGTGCTCACCTCGCTCACCTCTTGTTCGCCTGTGTCCGGACCCAGCCGTTGACCACGACGGCCATCAGCAGCATCGCGCCGACGAAGAAGAACACCCAGTTGTTGTCCCAGCCGGCGTAGACGATCCCCTGGCGGGTCATGCCGTAGATGAACGCGCCGATCGCGGCGCCGACCACGGTTCCGTAGCCGCCGGTGAGCAGGCACCCGCCGACGACCGCGGCCATGATGTACAGCAGCTCGTTGCCGACGCCCTCACCGGACTGCACGGTGTTGTACATGAAGAGCAGGTGCATGCCGGAGAACCAGGCCATGAAGCCGACCGTCATGAACAGGCCGATCTTCACCTTGGCGACGGGGACGCCGACCGCCCTGGCGCTCTCCTGGTTGCCGCCCACCGCGTAGATCCAGTTGCCGACCTTGGTCCGCATCAGCACCCACGTGGCCAGGCCGACGAACAGCAGCCACCACAGGACGGTGATCCGGACGTTGATCCCCAGAACGGGGAAGCTGGAGGCGAACACCGCCCGCGCGGAGTCGAAGCCGTCCATGCTCGAGATGTTCGTGGTGGAGACCTGGCCCGTGATCAGCTTCGTGATGGCGATGTTGAGTCCCTGGAGCATCAGGAACATCGACAGCGTCACCAGGAAGCTGGGCAGTTTCGTCCGCACCAGGATCCACCCGTTGAGGAACCCGATGGCCAGGGAGACGGCCAGCGCGACCGCCGCCCCGACCCAGACGTTCACGGAGAAGTACCAGGCGAACATCGACGCGGTCAGGCCCGACGTGATCACCGCGACACCGGCGGACAGGTCGAACTCGCCGCCGATCATCAACAGCGCCACGCCCACGGCCATGATCCCGATGGTGGAGCTCGCGTACAGGATCGTCGCGAACGCGCCACCGGTGCGGAACGGGTCGGCGATGCTGAAGAAGAGGGTGAAGACGATCACCGCGCCGACCAGCGAGCCGACTTCGGGCCGTGTCATGAACGTGCGCAGCGCCGACCTCCGGGTCACCCGGAGGGCCTTCTCCGAGCCGCCCTTCGGCGCCGTGGGACTGAGGGTCTGACCCATGGTTATCGCGTTCCCCGCTCGGCGTACTCGGCGACCGCGTCGATGTTGGACTCGTCGACGAACGCGGGGCCGGTCAGCACGGGCTCGGTTCCGCCGCCCGCGATGTTGCCGTTGGTGTTGTAGAGCCACAGGGAGTCGACGGCCAGGTAGCCCTGCAGGTAGGGCTGCTGGTCGACGGCCCACTGGACGAGGCCCTCCTGGATCGCCCCGACGAGTTCGGCGTTGGTGTCGAAGGTGGCGACCGTGGCGTCACTGCCGGAGTCGTCGATGGCGTCGATCGCGGTCATGGCGATCGGGGCGCCCAGCGTGACGACGTACTCGATCTCCTCGTCCTCCTGGAGCTTGGCGGCGATGCTGGAGCGGACCTCGGGCATGTTCGCGCTGTCGACGTAGAGCACCTCGGACTCGCCCTCGAAGGCGTCGCCCAGCGAGGAGCAGCGGGTCTCCAGGGCGACGTGTCCCTGCTCCTGGATCACGCACAGGGCCTTCTGCACGCCGACGTCGTTGAGCCGCTCGCCGAAGGCGGTGCCCGCCAGGTGTTCGTCCGTACCGAAGTACTGCTGGACGCCCAGGTCCACCCAGTCCTCGATGCCCGCGTTGAACGCGACCACCGGGATGCCGGCCGCCTGCGCGTCGGAGATGGCCCCTTCCAGCGCGTCCGGCTTGGACAGGGTGATGGCGATGCCGTCCACCTCCCGGTCGATCGCGTTCTGGATCAGGCTGGCCTGCTGGCCCGCCTCCGGGTCCGAGGCGTACTCCAGGTTGATGTTGTCCTTGGCCGCGGCGTCCTCGGCGCCGGACCGGATGATGTCCCAGAAGGTGTCACCGGGGACCTCGTGCGTGATCATCGCGATGGTGAGCTCGGGCGTCTCGACGTCGCCGTCGGCCGCCTCCTCGCGACCTCCCTCCGAGCTGCACGCCGTCGCGGCGAGCAGGAGGCTCGCGGCGCCCGCGAGCAGTGCGGTGTAGGTGGTGTTGCGCTTCATGTGTCGACCTCTTGTCGGTCTTGAGGGGATGCACTCATCTGTGGTGAAGGAGGTCACGAGGGGCGACGCGACTTGCGGGAGCCTCCGCACGGGCGGCTCAGCGTGGTGGAGCGGTGTCAGGCCTTCTGGTGGCGCGCCCCCAATCCGCAGCTGTTGAGGTACTTGCGGGTCCGGATCGCGATGGGCAGCGGGACGTCCGGCTCGCAGGGGTACAGGTCCTGTTCGACGATCACGAAGAGCCGGGCGTCGACGTCGCGGAGCGCGTCGAGGACCGCGGCGGGCGCGGGCTCCCCGGCGGGCGGCTCGACGCACACACCGCGCTTGACGGCCTCGCCGAAGCTGAGCTTCTCCTCGTTGACCTGCCGGATGATCTCCGGGTCCATCTGCTTGATGTGGACGTAGTCCACGCGCTCGGAGTACCGGCGGATCAGGTCGACCGCGTCACCGCCGCCGTAGGCGACGTGTCCGGTGTCCAGGCACAGGGAGACGTACTCGGGGTCGGTCCCGTCGAGGAACCGCTCGATCTCCGGCTGGGTCTGGATGTGGCTGTCGGCGTGCGAGTGCAGGCACAGGCGCACGTCGTAGTCGCCCAGCAGGATCTTGCCGAGTTCGTCGGCGGACCGGTTGAGGTTGCGCCACTGGTCCTCGTCGAGCGTCGGGGACTCGCTGAACTCGCCGGTCCTCTCGTCCCGGTACATCGGCGGGATGAACACCAGGTGGTGCGCTCCGACGGCGGCGGTCAGCTCCGCGACCTTCCGGACCGTGGCCACGGTGTCGTCCCAGGCGTCCGGGTCGTGCAGGTTGCCGAACACCGTGCCGCCGGAGACCTTCAGTCCGCGCCGGCCCACTTCGTCGGCGAGCTGGTCGGGGTCGGTGGGCAGGTAGCCGTAGGGGCCCAGTTCGAGCCACTCGTACCCGGCCTCGAACAGTTCGTCGAGGAACCGGTGCCACGGCGTCTGGTGCTCGTCCTCGGGGAACCACACGCCCCAGGAGTCGGGTGCGGATCCGAGGACCAGTCGGTCGGTCATGTCTGCCTCGTTTCGGGGAGTACGTGCGGCCGTGTCAGCCGTGGGACGGAAAGTTGAAGGCGGCCTCGACCGAGCGGTCGACGTGCGGCCACCGGCTGGTGACGACCTTGGCGCGGGTGTAGAACTGCACGCCCTCGGGGCCGTGGATGTGGTGGCCGCCGAACAGGGAGTTCTTCCACCCGCCGAAGGAGTAGTGCGACATGGGCACGGGGATCGGCACGTTGACGCCGATCATCCCGACGGTGACCCCGCGCTGGAAGCGGCGCGCGGCCTCCCCGTCGCTGGTGAAGATGGCGGTGCCGTTGCCGTACGGGTTGGCGTTGACGATCCCGATCGCCTCGTCGAGGTCGGCCGCGCGGACCACGACCAGCAGCGGGCCGAAGACCTCCTGCCGGTACACGTCCATGTCCGCGGTGACCCTGTCCAGCAGCGACGGGCCGACGAAGAAGCCCTCCTCGTGCCCGTCCACCTTGAGGTCTCGGCCGTCGACGACCACGACGGCGCCCTGCTCCTCGCCGGAGGACACGAACGAGGCGACGCGGTCGCGGGCCTGGGCGGAGATGACCGGGCCCATGTCGTTGGCGCTGTCCTGGCCGGGGCCGACGCTGATCGCCTCGGCCTTGGCCGCGAGCACCGGCACCAGGGCGTCGGCGGCCTCGCCCACGGCGACGGTCGCGGAGATGGCCATGCAGCGCTGTCCGGCGGAGCCGAACGCGGCGGCGGTCAGGTGGTTCGCGGCGAACTCCAGGTCGGCGTCGGGCAGGACCACCGCGTGGTTCTTGGCTCCGCCGAGGGCCTGGACGCGCTTGCCGGACGCGGTGGCGCGCTCGTGCACGTACTGGGCGATGGGCGTGGAGCCGACGAACGAGACCGCCTCGATCCCCGGGTGGTCGAGGATGCCGTCGACCGCGGCCTTGTCGCCGTGCACGACGTTGAACACGCCGTCGGGCAGTCCGGCGTCGGCGTACAGCGCGGCCACGAAGTTCGACACCGAGGGGTCGCGTTCGCTGGGCTTGAGGACGAAGGTGTTGCCGCAGGCGATCGCGATCGGGTGCATCCACAGCGGCACCATGATCGGGAAGTTGAACGGGGTGATGCCGGCGACCACGCCCAGCGGCTGGCGGAAGTCGAAGGTGTCGATCCCAGTGGAGATCTGGTCGGAGTAGCCGCCCTTGAGGGCGCTGATGATGCCGCACGCGTACTCGACGACCTCGCGGCCGCGGACGATCTCCCCCTTGGCGTCGTCGATCACCTTGCCGTGCTCGGCGGCGATGATCCGCGCCATCTCGTCCTCGTGCCTGGCCAGGAGCTCGCGCAGCGAGAACAGCACGCGGGTGCGCTTGGTCAGGGAGGAGTCGCCCCAGCTCTCGAAGGCCTTGGCGGCGGCCGCGACCGCGGCGTCGACGTCGGCCCGCTCGGCGAGCAGGACGTCGGCCTGCCGCTGACCGGTGGCCGGGTTCCACACCGGTGCGGTGCGGGTCGAGGCCCCGGAGGTCGCGGCCCCGTCGATCCAGTGCTGCACGGTCTTCACTGTCGTTTCCTTCTTCCGGGAGGGCGTCACAGGTAGTGGCGCTGTCCCTGCTGGTGGGAGTGGTAGGTCCGGTACGCGTCGCGGGTGCTGTCCAACTCCGACACCTGGCTGACGGGCACGTCCCACCAGGCGCTGCCGGGCGGGTTGGGACCCTCCAGGTCGGTCTCGATGTGCACGACCGTGGTGGTCTCGGCCGCCTTGGCCTCGGCCAGGGCCGCGCGGAACTCCTTGATCCCGTCGGCGCGGATGACGCGGGCGCCCAGGCTCGCGGCGTTGGCCGCCAGGTCGACGGGCAGGACGGGCCCGTCGAGCCGGCCGCTGCCGGGGTCGCGGTAGCGGTACTTCGTTCCGAAGCGCTGGGAGCCGAGCGACTCCGACAGGGATCCGATCGAGGCGAAGCCGTGGTTCTGGACGACGACGATGATGACCTTCAGGCCCTCGGAGACCATGGTCACGATCTCCTGGGCCATCATCAGGTAGGAGCCGTCGCCGACCAGCACGACCACTTCACGGGAGGGGTCGGCCATCTTGACGCCGGTCCCGGCGGCCACCTCGTAGCCCATGCAGGAGTAGGCGTACTCCACGTGGTAGGCCTTGGGGTCCCGCGCCCGCCACAGCATCTGCAGGTCGCCGGGCATGCTCCCGGCCGCGTTGATGACCACGTCGCGGTCGCCGAGGACGTCGTTGAGCGCTCCGAGCACGGCCGTCTGGGCCGGCAGCGGGCCGTGGTCCACCGCGTAGCAGGCGTCGGTGGTCCGCGCCCACTCCTCGGCCAGCTCCCGGGTGCGGGCCCGGTGGCCGGCCGCGACCTCCCAGCCGTCCAGTTCCCGGCCCAGCGCCTCCAGGCCCGTGCGGGCGTCGCAGACCAGTTGGGAGGCCGCGTGCTTGGCGGCGTCCAGCCGGGCCACGTTCAGGTTGACGAACGTGACGTCCGGATCGGCGAAGACGGTGTGGCTGGCGGTGGTGAAGTCGCTGTAGCGGGTGCCGACCCCGATCACCACGTCGGCCTCTCGGGCCAGTTCGTTCGCGCTCCTGGCGCCGGTGGACCCGATGCCGCCGACCGCGCGGTCGTGGTCCCAGGGCAGCGCGCCCTTGCCGGCGTGGGTGTCGGCGACCGGGATGCCGGTGGCCTCGGCGAACGCGCGCAGCGCGCTCTCGGCCTCGGAGTAGACCACGCCGCCGCCCGCGACCAGCAGGGGCCGCTCGGCCATGCGGATCACCGAGGCGGCGCGGGCCAGCGCGTCCGGTTCCGGGAGCGGGCGGCCGATGTGCCACACGCGCTTGCGGAAGAACGCCGTCGGCCAGTCGTAGGCCTCGGCCTGCACGTCCTGGGGCAGGCAGAGGGTGACCGCGCCGGTCTCGACGGGGTCGGTCAGCACCCGCATGGCCGCCTGGGCGGCCGGGATGAGCTGCTCGGGCCGGGTGACCCGGTCGAAGTACTTGGACACCGGCCGGAACACGTCGTTGACGGTGACGTCGCCGCCGCGGGTGTCCTCCAGTTGCTGGAGCACCGGGTCCGGGTAGCGGGTGGTGAACATGTCGCTGGGCAGCAGCAGGACCGGGATCCGGTTGGTGGTGGCCAGCGCCGCGCCGGTCACCATGTTCGTGGACCCGGGGCCGGTGGAGGCGGAGCAGGCGAAGGTCTGCAGCCGGTTGCGGGTCCTGGCGAACCCGACCGCGGTGTGGACCATCCCCTGTTCGTTGCGGGCCAGGTAGTAGGGCAGGTCCGCCTCACCGGTCCGGTCGGCCTGGAGCAGCGCCTGGCCCAGGCCGGCGACGTTGCCGTGCCCGAAGATGCCCCACACGCCGGGGACGAACCGCTGCTCGACACCGTCGCGCTCGCTGTACTGCGCGGCGAGGAACCGGACCAGGGCCTGGGCCGTGGTGAGGCGGACGGTCGCGGCGCCGGAGTCGGTGGAGTCGGTGGAGTCGCTCATCGTGCCCGGTTCCCCTTCTCTTCGGTCGAGGTGAGCGGCAGGCGGTGGTCGGTCACCTGGTCGGCCCAGGTCCGGCGCACCCAGCCGTGCGCCGGGTCGTCGCAGATCCTCCACGCCCGCTCCGGGCCGGGGCCCGCCATGACGTTGAGGTAGTAGAGGTCGTAGCCGGGCGCGGCCATCGACGGGCCGTGCCAGCCGTGCGGGATGAGGACGGCGTCCTCGGAGCGCACCTCGGCGAAGACGTCGATGGGGCGCTCCTCGGTGCCGTAGACCCGCTGGTAGCCGATGCCGGGGCCCTCCGGTCCCCCGGCGACCTCGAAGTAGTAGATCTCCTCCAGCTCGCACTCGGACGCGGTCGCCTCGTCGTGCTTGTGCGGTGGGTAGGAGGACCAGTTCGAGCCGGGGGTGAGGACCTCGCAGGCGATGAGCCGGTCGGCGTCCAGGGTGCCGGGGGTGCAGAAGTTGTTCACCTGGCGGCTGGACTGGCCCGCGCCGCGCAGTTCGACCGGGACGTCCTCGGCGGGGCAGTAGCGCGGCTCCAGGCGCCGCTCGCAGCGCGCCGAGGGGAGCGCGAACCGGCCACCGGACCCGCTGGAGACGACGGCGCGGGCGTCGCGCGGCAGGTAGACGAAGTCGGTGACGCGGGAGAAGACCGACCGCCGCCCCGTCACGGCGAACTCGTGCCCGTCGACCGTCACCGAGCAGCCGCCGTCGAGCGGCAGGACGAGGGTCTCGGCGTCGCCGGTGGCGATCTCACGGGCCTGGCCGGGCGCCAGTTCCAGGACCCGCAGGCCGGAGTAGCCCCACCCGGCCGTCTCGGGGGTGATGACGGTACGGAAGGGCGGGGCGGCGGTGCTCCCCGCCGGCAGGTGGTACTTGTCGTTCGAATTCACAGCAACCCCACAGCGGTGTCGACGGCGGCCACGACGTCGTCGTCGGCCGGGTACAGCAGGGACCGGCCCACGGTCAGGCCGATGACGTTGGGCAGTTTGAGCGCCTCGCCCCACCGGGCGAACGCGGCGTCGGGATCCTTCGACACCTCGCCGCCCAGCAGCACGGTCGGAAGGGTGGAGGTGGCCATGACCCGCTCCATCTCGTCGACCACCGGGAGCTTGAGCCAGGTGTAGGCCGAGGTGTTGCCGAGCCCGGAGGCGATGGCCATGGAGCGCGCGACCGAGTCCGGGGACAGGTCGTTGCGGATCACGCCCTCGGTGCGGCCGGAGATGAACGGTTCGACCATGGCGGTGACACGGGCGGCGTTCAGCTCGTTCACCGCCCGGGCGCAGCTCTCCAGGGTGGGCACCGTGCGGTCGTCGTCGTAGTCCAGGCGGAGGAGCATCTTGCCGCCCTCGAAGCCCATGCGGGCGATCCCGGCGGCGTCGTAGCCGGTGAACCGGTCGTCGATCTCCCAGGCGGCGCCCGCGAGGCCGCCGCGGTTCATCGAGCCGAAGACCGACTTGCCGTCCAGCACACCCGAGCCGTCGGGCTCGCGGAGCAGCAGCAGGTCCTCCAGGATGTCCGCGGTCGCCAGCACGCCGGTGACCCCGGGCCGGGCCAGCGCGACGCGCAGCCGGTCCAGCAGGTCGGCGCGGTCGGCCATGGCCATCGGGCGGCTGCCCGACCGCAGGGCGCCGCGCGCCGGGTGGTCGGCGGCGACGATCATCGCCTTGCCGCTCGGGCCCACCGGGGAGGAGGGGCGCACCCGCCCGGCCGCGGCCTCGGCGATCGCGCCCGGGTTGTGCAGCCGGGTCTCGACGATGGAACGGAACGCGTCAACCGACATGGGCGGCCTCCCCCAGCTTGGCCTCGACCTCGACCGAGGTGGGCATGGCGTCCGAGCAGGAGAGCCGGGAGGCGACGATGGCGCCCGCCGCGTTGGCGAAGCGCATGACGCGCTCGGTGTCCCATCCGCTGAGCAGTCCGTGGCAGAGCGCGCCGCCGAAGGCGTCGCCCGCGCCGAGGCCGTTGACGACCTCGACCGGGACGGGAGGGACCCGTACCGCTCCGGTGCCGTCGACGGCGAGCACGCCCTCGGGGCCCTGCTTGACGACGGCGAGGTCGATCCCGGCGCCGCGGCCCGCGTCGGCCGCGGCCCGGGGGTCGCGGACACCGACGGCGGTCTCCCACTCGTCGAGGTTGCCCGCGGCGACCGTGGCGTACGGGAGCGCCTCGGCGACCCAGTGCCGGGCCTCCTCGCGGGAGGACCAGAACATCGGCCGGTAGTCGAGGTCGATGATGGTGATGCCGTTGCGGCCCCGGGCCCTGAGCGCCTCCAGGGTGGCGGTGCGGCTCGGCTCCTGGCACAGGCCGGTGACGGTCACCCAGAACACGTCCGCGGCGGTGATGGAGTCCAGGTCCAACTCGTCGGCGCGCACCTGGAGGTCGGGGGCGCTCGGGTCGCGGCCGTAGAAGTACAGGGGGAAGTCGTCCGGCGGGTGGATCTCGCAGAAGGTGACGGGGGTGGGCAGGCCGGCGACCGGCGCGACGTAGCGGTCGTCCACGCCGAAGCCGCGCAGGGCCTGATGGACGAAGGCACCGAAAGGGTCGTCGCCGGTGCGGGTCACGACCGCCGACCGGCGCCCGTGCCGCGCCGCCGCGACGGCGACGTTGGTGGGGCTGCCGCCGAGGAACTTGCCGAAGGAGCGCACCGCGTCCAGGCCGACCCCGATCTGTTCGGGGTAGACGTCGACGCCGACGCGGCCCATGGTGACGACCTCGAAGGGCGCGTCGGGGCTACGGTTCGCACTGCCGTTCACTGGTACCTCCGTAGGTAGCGCTGCACCGGTAGTTCTCTTCCTTGCTTCGATCGGGGCCTCCGACGGGGCCGGAGGCCGTACCTGGCGAGTCCCACGGAATGACTAGTGCGCTCTACTGGAGCGCTCTAGTATGAGACAGAGTGATCCACGACACATCGTGTGTCAACCACTTCCCTCCGGTTCCGGTGGAAGAGGGCAGGAACGTGAGGAGACAGCGTGAAGGGTCGAGACGGGCGCGCCGACGGCGCACAGGAGCCCGCGGGACCGGCGCCGAACGGCGGCAGGCGACCGACGATGGAGGACGTCGCCGCCCGGGTGGGCGTCTCGCGCGCCCTGGTCTCCGTGGTGTTCCGCGGCGCCCCGGGCGCCAGCGCCGGCACCCGTGAGCGCGTGCTGGCCGCAGCCGCGGAGATCGGCTACCGGCCGGACCTGGCCGCGCGCACCCTGGCGAGCGCCCGAAGCCGCGTACTCGGCGTCATGCTCACCGTGCACAACACCTTCCACGCCGACCTGGTGGAGGCGATGTACACCGAGGCCGAGGAGGTCGGCTACGACCTCGTGCTGTCGGCGCACGCGCCCACCCGGCACTCGGAGAAGGCGGTCGGCGCCCTCCTGGGCCACCGCTGCGACGCCCTGGTCCTGCTGGGCCCCGAGACCACCGCGCGCTTCCTGGAGGACCTGGTCGAGCGGGTGCCCGTGGTCGCTGTCGGACGCCGCTTCCCCGGCATCCCGGTCGACGTCGTCACCACGGCCGAGGGCCCGGCCGTACGCCAGGCACTGGACCACCTCCGGGATCTGGGCCACCGCGACATCACCCACCTGGACGGCGGAGGTGGCGCCGGGTCGGCCGAGCGCAGGCGCGCCTACCGGGACTGGATGCGCCGCAACGGCCTGGCCGACCACGTGCGGGTGCTGCCGGGCGACCACACCGAGGCGTCGGGCGCCGAGGCCGCACGGCGACTGCTCGCCGAGGGACACGTCCCCACCGCGCTGTTCGCGAGCAACGACCGCTCCGCGATCGGCTTCCTGGACGCGATCACCCGCGCGGGCGTCCGCGTGCCACAGGACATCTCCCTGATCGGCTTCGACGACATCCCGTTGGCCGGGCTCTCGCACATCCAGCTGACGACCGTCCGCCAGGACTCCGTCGGGCTGGCCCGCGAGGCCGTGCGCCTGGCCATCGAGCGCCTGGAGAAGGCCTCCCTGCCGGCCCGGTCGAGCGTGCTGGAGCCGGCTCTGGTCGTGCGCGGCACCACGGCCGCGCCCCGCGCCGACGTCGGCGACTGAACTCACGGCCGGACCTCCTCGACCAGGACCGCACGGCCCTCGCGGCGCGAGCGGTCGGCCGCGTCGGCCACCAGGACCGCCTCCAGGGCGTCGGCGACCGTGCACGGACTGGGACCGCCGTCGCGGACGGCCCCGAGGAACGCGGCGATCTCGGCCTCGTAGGCGGGCCGGAACCGGGACCAGAACTCCTGCCAGGGATTCTGGGAGGGGAAGGCCACCCCGGGTTCGGCCGAGCGCACCGGCGCGCGCTCGTCCAGGCCGACCGCGATGGTCCCGGCCGTTCCGGCCAGCTCCATCCGCACGTCGTAGCCGCCGCCGTTGTAGCGGGACCCCTGGACGGTGGCGAGCGTCCCGTCGCTCAGGCGCAGCACGGCCGCCGTGGTGTCCACGTCGCCGGCCTCGGCGAAGTACGGCGCGCCCCGGTTGGCGCCGTAGGCGTGGACCTCCACGACCTCCGTGCCGGTGACCCAGCGCAGGATGTCGAAGTCGTGCACGTGGCAGTCCCGGAAGATGCCGCCCGAGGTGGGGACGTAGCCGGCGGGCGGTGGAGCGGCGTCACAGGTCACGGCGTGGACGCGGTGCAGGGTGCCCAGTTCGCCGTCGGCCAGGGCCTGGCGGGCCCGTGTGTATCCGGCGTCGAAGCGGCGCATGAACCCGATGTGCACGAGCGCCTCGCGCTTGTCGACCTCCCGCAGGACCTCGACGGTCTCGGCGACGGTCGGCGCGACCGGCTTCTCGCAGAAGACCGGCGTCCCGGCCCGCACGCCGGCGAGGATGAGGTCGGCGTGCGCGCTCGTAGCCGCGGTCACGACGAGCGCGTCGACGGCGGCGGGGTGCAGCAGGTCCTGGATGGACCCGGCCACATGGGCCCCGACGCGGCCCGCGACCTCACGGGCGCGGCCACTGTCGACGTCGGCCAGGACGAGCTCGTCGACCTCGGGCCGCCGGGCGATCGCCGCCGCGTGCGACTCGCCGATGCGACCGGTGCCCACCAGTCCTACTCGCATGCCCACCCCGTTCGGTGTCCTGGATCTCGGGTGGCTGTTCCGTAGGTCACAGCCAGGGCTCCATGTTCACCCAGGTGAAACGTGCCTGTCAATACTTTGTCTAGACATATGCACGTATGGACTTCAAGACAAGTGGGCATCCTTACACTGATGGAGGAGGGAACCGCCCCTCCGGCCCCCGAGACGAACGGAAACCACCCGTGACCCCGACCCCGCTGTCGATCGCGATCGATCGCAACAGCCCCGTGCCCCTGTACTTCCAGGTCGCGCAGGAGCTCGAACGGCGCATCACGACCGGGGAGATCGCCGTCGGCACCCGGCTGGAGAACGAGCTGCTGCTCGCCGAGCGGCTCGGTCTCTCGCGCCCCACGCTGCGCCGCTCCATCGAGTACCTGGTCGACCGCGGCCTCCTGGTGCGCAAACGCGGCGTGGGCACGCAGGTCGTCATGCCGCGGGTCCGCCGCCCGCTCCAGCTCTCCAGCCTCTACGACGACCTGACCCGCGCCGGGGAGCATCCACGCACCGAGGTGCTGCGCCTGGCCGTGGAGGCACCGCCGGACGCGATCGCCACGTCACTGGAGGTCGCACCGGACACCGAGGTCTACGTCATCGAACGGCTGCGCTACACCCGCGACGAGCCGCTCGCGCTCATGCACAACTACGTCCCCGTGGGACTGGTCCGCCTCGACGAGGAGACCCTCGTCCACCAGGGCCTCTACCAGCTGCTGCGCGCCGCGGGCGTCTCCCTCAAGATCGCCTCCCAGAGCATCGGGGCGCGCAACGCCACGGCGGCCGAGGCCCGTGTGCTCGACGAGTCGCGCGGCGCGCCGCTGCTGACGATGGACCGCACCGTCTACGACGACGTCGGCACGGTGGTCGAGGTGGGCACGCACGTCTACCGCGCCTCGCGCTACTCCTTCGAGCTCACCCTGACGGACTGACCGGTCCCCGTTTCGGTTCGCTCCTTCGTTGCGCCCTCGCGCATCCGCGACACCGTGTGGTCACCCAGCGCTACCTTTCTGTCATGAACAAGAGCAGCGGTATTAGAGTGGGCTCAGGAATCGACCCGGGAGGATTCGATGACCGCCGAGCCGCTCCCCGACTGGTTCACGCCGCCGCCCGGCGGCTGGACCGCTGACGACATGGACAACCTCCCTCCGGGAGCACCCCGGATGGAACTCATCGACGGAGCGCTCGTCTTGCTGTCCCCCCAGACCAAGTTCCATGCCAAGGTCATCGTCCATCTGCTCTATGAGTTGATGGAGGCAGCGCCGGACGACATCGACATCATCCACGAGATGACCATGAAGTTGGGCAAGCACCAACGTCCCGAGCCCGACCTCATCGTCTACCGAGTCCGTGAGGAGGACGAAACGGGGACCGACTGGCGGGATGACACCCACATACCCCCGGAAGACGTGCTCCTGGCCATCGAGATCGTGTCCGAGGAGTCCCAGGACCGCGTCCGGACCACCAAGCCCCTCAAGTACGCCCAGGCGGGCATCCCGCACTTCTGGCGGATCGAGCGCGAGGACCACGGACCGGCGATCCACGTCTACGAACTCGACGGGACGCGGGACCCGAGGTACGTCCCGACCACCATCGCCCGTGAGCGCCTCAAGCTCGACGTCCCGTTCCCCGTCGACATCGACGTCAAGGCCCTGAGCCGGCGGTAGTACGACACAGCGGCGCGGCGGGCCCCCGGCCCGCCGCGCCGCCCCGTGTCCGGCCGCGAGGCCGATCAGCCCTGGTCCCCATGTCAAGACATGCTCACAAAAGTTCTTCGACACTTACGTCTCGGGCACACGTCGTCCGTGCACCCGGGCAGAGCACGAGGGGGAGCGCGGCCGTGCCGCGCTCCCCCTCGTGTATCCCAAGGCCCGTTCTAGAACGCTTCCCTCGCGAGGGCGGCGGCACCGATGAGCCCCGCCTCGTTGCCGAGCCGAGCCGCCGCCACGCGCGCGGTCGGCCGGTAGCCGCGCCCGGTCAGATTGCGCTCGAACGCCGACCTGGCCGGACCAAGCAGCAGCTCACCCGCCTCCGAGACACCCCCGCCGATGATGAACAGCTCCGGGTCGAAGGCGGCCGCCAGGTTCGCCAGCCCCGTGCCCAGCCACGCCCCGACGTCCTCCAGCAGCTCGACGCACGCCCGGTCGCCCTTGCTCGCCAGCTCACTGACCAGCGGCCCGGTGATCAGGCGGGTGTCCCCGCCCACGGCCTGGTGGAGCACCCTGGCCACCGGCGACTCGGCCCGCACCAGCTCCTTGGCCTCGCGCGTGACGGCGTTGCCGCTGGCGTACTGCTCCCAGCAGCCCCGGTTGCCGCACTCGCACCGGCGGCCGCCCGGCACCACCGTCATGTGCCCGAACTCACCGGCCAGGCCGTAGCGCCCGCGGTGCAGGCGTCCGCCCAACACCACCGCGCCACCGATCCCGGTCCCCAGGTTCACCACCACGACGTTGTCCACGCCCTGCCCCGCGCCGACCCAGACCTCCGCCCAGGCCGAGGCGTTCGCGTCGTTCTCCACGACCACCGGCAGCCCCAGCCGCTCGGTCAGGGTGTCGCGCAGCGGCTCCCGGCGCCAGGACAGGTGCGGTGCGAACAGGACGTTCGCGCGCTGCTCGTCGACGAACCCCGCGGCGCCGACCCCCACGGCACGCACCTCGTACTCGCGACGCAGTTCCTGGACGACCTCGGCGATCGTTGTCTCGACCACCGCCGGGCTCTTGCTCCGGTCCGGGGTCTCCGTGCGGATGCGGGCCAGCACCCGTCCGTCGGGCGTGACCACTCCCCCGGCCACCTTCGTCCCGCCGATGTCCACGCCGATGGTCAGCTCACCCGCGTGCCGTGCGTCCGTCATCGTGACCGCTCCACTCCGCCGATCCCCTTGTCCTCCGAAGAAACCGGGCCTGCGTGCCTGCTCCGGCCCCCGGACGGCACAACGCGCGCCCGGGCCTGCTTCTGCCCGAGCGCGCGTTGTGCCGTGAGCCGATCGTCAGGCCAGAGCCGAGCGCACCACGGCCGCCAGTCGCTCGGCCACCGCCTGCGCCTGCTCCTGCTCCGCGGCCTCGACCATCACACGGACCTTGGGCTCGGTTCCGCTCGGGCGGATGAGCACCCGGCCGGTCTCGCCGAGCTCGGCCTCGGCGGCGCTCACGGCCTCCGCCAGCTCCGTGCTCTCCTTGACCTTGGAGCGGTCCACGTCCGGCACGTTGATGAGCACCTGCGGCAGACGCGTCATCACCTTGGCCAGCTCGGCCAGGCCCTGCCCGCGCCGGGCCATCGCGCCGAGCAGGTGCAGGCCGGTCAGGACGCCGTCGCCGGTGGTGGCGTGGTCCAGCAGGATCACGTGGCCGGACTGCTCGCCGCCCAGGCCGAAGCCGCCGTTCTTCATGGCCTCCAGCACGTACCGGTCGCCGACCGCGGTCTCGACCACGCGGATGCCCTCGCGGCCCATGGCGAGTTTCAGGCCCAGGTTGGACATGACCGTGACCACGAGGGTGTCCTCGACCAGCCGGCCCTCGTCCTTGGCCTCCGTGGCCAGGATGCCGAGGATCTGGTCGCCGTCGACCACACCGCCCTCGGCGTCCACGGCCAGGCAGCGGTCGGCGTCGCCGTCGTTGGCCAGGCCCGCGTCCGCCCCGTGCGTGCGCACGGCCTTCTGGAGGCGCTCCAGGTGGGTGGAGCCGCAGCCCTCGTTGATGTTGTAGCCGTCGGGCTCGTCGCCGATGGCCACGACCTCGGCTCCGGCGCGCCGCAGGGCCTCGGGGGCCACCCGCGTGGCGGCGCCGTTGGCGCAGTCCACCACGACCTTGAGGCCCTGGAGGCTGTGCGGCAGCGAGGCCAGGATGTGCTCGACGTAACGGTCGCCGCCGTCCGAGGAGTCGGTGACCCGGCCGACCCGGTCCCCGACCACCGGGCTCACGGGCACGCCGAGCATGCCCTCGATCTCCTCCTCCAGGGCGTCCTCGAGCTTCTGGCCGCCGCGGGCGAAGAACTTGATCCCGTTGTCGGGAGCGGGGTTGTGGCTCGCCGAGAGCATGACGCCGAAGTCGGCGTCCAGCTCGCCTGTGAGGAAGGCCACGGCCGGCGTGGGCAGCACGCCCACCCGGACGACGTCGACGCCGGTGCTCGCCAGACCGGCGACCACGGCGGCCTCCAGGAACTCACCCGACGCACGAGGGTCCCGCCCGACGACGGCCAGCGGCCGACGATCACCGGTCTCGCGCGCCAGTACGCGCGCAGCCGCGATGGACAGATCCAGAGCGAGCGTTGCGGTCAGGTCCTGACCGGCGACACCGCGGACACCATCTGTTCCGAACAGCCGAGCCACAGGCGACAGCCCCTTTCGAGAACGGCGCCGCGTCCGGCGCCGGTGGAGAACAACGTGGCGGAAGGCGCCACGGGAAAACAAGAACGCCCGTACGCCGCCCCCTGTGGACAGGAGCGACGTACGGGCGGAAACTCAGCCGAGCGAGCGCCGGCGCATGAGCACTAGCGCTTGGAGAACTGAGGAGCCTTGCGCGCCTTCTTGAGACCGGCCTTCTTCCGCTCCACCTCACGGGAGTCGCGGGTCAGGAAACCGGCCTTCTTCAGGGTCGGGCGGTTGTTCTCCGGGTCCAGGGACGCCAGCGCACGGGCGATGCCGTGACGCAGCGCGCCGGCCTGGCCGCTGGTGCCGCCGCCGTCAAGGCGGGCGAAGACGTCGTAGGCGCCGTCGAACCCGAGAGAGACGAGCGGGTCCTTGATGGTCTGCTGGTGGACCTTGTCCGGGAAGTAGACCTCGAGCGGCTTGCCGTTGACCTTCCACTCACCGGAACCGGGAGCGATGCGGACGCGGGCGACGGCCTCCTTGCGGCGGCCGGTACCGGCGCTGGGGCCGGACGCGGTGGGAACGTAGGCGGCGACCGTCTCGTCGGACTCGCTGGTGTACTCGGAGGGGAACTCCTCCGGGTTGTCAGCGACTTCCTGGGTGACGTCTTCGATGCCGGTGGGCTCGGACACGGTTATCCTCGTGCTTCCTGTAAGTCTCGCGAACGCCTAGGCGGGCTGCTCGATCTTCCTGATTTCGAACGGAACCGGCTGCTGGGCCTGGTGCGGGTGCTCCGGACCGGCGTACACCTTGAGCTTCTTGCCCATCTGGCGGCCGAGGGAGCCCTTGGGCAGCATCCCCTTGACAGCCTTCTCGATGGCGCGCTCCGGGTTCTTCTCCAGCAGGTCGGCATATGCGACCGAACGCAGACCGCCCGGGTAGCCGGAGTGACGGTAGGCCCGCTTCTGCTCCAGCTTGTTACCGGTGAGCGCGACCTTGTCGGCGTTCACGACGATCACGAAGTCGCCGGTGTCGATGTGGGGCGCGTAGTAGGGCTTGTGCTTGCCCCGGAGAAGCGTGGCAACCTGGCTCGCCATACGCCCGAGCACGAGATCGGTAGCGTCGACAACGTGCCACTGACGCTGGACATCGCTAGGTTTGGGGCTGTATGTGCGCACGATCGTTTGCCTTCGCTCTTCAGTCGGCTGCCCCATCCCATGGGCGGGATGGAGGACTCGTATTACGAAACACTCCCGCGGGTTTGCGGGGCGTTACTTGGCCGGATGCCCATGCCAATCAGGACGACCCGGAGGTGAGTGCGCAGACGATGGTGCGTGGATCGGCGCCCGAACAGTCCGGGGCCCACGGCAACTCAACGCACAACAACGGAATATCCTACCTGGCCACCGCAGCGCAGGTCAAAGCCAGCGGCGGGGTAGACCGGCAGGACCACGCTCGGCGGGGAAAGCGCCGGCACGGGGTCACATCCGTGACCTCTCCGCCTTTTATTATGCCTGTCGCCGAGAGTGCTTCGTCCTGTCCGCGCTCGGGCGTTGGCTACTCTTGCACCGAAAGGCCGGTCTCCGCCCAGCACCAAGAGCCCTGACACGAACCTTGGAGACACCCGTCACGGTCGCTTCGGCACCCGGAACAGGCAGCTTATCCGCGCCGACGGGACGGTGCCACGGACACCACGGCGCGGATCTGGTCACGGACCCGGCTCCGCCGCGGTCCAGCCCCACATCCTCCAGAGCCCTCGGAGACTCCCATCAGCACGTATCCGAACCCGCCCCAGCACGGTCCCGACGGTCACCCCACCGGCCCGGAGAGCGGTGACGGCCAGGACCTCCTCGGATCAGCGCCAGGCTCTTCCGAGGGCCAGGATTCCACATCGGGGCCCAGACCCGCACACGACGCGCCCGTTCCCCCGCAGCCGCCCGCGAGCCCCTACGCCACCCCCGCCCCGGGCCAGGAACCGTACGCGCCCGGACAGCCGCCCTTCGGCGCTCCCGGGACCCAGAACCCCCCGCCGGGCCAGGGCGGCATGCCCACCGGGGCACAGCAGCCGTTCACGACGCAGGGCCAGGGCCTCCCCCCGGGGAACCGGCCCGGCACGCCTTCCGGGCCCCAGCAGCCGCCCACGGCCCAGGGACCACACGGGCCCCAGGGACACCAGGCAGGCGCGCCCGGCCAGCCGCCCTTCGCGGCCCCCGGCCCCCAGCCGGGCATGCCCACCGGCGCTCAGCCGCCCTTCGGCGCCCAGGGACCCCAGCCCGGCCACGGCGGCGCGCCGTCGGGGGCCCAGCAGCCGTTCAACGCCCAGGGACCCCGAGGGCACCAGACCGGCGCTCCCGGTCAGCCGCCCTTCGGCGCCCCGGGACCCCAGCCCGGCCAGGGCAGGCCCACCGGCGGCCAGCAGGCGTTCGACGCCCAGGGACCGCACGCCCCCCAGGGGCCCCAGCCCGGCTCCGGCGGTGCACCGTCAGGGGCACAGCAGCCGCCCGGTATCCAGGGGCACCAGGCCGGCGCTCCCGGGCCGAGCCCGCAGCCCGGCCAGGGCATGCCCACGGGCGCTCAGCAGCCGTTCGGTGCTCAGGGGCCCCAGGGGCCTCAGCCCACCCACGGCGGTGCGCCCTCGGGGGCGCAGCAGCCGTTCGGCGCCCCGGGACCACAGCCGGGCACCCCGGGCCAGCCGCCCTTCGGACACCCCGGAGCGCAGGGCCCCGCGCCCGTCCAGGGCGGCATGCCCACGGGCGGCCAGCGGGCGTTCGACGCACACGGACACCAGGCAGGCGCTCCCGGGCCAGGCCAGACCGGTCAGGGCGGCATGCCCACGGGCGGCCAACCGCCGTTCGGCGCCCCCGGCCCCCACGGACCGCAGGGGCCCCAGCCCGGCGCACAGCCGCCCTTCGGGCCTCCCGGAACCCAGGGGCCCCGGCCCGGCGCCCTGCCCTCCGGACCTCAGCAACCGGCCCTGCCCGGGCCGCAGCCCCCCGGCGCGCCCCCGACCGGCGGCCAGGCCGCGATGGGGCACCAGCCGCCCATGCCTCCCGCCCCGGGCGCGCCGCCGAACGGACCCGTCCCGATCGCCTCCCCCTATCCCCCGGCCGGCGCGCCCGGCACGGGGCAGCCCTCGTCGGGGCCCGAGCCGGTGTTCCCGGCCGACGCCTTGGGCGCCACGGAGAGCATCCACGCCGTTCCGCCCGCGCCCGGCCGGGGCGCTGAACGCCCGCTGTACCGGGACGAGCTCCCCGCCGACTCCGGCGCGGACACCGCCCAGTTCGACGTCGCCGCCGTCGGCGACTACGACTCCTACGACGACTACGCGGGCTATGACGACTACGACGACGAGCCGCCCCGAGACGGCAACCGCAACCGCGTCCTGGTCATCGCGGGCTTCGTGGTCCTGCTCGTGATCGCGGCCGGCGGGGCCTTCTTCCTCGCCAGCGGCGGCATCGGCGGGGACGATGCCGCCGACGCCGCGTCGGTCGCCGACGAGGCCGACGACCCCGGCGCCCTCACCACCGGCGCCCTCTTCCCGGAGACCGTCGACATCGAGGGCCAGGGCACCTTCACCCGCGTCGTCGAGAACGACACCGAGGACTGCGCCGAGGGCACCCACGGCGGCTACGGCGAGGTCCTGACCGGCAACGACTGCCGCCAACTCGTCCGCGCCACCTACGTCAGCGAGGACGAGAACCACGCCGTCACCGTGGGCGTCGCCGCGATGCCCACCGACGCCGAGGCCACGGCCGCGATGGACGCGCAGGACCTGGTCGCCGCCGAGTGGTTCGCCGGCCTGCCCGACGAGGAGGGCACCCCCGCCGAGCGCCTGGGCTATTCCGGCGGGCACGGCAGCAGCGGCCAGTGGGGCCGCTACGTCCTGTTCTCCCTGGCCGCCAACAGCGACGGCACCGACGAGGAGTCCGAGGACGGCGAGAGCGACGACGCCGCGCTCCTGCGCGACATCGGCGAGGGCTTCCTGGACGAGGCCTTCACCCGGCTCGCCGAGGACCGCGCCTGACCCTCACCCGCACGCGCGAAGGGGGCGTACCGGCCACGGCCGGTACGCCCCCACGTTCGTTCCCCCCACGTCATCCCGTGTGCCCCGGGCAGGGCAGCTCCCGGACGCGGCGCGTGGCCCGCGCCCGCTCGGCCATCTCCTCGGCGGCCGGGAAGCGCACCTCCTCCAGGCTCAGCCCCTGCGGGCCGACCACATGGACCGACGAGTCGCGCACAGCGGCGCCGAGGACCTCTCCCGGCCACTCCGGGCCGCGCCGACCGTCCCCGACCGCCAGCAGCGCTCCCACGAGCGCACGGACCATGTTGTGGCAGAAGGCGTCCGCCTGGATCGTGCCGTGCACGAGATGGGTGTCCACCCGCTCCCACTCCAGGCGCAGCAGCTCCCGGATGGTCGTAGCGCCCTCGCGCTTCTTGCAGAAGGCCGCGAAGTCGTGTTCGCCCGTCAGCCGCGCCGCCGCCTCGTTCATCCGGTCCACGTCCACCGGGTTGCGGTGCCACAGCACGTCCCGGCGCAGCAGCGGGTCGACCCCGTACGGGGCGTCGCTCACCCGGTACAGGTAGCGCCGGAACAGGGGTGAGAAGCGCGCGTCGAACCCCGGCGGCGCCACCCGCGCACCGGTCACCCGCACGTCCCTGGGCAGCACCCCGGCCAGCCGGCGCAGCACCGCCTCCCCCTCGCGCTCCCAGGCCGCCTCCGGGACGTCGGCGTGCGCCGCCTGCCCCCGGGCGTGCACTCCCGCGTCGGTGCGCCCCGAGCACGTCAGCGCCACCTCCGGCAGCCGCAGCACCTTCGCCAGCCCCGACTCCAGCTCCCCCTGCACCGTGCGCCGCGTCGGCTGCCGCGCCCAGCCGGAGAAGTCCGTGCCGTCGTAGGCGATGTCCAGCCAGATCCGGACCGTCGTCTCGTTGTCGTCCATCGCACCCTCATCGCATGCCGGAAATGACGAGTGCCCGACCCCCCAGGGGATCGGGCACTCGGCGAGCGGTCCACGCCCGGGCTCTCGCCCGGACGCGTCAGGTCCGCCCTACTTGCTCTCGGAGTTCTCCTCGGCGGCCGCGGGGGCCTCCGTGGTCTCCTCGGCGGCCGCGGGGGCCTCCGTGGTCTCCTCGGCGGCGGCCTCGGGGGCCTCGGGGGCCTCCTCGGCGGGGACCGCGGACGGAGCGGCGGCGGGCACGTTCAGCGCCTCCACCAGCTCGATCACGGCCATCGGGGCGTTGTCGCCCTTGCGCGGACCGATCTTGGTGATACGCGTGTAGCCACCCGGACGGTTCTCGTAGCGCGGACCGATCTCCGTGAAGAGCTCGTGCACGACGGACTTGTCCGTGATCTTGGTCAGGACCTGACGACGGGCGTGCAGGTCACCGCGCTTGCCGAGCGTGATGAGCTTCTCGGCGTAGGGGCGAAGGCGCTTGGCCTTGGCCTCGGTGGTGCGAATGCGGCCGTGCTGGAACAGCGAGGTCGCGAGGTTCGCCAGGATGTGCCGCTCGTGAGCGGGCCCGGAACCCAGACGGGCGCCCTTGGTAGGCGTGGGCATGGTGTCGTTCTCCTAGTGATGCGATCCGCGGCCGCACTCGGCCGTGGACCATGGGCGACGAGGTCGGTTAGTACTGCTCCGTCTCGACGAAGGACTCACCCTCGTCATCCTCGGAGCCGTAGTTGTCGGCCGCCGTGCTGGGGTCGAATCCGGGCGGGGAGTCCTTCAGGGACAGGCCCATGTCGATGAGCTTCTGCTTGACCTCATCGATGGACTTGGCACCGAAGTTGCGGATGTCCAACAGATCCTGCTCGGAGCGGGCCACCAGCTCACCAACGCTGTGGATGCCCTCACGCTTGAGGCAGTTGTAGGACCGGACCGTCAGGTTGAGGTCCTCGATCGGCAGCGCCAGGTCCGCCGCGAGCGCGGCGTCCGTCGGCGACGGGCCCATGTCGATGCCCTCGGCGTCGACGTTGAGCTCTCGCGCCAGACCGAACAGCTCGACCAGGGTCTTGCCCGCGCTGGCCACGGCGTCACGGGGACGAATGGCCGGCTTGGTCTCGATGTCGACGATCAGGCGGTCGAAGTCGGTGCGCTGCTCGACACGGGTGGCCTCGACCTTGTAGGTCACACGCAGCACCGGCGAGTAGATCGAGTCGATCGGGATCCGACCGATCTCCTGGCCCTGCTGCTTGTTCTGCGTCGCCGAGACGTAACCGCGGCCGCGCTCGACCGTCAGCTCCATCTCCAGCTTGCCCTTGCCGTTCAGCGTGGCGATGTGCAGCTCGGGGTTGTGCACCTCGACACCGGCCGGCGGAGCGATGTCCGCCGCGGTCACCACGCCGGGGCCCTGCTTGCGCAGGTACATCAGCACGGGCTCGTCGTGCTCGGAGCTGACGACCAGGCCCTTGAGGTTGAGGATCATCTCGGTGACGTCCTCCTTGACCCCGGGCACGGTGGTGAACTCGTGCTCGACGCCCTCGATGCGGATGCTGGTCACAGCCGCACCGGGGATGGAGGACAGCAGGGTACGCCGAAGCGAGTTACCGATGGTGTAGCCGAAACCCGGTTCCAGCGGCTCGATGACAAACCTCGAGCGCAGGTCCGAGATGACTTCCTCGGCGAGCGTGGGACGCTGTGCGATCAACATGGTCCGTGACTTCCCTTCCACATGGCCGCCCGCTATTTGACGGCCACCGGATGGACACCGCCGGATCGGCGATGCCCTCTACTCGGATTCCTACCCCGCCCGCGCGGGTCCCAGCCGGGACCGCGCGGAGCTAGCGCGACGTGGCACCCGCGTGGTAGGAGACGCGGGCACCCGCTGCCGAATCAGACGCGGCGGCGCTTCGGCGGACGGCAGCCGTTGTGCGGCACCGGGGTGACGTCCTGGATGGAGCCCACCTCGAGGCCGGTCGCCTGCAGCGAACGGATGGCGGTCTCCCGACCGGAACCCGGGCCCTTGACGAAGACGTCCACCTTGCGGACGCCGTGCTCCTGCGCGCGGCGGGCAGCGGCCTCGGCGGCCATCTGCGCGGCGTAGGGGGTCGACTTACGCGAACCCTTGAAGCCGACCTGTCCGGAGCTGGCCCACGCGATCACGGCACCCGTGGGGTCCGTGATGCTCACAATCGTGTTGTTGAACGTGCTCTTGATGTGAGCGTGTCCGTGGACAATGTTCTTCTTTTCCTTGCGACGCACCTTGCGCGCGGCACCCTGACGGCCCTTAGGCGGCATTAGCGAAACTCCCAGAGATCATCGGTCCGTTGACGGTTCTCGGACGCGGTGGACAGTCCGAGCGGACTACTTCTTACCGGCCTTCTTCTTACCGGCCACGGTCTTCTTCTTGCCCTTGCGGGTACGCGCGTTGGTCTGCGTGCGCTGACCGCGGACCGGAAGGCCGCGGCGGTGGCGGATGCCCTGGTAGCTGCCGATCTCCATCTTGCGACGGATGTCGGCCTGGACCTCGCGGCGCAGGTCACCCTCGACCTGGTAGTTCGCCTCGATCCACTCGCGGAGCTTGACCAGGTCCTCTTCGGCCAGCTGGTAGACGCGGGTATTCCCGTCGACACCGGTGTTCGCCAGGGTCTCGAGCGCGCGCGTGCGCCCGACCCCGAAAACGTACGTGAGAGCGATCTCCACCCGCTTGTCGCGGGGAAGGTCAACGCCGGCAATACGTGCCATGTGGGCGAGACTCCATCCATGCTGTGCGGAGGTCTGACCCGTTCCACCCTCCCGTCGCCCAATCGACGAGGCCCCGGCCTCCGACCGGGGGTTGTTCCCGGGCCTCCGCGGCCCCGGAATCGGAACAGGTATTCGTTCTTTCAAGCCCGTCGGGGATGGGACCCCTCCGGGTAACTCGCTGGGCGGAAGCCGCGGACAGCGAACCGGGGAACTAGCCCTGGCGCTGCTTGTGGCGCGGGTCCGAGCAAATGACCATGATCCGGCCGTTACGGCGGATCACGCGGCACTTCGCGCAGATCTTCTTCACGCTCGGCTTGACCTTCATCGGTGACTCCGAACTCATCACATCACTCATCACGGGACCGGACGGCCCGTGACGGCTACTTGTAGCGGTAAACGATGCGCCCGCGCGTGAGGTCGTACGGGCTCAGCTCCACGACGACACGGTCGTCGGGGAGAATACGGATGTAGTTCATCCGCATCTTGCCGCTGATGTGGGCAAGGACCGTGTGCTTGTTGTCGAGCTCTACCTTGAACATAGCGTTGGGTAGCGACTCGACAACGGAACCCTCGATCTCGATGGCGCCGTCTTTCTTCGCCATGTCCTCCACGCCTCGCTCGTCGATTGGTTGATCAGGACGACCCGACGCGACTCCAGCGATCCCGCACGACGCGACGGCCCCGACGACGTCGGACCGAGCCGGATGTCGTCGAAGCCAGGACACACTGGAAGATCAGGTCAACTGCAAGAGCATACGTCACTAGGACGTGGCACAGAGATGGCAGACTGACCCAACGGCCCGCGTATGGGCAGTGCCAGTCTATCCCCTCCGCGGAAGTACTCATTACCACGCCGGAGGGGGCGGATGGGGACCGTGCTCAGCGCAGGGCCTTCGGCGCGGCGAGAACGCCCAGGGTCACCAGGCCCATGAGGATTCCCCACGGTCCCAGGACCCACAGGAACCACGGATAGCCGTAGCCGGTGGTGAGGAACACGATGAGCCAGATCACGAAGCACAGGACGTTGACCCCGACGTAGAGCGCCCACGGCACCATCAGCGCCGGGTCCCGCATGGTGAGCCGCGGTCCAGGCGGGCCGTCCTCACCCGGGGCCGACTTCACGCCGGCGCCCTGGATCTCGGCCAGGTCGCGCTCCGGGAGGTCCTTGGTGACGAGTTCGAGCTCGTCGACCGTCCGGGCCTTGTAGGTGCTGCTGAGCCGGTCGGTGAACTCCTCGTGGTCCAACCGCCCCTGGGCGAAGTGCTCCTGGAGGAGTTGCGCGACACGGTCGCGTTCTGAGTCGGACGTGCGTATCGACGGCACCGGGTCGGACATTGCGCGCACCTCGCATCTTCGACCGTTCGTGGTGGCGTCCTGCGCGCTCGGCGCGTAGGGCCGGCTCCGCTACCAGGTCGGCTGAACGAAACCCATCTGTGTGATTTTATCGCGGTCGGACTCGCGCGCCGTCAACACGAGCGGGCCCTGCGCGGTGATGGCCACGGAGTGCTCGAAGTGAGCGGCCCGTCCGCCGTCACGCGTCACCACGGTCCAACCGTCGTCCAGTTCGACGACGTCCTGCTTGCCAAGCGTGGTCATCGGCTCGATCGCCAGGCACATGCCCTCGACCAGCCGGATCCCCTTGCCCCGCTTGCCGTAGTTGAGCACGTGCGGGTCCATGTGCATCTCGGTGCCGATGCCGTGGCCACCGTACTCGCGCACGTTGCCGTACCCGCCGTGCTCGGAGATGTGGCCGCCGATCGCGTGTCCGATGTCACCCAGGCGTCCGCCCGGGCGCATCTGCGCGATCCCCTGCCACATCGACTCCTCGCAGGTCTCCATCATCGCCAGGTCCTCGGGACGGCCCTGCCCGACCGCGACGGTGATCGCCGAGTCGCCGTGCCAGCCGTCCAGGATCGCCCCGCAGTCGACGGAGATGATGTCGCCCTCGGCCAGCACGCGCTCGGCGCTGGGGATGCCGTGGACGACCTCCTCGTTGACCGAGGCGCAGATGGACCCGGGGAAGCCGTGGTAGCCCTTGAAGGACGGCACGGCGCCCGCGTCGCGGATGACCTTCTCCGCGATCGAGTCGAGTTCGAGGGTGGACACCCCGGGCCGCACCGCGGCCCGGAGGGTGTCCAGGGCGCGGGCCACGATCTGACCCGCCGCCCTCATCTTGGCGATCTGTTCCGGCGTCTTGATCTGCACGTCCGGCTCCGACTTCCGAAACATCAGACGCCGGTCCCGTCGGCCTTCTCCGCGATGGCGGCCTTGGCCCTGGCCGTGACGTCCTCCACGGCGCCCGTGGCCGCGATGGTGGCCAGGAGCCCCTGGCGCTCGTAGAACTCCACCAGCGGGGCGGTCTGCTCGCGGTAGACCTTCAGGCGGTGCCTGATGGTCTCCTCGCGGTCGTCCTCCCGCTGGTAGAGCCGTGCGCCGTCGTCGTCGCACTCGCCCGCCGTCGCGGGGGCGTCGTACTCGACGTGGTAGACGCGGCCGCACTCCGGGCAGGAGCGGCGCCCGGACAGGCGCTTGACGACCTCGTCCTCGTCGACCCTCAGCTCCAGGACGACGTCCAGACGCCCTTCGAGGTCGGCGAGCATCCCGTTGAGGGTCTCGGCCTGGGCGACGTTGCGCGGGAACCCGTCGAGCAGGAACCCGTTGGTCGCGTCGTCCTTGGCCAGGCGGTCCTTGACCATGGCGTTCGTGACCTCGTCGGGGACGAGGTCGCCACGGTCCATGAACTCCTTGGCCTTCTTGCCGAGCTCCGTACCACCGCTGACGTTGGCCCGGAAGATGTCACCAGTGGACACCTTCGGGATCGACAGCTCCGACGCGAGGATCTGGGCCTGGGTGCCCTTGCCGGCCCCAGGCGGCCCCACCAATACTGCACGCATTTATCGCAGAAAACCTTCGTAGTTCCTCTGCTGGAGGTGACTCTCGATCTGCTTCACCGTGTCCAGCCCGACACCGACCATGATCAGGAGGCTCGTTCCTTGCATCGCGACGCCCATACCGGCGCCGCCGGCGCCGCTGGCACCGAGAGCGACCATCGGAAGGAGCGCGATCACACCCAGGTAGATCGAACCGGGCGTCGTGAGCCGATTCAGCACGTAGCTGAGGTACTCGGCGGTGGGACGCCCAGGTCGGATACCCGGGATGAACCCACCGTACTTCTTCATGTTGTCGGAGACCTCATCGGGGTTGAAGGTAATCGACACGTAGAAGAACGCGAACCCGACGATCATGAGGAAGAAGGTGACCATGTACACCGGGTGGATGCCGGTGCCGGTACTGAAGTAGGTCTGGATGAAGGTGACCACCGGGTTGGTGGACTCCTGTCCCATCAGACCCACGACCAGCTGCGGGAGGTACAGCAGCGAGGAGGCGAAGATGACGGGAATGATGCCCGCCTGGTTGACCTTGAGGGGGATGTAGGTGGAGCTGCCCCCGTACATCCTGCGGCCCACCATGCGCTTGGCGTACTGCACCGGGATACGGCGCTGCGCCTGCTCCATGAAGACCACCGCGGTGATGAGCACCAGGGCGGCGATGCAGATGATGGTGAAGACCCAGATCGAGCGTTCCTGGTACAGGCCCATGATCATGGCGGGGAAGCTCGCGATGACCGTGGTGAAGATGAGCAGCGACATGCCGTTGCCGACGCCGCGCTCGGTGATCAGCTCACCGAACCACATGATGACGGCGGTACCGCCGGTCATGACGACCACGATCGTGACCAGGGTGAGGATGTCCTGGTTGGGCATGTAGGTGCTGACCGGGATGGCGCCCTGGAACAGAGCGCCCGTCCTGGCCATGGCGACGATGCTGGTCGACTGCAGGACCGCGAGCATCAGCGTCAGGTAGCGGGTGTACTGGGTGATCTTGGTCTGGCCGGACTGGCCCTCCTTCTTGAGGGCCTCCAGCCGCGGGATCACCACAGTGAGGAGGTTGATGATGATGCTCGCGGTGATGTAGGGCATGACCCCGAGCGCGAACACCGCCAGTTGGAGTAGCGCGCCGCCGCTGAAGAGGTTCACCAGCGCATACACCCCGGACTCGTCCGCCGCGGTGATGGCTTCCATCTGGTCCCGGATGGCCGCGGAGTCGATCCCCGGCGCGGGGATCACCGCCCCCAGACGGAACAGCGTCAGGATGAACAGTGTGAACAGCAGCTTGTTGCGCAGGTCGGGCGTGCGGAATGCACGAACGAACGCACCTAGCACGTCTCCTCCTGCGCGGCTTCGGCGGCGGAACGGGTTCCAGACATCGCGGCCGATCCTGAATCGTCGTAGAACGTCAGCACGGGGCGATTGCCCAGTGCTCGGAAGTTTTCACTTTACGTCAAGCGGGGAGCTCAAACAGAAGGCACTGTAACAGCCATCACGCCGGTCGTGCGTATGTGAGCCATAACGATCATTGCTCACAATGCGCGAGGGCGCCCGCCGGCTGGTCGTTCTCGGACCTGCCGGGCGGACGCCCTCGGCTACTCATCGCGGGGATGATCCCCTACAGCTCGGTGATGGAGCCACCGGCGGCTTCGATCTTCTCCTTCGCCGTTGCGGAGAACGCGTTCACGCTCACCTGCACGGCGACGGTGATCTCACCGGTACCCAGCACCTTGACGAGCTCGTTCTTGCGAACGGCGCCCTTGGCGACCAGGCCCTCGACGGTGACCTCGCCACCCTCGGGGTACAGCTCGGCGAGCCGGTCCAGGTTGACGACCTGGTAGTGCTTCTTGAAGCGCGCGTTGCTGAAGCCCTTGAGCTTCGGCACCCGGCGGATGAGGGGCATCTGCCCGCCCTCGAAACCGGGACGCACGGTGTTACGAGCCTTCGTGCCCTTGGTGCCACGACCGGCGGTCTTGCCCTTGGACGCCTCGCCACGGCCCTTGCGGACCTTGGACTTGTTGGAGCCAGGAGCGGGCCGCAGGTGGTGCAGCTTGAGCAGCTCGTCGGGGTTGTAGTCGCTCATCCGGCAACCTCCTCGACGGACACGAGGTGCGAGACGATCGTGATCTGGCCACGAACCTCGGGACGGTCCTCACGGACGGTGGACTTGCCGATCCGGCCCAGACCGAGGGACTGGAGAGCAGCGTGCTGCTTCTCCTTGCCGCCGATCTTGGAGCGGGTCTGCGTGATCTTGAGCTTGGCCATGGTCAGGCTCCTGCCTTCGCCTCAGCGCGAGCACGGAGCATGGCGGCCGGGGCAACGTCCTCGATCGGCAGGCCACGACGGGCGGCGATCTCTTCGGGCTGGTTGATGCCCTTGAGCGCCGCGACCGTGGCGCGCACGATGTTCAGCGGGTTGGACGAGCCGAGCGACTTGCTCAGCACGTCGTGGATGCCGGCGCACTCAAGGACGGCGCGCACGGGGCCGCCGGCGATGACACCGGTACCCGGAGCGGCCGGACGGAGCATGACGACGCCGGCAGCGTCCTCGCCCTGGACCTGGTGCACGATCGTGCCCTGGATGCGGGGGACGCGGAAGAAGTTCTTCTTCGCCTCCTCGACACCCTTGGCGATCGCGGCCGGGACCTCCTTGGCCTTGCCGTAACCGACACCGACCATCCCGTTGCCGTCACCGACGACGACGAGAGCGGTGAAGGAGAAGCGACGGCCGCCCTTGACGACCTTCGCGACCCGGTTGATGGTCACGACCTTCTCGATGTAGGAGACACCCTTGTCTGCGGCGCCGCCGCGGCGATCGTCACGGCGATCACGCCGCTCGCCACCGGCGCCGCGCCGCGGTGCTGCAGCCATCAGTGGTTCCTCTTCTCGTGGTTGATCTTGTCCAGTACGAAGGTCATCCCTAGAACTCCAGTCCGCCCTCGCGCGCCGCGTCGGCGAGCTTGGCAATACGGCCGGAGTACTGGAAGCCACCGCGGTCGAACACGACCGCGGAGACGCCGGCCTCCTTCGCGCGCTGGGCGATGATCTGGCCGACCTTGACGGACTTGTCCGACTTGGTGCCGTCAACGCCGCGCACGTCGGCCTCGACAGTGGAGGCCGCGGCCAGCGTGTGGCCCCGGGAGTCGTCGATGACCTGGACGACGATGTGCTTGGAGGAGCGGAACACGGCCAGGCGGGGACGCTCGGCGGTGCCCTGGATCCGCTTGCGAACGCGGAACTGGCGACGCGCACGGGAAGTGGCGCGCTTGGCGGTCCGCTTGCGGCTCACGGTGATACCCATGCCTACTTACCAGCCTTTCCGGCCTTGCGGCGGATGTGCTCACCCTTGTACCGCACGCCCTTGGCCTTGTACGGGTCAGGCTTGCGCAGTCCGCGGATGTTCGCGGCCACCTGGCCCACCAGCTGCTTGTCGATGCCCTCGACGTGGAGGATCGTCGGCTTCTCGACGCGGAAGCTGATGCCCTGCGGGGGCTCGATCACCACGGGGTGGCTGTAGCCCAGCGAGAACTCCAGGTTGGCGCCGCGTGCCTGGACGCGGTAACCCACACCGTGGATCTCCAGCGTCTTCGCGTAGCCCTTGGAGACACCCTCGATGAGGTTCGCGAGCAGCGCACGGGTCAGACCGTGCAGCGAGCGGTTCTCCGGCTTGTCGTCGGGACGCGCCACCGAGATGAGATCTCCGTCCTTGGAGACGGTGATCGGCTCGGCGACGGTGTGCTTCAATTCGCCTTTCGGCCCCTTGACAGTGACGTCTTGCCCGTTAATCGTGACTTCGACGCCCTTGGGGGCCGAGATCGGCAGTCGACCGATTCGCGACATGCTTCAATCTCTCCCTGTTACCAGACGTAGGCGAGAACTTCGCCGCCAACGCCACGCTTCTTGGCCTGCTTGTTCGTCATCAGGCCACCGGACGTCGAAATGATCGCCACACCGAGGCCACCCAGCACCCGCGGCAGGTTCTCCTTCTTGGCGTACACCCGAAGTCCGGGCTTGGAGACCCGGCGGATGCCCGCGATCGAACGCTCACGGGTGGGGCCGTACTTCAGTTCGAGGACGAGGCTCTTGCCCACAGGGGCCTCCTCGGTCCGCCAGCCCTGAATGAAGCCCTCCTGCTGGAGGATCTCGGCGATGTGCGCCTTGATCTTGGAAAACGGCATCGTCACGGTGTCGTGGTAAGCCGAGTTCGCGTTGCGCAGACGAGTCAGCATGTCTGCGATCGGGTCGGTCATCGTCATGGCCGATTGGCCCTTCCTCACCGCGGTTTCCGAGTGCGGGCTTTCCCAGAGCCTGCCCTCCTGCGGGTCTCCCCGGGAGGTGCACAAACGGACCTACGGCGCGGTCGTGGGCACCGCGGTCCCTCGCGGGACTACCGTGCCCTGATGGTTGGATGTTGCCGGACCGGGACCGCCTGGTGCGGTCACGATCACTGCATTGAAGCGACCAAGCAGTGGCGCTTCGGGGGGCCGACCTCGTGGAATCCTCCCAGGGGGAGGAGCACACGGTCGGCCCCGCCGGAAACTACCAGCTCGACTTGGTGATACCGGGCAGCTCGCCGCGGTGGGCCATCTCGCGGAAGCAGATACGGCACAGGCCGAACTTCCGGAAGACGGCACGCGGGCGGCCGCACCGAGAGCATCGAGTATACGCGCGGACAGCGAACTTCGGCTTCCGCTGCGCCTTCGCGATCAGGGACTTCTTCGCCATGTGTGTTTACCCCTCAGGCTTCCTTGAACGGGAAACCGAGCTGCTTGAGCAGGCTGCGGCCCTGGTCGTCGGTCGTGGCCGTGGTGACAACCGTGATGTCCATCCCACGCTGCCGGTCGACCTTGTCCGGGTCCACCTCGTGGAACATGACCTGCTCGGTCAGACCGAAGGTGTAGTTCCCGTTCCCGTCGAACTGCTTTGGCGAGAGTCCGCGGAAGTCCCGAATCCGGGGCAGGGCGAGCGAGAGCAGCCGGTCCAGGAACTCCCACATCCGGTCGCCGCGCAGCGTGACGCTGGCGCCGATCGGCTGGCCTTCGCGCAGCTTGAACTGCGCGATGGAGTTCTTGGCACGGTTGATCTTCGGCTTCTGCCCGGTGATCGCCGACAGGTCGGCGATCGCGCCCTGGATCAGCTTCGCGTCACGAGCCGCCTCGCCGACACCCATGTTGACCACGATCTTCGTCAGACCGGGGACCTGCATGATGTTGGCGATGTCGTGCTCCTCCTTGAGGGCAGCGACGATCTCGTTACGGTACTTCTCCTTCAGCCTCGGCATCGGAGGGGCCGTGATGTCGTTGGTAACCGTCATCAGATGTCCTTACCGGTGCGGCGGGAGACCCGAACCTTGGTTCCGTCTTCCTCGAAGCGGTAGCCCACCCGAGACGCCTTGCCGTCCTCCGCGAGCGCAACATTGCTCACGTGGATGGGGGCCTCCTTGGTGACGACCTCGCCCTGCTGGCCGCCCGCCGGGTTGGCCTTCCTGTGCTTCTTGACCAGGTTGACGCCCTCGACGACGACACGGTCTTCCCTCGGCAGGGCCTTGACGACCTTGCCGGTGGCACCCTTGTCCTTGCCGGCGATGACGATGACCTCGTCGCCAGATTTGATCTTCATCGCCTACAGCACCTCCGGCGCCAGCGAAATAATGCGCATGTACTTCTTGTCACGCAGCTCACGGCCCACCGGGCCGAAGATGCGGGTGCCTCGCGGGTCCCCACCGTCCTTGATGAGCACGGCAGCGTTCTCATCGAAGCGGATGTAGGAGCCGTCGGGCCGGCGGCGCTCCTTGACGGTGCGCACGACAACGGCCTTGACGACGTCGCCCTTCTTGACTGCAGCGCCAGGCTGGGCGTCCTTCACCGTGGCGACGATCGTGTCGCCGATCCCGGCGTAGCGCCGACCCGAGCCACCGAGTACACGGATGGTCAGGATCTCCCTGGCACCCGTGTTGTCGGCGACCTTGAGTCGCGACTCCTGCTGAATCACGTCTGCTCCTGATGTGATGCGTGCGGTCCACTGCCGCACGGCTAGGTGGTCTCACCCCTCGTGGCAGCGGCCGACAACGTGTGCCGGCCGCTACCACAGGCTGGGGTTACTTAGCCTTCTCCAGGATCTCCACGACGCGCCAACGCTTCGTCGCGGAAAGCGGCCGGGTCTCCATCAAACGGACCCGGTCACCGACGCCACAGGAGTTCGCCTCGTCGTGCGCCTTGTACTTGGTCGTCCGTCGGATGACCTTGCCGTACATGGCGTGCTTGATGCGGTCTTCGACCTCGACGACGACGGTCTTGTCCATCTTGTCGCTGACGACGTAGCCCTCGCGCACCTTGCGGTAGTTGCGGGTCGCGGTCTGGTTCTCACTCATTCGGCTGCTTCCTTCGTCTCCTCAGCCGACTCACCAGACAGCGGGACGATGCCCAGCTCGTGCTCCCGGAGGATCGTGTAGATCCGCGCGATCTCTCGCTTGACGGTACGCAGCCGGCTGTGGTTGTCGAGCTGGCCTGTGGCGGCCTGGAAGCGGAGGTTGAAGAGCTCGGTCTTCGCTTCCTTGAGCTTGGCGACCAGGTCCTCGACGGACTGGTCACGCAGCTCCTGGGCAGTCACGGACTTCGCCATCACTCCCCCTCCCGCTTAACAAACTTGCACTTCATCGGGAGCTTGTGCATCGCACGGCGCATGGCTTCCTTCGCCACGGCCTCGGGCACGCCCGACAGCTCGAACATCACACGGCCGGGCTTGACCGGGGCGACCCACCACTCGGGCGAGCCCTTACCGGAACCCATGCGGACCTCGGCCGGCTTCTTGGTCAGCGGGCGGTCCGGGAAGATGTTGATCCACACCTTGCCGCCACGCTTGATGTGCCGCGTCATGGCGATACGAGCGGACTCGATCTGCCGGTTGGTGACGTAGGCCGACTCCAGAGCCTGGATGCCGAACTCGCCGAAGTTGATCGACGTGCCGCCCTTGGCCTTGCCACGCAGGTCGGGGTGGTGCTGCTTGCGGTACTTGACCTTACGAGGAATAAGCACGGCTAGCTCCCCTCGGTCTTCGCGGACTCGGCCGGGGCCTTGGCCTCGGCTCCCTGCTGCTGGCCGGCGGGACCGCCGCGACGACGCCGCTGCGGACGCTCGCGGCGCTGACCGCCGCCACCGCCGCCGCCACCACCCGCGGAACGCTGGGCGGCCTGGGCCGCCTCGCGCTCGGCGCGGGTCGCGGGCGCGTCACCCTTGTAGATCCACACCTTCACGCCGATGCGACCGAACGTCGTACGGGCCTCGAAGAAGCCGTAGTCGATGTCGGCGCGCAGCGTGTGCAGCGGGACCCGGCCCTCGCGGTAGAACTCCGAGCGGGACATCTCAGCCCCGCCCAGACGGCCACCACACTGGATACGGATGCCCTTGGCACCGCTCTTCATCGCGGTCTGCATCGCCTTGCGCATCGCGCGGCGGAACGCCACGCGGCTGCTCAGCTGCTCGGCGACGCCCTGGGCGACGAGCTGTGCGTCGATCTCGGGGTTCTTCACCTCGAAGACGTTCAGCTGGACCTGCTTGCCGGTCAGCTTCTCGAGATCCGTCCGGATGCGGTCGGCCTCCACGCCGCGGCGGCCGATGACGATGCCCGGCCGGGCGGTGTAGACGTCCACGCGAACACGGTCACGGGTGCGCTCGATCTCGACCTTGGAGATGCCCGCGCGCTCCATGCCACGGGTCAGCATCCGACGGATCGCCACGTCTTCCTTGACATAGTCCTTGTAGGACTTGTCCGCGTACCACCGACTCTTGAAGTCCGTGGTGATGCCGAGGCGGAACCCGTGCGGGTTTACCTTCTGCCCCACTATCGGGTCCTTTCCTTCGTCTTGGACGAGGCGCCCGAGTTCTCAGCGACCACCACGGTGATGTGGCTGGTGCGCTTGGTCACCCGGAAAGCGCGGCCGAAGCCTCGCGGACGAATGCGCTTGAGGGTCGGACCTTCGTCCACCCACGCGCGCTCGACCACCAGCGTCTCGCGGTCCAGCTTGTCGTTGTGCTCAGCGTTGGCGATAGCACTGGCCAGTACCTTGCCAACAGGCTCGCTCGCCGACTGGGGCGCGAACCGGAGCACCGCCTGTGCCTCGTCAGCGGGCAACCCGCGAATAAGGTCCACCACCCGGCGGGCCTTCCGGGGCGTAACACGGACGAACCGTGCCTGTGCCCTCGTTCCCATCGCTTTTCCCTCGCTCACGGAAATTCATCTCCACTCACCGTGGAGAAATGGTTCTGTCTCCTGCTGCAACCGCTAACGGCGGCTACGGCGGTCTTCCTTGACGTGGCTACGGAAAGTACGCGTGGGAGCGAACTCGCCGAGCTTGTGACCGACCATCGACTCGGACACGAACACGGGGACGTGCTTGCGGCCATCGTGGACGGCGATCGTGTGACCGATCATCTCCGGGACGATCATGGACCGCCGGGACCACGTCTTGATGACGTTCTTGGTCCCCTTCTCGTTCTGGACTTCCACCTTCTTGATGAGGTGGTCGTCGACGAAGGGACCCTTCTTAAGGCTACGTGGCATCAGACGTGCTCCTTACCGCTTCTTCTTGCCGCTACGCCGACGCCGCACGATCAGCTTGTCGCTGGCCTTGCCCTTGGTCCGGGTCCGGCCTTCCTTCTTGCCCCAGGGGCTGACCGGGTGTCGACCACCGGAGGTCTTGCCCTCGCCACCACCGTGCGGGTGGTCGACGGGGTTCATGACCACACCGCGGACGGTCGGGCGCTTGCCCTTCCACCGCGAGCGGCCGGCCTTGCCCCAGTTGATGTTGGACTGCTCGGCGTTGCCGACCTGCCCAACGGTCGCGCGGCAGGTGATCTCCACCATGCGCATCTCGCCGGAGGGCATACGCAGCGTGGCGTAACGGCCCTCCTTGGCGAGCAGCTGGATCTGGGACCCGGCGGAACGGCCCAGCTTGGCGCCGCCGCCCGGCTTCAGCTCGACCGCGTGCACGAACGTACCCGTGGGGATGTTGCGCAGCGGGAGGCAGTTGCCCGGCTTGATGTCGGACTGCGGGCCGTTCTCGACCCGGTCCCCCTGCTTGAGGCCGGCGGGCGCCAGAATGTAGCGCTTCTCACCGTCCACGTAGTGCAGCAGGGCGATGCGAGCGGTGCGGTTGGGGTCGTACTCGATGTGAGCGACCTTGGCCGGCACGCCGTCCTTGTCGTGACGACGGAAGTCGATCACGCGGTAGGCACGCTTGTGTCCGCCACCCTGGTGGCGGGCGGTGATCCGGCCGTGGCCGTTACGCCCACCCTTGGAGTGGAGCGGACGCACCAGGGACTTCTCCGGCTCGGAGCGCGTGATCTCGACGAAGTCGCTCACGCTCGAACCGCGACGACCCGGTGTCGTCGGCTTGTACTTACGAATGCCCATCTTCTTCGCGCATTCCTTTACGTATTGCTTGGTGTGTAGCGGTCAGACCAAAGAAGGTCAGACACCGAAGATGTCGATCCGGTCGCCTTCGGCGACACTCACGATCGCGCGCTTGGTGTCGGGACGCTTCCCGTAACCGAAGCGGGTCCGCTTGCGCTTCCCCTTGCGGTTGATCGTGTTCACCGAGGTGACCTTCACTTCGAAGATCTTCTCGATCGCGATCTTGATCTGCGTCTTGTTGGCGTCGGGGCGGACGATGAACGTGTACTTGTTCGCGTCCATGAGCCCGTAGCTCTTCTCGGAGATCACCGGCTCGACGATGATGTCGCGGTGGTCAGCGATCCTCACTGGTCGTCCTCCTCGGACTCAGCGGCCTTGGAGGTGCCGGCCGCGTGGGCCAGGAACTCGGCGTAGCCCGCCTCGGTGAAGACCACGTCGTCCGAGTACAGGACGTCGTAGGTGTTCACCTGGTTCGCGTCGAGGATGTGCACCTCGCCGAGGTTGCGCAGGGCGCGCCGGTTGTGCTCGTCCTCGCGGGCCAGGACGACCAGGACCTTGTCGGACTCGGTCACCTGACGCAGCGCCTTGAGAGCGGTCTGCGTGAGCTTGCCGACCGCGTCCTCGGCCACGAAGTGGCTGACGACGTGGATGCGGCCGTGGTTGGCCCGGTCGGTGAGGGCTCCGCGCAGGGCGGCGGCCTTCATCTTCTTCGGGGTCCGCTGGCTGTAGTCACGCGGCTGGGGACCGTGAACGGTTCCACCACCGGTGTACTGCGGGGCGCGGATCGAGCCCTGACGGGCCCGGCCGGTGCCCTTCTGGCGGTAGGGCTTCTTGCCACCGCCGCGGACTTCACCGCGGGTCTTGGTGGCGTGCGTGCCCTGGCGGCCGGCGGCCATCTGACCGTTCACGACCTGATGGATCAGCGGAATGCTGACCTTCTGGGCGAAGACGCTCTCCGGCAGCTCGACGCTGCCCTTGGCGCCGCCCTCGGGGTTCTTGACCTCGATCTGGGCCATGACTTACTTGTCCCCCTTCACAGCGGTACGGACAAGCACCAGACCGCCGTTGGGACCGGGCACAGCACCCTTGACCAGGATGAGGCCCTTCTCCGCGTCGACGGAGTGCACGGTCAGGTTCTGGATGGTCTTGCGCACGTTGCCCATGCGCCCGGCCATCCGCATGCCCTTGAAAACGCGGCCGGGTGTGGCGCAGCCGCCGATGGAACCGGGCGAGCGGTGCTTGCGCTGCGTGCCGTGCGATGCGGACAGACCACGGAAACCGTGGCGCTTCATCACACCGGCGAAGCCCTTGCCCTTGCTCTTGCCCGTGACGTCGACCTTCTCGCCGATCTCGAAGCTGTCCGCGGTGACCTCCTGGCCGAGCGTGTACTCGGTGGCGTCGGTCGTGCGAACCTCGACGTAGTGGCGGCGGGGGGTCAACTCGTTCTTGCGCAGGTAGTCGCCGAGCGGCTTGTTGACCTTGCGCGGGTTGATCTGCCCGTAACCGATCTGGACAGCGGAGTATCCGTCGGTGTCGGGAGTCCGGATGCGGCTGACGACGCACGGACCGGCCTTCAGAACCGTCACGGGCACCATCTTGCCCGCGTCGTCGAAGACCTGGGTCATGCCGAGCTTCTCGCCCAGAACTCCCTTGATCTGCTTGGTGGCCATGTCTGTGCGTCCTTAAAGCTTGATCTCGATGTCAACGCCGGCCGGGAGGTCGAGTCGCATGAGCGAGTCGACCGTCTTCGGCGTGGGGTCGATGATGTCGATCAGCCGCTTGTGGGTGCGCATCTCGAAGTGCTCGCGCGAGTCCTTGTACTTGTGCGGCGATCGGATGACGCAGTAAACGTTCTTCTCCGTCGGCAGCGGCACCGGGCCCGCGACCTGTGCGCCAGTTCGCGTCACAGTCTCAACGATCTTGCGCGCCGAGCTGTCGATGACCTCGTGGTCATAGGCCTTTAGCCGAATGCGGATCTTCTGTCCCGCCATATGGCCTGTTCGTCCTTCGCTTCAGTGTCCGTAACGGTGTCCGGTCACAGACGCCCCAGGCCCGACGGAATCCGCCGTGTGCCGTGAGCCCCTATTTCCTTGAGAAACCGCAACAGGGCTTGCCCCTGCGGTGCGTCACCGTCACAGAGCCCGATGACGTCTTGAGTGTGTGGGGGCGGGCCGTGTGGAACACGGCCCACCCACCACGCCGGGGCGGCTCCTTGAGGGGGCCACCCCGGCTTGCGTACTACTTGATGATCTTCGTGACGCGACCGGCGCCCACGGTCCGACCACCCTCGCGGATGGCGAACTTCAGGCCCTCTTCCATCGCGACCGGCTGGATCAGGTTGACGGTCATCTCGGTGTTGTCACCGGGCATGACCATCTCCGTGCCCTCCGGCAGCGTCACGACGCCGGTGACGTCGGTGGTGCGGAAGTAGAACTGCGGGCGGTAGTTGTTGAAGAACGGCGTGTGCCGGCCACCCTCGTCCTTGGACAGGATGACGACCTGGCCCTCGAACTCGGTGTGCGGGGTGGTCGTACCGGGCTTGATGACGACCTGGCCGCGCTCGACGTCCTCGCGCTTGATGCCGCGCAGGAGCAGACCGACGTTGTCGCCGGCCTGGCCCTGGTCGAGCAGCTTGCGGAACATCTCAACACCGGTGACGGTGGTGGTCTGCTTCTCTTCCTTGATACCGACGATGTCAACGGTCTCGTTGACGTTGACGATACCGCGCTCGATGCGGCCGGTCACGACGGTGCCGCGACCGGTGATCGAGAACACGTCCTCGATCGGCATGAGGAAGGGCTTCTCGGTGTCCCGCTCGGGCTCCGGAATGAAGCTGTCGACGGTGCCCATGAGCTCGAGCACCTTCGCGCCCCACTCGGCGTCGCCCTCGAGGGCCTTGAGCGCGGAGACCTTGGTGACAGGAACGTCGTCACCGGGGAACTCGTACTCGCTCAGCAGCTCGCGGACCTCGAGCTCGACGAGCTCGAAGATCTCCTCGTCGTCCACCATGTCGGCCTTGTTCAGAGCGACGACGATGGCGGGGACGCCGACCTGGCGGGCCAGGAGGACGTGCTCCTTGGTCTGCGGCATCGGACCGTCGGTGGCGGCCACGACCAGGATCGCACCGTCCATCTGCGCCGCACCCGTGATCATGTTCTTCACGTAGTCGGCGTGGCCCGGGCAGTCGACGTGGGCGTAGTGACGCGCCTCGGTCTGGTACTCGACGTGAGCGACGGAGATGGTGATACCGCGCTCGCGCTCCTCAGGAGCGTTGTCGATGTCCTCGAACGGAGTGAACGGGTTCAGCTCCGGGTACGCGTCGTGCAGCACCTTGGTGATGGCCGCGGTCAGCGTGGTCTTGCCGTGGTCAATGTGACCGATGGTGCCGATGTTGACGTGCGGCTTAGTCCGCTCGAACTTTTCCTTCGCCACTGGATGTCTCCTAGACGTACAGAGCTATCTGGTGTCCTGCCCCGCGTGGGCAGAACAGGACTGGTTACGTGTTCGCGACTACTCGCCGCGAACCTTCGCCACAATTTCTTGGGCGACAGCGGACGGAACCTCCGCGTAGGAGTCGAACACCATCGAGTAGTTGGCTCGACCCTGCGTACGGCTGCGCAGGTCACCCACGTAGCCGAACATTTCGGAGAGGGGCACCTGGGCCTTCACGATCCGGACGCCGGAACGCTCGTCCATGGACTGGATCTGTCCACGGCGGGAGTTCAGGTCACCGATCACGTCACCCATGTACTCCTCAGGGGTGGTGACCTCGACCGCCATGACCGGCTCCAGCAGAGTCGGCTTGGCGAGCTTGACGGCCTCCTTGAAGGCCATCGAACCAGCGGTCTTGAAGGCCATCTCGGAGGAGTCGACCTCGTGGTACTGGCCGTCCTGCAGCGTCACCTTGATGCCGACGAGCGGGTAGTGCGCGAGCACACCCAGCTCCGCGGCCTCCTGGGCTCCGGCGTCCACCGACGGGATGTACTCCCGCGGGATACGGCCACCGGTGACGGCGTTGACGAACTCGTATCCCGAGGCGTCGCCCTCTTCGGTCTCCAACGGCTCGAGGTCGATCTTGACCTTGGCGAACTGGCCCGACCCACCGGTCTGCTTCTTGTGGGTGTAGACGTAGCCTTCGACCTTCTTGCGAATGGTCTCTCGGTAGGCCACCTGCGGCTTACCGATGTTCGCCTCGACCTTGAACTCGTCGCGCATGCGGTTGACCAGCACCTCGAGGTGCAGCTCGCCCATGCCGGAGATCACGGTCTGACCGGTCTGCTCGTCCGAGGCCACCTGGAACGAGGGGTCCTCGTCCGCCAGGCGCTGGATCGCGATGCCCAGCTTCTCCTGGTCGCTCTTGGTCTTGGGCTCGATGGCCACCTCGATGACCGGAGCCGGGAAGGTCATGGACTCCAGAACGATCGGCTGAGCCGGGTCGCACAGAGTCTCACCGGTCGTGGTGTCCTTGAGACCCATGACCGCGACGATGTCGCCGGCGCCCGCCTCGGCGATCTCCTCACGCTTGTTCGAGTGCATGCGGTAGATCTTGCCGATGCGCTCCTTGCGGCCCTTCAGACTGTTCAGCACCTGGGTGCCGGTCTTCAGGACGCCGGAGTAGATGCGCACGTAGGTGAGCTTGCCCAGGTGGGGGTCGCTCATGATCTTGAAGATCAGTGCGGACATCGGCTCGGCGTTGCCGGGCTTGCGGATCAGCTTGGTCTGCTCGGTCTCGTCCTTGGGGTCGTGACCTTCGACGGACTCGACGTCCAGGGGCGAGGGAAGGTAAGCGGTGACCGCGTCGAGCAGGGGCTGGACGCCCTTGTTCTTGAACGCCGTGCCGCAGACGATCGGGATCGCGGTGCCGGCGATGCACGCGCGGCGGATCGCCGGGACGAGCTGCTCCAGGGTGGGCTCCTGCCCCTCCAGGTACAGCTCCATGATCTCGTCGTCGGCCTCGGCCAGCGTCTCGATGAACTGGTCGCGCGCCTCGCGGGCGGCTTCCACATGCGTCTCGGGG
The DNA here is from genome assembly GCF_003634495.1 of Nocardiopsis sp. Huas11. GTDB lineage: Bacteria > Actinomycetota > Actinomycetes > Streptosporangiales > Streptosporangiaceae > Nocardiopsis. The sequence goes on along the minus strand of NZ_RBKY01000001.1, from coordinate 3,463,364 downwards.
ATCTCGACCGTGTCGTACATCTCGCCGAGCGCGGCCTCGTCGTTCCAGACGTAGGCGATCATCTTCACGAGGTCGACGACGCCCTTGAAGTCGCTCTCAGCCCCGATGGGGAGCTGGATCGGCATCGCGTTGGCGCCGAGACGCTCACGGAACATGTCGACGCAGCGCTGGAACTCCGCGCCGATCTTGTCCATCTTGTTGACGAAACAGATACGCGGCACGCCGTACCGGTCAGCCTGGCGCCAGACCTGCTCGGACTGGGGCTCGACGCCTTCCTTGGCGTCGAACACCGCGACGGCACCGTCCAGAACACGCAGCGAGCGCTCGACCTCGATCGTGAAATCGACGTGGCCGGGCGTGTCGATGATGTTGATGGTGTGGTCGTCCCAGTGGGTGGTGGTAGCAGCCGAGGTAATGGTGATACCCCGCTCCTGCTCCTCCTTCATCCAGTCCATCGTGGCGGCGCCATCGTGGACCTCGCCCACCTTGTGGGTCACACCGGTGTAGTAGAGGATCCGCTCGGTGGTCGTGGTCTTGCCCGCGTCGATGTGGGCCATGATCCCGATGTTGCGGACCTTGGCCAGGTCAAGCTCAGTCTTAGCAGCCATGAGGCTCGTCTTCCCTAGGTCTCAAGGAATCGAATCGCCGCGGGGTTACCAGCGGTAGTGGGCGAAGGCCTTGTTCGACTCGGCCATCTTGTGCGTGTCTTCACGCTTCTTGACGGCCGCGCCGAGACCGTTGCTGGCGTCGACCAGCTCGTTCATCAGACGCTCGGTCATGGTCTTCTCACGGCGCTTGCGCGAGTAGTCGACCAGCCAACGCAGAGCCAGCGTGGTGGAACGGGAGGCGCGAACCTCGACCGGCACCTGGTAGGTCGCGCCACCGACACGGCGGCTGCGGACCTCGAGCGCGGGCTTGACGTTGTCCAGGGCGCGCTTGAGAACAACGAGCGGGTCCTGTCCGGTCTTCTCGCGTGCACCCTCCAGGGCGTCGTAGATGACGCGCTGGGCGATGGAGCGCTTGCCGTCGAGCAGCACCTTGTTGATGAGTGCGGTGACGAGCGGCGAGCCGTAGACCGGGTCTGTGATGAGCTGGCGCTTCGGCGCCGGTCCCTTGCGCGGCATGTCTTACTTCTCCTTCTTGGCGCCGTAGTGGCTACGTGCCTGCTTGCGGCCTCGGACGCCCTGGGTGTCGAGCGAACCGCGGACGATCCGGTAACGGACACCCGGCAGGTCCTTCACTCGGCCACCGCGCACGAGCACGATGGAGTGCTCCTGCAGGTTGTGACCGATGCCGGGGATGTAGGCCGTGACCTCGATGCCGCTGCTGAGCTTCACACGAGCGACCTTGCGCAGAGCGGAGTTCGGCTTCTTCGGCGTAGTGGTGTAGACACGCGTGCACACACCACGACGCTGCGGACTCCCCTTCAGCGCCGGGGTCTTGTTCTTTGCGACCTTGTCCTGTCGGCCCTTGCGGACCAGCTGCTGGATGGTGGGCACCGCGTCTCCGTCTTCCTCGTGACCTACGCCGGTTCTCTTAGCCGATATCGCTATTGACCTGCTGGATTTCCCGAACCTCCCCGACCCCCGATGTCGGGCGTGTCGCGCTTGTTCCCAAGCACGACAAAGCCGATGACACCCGGCCGGAGGCCGATTTACGGGAGGGGGTTCACGCACGCGGCGCGCCCTGTGCCTGCTCGGGAAGGCCTGAAGCCACTCCCGAGGAACGAAGGGTGCCGCACACATACGTGATGACCCGTCGACTCACGGGCACAATCACACAGGCTACCGCCTGCCGACTACGCGGTCAAAACGGTGTGCGACAGGGCGGGAACCGCGAAAGCAGTCCTCGCTCAGCCGTGGGTCACCCCTAGTCTACGTGCTTCCCGACTGCTTTCGTCCGTGGTTTCCCCGGAGCGGCGACGTGACGTGGACGGTGGGAGGCCGGTATGCGGTCCGTCACCACCGCGCGGGGGCGCTCCGAGGTGCGCAGGGACCGCACAGTAGGAGATCCGGCCCGTGGGGCCTCCGCCGGCGCAAACGGGCCGGTGACGGAGGTCATGGGAAACGGATCGGGGTTTGGGTCGGCCACGGACACGAAAAGGGTCCGTGCCCGGTGGAGAGGACTCCACCGAACACGGACCCTCGCCCGGATCAGAGCAGGACGAACGCGAGCACCGAGACCACGGTCACCAGGATCCCGACCACCGCGAGCACGGTGCCGGCGGTGATGAGGCCGAGGCCGTCGAGCTGTCCGTGCGAACCGCGGATCGCGCGCTTGGCCTTGGGACCGGTGACGGCCAGCACGAGCACCGCCGTGATCAGACCGATGCCGGGCAGCAACGAGGCCAGACCCAGCCACAGGGTGACCAGCGCTCCCCGCTCGGTGTCGGCGAGGTGGTCGATGCTGTCGTAGCCCGGGTAGGCGTCGCCCGCCTCACCGCCGAGAGGACGGTCCCCGAACCCGGGGAAGTCGTCGGCGATGGGGTCCTTGCGGCGCTTCCTCGGCTCGGGCTGCGCGGGCATGCCGTAGTCCGCGGGCGTGAAGCCGTCGTCGTACTCCGACTCGTCCCGCCAGTCCTGGGCGGCGCCGTCCGCCGGCGCCTCCTGACCCGCGGGGGCGTCGTAGCCGCCCTGCTCGTCCGCGGCGTAGGCGTCGAACATCTGCGTCGCGCCGTCGTCACGCGGACCGTCGTACTCCGGCTCGACGTACCCGGGGGCGTCGTAGCCCTGGTCCGCGTAGCCCTGCTCGTCGTAGCCGTCGGCTCCCGGTGCGTCGTAGCCCTGGTCGTCGTAGGCGGGAGCGCCGAACATCTGCGTCGCGCCCTCGTCGTACCGCTCCGCCGGTTCGTCGTAGCCGCGCGCGCCCGATTCCGGGGCCCGCGACTGCATGTCGGCGATGGCGGCCAGCGGGTCGGCCGGGGAGGCGGGGTCGCCGCCCCAGTCCCGGTACTCCGGGCCCGCCGCCGTCTCACGACGACGCTGCTCGGCCTCGCGCACCACGTCGGGCAGCCGCAGGTCGTCCCGGTCGAAGGCCCAGGTGTTGCCGCTGGCGACCGGCCCGGGGGCGGGCGCCTCGGGCGACAGCTCGTCGGAGTAGCGGTCACCGGTCCAGGACTCGCCGTCGGCCGACGGCGCCCAGGCGTCGTCGCCCTCCCGTGCGGGGGTCCAGGTCTCCAGGCCGTCGGTGCCCTCGTCCCTCAGGTCGGTGCGCCGTTCGTCCCCCCAGCTGCTGGAGCCGAGTTCGTCCTGGTCCCAGTCCCGGCCGCCGCCCCGCAGGGGGTCGTCGGCCGCGGGAGCCGGGCTCCACGCGCCGGTCTCGGGCGTGTCCGAAGCGGGCGCGTCGGCGCCCCAGGGGGTGTCGTCGGCGCTCGGGACCGGGGTCCAGCCCTGCGTGGGCTCCGGCTGACCCGGGTTCCACGCGTCGGCGTCGGGGCCGGGGCCCATGTTCACGGTCGCTCCGTCGGGCGCACCCCACGGAGCGCCGGGCGCGGCGGGGCCGTCCAGGCTCGGGTCCGCGCCGATCGGCGCGTCCCACGACGAGTCGACACCCGCAGCAGAGGCAGGGGCGGCGTTCCAGTCCGCACCCGTCTCGGCCGGCGCACCCCACGGAGCATCGTCCGAGGAACCGGGGTCGTGCGCGGTCGCTCCGTCGGGCGCACCCCAGGCGGAGTCGTCCGAGGAGGACGAGCCCCAGGGCGCGTCGGTCCCGGGCTCCCCCGGGCTCCATGCTCCGGGCGCGGCGGGGCCGTCCAGACTCGGGTCCGCACCCACCGGCGCGTCCCACGACGAGTCGACACCCGCAGCAGAGGCACGGTTGGCGTTCCAGTCCGCACCCGTCTCGGCCGGCGCACCCCACGGAGCATCGTCCGCGGGAGCGGGGTTCCAACCAGCCGCGTCCTCGGACGAGCCAGGCGAGACCGCGTCCAGACCAGCGGAATCCATGCGCATGGTCGCGCCGTCGGGCGCACCCCACCCGGAGTCGTCCGAAGAGGACGGCGTCCAGGGCGCGTCGGGAGCGGCGGGACCGTCCAGACTCGGGTCCGCACCCACCGGCGCGTCCCACGACGGCTCAGGGCCGCCCCACGGAGCGTCGTTCGAGGGAGCGGGGTTCCAACCGCTCAGGTCCTCCGACGGGCCACGCGAGACCGCGTCCAGACCGGACGAGTCCATGCGCATGGTCGCGCCGTCGGGCGCACCCCACCCGGAGTCGTCCGAAGAGGACGGCGTCCAGGGCGCGTCGGGAGCGGCGGGGCCGTCCAGACTCGGGTCCGCACCGATCGGCGCGTCCCACGACGTATCAGCACCCGCAGCAGGGGTGGCGTTCCAGTCCGCACCGGTCTCGGCCGGCGCGGCCCACGGAGCATCGTCCGCAGGACCGGCGTTCCAGCCGCCCAGGTCCTCCGACGGGCCACGCGAACCCGCGTCCAGACCAGCGGAGCCCATGCGCGCGGTCGCGCCGTCGGGCGCACCCCAGGCGGAGTCGTCCGAAGAGGACGGCGTCCAGGGCGCGTCGGCCGCGGGCTCCCCCGGGTTCCAGGGCGCGGGCTCGGGCGACACGGGGCCGTCCAGGCTCGGGTCCGCACCCACGGGCGCGGCCCACGGAGCATCATCCGCGGGACCGGGGTTCCAGCCGCCCAGGTCCTCCGACGGGCCACGCGAACCCGCGTCCGGACCGGGCGAGTCCATGCGCGCGGTCGCGCCGTCGGGCGCACCCCACGGCGACTCTCCCGCTTCCGCGGTCCCGGACGCGCCCCACGGGGCCTCAGTGTCCGCGGCGCCCTCCACGGGCCCCTCTGACGCGGCCCAGGGCGATCCCTCGTCGCTGCCCGGCGTCCAGGCCGACGGGTCCGTGCCCGCGCGGCCCGTGCCGGGGTTCGCGGGCGCGCCCTCCGGCGCGTCCCACGAGAAGTCGGTGGCCGACGGCTCCGGCGCACCCCAGGGGGTGTCGTCGGCGGCCGGCGGCGCGCCCTCGGAGCCGGGCTCCTGAGAGCGTGACTCGGGCTGGGCCCAGGAGTCGCGTCCCCACACCTCGTCGCCCGCCGAACCCGACTCCTCGGGCGGCAGGGGGACCTGGGCGCTCGCGGCGACCCCGGGGTACCCCCGCTCCCCCGCGTCGTGGGAGGAGTCCTCGTCGAACTCCCCCGGGACCCGGGTCAGCGGATGGAAGGCGGCCTGGCTCGCGCCAGGGTAGGAGATGGAGTGCGCCGACGGCGGAGCCGCCGGCGGCGGACCGCCGAGCGCCTCCGGGTACGGCTCGACCATGGGCGGGCGCGACGAGCTCAGCCCGGCATAGCCCCCGCTGTCCGGGAAGACCGTCGCGTCCTCGTTCTTGTTGTCCTCGAGCGGGTCCTGGTAGTCGGACTGCGTGCGGTAGCGGTTCTCCGTCGGCTTGAACCACGAATCCGCCGCACCGGAGCCCCGGTCGCCCCCGTTATCAGTCACTGTGTGCCTGCTCTCCAGCCGGCGCCGCAGCGCCCTCTCCCCGTCCGCACCACCGTGTGCGGACCGACGACAACGAACGGCGGCGGCACCACCCCCAGCCGGGGGTGGCTGACCGCCGCCGTCAGTTCAGCCAATCGCTCTTACCTGTTGTAGGGACCGAAGTCGTACTCCTCCAGCGGGACGGCCTCGCCCGAGCCCTGACCGAAGGTGTACTCGCTCGGCTCCTCGTACCCGGAGACCGAGTACATCGAAGCCTTCGCCTCCTCGGTCGGCTCCACCCGGATGTTGCGGTACTGGGGGATGCCCGTACCGGCCGGGATGAGCTTACCGATGATGACGTTCTCCTTGAGACCCAGCAGCGGGTCGCTCTTACCGTGGATCGCGTTCTCGGTGAGCACCCGGGTCGTCTCCTGGAAGGAGGCCGCCGACAGCCACGACTCCGTGGCCAGCGACGCCTTGGTGATGCCGAGCAGGACCGGACGTCCGGCCGCGGGCTGACCGCCCTCGGAGACGACGCGGCGGTTGATCCGCTCGAACTTCGGTCGCTCCACCATCTCACCCGGCAGAAGCTCGGTGTCACCCGACTCCAGGATGTTCACCCGCTTGAGCATCTGGCGGACGATGATCTCGATGTGCTTGTCGTGGATGGACACACCCTGCGACTTGTACACCTCCTGGACCTCCGACACGAGGTGCTGCTGCACCGCGCGCGGGCCCTGGATACGGAGAACCTCGTGCGGGTTGATCGCACCCTGGATCAGCTGCTGGCCGACCGTGACGTGGTCACCGTCACTGACGAGCAGCTGGGCACGCATCGGCACCGGGTAGGCGATCTCGTCCGTGCCGTCGTCGGGAATGACGACGATCTTACGGCTCTTCTCCGTGTCATCGATCCGGATCCGGCCCTCCATCTCGGAGATCGGGGCCACACCCTTGGGGATGCGGGCCTCGAAGAGCTCCTGGACACGGGGCAGACCGTGGGTGATGTCCTGACCGGCCGAACCACCCATGTGGAAGGTCCGCATGGTCAGCTGGGTACCGGGCTCACCGATGGACTGGGCCGCGATGATACCGATCGCCTCACCGACGTCCACCGGCTTGCCGGTGGCCATGGAGCGGCCGTAGCAGGTGGTGCACACACCGATCTTCGCCTCACAGGTCAGCGACGAGCGGATGCGCACCCGGGTGAGCCCGGCCGCCACCAGCTTGTCGATGTTCTGCTCGGAGGTGTCGCTCAGCGCGGGCAGCACGAGGTTGCCGTCGGTGTCCACCGTGTCCTCGGCCAGCGTGCGGCCGAAACCGGTGTTCTCGACGTTGTGCTTGCGCACCACGACGCCGGCGGCGTTCTTCTCGCCGACCTCGTGCCACAGCGACCGGTCGGTGCCGCAGTCGATCTCGCGGACGATGACGTCCTGCGCGACGTCCACCAGACGACGGGTCAGGTAACCCGAGTCGGCGGTACGCAGGGCGGTGTCGGCCAGACCCTTGCGCTGACCGTGCGTGGAGATGAAGTACTCCAGCACGGACAGGCCCTCACGGTAGGAGGACTTGATCGGACGCGGGATCGTCTCACCCTTGGTGTTGGAGACCAGACCACGGATACCCGCGATCTGACGCACCTGCATCGGGTTACCACGGGCACCGGACTGGACCATCATCCACACCGGGTTGTCGGCGGGGAAGTTGTCCTCCATGTTCCGCGCGACCTCGGCGGTGGCCTGGGTCCACACCTCGGTGAGCTCCTGACGGCGCTCGTCGTCGGTGATGAGACCGCGGTCGAACTCCCGCTGGATCTTGTCGGCCTTGCGGTCGTATCCGGCGAGGATCTCGGCCTTCTGCGGCGGCGCGACGACGTCCTCGATGCCGATGGTCAGGCCGGACCGGGTGGCCCAGCGGTAACCGGCGTCCTTCAGGGCGTCCAGGGTCGTGGCGACCTGGACCTTGGGGTAGCCCTCGGCCAGGTCGTTGACCAGGGTCGAGACCTGCTTCTTGCCCACCTGGAAGTTGACGTACGGGTAGTCGACCGGGGTGGCCTCGTTGAAGAGGTACCGCCCCAGGGTCGTCTCCAGGGTGTACGGCTCGCCCTGCTCCCAGCCCTCCGGCGGGGTCCAGTCCTTCGGCGCCGGGGCGCCGTCGGCGATCCGCAGGCGGATCTTCGCCTGCAGGTGCAGGGCGCCCAGGTCGTAGGCCATGATCGCCTCGGCCGGGGAGCGGAAGGCCCGCCCCTCGCCCGCGGCACCGGGCTTCTCCGTCGTCAGGTAGTACAGGCCGATGATCATGTCCTGGGTGGGCATGGTCACGGGCTTGCCGTCGGACGGCTTGAGGATGTTGTTCGTGGCCAGCATCAGCAGCCGCGCCTCGGCCTGGGCCTCGGCGGACAGCGGCAGGTGCACGGCCATCTGGTCACCGTCGAAGTCGGCGTTGAACGCCGTGCACACGAGCGGGTGGATCTGGATGGCCTTGCCCTCGACCAGCTGCGGCTCGAAGGCCTGGATGCCCAGGCGGTGCAGCGTGGGAGCACGGTTCAGCAGAACCGGGTGCTCGGTGATGACCTCTTCGAGGACGTCCCACACGACCGGACGGGACCGCTCCACCATGCGCTTGGCGCTCTTGATGTTCTGCGCGTGGTTCAGGTCGACCAGGCGCTTCATCACGAACGGCTTGAAGAGCTCCAGGGCCATCTGCTTGGGCAGACCGCACTGGTGCAGCTTCAGCTGCGGGCCGACGACGATGACCGAACGGCCGGAGTAGTCGACGCGCTTACCGAGCAGGTTCTGACGGAAGCGGCCCTGCTTGCCCTTGAGCATGTCGGACAGCGACTTGAGCGGACGGTTGCCCGGCCCGGTGACCGGGCGGCCGCGGCGGCCGTTGTCGAACAGCGCGTCGACGGCCTCCTGCAGCATCCGCTTCTCGTTGTTGACGATGATCTCGGGCGCGCCCAGGTCCAACAGCCGCTTGAGGCGGTTGTTCCGGTTGATGACGCGACGGTACAGGTCGTTGAGGTCGGAGGTCGCGAAGCGGCCACCGTCCAGCTGCACCATCGGACGCAGGTCCGGCGGGATGACCGGGATGCAGTCGAGCACCATGCCCATGGGGCTGTTGGTGGTGTTGAGGAACGCCGAGACGACCTTGAGCCGCTTCAGGGCGCGGGCCTTCTTCTGGCCCTTGCCCGTGCGGATGGTCTCCCGGAGCTTCTCGGCCTCGGTGTCCAGCTCGAAGTTGGCGAGCCGGTCCTGGATGGCCTGAGCGCCCATGCCGCCGCGGAAGTACTTCCCGAAGCGGTCCCGCATCTCGCGGTAGAGCATCTCGTCGCCCTCGAGGTCCTGGACCTTGAGGTTCTTGAAGCGGTTCCACACCTCGTCGAGGCGGTCGATCTCCCGCTGCGCGCGGTCGCGCAGCTGGCGCATCTCACGCTCGGCGCCCTCGCGCACCTTGCGGCGCGCGTCACCCTTGGCGCCCTGCTCCTCCAGCTCGGCGAGGTCGGCCTCCAGCTTGCGGTGGCGCTCCTCGATCGTGGAGTCGCGGCGCTGCTCCAGGTGCTGCTTCTCCACCGAGATCCGCGCCTCCAGGGACTGGAGGTCGCGCTCACGGGCGTCGGTGTCCACCCACGTGACCATGTAGGCGGCGAAGTAGATGATCTTCTCGAGATCCTTCGGCGCCAGGTCCAGCAGGTAGCCCAGACGGGAGGGCACGCCCTTGAAGTACCAGATGTGCGTGACGGGAGCGGCCAGCTCGATGTGGCCCATCCGCTCGCGACGCACCTTGGCGCGGGTCACCTCGACGCCGCAGCGCTCACAGATGATGCCCTTGAAGCGGACGCGCTTGTACTTGCCGCAGTAGCACTCCCAGTCCCGGGTCGGGCCGAAGATCTTCTCGCAGAAGAGTCCGTCCTTCTCGGGCTTCAGGGTGCGGTAGTTGATGGTCTCAGGCTTCTTGACCTCGCCGTGCGACCACTGGCGAATGTCGTCGGCCGTGGCCAGGCCGATGCGCAGCTCGTCGAAGAAGTTGACGTCGAGCACTTAATTCGTCCCCTGCTCTCGAAACATGCGGAAGTTAGACCTCTTCGACACTGCTCGGCTCGCGCCTACCCAGGTCGATTCCCAGTTCTTCCGCGGCGCGGAAGACGTCCTCGTCGCTGTCCCGCATCTCGATGGACATACCGTCACTGGACAGCACCTCCACGTTCAGACAGAGCGACTGCATCTCCTTGATGAGCACCTTGAAGGACTCAGGGATGCCCGGCTCGGGGATGTTCTCGCCCTTGACGATGGCCTCGTAGACCTTGACCCGGCCCACCACGTCGTCGGACTTGATGGTGAGCAGCTCCTGCAGGGCGTAGGCGGCGCCGTACGCCTCGAGGGCCCACACCTCCATCTCACCGAAGCGCTGACCGCCGAACTGCGCCTTACCGCCCAGCGGCTGCTGGGTGATCATGGAGTACGGGCCGGTGGAGCGCGCGTGGATCTTGTCGTCCACGAGGTGGTGGAGCTTCAGGATGTACTTGTAACCGACGGAGATCGGCTCGGCGAACGGCTCACCGGTGCGGCCGTCGAACAGACGCGCCTTGCCGTCCTCGTTGATGAGGCGGTTGCCGTCCTTGTTCGGGCGGACCGACTGGATGAGGCCGCTGAGCTCGTCACCGTGCAGGCCGTCGAAGACCGGCGTCGCCACGCGCGAGTTCGGCTCGACCTCGGCCGCTCCGATGGCGTGCAGCGACTTCTGCCACTCCTCCTCGACGCCCTCGACCAGCCAGCCGTTCTTGGCCAACCACCCGAGGTGGACCTCCAGCACCTGTCCGACGTTCATCCGGCCGGGCACGCCCAGCGGGTTGAGGATGATGTCGACGGGCGTGCCGTCCTCCAGGAACGGCATGTCCTCCTGCGGCAGGATCTTGGAGATGACGCCCTTGTTGCCGTGACGGCCGGCGAGCTTGTCACCATCGGTGATCTTGCGCTTCTGGGCCACGTAGACGCGGACCATCTCGTTGACGCCGGGCGCGAGCTCGTCGCCCTCCTCGCGGCTGAACACGCGCACGCCGATGACCTTGCCGGTCTCGCCGTGCGGCACCTTCAGGGAGGTGTCGCGGACCTCGCGCGCCTTCTCACCGAAGATGGCGCGCAGCAGGCGCTCCTCCGGGGTCAGTTCGGTCTCGCCCTTGGGCGTGACCTTGCCGACGAGGATGTCGCCGTCCACGACCTCGGCGCCGATGCGGATGATGCCCCGGTCGTCGAGGTCGGCCAGGACCTCCTCGCTGACGTTGGGGATCTCGCGGGTGATCTCCTCCGGGCCCAGCTTGGTGTCACGGGCGTCGACCTCGTGCTCCTCGATGTGGATCGAGGAGAGGACGTCGTCCTGCACCAGGCGCTGGGAGAGGATGATCGCGTCTTCGTAGTTGTGCCCCTCCCAGGACATGTACGCCACGAGGAGGTTCTTGCCCAGCGACATCTCGCCCTGGTCCGTGGACGGACCGTCGGCCAGGACCTGCTTGGCCTCGACCCGCATGCCCTCGGCGACGATGGGGCGCTGGTTGAAGCAGGTGCCCTGGTTGGAGCGCTGGAACTTGCCCATGCGGTACGTCTTGCGCGTGCCGTCGTCGGCCATCACGGTGACGTAGTCGGCGCTGACGTCCTCGACGACACCGGCCTTCTCGTTGAGGACGACCTCACCGGCGTCGGTGGCGGCACGGTACTCCATGCCGGTGCCCACGAAGGGCGACTCGGCGCGCAGCAGCGGCACGGCCTGGCGCTGCATGTTGGAACCCATGAGCGCGCGGTTGGCGTCGTCGTGCTCCAGGAACGGGATCATGGCGGTGGCGACCGACACCATCTGGCGCGGCGACACGTCCATGTAGTCGACCTCGTCGGTGCTGACCTGCTCGAACTCGCCGCCCTTACGACGGACGAGGACGCCGGCCTCGGCGAAGGTGCCGTCCGGGTTGGTCGGCGTGTTCGCCTGCGCGATGACGTAGAGGTCCTCCTCGTCCGCGGTGAGGTAGTCGACCTGGTCGGTGACACGACCGTCGACGACCTTGCGGTACGGGGTCTCCACGAAACCGAACGAGTTGACGCGGCCGTACCCGGCGAGCGAGCCGATCAGACCGATGTTCGGGCCCTCAGGCGTCTCGATCGGGCACATGCGGCCGTAGTGCGAGGGGTGGACGTCGCGGACCTCGAAGCCGGCGCGCTCACGGGACAGACCGCCCGGGCCCAGCGCCGAGAGGCGGCGCTTGTGGGTCAGACCCGCGAGCGGGTTGGTCTGGTCCATGAACTGGGACAGCTGCGAGGTGCCGAAGAACTCCTTGATGGAGGCGACGACGGGACGGATGTTGATCAGGGTCTGCGGCGTGATCGCCTCGACGTCCTGGGTCGTCATCCGCTCGCGCACGACGCGCTCCATGCGGGCCAGGCCCAGGCGGACCTGGTTCTGGATGAGCTCGCCGACGGTGCGCAGACGGCGGTTGCCGAAGTGGTCGATGTCGTCGGTCTCGATCGGACGGAGGCCGCGGACGGTCTCCTTCTCCACCTCGCCCGCGTGCAGGCGGACGATGTAGTCGATCGTGGCGACGATGTCCTCTTCGGTCAGCGTGCCCTGCGTGTAGTCGGCGTCCAGGCCGAGCTTCTTGTTGATCTTGTAGCGGCCGACCTTGGCGAGGTCGTAGCGCTTGGGGTTGAAGTACAGGTTCTCCAACAGCGCCTGGGCCGACTCCTTCGTGGGCGGCTCTCCCGGGCGCAGCTTGCGGTAGATGTCCAGCAGGGCGTCGTCGGTACCGGCGGTCGGGTCCTTCTCCAGGGTGTTGCGGATCGACTCGTACTGGCCGAAACGCTCCAGGATCTGGTCGGTCGTCCAGCCCAGCGCCTTGAGCAGGACGGTGACGCCCTGCTTGCGCTTGCGGTCGATGCGGACGCCGACGAAGTCCCGCTTGTCGACCTCGAACTCCAGCCAGGCACCCCGCGACGGGATGACCTTGCAGCCGAAGAGGTCCTTGTCCGAGGTCTTGTCGAGCGACTTGTCGAAGTACACGCCCGGGGAGCGGACCAGCTGGGACACGACGACGCGCTCGGTGCCGTTGATGATGAAGGTGCCCTTGACGGTCATGAGCGGGAAGTCGCCCATGAAGACCGTCTGGCTCTTGATCTCACCGGTGTCGTTGTTGATGAACTCCGCCGTGACGAACATCGGGGCGGAGTAGGTCATGTCCTTGTCCTTGCACTCCTCTTCGGAGTACTTGGGCGGCTCGAACCGATGGTCGCGGAACGACAGCGACATCGTGCCCGAGAAGTCCTCGATAGGACTGATCTCCTCGAAGATCTCTTCGAGGCCGGACTGCTCCGGAACGTCCTTGCGGCCAGCGTTTCGGGCCGTCTCTACCCGGGTCTTCCACTTGTCGTTGCCCAGCAGCCAGTCGAACGACTCGGTCTGCAGAGCAAGCAGGTTCGGGACCTCGAGTGGTTCCTGAATACGGGCGAAAGAAACGCGGTGCGGACCAAGGGCGTCAGCGGAGGCGTTGCGCGAGGCTGCCAACAGGGGTCCTTCCGAAGGCTTGTGGCGGTTGAAGCGCGCACGCCAGACGATCCGTCACGAGAAGGACCGCCGCAACGCGGTTGAGACGGTCACATCGAGCGGGAACGGGCCTACCGTGTCCAGACGAAACGGGATGGGCGGCAGCCGTACTCCGACACAGGGATCACCAAAGGGCAGCGCAAAAGAGCAGTGTAGCCGAACACTACACCGCTGTCCACTCACGCTTCACAGCACCACTCACGACACCGGCAGGATCGCCCGCGAAGGGCGATCCGTCAAGCCCACCGGCCTCCGTAAAATCCCGGAGGACCGATTCGGACCCGATCCGGAGCCTGTGGCTCCATGGGTGAGCGAACGCGCCTGCCCTGGCTCCCAGGGGGATGGGGAGCCGTCGGACACCCGGAAGGATTCCCCCGCCCCCACCGGGTAAACACTCTCCCCGGAGCCCGTCAAGAAACCCGAGACGGGAGATTATCGCGTCCCGCGGACCTTTCGCACACGAGGGTGCCGACCTGCGGTCGCGACCGGCCCAGCATGCCACACGTGTCACGAGAGTGACACCGGACACGTCGGCCGATCGCGACCAAAAGGACCGATCGCCACCACCCCGTGAGCCGCCTCCCGAGCGTGTCGCGGGGGTCCTCAGGGCCCCGCCGCCCGCACCGGGGCGCCTGGGCGGCCCCGAGGGGACGCGATGGAACGGGGGCGCCTGCGCGGAGTGGGACGGAGCGTCCGCGGGGCCGCTGGGGGTTGAAAGTGGGCCGTTCGGCCTACGGGACCACTGGGGGTGTGGTGAGGGGCGCGCCAGTGTTCTGCAGGAGGAGAACGGGGCCGCAGCGAGTTTGCGAGCAAGGCGAGTCGACGACGAAGAACACTGGCTTCCGGGCGCCCCGAGCACGAGCCAAAGCGAAGCGGAGGCCCAAACAAACGCGGCCGCCCCTCCCGGAGGAGGGACGGCCGCGTGTACGCAGACCAGCGGGGCTCTGGGCCCCGCGCAGGACTACTTGAGGGTGACGGTGGCGCCGGCGCCCTCGAGAGCGGCCTTGGCCTTCTCAGCGGCTTCCTTGTTGGCGCCCTCGAGCAGAGCCTTCGGAGCGTTGTCGACCAGGTCCTTGGCCTCCTTGAGACCCAGGCTCGTGAGGCTGCGGACCTCCTTGATGACCTGGATCTTCTTGTCACCGGCGGACTCGAGGATGACGTCGAACTCGCTCTGCTCCTCAGCGGCCTCGGCGGCGCCGCCACCGGCACCCGGGGCAGCGACGACGGCGGCCGGAGCGGCGGCGGTGACGTCGAACTTGTCCTCGAAGAGCTTCACGAACTCGGACAGCTCGAGAAGGGTCATCTCCTCGAACGCGGCAAGCAGGTCCTCGTTGCTGAGCTTCGCCATGATGCGATCTCTCTTTCTCTACAGACACGCGCACCCGACGGCGTCACGTGCGAGCCTTCGGCCGGGCGCCGTAGCGGCACCCACCGTGGTTCAAAAGGTTTAAGCGGCTTCCTCGTTGCGCTTGTCCGCCAGAGCCTGCGCGAGACGCACAGTCTTGGACGGCAGCGCCTGGAAGACGGCGGCGGCCTGGCCCTGCTTGGCCTTGAGCGCACCGGCCATCTTCGAGAGGAGAACCTCGCGGGACTCCAGGTCGGCCAGCTTGGTGATGTCCTCGGCGCTCATCGACTTGCCGTCGATGACACCGCCCTTGATCACCAGCGGCGAGTTCGCCTTCGAGAAGTCACGCAGACCCTTGGCGGCCTCGACCACGTCACCGTGGACGAAGGCGATGGCGGACGGTCCCTCGAACAGGTCCTTGACCTGCTCTTCGAGACCCGCCTGGTTCGCCGCGATCTTGGTCAGCGTGTTCTTGACGATGCGAAAACGCGCGTTCTGGCCGAGGCTACGGCGCAGCTCGGTGAGCTGAGCCACACTGAGCCCCCGGTATTCGGTCAGCACGGCGCCGTTCGACTCACGGAACTCGTCCGTGAGTTCGGCGACCGCAGCTGCCTTGTCCGGCCTCGCCATGGGACTCCTTCCAACAGTGAACGCTGGTTGGTCCCCAAGGACTCTCGCGATCGGCGTCAGCACGAGAAAAAGCCCCGAGCGCGAGGCGCACGGGGCACATCCGCGTTCTCTCGGGCCATGAGCCCCCGGAACGGGAAAGCTTGAGTGACACCTGCGCGGGCGCCCATCGCGGATGGGTCCTTAGGTCACCCGTTCGGGTGACGACCAGCGGTCTTCGGCAAGAACCCAGCGTACCGGACGACCGGCGGCCTTCGCACACCGAAGCCGGAGCCCCGGGATGAGTCCTCGCTCACTCCACCGCCGGGCCGCGGCGCCGACCATCCCGGCCCACGGCGCCCCTTTAGTGCGGATATGTCGCTTCCACGTGCCACTATGTGATCCGGGCATCCCCGCTCTCCGACGTGCCCCTCCCCCGACACGAGAAAGCGAAGCTCCCGTGAAGACCAACAAGCCGGTCCTGTTCGCCGCCGGCTCCCTGACCCTCGCCCTCGCCCTGAGCGCCTGCGGCGCCCCCGACGAGGAGGCACCGGCCACCTCGTCCGACTCCGCCGACGACGGCGACAGCGGCGGTGGCGGTGTACTGGAGCTGCTGGGCGACCTCGCCTCGCGCACCGAGGCCGTCGACAACTACACCCTCGACATGGACATCACCTCGACCGACCCCGAGCTCGGCGAGACGGAGATGACCTTCACCTACGAGGTGATGGCCGACCCGCAGGCCGCGCAGGTGACCGTGTACATGCCGGCCATGGGCGAGATGTTCGCCGAGCTCGGCGGCCCCGGCGCGGGACTGAGCGCCGAGGAGATGAGCACCTCGACCGTCATCGTCCCGGCCGAGGGCGAGATGCTGGTGTCCAACCACAACGGCCTCCAGGAGGCCGACACCGCCTGGGTCCGCGGCGGGGCCGGCGAGGGCCAGCAGCCCGTCACCGACAGCATGTTCGACACCTCCGAGCTCCCGAAGGTCGCGGGCGCGGTCGCGTCCATCGACACGATCGAGGAGACCGGCAGCGAGGAGGTCGACGGGGTCTCGACCACCGTCCTGGAGGGGTCGTTCACCGCTGAGGACCTCGACGAGCTCGAGCCGGACCAGCGCAGCGCCCTGGACGAGCTCGTCGGCGGCGCCACCGGTGCCATGGACGTGTCCCTGTGGGTCAGCGACGACGGCTTCCCGATGCGCATGGACTTCAGCGACGACGTCTCCTCGATCTCGATGGTCTACTCCCAGCTGGGCGAGACCTCCTTCGAGATGCCCTCCGAGGACGAGATCACCGACCTGTAGCCGACGACGGCACGGCTACGGCACAACGACGACGGCCCCCGGATCCCAGGCGGGATCCGGGGGCCGTTCGGCCTCGCGAAGACTAGGCGTCGAGCGGGATGCTCGGGCCCATGGTCGTGGTGACCACGGCCTTCTTGATGTAGCGGCCCTTGGCGGCGGACGGCTTGAGGCGGTTCACCTCGTCGATCGCGGCCTGGTAGTTCTCCAGCAGCTTGCTCTCGTCGAAGGAGAGCTTGCCGATGATGAAGTGCAGGTTCCCGTGGCGGTCGACGCGGAACTCGATCTTGCCGCCCTTGATCTCGGTGACGGCCTTGGCGACGTCCGGGGTGACGGTGCCCGTCTTGGGGTTGGGCATGAGGCCACGCGGACCGAGCACGCGGCCGAGGCGGCCGACCTTGCCCATGAGGTCCGGGGTCGCCACGACGGCGTCGAAGTCGAGGAAACCGTTGAGGATCTCCTGGACGAGGTCGTCGTCACCGACGTAGTCCGCTCCGGCGGCGCGAGCCTGCTCCGCACGGTCACCGGTCGCGAAGACCAGGACCCGGGCGGTCTTACCGGTGCCGTTGGGCAGGTTCACGGTGCCGCGGACCATCTGGTCGGCCTTGCGCGGGTCGACGCCCAGGCGCAGGGCGACCTCGACGGTCGGGTCGAACTTGACGTTGGAGGTGTCCTTGGCGAGCTTCACGGCCTCGGCGGGGCTGTAGAGCTTGTCGCGGTCCACCAGCTCACTGGCTTTGCGGTGGTTCTTGCTGCGCTTCACGCTGTTCTCCTTGAGGGAACGTGTGGTCCGTGGGCCAGCGCCTGGCCCTGCCACGGTGGTTCTGTTCGTCGAGCGTCCCGTTCGGGAACTACTTGACCTCGATGCCCATCGAGCGGGCGGTACCGGCGACGATCTTGGCCGCGGCCTCGATGTCGGTGGTGTTGAGGTCGGGCAGCTTGGTCTGCGCGATCTCGCGGACCTGCTCGGCGGTGATGGAACCGGCCGTGCCGCGTCCCGGAGTGGTGGCGGCCTTGTCCAGACCGGCCGCCTTCAGGATCAGCTTGGGCGCCGGAGGCGTCTTGGTGACGAAGCTGAACGAACGGTCCTCGAAGATGGAGATCTCTACGGGGATGACGTTGCCGCGCTGGGCTTCCGTGGCAGCGTTGTACTGCTTGCAGAAGTCCATGATGTTGACGCCGTGCGGACCGAGAGCGGTACCGACGGGCGGAGCCGGGGTCGCCTGACCGGCGGGGAGCTGCACCTTGACGAGTGCGGCCAGTTTCTTCTTCGGAGGCATATCGGGTCCTTTGCCTGATGTGCGGTGTGAGCTGGTCCCCGCCCTCCCTGTACGGCGTCGGGCGCTGAGCGCGGCCGACGCCGGTGCCGAAGAGGGCGCGCCCCGTGCGCGGGGCACGTGAGCGACGGCCCGCCGGGACCGGGCGGACCGGAGTGCGCCCCGCCGAAGCGGGGTGCGAGTGTGGGTCCGCCCGAAGGCGGACCCACCAAGTCTACGCGTCCCGGGCAGGTGCCCGGGCGGGACGGATCAGATCTTGGCGACCTGGGTGAACGAGAGTTCGACCGGGGTCTCGCGGCCGAAGATCGACACGAGCACCTTGAGCTTCTGGGTGTCCGGGTTGATCTCGCTGACGGTGGCCGGCAGCGTGGCGAACGGGCCCTCCATGACGGTGACGGACTCGCCGACCTCGTAGGCCACGTCGGAACGCGCCTCGGAGACGCCGCCCTTGGCCTGCTTCGCCTGCTCCGGCTCGACCTCGGGCTCGGGCGCCAGGAGCTTGGCGACCTCGGTGAGGCTCAGCGGGGCGGGCTTGTTGGACAGGCCCACGAATCCGGTCACACCAGGGGTGTTGCGGATGGCCGACCACGACTCGTCGGTCAGGTCCATGCGGACCAGGACGTAGCCGGGCAGGACCTTCTCGGTGACCTGCTGGCGCTTGCCGCTCTTGACCTCGGTGACCTCGTGCTCGGGCACCTCGACCTGGAAGATGTAGTCCTCCATGTTGAGCGACTGCGTGCGGCTCTCGACGTTGGCCTTGACCCGCTTCTCGTAACCCGCGTAGGTGTGCACGACGTACCAGTCGCCGGGGAGCAGGACAAGCTCGTTCTTGAACTCTTCGACGGGGTCCAGCCGGGGCTCTTCGGTCTCAGTCGGCTCGGCGGACTCGCCGCTCTCGACGTCGGTGTCCTCCTCGGACGCGTCGGACTCGACCGCGACCTCCGAAGGCTCCTCGACAGGCTCGCCCAGGCCGGTCTCATCCGCCGCCGTCTGATCCGGCTCCTCTTCGGGGAAGTCGTCAGAGGTCAGTGGGGACTCGGACACGGCTGCTCTTTCTCTCGTCGGATTCGCTAGTGCGGGTCGACGCACGCCGAACAGCGCTCCACGTCGGACCCGGTTCTGCCAGCTTACGGTCTTTCCGGGCGCAGCGGGACCAACGCGCGGACGAGGAGGGAGCCGGGAGGAAGGGCGTGTGCCGTGGACACCGTCCGACGCGAGCGTCGGCCGGTGGTCGGACCCTAGACCCCGGCGGGACGGCCGAAGGTGGAGTAGAGCCAGGTCACGGCCTCGCCGAAGGCGAAGTCCAGAAGGGAGACGTAGGACAGGATGATCGCCACGAACACCAGCACGACGATGGTGTAGGTCACGAGCTCCCGGCGCGTGGGCCAGCGGACCTTGCGCAGCTCACCGACGCACTGCTTGACGAAGTCCACCGGACCCGTGCGACGCTTGGGCTCCTTGTGGGGCTTGGCGTCGGCGTCAGTCTGAGTCACCTGAGGGTCCTTAGGGTCGCGGGCTGCTCGATGTCCCCGTTGTTCCTTGGCCTGTGCCCGGTGCGCTCGCGCGCACCGGGCCTACGGACTTGCAGGGCAGGAGGGACTCGAACCCCCAACCGCCGGTTTTGGAGACCGGTGCTCTGCCAATTGAGCCACTGCCCTTAGCGGAAACTGCGTTCCCCACCATAGCCGGTCCCCGCGGTGTACGCACACCGTGAACCATGTAACACCCTGGCCACGGCCGACCGGCGCGAGAGAGTCTAAGCCCAAGCGCGCACTCCGGCCAAACCGGTTTCCGCCACCGGCACGTCCCCCGACGTCAGGCGGCGAGCCTGGCGGCCTGCATGGCGGTCAGGCGCCGGACGAAGAGGAAGGCGGCGACGGCCGCGGCGATGAGCAGCAGCTGCGCGCCGAAGTTGAACCAGGCCATGGGTTCCAGGTCGAAGATCAGGAGCTCCGTTCCCAGCGGCTCCCTCTGATCGGCGTAGAGGTACCACGGAACGAAGAGGAACGGCCAGGTCAGGAAGGTGGCCAACCACAGAGCCCACCACATGTGCAGCACACGGGCCGGAGCCATCGCTCCGTCGGCGCCGAGGTGGCTGGAGGCGTGCCAGACGTCGTCGGCGATCTGCTTGGGCACGATGAGGTTGACCACCGGAACGAACCAGCCCCATACGGCCGTCGCGGGCCTGTATCGCAGCCGCCCGGGCGCGAACCGCTCAGCGACTGCTCGCACTTGGAAGAACCAGATCAGCCAGGCGATCACCAGTCCCAGGTTCACTACTCCCTGGACAATACTGAGGGGATGGCCGATCTGGGCGCGGTACCTCACCAGCTGCGCGTCCACTCTCCACTGGAAGCGCGGTGCCGCTGACGATTCGACGAAGAGCTGGTAGGCCACGGTGGTCAGGGAGAGCAGGAGGCAGAGACCGAGCAGCACGTACACGGCCGCTCGGTACCCGTCGGCCGGATGCGGTGGGGCCCCACCGCTCGCGCGGCGGCGCTCGTGCGCCAGCAGGGTCGCGCCGGTCGGCTTCAGGTCCGGCGGGCGCGTCGCCCCCGCCGACACGGACCCACTGGACGGCCGGGGCGACGAAGGGGGCGACGAGGGCGGCGGTGTGCCCCCGTCGCCGGGCTCCACCGTGGTCGCCACGAGGGTCCGCCGCTCGGTGATCACCTGGGTGAGCTCCTCCGGCAGCCACCGTCCGGGACCGGTCCCCTCGCTCAGCGCGGCGAGCCGGTCCAGGACACTCCGCACAGCGGGCCGGGAGCCGGGGTCCTTGGCCAGACAGGCGCCGACCAGGTCGGCCAGTTCCGCGGGCAGGCCGGTCAGGTCGGGCGGGGTGTGCACGACCCGGTAGACCACCGCGTGCACCGGGCCGTCGCCGAAGGGGCTGCGCCCGGTGGCCGCGTAGGCGAGCACGCAGCCCAGCGAGAACACGTCGGACTCCGGACCCACCTTCTCCCCCGCGGCCTGCTCCGGGGACATGAACGCGGCCGTGCCCAGCACCGTGGACGTGCGGGTGTGCGACGTGGTGTCCAGGGCGCGGGCGATCCCGAAGTCGATCAGCCGGGGCCCGTCCTCGGCCAGGATCACGTTGGCCGGTTTGAGGTCGCGGTGCACCACACCGCTCGCGTGCACCGCCGCCAGGCCCTCGGCCAGGCCCGCGCCGAGGACGGCCACCGACTCCAGGGGCAGCGGCCCGTGGGCGGTCACGGCCTGGTGCAGCGAGGGCCCCGGGATGTAGGCGGTGGCCAGCCACGGCGGTGTGCCCTCGGGGTCGGCGTCCACGACCTGCGCGGTGTAGAACCCGCCGACCCTGCGCGCGGCGGCGGCCTCGCTGGCGAACCGGCGCCGGAAGTCCGCGTCCTCGGCCAGTTCGGGGCGCACGACCTTGACCGCGACCATGCGCCCGCCCGGGGAACGCCCCAGGAACACCTGCCCCATGCCGCCCACGCCGAGGCGACCGTGCAGGCGGTAGGGGCCGATCCGCGTCGGGTCCGCGTCGCTCAGGGGGGCCATGGCACCGCTTCCGTAGGAAGTTCGCCGGCGCGGTCCCGTCTTCCGCAGGGGGTTCGCCGGATCGGTCCCGATGATCCCAGAACGCCGTGTCCGCCGTCACTCCTTCGTGCGTACCCGCCGTCACTCCTTCGTGCGCACCCGCCGTCCGGCGCCCCATCGATCGGGGCCGCGCGTGACACCATGGAGCCATGACTGACCGACCCCGTATCTCCGCACGTATCGGCGCCATCTCCGAGTCCGCCACCCTGGCCGTGGACGCGAAGGCCAAGGCCATGAAGGCGGAGGGCCGCCCCGTCATCGGCTTCGGCGCGGGCGAGCCGGACTTCCCGACGCCGGACTACATCGTCGAGGCGGCCGTCGCTGCCGCCCGCGAGCCCCGCTTCCACCGCTACACGCCCGCCGGCGGCCTGCCCGAGCTGAAGAAGGCGATCGCGGACAAGACCGCGCGCGACTCCGGCTACGAGGTGGAGCCCTCCCAGGTGCTGGTCACCAACGGCGGCAAGCAGGCGATCTACGAGGCCTTCGCCGCCATGCTCGACCCGGGCGACGAGGTCATCGTCATCGCCCCGTACTGGACCACCTACCCCGAGTCCATCAAGCTGGCCGGCGGTGTGCCCGTCTACGTCGTGACCGACGAGAGCACCGGCTACCTGGCCTCGGTGGAGCAGTTGGAGCAGGCGTGCAGCGAGCGGACCAAGGTCCTGGTGTTCGTCTCCCCGTCCAACCCGACCGGTGCCGTCTACCCGCGCGAGCAGGTCCGCGCCATCGGCCGCTGGGCGAACGAGCACGGATTGTGGGTGCTCACCGACGAGATCTACGAGCACCTGGTCTACGGCGACACCGAGTTCAGCTCCCTGCCGGTGGAGGTCCCCGAGATCGCCGACCGCACGGTCGTCGTCAACGGCGTGGCCAAGACCTACGCCATGACCGGGTGGCGCGTGGGGTGGATCATCGGCCCCAAGGACGTCGTCAAGGCCGCGGGCAACCTGCAGTCGCACGCCACCTCCAACGTCGCCAACGTCTCCCAGGCCGCCGCGCTGGCCGCCGTCTCGGGCGACCTCACGGCCGTGGCCAGGATGCGGGAGGCCTTCGACCGCCGGCGCCGGACGATCGTGCGCATGCTCAACGAGATCGACGGCGTGGTCTGCCCCGAGCCACAGGGCGCGTTCTACGCCTACCCCTCGGTCAAGGGCCTGCTGGGCCGGGAGTTCCGGGGCAGGCGCCCGCAGACCTCGGCGGAGCTGGCCGAGCTCATCCTGGAGCAGGCCGAGGTCGCCGTGGTACCGGGCGAGGCCTTCGGGACCCCCGGCTACCTGCGCCTGTCCTACGCCCTGAGCGACGAGGACCTGGCCGAGGGCGTGGGCCGGATCCAGAAGCTGCTGGCCTGATCCGAACGCGGGAGCGCCCCGCGGGGCGCTCCCGTGTTCGGTGGTCCCGCACCCGCGGGGCGGCCGCATGAGGCAGACTCTCGTCATGGAGACACCGATCAGCGCCCGCCGATTGGACCGGCTGCCCAAAGCGCACCTGCACCTGCACTTCACCGGCTCGATGCGCCACTCGACCATGGTCGAGCTGGCCGAGGAGCACGGGATCCACCTTCCCCAGGCCCTGGTGACGGAGTGGCCTCCCCGGCTCCGGGCCACGGACGAACGCGGCTGGTTCCGCTTCCAGCGCCTGTACGACATCGCGCGCTCGGTCCTGCGCCGCCCGCAGGACATGTACCGCCTGCTGCGCGAGGCCGCCGAGGACGAACGGGAGGCCGGCTCGTCCTGGCTGGAGATCCAGGTCGACCCGAGCGGGTACGCGGCGCTCTTCGACGGGCTGACCGCCACCCTGGAACTGGTCCTGGACGCCGCCCGCACCGCCGAGCGCGAAACGGGGGTGGCGATCGGGCTGATGGTCGCGGCCAACCGCACCAGGCACCCGCTGGACGCCAAGGCACTCGCCCGCCTGGCGGGACAGTACGCGGGCCGGGGCGTGGTCTCGTTCGGCCTCAACAACGACGAGCGACGGGGGCGCGCCCGCGAGTTCGAGGGGGCCTTCCGGATCGCCAGACGCGCCGGTCTGCTGTCCGCCCCGCACGGCGGCGAGCTCCAGGGCCCCACGAGCATCCGCGAGTGCCTGGACGAGCTCAACGCGGACCGGGTGGGCCACGGCGTCCGCGCGGTGGAGGACCCCCACCTGGTCGAGCGGATCGCCACCCAGGGGGTCACGCTGGAGATCTGCCCGACCTCCAACATCGGCCTGGGGGTCTACGACAAGATGGAGCACCTCCCGCTGCGCCGGCTCTACGACGCGGGCGTCCCGATCGCCCTGGGCACCGACGACCCCCTCCTCTTCGGCCCCCGGTTGGAGGAGCAGTACCGGCTCGCCCGCGAGGTCTTCGGTTTCGGCGACGCCGAACTGGCCGAGCTGGCCCGCATGTCCATCCGGGCTTCGGGCGCCCCGGACTCCCTGAAGAAGGACCTGCTGACGGGCGTCGACTCCTGGCTGGCCACGGAGCCGTCCACGGCGTGAGCGGTGGGGCGCCCAGCGGTCAGCGCCCCGCGGTCAGCGGAAGTCGTCGGCGTGGTCCCGGGCCCACTGGGCGAAGTCGCGCGGTGGCCGCCCGGTCGCCTCCCGCGCCGTGGGCGCGGGGTCCACGGCCGCCTGGGCCGCCGCGACCTCCTCGGCCCAGGTGTCGGCGTCGGCCTCGGCGCCGGCGTAGTCGGTGAAGCCGAGCAGCATGTCCGCGTTGGCCGCGGCGAAGCCGCCCTGGGCGAGGTAGCGCTCGCGGGCCTGCTCGGGTGAGACCGCCTCGAAGCGGATCTCGCGCCCCACGGCCCGGGAGACGGCCTCGACCTGCTCGCGGTGGCTGATGAGCTCGGGCCCGGCGAAGGTGTACGCCCTGCCGTGGTGGCCGTCCTCCAGCAGGGCGGTGACGGCCACGTCCGCGATGTCGGCCTCGTGGGTGGGGTACGAGGCCGCGTCGGGGTGGGGATCGAAGACCGCGCCCTCCTCGCGGACGGACGGCCCCCACAGCCAGAGCTTGTTGAGCGCGAACTCACCGGGGCGCACGTGGGTCCACTCCGCCCCGGACCGCTCGACGGCCTGTTCCACCGGCAGGTGGAAGTCGGTGTCGTAGCCCCCGGTGACGGCGCCCGAGGACAGGACGACGATGCGTCCGACTCCCGCGTCCACGGCGTGGGCGACGACCTCCTCGGCCGTCTCGGGGACGGGGAAGAGGTAGAGGCGGTCGACACCGCGCAGGGCGCCGGCGAGGTTCTCCGGCTCGGCCAGGTCACCGCGCACGACGTCGACTCCGTCGGGCAGTGCGGCCCGCGCGGGGTCGCGGGTCAGCGCGCGGACCGCCGCCCCTTCGGCCACGAGCCGCCGCACCACCAGCCTGCCGACGTTGCCGGTGGCCCCGGTCACGAGCACGTTCACGGCGTCCTCCTCCTGTGGGCGGCCGCCCCGGTGGTGGCCGCGCAGGCCCCGTTCTATCCCGGCTCCGCCCGCGGGGGCGAACGTGAACATGCTGTTCATGTTCGCCTCTGACCTGGGGAAACGACATGCGGCTCCGGGCCCCTCGAAGGCCCTCGCGACCCGCCGGACCAGCTGATCCAGCGGAGTTATGGTTTCGTGACCTTATGGGACGCCGCACGCGGCCTCCGACTGGCCCGGGAACGCCGTGCGGCCTCCGACTAGCTCAGCAGCATCCAGGCGCCCTGGCCGACCATGGCGACACCGGCGACGAAGAACAGCACGGCGGCGCCGACCTGGATGGCCCGTTCCGGGAGCTTCTTGCCGAGCACGGCGCCGATGGCGATGGCGATGGCGTCCGCGGCGACCATCCCGACCGTGGAGCCGATCCACACGGGCAGCCAGTGGTACTGCGTTCCGACGGTGATGGTGGCGAGCATCGTCTTGTCACCGAGCTCGGCCACGAAGAAGACCACGAACACCGTGATGAACCCGGAGCGGATCCGCCGGGACGCCGCGCGCTCCTCGTCCTTGGGCGTCATCTCGTCGCCGCGCAGGGTCCAGAAGCCGAAGATCAGGAACGCCAGGCCGGCCACGAGCGTGACCCAGTCCGTGGGGATCGCCGAGCCCAGCACCTCGGCGATGAACACGCTGGCCACGTGCACGACCGCGGTGGCGGCGGTGATGCCCAGCAGGACGGTGAGCGCGCGGTAGCGCGTCGCCAGGGACATCGCGACGAGCTGGGTCTTATCTCCCATTTCCGCGATGAAGATGGCGAGGGCGCTGACCACCAGGCCCATCGAGAATGCGGTCACTGATCCTCCTCCTCGCTTCAGAGGTGCTCTGGGGCAGAAGGAGGTGACGGACACCCCTCCAACCCGGTCGTTTCCTACCGGGTCAAAGGTCTCGTCCGCCCTTCACTCCGAGTCGCGACCGAAAAGGTCCGGGCGACGACCGACCGACGATGACCAAGATCACTCATCCCAGGCCACGCGGCGTCGGAGTGGGCTCGTGCGACCGGGCCGCCGAGCGGCCAGTGTGTCGATCGCACGCATTGGGGACTACTCCCCTTCGACTGATCCGACTTTATCAAAAAATGGCGGATACGCAATTCATCGCAACGTCGAATTCGATTATGAGCTAGCCCTGAAAAACAAGTTCGCCGCGCCTAACTCAGAAATCAGGCGCGGCAGAATCGTGAGTTTCGTGCGGCGTTACAGCGACACGCCCACCATGACCGGCTCGTTGACCAGGCGGACGCCGAACGCCCGCTCCACCCCGGCGCGGACCTCGCGGGCCAGGTCCAACAGGTCCCGGGTGCTCGCTCCCCCGGGGTTGGTCAGCGCCAGCGTGTGCTTGCCGGAGATGCGGGCCGGGCCGTCGCCGTAGCCCTTGGTGAATCCGGCCCGGTCGATCAGCCAGGCCGCGGACAGCTTGACGTCGCCGTGGGCGTCCGGATGGCCGGGCACCTCCACGTCGGGGCCCAGCAGAGCGGCGGCCCGCTCCCGGACGGCCTCGAACTCGGCGGCGCTCAGCACCGGGTTGGTGAAGAACGAACCGGCGCTGCGGGTGTCGGGGTCGGCGGGGTCCAGGACCATGCCCTTGCCCCTGCGCAGTCCCAGAACGATCCGCCTGGCCTGCTCCAGCGCGACCCTGGAGCCCGCCTCGGTGCCCAGGGCGCGGGCGACCTCGGCGTAGCGGATGGGGCGGCTGAGCGGCGACCTCCGCAGCGCGAAGACGACCTCGCAGACCACGTACCGGTCGTCGCCCTTGAAGACGCTGTCCCTGTAGGTGAATCCGCAGTCGGCGTTGTCCATGACGCGGCGCTCGCCGGACGCCCGGTCGTACACCAGGACCTCGCGGACGGTCTGGCTGACGTCCTGGCCGTAGGCGCCGACGTTCTGGATGGGGGTGGAGCCCACCCGCCCGGGGATCCCGGACAGGAACTCGATCCCGCTGAGCCCTTTCGCGACGGTGCGCTCGACCAGGGGGTCCCACTCCACGCCGGCCTCGGCCCGCAGCAGGACGACGTCCTCACCGGTCTGGGCGTCGGTGCCCGCCTCCTCGAAGGACACGCCCCGCGCGTCGGCGTGGACCACGGTCCCCGGGAAGCCGTCGTCGGCGACCACCAGGTTGCTCCCGCCGCCCAGGACCAGGACGGGCTCCCCGGCGGCGTCGGCCGCGGCGACCGCCGCGACCAGCTCGTCGGTGGTGCGCGCCACGACCAGGGTCTTGGCCGGGCCGCCCAGGCCCAGGGTCGTGTAGTCGGCGAGCACCACTCGCTCCCCGGTGGCGGTGGCTTCGTGGAATGCGGACACGGTGTTACCTCATCGCTTCGCTGTGCTGGGGCCCGCTCAGGCCAGACGGACGAGGGCCTTGGACTGCACCAGGACCTTCGCGCCGCCGGAGCGTGCGGTCAGTAGGACGGCGACCGTGCCGTCGTCGTTCTTGGCCTTGACCTTCCCGCCCACGGTGATCTCGGCGCCCTCGTCGTCGTCGGGGACCACGACCGGCGCGGAGAAGCGCACCGAGTAGTCGATGACGCAGCCGGGGTCCCCGGTCCAGTCGGTGATCACGCGCGCGGCCTCGGCCATGGTGAACATGCCGTGCGCGATCACGTCCGGCAGACCGACGGACTTGGCGAAGCGCTCGTTCCAGTGGATGGGGTTGAAGTCGCCGGAGGCGCCCGCGTAGCGGACCAGGTCCAGGCGGCGGACCGGGAAGGTCCGCTCGGGGAGTTCGGTGCCGACCTCGACGTCGGCATGGCGCAGCCTGCTGCTCACGGTCACTACCTCGCGTTCGTGGTGCTCGGAGTCGAAGGGGACGACGCGGTCTACTCGCCGCGGACCACGAGCATCATGCTCGTGGTGACGACGTGCTCGCCGTCGTCGGCCGTGGCGACCGTTTCCAGGGTGAGCAGCTCGTTGCCGCCGAGTGCCTTGATCCCGGTGATGCGGGTGAGGGAGCTCAGCACGTCGCCCGCGTACAGCGGACGCGTGTAGTGGAAGCTCTGGTCGCCGTGCACCACGCGCGAGAAGTCGACGCCGAGCTCGGGGTCGGCGATCGCCTGGGCGGATCCGGCCATGCCCAGGATGACGGGGAAGGTCGGGGGCGCGACCACGTCGGGGTGGCCCGCGGCCTTGGCCGCCGTCCGGTCGACGTAGACGGGGTCGGGGTCGTTGATCGCTTCGGCGAACTCGCGGATCTTGCCGCGGGTCACCTCGTAGACCTCCGGCGCGGGGTACTCCCGGCCGAGGTAGTCAGGATTGATCGCCACGCTCTCCCTCTCCTGGGTTCTCCTGGCCGGGAGGCACGGTCCCGGACACACGAACAGCCCGGTGAGCGTATCGCTCACCGGGCTGGAAGTTTGGCCCGCCCTTCCCCTTGCGGGGAGGGACGGCACAACGGCTCACGCGGGACTAACGGGTCTCGCGGTGCTCGTTGTGCTTGCGGCAGTTCGGGCAGAACTTCTTGATCGCGAGCCTGTCGGGGGTGTTCCGACGGTTCTTGCGCGTGATGTAGTTCCGGTGATTGCACTCCTGGCAGGCCAGGGTGATCTTCGGCCTCACGTCTGTGGCAGCCACTTCGGAGTGCCTTTCTCGCTGGAGACAGTACCTAGGCGCAGTAGAACACTGCAAAGCGCCCGCAACGACCCCTGAGAACATCCCAGGGGTCAACGGGTTGGTAGCGGAGGCCGGACTTGAACCGACGACACAGCGATTATGAGCCGCTTGCTCTACCGACTGAGCTACTCCGCCCCGATCAACGGTCGAGACAACGATACCTCGTGTCCCGCCCGGTTCGGCCGGTAGATGCTCCACCGGCCACCCACCTGAGTGGACCGGACCGCATCAAGTGGTGGAGCCCCTTTACGGAATCGAACCGTAGACCTTCTCCTTACCATGGAGACGCTCTGCCGACTGAGCTAAAGGGGCGCGCTGCTGGGCTTTCTTTCGTCCGCCCCGGGGGTGTTGCCCCCTTGCGCTGGTCATGACTATACAGGTCTTCGGGGGTGGTCTGCCAAATCGAAAACCGGACCCCCGACGGCACCGCCCGCACCCGCTCCCCGCGGTCGGCCCGCGAGGGCGCGAAAGCCCTCGTCAGAAGGCGTTCCAGGCGACAGGAGAGCGCACTGGAAACGCCCGGGGAGCGGCCCCGGGTGTGACCCAGACCGCTCCCCCGCGAGCCGCTCTCAGGCGTCCCCGTCCGACACCCACACGTTCGACATCGCGTCCCGGTTGATCGTCCGGATCGCCGCCGGGAGCCCCAGCCGGCGCAGGGCGTCCGAGAGCCGCGTGTCGTGCGTGAACACGATGAGCTGCCGGTGCCGCCCCACCTCCGCCAGGACGGTGGCCAGGCCCTCCACGGTCTCGGTGTCCATCGCCTGGACCGGGTCGTCCAGCAGCAGGAACCCGAACGGGTTGCCGTCCACGAGCGTGCGCGGCAGGCAGATCGACAGCGCCAGCGCCTGGAACTCGCCCTGGCTGAGCAGACCGGGAGCGCTGGTCTGGTCGGCCACGCCGTCCACGGACACGTCCACCTCCACCCGCCGCCGGGCGCCGCGGCCGATCAGCCGCATGCCCTGGAGGTCGATGTGGCGCTCCTGGCGCAGCCGGAACCACACCTGTTCCGCCTGGGCGGCCACCGGGCCGAGCCGCTCGGCCCGCAGGGCCCTGGCCTGGTCCGCCAGCCAGGTGAGCGCCGCCTCGGCGACGGCGAGGGTGTCCCTGGCCGCGATGGCGTCCTGCGCGTCGTCCAGCCAGTTCGAGAGCCGCTCCGCCAGCTCCGACCAGCCGTCCGTGGGGTCCTCCAACCGCTCGCCGGCGTCCCTGCGCGCGCTGAGGGCCGCCGCGCGCAGCTTGCGGCCGACGGACTCGATGTGCTCGGCCAGCTCCGCGAGGTCCTCGATGTCCGAGCCGGACTCCCACAGCGCCCAGACCTGGCCGAGCTCGCTGTCCGGCGGCAGCCAGGAGGGCGTGGGCGAGAGCAGGAAGCGCGCCTGGTCCCGGGCGGCGTCGGCGCGGTCGTAGGCGGCCGCGGCCGTCGCGGCCTGGGCCCGCAGGCCGCGCAGCTGGGCGTTGGCCCGCCGCACCCAGTCTGCGCCGATCGCCCCGGGCGCCGAACAGGTGGGGCAGGTGGTGTCCGTGGGGTGGCGCTTGTGGTGTTCGAGAGCCTGTTCCAGCAGCCGGACCACACCGTGGGCGTGATCGCCCTTGCTGCCCGCGGCCATGGCCAGTTCCATCGAGGCGCCGCGCAGCTCGTTGACCACGTCGCTCATGACGACGCGCTCGGGCACCGACAGGCGCCGGAGCCGGCGCAGCACCACGTGCTGGGCCGGGTCGGCCGGGCCGTCGTCGGCGGCGATGCGGCGCAGGGCCTCGACGTCGAGGGTGGGCCCGGTGAGGATCTGGGCGGCCTGGACGGCGCGCGGGTCGCTCGACTCGTTCAGGGCCTCCACGAGAAGCCGCGACTCCCGGCTGGGACGGTCGCGCCGCTTGGCGAGGCCGTCACAGACCTTGGCCAGGCGCCGTTCGGCCTCGGCCAGTCCGGTGAGCCCCAGCAGAGCCGTCAGGGTGTCGTAGAGCTCCGCCGAGCGGCCGGTGACGGTGCGGCCGAGCTCGTCGTAGGACAGGAAGGGGCGGTAGCGGACGAGGTTCTCGCCCCAGTCCAGGGTGCGCAGGGCCGAGGTCTCACCGCCTGGGTGGATCACCTCTCCGCGCGCCGAACGCACGCTCTCGCCCGTCCAGCGGCGGCTGATGCGGGTGGGGCCCGCGTCGCCGGCGATGTGGATGTCGACGCTGGCCTCGGTGCGTTCGTCGTAGTGCAGGTTGCGCCAGCCGTCGCGCCACCCGGTGGGCATGGCGTCCCAGCGGGGGTTGCGGCCGGTGAGGGCCGCCTCGGCGGCTTCGGCGAAGCTGGACTTGCCGGAGCCGTTGCGGCCGACGATGACCGTCAGGCCGGGGCCGGACGGGAACGTCAGTTCGGCGGGGCGGCCGATGCCGCGGAATCCCTGGACGCGGATGCCGGTCAGGTAGGCCCGGCGCACCCGGCCGGCCGGCGGGCTCGCGGCCACGTCCGGCTGGAGCTCGGGAAGGTGCTCGCCCTCGAGCAGCGCCGCCAGGGCGTCGTCGCCCCAGAGCGCGGCGGTGACCCAGGAACGCACGTTCGCGGACAGCCCCGCGTGAGCGAGGGCGTCCAGGATCTTGGTCGTCGTGGGGTCGTCGGAGTGCGGCGGGTCGCTCCGCCCGCCGCCGTCGATCACCTCGGTTCCCCGAGCCACCTGCGCCACCCCGCTCCGTCGTCGTACCTGCACAAGCAGACTAGGACAGAAAGGAGGATCCGGGGCCGTAAGGCCCTCCTTTGAGGGTGGTGGCCCGCCCCCGCTAGACGCCCACGAGGCGCCGCCTGCTGCCGTCCCAGGTGAAGTGCAGCGTGGCGATCCCCGGCACGTTGGGATCGCGCAGGCACTCGTAGATGTTCAGGCTGGGCACGCTCGCGAAGCAGCCCCAGACGCGTTCGGAGGTCAGGACGAAGTCGAGGTCGAGCTCCACCAGCAGGCCCAGCAGGCGGCCGTGGGTGGGTTCGTCGACCTTCGCGAAGGCGTCGTCCAGCAGGATGAGCCGGGGCGCCCAGGGGGCGCGCGCGGCCAGGGCGTCGAACTGCGCGGCGGCGGCCGCGAAGAGGACCAGGTAGGCCACGACCCGCTGCTCGCCCTGGCTGAGCGCGGTGCGGTGGCCGAGGCGGCGCTCGTCGCCCGTTCCGTCGGTGACGTAGACGGTGAAGGTGAACCAGGAGCGGTAGTCCAGCGCGGCGCGCAGCTGGGCTCCGCCGGTGGCGGTCGGGTCCAGCCGCCGGATCGCCTCGATACAGCGGCGCAGGGCGTCGCGCAGGCGGGTGGTCTGCACGCGCGTGCGCTCCTCGGGCGGGGTGGCCAGGAGCGGGACGACGGCCTCGATGTCGGCCCCGGCGTCGGGGGCCAGGCGCCAGTCCAGCCGCACGCCCAGGCCCGCCGAGGTGGTGACGTCCTTCAGGACGTCGTTCATCGTGTGGATGAGGTCGTGGGCCTCGTCGATCTGGCGGGACAGGTGCCCGGCGAGTTCGCCCAGCAGGTGGCGCTCGAAGGCCTCCTCCTCGGCGATGGCGACGGTCTCGTCGGCCCGGGCGATGGCGGCGGCCACCCGGGCGGCGTAGGCCGTGACGTCGTGGGCGCCGTCCTCGTCGTGGACGGTGAGGCGTTTGAGACCGCGGGGCTCGGTGAGTTCGGTGCGGGTCTGCGCCCAGTCGGCGGAGGTCAGCAGCCGGTGCAGCTCCTCGCGGCTGCCGAGGATGGCGCTGTCGTCGACCTCGGGAAGGTCGGCCTGGGCCTCGAGCCCCTCCTCCAGCCGCGCGACGAGGTCCTCCAGCAGCGCGAGCCTGGCGTCGGGCCCGGCCGCCGGGGACTCCCCGGCGGCGGTGGTGCGGGCCGCGAGGTAGGCGGCGAGCGGACCGTCGGCCGCCGCGCAGTCGGCCAGACCGGCCGCGCCCAGCAGGACCGCGTCCGGCGCCGTCCGGCTCACGGCCGGGCCGTCGGCCGCGGACACCGCCTGGGCGCCCGCGCCCTCCTCGACCGGCTCGCCGCCGGCGTCGACCGCGCTCGGGGCCTCCTGGTCGACCGGGGAGCCCTCCACGGCGCCCTGGCCGGTGGCCGGGACGCTGAGCGAGGCGACGACGACGTCGCCCGCGGCCAGGGCACGGCGCACCTGCTCCGCGCGCTCCTGGGTGGCCACGTCGAGCCGGACCTCGGCGCTGACGCGTTCGTCGCGGGCGCGCTGGGCGCCGCGTTCGAGTTCGGGCAACCGGCGGGCGGCCTCCTCGGCACGGGCCTTGACCTGTTCGCGCGCGGCGTCGATCTGCTCGTCGGGGACCCCCCGGGCGCGGTCGCCGAGCTCGATCTGGCGGCGGACCGTGATCATGTCGTCGATCGCGGCGGCACGGGCGTCCTCGGCCAGGACCCGGTCGGCGCGGATCCGGCGCCAGGCGGCGACGTGGCGTTCGTGGGCGGCCAGTTCCCAGGCCAGCACGTCGAGGTCGCGCAGCGCGGAGGCCACCAGGACCCGCAGGTGGTCGAGGGCGCGCAGGGTGCTGTCGAGGTCGGCGCGGGCGGTGGGCAGCGGCTGGTGGTCCGCGGGCGGCCGCGGAGGGCGCGCCTCCCCCGGCGGCTCGTGGGCGCCGGCCGG
This sequence comes from Nocardiopsis sp. Huas11, assembly GCF_003634495.1. Taxonomy (GTDB): domain Bacteria; phylum Actinomycetota; class Actinomycetes; order Streptosporangiales; family Streptosporangiaceae; genus Nocardiopsis. Next base: position 3,430,632 of record NZ_RBKY01000001.1, on the reverse strand, counting down.
TGCGGCGGCCGCGGGCCGGGAGGCGGCGTCCCTGAGCCGGGCGCGGAGCCGGAGGAGTTCCTCGCGGGCCTCCTCGGCCGCGGTCCGGGCCACGTCGTGGGCGCGGCGGGCGGCCGCGACGTCCGCGCGGGCCACGTCCAGGGCGGCCCACGCCTGGATGAGCGGGGTGGAGTCGGGCAGGTCCCGGGAGACCTCCAGCAGGTCCGCGTACGAGCGCTCGACCGCCCAGCGGCGCTCCCCCGCCTCGGCGAGGAGGGCCTCGGCGATCGCCATCCGCCGGTCGGTGTTGGCGGAGCGGCGGTCGCGGGCGCGCTTGCGGGCGACCTCGCCGATGTACTCGGGTTCGCTCTTGTAGTGGGCTCCGGAGGCCACGCCGAGGCGCCAGCCGCCGGTGAGCGACATGGAGCTGACGGTGGTGACGGCACTGTCGCGGCGGTGCTTGGCCTCGGTGTCCTCGGCGGTGCCGGGGGTGTCGGAGTGCAGGGCGATGGACGAGAGCAGGGTGCTCACGTTGTCGGCCTGCACGCCGCGCTCGGGGACGGCGACGGGCACGAGGACGTCGAGCAGGGTGCGGCCCTTGGCGGGACGGGCCGGGGTGACCATGAGGTCGCGGGTGCTGGGGTCGTAGAGGGTGCCGTCGGCGCGGACCCAGCCGGCGAGCAGCCCGCTGGCCTCCAGGGCGGCCTCCAGCCCCGCCTGCTCGCGCGTGCTGAGACCCCCGGCGAAGTCGACGGCCAGGTAGAGGGGGACGCCGTCGCCCTCGGGGCGCGGGTAGGTGGCCCAGGCCGGCCGCTCGGGCGCGTGGTCGGCGTTCTTGGCGCGGCGGTCGGCGAGCTCGGCGAGCTCGTCCGAGAGCTGGCCCTCCTCGTTGACGGCGACGTCGCGGCGGGACCGGAGCTCCTCCAGGAGCGGGTCGACGGCCGCGTGGGCGAGCCGGGCGACGGTCGCCGGGACCTCGGGGTCCAGGACGCGCAGGGCGTCGGTGATGGGCAGCTCGACACTGCCCTCCAGCTCGTGGATGGCCTCGCCCAGGGCATGGGCGTGGCTGGAGTCGCGCAGGCGCGCGGTCCAGGCGCGCACGCCGTCGGCGTAGTCGGCGCTGGCGCCGCGCAGGGCGGCGATGGCGTCCTGTTCCCGGCCGTGGGCGTGGTCGAGGACGGCGTCGGCGCTCTCGGCCTCGCTGGTCAGCGCGACGAGGCGGCGGTCGGTGGCGGCCTCGGCCGTGGTGAGGGCGGTGAGGCGGGCGGCCTGGTCGGCGCGGTCGGCCGCGTGTCCGGCGGCGGAGGTGAGGTGGTCGTGCAGGCGGCCCAGGCGCTCGCGCAGGGCGTCGAGGTCGATGCCCTCGACGGGTTCGCGCTCCACCGCCTGCTCCAGCCCCTGGAGGTCGACCCGGGTGGTGCTCTCGCGTGGGGCGTGGACGGTGGCGGAGGGGTCGGGGACGACGCCGAGGGACTCCGGGGAGATGCCGGCGGCGGCGGCCGCGCGGTCGGCGTCGGCGTGGGTCTGGCGCAGGATCTCCAGGGCGCGCTCGATGGCGTCGGTGTCCTCGGCCATCCGCTGGACGGCCTGGTTCTCCGCGCGTTCGGCGTGCTCGGCGGCGGCCCAGGCGGCCTCGGCGGCGCGGATGTAGGCGCCGACGGCGGCGTCGTAGGCGCGACGCTCGTTGTCGGTGGCGGTGGCGGCACCGGCCTGGGCGGCGGCGAGGGTGTTCTCGTCGGCGCCGGCGGTGTCGCGGGTGCGGCGGGCCTGGTCGCGCTCCTCGGCGACCTGGCTCTCGGCGGTGATGAGGGCGTCGAGCTCGGCGCTCAGGCGGTCGGTCTCGGCGGTGCGCCGGGCGCAGGCGTCCAGCTGTTCGCGGACCTCGGCGGCGCGGGCTCGCAGGGCGTGGACGAGGTAGGCGTGGTAGTCGCCCAGGAACGACTCGACGCCGGCGCCCGCCTCGGCGAGGGCGGCCTGGTCGGCCCTGGCTTGTTCGAGGTCGGCGATGTTGCGGCCGACCTCGTCGAGGACGGACTCGTCCATGGGGGGCAGGGCCTCGGAGAGGACGCTGACGAGTTCGCCGGCTTCGAGGCGGTCGCCGATGGTGGGGCGGCGCAGCCGGTAGAGCAGGTGGATGAGGTTGCGGTAGCGGACGGAGTCGTCGATGCCGAACAGGCTCTGCATCACGCGGGCGCGGTAGGGCACGGCGCTGGTGAAGCAGTTGTCGGCGCCGACCTCGGCCCGCAGCCGGTCCACGGGCATGGGGCGGCCGTCGGTGACCAGCTGGAGGTCGTGGCCGATCCGGCGTTCGGTGATGAAGAAGACGCAGCGGGGGTCGGAGTCGCCGACCGCCATGACGGCGGCGCCCAGGGTCATGTGCCGCGGCGGAGCGGCGGGGCGGGTGTCCGCGGCGGCGCCGGCCTCGTCCGGGTCGGCGTCGTCGGCCGGGTCGGCGGCGCGGGCCGCCCCGGATCCGCGTGCGGCGCTGGAGGCGGCCAGCAGCGCGGAGGCGGTGCTGGGCCCGGTGGCCGTGCGCGCGGCGGCGTCGAGTCCGCGCTCGCCGCGGTCGGTGGTGAACTCCACCCACAGGTAGCCCAGGCGGGTCAGGGGCGCCGCGTCCTCCCCGTCGCCGGTGCCGGCCTCGTCGGCCGCCGGGTCGGCGGGGTCCTCCTCGGGTCCGCCCAGCAGGTCGGGGCCGGTGTCGTCCAGGTCGGGCAGCCGGTGGGCGCGCTGGTCCTCGGCCATGAGCCAGCGCAGGCTGGTGCGATTGGTGCCGGTGGTGTCCAGGCGGCGCACGTCGCCGTCCAGCAGGAAGGGAAGAAGCATCTCCAGGGCCTTGGACTTGCCCGCGCCGTTGCGGCCGCGCAGCAGCAGGCGGCCCTCGGCGAAGTCCAGGACGTGGTCGTCGTACTGCCAGACGTTGCGGATACCCGCGCGTTCGAGCCGGTAGCGGGGGGTGGGGGTTCCTGCGGGGACAGCCGGAGCTTCCCCTGGGGCCTCACTGGTCTCCTGGGTCACCACTGGTCGCGCTCACCTTCTCGTTCGCCACCGCTTGCAGCACGGACGTCACCCGGCTCAGGTCGCCGCGGGGGTCGGCAGGAGGCTCGGGCGCACCGTGTTCATCGCCGGACCCGCGCGGTTTCGCGGGGAGTGTCCGGTCGTCATCGTCATTGTCCTGGATGCGGGGGACGCGCTCGTCCACGTCCGTGCCGAACCTGGCGGCCGCGGCGGTGAGCCGCCACGCGCCCGGGCCGCCTCGGAGCAGGCCGAAGGCGCTCAACCGGTCCAGCACGCGCACGCGCAGACGCCGCGGGTCGGGGACCTCGGGTCCGGCGGTGCGCGCCCACTCGCTCCGCACCGCGGCTCCGGGGCCGCCGAATACGTCCAGTGCGGCGTCGAGTTCGCGGTCGGGGACGGGGACCGAGGTGGCGGGCCGGCCGGGATGCAGGCGGCCGGCCAGGTGGCGTACGAGTGCGAGCGCGATCTGGCCGACGGGATCGTCGGAGGGGAAGCGCGTGCCGTCCGCGGCGCCGTCGGGCATGACCAGGGCCACACCCTCGGCCCGGATCTCGGTGTCGCAGCCCAGGAGGTTGCCCAGAGCGGCGGCGGCCCGCCACTGGTGGGCGGCGAGGCGGTCCCGCTGGCGGTCGGGAAGCTCCTCCCGGTAGACCACGGGCGTCTCGGCCAGGCGGCGGCGCAGGGCGATCTCGCCCTGGTGGTCGCTGTCGGGGTCGTGGTCGGCCGCGTCTGCGAGGAAGGAGTCTGCGTCGTCCGAGGCCCGGGGCAGGTGGGCGGCGACGGCCCGGGCGGCCTGCGCGTCGGCGCGCAGGCTCGGGTCGGCGGCGGCGTCGGTCTCGTGGTCGCGCACGGAGCCGGAGAGCTCGTCGAGGACACCGAGGCGGACGAGGAGTGTCAGCGCGGCGCAGAAGGCACGGCGTTCACCGAGGCCGCGGCCGGGGTCGGCGTCGACGCGGGCCTCGTGGGCGGCGGTGCGCACGGCCGCGGCGAGGGCGCGGACCGTGGTCTCCCCGTCCAGCTCGACCAGGACCGCCAGGGTCAGAGCGAGGTAGGTGTGCGTGCGGGGGGTGAACGGGGCTCCGTGGCGCCGGGTGAAGGGGGCGGTGGTCGGGGCGGCGGCGCCGCGCTTGACCAGCCGGGCGTGGTCGTCGGCGACGGTGAGCCGGTAGCCCAGGACGCGTTGGAAGCGCTGGACGAGCCATTCGGCGTGCGCCCGTACGAGGGAGAACTCCGCCGGATGCGCGCGTCGCGTGAGCAGGGGGTGCGCCATGAGTGCGCGTGCGGCGGCCTGGCGCTCGCCGATGAGCGCGGCGTCCTCGCTGTAGGCGTCCGTCTCGATCACCCCCATGCCGACCGCTCTCCGTCACGGATGGCGGAGAGGTCGATCGGTCCGGTCGTCTCGGTGTTGGGATCCGGGTGTCGGTCCCGGTCCGGTTCGGCGAGGCTATCGGTGCTCGCGGGGTCCTCGTCAGGGCCCTCGGCGGTCTCGTCCCCGGGCCGGGCGGCTCGGAGCTCGGGCTGGTGGGCGGACCGGGGCTCGGACTCGGACTCCTCTTCGGCCCGGGCGAGGGCGAGGGCCTCGGCGACCGCGCCCGCGAGTTCGGCGAAGCCGCCGCCGGCCGGTTCTGCGGGCGCCTCGGACGCGGAGCCCAGAAGGTCGTCCTCGGCGGAAGCCTCGGAGACAGGCCCCAGGAGGTCGTCCTCGGCAGGAGCCCCGGGCGCGGAGCCCAGAAGGTCATCGTCCGCGGGCGCTCCGGAGGCAGGGCCCAGGAGGTCGTCGTCTCCGGGCACGTCGGACGCGGGGCCCAGGCGGTCGTCATCAGCGGGCACGTCCGAGGCAGGCCCCAGGGGATCTTCGTCCGAGAGCGCTCCGGAGGCAGAGCCCAGGAGGTCGTCGTCACGGGTCCCGACGAGGACGTCGGCACGCGATCCCGCGGAACCGTCGGCGTCGGACGGCGCGGTCGCGTCGGAGGAGGCGGCCGGAGCGGAAGGAACGGGAGTCTCGGGGGTCTCGGGGGTCTCGGGCTCATCCGACCCGGGCGTCACGGCGGGCGCGGGAGCCTCGGCCGCGGAGGCGCCCCGCGGCCTCCCGAAACCGAACGCGGCGCCGTCACCGGGCTCCGCGGACCCGGACAGGTCCAGCACGTGCTGCTCGTAGGGCGTCACGCACAGGCGCACGCCCTCCAGCGTCAGGTCCCCGCCCTCGCCCTGGACCGTGACCTCGGCGCCCGGCGCCGACACCACGTGCAGGCGCAGGGAGAACTCCAGGTCTCCGGCCGAGGTGGAACTGCGGGCGGCGTCCCCGGCGCCCAGGGCCGCGGTGAGGAGCTCCATGAGCACCTCCATGCCGGCCCCGGAGAGGTCGACGTGCGCGCGGTCCCCGGTGGGTTCGGTGAGCAGCGCGCGGATCTGCGACGCCCCGGCCCGGCGCCAGTGGGCGGAGGACTCGGCGGCGTCCCTCAGCCGCGCCTGCTGGGCGCGGTGGTCGCGCACGGGCGCGGGCGGACGGGTGCCGGGGTGCTCCACGACGGCGCTGCGGTCGGCTTCGGCCTGCCACCAGCCGGTGGTGGCGGCGATGCTCTCGTCCACGCGTCCCTCGACGTGGAGGGCCGGGTGAAGGGCGTAGGCCGCCCGGGCGAGGTCGTCGGCTCGGTCGGCTCCGGCCTCCTCGAACCAGCCCGCCAGGCGCAGCAGAGCCGCGCGCCCGTGCCGGGGCACGGGGCGCTCGCCCGTGCCCTGTCCGTCGTCCGCGCGATCGTCCGTCCGCTGGTTGAGTCCCACACCTCAGCAGAGTAGAGACCTCCCGGCGCCGCCACACCCGGATCGGCCCGGACTGGTCCACCTGATCCGGTGGGACCACCCGTTCTGAGCAGGCGTTTCGTGCTTTTTATGAAGTTTTAGATGATTCCCCTCGGACCAGTGGTCCGGTACCGCCCGCGTCCGGCCGCCCTCACTACTCCGCGACGGGGACGTCGAGTCGGCCCTCGTCGCTGCTCTCCAGCGCCTCACGCATCCGCTCGGGCATGTCGTCGTCGTACTCGGTGACCGTGTAGGTGGAGAAGTACGCGGTGCCGTCCACCTCGACCGGGTCCCCGAGGGCGATCTCGATGTCGTAGGGATCACGCGAGCAGTCCTCGTCCAGGCACCACGTGCCGGACACCTCGCCCTCGCCCCGGGCCTCGGTGTCGGCCCACTCGTCCCACTCCATGTCGCGGAAGGTGGTGAACTCCGTGGCGACGTAGTCGGTGGGCCGCTGATCGGGGAAGCCCGTCTCGTCGCCGTACCGGTTGAGGACGAAGGTCCCCTCCCCCGCTTCGCCTGCGTCCTGGTCGCCGCCCTGGTCCGGATCGTCCTGACCGGTCCCCGGGGAGTCCTGGCCGGTCGGCCCGGTACCGACCTCGACGTCCTCGGCCGGAGTCTCCTCGCCGCCACAGGCGGCCACGGCCAGTAGCAGCGCTCCGGCCAGTATCACGCGCCTCATCGCAACCTCCTCGCTCGCGCCCATCATGCCCTCGGCACACGGCAAGGCCCCCCGGCACACGCCGGGGGGCCTCACAACCGCTCTGTTCCGTCACTGTGGGGCCGAGGGCCCCGTCACACGAGCACCGCGACTAGTAGCCGTGGCCGCCGTCGTCGCTCATGTTGGTGGTCACCGGACCGTTGATGCAGTCACCGGTGGTCTGCGGCGACAGGATCGGCACGGTGACACCGACCAGACCCACGGACAGCTCCGTGTTGCAGAGCTGGACCGGAACGACCTGCAGGTTCTGGTTGAACTGCTGGTCACCCCCGTGGGAGGCGGAGGCCGGAGCGGCCGCCAGCATCGCGCCGAGCGCGATTCCGGCGAGCGCGCCCGCGGCGGTGAGCTTGCGCAACATGGCAGGCCCTCCTAGTCGATGTTGGTGCTGATGGGCCCGTTGACGCAGTCGCCCGTGGTCTGCGGCGACAGGATCGGGATGTTGACACCCGCGATGAGACCGACGGCCACGCTGGTGTTGCACAGCTGGACGGGCACTCCCTGCAGGTTCTGGTTGTACTGCTGGTCGCCGCCGTGCGAGGCGGAGGCCGGAGCAGCGGCGAGCATCGCGCCCAGGGCGATCCCGGCGATGGCGCCGGCGGTGGTGAGCTTGCGCAGCATGGCTGGGATCTCCTAGTCGATGTTGGTGCTGATGGGGCCGTTGACGCAGTCGCCGGTGGTCTGCGGCGACAGGACCGGGACGTTGACGGCGACCAGGCCGACGGCTGCACTGGTGTTGCACAGCTGAACGGGAATGCCCTGCAGGTTCTGGTTGTACTGCTGGTCGCCACCGTGCGAGCCACCGGCGGCGGAGGCCGGGGCGCCCGTGAGGGCGACACTGAGAGCAGCACCAGCGATGAGGCCGGCAACACCGAGCTTACGCAGCATTGAATTACCCTTCGAAGAAATTGAGATATTGTCTCGGTCGAACTTGTTGCCGGAACCTAGCTGATGTTGGTGCCGACGGGGCCGTTGATGCAGTCGCCCGTGGTCTGCGGCGACAGGATCGGCACGGTGACCGCAACGAGACCGACGCTGCCGGTCAGGTTGCAGGACTGGATGGGAACGACCTGCAGGTTCTGGTTGAACTGCTGGTCACCACCGTGCGAGGCCTGGGCGGGAGCTCCCATGAGGAGCGCGCCCATCGCGGCACCGGCGACCAGGCCAGCAGCGGCCATCTTCTTGATCATGTTTCCCCCGGAAAGCATTCGCGGCGTTGACAGAAAAAGACGCAGGCGCTTCTTGCACCTGTGTCGCGGTGGACTGGTGCAATCATGTGCCGCCCCCCGTTTTTTGTCAACGCCGAAACTCCGACAGACGGATTGTCCAATTTGTCGCAAGAATTCTTTTTGCCGCACCGGAGAATATGTTTTTGGCGACCTTTTTGCGCGTCTCTCGCAAGTCGCTCAAGAGCGCATGGGGTACCGACCGGGGGGCGAAGCGGTCAGACCGTCCGCGATCGTCACCGATCACCCTATGCATGGGTGACGCTACCGTGTGCAATCGGGCGGAATCGCCACGCGCGCACGCGCCGAACGCCTCGGCTCCGCCCTCGATCGGCGCCCAGGCGACCGATCCGGCGTGATCTCCCCGTGTTCCGAACGCATCCGTTCCGCGACCATCCGAATCCCCGCACCCGCTCGGGACGACCGGGACCGGGCTCTCAGCCGGGCCCGCCGGGGCCTCCAGCGCCTTCCTGGATCCGCCCTGGGCCGCCCAGGGCGGGTGGGACCGGGGTGGGGGCCGGGGGGACCGGGTGGGGCCTCACCGGGGGCCGGGCGGCCCACCAGGGCTTCGCCGGCGCCTCACCGGACCCGTACACACGAAAGACCCCGGTGGTCAGCGTGTCCGCTGATCACCGGGGTCTCTTCCCAGCGTGGCAGGTGAAGGATTCGAACCTTCGAAGGCTAAGCCGACGGATTTACAGTCCGCTCCCATTGGCCACTCGGGCAACCTGCCTGGGCTGCGGCGACGTGCTCGTCGCGACGCATGACTGAGAATAGCGGATGATCCGCCCGAACCTGAAATCGTTTGACCGGGCGCGCCCCCACCAGGGGCTTCGGGCGCTCTGAGCAGCGCACGGCTAAGCTCGGAGACCAGCCCGGGCCGGGGGTCCGGCACGGGCCGAGCACCCCTCGGGCGCCCGTGTCGGCGCCCGTGATCCATGAGACACCTAGCGGGATGTGAGCGTACGTGGCCGCCGAATCCAGTTTCGACGTCGTGTCCAAACTCGATCGACAGGAGGTCGACAACGCCCTGAACCAGGCGGGCAAGGAGCTGGCCCAGCGGTTCGACTTCAAGGGCACCGGGACCACCATCGCCTGGCAGGGCGAGGACGGCATCGAGATCAAGAGCTCCTCCGAGGAGCGGGCCGCCGCGGCTCTGGACGTCTTCAAGGAGAAGCTGATCAAGCGCAAGATCTCCCTGAAGGTCCTGGACGCCGCCGACGAGCCCAAGCCCTCCGGCAAGGAGTACCGCCTGCCCGTCGGCCTCAAGGAGGGCATCACCTCCGAGGACGCCAAGAAGATCTCCAAGCTCGTCCGCGACGAGGGCCCCAAGGGCGTCAAGGCCCAGATCCAGGGCGACGAGCTGCGAGTGAGCTCCAAGAAGAAGGACGATCTCCAGGCCGTCATGAACCTCATCAAGGAGAAGGACTTCGACCTGGCGCTGCAGTTCGTCAACTACCGGTAGCCCCACACCGGCCCCTGAACGACGGCGGCGGCCGCCCCTCTCCCCGAGAGGGACGGCCGCCGCCGTCGTGTCCGCGGGCCCGTCCAGGGCCTGCCCCGGCCGCTACCGGCCCATGTCCCACTTGTGCCGCAGCTCGCGCAGCCGGCGGATGCGTTCGGCCACCGGCGGGTGCGCGGCGAACAGGCAGCCCACACCGTCGGGGAACGGGTTGGTCGTCATCAGGTGCGCCGAGGCCAGCAGTGACCGCTGCATCGGCAGCGGGTAGGCGCGCGCGCCCTCCTCCAGCTTGCGCAGCGCGGAGGCCAGCGCCAGCGGGTCCCCCGTGAGCTCCGCCGCGCGCTCGTCGGCCCTGAACTCCCGTCGGCGCCCCACCCCGCAGTGGACCACCGCCGCCGCGAACGGCGCCAGCAGCAGCATCATGAGACCGCCCAGCAGGTTGGGGATGTCGGTCTCCTCCGACTCCCCCAGCGGCAGCAGGAACGTGATCGCGCTCAACGCCGTGATGAGCGCGGTCAGCGTCGCCGCCACCGAGCTGATCAGGGTGTCGTGGGAGCGGATGTGCGCGAGTTCGTGCGCGAGCACCCCGCGCAGTTCCTCGCGGTCCAGCGTCCGCAGCAGCCCCGTCGTGCAGCACAGGGAGGCGCGGCGCGGGCTGACGCCCGTGGCGAAGGCGTTCGGTGAGCGCACCGGTGACAGGTACAGGCGCGGCATCGGCTGGCGGGCGGCCGTGGCCAGTTCCCGCACGAGGCCGTACAGCTCCGGCTGCTCGATCTCGCTGATCAGCCGCGAGCGCATGGCGCGCAGGGCCAGCGACTCCCCGAACAGGTAGACGAGGATCCCGGCGCATCCCACCAGGGCGAGCGCGATCTGGGCGCCCTTGTTCTGGCCGCAGACCCAGCCGACCGCGACGACGAAGACCGCTGCGCCGACGAACAGGCCGACCGCGCGGGCCGCACTGACGTGCACGCCGTCACCTCCAGGTCTCGTCGCGGATGCGTACATGGTGACAAACGTGCGGATCCGGTCCGTGCGTTCCCCAACGGGCCTGCTGTCCGTCACAGCCCGCCCCCGTACCAACGGCCCCGGCCACCTCGGGCGAGTGTGACAATGGCCACCCGACCGGCGCGGCCCGGGTGCGGACGACCTATAGTGCGGACGTGGCCCTTATCACTACGCGCACCAGGCTGGCGGGACCCTCCCTCTCCCAGGTGGGCGGTTGGCCGTGTCGTTGAAGCGAGGCCCCCGGCCCGCCAGGGCGAGGACTCCTCATCGACCCGGCCGCACGCGGCGGAGCCGCGTCGCGCGACACCGGGTTGGCGCACCCGGCGAGCGCACGGGCTCGTCCGGCGGGCGCACCGCGCAAGAGGGCGCGCCCTCGCCGAACGGGTCCGAGGGGCCACAACCGCTGTCCTGACGTTCCGACCGGACCCCCGACGGGATCCCCGGGACGGACACCCGAGCGCCGCCGCCCGACACGACCGGCGGCTCACCAAGGAGGTCGTCGATCTCAGTGGCCAAACAGATCGAGCAGCTCGACCGCGTCATCATTCGCTTCGCCGGGGACTCCGGCGACGGCATGCAGTTGACCGGTGATCGCTTCACGCAGGAGACGGCGTCGTTCGGCAACGACCTGTCGACCCTGCCGAACTTCCCCGCGGAGATCCGCGCCCCCGCCGGGACCCTGCCCGGGGTCTCCAGCTTCCAGGTCCACTTCGCCGACCACGACATCATGACGCCGGGCGACGCCCCGGACGTGCTCGTGGCGATGAACCCCGCCGCTCTGAAGGCCAACGTCGGCGACCTGCCGCGGGGCGCGACGGTCATCGTCAACACCGACGAGTTCACCCGGCGCGCCCTGGCCAAGGTCGGGTACGCGGCCGACCCACTCACGGACGGGTCACTGGAGGGCTTCCACGTCAGCGCCGTCCCGCTCACCTCCATGACCGTGGAGGCGCTGGCGGGCACGGACCTGTCCAAGAAGGACGCCCAGCGCGCCAAGAACATGTTCGCCCTGGGCCTGCTGTCGTGGATGTACAACCGGCCCACGGAGGGAACGACCTCGTTCCTCAAGCAGAAGTTCGCCGGCAAGCCCGACATCCTCGCCGCCAACCTCACCGCGTTCCAGGCCGGGTGGAACTTCGGCGAGACCACCGAGGACTTCGCGGTCTCCTACGAGATCAAGCCCGCCCGGCTGCCCGCGGGGACCTACCGCAACATCACCGGGAACCTGGCCACCGCCTACGGGCTGATCGCGGGGTCCCAGCGGTCCGGGCTGCCGCTCTTCCTGGGCTCGTACCCGATCACCCCCGCCTCGGACATCCTGCACGAGCTGTCCCGCCACAAGCGGTTCGGCGTGCGCACGTTCCAGGCCGAGGACGAGATCGCGGGCGTGGGGGCGGCCCTGGGCGCGGCGTTCGGCGGCTCCCTCGGCGTGACCACCACGTCCGGTCCCGGCATGGTCCTCAAACAGGAGACCGTCGGCCTGGCGGTGATGACCGAGCTGCCGCTGGTGATCATCGACGTGCAGCGCGCCGGGCCCAGTACCGGCATGCCGACCAAGACCGAGCAGACCGACCTGCTGCTGGCGCTCTACGGGCGCAACGGCGAGTCCCCGCTGCCCGTGCTGGCGCCGTCCTCACCCGCCGACTGCTTCGACATCGCGTTGGAGGCCACCCGGCTCGCGGTCACCTACCGCACGCCCGTGGTGGTGCTCTCCGACGGCTACCTCGCCAACGGGTCGGAGCCCTGGCGGCTGCCGGAGGTCGCCGACCTGCCGGTGATCGAGCCGGGCTTCGCGTCGGAGCCCAACGGGCCCGACGGTGCCTTCCTGCCCTACGCCCGCGACGAGCGGACCCTGGCCCGGCCGTGGGCGGTGCCGGGTACGGCGGGGCTGGAGCACCGGATCGGCGGGATCGAGAAGCACGCCGAGACCGGCGACATCTCCTACACGCCCGCCAACCACGACCTCATGGTGCGCACGCGCCAGGCCAAGATCGACGCGATCGCCCGGGACCTGCCGCCGCTGGAGGTCGACGACCCCACGGGCGACGCCCGGGTCCTGGTCCTGGGCTGGGGCGGCACCTACGGGTCGATCACCGCGGGGGTGCGCCGGGTGCGGCGCGCCGGCGGCCGGATCGCCCAGGCCCACCTGCGGCACCTCAACCCCTTCCCGGCCGACCTCGGCGACGTACTGCGCCGCTATGAGCGGGTGGTCGTGCCGGAGATCAACCTGGGCCAGCTGGCCCTGCTGCTGCGCGGCAGGTACCTGGTCGACGTCATCGGTTACAACAAGGTCCGCGGCCTGCCGTTCAAGGCCGAGGAACTGGCGGACGTGCTGCAGGAGGTCATCGACCGTGACGAGTGACAACGGCACCGGCTTCGCCGGGCTCGGCCTCGTGCCCAAGGCCGACACCGCGTACAAGATGAAGGACTTCAAGTCCGACCAGGAGGTGCGCTGGTGCCCCGGGTGCGGTGACTACGCCATCCTGGCCGCCTTCCAGTCGTTCCTGCCGGAACTGGGCGTGCCGCGCGAGAACATCGTGATGGTGTCCGGGATCGGGTGCTCCTCCCGGTTCCCGTACTACCTGAGCACCTACGGGATCCACTCGATCCACGGGCGCGCTCCGGCGATCGCGACGGGGCTGGCGGCCAGCCGCCCGGACCTGTCGGTGTGGGTGGTGACCGGCGACGGGGACGGGCTGTCCATCGGCGGCAACCACCTCATCCACGCGCTGCGGCGCAACGTGAACATCAACATCCTGCTGTTCAACAACCGCATCTACGGCCTCACCAAGGGTCAGTACTCGCCCACCTCCGAGGCCGGCAAGATCACCAAGTCCTCGCCGGTGGGGTCGCTGGACCACCCCTTCAACCCGGTGTCGCTGGCGCTGGGCGCGGAGGCCGGGTTCGTGGCGCGCACGGTGGACTCCGACCGCAAGCACCTGACGTCGGTGCTGCGCGCGGCGGCCGACCACCCGGGCGCGTCGTTCGTGGAGATCTACCAGAACTGCCCGATCTTCAACGACGACGCCTTCGAGCCGCTGAAGGACCCGTCGGCGCGTGACGCCCGGCTGCTGCGCATGGAGCACGGCGAGCCGCTGCGGCTCGGGCCGGACCGCGGCGTGGTGTCCGGGGAGTTCGGCGGCCTGTCGGTCGTGGACGTGGACTCGGTGGGCGAGGACCGGCTCATCCGGCACGACGCGCACCGGGAGGACCCGGGGTACGCGTTCGCGCTGTCCCGTCTGGACTACCCGGCGTTCGAGCACGTGCCGATCGGAGTGTTCCGCGACGTGCGGCGCCCCGTCTACGACGACCTGATGAACGAGCAGATCGCCGACGCGCGCGCCGAGCGGGGCGACGGCGAGCTGGCGGCCCTGCTCGCCAGCGGCGACACCTGGACCGTCGAGTAGGGCGGTCCGGAACCGAGCGGAGGCGGGGCGCCGTGGCCGGGCCGAAGGCCCGAGGCGAGCACGGCGCCCCGCGCCGTGTCCCGTCCCCGGGGCGCCCGCGGGGGCTACCGGGGCTACCCTTCCCCCATGCGTATCGTCATCGCCGGGGGACACGGGAAGATCGCGCTGCGACTGGCCAGGAAGCTGGCCGACCGCGGGGATCAGCCCGTCGCCCTCATCCGTAATCCCGACCACACCCAGGACGTCGTCGACGCCGGCGCGGAGCCGGTCCTCATCGACCTGGAGCAGGCCACGGTCACCGAGCTGACCGAGAAGATCATGAACGCCGACGCCGTCGTGTTCGCCGCGGGCGCCGGCCCGGGCAGCGGCGCGGACCGCAAGAAGACCGTGGACCACAAGGCGTCGGTGCTGACCGCCGACGCGGCCTCACTGGCGGGGGTCCGGCGCCTGGTCCAGGTCTCCGCGATCAACGTGGACCGGCCCGTGCCCGAGGGCACCGACGAGGTCTGGGCCGCCTACGTGGAGGCCAAGCGCCTGGCCGACGCCGACCTGCGCGAACGCTCGCTGGAGCTGGACTGGACGATCCTGCGGCCGGGCCGGCTGACCGACGAGCCCGGCACCGGACGAGTGCAGCTGGGCGAGGACGTCGAGCGGGACGCCGTGACACGGGAGGACGTGGCGTCCGTCATCGTCGCCCTTCTGGACGAACCAGGAACCGTCGGGCGGGTTCTCAACCTGGTGAACGGAGACGATCCGGTCGCCGAAGCGGTCCGCGCCGCCGCCTCCTGAGGCGCCTCCTGGCCGATTGAGGCCTTCTGTGGCCAGATGCGCGCATAGGAGGCATGATGGGGGCGGAGCCCGGCGGAGTCCCGCCACGGTGGACGCGGATGACCGGGTATCAACCCGACGGGTACGGCAAGCTCCAGTCAGAGCAGATGGGTACGGTTATTCATGAGCGTCACACAGGTCGTGAGGGACAGCACGGTCGTCGAGCACGCCAAGGTCGCGGCTCAGCAGAAGCGCCGGATGTTCATCATCCAGCTCGAGGTCAACGCCTACGACGAGACCTCCAGCAAGCTGCGCCCCGGGCTGACGCGCATCCTCGAGGGCATCGAGGAGGCCGGCTGGCGCCTGGACCTCATCACCCCGGGTGAGGCCGGCGACTCCAAGCCCGCGCGCCTGTTCATCTTCCGCCCCGACACCTCGGGCAAGGAGGAGGCGGCCAAGGCCGAGGCCCAGCAGCAGCCCGCTCCGACCCAGGACCCGTCCGGGCAGCAGCAGCCCTACCCGCAGCACCCGACCGGCGCTCAGCAGCAGGACCCGTACGGCGGCTACGGCCAGCAGCCGCAGCCCGGATACGGGCACCAGCCCGGCTACGACCAGCAGCAGTACCCGGGGTACGACCAGCAGCAGTACCCCGGATACGGGCAGCAGCAGCCGGGGTACGGCCAGCAGCCCGGATACGGGCAGCAGTACCCGGGATACGGGCAGCAGCAGGGCTGGTAGCCCGCCGCTTTCGAGAGGGGCCCGCACGGCACACGCCGTGCGGGCCCTTTTTGTCGTACCCAGGCCCTGGGAGTCGGATTCCGATACGTTCGTGAAGTTTCGGCCTTCGCCACTCTTTCGGTTCAGTAACGCGACGGCGACGTGAGCCGCCGCCATGTCCCCCATGTCCGCTATGGCGCAAGGAATGGACAACGCACCGCAGGATCGCCTGGTGAAAGTACTCCTCGCAGCGCTCTGACTACGCTAAGTTATTTCCGGCGGCGTCAGTCGCCCCGTTCCGTACCTTCCGAAAGGTGGACCACATGTCCCGCATTGCCAAGGCTTCCGGTTTCGTCCTGGCCACCGGTCTCGCGTTCGCGGCCCTCACCGGCACCGCCGCGGCCGACAACTACGCCAAGGTCCAGAACATCACCGTTCCGATCTGCGTGGACGTCCTGCAGGCGGCCGGCATCTCCGCCGACGGCTGCAACGTCGTCTCCAGCACCAAGACCTCCGGTATCTCCGTCAAGTAGGCGCGTCCCGACACGCTGCGGGACCCCCGGCCCTGACAGATCCACGCTGTACACAACGAACCGAAAAGGAACACCATGAAGCGCATCGCCACCATCTCCGGTCTCTTCCTCGCCACCGGCCTCGCCGTTGGTGCCCTGGCCGGCCCGGCCGCGGCCGACAACAACGCCCACATCCAGAACATCACGGTCCCCATCTGCGCGGACGTGCTGCAGTTCTCCTTCGTCAGCATGGACGGCTGCAACGTCGTGTCCAAGACGACGACCTCGGGCATCTCCGTCAACGACTAGTCGGACGGATCCCACCCCGGTGGACGCGGGGCGCGGCAGCGGCCGCGCCCCGTTCGCGTGTGCGGGGACCAGCGACGGTGAGTACAGGGAGGTCACCCGGGTCTACGGCGAGGACGTCTTCGCGACGGAGCTCCCCTTCCCCGCGCGGATCGTGCCGCACCGGCTCGTGGCGCAGGGCCCCTGGAGGAAGCGCGTCGGCGGCGCGGCCGACGCATAGGGCCCGTCTCCGGTGAGGGAGGGGGTGTCACGCCGGGCCGGGTGTGGTACGTCTTCTCTGTCATGACGACCGATGTCTTCGTAGAGCACCGCTCCGCCCTCACCGGCGTCGCCTACCGCGTCCTCGGCACCGCTTCCGATGCCGAGGACGTCGTGCAGGAGGCCTGGCTGCGCTGGTCCAGGGTCGACCACGCGACCGTCGACGACCCCCGCGCCTACCTCGTCACGGTGGTGTCCCGGATCGCCGTCGACCGGCTGCGCTCCGCCCGCGCACGGCGCGAGTCCTATGTCGGCGAGTGGCTCCCCGAACCCGTGAGCGCCCTCCCCGACGGCTCCGAGCGGGCCGAGATCGCCGACTCCGTCGAGTTCGCGCTCCTGGTGGTCCTGGAGACGCTCAGCCCGCTGGAGCGCGCGGTGTTCGTGCTCCGCGAGGCCTTCCAGTTCCCCTACGCGGAGATCGCCGAGATCATCGGCCGCGAGGAGGCCGCCACGCGTCAACTGGCCCGTCGGGCCCGTGACCACGTCGAGGAGCGCCGCCCCCGGTTCGAGGCCGACCCGGCCACCCGGCGCCGGATCACCGAACGCTTCCTCGCCGCCTGTCTGGAGGGCGACCTGGACGGGATCACGGGGCTCCTCGCCGAGGACGCGACCCTGGTCGGCGACGGCGGCGGACGGGCCAAGGCCCCGCTGCGCACCCTGCACGGCTGGTCCAAGGTCGGACGGTTCCTCGCCGCGGTCACCCAGCCGGCCAACAGCCGGCGCTTCCTCGACTCGATCGGGGTCGACTCGATGGCGGACCTGTGGAGCGGAATCGTCGAGATCAACGGCGGCCCCGCCGCGGTCATCGCGTCCGGCGACCTGGTGCTGACGGTGATCATCCTGGACATCGCCGACGACCGGGTCCGGAACGTCTACATGATCGTCAATCCCGAGAAGATGTCACGCGTGCGCCTGCCCCTCTCGTCCTAGGGGTATGGAACTCACCGTTGTGGGCGGTGGCCTCGCGGGACTGACCGCGGCCATCGCCGGCGCCGAGAAGGGCGCACACGTCACACTGTTCGAAGCCCACACGACCCTGGGCGGGCGGGCACGGTCCACCCCCGGGCCCTACGTCGTCAACGAGGGACCGCACGTGCTGTACAGCGACAGCGCTCCCTTCGCCTGGCTGGCGGAGCGCGGTCTGTTCCCCCGGCTGCGCCGCGTATCGCCGCGGGCCCTGGCGGGTACGCGGGTCCGGCACCGCGGCCGGGTGGGCGCCCCGCCGCTCGGGCTCCTGGCGGCCGCGGCCCGCCGGGGTCTGCGCGCCCCGCACGACGTGGACTTCGCCACGTGGGCCGCCGGCCGGTTCGGCCCGGAGACGGCCGGCGCCGCCGCGAACATGATGGGCGTGGCCGTGTTCGACCACGACCCGGGGCGGCTGTCGGCCGCGTTCGTCTGGGACCGGTTCCGGCGCGTGACCTCGCCCCGCTGGCCCTCGCCCCGGTACCCGGTCGGCGGCTGGTCGGCCCTGGTGGAGCACATGGCCGCGCGCGCCCGCGAGAGGGGAGTGCGGATCGAGACGGGCACCCGGGTGGACACCCTGCCGAACACCCCCGTGGTCGTGGCGACCTCCCTGGCCTCGGCCCGCGCCCTGCTGGGCGACGACTCGCTGACCTGGGAGGGCGGCCACTCGCTCCTGGTCGACGTGGGGCTGCGCCGGGGGCGGGACCCGTTCCTGGTGCTGGACGCCGACCAGTGCGGGTTCCTGGAGCGCCAGTCCCTGGTGGACCCGACGCTGGCCCCGGCCGGCGAGTCGGTGGTCCAGGCGCACATGCCGGTGCGGCCGGGAGAGTCGCGGGCGGCGGTCACCGAGCGGCTGGAGGACCTGCTGGACGACTCCCTGCCGGACTGGCGCGACCGGTTGACCTGGCGCCGCGACCAGGTGGCCCGGGACCGCACGGGCGCGATCGACCTGCCGGGCCGCACGTGGCGGGACCGCCCCGCGGTCGACCGGGGCGACGGGGTGTACCTGGCCGGGGACGGCGTGGCCGCGCCGGGCCTGTTGTCGGAGGTGTCGGTCACCAGCGCGGTGGCCGCCGCCCACGCGGCCGTGGGCAGCGCCCGGGCGGTCATGCGCTGACCGGCCGACGGGCGGTCGTTCGCTGACCGGCCGACGGGCGGTCCCGCCGTCGCCGTCGCGAGAGCGCGGACGGCGGCGGCGGGGCCCGTTCGCGTCGGACCCGGACCTCGCACGAGCAGCCCTGGCTCGTGTGGGGGCCGGCGCCGGCTGGGAGGGACTTGGTGAGTCCGTAGCGCGGAGTTGACCGGCACAAGCACAGGTCCGCGCGTATCGTCGGACGGAGAGTCGGCGGGAGCGACCGGGGCGGGGGTGTCCATGAAGGTCTCGACCAACAAGCGTGCCCAGGGACTGGACCACCTCGCCGACACGCTCCGCACCGCCTTCCACGAGATCGGCGCGCACGGGGGCGGGCTGTTCCTGTACGAACCCGACGACTCGGCGCTCGTCCTGAGCGTCCTCGTCGGGGTGCCCCGGGACCTCCTCCTCCCCTGGGCCAGGACGGCCCCCACCGCCAAGGCCCCGATCACAGACGCGATCCGCGAGCAGCAGGTGGTGTGGCAGCCCAACGGCGAGACCATGGTCCGCGACTACCCCCGGGTGGCCATCACCCTGCCCTACGACTTCTCCGTGGCCTGTGTCCCCCTGACCTCGGGCCAGGAGGAGTACGGCGCCTTCTTCGCCCTCGGGGTGGCCGACGGCCCCGCCGAACTCTCGGCGCGGGCGCGCGCGATCCTGGCCGCCACGGCGGACACGATCGTGGCCCACCTGCGGGAGGCCCGGGACCAGGGACGCCCCGTCCTTCCGCCGGTCCGGCCGCGTGTGGTGGACCCCGTCCCCGACGAGCACGAGGACGAGGACGGCGCGATCGCGCGCATGGTCCGGCCGATCCGCGAGGGCCTGTGCGCCCTGGACGTCGACGGCCGGATCACGACCGTGACCGACGCCGCCGTCGACCTGCTCGGAAAGCCGCGCGAGCGACTGCTGGGGTCCCGTCCGTGGACCGTGCTCCCCTGGCTGCGCGACCCCGTCTTCGAGGACCGCTACCGCGCGGCGATCATGAGCCACCGCCCCGTGCAGTTCACCGCGCTGTGCCCGCCCGACCGATGGCTGTCGTTCCACCTCTATCCCAATGACGTCGGCATCAGCGTGGTGATCACCCGCACCGACGTGGATCGCAGGGGCAAGGCCGGACGCGGCCGCCGCACGCCCACGCGCGCGGGCGAGCTGTACCACATCCTGCACCTGGCCTCGGCACTGACCGAGGCCGTCACGGTGGACGACGTGGTCGACCTGGTCGCGCGGGAGATCCTTCCCGCGGTGGGCGCGAGCGGTCTCGCCCTCTTCCGCAACGACCGCCGAGCGCAGCGGATCCGGCTGCTGGGCGAGCGCGGATTCGACCAGGCCGTGCTCGCGCGCGTGGACGACGCCCCGCTCGACACCCGGGCGCCCATCACCCACGCGGCGGTCTCCGGTGTTCCGGGGTTCTTCCGTTCCCGTGTGGAGCTCGAACTGGTCTACCCCGACCTCGCCCACCGGCCCGCCGGTCCGCAGGGGTGGGCGATCCTGCCGCTGATCACCTCGGGCCGCCCCATCGGCGCCTGCGTGCTGACCTTCCCGCAACCGCACGTGTTCACCGTGCAAAGGCGCGCCGTGCTCAACTCCCTGGGCGGTCTGATCGCCCAGGCACTGGAGCGCGCGCGGCTGTACGACTTCAAGATGCACCTGGCCCAGGGCCTGCAGTCCGGGCTGCTCCCCCGCTCCATGCCGGACCTGCCGGGCCTGCACAGCGCCTACCGCTACCTGCCGGGCACCGAGGGCATGGACATCGGCGGGGACTTCTACGACCAGATCCCGCTCAGCCCCACGGTCTCGACGGCGATCATCGGCGACGTCCAGGGGCACAGCGTCTCGGCCGCCGCGCTGATGGGCCAGCTCCGCACCGCGGCCCTGGCGTACACGACGGTCTTCGACGGGGATCCCGGCCAGGTCCTCGCGCACACGAACCGGCTCCTGTGCCTGATGGAGTCGGAGCTGTTCGCCAGCTGCGTCCACCTGCGCCTGGACATGTCGACCGGCCGGGTCCGCATGGCCCGGGCCGGGCACCCCGAGCCGCTGCTCAGCTCCCCGGGCGGCGGACGGGTGATGGACGTGCCCGACGGACTGCTGCTCGGCATCGACCCCGAGGCCGAGTACCCGGTCCTGGAGTTCGACCTGCCGCCGCGCTCGATCCTGGCGCTGTACACCGACGGGCTCATCGAGACGCCGGGAGCGGACCTCGACGAGGCCAAGCGGGGCGTCCTGAACTGCCTGGACGCGGTCCGGGGGCTGCCGCTGGACGAGGTGGCCGAGGAGCTGGTCGGGCGGGTGCGCGCCGAGCCCCGCGAGGACGACATCGCGCTGCTGCTCCTGGAGCCGGTGCCCCTGGAGGACGGGCCGGCGCGGGAGTAGTCGGTGCCGCGCGGCACGACGGGTCCCGAGCACGAACCCCTGGCCGTCCTGGTCCGCCGCGAGCTGCTCGCCGCCCTCGACGCACTCGCCTGAGGGGGCGGGTCTGTACGGCCGCCGGTCCTCGGGCTTAACGTCGGGTGAACCGTTCGAGGCCACACGCACAGAAGGTCCGACATGCTGCCACGCGAGCGCCACGAGTACCTGCTCCGCCGACTCGAACTGCACGAGAGCGTGCGGGCCAGGGACATCGCGGAGGAACTCGACGTGTCGCAGGTGACGATCCGCCGTGACATCGCCGCGCTCGAACGCGAAGGGCTCCTCGCCCGGGTGCACGGCGGGGCCTTCGCCATCCGGGCCGCCGACCGCCGCCCCTCGGCCGCCCGCATGCTGGTGGGCGTGGTCGTGCCCTCGGCGACGACCTACTTCCCCGAGGTCGTGCGCGGGATGGAGTCGGTGGCCGCGGCCCTGCGCGTGCGGCTCGCGCTGGGGGTGTCCGACTACCAGCCTGAGCTGGAACGGGCCCGCGTGGAGCGGCTGCTGGAGCTCGGCGCGCAGGGCCTGGTGATCGCGCCGACGACGCACCGGCGCGACCCGGACGAGACCACGGAGTGGATGGAGTCCGTGCCGGTCCCGGTCGTGGTGATGGAACGGCACCTCGACGACTCGACCGTGGTGCGCGAGCTGGACAGTGCGCGCACGGACCACATCCACGGGGCGCTCCTCGCCGTCGACCACCTCCTGGGGCTCGGGCACAGGCGGATCGCGCTCGCCGTCTTCGACGGGACGCCCACCGCCAGGTGGCTGCGGGCGGGCTATCGGGAGGCGGTGGCCCGCTACGGGCTGGACGAGGCCCCGGTCGTCCCCCTCCCCAAGGGCGAGACCGACGCGCGGGTGCTGTCGGAGGCCCTCGACGGCCTGGTCGACGCGTGCCTGGCCTCGGGGACCCGGGCGGTGGTGGCGCACACTGACCACCACGCCGCGAGCCTCACCGAACACGCCCGCTGCCGGGGCCTGCGGGTGCCGGAGGACCTGGCCGTCGTGGCCTACGACGACGAGCTCGCCGAACACGCGGCCGTGCCGCTGACCGCGGTGACCGCTCCGCGCCGCGAGCTCGGCCGTGAGGCGCTGCGGCTACTGGTGGGCCGGACCGGACGGGAGGGCCGGTCGGGTCCGCCCCGGCACGTGCTGCTGCTCCCCCGGCTGACCGTGCGCGCGTCGAGCGCGGTGCCCGCCCGGCCGGAGCCGGGCGCGCGCAGGGACGCCGCGCACACGGGCTGACCGGGGCGGGCGTGCCACGGGCGTCCGACGGTCGTCCCGCGGGCGCGCGTGACGGGTGGCGCGGACGGCGGTCCTCGTGATGAACTCTGATCGGTTTTGTCCGTTCATGGTGACCGAGGCTCCGGAGGAGGGATCGTGTGCCCCAGCGACCGCGATCCACCCCCCGAAGGGAACCGAGCACATGCACCCACGCTCAGGCCACAGGCACCCGCGGAACCGGCGCCGGCCCCTCCTCTCCGTGGCCGCGGGCGCGGCCGCCGTCGTGCTGGCGGCCACCGCCTGCGGCGGGTCGGACGAGGACGGTGTGACCGAACTGCACTTCTCCTGGTGGGGCTCGGACGTCCGGCACGCCATCTTCCAGGACGTCATCGAGGCCTTCGAGGCCCAGAACCCCGACGTCCGGGTCGTCGGGAACTACACCGACTGGAGCTCCTACTGGGACCGGTTGGCGACCGACACCGCGGCCGGCGACGCGCCGGACGTCATCATGCAGGAGGAGGCCTTCCTGCGTGAGTACGCCGACCGGGGCGCCCTGGCCGACCTCAACGAACTCGACGGGCCGGACCGGTCGGACCTGGACCCGATGATCGCCGAGAGCGGTGACGTGGACGGGCAGACCTTCGGCGTGGCCAGCGGCGTCAACGCCATCGTCATGCTGGCCGATCCGACGGCGTTCGAGGAGGCGGGCGTGGAGATGCCCGACGACGAGAACTGGACCTGGGACGACTTCGTCGACATCTCGGCGGAGATCTCCGAGGCCACCGACGGGGAGATCGTGGGCACCCAGAGCATCACCAACGAGCAGGGCTTCCAGATCTTCGCCCGCCAGCACGGCGAGAACCTCTACGGCGAGGACGGCGGGCTCGCCTTCTCCCAGGACACGCTGACCGACTGGTACCGGATCACCGAGGAGCTGGTGGAGACCGGCGGGCAGCCGAGCCCCACGGAGAGCGTGGAGATCGCGGCCGGCGGCCCCGAGCAGTCGGTCCTGGCCACCAACCGTGGCGCGATGGGCATGCACTGGGTCAACCAGGTCGGCGCGATCGGCGCGGCGGCCGACCGGGACCTGGAGATCCTGCGGATGCCCGGCGAGACGGAGCACGAGCGCACCGGGATGTTCTACAAGCCGAGCACGTACTACACGGTCTCCGCGGGCAGCGAGCACCCACGGGAGGCGGCCGCCTTCGTGGACTTCCTGATCAACAGCGAGGAGGCCGCCGAGCTGGTCCAGATGGACCTCGGCCTGCCCTCCAACCTGCGCACGCGCGAGGCCATCACCCCCGGGCTGTCGGAGACGGACCTGGCCGTGGCCGAGTTCCTGACCGGGCTGGAGGACTCGATCGTGGACGGCAACCCGCCGCCGCCCATCGGCGCGGGCGAGGTCGTCAACATCAACAACCGCGTGGCGCAGGACATGAACTTCGGCGAGCTGACGCCGGAGGAGGCCGCCGCGCGGTTCGTCTCCGAGGTGGAGGAGTTCATCGGTGGCGCGGAGTAGCGCGATCGGCCCCGCCCGCCCCCACCCGCCGGCCGGCGCGGGGGCGGGTCGCCCGGGCTCCCTGGCGCTGCCGGACGAGGACAGGGTGCTCAGCCCTCGGACCGGCTACACGCGGGCGCACTGGGAGGCGACCGCCGACGCGCTCCTGGACGCGGCCTGGCGGTGGGCGAGCCCGCGCGGCGCCCTGCTGCACCTGCCCGGGGCGCCCTCGGCCGCCGGAGTGCGCTCCGACGGCCTGGAGGGCTTCGCCCGCACGCTGCTGACCGCCGCCTGCCGCGTCGCGGGAGCCGGTGGCGCGGACCCGCAGGGCCTGCTGGAGCGCTACGCCGAGGGCCTCGACGCGGGCACGCGCACACCCGGGGCCCACGACGCCGAGTCGTGGCCGCTCGTCCTCGACCACGACGTGCAGGGCCAGCCGATGGTCGAGGCCGCCTCCGTCGCGCTCGGCCTGCGCCTGACCCGGCCCTGGCTGTGGGACCGGCTCGACACCGCCGTCCAGGACCGGGTCGAGGCGTGGCTGCGCGGGGCGCTGCGGTCGCTCCCCGCGCCCAGCAACTGGTACCTCTTCCCGTTCACGGTGGCGGGTTTCCTGGAGTCGGTCGGCCGCGGCGACGGCCACACGCGGCGCGTCCGCGAGCGGGCGCTCGGCCTGCTGGAGGCGTGGTACCGGGGCCAGGGCTGGTACACCGACGGCGACGGGCGCGCCTTCGACCACTACAACGGCTGGGCGCTGCACCTGTATCCGGTGCTCGACGCCCACCTGTCGGGTGCGACCGGCCCGCACGCGGAGCGGCTGCGCGAGCACCTGGAGGGCTTCGGGCTGATGTTCGGCGGCGACGGGGCGCCGGTGTACCTGGGCCGGTCGATGACCTACCGCTTCGGCGCGGGCGCCGCGGTGGCGCTCGGCGCGGTCACCGGGCACACCCCCCTGTCGCCGGGGGCCTCGCGGCGGATCCTGAGCGGCTGCCTGCGGTACTTCCTCGACCGGGGCGCCGTCGGGCCCGACGGTCTGCTCGGGCTGGGCTGGCACGGTCCCCACGCACCGACGGTGCAGCCCTACTCCGGCCCGGCATCGCCGTACTGGGCGTCGAAGGCCTTCCTGTGCCTGCTCGCCCCGGCCGGGGATCCGCTGTGGACCGAAGTGGAGGCGCCCGCGCCGAGCGAGGGCCCGGACCGGGTGCTGGCGCTGCCCGCGCCCGGGTTCCTGGTGCAGTCCACCGGCGCGGACGGTCTCGTGCGGGTGCACAACCACGGCAGCGACCACATGCGCCCCCACCACGGGGAGTCGGCCGAGCAGGAGGATCCGCTCTACGCCCGGCTGGCCTACTCGACCGGGACCGGGCCCACCTCGGCGGCGAACCCGGCCGACAACGACTTCGCGCTCATGTGGCGGGGCGGGCGCGGGGCGCGCCGTCGCATCCACCCGCTGGGCGCGGGCCACGGGGACGGCTGGGGGTGGGCGGCGTCCTGGCACCGTCCGGTGTTCCCCGGCGGCTCGCCGGTGCTGCCGGCCCTGCGCGTGGAGAGCGTCGTCGTGGCCCGCGGCCGTGACGAGCTGCGCGTGCACCGGGTGGTGGGCGCGCCCGAGGGGGCGTGGGCGGAGTCGACCGGTTGGGCGGTCGGGCCGGAGCAGCGCCTGGAGTCCCGCCTGCGGCCGCTGCGCGGATGGACGGCGCTGGACCGGCCGTGCGCGCCCGCGGGGACGGCCTTCACCTCCTGGGCGCGGGTGCCCCGGCTCACCGGGCCGGTGTCGGGCACGACGGTCTTCGCCGCGTTGGCGGCACTGGCCGCGGGACCCGGGGCGCAGGACGGCCCCGGCTCCCCCGGTTCCCCCGGTTCCGCGGTCGAGACGGTCGAGACGGTCGAGACGGTCGAGGAGACGGACGTCACCGAGGTGATCGAGGTGGCCGGGCACGGCGGCGCGCTCACGGTCCGCTGGGCCGGGGACGGCGCGCTGACCCGGATCGCCTTCGACCCGCTGACGGTGACGCACGACGAGGACACGAACGCGGCGGAGCCGCGATGGGAGCCACGATGAGCTGGAAGTTCGCGGTCAGCACCCTCGGGATGCCGGGTGTGCCGGTGGAACAGGCCGTGCGTACCGCGGTCGAGCACGGATGCGACGGGATCGAGGTTCGCGCGCACCCCGACGACGAAGTGCGCCCCGGACTGTCGGAACCGCGCGCCAGGGCCGCCCGGGCCCGGATCGAGGACGCGGGGCTGGAGGTGGCCTGCCTGGCCGGCTACGCCAAGGTGTGCGCGCCCGGCCCGGACGGGCCGGTGGTCGCCGAGCTGCGCTCGCTGATCGAGCTGGCCGCGTGGATCGGCGCCCCCTCGCTGCGGGTGTTCCCGGGCGGGCGGGACGGGCAGGACGGACCCGCCCTGGAGCGGATCGGCGCGGTGCTGCCGGACCTGCGCGCGCACGGTGTCCGGCTGCTCGTGGAGACCCACGACTCCCACGCCACGGGCGCGGCGGCGCTGCGCCTGGCGGAGCCGTTCGGCGACCCCGCCCTGGTCGCGGTGCTGTGGGACGCGCTGCACCCCTGGCGCAGCGGGGAGGAGCCCGCGCGCACGCACGCCGCGCTGGGCGCCCACCTCGGCTACTTCCAGGTCAAGGACGCGGTGGCGGCCCCCGACGACAGGTGGACCCCGGTGTCCCCCGGGGAGGGCGAGGTCCCCCTCGACGCGTGCGGGTCCCTGCTGCGGCCGTGGTCCGGATGGATCTCCCTGGAGTGGGAGCTCGCCTGGCACCCGCGGATCGGGCCCGTCGACGCGCCGCTGCGCTCGGCCGCGCAGTGGTACCACCGCTGGAGCCCGCCCGTGTGAGCCATCCCGGAAGGGGAGCCGTGCGCCGGGGACCGACCGGGGAGCGGTCCGAGGAAGCGGCGCACGGCGCCCCGGGAGGCCGGGCGACAATGGGGCCATGCTCACCATCGGAGAGGCCGCCCGCCTCCTGGGGACGACACCGCGCACGCTGCGCTTCTACCACGAGCGCGGCGTCGTCCCGGAACCCGGCCGGGACGCGCAGGGGTACCGCAGGTACGGCATCGAGACCCTCCACACCCTCCGGCGCGTCCTCAGACTCCGCGACCTGGGGCTGCCGCTGGACCGGTGCGCCGCCCTCGCGGACGCCGCCCACGAGGACCTGGGCGCGGCCCTGCGGGAGTGGGAGGAGGAGATCGGCCGGCGTGAGCGCGAGCTCCGGCAGCGGCGGCTGACGATCGCGCGGCTGCGGGCGGACCACGAGCGGGACCGCGCCCTCGGCAGCGGGGAGAACCAGGCCGCGTGGGCGCGTGTGCTCGCCGAGCACGGGGTCGCCCCCGACCTCATCGAGCGGGAGACGGCCGCGGCCCGGCTCCTGTCCCTGTTCTCCGAGCAGGATCCGCTCCGGGGGCCGGCGCCCTCCTACGGTCCCGATCCGGAGCGGGACGGCGCGGACGTCGGCTCGGTGATGGCGAGGTTCACCGCGCTCTCGCCCGCCGACCTCGGGACCGAGGAGGCCGACCGCCTGGTCGAGGACCTCGTCGCGCTGGCCCTGCCGATGCTGTCCTCGGTACCGGCCCAGCCGTACCCGGACGCCGCCGACACCCTCGCCGCGGACCTCCTCTCCGCCTTCCCGCCCGTGCAGCGCCGCCTCCTCCGCGAGGTGGTGCTGCGCCTGGGCGCGGCGGAGGGGTCCGGCGGCGCCGAGGACGGATCCCGGGAGCCGGACTTGCCCTGACGCGGCGTCAACCCCCCACCGTGGCCGAAGGACGTGTTCCGCGGACGCCGCTCGCGACGGGCGGCGGCCGCGGAGCGCGCCCCAGGAACTCCGCCGCCACGGAAGGAACGCCATGTCGCGCCGCCCCCGGATCACCGCACTCGTGCGCTGGCTCCCGTTCGCCGTCGTCGCCGTCAACCTCCTCCTGTGGTCCACGGGAGTGGTGGACGGCGCCCAGGCCGCCCTCCTGGTCGTCGTCCTCGAAGCGTCTCTGCTCGCCGTGGTCCTCGCCGAGTTCGCGGCCATGCGCGTCGTCTTCCGCCGGGCCCGGTCACGGGGCGCGGGCCGGGCCCAGGCGGCGCTGGTGAGCCTGGACGCGTGCCTGCCGCCGGGTATGGCGTTCCTGGTCCGCCAGGAGCTGACGGTGATGCTCGCCCTGCCCCGGCTCCTGCGCCGGAGCCCCCGGATCCCGGACACGACCACCGTGCGCGCCGCCGGCCCCGTGCCCGTGCTGTCCTGCGCGGTGCTGGCGCTCGCCGTGCCCGGATGTGTCCTGTCGCCGCTGGTCGGCGGCCCCGGATGGCTGTCCTGGGTGCTCTTCGGGGTCTCGCTCTACGCCGCCTGCTACGCCCTGGGCCTGTGGGCGCTGCACGGCACCGAAGGACACCTCGTCGGCCGGACGCAGCTGCGGGTCCGTCACGGGGCCACCACGGACCTGGGCCTGCCCCTGACCGGGGCGGACTCCGCGCGCGTCGACCCGCGGACGCACCGGGGCGGACCGGTGTCCGTCGACGGGGACACGCTCACTGTCGCCCTGTTCGGCCGGACCAACGTGACCGTCGGCTTCGCCCACCCGGTGCGGGCGGAGTTCCCCGACCGCGACCCGGTGGAGGTCACCCGTGTCCGGTTCTTCGCCGACGCCCCCGAAGCGGCGGTCGCCGCGATCGGGGCCGCCCTGCCCCGGAAGCGCCCGTGAGCCCTGCGCGGAGCCCCGCGCCGTGAGCCGCCCCGACGGCCCGCCCCTGCGGCCCGCCCCTGCGGCGCCGGCGACCGCACGGGGTCGCCGGCGCACGGCCTCACGTGGTGCGGACGAGCTTGCGGTCGACGAACTCGGCCATGCCGTAGTCGCCCAGCTCGCGTCCGGGCTGAGCGCGCAGGCGCCCGCACGCGCGTGATGGCCGGACCCCCGGTCCGGCCATCACGCGTTCGAGTCGGGGAGGCTAGTCCTGCCCGAAGGACACGGACGCCGTCGTCCAGGCGCGCGCCTGGTCCGAGAGCGTGACGCCGAGCCCGGGACGGTCCGGGACGAGCATGCGCCCGTCCTTGGTCTCGAGGCGCTCGTTGAACAGCGGGTCCAGCCAGTCGAAGTGCTCGACCCAGGTCTCCCGCGGGTAGCAGGCGGCCAGGTGCAGGTGGATCTCCATCGCGAAGTGGGGCGCCAGGTCCAGGCCGCGCCGGTCCGCGAGCGTCATCAGCCTCAGGAACTGGGTGATGCCGCCGACCCTCGGTGCGTCCGGCTGGATGATGTCGCAGGCGTTGCCGTCGATGAGGCGCTCGTGCTCGGCGACCGAGGCCAGCATCTCGCCGGTGGCGATGGGCGTGCCGAGGGTGCTGGTCAGCCGCGCGTGGCCCTCGACGTCGTAGGCGTCCAGCGGCTCCTCGATCCAGACGAGGTCGAACTCCTCGAGCCGCTTGCCCATCCGCAGGGCGGTCGCCCGGTCCCACTGCTGGTTGGCGTCGACCATGAGGGGGACGTCGTCGCCGATGTGCTCGCGGACCCCCCGGACCCGTCGCAGGTCCTCGGCGCCGTCCGGCAGGCCCACCTTGATCTTGATGCCGCCGATGCCCTCCTCCAGGGACCGGCTCGCCCGCTCGTTCACCTCCGCCAGCGACGCGTTGAGGAATCCGCCCGAGGTGTTGTAGGTCCGCACGGAGTCGCGGTAGGCCCCGAGCAGCTTGGCCAGCGGCAGGCCCGCGCGCTTGGCCTTGAGGTCGTACAGCGCGATGTCGAACGCGGCCAGCGCCTGGGTGGCCAGGCCGGACCGGCCCACCGACGCCCCGGCCCACTGGAGCTTGGTGATCAGCCGTGCGATGTCGTTGGGGTCCTCGCCGATGAGGTTCTCGGCGACCTCGGCCGCGTGGGCGTACTGCCCCGGCCCGCCGGCCCGCTTCGAGTAGCTGAAGCCCAGTCCGTGCTGGTCCTGGTCCGTGGAGATCTCGGCGAAGAGCAGGACGACCTCGGTCATCGGCTTCTGCCGTCCGGTGAAGACCTTGGCGTCCGAGATGGCGTGGCGCAACGGCAGTGTCACCGTGGACAGCTTGACCGAGCGGATCGAGTCGGTGGGCATGGGTCTCCTCGTCAGTGGTGGTGGGGTGGGGCGGGGGGCGGTGGTTTCCCTCAGGTCCGGGTGCCTCCGTTGGCGGCGGTCCCCTCCTCGGCCTCCGACGCGGCCCGGGTGCCCCCGTCGGTGTCCTCGTCGGCGCCGGGGGTGTCGGGTCCGGGGGTGTCGTCGGGGCCCGGGGCGGCAGCGGAACCGGGGGTGTCGTCGGGACCGGCCGGCACCGCGGCGCCGAGCAGGTCGAGGTCGGGGCGCCGGGTCCAGATCACTCTCAGCACGAGCGGGACCAGCACGACGACCGCGAACAGCACCAGCAGCGTCATCGCGATGGGACGGCCGGACACCATGGCCACGTCGCCGTCGAACATCAGCAGCGAGCGGCGGAAGTTGTCCTCCAGCAGCGATCCCAGCACGAAGGCCAGGACCAGCGGCGCGGGGTCGAACCCGTACTTCTTCATCAGGTAGCCCAGCACGCCGAAGACGATCACGACCATCACCTCGAAGATGCGGTTGTTGATCGTGAAGGCGCCGATGCAGACGATCAGCACGACGATGGGCGACAGGATGGACGAGCGCACGTACAGGATGCGCACGAAGATCCCGATCATCGGGATCGCCAGCACCAGCAGGATCAGGTTCCCGACGTACATCGAGTTGATCACGCCCCAGAACAGGTCCGGGTCGGTGGTGACCAGCTGCGGGCCGGGGGTGACGCCCTGGATCAGCAGCGCGCCGAACATGACCGCCATGGTGGCGTTGGCGGGGATGCCCAGGGTCAGCAGCGGGATGAACGACGACGTCGCCGCCGCGTTGTTGGCCGTCTCGGGGCCGGCCACGCCCTGGATCGCGCCCTGGCCGAACCGTGTCGGCCCCTTGTTCAGGCGCTTCTCGATGCCGTAGGAGGCCATCGCCGAGACGGTCGCGCCGCCACCGGGCAGCAGGCCGAGGAAGAACCCGAGGATGCCGCCGCGGGTGATCGGTCCGACCAGAAGCCTCAGGTCGCCCCTGGTCGGCAGGACCTTCTCCGCCTTCATCAGCTTGGCGCCGCCCTTGCGGCGGCGCTCCAGGTTGTAGAGGATCTCCGCCAGTCCGAAGACGCCCATGGCGATCGGCACGAACTGCAACCCGTCGGTGAGCTCCAGGCTCCCGGCCGTGTATCGCAGCTCACCGGTGAAGCCGTCGCGCCCGACCGTGGCCAGCAGCAGGCCGGCCGCCGCGGCGGCGAAGGCCTTGAGCATGGAGCCGTTGCTGATCGTGGCGACCAGGAGGATGCCGAGCATGGTCAGGGCCGCGTACTCCGGCGGGCCGAACTCCAGGGCGAATCCGGCGATGACCGGGGCGATCAGGGTCAGCACGACGATGGCGACCGTGCCCCCGATGAAGGAGGCGATGGCGCCCACACCGAGCGCCTTGCCTCCCTGCCCCTTCTGCGCGAGGGGGTAGCCCTCCAGCGCGGTGATCGCGGAGGAGGTCTCGCCGGGCAGCTTCAGCAGCACGGCGGTGACGGTGCCCCCGTAGATCGCGCCGTAGAAGATGCCGGCGAGCATGATGATCGAGGGGACCGCGTCCATGCCGTAGGTCAACGGCAGCAGGATCGCGATGGTGGCGGCCGGGCCGAGCCCGGGCAGGACGCCGATGACCATGCCGACGACTACGCCGAGCAGGCAGAACAGGAAGTTCTGAGGCTCGAAGACGACCTCGAACCCCTCGATGACGGGCGTGAAATCCATGGTGAACCTCGAAGGGTCAGGGTCAGAACAGGCGGGGCAGGGGAACGGCCAGCGCTTGGATGAAGACCAGGTAGAACGTGGCGACCGTCACGAGGGCGACCGGCACCGACAGCCGCAGCCGCTCCCGCTCCATCAGGCTCATCCACGCGACGAGCAGCACGAAGGAGGGGATCTCGAAGCCGACGAGGGGGATGAGCTGCGCGACCGCCACGAGGCCGATGACGGCGGCCACGACGCGGTAGCCGTTCCTCGTGATCCGTTCGGCGTCGGCGAAGTGCGCGGAGCGGACCATGATGAGCGCGCCGCACACAAGGAGGACCGTCGACACGATCGCGGGCCACGTGCCGGCCCGCGGCCGGGACAGCGAGCCGAGGTCGAGGTCCAGTGCCACGTACAGGGCGCCCGCCCCGAGGGCGGTGACGACGGCGCCGCAGACCAGGTTCGTCAGCCGCCCCGCCCGGGGCGCCTCGTCCTGGTCGTCCTCGGCCACCGCTGCCCCGGCGTTCTCGGTGGCGCTGGTCATGCGCCGGCCCCGCCGAGGTCGAGACCGTTGTCCTCCACCTGCTGGGCGTAGGCCTCGGCCAGCTCGTTCCACTGCGCCTCGACCTCCTCTCCGGAGATCTCGGTGGGCGTCAGGTAGTTGTCCTCGTTGAACCGCTGGTAGGCCTCGGAGGCGACGATGTCCTCCATGCCCTCGCGCAGGGTGTCCTTGACCTCGTCCGAGGCGCCCGCGGGGAGGGCGACGGCGCGGTACTGCGCGACGGGGACGTCGTAGCCCTCCTCCATGGCGGTGGGCACGTCCTCCAGGTACTCGTTGCGCTCGTCGGAGAAGATCGTGAGCGGGGTGACCGTGCCGGCCTCGATCTGGGGCATGGCCTCGCCCACCTGGATGGTGGCGACGTCCACCTGTCCGCCCATCACGGCCGTCAGGGCCGGCGAGCCGCTGTCGAACGGCACCTCGTTGCCCTCGATCCCGGCCTCGTCGAACAGCAGCAGCTGGGCCAGCTGGCTGCCGGTACCGATGCCGGCGGTGCCGTAGGTGATGCCGCCGCTGTCGGCGACGACGTCGTCGACGCTCTCGTAGCCGGTGTCCGCGTTGGCGACCATGATGTAGTCGTCGCGGGACAGGCCCATGATGACGTCGAGGTCGTCCAGGGTCACGGCCTCGTCCTCCGGGACCACCAGCGAGGTGATCGTGATGAGGGAGGCGTTGAGCAGCACGAGCCGCTGGCCGTCGGGCTCCTGGTCGGCGACCTGCTGGGTGGCGATCGCGCCGTTGGCGCCGGGCTGGTTCTCCACCGGCATGGACACGCCGAACGCGTCCTGCGCCCCGTCGGCCACGGCGCGCGCGATGAGGTCGGTGCTGCCGCCGGCCTCCTGGCCGACGACCAGCGAGATGGGTCCGGACGGGTAGTCGCCGCCGTCGGAGGCGCCGGTGGTCACTCCGCCACAGGCCGCGAGGCCTACGGAGAGACCGCCGGCGGCGACGACGGCGAGGGGGCGGCGCGAACGCGAGGTCCTGGGCATGGGGGCCTCCTAGGGAAACGCGGCGTGCGGGCCTCTGCCGGAACTCGCACGCCACTGTGGCCGGTGCCACACAGAATGAGTTCCTCTGAGAGTAGGGAACAGGGGTTATACCTGTCTAAGCCACATTTCGTATAGGTTGATACCTTTGGTGCATAGGTTGGGGGGACGGGCGTGCTCACACTCGACCAGGCCCGCGCTTTCGTCGCGGTCGCCGAGGAACTCCACTTCGGACGGGCCGCCGAACGGCTCCACATGACACAGCCCCCGCTGAGTCGCCAGATCCAGAAACTGGAGAAGACCCTGGGGGTCACGCTGCTGCTGCGCGAACCGCGCGGGGTGTCCCTCACGGCCGCGGGCGAGGCCTTCCGCGACGAGTGCCACCAGCTGCTGGAGATGGCCGACCGCGCCCCGCGGCGCGCCCAGCTCATCGCCTCCGGGCAGGTCGGACTGATCCGGCTCGGCTACACCGCCGCCTCCGGCTACAGCGTGCTCGGCCCCGTGCTCGCTCGGATCAAGGAGGCCGTGCCCGGGGTGACCGTCGAGCTGCACGAGATGGTCACCGCCGTGCAGCTGGAGGCGCTGCGCAGCGGCGCGGTCGACCTCGGCCTGGCGCGTCCGCCGTTCCAGCTCCAGGACGTCAACGCCGCCCTCCTGCTCGCCGAGCCCCTGATGGTGGCCGTACCGGCCGGCCACCGCTTCGCCCGGCGCAGCGCGCCCGTGTCCGCGCAGGAGCTCCAGCACGAGGCGATGATCATGTACTCCCCCGACCAGGCCCGGTACTTCAGCGATCTGGTGGCCGACCTCGTCGAGATCCGGTCGGACCAGGTGACGCACACCGCCGCGCAGATCCTCACCCTGGTCGCGCTCGTCGGCGCCGGTCACGGTGTGGCGCTGGTCCCGCACTCCACCCGGCACCTGGGGATGCCCGGCGTCCGGATGCTCCCCCTGCTGGAGTCGCCGTCCGACGCGGTGCAGCTGCACGCGGTGTGGCTGTCGACCTCGACCAACCCCGCGCTGCACCGCGCGCTCCCCCACCTGAGGAAGCCGGTCGACCTCGAACAGCTGATGCACTGAAGGTATCGGCTTATACGAAAAGGAGCTTGGACAGGCATCACCGCAAGTCCCTAGCGTGAAGGCGTCCCAACCCCTTCCCGCGGAGGCCCCTGATGTCCGACTACTCTCCCGCCGAGCTCGCCGGCGTCCTCAGGGACGGACTGCTGTCCTTCCCGGTCACTCCGTTCACCGAGGACCTCCAGGTGGACCAGGCCAAGCTCGTCGCGCACCTGGAGTGGCAGTCGAGCTACGACATCGGCGGCCTGTTCATCGCGGGGGGCACCGGTGAGGGCTTCTCGCTCTCCCCCCAGGAGCACGAGGCGGTGACCCGGACGGCCGTCGCCACGGTCCGCGACGGCGTTCCGGTGCTCAGCTCCGCGGGCGGCAACACGGCCCAGGCGGTGGCGCTCGCGCGCCAGGCCGAGGAGGCCGGCGCCGACGGCCTCCTCCTGCTGCCGCCCTACCTGACCGAGACCACCCAGGAGGGGCTGCGCGCGCACGTCTCGGCCGTCCTGGAGGCCACGAACCTCGGAGTGATCCTCTACAACCGCGCCAACGCCGTCTACGGCGCCGACACGGTCCGCCGACTCGCCGACGCCCACCCCAACCTGATCGGGTTCAAGGACGGCAACGGCGACCTCGAACAGCTGGCGCGCGTGCTGTCGGCCAACGGGGACCGCCTCTTCTACCTGGGCGGCCTGCCCACCGCCGAGACCTTCGCCCTGCCCCTGCTCCAGCTCGGCCTGAGCACCTACTCCTCGGCCATGTTCAACTTCGTCCCGGAGTTCGCGCTGGACTTCTACCGGAGCGTGCGCGCGCAGGACCGGGAGGACGTCCAGCGCAGGCTCACCGACGTCGTACTCCCCTACCTGGACATCCGCGACCGCGGCAACGGATACGGGGTGTCCATCGTCAAGGCGGGACTGCGCGCGGTCGGCCGCGACGCCGGACCGGTGCGCCCGCCCCTGCGCGACCTCTCCCCCGAGGAGCAGGAGCAGCTGAACACGCTGGTCCGCGGCATCGCCGCCGTCGGCGTCTGAACCCGTCGGCACCAGACCCCACCCGCACGCAGCCACAGGAAGCAGCGATGACCACAGTGTCCGAACAGACCCAGCACTCACTGATCGCGGGACGGTCCGTTCCCGGAACCGGCGGCACCACCCGCGCCGTCGACCCGGCCCTGGGCGCCCCGACCGGCCCCGAGTTCACCCTGCTCGGCGACGACCAGGTGGCCGCGGCCACCCGCGCGGCCGACGAGGCCTTCGCCGCCTACCGCCGGATCACGCCCGAGGCGCGCGCGGCGTTCCTGGACACCGCCGCCGAGCGCGTCGGACGGGCCGGTGAGGAGATCGTCGCCGTCGCCATGCGCGAGACCGGTCTGCCCGAAGCGCGGCTCCGGGGCGAACTGGCCCGGACGGTGAACCAGCTGCGACTGTTCGCCGGAGTCGTCCGGGCCGGCGACCACCACGGGGTGCGGATCGAGTCCGCGCTGCCCGACCGGACGCCGGTGCCCCGGCCCGACCTGCGTCAACGCACACTGCCCCTGGGGCCGGTCGCGGTGTTCGGCGCCTCCAACTTCCCGCTGGCCTTCTCCGTGGCCGGCGGTGACACCGCCTCGGCCCTGGCCGCGGGCTGCCCCGTGGTGTTCAAGGCCCACAACGCCCACCCGGCCACCAGCCTGATCGTGGGCCGGGCGCTGTCGGACGCCGTCGCCGAACACGGCCTGCCGGGCGGGGTGTTCTCGCTGCTCTTCGGCCGCGGGACGGGCGTGGGGCAGGTGCTCGTCGCCGATCCGCGGATCAGGGCGGTCGGCTTCACCGGCTCCCGCGGCGGCGGCACCGCGCTGATGGCCACCGCGGCCGCGCGCGAGGTACCGATCCCGGTGTACGCCGAGATGAGCTCGGTCAACCCGGTCTTCGTGCTGCCCTCGGCCGCGTCCGGCGACCGGGACGCCCTGGCCGACGGGTTCGTGACGTCGCTGAACGGTTCGGCCGGTCAGCTGTGCACCGCCCCGGGTCTGCTGTTCGTCCCGCGGGGGGCCGACGGCGACGACCTCGTCGCCCGGGTCGCGGACAGGCTCGCGGCCGCCACCGGACCGACCATGCTGACCCCGGGGATCTGCTCGTCCCGCCTGGAGGGGGAGAAGCGGCTCGCGGCCGCCGCCGGGGTGAGCGCGGTCGGCCACGGCCGGGCCGGCGAGGGCGAGAACGCCCCCGCGCCGGCCGTGTACGCCACCGACGCCGCGACCTTCGCCGGGACCCCCGAGCTGTCGGAGGAGGTCTTCGGCGCGGTCTGCCTGGTCGTTCGCTACGGTTCGGCCGACCTGCTGCCCTCCCTCGCGGAGGGGATGGAGGGACAGCTGACCGCTACGCTGCACCTGGACTTCGAGGCGGACGAGGACGTGCGCGAGCTGCTCGACGCCCTCGAACTGCGCGCGGGCCGGATCCTGGTCAACGGCTGGCCCACGGGCGTGGACGTCGGCGACGCCATGGTCCACGGCGGCCCGTTCCCGGCGACCTCGGACGGACGCTCGACCTCGGTCGGCGCCGCGGCCATCGAGCGCTTCCTGCGTCCGGTGGTCTACCAGAACCTCCCGGCCGCGCTGCGCCCCGAGCCGGTGCGCGAGGACAACCCCTGGAACCTGACCCGCCGTGTCGACGGCGCCTACGTGGTGGCGGAGCGAGGAGAGAACGCATGAGCACACACGGACCCCGCGTCGCCGGTGTCGAGATCGTGCCGGTGGCCGGGCACGACTCGATGCTGATGAACCTCTCCGGAGCGCACGGCCCGTACTTCACCCGCAACGTCGTCGTCATCACCGACGACGAGGGGCGCACGGGGCTCGGCGAGGTCCCCGGCGGCGAGAAGATCACCGCGACGCTGCGGGAGGCCGGCGAGCGGATCACCGGTCAGCCGGTGGCCCGGTTCCGCTCGGCCCTGCGGGAGGTCTCGGACGCCTTCGCCGACCGCGACGCCGGCGGGCGCGGAGAGCAGACCTTCGACCTGCGTACCACCGTGCACACGGTCACCGGCCTGGAGTCCGCGCTGCTGGACCTGCACGGCCAGCACCTGGGCGTCCCGGTGGCCGAACTCCTGGGCGGCGGGCAGCAGCGCTCCAGCGTCCCCATGCTCGGCTACCTGTTCTTCGTCGGGAACGCGGACGCCACCGACCTGCCGTACCCGCGGGAGGACGCCGGCGACGAGTGGGAGCGCCTGCGCCGTCAGGAGGCCATGGACGCCGACGCCGTGGTCGCGCTGGCGCGGGCCGCGCAGCGCCGCTACGGGTTCCGCGACTTCAAGCTGAAGGGCGGCGTGCTCCCCGGCGACACCGAGGTCGACGTCGTCACCGCGCTGCACGAGGCGTTCCCGGAGTCCCGGATCACGCTCGACCCCAACGGGGCGTGGTCCCTGGAGGAGGCGATCGGGTACGGCCGGCGGATGCGCGGCGTGGTGGCCTACGCCGAGGACCCCTGCGGGGCGGAGGGCCGCTTCTCGGCCCGCGAGGCGATGGCCGAGTTCCGGCGGGCCACCGGGCTGCCGACCGCGACCAACATGTGCGCCACCGACTGGCGGGAGATGGCCCACGCGGTGCGCGCCGGCGCGGTGGACATCCCGCTGGCCGACCCGCACTTTTGGACGATGGCCGGTTCGGTGCGGGTCGCCCAGCTCTGCCAGGACTTCGGCCTGACGTGGGGGTCGCACTCGAACAACCACTTCGACATCTCGTTGGCGATGTTCACCCAGGTCGGCGCGGCCGCGCCCGGTGAGATCACCGCGCTGGACACCCACTGGATCTGGCAGGACGGCCAGGGGCTCACCGAGTCGCCGCCGCTGATCCGCGACGGCGCGGTGGCGGTGCCGGACGCCCCGGGGCTGGGCGTGACGCTGGACCGGGCACGCCTGGAGGCCGCCCACGAGCTGTACCTGCGGGAAGGGCTCGGCGCGCGCGACGACGCGATGGCCATGCAGTACCTGATCCCCGGGTGGGAGTTCGACCCCAAGCGCCCCTGCATGACGCGCTGACCCCGGGCGAAGGCTCTGCGGGCGCGCGGCCACCTCGGCCGCGCGCCCGCAGGCGCGTCAGTCCTTCGAGGTCAGGGGAGGTCGCGGTCCTGGATTCGTCTTGAGTGGCGTTGCTGTGCTCCGGCTCGTGCGGATCGTGCTCGTCGACGACGAACCGGCCCTGTTGCGTTCTGTGGCCCGGTCCCTGCGCTTCAGGGGTACACGGTGACCACCGCCGACGACGGGCCGGCGGCACTCGACGCGATCGCCGCCTCGCACCCCGACGCGGACGACTATCTGACCAAGCCCTTCGCGTACGAGGAGTTGCCGGCGCGCCTGCGCGCGCTGCTGCGCCGCACGGCGTCCACGTCGTCCGAGGGGCTGTTGTCCGCCGGGCCGCTCGTCGTGGACCCGACCGGCCGGCGTGCCAGCTGCGTTTCCTGAGACGGTCCGAGATCCCTGAGAATCACCGGTCGTCAGCCGAGCACGTTCCGCTCGCACAGAGCTACCGGCCTCTTCCGCCGTTCCCCTGCCGCCCAGTCGTGACGTCGCTACCGTGGCGCGGATCCTGTTCCCCGAACCCCGGGGCCAAGATCATGGCGAACCCGGCCTCGGGTATCTCCAGTCAGCCGGGCCGGTACGGCTCCGCCCGACCGGATGGGGCGGGTACCGCTGCGCAGGAGCGTCGTACTGCACGACACCCCCGGTGTTCTCGGCCGGACACGCTAGACGGACGAACGAGGCCTTCGCCGATGAACCGGCGGAGGCCGGCCTCAAGGTCGGCGGCGTGGAGTCGGATGGCATGGGCCTCAGTAGGCGCAGAGCCGACTCGAGGAGTTAATCCACCTGTTATCAGCAAGAACACCTCGAACGGCAGTTCGATAAGGCAAAGAAGCTGCAATATGTTTGACTCGGATACAGAAAGGTAGGCTAAGACAGTGACCGAACGGAGCATCTCCGTAAATTTGAATTAAAGGGGCCGCTGCACCAGTGGATGCGAGGGGGTTACACAGTCGCGGCGGCCCTCTGGATTCCTGAACCAGATGACTATGGGTGACTTTACTAGATACTTATCGAGTGACATACATACTTCTCTCTAAGGATTTTACAACTGACTCTGAGGGAATGCAGTAGACGCACCGGGCCCCCTCGCCAGGCCGCAGATGTCCGCCCTTGCCCAAGGGGCGTGGGAGTACCGGTGTCCCGCCTCAGACAGACAACGAGAACACAGGACCAGAGCACCGGGGGGTTTTCTCTTGTCCGCCACTCTCACCACCGACACCCTGCCGCAGACCACGACCGACCCGAGAACCCTGGTCACCAAACCTCGTACAGCGACCGAGGACACTTCGGTCGAGGACCTGCTCTCCGAACTCCACCGTCTGGACGAGAACGATCCGCGGGCGGCCGATATACAAGAGCGGATCGTGCTCCGGCTACAGCCGTTGATCAATAGGATCGTGCGCCGCTACGGAGGCCGAGGGGAACCGCTGGACGACCTGAAACAGACTGCCATGCTGGGCCTGCTCAAGGCCATCCATGGCTACGATCCTGGACGAGGCAAGCCGTTCAAGTCCTATCTGATTCCTACGGTCAACGGCGAGATCAAGCGCCACTTCCGCGACTACACCTGGGCGGTACGGGTCTCCAGACGCCACCAGGAGAACCGCATCAAACTGCGGCAGGGTATCAGCGAATACCAGCAGAACCATGCGCGTACCCCCACCACCGCCGAGCTGGCCAAGGAGATGAATCTCTCCGAGGCCGAAGCCGCCGAGCTCCTTCAGATCTCGGAGTCCTACCGCTCCCTTTCGCTGGACGCCCCGGACCCTTCCGACTCCGAGCAGCAGGAGGGTGCCCGGTTGGAGGACCATCTGGGCAGTGAGGACACAGCCCTGGAGCGGGTGGTGGAGCGTGAAACGCTCAAGCCGGCCCTGGGCCGTCTGTCCGAACGCGAGTGCGAGGTCCTGAATCTGCGCTTCTTCGGTGACCATACCCAGCGGGAGATCGCCGACCGCTTGGGGTACTCGCAGATGCACATCTCGCGGCTGCTCACCCATGTCTTGGAGCAGCTGCGCCAGGACGTGGGCGAGAGCGGGCCCGCCCACACCTGAAGTCGCTGCTAGGCCGTGTTTTTTTGCGGCATTCCGGGCTCGCAGAAGAACACGGCCTAGTGTTCTGAGTCGTTAATTCGATGAAGATACGCGGCGATGGTTTCGAAGATCTCCTCGGCCGTCTTGGTCCACACGAACGGCCGGGGGTTCTCGTTCCAGGTATCGATCCACCCCTGGAGTGCGTGCTCCAGATCGCTGACCGAGGTGTAGGACCCCCGCCGGATCATCCTGCGGGTGATCTCGGCGAAGAACCGCTCCACCAGGTTCAGCCAACTGGAGTAGGTCGGGATGAAGTGCAGGTGGAAGCGGGGATGGGCCAGCAGCCAGTCCTTGACGATCGGCGCCTTGTGCGTGCCGTAGTTGTCCACGATGAGGTGGACATCCAGCCCAGGGGGCGTTTCGCGGTCGATCTGGTTGAGGAACTTGCGGAACTCGACGGAGCGGTGCCTGCGGTGGTGAGCCGAGATCACCTTGCCCGAGGCCGCGTCCAGGGCCGCGAACAGGGTGGTCGTACCGTGCCGGATGTAGTCGTGGGTCTGGCGCTCGGGCACGGCGGGCATCATCGGCAGCACCGGGGCCGACCGGTTGAGCGCTTGGATCTGGGACTTCTCGTCCACGCACAGCACCAGTGCCGCGTCCGGCGGGTTGAGGTAGAGGCCGGTGACGTCGCGGACCTTCTCGATGAAGAACGGGTCGTTGGACAGCTTCCACTCGTCGACCAGGTGGGGTTTGAGCCCGAACGCTCGCCAGATCCGCGAGACGGCGGTCTGGTTCAGCCCGGTCCGCTCGGCCATCGACCGGGTCGACCAGTGTGTACCGCCGTCGGGCGAGGGCTGTTCCAGGGTCTGGCGGATGACCTCCTCGACGTGGGCGTCGGTGATCTTGCGGGGCTGGCCGGGGCGGTCCTTGTCGGAGAGCGCCTCCAGCCCGCCGTCGATATAGCGGTTGCGCCACTTGCCCACCGTCTGCGGCCAGACCCCCAGCACCCGGGCGACCTCGGCATCGGTGCCGCCCTCGGCGCAGCGCAGGATGATCCGTGCGCGCTGCGCCATGACCTGCGCTGACGTGGGCCGCCGTGCGATCTGTTCCAGCGTGCGCCGGTCCTCGTCACTGACTACCAGGAGCCTTTTCTTCCTGCCGCGTTGCGCCATGAGACCATCGTAACCAATTATTCATCGAATTAACGACTCAGAACACTAGATCGTTGATGGGAAATTCCTGAAACCCCTGCGGACACAGGGAAGGGCGTCGAAGATCGGTGTGTGAAGACTGACCTTGACGCCCTTCTGACAGCACTCTACGTCCACCTGGACGACGATGTGATCCCTTCTGCCAAGCAAGCCCGCGGACCAGGCCGGCCGCGCCTGCTCACCGACGCGGAGCTGATCTGTGTGGCCGTGGCCCAGGTCCTGCTGCGCTGCGACGACGAACGCCGCTGGCTACGGGTGGCCCCGGCCCGGATCGGCCACCTCTTCCCCCGCCTGCCCGGCCAGTCCGAGTACAACCGGCACCTGGCCCGCCTGGCCCCGCACATGCTCACCGCCATCGGATGGCTGGCCCGCCACACCCCGACCTGGCACGACAACCTGCGGCTGATGGACGGCACCCCCGTGCCGTGCGGGGCCTCGCGCACCACCGTGGAACGCTCCGGTCTGGGCGAAATGTGCGGCTACGGGCGTGATGCCTCCCACCACCGGTTCTACTGGGGGTCCAAGCTCGTGCTCGTCACCACCGCCGAGGGCACCGTGACGGCCTTCTCCCTGGCCCACCCCAAAGAGCTGGACGAGCGCAAACAAGCGCTGCACCTGCTCCACGCCCAGGAGTGCGCCCCGGGGCCGTGCCCGATCGTGTGCGACAAGGGCTTCGCCGGGGCCGGAATCGAGCAGGCCGCCACCGATCTGGGGCACGTGCTCATCCGGCCCCGGCGCAAGGACGAGCCCAAGGACAGGGCCCGGGTGTTCCCGGGCTGGCTGCGCCAGCGCATCGAAGCCATCATCTGGACGCTGAAGAACCAGCTGGGGTTGGAGCGCCACAACGCCCGCACCACCGAAGGGCTCTGGGCTCGGGTGTGTCAGAGGATCCTGGCTCTGAACGCCGCGATCTGGCACAACTGGCAGATCGGAGCCCCCATCAAGCGGTCGCTGGTGGCTTACGACCACTGACCAGGACACATTTTCCCATCAACGATCTAGGCCTCTTCCCGGAGGACGCCACGGGGGCCGTCCTCCGGGAAGGATCTTTTGTCCACATGCGGCGGCTTGGGCTTCGTGCAGGCTCGGGTAGTTGGGCGCCGCGTGGCCCGTGTTCCTAGGGCGTGTGAAGCCGAGCCACTTCCAGGTGGCCCGGACGGGGCCCGCCCACGACATGCACGTCGCCCTGTGGAGGCCCCAACCATCATTGAATGATGGCTGAGCCATCACTCAGCCATCATTCGGGCCTGCCCGGGCGTGCGCGGGCGTACTCGCGCGGGCGTACGGCCGGGCGGCCGAAGGCGGGTCAGTCGTCCGAGGTCGCGACGCCGATCGGGCAGCTGGCGCCGGTGCCGCCGATGCCGCAGTAGCCGTTCGGGTTCTTCGCGTCGGACAGGTACTGCTGGTGGTAGTCCTCGGCGAAGTAGAAGGCCCTCAGCGGCGCGATCTCCGTGGTGATCGCGCCGTAGCCGGACCGGGTCAGGGCCGGCTGGAAGGCGTCCCGCGTGGCCTCGGCGGCGGCGCGCTGGGCGTCGTCGTGGTAGTAGATCGCCGACCGGTACTGCGTGCCGACGTCGTTGCCCTGGCGCATGCCCTGGGTGGGGTCGTGGCCCTCCCAGAAGGTCTTGAGGATCTCGGAGTAGGTGATGCGGGCGGGGTCGAAGACCACGCGGACCACCTCGGTGTGACCGGTCAGCCCGGAGCACACCTCCTCGTAGGTGGGGTTGGGGGTGTGGCCGCCCGCGTAGCCCACGGCGGTCGTGATGATGCCGCGGTCGGCACCCAGGCGCCAGAAGGTGCGTTCGGCCCCCCAGAAGCAGCCCATCGCCACGTCGGCGATCTCGCTGCCCTCCGGATAGGGCGGTGTGAGCGGGGTGCCCAGCACGGTGTGCTCGGCGGGCACCGGCATCGGGGTGTCCCGACCGGGCAGGGCGTGTGCTGCGTCGACCATGGTCGCTTTTCTCCCGAACATGTGCCCAGCGTATCCGCGGACGCAAGAAACGGGGGCGACAGCATGACCGATTCGTCCTACCATTTACCCCGTGCCGGAATCCAACAATCACGGTGTCGCCCTCGGGGCCGGCGCCTTCCTCCTGTGGGGCCTCGCGGCCCTGTACTGGCCCTTTCTCTCCGCCGCCGAACCCACCGAGATCCTCGCCCACCGCATGGTCTGGTCCCTGCTGGCCATGTGCGTCTTCCTCTTCATCGCGGGACGGGGCTGGGCGTGGCTCCCCGGCGTGGTCCGCAGCCCCCGGCGGTTCCTGCCGATCGCCGCGGCCGCCGTCCTGATCTCCCTCAACTGGTGGGGGTTCATCTACTCGGTCTCGATCTCGCAGACCCTGCAGGCCTCGCTCGCCTACTTCATCAACCCGCTCATGTCGGTCTGCCTCGGCATGGTGTTCTTCGCCGAGCGGCTGCGGATCGCCCAGTGGATCGCGGTCGGGCTGGGCGCCCTGGCTGTGGTGGTCATGACGGTCGCCTACGGGTCCGCACCCTGGCTCTCCCTGCTGATGGCCTCGTCCTTCGCCGCCT
Organism: Nocardiopsis sp. Huas11; assembly: GCF_003634495.1. Taxonomy (GTDB): domain Bacteria; phylum Actinomycetota; class Actinomycetes; order Streptosporangiales; family Streptosporangiaceae; genus Nocardiopsis. The sequence continues at coordinate 3,387,026 of NZ_RBKY01000001.1, read as the reverse complement.
ACGGCGCGGTGAAGAAGTACGTGGACCTGGACGGGATGCGCAGCCTCACCGTCGAGACCCTGATCATGTTCCTGCCCGCGCTGGGCTTCGTCCTCTACCTGGAGTTCGGCGGCACGGGGACGATGTTCTCCGTCTCGCCCGGCCACACGGCCCTGCTCATCGGCAGCGGATTCGTGACCGCGCTGCCGCTGCTGCTGTTCGGCATGGCGGCCCAGCGCGTCCCGCTGTCCATCATCGGGATCCTCCAGTACATCGCGCCGACGATGATCTTCCTCATCGGCTGGCTGGTCCAGGGCGAGGAGATGCCGGTGAGCCGCTGGATCGGCTTCGCGATCGTGTGGTCGGCCCTGTGCGTGTTCGCCTTCGACCAGATCCGCGGCGCCCGCTCCCGGGCCGTGGCACGGCGGACGGACCGGGCGGCGCAGGAGCGGGGCGCGGCCGAGGCCTGACGGAGTTCCCCGTTCGGATGAACCGAAACTACCCTCAGTGACATTGTGCTAACGTTTGGTCGTGAGCGGGGACGCGTTCCCGCTCCGACCTGGCACATGCCGCGGAGGGCCATCCATGCAGCGCACCAGCCGAACGCCACGCGCCACGCGCGTCGCCTCGGTGCCGTGCCCGGAAACGCCCTCCCTGTCCTCCCTGCTCTGCCTCGGGCTGCTCGTCGGCGCGGCGCTCACCGCGCTGTGGCTGCTGGGCGGCGCACCGGCCCACGCCGAATCCGGCCGCGACGTGGTCGGCGCGCTGCCGTCGGCCGCCCCGGAGGGCACGGCACCGCTGGAGGGCGTCGTACCCGACCAGGTCGCCGAGCCCGTCACCACCACGCTGGACACCGTCCACCAGCGGCTCCAGACCGGCCCTGAGGAGCGCGCCGACGCCGGCGCCGCCCTGACCGGGGCCGCCCGGCCGGTCGCCGACGTCGGCGCCGAGGTCATCGGGGCCGTCGGCGAGACCGACCGCGCGCTGCCCGGCACCACCGACCTCGCGGACGTCCCCGTCCTGCCCCTCGACGAGCCGCACCGCCCCGCGGACGCCGCCGTCGACGCGGACGCGGGGACCGCCGCCGGCGCCTCCGAACCGGCCTCTCACGGCACGGACCGCGGCGAGGACTCCGACGCCCCCGAACGCGTCGCCGACGCCCCCCGCGACCTCCCCGCGCCCGTGGCGACCCCGTCCGACCGCGCCGCGGCCGCCCAGGCCGACGCCGTCGGAAGCCACCAGGACGCCGACGCCGCGCCGCGCGCTCCCGAGCCGCGGCAGTCCGCCACCGGATCGGCCGCCACCACCGGCTCCTCCCCCGCACCCTCGCCCGGCGTCGCCGGGTACCTCACCAGCGCGCCCCTGACGGCCCCGGACTCCGACGCGGTCCGCCCGGCCCCGCGCCACCACCGCGCCGCGCCCGCCGCCGGCGCGGACGACCCCACGGTCTCGCCCGACTAGGACGCCCGGAGGACGCCGGAAGGACGCTGTCCACGCCTTCCGCCCTCCCCGGACCCGTCCCAGCCGCGGCCCCGCCGCACCTCGTTCTGGGAGCTGACCTGAGCCCCGTGCCCACCGCTCACGTGGCTCATGTCAGCCGGAGGTCCTCGACTCCCCGGCTTCGGCCCACCGCGCCACGCGCGTCGGGCCGCCCCGAAATCCACGAACTGTCTGGAAGGACACCCATGACGCAGGCCAAGCGCACCTCCGCCCGAGCCGTACTGCTCGCCGCCGGAACGGCCGGTTTCGTCGCCCTCGGCGCCGGAGTCTCGACCGCCGACACGATGGCCTCCCCGATGCACGAGGTCGCCCCCATCGTCGAGCGGGCCCTGGTCGAGGGCGTCGCCCCCACCACGCACAGCCTCGCCCCCGAGGGCGTCGGTCCGATCGCCGACAGTGCCCTGACCGAGCTCCAGGGGTCCGCGACCCCCGACAAGCCCGCCCCCGACCTGGCCGCGCCGCTGCCCGACGGCCACCCCGTGTCCACGCCGCTGGGCGAGGTCCCCAACCCCACCGGTGACCTGGCCGACGCCGTCGGCAAGACCCAGACCGCCACCGGACTGGACGGCGTCGCCGAGGAGACCATCGGCCACCGGGTCGGCGACACCGTGGAGGAGACCGGCCAGGAGGCCGGGGCCGCGGCGGAGACCATGGGCCACGGCACCGGGGCGTCCGTGGAGGAGGCCGCCTCCGACCTGCTGCCGCACACCGTCAAGGCCGCCAAGGGGCTGCCCCAGGAGCTCGAACTGGACCAGGCCACCGACGCGGTGCGGCTGCCCGACACCGCCGAGGCGCCCGACCTGGGCTCGATCACCGACCTGACCGGCGACAACTCGCTGGCCCTCAGCGACGCCGCGGACCTGGGCGCGCTGGCGCCCCTGGGCTCCTCCTCGCAGATCGTGCCGCAGAGCGCGGGCAAGCCCGTCACCCCGAACATGTGGGACCTGGCGCACGCGTTCGGCGTCCAGACCCCCGACCGGGTGCAGGACGTCGTCGAGTCCAACCCGCTGACCGACGACAACTACGTGGACGTGGGCGTCGACGACGCGCTCGGCATGGTCGGCAACCGCAACCTGGAGGACGGGCAGACCCTGCCGCAGGCCGCCCCCTCCGCTCCCGCCACGCCCGGGATGGCCGACCTGACCGGCGCGCTGCTGGACGGCCTCGGTTCCCTGGACACCGCCGAGCCGGTGGGTCTGGACGGCCCCCTGGCCGACACCGAACTGCCCCGCGTGGCCGAGGGCGCCGAGGCCCAGACCGCCGAGGACCTCGTGGCGGGTCTGAGCCAGGGCACCGACCTGCTGGACCAGGTGGACACCAGCGACCTGGTCTCGGTGGAGGGCGGCGCGCCCGAGCAGGCCCCGGCCGAGGGCACGACGCAGCAGCCGACCTTCACCGAGCTGCCCGGCTCCGAGGCGCTGCCCGTCATCAGCTGACCCGAGCGAACACGATCACGGCGCCGCCCCGTTCGCACCGCGGGGCGGCGCCGTCCGCTCTCCGGGGGCGGGACACGCCCCGCAGGGCGCAGGCACGCCCGACACGCCCCACAGGGCACAGGCACCCCCGGCACGCCCCGCAGGGCACAGGCACGCCCCCACAGGGCGCACGGGGATCCCGGCCACCGCCCCCTGACACGCGAGGACCCCGCCGCCCGGAACGGGTGGCGGGGTCCTGGCTCGAACGGCTCCGGGCTCAGCCGGAGCGTTCGACCACGTAGTCGCACAGGGCCTCGAACGCGGCCCGCGCGCGGCCCTCCGGCAGCGTCGCCAGCTCGGCGCGGGAGCGGTCGGCCCAACCGCGCAGGGTGGCGTCGGCCTCGGCCATCGCGGGGTGCACCCGCAGCAGGGCCAGCGCCTCCTCGGCCTCGTCCTCGTCCAGCGGCCGGCCCAGCAGCGACTTCAGCCGCTCGTCCGCGGGGTCGGTCGAGCGCAGGGCGTAGAACATCGGCAGGGTCAGCACGCCCTCGCGCAGGTCCGTGCCCGGCTTCTTGCCCGACTCCGACGTCTTGCCCGCCACGTCCAGGATGTCGTCGGCGAGCTGGAAGGCCATGCCCAGGGCGTCGCAGGCACGGGTCACCTTGCCCACCGTCTCGGGGTCGACCTTGCCGAACATCCCGCCGAACTCCGCGGAGGAGGCGATCAGCGACGCGGTCTTGTCGCTGATGACCCGCAGGTAGTGGTCGAGCGGGTCGGTGCCCTCCGGCGGCCCGGAGGTCTCCAGGATCTGGCCCTGGACCAGCCGGCCGAACGTGGCGGCCTGCAGCCGGACGGCCTCGGTGCCCAGGTCGGCGAGCATCTCCGAGGCCCGGGCGAAGACGTAGTCGCCGGTGAGGATGGCGACGCTGTTGCCCCACCGCTGGTTGGCGCTGGGCTCACCGCGGCGCAGGTCCGCCTCGTCCATGACGTCGTCGTGGTAGAGCGTCGCCACGTGGGTGAGCTCCACCACGGCCGCCGCCGGGATGAGGTCGGGCACCGTCGGGTCGCCGAAGTGCCCCGCCAGCAGCACGAGCATGGCGCGGAACCGCTTCCCGCCCGCCACGAGCAAGTGGGAGGCGGCCTCCGTGAGCAGGGGGTCAGAGGAGGCCACCGACTCCCTCAGCAGCTCCTCGACCCGCTCCAGGTCGTCCTGGATCTCCCGGGCGAGGGTCGGGTCGACTCTCGGCAGAGCGAGAAACCCGCTCGGGACAGCACCGCTCACCGTAAAGCTCCACCTGTCGAACGGGCGTGCGGCCGACCGTCGAAACGAAGGCCAACCGCACGCTCAGCACATGAACATGATCCGACTTGCCACGGTATCCGACCCGGATTGAACCTCCAAAGCCACACCCGGGTAGTGAGTCACTCCCCGCCGGAATCCGCTGTGACCTGCGAGACCATCACCGCGGTCGGCTCCGGTCCACTGTCCGGGGCCGGTACGAGGTTGTCCAGCACCAGGCCGGGGAACACGCCGAGCACGAGCGTGGCCGCCACACCCAGGGTGATCACCCCGCCCGTGAGCACACCGGCGCGCACCACCGTGGGCGCCTCGTGCTCCGGATCGCGGAAGAACATCACCACGATGATCCGGACGTAGAAGAACGCCGTCACCGCGCTGCTGAGGACACCGACGATCACCAGCGGCGCCGCCCCCGCGGCCAGGGCGGCCTCGAACACCGCGAACTTGCCGATGAACCCGCTCGTGAGCGGGATCCCGGCGAAGGCCAGCAGGAACAGCGCCAGCGCCCCGGCCAGAGCCGGGTGGCGGCGGCCCAGTCCGGCCCACCGGTCGATCTCGTTGAGCTCCTGGGCCCCGTCCTTGGTCCGCACCAGCGTGATCACCGCGAAGGCGCCCAGCGTGGTGAAACCGTACGCGCCCAGGTAGAACATGGCGCCCGCGAGCCCGTCCGTGCTGCCCGCGACCACGGCGGTCAGGATGAACCCGGCGTGCACCACCGAGGAGTAGGCCAGCAGCCGCTTGATGTCGCGCTGTGTGACCGCCACCACCGCGGCGACGACCATCGTGAGCACGGCCACCGTCCACAGCATCGGCTCCCACACCTGCGCCGAGCCGCCGAAGGGCACGAAGAACACCCGCAGCAGCGCGCCGAACGCGGCGACCAGCGTGCAGGAGGCCATCAGGGCCGTGATCGGGGTCGGGGCGCCCTGGTACACGTCCGGCTTCCAGTTGTGGAACGGCACCGCGCCGACCTTGAACAGCAGGCCGATCGCGACCAGGCCCACGCCCATCAGCAGGAGCGGCTCCCCGTTCCCGCCGTCGGCGAAGATCGGCGCGCCCCCGGCCTCGACGGCCTCGCGGACCGCGGCGAAGTTCACCGACCCCGCGTAGCCGTAGACCATCGCGATGCCGAACAGGAAGAACGCCGAGGCGAACGCGCCCAGCAGGAAGTACTTGACCGCGGCCTCCTGCGAGAACAGGCGACGGCGGCGGGCCAGCCCGCACATCAGGTACAGCGGCAGGCTCATCACCTCGAGGGCGACGAACATGGTGAGGAAGTCGTTCGAGGCCGGGAACATGAGCATGCCCAGCACCGCGAACAGCACCAGCGGGTAGACCTCGGTGTGCTGGGAGCCCGCCATGATGTGCGCGCGCTCCTCCTCACTGCCGGGCACCGTCGCGGCCTGCGCGGCGAACGCGTCCCGGCCGTCCCCGCGCTCGGAGATCAGCACGAGGCTGACCAGCGCCAGGATGGTGATGGTGCCCTGGAAGAACAGGACCGTGTGGTCCACCGCCAGGGCGCCGGCGGCGACCGTGGTGCCCTCGGCGCCCACCGACCCCACCTGCAGGACGAGCAGGACGAACGTGGTCAGCAGTGCCAGGACGGCCAGGCCGATCTGCGGTCCGCGGCGCCGCCCCTGGGGCAGGAAGGCCTCCAGCAGCACGGCCAGCACGCCGGCCGCGAACACCGTGAGCAGTGGCGCGAGCAGCCACCAGTCCAGCTGGGGCGCCGCCTCGGTGATGGTGCGCTGCGCGGCCAGTTCCGCCGCCTGCGCGGGAATGAGGGGGATCACTCCTCTTCTCCTTCCTCGGAGGCGCCGTCGGCGGCCACGTCGGCCTCGGGCACGATCTCCACCGTCCGTTCGACGGCGGGGTTGATCACGTTCAGCAGCGGCTGCGGGTACAGCCCGAACGCGATGATCAGCGCGATGAGCGGGCCGACCGCCCACATCTCGCGCACCGACAGGTCACGCATGCCGGTGAGCTTGTCCGGGGTCGGGCCGTTCATGGTGCGCTGGTACATCCACAGGATGTAGAGCGCGGCCAGCACCACGCCCGCGGTGGCCAGCACCGCCGGGACCGGGCTGAAGGCGTACACGCCCACGAACACCAGGAACTCGCTGACGAACGGCGCCAGGCCCGGCAGGGCCAGGCCCGCCAGACCGACCACCAGGAACACGCCGGCCAGCCGGGGCGCGACCTTCTGCACGCCGCCGTAGTCGGCGATGCGCGCCGACCCCTGGCGGGCGATGAGGAAGCCCACGATCAGGAACAGCGCGCCGGTCGCGAACCCGTGGTTGACCATGTACAGCGCCGCCCCGGACTGCGCCTGCGGCGTCAGCGCGAAGATGCCCAGGGTGATGAACCCGAAGTGGGACACCGACGTGTACGCGATCAGGCGCATCATGTCGCTCTGCCCGATGGCCAGGATCGCCCCGTAGACGATGCTCACCAGACTCAGCGCCACCACCGGCCACACGAACCAGGACACGGCGGAGGGGAAGAGCTCCAGGCAGAAGCGCAGCATCCCGTAGGTGCCGACCTTGTCCAGCACGCCGACCAGGAGCACGGCGGTGCCCGGCCGGGAGGACTGGGCGGCGTCCGGGAGCCAGGTGTGCACCGGCCACATCGGCGCCTTGATCGCGAAGGCGATGAAGAAGCCGAGGAACAGCCACCGCGCGGTCGAGGGGTCGATCGCGGCCAGCGCGCCGCCCGGGTCGGTCAGTTCCGACCACAGGAACGTGCCGCCGTGGACGTACACCCCGATGACGGCGACCAGCATGACCAGACCGCCGGCGAGGCTGTACAGCAGGAACTTCACGGCCGCCTTGGCGCGCGCGTCGCCGAGCCCGTACCGCCCGATCATGAAGTAGACCGGGATGAGCATGGCCTCGAAGAACACGTAGAACAGGAAGACGTCGGTGGCGGCGAAGACGCCGACCATCATCGCCTCCAGCACGAGGATCAGCGCGAAGTACCCGCGCCCGCCGTCCTCGCGGTCGTCGTGCTCGTTCCACGCGGCGACGATGACCAGCGGCACCAGGACCGCCGACATCAGGATCAGCACCAGGGCGATGCCGTCCACGCCCACCGCGTAGTGGACGCCGAAGCGCGGGATCCAGGGGACGACCTGCTCGAACTGCAGGCCGCCCGCCTGTGAGGTGTCGAAGCGCAGCGCCATGGCGGCGACCACGAGCAGCGTCGCCAGGGAGGTCCCCAGCGCGATCCGCTTCGCGGTCCGGCCGTCGGCCGACGCGCCCGCGCCCGGTCCGGTCGTGGACCGGACCCGGGTGGCGGTGCCGCCGCCGGAGGCCTGCGCCGAGGCGGTCGCCACGGCCGGCTCGGCGGGCGCCTCGGCGCGTGGCAGCGCCCAGATCAGGATCGCGCCCACGACGGGCAGCGCGATGGCGATGGTGAGCCAGGGGAACATTGTCTAGAACCTCACAACCAGCGTCGCGGCGACGATGACGGCGCCGAAGAGCATGGTGAGCGCGTACGAGCGGGCGAACCCGGTCTGTGCCCTGCCGAGCCCGGTAGAAGAGTCGCGCACACTCGTGGCGACCCCGTTGACGGCGCCGTCGATGACGTGTTCCTCGATCACGACCAGCGCCTTGGTGAGGACCTGGCCGGGTCGCATGAGCAGGCCCTCGTTGATCTCGTTGCCGTACAGCTCGCGGCTGGCGGCGACCGTGACGAAGTTGCCCTTCGGGGCGGTGGAGGCCACCGGCCGCCGCAGGTACATCACCCAGGCCGCGGCCACGCCGAGCACCAGGACGACCAGGGCGGCGATGCCGTAGGGGGCGGTGAACGCGTGCGCCACGTCGAAGTGGTGCGGGTGGGCGCCCGTGGCGGGGGTGAGGAACGTGGCGAACCGGTCCCCCAGCATCAGGAAGCCGCCGAGCGCCACCGAGCCGATCGCCAGCACGACCATGGGGGCGGTCATGCTGGTGGGCGACTCGTGCGGGTGCACGCCCTCCTCCCAGCGCTTGGCGCCGAAGAAGGTCATGAACATCATCCGCGACATGTAGAACGCGGTCAGGGCGGCGCCGACGATGACGGCGGTGCCCAGCACCATGCCCTCCGCGCCGCCGACCCCGAAGGCCGCGGAGATGATGCTCTCCTTGGTCCACCAGCCCGACAGGAACGGCACGCCGATGATGGCCAGGTAGCCGAGCCCGAAGGTGGCGAAGGTGATCGGCATCTTCGTGCGCAGCGCACCGTACCGGCGCATGTCCACGCCGTCGTTCATGGCGTGCATGACCGATCCGGCGCCCAGGAACAGCCCGGCCTTGAAGAAGCCGTGCGTGACCAGGTGGGCGATGGCGGCCACGTAGCCGACCGGGCCGAGCCCTGCGGCCAGGACCATCATGCCGATCTGGCTCATCGTGGACCCGGCCAGGGACTTCTTGATGTCGTCCTTGGCCGAGGCGATGATCCCGCCGGCGAGCATCGTCGCGGCGCCGACCACGGTGACGGCCGTCTGGGCCACCGGGGCGCCCTCGAAGATGGGGCCGGCCCGCACGATGAGGTACACGCCGGCGGTGACCATGGTGGCGGCGTGGATGAGCGCCGACACCGGGGTCGGGCCCTCCATCGCGTCGAGCAGCCACGCCTGGAGCGGGAGCTGCGCGGACTTGCCGCAGGCGCCCAGGAGCAGCAGCAGGCCGATCGCGAGCAGGACGCCGTCGCCCGCGGCCGGGACCGCGGCGAACACGTCGCTGAAGCTGACCGCGCCCAGCACCGAGAACATGATCATGATCGCCACGAGCAGGCCGATGTCGCCCACCCGGTTGATCAGGAACGCCTTCTTGGCGGCGGTGGCGGCGGACGGCTTGTACTGCCAGAACCCGATGAGCAGGTAGGACGCCAGACCGACGCCCTCCCAGCCGAGGAAGAGCAGGACGAAGTTGTCGGCCAGCACCAGCACGAGCATGGCGGCGACGAACAGGTTGAGGTAGGCGAAGAAGCGCCGCCGGCCCGCGTCCTCGGCCATGTAGCCGACCGAGTAGAGGTGGATGAGGGAGCCGACGAAGGTGATCAGCAGGACGAACGTGATCGACAGGGGGTCGATCAGCAGGTCGACGCCGGCGCTGAAGCCGCCGACCGTGAACCACTCGTAGACGGGGACGGACACGCTGCGCGCGTCCGGAGCGCGGCCGAGCAGGTCGACCAGGACGGCGACCGCCCAGGCGAAGGAGGCCACGGGCAGGGCGGCGCCCAGCCAGTGTCCCCAGCCGTCGGTGCGCCGGCCGCCGAGCAGCAGGATCGCCGCGCCCGCGAGCGGCAGGGCGATGAGCAGCCAGGCGTTCGACAGCACAGCGCTGTCGGCCAGGGTCGCCGCCCCCGTTTCGGCGGCGAGGTAGGTGTGAGGTGTCACTTCCACGTCGCCTTCTAGTGCTTGAGCAGGTTCGCGTCATCGAGCGACGCGGACCTGCGGGTTCGGAAGATCTGCATGATGATCGCGAGTCCCACGACCACCTCGGCGGCGGCGACGACCATCACGAAGAACGCGATGACCTGCCCCTCGATGTCCCCGTGCATCCGGGCGAACGCGACGAACGCCAGGTTGCAGGCATTGAGCATGAGCTCGACGCACATGAAGACGATGATCGCGTTACGGCGGATGAGCACGCCGACCGCGCCGATGGTGAAGATCAGCGCCGCGAGGACGATGTAGTTCATCGGGTCCACGAAGACTCCACCTCCTGCCCGTTGCTGTTGCCGTTCTCCTCGGCCTCGGTCTCCTCGTCGGCCTGGCCGTCGCCCAGCAGCGGCCGCGCCTCCTTGGAGCCGGCGGAGTCCGACGCCCCTCCGGGCAGCGGCGGCCGACCGGCCCGGACCTCACCGGGCACGCCCGACTGGTACTCGGGGTCGCGCGCGGTGAGCACCGGGTTGAGGGACAGCGAGGCGACCGAGCCGTCCGGCAGCAGCGCGGGCATGTCGATCGCGTTGTGCCGGGCGTAGGTGCCCGGTCCGGGCAGCGGGGTCGGGTGGTCGCCGCGGACGCGGTCCTCGGAGATCTCCCGCTGGGTGCGGCGCTTCTTGGTCCGGGCGGTGTGCGCCAGGACCATGGCGCCCAGGACGGCCGTGATGAGCAGCGCGCCGGTGGCCTCGAACGCCACGACGTAGCGCAGCAGCAGCTCGCCCGCGATCCACGGGACGGTGCCGCCGGCGAGCGCGGCCCCCGCGGCGATGCCCTGCGGGTCGCCCACGACGATGCGCGAGATGCCGGTGGTCAGGGCGCCGACGAAGGCCAGCGCCACGACCGCGGTCATGATGCGCTGCCCGCTCAGCGTCTCCACCAGGGAGTCGGCCGAACTGACGCCGATGAGCATCAGCACGAACAGGAACAGCATGAGGACGGCGCCGGTGTAGACGACGATCTGGACGACCATGAGGAAGGGAGCCTCGTTGATGCCGTAGAACACGGCCAGGCTGACCATCGTCAGGGCCATCGACATCGCCGAGTGCACGGCCTTGCGGGAGAAGACCACGCCCAGGGCGCCGAGGACGGCCACGGTGCCCAGGATCCAGAAGGCGGAGGCCTCGCCGCCGCCGATGGGCGCGGCCGCCGCGGTCACGAAGGAGGTGGTGGCTGCGGTGTTCAACGAACCGCCTCCGCGCTGTCCGGCCGGTCCTGCGTCCCGTGCTGGCCGCGTCCGGTCGCGTAGTAGTCCTGCTCGTCGTCGCCGAGCCGCATCGGGTGCGGCGGCGCCTCCATGCCCTCCTTGAGGGGGGCGAGCAGCTGCTCCTTCGTCCAGATCAGGCTCTGCCTGCTGTCGTCGGCGAGCTCGTACTCGTTGGTCATGGTGAGCGCGCGCGTCGGGCAGGCCTCCACGCACAGTCCGCACAGGATGCAGCGCAGGTAGTTGATCTGGTAGACGCGGCCGTAGCGCTCGCCGGGCGAGTACCGGTCGTCGTCGCTGTTGTCACCGGCCTCGACGTAGATGGCGTCGGCCGGACAGGCCCAGGCGCACAGTTCGCACCCGATGCACTTCTCCAGACCGTCGGCCCACCGGTTCAGCTGGTGCCGACCGTGGAAGCGCGGCGCCGTGGGGCGCTTGACCTCCGGGTACTCGATGGTCGGCACCTTCTTGAACATGGTGTGGAAGGTGACGCCGAATCCCTTGACGGGGTTGAGCCACTCAAGCACCGGTAACCTCCTCACCCTTCTTGTTGCTGTCGCCGCCGACGGCCGCGGCCGTCCTCGGCGGTTCGGCGAGCACGCTGCTGCCGTAGTGCGGGGCGGTGCTCGGGGGCACCGGGAAACCGCCGAAGGCGGGATCCTTGTGGGCGCGGCGCGCGTTCTCCGCGCGCAGCCGGGCCTCGACGGCGCGTTCGCGGCGCACGTGGCGGGCCCAGGCGTAGAAGGCGGCGATCGTGGCCGCCGAGAACCCGGCGACGACCAGCCCGATGACCACCGGGGAGGCGTCGTCCAGGATGAGCATCCGCACGACGGCGACCGCGGTGATCCACACGAGCTGGATCGGGATGAGCACCTTCCAGCCGAGCTTCATCAGCTGGTCGTAGCGCACCCGGGGCAGGCTGCCGCGCGCCCAGATGAACAGGAACATCACGCACAGGAACTTGAGCAGCCACCACAGGGCGGGCCACCAGCCCTCGTTGGCGCCGGGCAGGAGCGCGGTGACCCCGGGCGGGGCCAGCCATCCGCCGAGGAAGAGCGTGACGGAGACGGCGGCGACCGTCACCATGTTCACGTACTCGGCGAGGAAGAACATCGTGAACTTCATGGACCCGTACTCGGTCATGAAGCCGCCGACGATCTCGCCCTCGCCCTCGGCGAGGTCGAACGGGAGCCGGTTGGTCTCGCCGACCATCGTCACCAGGTAGATGAGGAAGGAGGGCAGGAGCAGCACGGCGAACCAGAGCCCGCGCTGGGACTCCACGATCCCGGAGGTCGTGAGCGTCCCCGACATCAGGAAGACCGCGACGAAGGACAGGCCCATCGCGATCTCGTAGCTGATCACCTGCGCGGAGGCGCGCAGGCCGCCGAGCAGCGCGTAGGGGGACTGGGAGGCCCAGCCGCCGAGCACGAACCCGTACACGCCCAGAGCGGCGGTGGCCAGGACCACCAGCGCCGCGATGGGCAGGTCGGTGAGCTGGAGCGGGGTCACGACCCCGAACATGTTCACCTCGGGCCCGATCGGGATGACCGAGAACGCGATGAACGCGGGCACGGCCGCGATCATCGGCGCGGCGATGTAGACGAACCGGTCGACCCCGCGCGGGATCAGGTCCTCCTTGAGGGAGAGCTTGATGCCGTCGAACAGGGACTGCAGGAGGCCGAAGGGCCCCATGCGGTTGGGTCCGTGGCGCTGCTGCATCCGGCCCATGACCTTGCGGTCGGCCATGATCATCATCAGCACGCAGACCATCAGGAAGACGAAGATGGCCACGGCCTTGATGGTCGTGATCCACCAGGGGTCCTGCCCGAAGGCGGTCAGGGTGCTCTCCGAGGCCAGCTGGGCCGCGTGCGGAGCGAGAGCGGGGGTCACTGCTGCCTCCCGGAGGGGTCGGACGCGGCCACGATGACCGTGGATCCGGCGCCGCCGCCCAGGTCGCGACGGATGTCGCAGCCGTCGGCGTTGGCGGGGAGCCAGACCACGCGGTCGGCGACGTCGGCGATGATCGCGGGGACCGTCACCGAGCCGTGCGGCCCGGTGACGTGCGCCGACGCGCCGTCGGTGACGCCGACCTCGTCGGCCGTGGCCTTGGACAGGTACGCGCGGGGCCGGCGGGCGGTCCCGGCGAGGAAGGGCTCGCCGTCCTCCATGCGGCCGGTGCCCAGGAGCTGGCGCCAGGTCGACAGGATCGCCTGGCCCGGGCCGACCTCGGGGACGGGGACCGGCCGGGTCGCCGGCGAGGCGGGGCGCTCGCCCGACCAGTGGCCGAGTTCGCGCAGCTCCGCGTAGGCCGACGCGGCGTCGGGCAGACCCAGGTGCACGTCCATGGCGTCCGCGACGGCGGACAGGGCGCGCTGGTCGGACAGGGCGCCTGGGACCTTGAGCGCGTCGCCGAAGGGCCGGTGGCGGCCCTCCCAGTCGACGAAGGTGCCGGACTTCTCGGAGACGGAGGCGACCGGCAGGACCACGTCGGCGCGGTCGGTGACCTCGCTCGCCCGCAGTTCGAGGCTGACCACGAACGGCACCCGGGCCAGGGCGGCACGGGCGGCTTCGGGGTCGGGCAGGTCGTCCAGTTCCACCCCGGCGATGACCAGGGCGTCCAGGTCGCCGGCGGCCGCGGCCTCGATGATGGCCGCGGTGTCGCGGCCCGGCGCCTCGGGCAGCGAGCCCACGTTCCAGGCGCGTGCGACCTCGGCGCGTGCGGCCGGGTCGGCGACGGGGCGCCCGCCCGGCAGCAGGCCGGGCAGCGCGCCGGCGTCGATCGCCCCGCGCTCACCCGCGCGGCGCGGGATCCAGGCCAGGCGCGCGCCGGTCCGCCGGGCCAGGGCCGCGGCGGCGCTCAGCGCTCCGGGGACGGCGCCGAGGCGCTCGCCGACGAGGATGACCGCGCCCTCCTTGCCGAGGGACCCGACCACGTCGGGGTGCTCGACGTCCAGGGTGTTGAGCGTGCGGGCCTCGTCGCCGGGCACCGTCCGGATCAGGTGGCCGTCGGTCTTGGTCAGGCCGAGGCTGGCGTGCGAGGCCAGCGAGTGGACCCGCACCCCGTGTTTGCGCACGCCCTTGCGCAGGCGCAGGAAGACCAGGGGCGACTCGTCCTCGGGCTCGAACCCGGCCAGGAGCACGGCGGGCGCCTTCTCCAGGGCCATGTAGTCCACGTCGACGGGAGTGCCGGCGACGTGGGCGGCCAGGAAGTCGGCCTCCTCCGCGGAGTGGGGCCGGGCGCGCAGGTCGACGTCGTTGGTGCCCAGGGCCACCCGCGCGAACTTGGCGTAGGCGTAGGCGTCCTCGTAGGTGAGCCGGCCGCCGGTCAGGACGCCGACGCGGCCGCGGGCGGCGCCCAGGCCGCGCGCGGCGATCGAGACGGCCTCGGACCAGGAGGCGAACTCCAGGGCGCGGGACTCGTCGTCGCGGACCAGCGGGCGGGTGAGGCGGTCGGACTGGGTGGCGTAGGTGAACGCCCACCGCCCCTTGTCGCAGTTCCACTCCTCGTTGACCTGCGGGTCGTCCCCGGCCAGGCGGCGGGTGACCTTGCCGCGCCGGTGGTCGGTGCGCTGGGCGCAGCCGGAGGCGCAGTGCTCGCACACGCTGGGTGTGGAGACCAGGTCGAAGGGGCGGGCCCGGAACCGGTAGGCGGACCCGGTGAGGGCGCCGACCGGGCAGATCTGGATGGTGTTGCCGGAGAAGTAGGAGTCGAAGGCCTCCCCCTCGGCGATGCCGACCTGCTCCTGGGCCCCGCGCTCCATCAGTTCGATCAGCGGGTCGCCGGCCACCTGCGCGGCGAAGCGGGTGCAGCGGGCGCACTGGACGCAGCGCTCGCGGTCGAGCAGCACCTGGGTGGAGAGCGCGATCGGCTTGGGGAAGGTGCGCTTGACGTCGACGAACCGCGTCTCGCCCCGACCGTTGGACATGGCCTGGTTCTGCAGGGGGCACTCGCCGCCCTTGTCGCAGACCGGGCAGTCCAGCGGGTGGTTGATCAGCAGGAACTCCATGATCCCGCGCTGGGCCTTGTCCGCCACCTCGGAGGTCAGGTGGGTGTTGACCACCATGCCCTCCATCACGGTGATGGTGCAGGAGGCCTGCGGCTTGGGCATGCCCCGCCCGTTGCCCATGTCGGGGATCTCCACCAGGCACTGGCGGCAGGCCCCGACCGGGTCCAGGAGCGGGTGGTCGCAGAACCGGGGGATCTGGATGCCGAGGAGTTCGGCGGCCCGGATCAGCAGCGTGCCCTTGGGGACACGGATCTGGAACCCGTCGATCGTGACGGTGATGAGGTCCTCGGGGGGCGGCGCGGCCGCGGCGCCGCCGGAGGAGTTCGAGGTGACGGTCACTTGTTCCCTCCCCAGAGGGTGGCCTTGGAGTGGTCGAAGGGGCAGCCGCCCTTGTCCACGTGGTCGATGTACTCCTGGCGGAAGTGCTTGATGGAGGACATGACCGGGCTGGTCGCGCCGTCGCCGAGGGCGCAGAAGGAGCGGCCGAGCAGGTTGTCGCAGATGTCCAGGAGCTTGTCGAGGTCGGCTTCGGTGCCCTCGCCGCGCTCCAGCCGGTCCAGGACCTGGACCATCCAGAAGTTGCCCTCGCGGCAGGGCGTGCACTTGCCGCAGGACTCGTGGGCGTAGAAGGCGATCCAGCGGCCGACCGCGCGGACGACGCAGGTCGTCTCGTCGAAGATCTGGAGGGCGCGGGTGCCGAGCATGGACCCGGCGGCGCCGACCGACTCGAAGTCGAGCGGGGTGTCCAGGTGCTCGTCGGTGAAGATCGGCGTGGACGAGCCGCCGGGCGTCCAGAACTTGAGCCGGTGCCCGTCACGGATCCCGCCCGCCATATCGAGCAGTTCGCGCAGGGTGATCCCGAGCGGCGCCTCGTACTGGCCGGGCGTGGTGACGTGGCCGGACAGGGAGAAGAAGCCGAATCCGGCGGACTTCTCGGTGCCCATGGAGGTGAACCACTCGGCACCGTTGGCGACGATGCCCGGGACGCTGGCGATGGACTCGACGTTGTTCACCACGGTGGGCGAGGCGTAGAGCCCGGCGACGGCGGGGAAGGGCGGCTTGAGCCGGGGCTGGCCGCGGTAGCCCTCCAGGGAGTCCAGGAGGGCGGTCTCCTCGCCGCAGATGTAGGCGCCCGCGCCGGCGTGCACGACGACGTCCAGGTCGAAACCGCTGCCCTGGATGTCCTTGCCGAGGAGCCCGGCCTCGTAGGCCTCGGCCACGGCCTTGCGCAGGCGGCGGATGACGTGGACGACCTCGCCGCGCACGTAGATGAAGGCCTGGCTGGACTTGATCGCGTAGGAGGCGATCGCCACGCCCTCCACCAACACGTGCGGGTTGGCGAGCATGAGCGGGATGTCCTTGCAGGTCCCCGGCTCGGACTCGTCGGCGTTGACGACGAGGTAGCGCGGGTTGGGGTTGTCCTTGGGCAGGAACCCCCACTTCATCCCCGTGGGGAACCCGGCGCCGCCGCGGCCGCGCAGGCCGGACTGCTTGACCAGGTCCACGATGGCGTCGGGCTCCATCGACAGGGCCTTGGACAGGGCGGAGTAGCCGCCGGTGGCCTTGTACCCGTCGAGGGTGAAGGAGTCGGTGCGATCCCAGTCGCGGGACAGGATCGGGGTCAGGGTGGTCACTTGGCGCCCTCCTCACCCTGGTCGTCGGGCTTGGGGGGAAGGTTCGCCGGATCCGGGGCACGCCAGTCGCGCTCCTGGGCGATCCTGAGCCCGGCGAGCGAGGGACCGGCCGCCTGGACGCCCTCGCCGGCGCGGCCGTCGTCGAACCCGGCGAGCACGCGCGAGGCCTGCTTCCAGGTGCACAGGCTCGACGGGCCGCGGGTGGGGGCGACGTCGTTGCCCAGGCGAAGGTCGTCGACCAGCTGCTTGGCGGTGGCGGGGGTCTGGTTGTCGAAGAACTCCCAGTTGACCATCACCACCGGCGCGAAGTCGCAGGCCGCGTTGCACTCGACGTGCTCCAGCGTGACCTTGCCGTCCTCGGTAGTCTCGGCGTTGCCCAGGTCCAGGTGCTCCTTGAGGGCGGCGAAGATCTCGTCTCCGCCCATCACGGCGCACAGGGTGTTGGTGCACACCCCCACCTGGTAGTCGCCGCCGGGGCGGCGGCGGTACATGGTGTAGAAGGTGACCACCGCCTTGACCTCTGCCAGGGTGATGTCGAGCTGGTCGGCGCAGAACCGCATGCCGGCCTCGCTGACGTGCCCCTCCTCGGACTGCACCAGGTGCAGCAGCGGCAGCAGAGCCGACCGCGGCTTGGGGTAGCGGCTGATGATGTCCTTCGCGTCCTGTTCCAGACGCGCGAGGACCTCGTCGTCGAACTCGCTCACCGGTCCACGCCTCCCATCACGGGGTCGATACTGGCCACGGCCGCGACGACGTCCGCCACGGTCCCGCCCTCGCACATGGCGGCGACCGCCTGCAGGTGCGTGAACGAGGGATCGCGAAAGTGCACGCGGTAGGGGCGGGTGCCGCCGTCGCTGACGGCGTAGCAGCCGAGCTCGCCCTTGGCGCTCTCGACGGCCGCGTACGCCTGGCCCGCGGGGACCCGGAAGCCCTCGGTGACCAGCTTGAAGTGGTGGATGAGCGCCTCCATCGAACCGCTCATGATGTGCGCGATGTGGTCCGGGGAGTTGCCCAGGCCGTCCGGGCCGAGCGCGAGCTTGGCCGGCCAGCCGATCTTGGCGTCCTCGATCATCACCGGGCCGGGCTGGAGCTTGTCCAGGCACTGCTCGATGATCCTGAGGCTCTCGTGCATCTCGGCGATGCGGACCCGGTAGCGGGCGTAGACGTCGCCGCCGTCGGAGACGGGGACGTCGAACTCGTAGTTCTCGTAACCGCAGTAGGGCTTGGCCTTGCGCAGGTCGAAGCCCAGTCCGGAGGCGCGCGCGAGCGGCCCGGTGACGCCGAGCGCCATGCACCCGGGCAGGTTGAGGTAGGCCACGTCCCGCGTGCGGGCGAGGTAGACGGGGTTCTCGTCCAGGAGCTTGCGCATGATCTTGACGCGCTTGGGCATCTCCGCGAGCAGCTCGCGGATCTTGCCGACCGCGCCGGGCGGCAGGTCCTGGGAGACGCCGCCGGGCCGCACGTAGGCGTGGTTCATCCGCAGGCCCGTGATGAGCTCCAGGACGTCCAGGATCATCTCGCGCTCACGGAACCCGTTGGTCATGACGGTGGTGGCGCCCAGCTCCATGCCGAACGTCGCCATGGCCACGAAGTGCGAGGCGATCCGGTTGAGCTCCATGACCAGCACGCGGATGACGCTGGCCCGCTCGGGGATCCGGTCGGTGATGTCCAGGAGCTTCTCGACCGCGAGGCAGTACGCCGTCTCGTTGAAGAGCGGCGTGAGGTAGTCCATGCGGGTGACGAACGTGGTGCCCTGCGTCCACGTCCGGTACTCCATGTTCTTCTCGATACCGGTGTGCAGGTAGCCGATACCGACGCGCGCCTCGGTGCAGGTCTCACCGTCCAGGGTGAGGATCAGCCGCAGGACGCCGTGCGTGGAGGGGTGCTGCGGACCCATGTTGACCACGAGTCGCTCGGCGCTCGTGGCCTGGGCCTTCTCCACGACCGCGTCCCAGTCGCCGCCGGAGGCGTCGATGTAGTCCTCGGTGACGGTCATGTCGTGTCCCCCTTCGGAGCGGAGTGGTCGGTGGTGGTCCGTACGGGACTCACTTGTAGGACCTCCGTTCGTCCGGCGGGGGCACGGTGGCGCCCCGGTACTCGACGGGGACGCCGCCGAGGGGGTAGTCCTTGCGCTGCGGGTGGCCGTGCCAGTCGTCCGGCATCTGGATGCGGGTCAGCGCCGGGTGGCCGTCGAAGACGATCCCGAAGAAGTCCCAGGCCTCGCGCTCGTGCCAGTCGTTGGTCGGGTAGACGGACACGATCGACGGGACGTGCGGGTCGTCGTCGGGGCAGGTCGTGGCGACGCGGATCTCGCTGTTGTGCGTGATGGACCGGAAGTGGTAGACCGCGTGCAGCTCACGGCCGGCGTCGTCGGGGAAGTGCACCCCGGCCACCCCCGTGCACAGCTCGTAGCGCAGGGCCGGGTCGTCGCGCAGGTGGCGCACCAGCTCCGGCAGCGCCTCGCGGCGCACGTGGAAGGTGATCTCGCCGTGGGAGACCTCGACGCGCTCGACGGCCCCGGCCTCCTCCCCGAGGGCGGCTTCCAGGTCGTCGGCCACGCGGTCGAAGTCGGCCGTGCGGGCGTCGTCGGGGTCGGTGAAGGGGCGGCTGCTCCCCACGGGAGCGCTCCCCCGCACCTGGAGCCCGCCGAATCCGGAGGTGTCGCCGGTGGTCGTGGCGCCGAACAGGCCGGTCCGCTTCACCGGGGCGGCCAGCCGCTCGCGGCCGAGCTGGTCGGGCAGGTTCTCGGCCGCCTCGTCGCGCTCGTTCTCGTTGCTCATGTCAGTCCTTGCTCACCAGCGGCAGCGAACGGCGGAGCATCCGCTCCTCGGTCTCGTCGATCTCCAGCTCCCGGTGGGCGCCGAGCTTGGTGTTCTGCACCTTGTCGTGGAGCTTGAGCACCGCGTCCAGGAACATCTCCGGCCGGGGCGGACAGCCCGGCAGGTACATGTCCACGGGCACGATGTGGTCGACGCCCTGGACGATGGCGTAGTTGTTGAACATGCCGCCGCTGGAGGCGCACACGCCCATGGCGATGACCCACTTGGGCTCGGGCATCTGGTCGTAGATCTGCCGCAGGACGGGCGCCATCTTCTGGCTCACGCGCCCGGCGACGACCATCAGGTCGGCCTGGCGGGGGGTGGCGCCGAACTTCTCCATGCCGAACCGCGCGAGGTCGTAGTGCGGGCCGCCGACCGACATCATCTCGATCGCGCAGCAGGCCAGACCGAACGTCGCGGGCCACATGGAGCTCTTGCGGGCCAGGCCCACGACCTGCTCGACGGTCGTGAGCGCGATGCCGCTGGGGAGTTTCTCCTCGAGTCCCATCAGCTGCTGACCTCCTCGGGCCGGTTGCGGTACGGGTGGCGGGGAATTGCGTGCTGCTTCGTCGGCGTGCGTGTCAGTCCCATTCGAGGCCTCCGCGGCGCCATTCGTAGGCGTAGGCGATGGAGACGTTCACCAGGAAGAGGATGATCGCGATGAGGCCGAACCAGCCGAGGGCCTCGAAATGCACCGCCCACGGAATGAGAAAGATGATCTCGATGTCGAAGACGATGAACATCATGGCCGTCATGTAGTACTTGACGGTGAACCGGCCGCCGCCGGCGGGCTGGGGCGTGGGCTCGATGCCGCACTCATAGGCCTGCATCTTGGCGCGGTTGTAGCGCTTGGGGCCCAAGACCGCCCCGGCCACCATCGACACCACGACGAACGCGGCACCGATCCCGCCGAGAACGAATATCGGGGTGTAGAGCTCCAACGGTCACCCTCCTTCTGGCTGGTCGGCACGTGCGTACGTGCTTGTGAACGTTTTCACGGGCTTCCCCGCGTGGGGGGTTCCTTCCGGTCGTGCGGTGGGACGCGAGGGGCGTACCCGGCCCGGGCCCTAGGCCGCGGGCGCGATCCTGGTCAGTCCGTTGATCACTCGGTCCATGGCGTCACCCTGCGTGGGTTCGGTGAGGTTGGCGAGCATCTTCAGCGCGAACTTCATGAGGGTGCGCTGACGGAGGCCGTACTTGGTCGCGTACTTCATGAACTCGGGCTGGCCGATGACCTTCACGAAGTAGCGGCCCAGCGTGTAGTAGCCGCCGTAGGTGTCGGCGAGCACCTCGGGGTAGCGCAGCATGGCGCGCTCGCGGGTCTGCTGGGTGGGACGCCCGTGCGCCTGCACGATCACGTCGGCGGCGATGTTGCCCGCCTCCATGGCGTAGGCGATGCCCTCGCCGTTGAAGGGGTTGACCATGCCGCCCGCGTCGCCGACCAGCAGCAGGCCGCGGGAGTAGTGCGGGACGCGGTTGAAGCCCATGGGCAGCGCGGCGCCGCGGATGCCGCCCTTCTGGTTCTCCTCGGAGAAGCCCCACTCCTCGGGCATGCTGTCCGTCCAGCGGCGCAGCAGCTTGCGGTAGTCCACGTCCTGGAAGGAGCGGGTGGAGTTGAGGATGCCCAGGCCGACGTTGCTGGTGCCGTCGCCGACACCGAAGACCCAGCCGTAGCCGGGCAGGAGCACGTCCTTGTCGCCGCTGCGGTCCCACAGCTCCAGCCAGGACTCCAGGTAGTCGTCCTTGTGGCGGGGGCTCTCGAAGTAGGTGCGCACGGCCACGCCCATGGGGCGGTCGTCGCGCTTGCGGATGCCCATGGCGACGGACAGCCGCGAGGAGTTGCCGTCGGCGGCCACGACCAGCGGGGCCCGGAAGGCCACGGGCTCGCGGTCGGCGTTCTTGGCCCGCACGCCGACGATGCGGTTGCTGCGCTCGTCCATGATCGGGCCGGTGACGGTGGTGCGCTCCAGGAGCTTGGCGCCCGCGGAGACGGCCCGGCGGACCAGGATCTCGTCGAAGTCGAAGCGGGTGCGCACGAGGCCGAACCCGGGGTAGGCGCCGAGGTCGGGCCAGGGGAGCTCCAGACGGGCTCCGGCCCCGACGATGCGCAGGCCGTGGTTCTTGATCCACCCCTCGTCCTCGAAGGTGATCCCCATGGCCGTCAGCTGCTTCACCGCCCGTGGGGTGAGTCCGTCGCCGCAGACCTTCTCACGCGGGAAGGAGGTCTTCTCCAACAGGAGGACGTCCAACCCGGCCTGAGCCAGGTAGTAGGCGGTCGTGGATCCGGAAGGGCCGGCGCCGACGACGATGACGTCGGCGTCGTACTCGATCCCTTCCCGGCCTCTGGGAGAGGAGGTGGCTGTCTCGCTCACGGGGTGGTCCTCGACTACTCGCGCGGTGCACCGTGGCGGGCCTGTGCGGGTTCGACCCGCTCACGGGGGTGTGCTTCGGGGCGGTTGTGTGCTGTCGGCGCATCCCACAGGGGTGTGTGCGATGTGCCTCGTGGCCTTGTGAAGCACTTCACAAGCCCACTTTTCGCAGTCTAGACCCTCTGGGGCCGCGTGGCGAGCCCCGGGGTCCCATTCCCCACGCGTCCCGCACAATCATCCGAAAGCACGCAGAGGGCATGAAGTCCGTTGCCACACGGCTATTCCCTGACAAACCAGCAGCTCACGGGGGATCACTCGCCACACTGACCACACGCGCACCAGAAAACCCCAAGGAACAGACGGTTCCTTGGGGTTCTGGGGCGTTTTTCAAATATCAGGCCATCTGGGGCTTTTGTCGGGTTTTACTTGTAGCCGCGGTGGAGCGCGACGGTACCCAGGGTCAGGTTGCGCCAGGCGACCCGGGACCAGCCGGCGTCCTGGAGGTGGCGCGCCAGCGAGGGCTGGTCGGGCCAGGCCATGATCGACTCGGAGAGGTAGTCGTAGGCCTCCCCGCGGCCGGAGACCGCGCCCGCGATCCTGGGCAGGGCGGCCATGAGGTAGGTCGAGTAGAGCTTGTCCAGGAAGGCCACGGGGATGTGGCTGAACTCGGCGATCACCAGACGACCGCCGGGCTTGGTGACCCGCCGCAGCTCACGCAGCGCCTGGTCGATGTCGTTGACGTTGCGCAGGCCGAAGGAGATGGTCACCGCGTGAAAGGTCTCGTCGGCGAAGGGCAGGTGCAGGGCGTCGCCCGCCACGAAGGTCACGCCGGCCCTGGAGGCCCCGCCGCGCCGCTGGGCGCCGGTCCGGAGCATGCCGAGCGAGAAGTCGCACGCGATCACCCGCGCGCCCTTGCCGATGAAGGACTCCGAGGAGGTTCCGGTCCCCGCGGCCAGGTCCAGGACCAGCTCGCCGCTGTGGGCGTCGACCGCGTTGACGACGGCCTTGCGCCAGACGCGGTCCTGGCCGAGGGAGATGACGTCGTTGACGAGGTCGTAGTTGTCGGCGATGCCATCGAACATCGCCGCGACGTCCTGAGGCTGCTTGTCGAGCTTGGCGCGGGTCATGGGAACAGACTAAGGGGGTCCTCCCGGTCGGCGGACCCCTCCCCCGGGTCCGCCTCCGGCGAGCCGTCCGGGAATCGGGTGGACCGGGACCGAAGGGGCGGGGAACCGTTGCCGTGACGCGTCCGTCGGAGCTGTGGAGGGTGGGAGCGCGCCCATCCTCCCGGCTCGACCCGGTCGTCACAGAAGAGGAGACCACCCGCATGTCGTCCTGGGACATCGACCCCGAGGGGGTGGCCGCGGTCCTGACCGCCGTGGCCGGACACTTCGGCACGGAGGGCGGTTCCGGGGGCCTGATCGGCACCGCGAGTGACCTGGAGCGCAGTCTCAACCGCTGCGCGGAGATCCCTGCCAGCTTTCCGATCACGACCGCCCTGGGCGAGTGGGCCGAACACTACTTCGGACTGATCGGTCAGATGGCCGCTCTGACCGCCAGCGCCCTGGAAGGGACCGCCGCGGCCACCACGGCCTACGTCGAAGGAAACGGGAACATGGCCGCCCAGACGGAGGCCGCCGAGCACCAGGCCACCGCCGGTGTGGTCCCC
The DNA here is from genome assembly GCF_003634495.1 of Nocardiopsis sp. Huas11. Taxonomy (GTDB): domain Bacteria; phylum Actinomycetota; class Actinomycetes; order Streptosporangiales; family Streptosporangiaceae; genus Nocardiopsis. The sequence goes on along the minus strand of NZ_RBKY01000001.1, from coordinate 3,363,708 downwards.
CTGGCGGACCACACCGCGCCGGGCTACAGCGAGCCCCTCCCCTAGCCCTTCCCCTAGCCCCTGCCGTTCCCCTGCCCCGGCATCCCCCGATCCCGCGGATTCCCCCCTCCCCCCTCCCCCATCCCCCTCCCGCCTCCCCGCCGCCCCCAGCCCTGGGCGTCTCATCCCTCCCCCACCGGCCCCGGATGGAGACCCCATGTCCGTCAGCGACGACACCTGCGCGATCGGCGGGTTGATCAACCCCGACGCGTTCCCCGTGCCCGACTTCGACACCGACTCGCTGGACTACCAGGCGGGCCGGCTCCGGGCCTACGGCGCCGACCTGGCCCAGGTGGGCGGCGACATCACGAGTTCCTGGGCGGGGCTGTCCGAGTGCTACTCGGCCCCCGAGGCCGCAGAGCTCTACTCCGTGGTCGACCCGGTCGCCGCGGACGGTGAGTCCGTCGAGACCGGAACGGAGACGGCCGCCGCCGCCCTGGAGACGTTCGCCCAGGCGGTCCGCGACCTCAAGGTGGAGTGGATCTACCTCAAGAGCGACGCCAACGTTTTCCTCAGCAGCATCGAGGGGGACGACGACTGGCGCGAGGGCAGCTGGGACGGGGGGAGCGAGAAGGTCGCCGAGCACAACGAGCTCCTGCGCCGCGCGTCCGTCCTGGTCCAGGACTACCAGCTCGCCGAGATGGACTGCGCGAACGCCATCAACGCCGGACTCACCGGACGGTCCAACTTCGTCTACGGCGGGACCGAGTCCGCGCCCAACGACGTCCCGTACGGCTACGGGGGCAACGCCAGTGGCATGGACACGCCCTGGGGCGGGCCGGCCGAGACCGACCACTTCTGGACCATGGACGTGGACCACGCGGTCGGCGACTTCCTGGAGTCCGGTGGCGACGACCTGAGCGCGTTGCTCGGCTTCGACCCCGAACAGAACCGCCTCGACTGGTCCTGGGACACGATGCGGGAGGCGCACTGGGGCAACATCACCTCCGCCGCCTCCCTGGTCGGGCTGTACGACGTCGAGAACGAGGACTGGGGGCCGACCAGCCGGGACCAGGTCGCCGAGTCCTGGGCACAGGTGGTGCACTCGATCGTCCCCTGGGGCGAATGGGACGAACGACCGGGGTACGTGATCGGCACGACCGCGCTCAATATCGTCACCTTCTTCGGCGCCCCGCTGTTGGGCGTCCGCAGGGCGGTGGGGGGCTCCGACGCCGACGGCTCGCCCGGGAGCGGGACGGAGATCGAGCTGCGCCTCGACATTCCGTTCCTGGGCGGCTCCGGGACGACGCTGGGCAGTGTGAACGTCGACCTGCCGCAGTTGGAGAACCTGCTGAACGCCTCCGCGTTGACGGACGCCCAGAACGCCCTCGACCGGCTGATCGACCGCAACAACGCGACCTCGTCGGGTGCCGACTCCTCGAACGACCCCACCGCCCAGGACCTGTACGACGGGATGACCCTGGAGAACCTCCTCGACTCCGTCGAGGACGACGCGCGCCGGGACGGCGACCTCGACGACTGGGTGGCCTCCCCCGTCGGCGGCGACCTCGACGGCGACGACGCTGCCAGGGAGCCCGCCCTCATCGGCACGCGCTCGGACTCGGGCGAGGAGGAGGGGACCCCGGAACAGCCGCCGCACCGGCCGATCGACCTCACCGGCGACGACGACTTCGGTTCGGAGAGCTTCACCCCCGAGACCTTCGACCCCGACAACTTCGAGATTCCCGGCGACTGGCCGGACAGGTACGGCGCCGACGCCGGCGACCGCACTCCCGACGTGACCGACAGCGTCGACGACTCCCGGCCCCAGGACTCCCCGATCGACTGGGACGCGGAACTGGGCGGCGACGGGGGCACAGGCGGGGGCGCCGGCGGCGACCAGGACTCCTCGATCGACTGGGACGCGGAACTGGGCGGTGGCCCGCCGGACGGCGGCTCCCGGGGCGGCGGCACCGACGACGGGAGGCCCGAACCGGCCCCGGACCCGGTCGAGCACCGGATGCGAGGGCTCGAAGCGTGGCTGGCCGAGGGCGCCGAGCACTTCTACAGCCGGGTCGAGGGCAGTGGCGGCTTCGACAACCTCAACGCGAAGCGGTACGGGGACGAGCTCGGGGAGCTCACCGGACCGCTCACCCCGGAGCAGGTGCGGGCGGTGGCCGCGTACGCGGCGGACCCGCCGGACATGCCGAACAGCAAGGCGATCAACGCCTATCTGAAGGGAGACACCAGCGGGCTGACCCCCGAGCAGGTGCGGGAGGTGGCGGCGACCGTCGCCCACCTCGACGAGGCGATGCGGGCCCTGGAGCTCCCGGACGATCTGGTCGTCGTGCGCGGGGTGTCGATGGACCGCCTCCCGATGCACGTGTCGGACATGCCGAACGGCGGCACGATCCCCCACCAGGAGTTCATGTCGACGTCCATCGGCGGCCCCGCACCCGGCTGGGAGGGCTCCGAGGTCCTCCTGCACCTGCGCGTCCCGGAGGGCACGAACGGGATATGGGTCGACGCCGCCGGCGGCGCGAACAAGGCGGAGCGGGAGCTGCTGCTGGCCCACGACACCGAGTACCGCGTGCACGAAGTGGTGTGGGACGCCGACGGCCAGTGGCACGCCTTCGGCGAGGTCATCACCCCCGACGGCCCGCCCGGTCACGACGGGCCCGACCCGACCACCATGGAACCGACCACGCTGGCGGACGGGAAGACACCGTTCGACGTCGAATTCGGCCACACCGACGCGTCCGGACGCTGGTTCGACGACAGGGGGATCGCGCACATCGAGCCGCCGACCACGGCCCATGACGCGCGGATCTACAACCGGATCCGCGCCGATGTGGGGGACACCGGCAGAATCGCCGAGCAGACCGGAGCGAGCGTCGAAGTCCTGGACCGCGTCAAGGAGCACATCTTCATGAGGGAGCACGACGTGGCCGTCGGACCTGGTGAGGTGAGACAGGGAAGGTTCACCCCGATGCCCCACATCGCCGAATGGTGGACCAAGGCCCAGACGGGCCGCATCAGTGACGCCGAGATGCCCGCGTTCCACCGGTGGCTTGAACACGAGGCCGTCGAAAGCCTGCTCATGGAGAGGGGGATGCCCTATCTGTCCTCCGATCCCGCGGCCTTCCATTGGGATCCCGTCTATGGCGGCTACAGTCCCCGTCCGTCAGCCGACCACTACGGTGCCCACAACCTCGCGCCGGCAGAGGGGATACCGGACCCGTGGGGTCACTACCGTGAGGATTGGGACGCTCCGAGCATCACGCCCGCCGCGGACCTGTCGAACGCCGACGCCATCGCACAGGAGATCTTCGAGAGGTTCGACCAGTGATGAACGCATGCACGGAGATCGCCTCCCGTCTACGGGCGATCGAGTGGAACGACAAGCCCGTGTCCAGGAAGTCACAGGCGCGTCTCGTTCAGGAGTACCTCAGGCGATCCGCTCTCTGGACCGGGGAACTCCGGGCCCAGGGGTGGCCCTTCCTCGACATCGCCCATCGGATCGACCCGGACGTCCGGGCCCCGGTCGAGATCGTCGACGGCGCCCTGGCGGCGTTCCCCTCCTACGCCACCTACTACGTGCGGCGCACCGTGGAGTGGTCGCTGCACTTCGCGGCCCTCAAGGACGCGGGGAAACCGCTCCCCGCTCTGCCCGACCCCTTCTCGCCCCTCCTCCTCGTCTACGAGCGCGGTGACACCATCAACCTCACGCCGACCGGTTCCATCGAAGTGGCCGGGCTCTCCGTCCCGCGAGGCGAGATGCACAGGTACGCCCGGATCGAGCCCCTGTCCGCCATCGACAGAGAATCGCTCGACCGACTCGATCAGTGATCAAGGCGCCGGCGGTCCCGCTCCCGCAGAAAGATTATCACTGTATGTGATTTGAGCGCGACTCTTTGACACAATGTGGGATCACCGTTTCCGGCCCCGCTTGAGCATGGAGAGTCCTTCGTGAAACCCACCCGCACACTGGCCGCGTTGACGATGGGCGCCCTGCTGGTCCTGCCCGCCGGGGTCACGGCCGCCCCGCCGACCGCGGCCGCCTCCTCCGGGGTGGTGAGCGAGCGCGCGGTGTCGTGGACCCCGCACGTCCTGGACGGGTCGGTCAAGGACATCCTGCGCGTCGGGGACACGGTCGTGGTCGCCGGGGACTTCCACCGGGTCGCCGACGCCGACCAGGGCCGCACCCACACCCGGCGCAACGTCTTCGCCTTCGAGCACGGCACCGGCGAGATCCTGCGCGGCTTCGCCCCCGACGTGAGCGGGCCGGTGCACTCGCTGGTGGAGGGTCCCGGGGGGACCGTGGTCATCGGCGGCCACTTCAGCGCGGTGAACGGGTCCGCCTCGCGCGGTCTGGCCCGGCTCTCGTTGGCCGACGGCCGCGCGCGGCCGGAGTTCGACGCGACCATCGACAACGGCGTCACCTACCGGATGGCGGGCGACGGCGACGACCTCTACGTCGGCGGTTCCTTCTCCGGGGTCGGCGGCGAGGCACGGCACGGCATCGCCCGGATCGACACCGCCACCGGGGAGGTCGACACGGGCTTCGCTCCCCGTATCGAGGAGCAGCGGCGCGGCGAGCTGCGCGTCCACGAGCTCGCGTTGAGCCCCGCAGGGGACCGGCTCGTGATCAACGGGACCTTCACCCGTGTCGACGGCCACGACCGGTACCAGATCGCCATGCTCGACACCGCCGACGGCTCGGTCACCCCGTGGTCGACCTCGGCGTTCGAGCCCGACTGCGACTACTCCCGGATGCAGACCTACATGCGCCGCATGGACTTCTCCCCCGACGGCTCCTACTTCGCCGTCGTGACGGCGGGCGGCCCGACGGTCAAGCCCGGCCTGTGCAAGTCCGTCACCCGGTTCGAGAACACCGACCGCGCCGGTGCCCGGCCCACCTGGAGCAACCTCACCGGCGGCGACTCGCTGTACTCGGTCGAGGTGACCGACTCCGCCGTCTACGTCGGCGGGCACCAGCGCTGGATGGACAACGAGAGCGGCGCCCTCAACGCCGGCCCCGGCTCGGTGGAGCGCGAGGGCATCGCCGCCGTCGACCCCCGGACCGGGCGGGCGCTGCCCTGGAACCCGGGGCGCGCGCGCGGGCACGGGGTGGAGGCCCTGTACGCGACCGACGGCGGCCTCTACGTCGGCAGCGACACCGAGCGCCTCGCGGGCGCCTACCACGGCCGCCTGGGCATGTTCCCCACCACCTGACCGGCTCCCGTCTGCGGGCCCCACCGGGCGTAACCGGTGGGGCCGCACGCGCTTCAGGTGACCGGCTCGCTCTCCCGCGCGGCCTTGCTCCCCGGCTTGCGCCCACGGCGCCCCGAACCGCCGGACCCGCTCAACAGCTGCTGGACCCGCTGGTGGGACAGGTGCACGACCTCCCCCATCGAACGCTGTGAGAGCCCCGCCTCGCGCATGGCCTCCAGAGCCTTGGCCCGGCTGCGTTCGTGTTCGGCCATGGCCTCGACGAAGCGTGCCTCGGCGTCGATGACATGCAGGACGTCTTCCGTCACGTCCTTGCCACCGAACTCATAGCGCCAGGTGATCGTGAAGTCATCGGGGTCAGACCTTGTAAGGTCCGCGATGAACTCAGGTACCTCATCACGGATCTCGTCGAAGCGCACGTAGTCAGCCACACCCGCGACGTTCTCGGGGAGGCCGTCGATCACGACAGCCCACAGGTCCTCGTCGCGTGTGACCGTAACGGTGTAGTCGGGCATCACTTCTCCATCCACTTCGTACCGAAGAGGTGTGCCAAGCTGTCTTCCACACCTTGCAGTACCGTCCAGCTGAGTTCTCGCGGATGGTCTGTGATGCCGAAGAACCCGACTTCCAGCCCCTCCGCGTCGAGGACGGCATAAGTTCGGTGCGACCCCTTTCCCCGGCCCCTCATCTCCTCGATCCGCAGCCCTCGCTTGCGCGCATGCCTGCGTGCCAGCGCAAGGACAGCCCTCGCCTTGAGTCGCTTGTTCACCATGAGTGTAAGACTAGGTGGATTGCAGGGCAAGGTACTAAAAAACTAGAATTTAGCTCGGCGAAACCACACCGACCGTGCGGCCGAAATCGGCCAAGACTCCTTGGCCAACAGTTGTTGGCCAAGGAGTCTTGGGCGTCTATGGTGGCGGGCATGAACGACGCTTCCCCTGCCTCCGACGGTCCGAACGACCCCTTCGCGAAGGCCGCCGTACCCGATGCCCTCTCCCTGCGCGGCCTGGCCCACCCGCTGCGACTGCGCATCCTGGACCTGCTGCAGAACCGCGGCCCCGCCACCGGCAAGGCGGTCTCGGAGCGGCTCGACATCTCCTCCGCCTCCGCCAGCTATCACCTGCGCCAACTGCTCACCTACGGTTTCGTCGAGGAGGCGCCCGACCTCGGCACGACCAGGGAGCGCTGGTGGCGCGCCCCGCACCGGGGCTTCCGGCTGCCCGAGGAGCTGGACACCGAGGCGCCCGAGCTCAGCACGGCCGTCCGCCTGGCCCTGGCCGCCCGCTGGGCGCAGGACCTGGGCGGCGCCGTCCAGCGGTGGAGCTCGCAGCCGGAGGGCTGGCGCGAGGCCCAGGTCATGTCCGAGCGCCGGACCCGGCTCACGGTGGACGAACTCGCCGCGCTGCGCGAGGAGATCCGCGCGGTCCTGGACCGCTACGCCCGCGACGTGGACGAGGACGTTCCCGGCGCGCGTGTGGTCACCACGCAGTTCGCGGCCTTCCCCGGCCCCGGCCCCGACGACGAACCGCCGCAGGACCGGGAGTGAGCCGGGCCGCGCCGGACCGGCGCCCGAGCCGACGCCCGCTGGTCGGCCTCGTCCTGGCCCAGGCGTGCTCCTACACCGGCACCCGGCTGGCGATGGTCGCCCTCCCGTGGTTCGTCCTCACCACCACCGGCAGCGCCACCGACATGGGCCTGGTGACCCTGTGTGAGTTGGGCGCCTACACCCTGGCCCGCCTGCTGAGCGGGCCGCTGCTGGACCGGCTCGGGCACCGGGTGGTCAGCGTGCGCCTGGACGTGGTGGCCGCCGTGGCCCTGCTGTGCGTCCCCCTGCTGCACGCCAGGGGCCTGCTGGCCTTCCCGCTGCTGCTGGTGCTCGTCACCGTCGTCGGACTGGCCACAGGGCCCTCGGAGACCGCGAAGGTCTCCCTCACGCCCTTCGTCGCGGCCGCCACCCGCATGAGGGTCGAGCGCGTGGCGGGGCTCACCGGCACGGTGGACCGCTTCTCGCAGACCGTGGGGCCGATCGCGGCCGGCGCGGTCGTGGCCACGGCGGGCGCCCTGCACGCGCTCTACGCCAACGCCGTGCTCATGGTGCTGGCGTCGGTGGTCCTGACGTCGCTGGTCCCGCGCTCCCTCGGCCGCACCGACGCCCCGCCCGCCGCCGGCGGCGGCGCCGACCCGCCCCCGAGGGCCGGCTACCTCGCCCAGCTCTACGAGGGGTGGCGGACCGTCTGGGGCGATGCCTGCCTGCGCGCGCTCGTGCTGATGATCATGGTCACCAACCTGGTCGACGTCGCGGTGATGACCGTCGTGCTGCCCGTGTGGGTCGCCGGACACGGCGCCGGAGCGCAGACCGTCGGGCTGATCGCGGGCGTCCTCGGCGGGGCCTCGGTGCTCGGCGCGGTGACGGCGGCGTGGATCGGCCACCGGCTGCCCCGGCGGGCCACCTTCTTCACGGCGTTCCTGGTCTCGGGCCCGCCCCGCATCCTGGTCCTGGCCCTGGACGTGCCGCTGTGGGCCGTACTCGTGGTGTGGGGCGCCTCCGGTCTCGCCGGGGGACTCATCAACCCGATCCTGTCGGCCGTCCTCTTCGAACGGCTGCCCGCCGACATGACCGGTCGCGGGATGGCGGTGGTCGGGGCGCTCGCCCGGATCGGGGCGCCCGTCGGCGCTCCCCTCGTGGGCCTGGCCGTGGGCCTGGTGGGGACCTCGCCGGTCCTGCTGGTCTGCGCGGCCGTCTACCTGCTGGCGACGACCCTGCCGGTGCTCGGTCCGGCCGCCGCCGCGATGGCGGCACCGCCCGCGCACGCCCCGGTCAGGACTCCCGGGTCTCCGTCTCCCCCTGCTTGACGGCCGTGTCGGCGACCTCCTCCTGGAGGTGGTCCTCGCGCGAGGCGCCGCCCTCGATCCGATCGGCCACGCCCGGGGCCCTGCGGTTCTCGATCCGCCGTACCGCGGAGGCCGACATCTGGTCCCGCAGCCTGGAGAGCAGCACGTAGGAGGCGAGCCCGCTGATGAGCCACGCGAGCACCAGCGCGATCCACGACCGGGCACCGAACAGGTAGACCACTCCGAGGGCCCCCGCGAACAAGCCGACTCGGGCGGCCGTGTAGGTCAGCCAACTACGCATTGAAAAGCCTCACAACAGACGTTTACCTGGACTAGATTGGTCACCACGCCGCATCCACGTGCGAGGCGCCCGGCCCCGGCGTGTTCCATGCGGTCGCGACTCCCTCACGGACGCCGCTTCGAAGGGACTCCCTCCAGGTTAAGGCCGTGCCAGGGCACCCACCCACCAGGTCCGGCAAGTCGCGATTCACCAAGTCATGGGATGTTTCCAATCCCGACAGCAGGGCCCGAACATCACGTTCCGGTCACATATCCGGTACTCCTCCCCCCAACGCGGCAATTTCTCCGAAAACTAGGGAGGAAACGGACCAACTCGTGCACACTAGGGGATCAAACGCCCGCCGCCCCCAAACTCCAAGGCGGGCATGATTGGGGGAACGTGAAGGTGGAACGAGCAACCGAACGCCTGTTGACCCCCGGGGAAGTGGCCTCACTCTTCCGGGTTGATCCCAAGACCGTGACACGCTGGGCCGCCTCCGGGCGGATCAGCAGCATCAGAACCCCCGGGGGCCACCGCCGCTTCCGGGAGTCCGAGGTCCGGGCGCTCCTGCTCGGAGAACCGAGCGAAAGCACCCCCTGAGGGCATCCCGCCGCGCGCGGCGTCCCGACCGTGCGCAGTGGACAGATCAGAGTAGGCTGGAACCATGGTGTGGCTCGGTGGCCTGATCACGCTCGTGACGATCGTTCTGTGGGTGTACGCGTTCTTCGACGCGTTGACCACCCCTGCCCAGGACGTGCGGAACCTTCCGAAGATCCTGTGGCTCGTCGTGATCGCGCTCTTCATGCCGGTCGGTTCGATTCTGTGGCTCTTCCTCGGACGGCCCCGCCCGGGCGTCCCCGTGCAGGGAAGCGCGCCCTCCCCGGCTCAGGCCGCGAACGCCGCGGACGACCTGGACCCGTCGGACTTCGCCAAGCCCTCGGACAGCCCGCACCCACTCGGTCCGGACGACGATCCCGAGTTCCTGCGAGGTCTGCGTCGACGGATCGATCCGGACGACTGACCACGGCGAACAACATGACTGTGGGGCCGTGTCCATCCGGGCACGGCCCCACCATCGTTCTCACTCCCGGGCGACGAGCCCGGTGACCTGCTCGCCCCGCGCGGGGTGAGCCGATCGAAGGGGCGCCCCGGTCGGCCGGGACGCCCCGCTCGTCCTACAGGAGGCCGGCGCCCACCCGGCGCGGCAGGGAGCGGATGGCCCCGACCGGCTGGACCCGGTCGACGTACTCCGGCGTCCAGGTCTGCTCGGTGCCCAGCTGACGGTCCGGGTAGTGCGCGTTGTGCTCGGCGACCAGGTCGACGCCGTGCATCCGGCCCCGGCCCTCGTACATGACGGCGTTGCCGTGCGCCACCATGTCCGTGCCGCCCCAGTTGTAGACGATCTCGCCGGCGCCGATGCCGTCACGCAGGTCGAAGACGTTGTTCTCCGCGTACAGGTGCGACTCGCGGCCGGCGCCGAGCGCGTACTGGTACAGGTCGCCGGCGATCGTGTAGTGGTTGTTGTAGACGTGGACCTGGCCGTAGCGCACCCGCGGCGCCCGCTGGCCGAGGCCGTCGAAGTGGTTGTGGTGGTAGGTGATGCGCAGGTGGCCGCGGTCGGTGACCCGGCCGTCGCTGTTGCCCACGATCATCGCCTTGTCCCGCTCCACGAAGTGGTTGTAGGACACGGTCACGAGGTCGGACTCGCGCACGATGTCCAGCAGGGCGTCGTGCATCTCGTACTTGCTGTCGAAGTACTCCGGCAGCTCGCTGCCCGGGTTGTCACCGTCGTCGAAGGTGTTGTGGTCCACCCACACGTTGGTCGACCCGGAGATCTCGATGTTGTCGTACTCGGAGTTCCAGTTGCCGGTGTTGCCGTCCTTGGGGTCCCAGCCCGGGAAGCAGTCGTAGGCGTCGGAGAAGGTCAGGTTGCGCAGGATGACGTTCTCGACGTTGTTGACGCGCAGCGCCACCCCGGTCAGGCCGGAGTCCCCGTCCGCGCCGACGACGGTGGTGTTGGAGCCGACCGACACCCGGATCTGCTCGGCCTGGACGTCCTGGGAGGCGTCCCTGGCCTCCTCCAGCGGGCCCTCGGGGTCCTCCCAGCCCCACACCTGCGGGTCGTAGGCGGCCAGGTAGTCCTCACGGGTGTAGCCGTCGACGGCGTAGTCCTCGCAGCCGAGCGGCGAGCCGTCGGCGGCGGTGTTGCCGTCGATGAGCCCTTCGACGACCACGATCCGGGGCCGCCCGTCCTCGCGCGGGCCGACCGCGTCGCGCAACTCCTCCATCGTGGCGACGTGGACGACGTCCTCCTCCGCCGCCGCGGAGCCGCCGGTGGTCCCGTCGCCGGCCGAGCCCCAGCCGTCGCCGTCGGCGAGCACCTGGCGGGTGATGTCACGGGGGTGGTGGTCGCGGTCGGCGGGCGCGGCGTGGGCGGTGGTGACCGCGGTCGCGGTCAGCGCCACCGCCATGGTCAGGGTCACGGGCAGGGCCAGTCTTCGCATGATCGTCCGTCCGCTCGGGGGATCAGTCCGGGCCGTGTCGTGCCCGTACTGCAAACGTTTGCACGAAGATGCCTCGAAAGTCGCTGTCCAGTCAACCCCTTCGTCACATGATCGTCATGGAAAACTTCGGAAAACTGCACTAGCATCCGTAGGAACGAGCTCTGTGGACAGCACGTCACGACGACTGACTTTTAGCAACCGATTGCTGTTGTCGTAGAATCAAGATCCACCTTCGACTGCACCAGGAAACGGAGGTCGCGGGTGGCCGTGACCATCAGGGACGTCGCCCGCGCCAGCGGCGTCCATGTCTCCACCGTCTCGCGGACCTTCTCCGCGGCGCACCTGGTCAACGCGCGGACGCGCTCGCGCGTACTGGCCGCCGCCGACGAGCTCGGCTACCGTCCCAACCGCGCCGCGCGCGCCCTGTCCACCCGGCGGACCGGCAACCTCGGGCTCATCGTCGCCGACATCGCCAATCCGTTCTTCCCCCCGCTGATCAAGGCCGCCCAGGCCCAGGCCCGGGCCCGCGACTACCACGTCTTCGTCGCCGACACCGACGAGCAGGCGCGCGTGGAGGAGGAGCTCGTCCGCTCCATGGCCAAACAGGTCGACGGCGCCCTGCTCGTCGCGCCCCGGCTGAGCAACAAGGTGATCGCCGAACTCGGCCGCGACGTCCCGTTCGTCCTGGTCAACCGCCGTGTCAGCGGCATGGCGTGCGTCCTGATGGACGTCGCCGCGGGCGTGCGCGAGGCCGTGGAGCACCTGGCCGCGCTGGACCACCGGGACATCGCCGTGCTCACCGGCCCGCGCGCCTCGTGGACCGGCCAGGAGATGGTGCGCGCCGCCGAGGCGTGCGCCGGGGAGCTCGGGGTGAGCGTGCGCCGGATCGGCCCCAACCCGCCCACCGAGGAGGGCGGGGCCGCGGCCGCCGACGAGGTGGTCTCCAGCGGGGTGAGCGCGGTGCTGGCCTACAACGACATGGTCGCGGTCGGACTCGTCCAGCAGGTGGAGCGGCTCGGGCTGTCGGTGCCCGCGGACCTCAGCGTGGTCGGAGTCGACAACACCCACGCGGCGCGCTACTTCCGGCCGGCCCTGACCACGGTGGACATGCCCGTCGCCTCGGCCGGACGCGGCGCCATCGATCTCCTGCTCCAGGCCGTGACCACCGGGGAGCCGCCCGGCACGGTGTCCCTGGACACCCGTCTGGTCGTCCGCGACTCCACCGCCCGGCGGTGAGGGCCGGGGCCGGGCCCGTTCCCGCACCGCCGGCCCCGGTCCCGGCCCTGGGTCAGGCGTAGCTGTGCAGGCCGCTGAAGACGTAGTTCACCGCGAAGAAGTTGAACATGACGGTCAGGAAGCCCAGCACGTTGATCCACGTGGCCTTGGGTCCCCGCCAGCCGCCGGTCGCGCGGGCGTGCAGGTAGGCGGCGTAGATCACCCAGGAGATGAACGACCACACCTCCTTGGGGTCCCAGCCCCAGAAGCGGCCCCAGGCCTCGTCCGCCCAGATGGCGCCGGCGATGATGCCGAAGGTCCAGATCGGGAACGCGAAGAGGATGAATCGGTGCGAGATGCGGTCGAGGAGTTCGGGGCTGGGCAGGCGGCCGGCGATACCGGCGACCTTCTCCCCCAGCGCCCGCTTGGCCTCGGCGCGGTGGGAGACGAGGTAGGTGACCCCCGTGACCCCGGAGACCATGAACGCTCCGCCCGCGATGATCAGCGCGGTGACGTGGATCGGCACCCAGTACGAGTGCAGGGCCGGGATGAGCGGGCCCGGGTCGACGTAGAGCCACCGGACACCGATGCCCAGCAGGAGCAGGACGGGGACGAGCACGAACGCGCCCAGGAAGCGCGCCTGGTAGCGGAACGAGGCGTAGAGCAGGCCGCCGACGGCGATCAGGCACAGCGCCACGATGAACTCGAACATGTTGCCCCACGGCCAGCGGCCGGCCGCCAGACCGCGCGAGACGATCTGCGCCACGCTCAGCGCGAAGCCCAGGATCGTCACGCCCAGCGCGAGCCGCCCCATCAGGCTTCGGGGGGCCTGGGCCTCGCCCTCGGTGCTGCGGACGTTGACCTCGATACCGTCGTCGGCCCCCGGGCCCTCGCCCTCACGGGCCCCGACGGCCACGGGCATCAGCCGGCCGGCCTTGAGGCTGGTGCGCCGCCCGTAGGCGGCCTCGATCGCGAAGAGGAACAGCGCGGCCGCGTAGGCGACGATCATCGCGATGATGAGCGTGTCACTGGCCGAGGCCATCGTCTCGTTCACCGGTGCGGCGAGTGTGTACGTCACCGGTCACTCCTTCTCGTCAGGGGTAGCGTCGCCGGTGTCGGCCCGTAGCCGCCCGGCCAGTCGCGTGGTCAGTTCGTGGAACTCGGCGTTGTCTCCGGCCGCCTCCGTCTTGCCGAGTCCGGCCACCTCCACGCCGGTGCGGCCGTCCTCCCGCCGCTGCGCGCGCACCCACACGCGCCGGGGGCGTACGAAGAGGGTGATGAGCAGGCCGGCGACCGCCAGTGTCGCCGCGGTCAGCGCCGGAAGCCGCGCGCCGTCCCGGTTGCTCTGGAGGCTGACGTACTCCTTGACGCCGGAGAAGGTGATCGATCCGGCCCCGTCGGGCAGCTCCCAGGTGTCGCCGACCTCCAGCGTGGGCGACTCCCCGAGCTCCTCCATGCCCTCGGTACGCAGCTGGTAGACCGACTGCGGGTCGACCAGCCCCAGGTCGCCCTGGTAGCCCTGGAGGGTCACCGCGGGGTTCTCCGCGTCCGGGTAGGTCGAGACCAGCTCTCCCGCCCCGTCCTCGGCCGCGGTGGGCAGGAACACGCCGACGAAGCCGAGCTGCTCTCCCCCGGTGTCGGGCACCTTGATCACGCCGTCGGAGGTGAAGGTCGCCGTCTCCCGGTACAGGAAGGGGACGGCCTGGTCGAAGACCACGTCGCCCTCGGCGTCGCGGACGACGAACTCCGGGGCGTACCCGTGGCCCAGCAGGTAGACCTGGACGCCGTCCACCGTCAGCGGGTGGTTGACCTCCAGCCGGTGCCGGCCCTCCTCGGTCTCCGGGGACTCCTTGTAGGTCAGCTCGGCGACGTAGGAGGACGCCTGGCCCCGCAGGTCGCCGTCCTCGATGAACGACGCCTCGAAGTCGTCCAGGTGGAACGTGAACGGCTCCAGGCGGTCGGTGTCGGTCCAGTGGCCGGGGTAGATGGCGTCGTAGGACGTGAGCGTGTTGGCGAACCCGTCGCCCTCCACCACGAGCATGTTGCCCCGGTAGCCGAAGAACGCTCCGGCGGCCAGCGCCAGCAGCAGGCCCAGCAGGGCGAGGTGGAACAGGACGTTGCCGGCCTCGCGCAGGTAGCCGGTCTCACTGGAGATCGAGTCGCCGTAGCGCTCGACCCGGTAGCCCTTGAGGACGCCGCGCGCCCGCTCCAGCACGACCACGGGGTCGGCGTCGGTGGTGAACCGCGCCGCGTACGGCATCCGGTCCAGGTGGCGCGGCGTGCGCACCGGCCGGGCGCGCACGGCGCGGGCGTGGGCCAGCGCGCGCGGCAGCACGCAGCCCGCGAGCGAGACGAACAGCAGCAGGTAGATCGCCGCGTACCAGGGCGAGGAGAAGACGTCGAAGAGGTAGAGGCGGTCCAGCCACGGGGCCAGGTCCGGGTGTTCCCGGAAGTAGGTGTTGACCTCGTCGACGCTCACCACGTTCTGCGGCAGGATCGACCCGGGGATCGCCCCGACGGCCAGCAGGAACAGCAGGATCAGCGCCGTGCGCATGGAGGTCAGGACGCGCCACGCCCAGCGGGTCCAGCCGAGGACCCCCAGCCCCTTGGGCCGTGTGGGCTGCTCGGGGGCCTCGCCCCGCGCGTCGTTTCCGGTCTGCGCGGTCGTCATCAGATCACCGTCTGGTAGTCGGCGGCCCAGCCCTGCATGACGACGGTGATCTGCGTCCACAGGCCGGTGACCATGGCCAGACCGACGAGGACGAGCATGACGCCGCCGACCACAGTGACCGAACGGGTGTGGTTCCGGAGCCAGGAGAAGGCGCCCAGCGCCCGCCGGTAGAGCAGCGAGGCGAGCACGAAGGGCAGGCCCAGCCCGACGCAGTAGACGAGCGAGAGCAGCATGCCGCGGCCGGCGCCGCCCTCGACGAAGGCCAGCGTCTGCACGGCGGCCAGGGTCGGACCGATGCAGGGGGTCCACCCGAGCCCGAACAGGACGCCCAGGAGCGGCGCCCCGGCCAGGCCGGCGCGGGGCAGCCGGTGGATGCGGAACTCGCGGGCGAAGCCCGGCAGGACGCCCATGAAGGCCAGGCCGAGCACGATGGTGAGCAGCCCGAGGACCCGGGTGATGGGGTCGGTGTAGTCGATGAAGACGTCGCCGAGCCAGCCGATGAAGCCGCCCACGGCGACGAAGACCAGGGTGAAGCCCGCGATGAACAGGCTGCTGCCGGCGACCATGGTCCAGCGGCGCGCGGCCAGCTCGGTGTCGACGTCGACGGCGGTCGCCGTGGCGGTGCCGCCGCCCCGCTCCGCGCGGGCGCGCATGTCGGCGCCGCTCATCCCGGTGACGTAGGAGAGGTAGCCGGGCACCAGCGGCAGGACGCACGGGGAGAGGAAGGACACCACCCCGGCGGCCAGCGCCAGGGGCGCGGCGAGCAGCAGGGAGCCGGACAGGACGGTCGTGCCGATGGGATCCATCAGTCGGAGTCCCCGTTCCCCGCGCCGTCGTCGGCCGCGGCGTCCTCGGCGGGCTCCGTCGGCGCCTGGGAGTCCTCGGCCCCCTCCGAGGCGTCCGCGTCCGCGTCGGCCTCGCCCGCGCTCTCCTCGGCCTCCTGTTCGGCCACCCGGGGCCGCTCCTCGGGGTCGCCGAGGTCGAACTCGACCACCACCGGGTTCAGCAGTTCCGTGAGCTGGCCGTAGGTCGTGGGGCCGATCACGCGCGCGGCGATGCGCCCCTCGGGGTCGATGATCAGCGTGCTGGGGATCGACCGGGGCGGCACGGTGTCGCGGAAGGCCTGCGCGACCTCGCCGGGCTGGTCGTACAGGCTCGGGTAGGGGATCTCCTGGTGCTCGGCGTAGGCCCGGGCGGCGGTCTCGTCGTCCTTGATGTTCACGCCCAGGAAGTCCACGCCCAGATCGGCGTACTCGGTGTGGACCTCGTCCAGGACCGGCTGTTCGGCGCGGCAGGGGCCGCACCAGCTCGCCCAGACGTTGAGGACGACGATCTCGCCCAGGTAGTCGCTCAGCGCGACCTCGTCGCCGTCCAGGGTGGTGCCGGAGACCTCGGGCACCTCGACCCGGTCGGCGCCCTCGAAGACGGTGGAGCTGCCGTCACCGGAGATGAACCGGTCGTCGGGGTCGCCGTTCTCGATCTCGTTGCCGCCGGCGCAGCCGGACAGCGCGAGCACGGCCGCCAGCGCGAGGGCGCGTGTGGCGGGTGCTGCCCGTCGCGAGCGGCGCAGCCAGTGGTGCTCTCGCAAGGCCGAAGAAGGAGTCAGCCCGGGCTTGGCTGTCGACTGATGAGAACGCAG
The DNA here is from genome assembly GCF_003634495.1 of Nocardiopsis sp. Huas11. Taxonomy (GTDB): domain Bacteria; phylum Actinomycetota; class Actinomycetes; order Streptosporangiales; family Streptosporangiaceae; genus Nocardiopsis. The sequence goes on along the minus strand of NZ_RBKY01000001.1, from coordinate 3,347,356 downwards.
CGCGAGCGCCGCTGGGGCGACGCGCCGCAGGGCAAGTACCCGCCACACGCGCCCTAGGGCTGTCGGGCGTGCCGATCGGAGCCGCTGGCCGGCACTGGTACTGGGCATCGAGGGGACCTCGCGAAACAGGGCGTGAACAGGGCGGACCACAACAACGACAAAGTGTAGTAGATGCCCTGGAGACCCTTCGGCCGCCCCGTCGCTCCGGCCGTGGCAGGCGCGAGCGAGGCAGCGTCAGGCGAGGTGGAGAGCCTCTGGAGTCAGCAGACCGAGGGCCCGGCGTGTCGCCCGGCCCCGGTCGGCCCAGCCCTGATCAACCAGCCTCGACGAAGGCTTCGCGGAGGTAGTCGTGCACGGCTCGTTCGGGAACCCGGTAGGAACGCCCCACGCGAATCGCGGGGAGAACTCCCGAGTGCACCATTCGGTAAACGGTCATCTTGGACACACGCATGATCGTGGCGACCTCGGCCACGGTCAAGAACCTGACCTCTTCCAGAGGCGGCTTACTCGCGTTCATCTTTCGACGCCCTCATTTCCCGGACGTGAGCATTGTCTACCGGTCAGCCCAGCGTGGAGCCGAAAGAAGAGCGACCCCGGTCTTGCCCGTCCCTACGCCACGCCGGCGTGTCATGCTGTCACTACTGACACGTCCGTTTTCAGAGTAGAGCCGAGTTCCCTTGAGCGAAAGCCTCTTTGTCCTGTCTTCGGGGATATACGTTGCCGACGGGGCGGATGAGGTTTAAAGGTGGGTATAAATGGTCGGCCCTGCTCACATGAGGCCCGCGCGCGCCAGCACGTACTGGCGTAGCGGCACGTAGTCCTCGGTCAGATATCCGTCGTCCAAAGGCACGGTGACCAGCAATTTTCCCTCGTGTTCGGCGAGGAAGAGCGCGGGGTCGTTGCTGTCGGCGAAGCCCATCGTGGGCACTCCCGCCTCCCCCGCCGCACCGGCGAACCCGTGGTCGGCGATGACCAACTGCGGCCACGCCTGTCCCCGCTCGGCGAGGTCGGCCAGGATGGCCCGCATCGCGAAGGGGTGGTGGCTGTGGCGGGACAGGTGGCCGTCCGTGACGATGGCGACGTCGTCCTTCCACACCACGATGCGCCGGTTGGGGGGCCGCTCGGTGGTCACCTCGTAGGAGTAGCCGCCGGCCGCGGTGACGACCTCGCAGCCGCGCGCGGCCAGGGCGTCCTTCCACGCGCGGTAGGTCTCTCGGAGCTTGGTGGGGTGCCCGGTGGCGAACATGACCCGCTCCCGGCGCTCGGCGGCCAGGGCCAGGCGGTCGGCGAAGGCCTCCAGGGCGTCCACGGTCAGGTCGGGGTCGATGGTGTCGATCCCCCAGACGTACTCCTCGTCTCCCACCACGCCGCAGCGCTTGTTCATCAGCGCGAGGACCTCGGAGAAGGTCCAGTCGTGGGCGAACGTCAGGCCGAACTGGTGGTAGGGGTCCTTCTGGACCAGGCGCCGGTAGTGCCGCAGATTGTTCTGGCGGGGGGTGTCGACGTGCCCCGCGATCCCCGTGCGAACCAGATAGGTGATGAGCTCAGCGCGTGTCGGCGGCGTCACCGGCGTTCCCCTTCCTCGTCTGCGCAGCGAGCGTGCGCCACGCCGTGCGTCCACCACGACGCCTGCTCCTGTTCGCCCGGTATTCAACCTCTTCCTACCCGCTGGGCGCCCGCCACGCCCAATCCCGGTGAATTCACCGATCAGGGAGTTCAGAGGCTGGGGTCGATCCCGTGACTGGGGAAAACGGCGGTGCGCGTCGCACTGATCGCCCGGTCGACGGGGTCGCCCGGGTCGTATCCCTCCTCGAAGGGGGAGAAGGAGACCTCGCGCCCGTCGGTCATGTACAGCGGGGCCATCTCGCCGGTACGCCGCCGCACGAAGTCCCGCCAGCTCTGCGGGGTCTCGGCGTCGGGGTCCACGGGCGCCCCCGCGGCCTCGGCGAGCAGGTGGGTCCAGGCGCGCGGCACGACCTGCACGAGGCCGTACCCGCCGCCGCCGAACAGCAGCCAGCGGCCGCCCGCGGTCTTCTGCGCCAGCCGGTGCAGCTCGGCGTAGGCGCGGCGCTGCCCGTCGACGCTGAGCGTCAGGTTGGCCAGGGGGTCCAGGGCGTGGGTGTCGCAGCCCTGCTGGGTCACGAGGATCTCGGGCTGGAACTCGTGCAGCAGCGGCGGCACGACGGCGTCGAAGGCCCGGTGCCAGCCGGTGTCGCCGGTGCCGGCGGGCAGCGCGACGTTGACCGCGTAGCCCTCGGCGCCGGGGCCGCCGGTCTCCGAGGCCTGGCCGGTCCCGGGGAACAGGGTGGCCGGGGACTCGTGGAGACTGATGGTGAGCACGCGCGGGTCGTCGTAGAAGGCGCGCTGGACGCCGTCGCCGTGGTGGACGTCGACGTCGACGTAGGCGACCCGCTTGGCCCCCTGCTCCAGCAGCCAGGCGATGGCCAGGGCGGGGTCGTTGTAGACGCAAAAGCCCCACGCGTTGCCGCGCATGGCGTGGTGCAGGCCGCCGGCGATGTTGGCGGCGTGGGACGCCTCGCCCGTCCAGACCGCCTTGGCGGCGGCCACGGACGCGCCCGAGATGAGGGCGGCGGCGTCGTGCATGTCGGGGAAGACGGGGTTGTCGGCGGTGCCGAGCATGTGGGCGTCGTCGGGTTCGAGCGTCTTGCCCGCCCGCTTGACCGCCTCGATGTAGGAGGGGTCGTGCACGAGCGAGAGCAGCTCGTCCGAGGCCGGTTCGACGTCCAGCAGCGCGACGCCCGGCGCGTCCAGGACGCCGAGGTCACGGCTCAGGGCCATGGTGAGCTCGACGCGGATCGGCGCCATCGGGTGCTGGGGCCCGAAGTCGTAGGCGGTCAGTCCGTCGTCCCATGCCACCCGAAGCGAGCAGGACGTGCGCCCTCCCATGTGGTGACCCCCGTTCCAGGTGTGCGTGCTCAGAAGCACACAGTACGCAAGACGGGCCTGCGGGCCGAAACCCGGGGTCGGCCCGGTGCGGTCGCGGCCGCACCGGGCCGGCGCCGTCAGTCGTTCGACATCGTGTAGAAGCAGGACTCCTGCTTGTACCCGGCGCCCATGTCGACCGTCCCGTGCAGGGGCCTGGAGCCGAACAGGCCGGAGCCGCCGGAGGTGAGCAGGAGCCGGTACTCGCCCGGGTCCAGCTCGACCGTCATCCGGTCCCCGTCGTCGAAGCAGGAGTTGCCGGTGGGCGGCGAGTCGTAGGGCTCACAGCTCTCGCACGCGTCCGTGACGATCTCGCCGTGGACGCCGTCCGGCCCGACGTAGAGGAACCGCATCTCGTTCGGGGAGTTGTTGACGACCTCGATGACCACCTTGTCGTTGCCGCTGTCGCCCGTGCGTTCACCGCCCCAGTCGCTCTCGCCGAGAGCGGTGAGGGTGTCCATCTCCTCCTCGATGTGCGCGGCGCCGACGTGGCGGACCAGGTCCTCGACGTCGTCGGCCTCGTAGTCGGGGTACTCCGCGGTGAGGAAGTCGGTCATGCTCTCGGCCGTGGCGGCGTCGCCGTCGTCGACCTCCGCCCAGCCGCACTGGCGCGCGGACTCGGGGTACTCCGCCTCGATGCGCTCGGTGACCTCGGGGGCCTCGTCCCAGGCGAGCCCCTGGAAGAGCGCGATCTGCTCGTGGGCGGTGCACCACAGCTCGGCGGCGTAGTCACTGGTGCCGACGTCGTAGAGGTCGACCAGGGCTCCGGAGACCTCGCCCGCGGCGGCGGTGCCGTCGTAGTCCCGCGGGATCACGGTGTAGATCTCGTGGGCCCGCTGGATGTTCTCGCGGTACTCGTCGGTGACCACACCGGTGTACTCGTCGGCCGCGGTCTGCTTGAGGCCGTCGGCGAAGGACAGGTGGATGTCGGCGACCTCGCCGTCGGTGTCCTCCCACTGCGCGGCGTGGTGGGCGAAGTAGGTGGCGTAGGAGTCCAGTGCCTGCTCGTACTCCTCGTTGTCGACGTCGCCCTGCGCGGTCTCCAGGAGCCCGCAGGCCGCGATCCCGTCCCGCGACCGCTGCATCAGGGAGGGCGAGAGGGAGAGCTGGAACCCGTTGCCCACGCGCTCGTAGGCGTCGACGGCCGTGTCGCAGTCGCCGCGCGCGTGCGCGGCGTCGGCCACGCGCAGCTGCCACTCGCCGACCTGCCACACGCTGAGCAGGGAGGCGGCGACGGCCACGGCGAGACCGCCGGCGGCCAGGAACGGCATCGGGTTCTTGGGGAGCTGCTCGCCGCGGGTCACGCCACGCTCGTCACGGGCGCGCCCGGCGAAGAGGCCGTGCACGGCCGCGGCCGCGAACCACACGAGGAAGATCGGCGTCCACAGCAGCAGGTTGTCGGCCGCGCCGATGACGGCCGCCGTGATCAGCAGGCCGATCGTGACGATGAGCGCGCCGGCGAAGAAGGGCCACTGGCGCAGGTAGAAGTAGCCCGCGCCCAGGCCGGAGGCGTTCAGCGCGGCGGTGCGGACGGCAGAGGGGGACGTGAAGAGCCCCATCCGCGGCGGTCGTGGCGGGGGCGGCGGCGCGCCGAACTGCCCGGGCGGCATTCCACCCGGGGGCATCCCGCCGGGAGGCATCCCGCCAGGGGGCGGACCCTGCGGAGGCATGCCGCCCGCGGGCGTCCCACCGGGAGGCATCCCGCCAGGGGGCGGACCCTGCGGGGGCATTCCACCCTGCTGTCCGGGCGGACCCTGCGGGGGCATCCCGCCCGCGGGGGTGCCACCGGGAGGCGGACCCTGCGGAGGCATGCCGCCGGAGGGCGGGCCCTGAGGCGGCATCCCGCCCTGCTGTCCGGGCGGGCCCTGCGGGGGCATCCCGCCGGGCGGCGGACCCTGCGGAGGCATCCCGCCCTGGAAGTGGCCGGGGACGCCGCCGGACGGCGTACCGCCCTGGAACTGCCCAGGGACGCCACCGGACGGCGTACCGCCCTGGAACTGCCCAGGGACGCCGCCGGCCGGCGTACCGCCCTGGGGCTGTCCCGGAACGCCGCCGGCCGGCGTACCGCCCTGGGGCTGTCCCGGAACGCCACCCGCCGGGGTTCCGTCAGAGGGCGTGCCGCCGGGGGGAGGGCCTCCCTGCGGCTCGTGTGGATCGGAAGGGGGAGGAGGATTCGTCATGGAGGACCCTGGGTCGGCTGGGGAATGGGAGACACGCGGGGGCGAGGATGCACGGACGGTATGCGACAGAGCACCCCCTATGCACAGTACCCACCGCCTTCCGCCCGAATTTCCCCACCCCGCGTCCGATCCCGGCCATCAACCAACCGGCCCCCGCGGGCATCTAACGCCACCGACCTGGGCAATCGGAGGCGCCCGCCCCGCCCGGCGAGCGGAGCGCGCGCCGGGGGTCAGCTCCCCGAGAGCGCCTGGCTGCGGTCGCGCGCGGCCTCGATCGCGTCGGTGAACGCGGTCCGCACGCCGTGCCGCTCCAACTCGCGCAGGGCGGCCGCCGTGGTCCCTCCCGGCGAGGTCACGGCCTCGCGCAGCACCACGGGGTGCTCCCCGGACTCGGCGAGCATCGCGGCGGCGCCCGTGATGGTCTGCCCCACGAGCTTCTGCGCGGTGGCGCGCGGCATGCCCATGGCGACGCCGGCCTCGATCATCGTCTCCGCGATGAAGTAGAAGTAGGCGGGCCCGCTCCCGGAGATCGCGGTCACGGTGTCCATGTGCTGCTCGCCGACCCGGATGACCTCGCCGACCGTCCCGAGCAGCTGCTCGGCGCGGTCCAGGTGCGCCGAACCGGCGTGGGCCCCGCCCGCCACCGCGGTCATCCCCTGGCCCATGAGCGCCGGAGTGTTGGGCATGGCCCGCACGACCGGCACGCCCGCGGGCAGGTGGCTCTCCATGACGGCGGTGGTGAGCCCGGCCGCGACCGAGATCACCAGGCGGTCGGCGCCCACGTGCGGACCGATCTCGTCGAGGAGGGCGAGCATGTCCTGCGGCTTGAGTGCCAGGAGCAGGGTGTCGGCGCGCTTGGCGGCGTCCTGGCCGGGCACCACCTCGACCCCGTAGCGGGTGCGCAGCTCCCGCGCGTGCTCCGCCCGCGGCTCCGTGACGAGGACGTCTCCGGGCGCGTGGCCCTTGGCCAGCATTCCGGCCAGCAGGGCCTCGCCCATCTTCCCGGCACCGATGATCGCGATCATGAAGGGTCCTCTCTGCGGTTCACCCCCACGCTAACCGCCCGCCGGTTCGCGCGCGGACGCCGCGTCCCACCATGCGGTCAGTCGCCGCGGCCGTCCGCGGTCCCGGCGTCGGGCCCCTCGCCGCCGAGGGGTCCGGTGTCGTCCACGGTGCCGCCCCGGTCCACCTCGAACAGGTGGGGCCGCGCGGACGACCGGCGGCGCAGCAGGCCGATCCGCTCCCTGCGGTCGAGGGAGACCGGACCCGATCCGGTGGGGCGGGCGAAGTGCAGTCGGGTGAAGGCCAGCGCCTCGGCCAGCTCCCGCAGGCGGGCCTGGCGGTCCGGGGCCTTGCGGGTGCTCACCTCCAGCACCAGCTGTCCCTCGTATCCCACCGTGGCCAGGTGTTCCAGCAGTTCCGCGACCGGCTGGCGACCGCGTCCGGGGATGAGGTGCTCGTCGAGGTTCTGGCCGCCGAAGCCGTCGGCCACGTGGACGTGGGACAGCCGGTCACCCAGCCGTTTGGCCATGTCCATGGCGTCGGAACCGGACATCGCGGTGTGGGAGAGGTCGAGGGTGACGTCGGGGTAGTCGCGGTCGAGGGGGTTCCAGCTCGGCGCGTAGGGCACCACCTCGCGGTCGCGCACCCGGACCGGGTACATGTTCTCCACCGCGAAGGCGACATCGGTCTCCTCCTGCATGCGCGCGACGCCCGCCTCGAACTCGCGGGCGTACTCGCGCTGCCAGCGGAAGGCCGGGTGGACCACGATCGTCTTCGCGCCGAGGGCCTCGGCCATCTCCTTGGACCGCACGAGTTTGCCCCACGGCTCCCGTCCCCAGACCCGCTGGGTGAGGACGAGGCAGGGCGAGTGGACGGCCGTGACCGGCACGCCGTGGTAGTCCGACAGCCGGCGCAGCAGATCGATGTCCTGGCTGGCGGGGTCGGAGGAGACCAGCACCTCCACGCCGTCGTACCCCAGCTTCGCGGCGATCTCGAAGGCGGCCGGGGTCTTCTCCGGGTAGACCGACGCCGACGACAGGACGACGGGTGCGTCTGGGACCTGGATAGGGCTCACGGAACCCAGACTATGCGCTCGCATCCCCTTTGTGCCTACCGCCCGCGCGAATCCGGCGCGCCGCCCGGTGTCGAGTACGTTCGACCGAGGAACGGACGGTGCTCAGGGAGTACAGGATGTGGCACGAGGTGCGGGTGTGATCCCTCAGGACGCGATTCCCAGTCCGAACATCTGGCGGAACCCGCTCACCTACGAGCTGGAGAACGAGGCCGTGGACCCCGACGGGGTGCTCACGGCGGCGATGGACCGGATCCGCCCGATCGAGGACGCCCACGTGCTCGACATCGGCTGCGGGACCGGATACCACCTGCCCGGATTCGCCGCGCGCGCCCGCCGGGTGACCGGCGTGGAACCGCACCCGGGGCTCGCGGAGTCCGCGCGCGCCCGGGTGCGGGGCCTGGATCGGGTCCGGGTCCTGGCCGGGACCGCCCAGCGGCTGCCCGTCCCCGACTCCGTCGTCGAGGTCGCGCACGCCCGCTGGGCGTACTTCTTCGGTCCCGGGTGCGAACCCGGTCTGGCCGAACTGGATCGGGTGATGCGCCGTGGCGGGGTCGCGTTCGTCATCGACAACGACGCGACGCGCTCCACGTTCGGCGCGTGGTTCCGGCGGTCGCTGCCGAGGTACGACCCGGCCGCCGTGGAACGGTTCTGGTCCTCGCACGGGTTCACCCGCGAGGCGTTGACGATGCGTTGCTCCTTCGAGGACCGCCGCGCCTTCGAGGCGGTCGTGCGGATCGAGTTCGCCCCCGCTCTGGCCGCCGAGATCATCGGGGCGCATCACGGCCTGTCGGTCGACTACGCCGTCAACCTGTGGTGGAAGAGGTACTGAGGCCGGGGTCAGGGGCGCGGCCGGGGTCAGAGCCGGACCGCTCCGGCGAGGTTGGTACGGGTCACGGCCCGTTCGCCGACGCGGCCGCCGGAGTTCGGGGCGTCGAACATGCGCCCGCCGCCGAGGTAGATGGCCACGTGGTAGGCGTAGCCGCCGTTGTCGGTCCAGTAGAGGAGATCGCCGCGCTCGGCCTTGGAGTAGGAGACGCGGGTCCCGGAGTTCACCTGGTCCTGGGCGATGCGGGGCAGGCGTACCCCGGCCTCGCGGAAGGACGCCTGGACGAGTCCTGAGCAGTCGAAGGAGTTCGGCCCGGTGCCGCCCCAGGCGTACGGCTTGCCCGCGTGGGACTCGGCTGCGTCGATGGCCTTCTCGACGGTCGAGGAGGACAGCGACTGGTGGATCCGCTCCCCCTGCCCGGCGCCTGCGGCCGAGGGCGCGGCGGCGGGGGCCGCAGCGGCGGCCGGGGCGGTGGGCTGGGCCAGGGCCGGAGCGGCCCCGGCGGCCAGGGACGCGACGACCGCCAGCACCACCGCTGCCGCACGCGGGCCGGAGCGGCCCACGGGCGAGGCCTGCCGCCCCCTCCCGGAGGGACGACAGGCCTCAGTTCGCTCGCACTCTCGCTGTTTTCGCATGACGGGTTCCCCTTCATGGTGACGTCAAGTGACGGTTCGGGCTCAGGGTCCGGACATCGGCCCCGTCGCTCATCCATCACCATTGGTCACATATTCAGCAAGAGAAATCACTCTCCGTAGTCTAATCGGTATCCAAGGAAGGTAAAGACTGGTTGAAGAACGCGGACGAAACGGGTCACACTTCGCACCCGACGCTGCCCGCTCCCTCGCCCTCGGTCACCGGCCGGCGCCACCGGCGAGCCGGGATCAGACCTGGGCCGGCGCCGCGCCCAGACCGGCCAGGACCCGGTCGGCCGTGACCGCCATCCCCGCCTCGTTGGGGTGCACCGGGAAGGCCGTGTTCTCCGGCACGACCCCCTCGACCCACCGCTCCCCGGCCGGCTCGCACACGTCGTGGCCCCGTTCGAGGACGTCGACGTAGACCGCGCCGGCCGCCCCGGCCTCTTCGGCGATCATCGTGTTGAGCGAGGTCTGCAACCCGTCCAGGTAGGCCACGTCGCCGCGCGCGACCGGCATGGTCGGCCAGCAGCCGCCGCTCTCGGGCAGGATCTGCAGGTAGCCGACGGCGAGCACGGTCGCGTCGGGGCTGCGCTCGCCGACCTGCGCGTAGACCTGCGCCACGTCCCCGCGCAGCTCCTCCACGCGGTCGTCCAGGGTGTCCCCGTAGTGGTTCGCGCACGGGCTGCCGAGCGGGTTCGTGAAGCTCAGCTTCGCGCAGCGCACGAAGATCTCGGAGAATCCGAGGTCGTTGCCCGAGATGCCCACGCTCACCAGGTCGGTCTCGGGGGTGAGGGCGTCGTACTGCGGCGGGACGTCGGTCAGGCCCTCGTGCTGGGGCTCGCTCAGGTCGGCGATGACCGCACCCGAGCAGCTGGCGTCGGTGAACTCGGCGACGTCCAGGGCATGGGCGACCAGTCGGGGGTAGTTGGCGTCCGACCGCAGGCACCGGGGGTCCGAGCCGGGTGCGCTCGGCGGGATCAGCGGACCCGCGGTGAAGGAGTCACCGAGGGCCACGTAGCGCTCGAAGGCGGCGTCCCCGGTCTCCGCGGCGGCGGGCGCCGAGACCAGGGACAGGCCCAGCGCGGCCGCGGCCACGGGGGCGAGGGCTCGACGGAGGGGGCGGGGGGCGAAACGGGCGCGGGAGACGGGGGACACGTCGGAACGGGACACGCGGGTTCCTCTCACGGAGCACGGGGCGTCGGATGGTGGGGGTGCACACGCCCCGTAGTGATTCTGTAACACGACCTACGAGTCGGCCGCCCTAACCCGTAGGTAACTTTCACGTGTCCCGCCGTCCCGCGAGCGTCACCGACCGGGCCCTCACCGAGGCAGCCTCGCCTGTCCCCACCGGCCGATACCGTGGCGACCATGGCCAAAGCAGCGAAGTCCACGTTCCGGTGCTCCGAGTGCGGTTGGAGCTCCCTCAAGTGGGTGGGGCGCTGCGGGGAGTGCCAGGCCTGGGGCACGGTCGAGGAGGCCGGCGCCCCGGCCGCCGCGTCGGTGGCCGCCGCGCCCGTCACCTCCCGCGCGCGGCCCATCACCGAGATCAGCGTGGAGAGCGCCGAGGCGGTCCCCACGGGCGTCGACGAGCTCGACCGGGTCCTGGGCGGCGGCGCCGTGCCCGGCGGCGTGGTCCTGCTCGCGGGAGAGCCCGGCGTGGGCAAGTCGACCCTGCTGCTGGAGGTCGCCGCCAAGCGGGCCGCCGAGGGGCCGGTGCTGTACGTGACCGGTGAGGAGTCGGCCGGTCAGGTGCGGCTGCGCGCCGAGCGGCTGAACGCGCTGGAGGACAAGCTCTACCTGGCAGCGGAGACCTCGATCGCCTCACTGGTCAGCCACGTGGACGAGGTCGCCCCGCGGCTGCTCGTCGTCGACTCGGTGCAGACCATGGTCTCCCCCGAGGCCACGGGCGTGCCCGGCGGCGTCACCCAGGTACGGCAGGTGGCCGGCGCGCTGATCCAGATCGCCAAGGAGCGCAACATCGCCACCGTCCTGGTCGGCCACGTCACCAAGGACGGCTCCATCGCCGGGCCCCGCATGCTGGAGCACCTGGTGGACGTGGTCCTGCACTTCGAGGGCGAGCGCCACTCGCAGCTGCGCCTGCTGCGCGCGGTGAAGAACCGCTACGGCCCCACGGACGAGATCGGCTGTTTCGAGCTGACCGAGTCCGGCATCGTCGGCCTGCCCGACCCCAGCGGCCTCTTCCTCACCGAGCGCACCGACCCCGTGCCGGGCACCTGCGTCACCGTGACCCTGGAGGGGCGCCGGCCGCTCATCACCGAGGTGCAGGCGCTGGTCGCCCCCACGCCCCTGCCCGCGCCGCGGCGGGCCACCTCCGGCCTGGACACCTCGCGCGTGAACATGATCCTGGCGGTGCTGGAGAAGCGGACGGGGATGCGGCTCGCCAACATGGACGTCTACGCCTCCACGGTGGGCGGCGTGCGGCTGGGCGAACCCGCCGTCGACCTCGCCCTGGCCCTGGCCGCGGCCAGCTCCAACAACGACGTCGCCCTGCCGCGGGGGTTCATCGCCATCGGCGAGGTCGGCCTGGCCGGCGACGTGCGCACGGTCAGCGGGGTGCGCCGCCGCGTCTCCGAGGCCCAGCGGCTCGGGTTCACCGAGGCGGTCGTGCCCAAGCACTTCGGGGACCCCATCCCGGGGATCCGCACGCACGAGATCGAGGAGCTGAGCGAGGCGCTGACCTGGGTGGCGCGCCGGTCCAAGCGCTCCAGGTCGGAGTGAGGGCGGCGCGGACGCCCCCGTGCCCGCGCCCCCACCCTCGCGGCGCCGGGGTCAGAAGTCGAAGATCGGACCCTTGGCGCCGGTGAGCCGGCACTTGTTGCCGAACACCTCGGTGTACTCCTCCTCGCCCGAGACCGTGACCCGGTGCGGCTGGTACTCCAGCGTGCAGACGCCGTGCGGGTCGACCATGACCGCCTCGACGGACCCGGCCTCGGCGATGAGCTCGCAGGCCCGTTCCGCGTGCGGATGCGTGCCCCTGGCGGTCTCCCCGCAGATGAGCGTGGCCTCGCGCTGGGCCTCCTGGTCTCCGACGGCCAGCCCCAGCGTGTAGTGGGCGGCGGCCCCGGTGTCGTCGGCCTGCGCGGGGGCGGCGAGCCCGAGCGCGAGCACGACGGTGGTGGTGGCGATGATGGCGCGTCTCACGGGTCTTCTCCAGCACGTCGACGGACTGTGGGGCTCAACGAAGCGTAAGGACTAAGTGACTCTCTGTCCAGGCGGCGAGCGGTCGCGAAATAGACATATGCCATCTATTTCGACAATTCACCTTGGCATTCGGCCAGAAAAGTTCTCCAGGACCGCACGATCGACTCGTTCTCTCGACCCCGGGCGCCCACACGACGACCCCGCCGCGTGGGCGGGGTCGTGGTCGTGGGCCGCTGCGCTCGCAGGCCTCAGGCCTTGAGCTGGAACGCCAGCTGTTCCGGGTCGCCGGCGTAGTCGCCGTGCAGGTTGGCCCGGTACCAGCCGACCCCCGCCGAGCGGCTGTCGTCACGGCAGTCGGTGAAGGAGCGCATCCGCTCCCAGGTGATGGTGTACTCGTGCGGCACGCCGCGGCTGAGCTGGCGCTCCTCGGCGGCCTGGCCCTCCACGCAGTCGGCGGTGGAGAAGATCCGGTCGTCGCCGGAGTGGATGCGCAGTTCCAGGGCCTCGGGGCCGACGTCGACCGTGCAGGTCTGCTCGGCGGTGTTCACCACGGTGATGCGGAAGCCCGGCTTCTCCCCCGCGCCGTAGGTCTCCTTGTCCGAGGAGGCCGGCGCGAAGCTCACCACGACGTCCTGGGGGCGGCAGGGGTCCTCGGGGCGCTCGGGCGCGGCGACCTCGCCGGAGCCTCCGCCGGAACCCGACCCGGAGCCGCCTTCCTCCTCGCCGCCCTCGCCGTCACCGGAGCCCTCGGAACCCTCTGAGTCCTCTGCGTCCTCTTCGGCCTCTGCGTCCTCGTCTTCCTCAGCGTCCTCACTTTCGGCGTCGGAGGACTCTTCGGGTGGGACACTGGGAGAGGCCTCCGCCGAAGGTTCGGCGCCCGCTTCCGATCGACTCGGTTCGCCATCGTCCCCGGACGTGGGACGGCAGGCGAACGCGATCACCGCGAACACCAGCATCATCCCGACCAGCACGAAGGCACGCCGCTTCCAGTAGGTCTCGCGGCTGACGGCTCCTGGGTGTCCGGTACTTGACGCCATGGGCCGTAGTATTGCGGTTTTGCACGCGCCCCACCTACTCAACCCGCCGATATCCGTTAAAGATGAGCGAAAACCCTTACAGCACAGCCGTTCTCGCCTGGTACGAGGCCCACGCGCGCGACCTTCCCTGGCGCGCCCCCGAGGCCTCCCCGTGGTCGATCCTCGTCAGCGAGATCATGCTCCAGCAGACACCCGTCGTGCGGGTCCTGCCCGCCTGGCGTGCCTGGATGGAACGCTGGCCCACCCCCGCCCACCTGGCCAAAGAGCCCTCCGGTGAGGCCGTGCGCATGTGGAACCGCCTCGGCTACCCGCGCCGCGCGCTGCGCCTGCACGCGTGCGCCGTGGCCATCACCGAGCAGCACGACGGGCGCGTCCCCGACGACCACGCCGCCCTGCTCGCACTGCCCGGGGTCGGCGCGTACACCGCCGCGGCCGTGGCGAGCTTCGCCTACGGACAGCGGCACGCCATTCTGGACACCAATGTTCGCCGTGTCCTGGCGAGAGCCGAAACCGGGGTCCAGTACCCGCCGAAAACCCAGACCAAGGCCGAGACCGCGTTGGCCGAGGCCCTGCTGCCGGCCGAGGCGTCGGTCGCCGCCCGCTGGGGCGTGGCCGTGATGGAGCTGGGCGCCCTCGTGTGCACCGCGCGCGCCCCCGCGTGCGCGGACTGCCCCATCGCGCACGAGTGCGCCTGGAAGGCGGCCGGCCGACCGGCCCACGACGGCCCGCCCCGGCGCGGCCAGACCTACGAGGGCACCGACCGCCAGGTCCGCGGCCGGCTGCTGGCCGTCCTGCGCGCCAGTGCCCACCCGGTCGCCAAGGACGCGTTGGACGCCGTCTGGGACGACGGCGTCCAACGCGAGCGGGCCCTGGACGCCCTGGTGTCGGACGGCCTGGTGGACCCCCTGGACGACGGCCGCTACGCGCTCCCGGGCTACGTGTAGCCCTCCGGGGACGGCTACTGGCCGGCCTCGAAGTCGGCCGCGCTCCCGGCGTAGCCGCCGCTGCACGGTGCGCCCGGTTCGGGGGTCCGCTCCCCCTGCGTGTACTCCGCCAGGAACCGGGGCAGCCGCGGGTCGTCGACGCCGTCCAGGGGGAGCTGGACCTCCCAGGCGGAGGCGACCAACTGGGTCTCCACGCCCTCCATCGGGCTGATCAGCAGGTAGTCCCCGGGCGAGTAGAGGTCGGCCAGCGCCTGGACGTCGGACTCCGGAAGCGCCGGGTCGTAGCCGATCCACACGGCGCCGTGCTCCAGTGAGTGCACCCCGAACTCCGCGCGCAGCGGCGCGTCGTAGACGCCGCAGTCCTGCCAGGTCGGGTAGTGGTCCCCGCCCACCGGCGGAAGGTTCCCGTCGTAGTCGACCGTCTCACCCGGCTCGACGTGGTCCTTGGACAGCTCGCCGTAGAACCGGACCCCCTCGAGCTCCCCGCCCGGGAGGGCGGCTCCGCCCCCGCGCGTCAGGACGAACGCGACGACCCCGCCCACCATGAGGAGCAGGAGCAGGACCACCCCGCCGACGACGAGGGCGATGAGGCCGCCCTTGCCCTTCTTCGGGGCGGGCGGCTGCGCGTAGGGGCCGTAGGGACCCTGCGGCGGTCCGCCGTGGGGTCCGCCGCCCCCGGGGCCGTACTGGCCCTGCGGGGCCCCTCCGGCGGGCGCTCCGCCGTACTGTGCTCCCCCGTACTGCGGGGCGCCGTGCTGCGGGCCGCCGTGCTGCGCGCCGTACCGCGGGTCGCCGTACGGCGCGTCGGGGGCCGGGCCGCCCTGGAAGGGGCCCTGTGGCCCGCTGGGGGGACCGGGCTGCTGGGGGCCGGGCTCCTGGGGCCCCTGGGGGTGGGGTTCCTGAGGTGAGGTCATGCCCGCAGATTAGGGCATCCCGCGTCCGGCGCCGGAGCACGCTCCCGCCGGGCCCCGGGCCGCGGGCGCACGACGGCGGGGCGCCCCCGAAGGGACGCCCCGCCGCACGACCGGATCGGGATCCGGCTACTCGCTCTTGCCTGCGGCCGACTCCTCGACCGCGGGCGTGTCCGGGACCTCGGCCGGCTTCGGCACACCCTTGAAGGTGAACTTGGCGTCCGTGCCCTCGCCCTCGGCGTCGATCACGATGATCTGACCGGCCTTGATGTCGCCGAAGAGGATCTTCTCCGACAGCTGGTCCTCGATCTCCCGCTGGATCGTGCGACGCAGCGGCCGCGCGCCCAGGACCGGGTCGAACCCGCGCTCCGCCAGCACCTTCTTGGCGGCGGGGCGCAGCTCGATCCCCATGTCCTTCTCCTTGAGGCGTCCGTCGAGCCCCGTGATCATCAGGTCGACGATCTCGAAGATCTCCTTCTCCGTCAGCTGGTGGAAGACGATGATGTCGTCCACACGGTTGAGGAACTCGGGCCGGAAGTTGGTCTTGAGCTCCTCGCTGACCTTCGCCTTCATCCGCTCGTAGTTGGTGTTGGCGTCGTCCTCCTTGGCGAAGCCCATGGCCTGGCCCTTGGAGATGTCCCGCGTACCCAGGTTGGTCGTCATGATGATGACCGTGTTCTTGAAGTCGACGATGCGACCCTGGGCATCGGTGAGACGACCTTCCTCCAGCACCTGCAGGAGCGAGTTGAAGATGTCGTTGTGGGCCTTTTCGATCTCGTCGAACAGGACCACGGAGAACGGCTTGCGGCGCACCTTCTCGGTGAGCTGGCCGCCCTCCTCGTAGCCGACGTATCCGGGCGGGGAGCCGAACAGCCGCGAGACGGTGTGCTTCTCCATGAACTCGGACATGTCCAGCTGGATCAGCGCGTCCTCGTCCCCGAACAGGAACTCGGCCAGCGTCTTGGACAGCTCGGTCTTACCGACACCGGACGGACCGGCGAAGATGAACGAACCACCCGGGCGCTTGGGGTCCTTCAGACCGGCGCGGGTACGGCGGATCGCCTGCGAGAGCGCCTTGATGGCGTCCTCCTGGCCGATGACCCGCCGGTGCAGCTCGTCCTCCATGCGCAGCAGCCGGGAGCTCTCCTCCTCGGTGAGCTTGAAGACCGGGATGCCGGTGGAGGCGGCCAGGACCTCGGCGATGAGCTCCTCGTCCACCTCGGCCACGACGTCCATGTCGCCGGCCTTCCACTCCTTCTCCCGCTGCGCCTTCTTGTTCAGCAGCTGCTTCTCGTCGTCACGCAGCGACGCGGCCTTCTCGAAGTCCTGCGCGTCGATCGCCGACTCCTTGTCGCGGCGCACGCCCGCGATCTTCTCGTCGAACTCGCGCAGGTCCGGCGGCGCGGTCATCCGGCGGATGCGCATCCGCGAGCCGGCCTCGTCGATCAGGTCGATGGCCTTGTCCGGCAGGAACCGGTCGCTGATGTAGCGGTCGGCCAGCTGCGCGGCGGCCACCAGCGCGCTGTCGGTGATGGAGACCCGGTGGTGGGCCTCGTACCGGTCGCGCAGACCCTTGAGGATCTCGATGGCGTGCGTGATCGTCGGCTCGTCCACCTGGATCGGCTGGAAGCGCCGCTCCAGGGCGGCGTCCTTCTCCAGGTACTTGCGGTACTCGTCCAGCGTGGTCGCGCCGATGGTCTGCAGCTCGCCTCGGGCCAGCATGGGCTTGAGGATCGAGGCGGCGTCTATCGCGCCCTCCGCGGCGCCCGCTCCGACCAGCGTGTGCAGCTCGTCGATGAACAGGATGATGTCGCCGCGCGTGCGGATCTCCTTGAGCACCTTCTTGAGGCGCTCCTCGAAGTCACCGCGGTAACGGCTGCCGGCGACCAGGGCGCCCAGGTCCAGCGTGTACAGCTGCTTGTCCTTGAGCGTCTCGGGGATCTCACCCTTGACGATCTTCTGGGCCAGGCCCTCGACGACCGCGGTCTTGCCGACGCCGGGCTCACCGATGAGGACCGGGTTGTTCTTGGTCCGCCGCGAGAGCACCTGCATGACGCGCTCGATTTCCTTGTCCCGGCCGATGACCGGGTCGAGCTTGCTCTCCCGGGCGGCCTGGGTCAGGTTGCGGCCGAACTGGTCCAGCACCAGCGACGTCGACGGAGTGGACTCCGAGGAGGCGCCGGTCGCCTGCGGCTCCTTGCCCTGGTAGCCATGGAGCAACTGGATGACCTGCTGGCGGACCCGGTTCAGGTCGGCGCCGAGCTTCACGAGGACCTGGGCGGCCACGCCCTCGCCCTCGCGGATGAGGCCGAGCAGGATGTGCTCGGTCCCGATGTAGTTGTGGCCGAGCTGCAGTGCCTCGCGCAGCGACAGCTCCAGGACCTTCTTGGCACGCGGAGTGAACGGGATGTGCCCGGACGGCGCCTGCTGGCCCTGGCCGATGATCTCCTCAACCTGCTGCCGAACCGCTTCGAGGCTGATGCCAAGGCTCTCGAGGGCCTTGGCGGCGACGCCCTCACCCTCGTGGATGAGGCCGAGCAGGATGTGCTCCGTACCGATGTAGTTGTGGTTGAGCATCCTGGCCTCTTCCTGGGCCAGAACCACCACTCGCCGCGCGCGGTCGGTAAACCTCTCGAACATGTCTCGTCGCTCCTCTACAGAGCGGTCAGGCAGGGACGGTTCTCGCCGACCCAACTCTTCCGCATATCGGCCCCACAGGGATGTCAGCCCCCGGGGAGCACTGACGCACCCGCCGGTCGACAGGCTGCCGACCGGACGCGCCTCCGGCCTGGCCGACCTCACGGCCGTCCGTGCCAGAGACTTTCCCCGACGATAGGGCGTTCACCCAACATCCAACTACCTATTGCCGCGTCAGATTTCCCTGTACGCCGAAGGCGAACGGCCCGGGGACTCCCATCCATCACGGAGTTCCCGGGCCGCACGTGCGTAAGCCCCATTATCGGCTCTGAGCGAACATGCCCACCGGAGGGCGTTCCCGCGAGCGCGGGACGTCACCGTCGTTCTTCCGGCGCCTCCAGAACGAGGAAAGCCGGGAATGCCGCGTTGCCGAGCATCCGGCCCCGGCAGGGCGCTTCGGTGCCGCGCCGGGGTCGGATGCCCGGCCCGTGCCGTCCGGGGTCCGAGGTATCCCCTTCATCCCGTGTCACTGGGCCCGCCGTGCGGGCCCGGGATGGTTCGGGTCGAAGCAGACCCCGGGAGCCAAGGTCGATATTCGATCAAGACCTGACAACATTTCGGCGCCCAGGGGTCGGGTCAAACCTAACCCTTGACGGCCTCATATTCGGCGACGATCGCCGCGGGGATACGGCCACGCTCATTGACCGGCTTGCCGGCGGCCTTGGCCCACGCACGAATCTCCGCGCTGCGCTCACGGCTGGGCGCATTCCGGCTGCCGCGGCGGGCGGTGCCACGGGAGGCCTTGGCGGGAGCCTTGCGGGCCGCCTCGACGAACGGAGTAAGGGCCTCGCGGAGCTTGGCAGCATTACCCGCGCTCAGGTCGATTTCGTACACGGAGCCGTCCAGACCGAACGTCACCGTCTCCTCGGCCTCGCCGCCGTCGAGGTCGTCGACCAGGAAAACCTGGACCTTCTGTGCCATGGAATCTTACCTTTCAGAAGAGCGGTGTCTCCACACCTGAATATAAAGCTATCTCGCACGAACGCGGAAGACAATTCCCGGCGTGCCAGAAATCATCCGGCCCCGGCTCCCGGACTCCCGGTTTCGGGGTCGTCGAGACCGCGCGGGGGCGCGGAGCGGCCCGATCGCGCGCGGAGCCCCCGCTCACGGCTCCGCGGGGGCTCAAGTCACGGGGACGGCGCTATCAACGGCCGTCGGATTCGGTGCGTTCCCCTGCCCGGGCAATCGGCGTCTCGTTCGTCGCCTCGGTCCGCTCGACCTCGGTCGCGCTGTCGTCGCTCTCGACCGTGTCCTCGCTGACCAGGGTTCCGTCCATCCGCCTCGGCGCCATCTCGCGGCGCAGGATCTTGAGGATGATGGCACAGAACACGGTAGCGACGACCACGGGAGGGATGAGCGCCGACAATACGTCGATCAGTCCGGGGGGAAGCATCGATGCCAAAAAGTCACCCATCGAGGCTCCACCCTTCCTGGTTGTTACTTATCGCAGCAAATACCCGACAGAGGGTCGGGGCGCCCCGGGGGATGGTGTGCCGGCCACCCTGGCAATCGCATACCCGACATCATAGACATCGCGCGCCCCCGGTTTGACACGGGACGCGGTACCGCAGGATGCCCGCCAATCGTGTACGGGGCCCACCACGCGTGTGGAGAGCCTCCGGCGGACGCAGGTACACATTACCCGCCGTCTTCCGCGCCCATACCACCCGGTGTGGATAAGCGCCGTCACCGACCGGATCGCGTGTGTAAGGTCCGGCCGCGCGGCTGAAATCCTTTACGAGCCCGGGCTCCCGTCCAGGTACACGAGCATCCTCGTGTTCCCGAGCGTGTTGGGCTTAACCCGCTCCAGGTCCAGGAATTCCGCCACGCCCTCGTCATAGGAACGCAGGAGTTCCTCGTAGACACGGGGTGAGACGGGTGTGCCCTGGATCGGCGCAAAGCCGTGTTTGGCGAAGAATCCAGTCTCGAATGTCAGACAGAACACACGGCTCACACCGAGTACGCGGGCGGTGTCGAGCAGTGCGGCGACGATACGGTGGCCGACCCCGAAGCCGCGCAGGGAGGGGTCCACGGCCACGGTGCGCACCTCGGCGAGGTCCTCCCAGAGCACGTGCAGGGCTCCGCAGCCCACCACACGTCGCTCGGATTCCTCGCCCTGCGCCTCCGCCACCCAGAACTCCTGGATGTCCTCATAGAGGTTGACCGTGCTCTTGGAAAGGACACGGCGGTCGACCGTATAGGTGTCGACGAGGCGGCGGATGTGGGCGACGTCGCTCGTACGCGCGCGACGCACCCGAACATGACGAACGGGCATAACCGGACCAGACTATGCCCACGCGCTCGCCAACACCTACCGGAACGCTCTTCCTCCGGTGGGCGCGGCGCGCGCGTACGGCCAGGGCCGGTATGCCCGCGGTGTCGCCCGGTGGTCACCGGGCCGGCGTCAGATCAGCTGGCGCCGAGCGGCCCAGACGACCGCTTCGATGGGTGTGTTGACTCCGAGCATGTCGCAGATGTTGCGAATGCGGCGGCGCAGTGTCCGCGCGCTGAGCTCGAGATGCCGTGCCGCCACCTCGGTGGTGACACCGGTGGCGATCTCGGCGAGCAACTCCAGGTCCTCGTGACCCAGCTCGACCGGCGCGTACGTGCCGGAGAGCGAGGTCTCGCGAGACCTGGCCTGCAGGGGGACCACGCTCTCCCGGTGGTCCTCGACGGTACGACGTACGAGTGTGGCCTGTTCCACTCCGTCCTCCCTCATCCATGTGAGTGCGGAACATCAAACTCGTCACCTCGCGGCCGAGACGTCCCCGGAGACACCGCTCCGGGCCGGAGCCCCGAGGGTCGCGTCGGATCACCCTCCTCTGGCACAGGAGGGTGCGACGGACACACGGGTCGCGTGCGATCACTTCGTCAGGGTCTGGGACGGACAGACCAGTCGAGGGGACACGCACGCACGCGGGGGGACGATGGTCCCTCCACGCTCAACGACGTTCTCGATCCACTTCGGCAGACTCGCGGACCAAGGTCCGCCCTCAGCACGCTAGGCGGCCGAGAACATACCGTCAAGACCCGATAAATCACCACGCGTAGTCCGGTAAAACCGCTGGGTGACAGGGTCACGAGAAGGGAAAACGGGGAGCTGGGCTGACCTGCGTAAACAATCTTCATGGCCGAACTCGGCTCTGTAGTGGACTTCCCAATGTAAAAAGTCGCTCCGCTCCCCCGGGAACGCCCACTACGCCCGATCAGTGAGGCATATCACGGATGACCAGCGTCATCACCGGCACAAGACGGGGCCGCCGCGCTTTCGCGCGGCGGCCCCGCCCCCTCTATCGGACAACCGGTTTCGGTGAATACGGACCACCGATTCTTCACGGCACGGTCAGGCCGGCGAGCCTAGTCCCCCGAGGGCTTCACGATCGGGAAAAGGACAGTTTCCCGAATGTTCTTGCCCGTGAAGGCCATCAGCAGGCGGTCGATGCCGAGCCCGACTCCGCCGCTCGGCGGCATCCCGTACTCCAGGGCCCGTAGGAAGTCCTCGTCCAGCTGCATGGCCTCGGGGTCGCCCTCGGCCGCCATCAGCGACTGCTCGGTCAGGCGCCGTCGCTGCTCGACCGGGTCGACCAGCTCGGAGTAGCCCGTACCCAGCTCCATGCCGAAGCCGATGAGGTCCCACTTCTCGGTCAGCAGCGGGTCCTCGCGGTGCTGGCGCGTCAGCGGGCTCGTCTCCACGGGGAAGTCGCACACGAACGTGGGCTGCACGAGCGTGTGCTCGACCAGCTCCTCGAAGACGTGCTCGACCAGCTTGCCCTGGCCCCAGGCGTGGTCGAACTCCACCTCCTTGGCCTCGGCCAGCCGGCGCACCTCCTCGATCGGGGTGCGCGGCGTGACCTCCGCGCCGAGCGCCTCGGAGACGACGCCGTAGAGGGTGACCCGCGGCCACTCCCCGCCCAGGTCGAACGTCTGGCCGTCGCGCTCCACGACGGTGGAGCCGAAGACCGCCCGCGCGGCGTCCTGGACGAGCTCGCGGGTCACGTCCGCCATGACGTTGTAGTCGGCGTAGGCCTCGTAGAACTCCAGCATCGTGAACTCGGGGTTGTGCGTGGAGTCCGCGCCCTCGTTGCGGAAGTTCCGGTTGATCTCGAAGACCTTCTCCAGACCGCCCACCACCAGCCGCTTGAGCGACAGTTCGGGGGCGATGCGCAGGTACAGGTCCATGTCGTAGGCGTTGATGCGGGTGACGAACGGCCGCGCCGTGGCGCCGCCGTGCACGCGCATCAGCATCGGGGTCTCGACCTCGATGTAGTCGCGCGAGCCGAGGCCGTCCCGGAGCGCGCGGATGGCGGCCGAGCGGCGGCGGACCATCTGCTGGGACTCCGGGTTGACGATCAGGTCCACGTAGCGCTGCCGGACCCGGGCCTCGGGGTCGGTGAGGCCCTTGTGCTTCTCCGGGAGGGGCCGCAGGCACTTGGCCGTCAGCGTCCAGGAGGTGACCATGATGGACAGCTCACCGCGCCGCGAGGTGATGACCTCGCCCTCGACGCCGACGTGGTCGCCGAGGTCGATGTCGGCCTTCCACGCGTCCAGGCGCTCCTGGCCCACGCGGTCCAGGGACAGCATGACCTGGAGGTCGCCGGTCTCGTCGCGCAGCGTCGCGAAGCAGAGCTTGCCGCCGGTGCGGTAGAGCATGACGCGGCCGGCCACGGAGACCTCCACACCCGTGCGGGTGTCCGGTTCCAGGCCCTCGTGTTTGTCTCGCACGGCACCGATCGACGTGGTCCGCGGGAAGGTCACGGGGAAGGGGTCGATACCCTCCTCCCGTAGCCGGTCCAGCTTCTGGCGCCGGACCCGCATCTGTTCGGGCAGGTCGTCGTAGGTGTCGTCGTGCGTGTCGTTCACGCGCACGATCCTACCCGCGCCACCGTGCCTTCCCGTACGCTCTTCCCCGTCCGGACCGCCGGTCCGGGCCTGCCCGCCTCGAACGGAACCGCACGGTCTCCCGGCGCGTCTCCCTACCCGTGACCCGCCGGCGCGGTACCCGCCCGCCCCTCCACCGCCCTGGGACACCCCGTGGGCGGCGCGGGGCCCTGAAGATGACCGACCGACGTCCGCAGACCCGCCACCACCGAAAGTCAGGACACACCCGTGAGCGTTGAGGGAAGTACGAGGGCCGTCGTCATGGCCCTGGGGGCGAACATGGGGATCGCCGTCACCAAGTTCGTCGCCTTCGGACTGACCGGATCCTCCGCGATGCTCGCCGAGGGCATCCACTCGGTCGCCGACTCCGGCAACCAGGGGCTGCTGCTGCTCGGGGGGAAGCGGGCCCGGCGCGACGCCACTCCCGAGCACCCGTTCGGCTACGGCCGCGAGCGCTACATCTACGCCTTCCTGGTCTCCATCGTGCTGTTCAGCCTCGGCGGCCTGTTCGCCCTGTACGAGGCCTGGCACAAGCTCTCCGACCCGCACCCGATCACGGAGTGGCAGTGGGTCCCGATCGTCGTGCTCGTCGTGGCGATCGGCCTGGAGTCCTTCGCCATGCGCACCGCCATCAAGGAGTCCAACGCGGTCCGCGGCAACGCGTCGTGGGTCGACTTCATCCGCCGCTCGAAGTCCCCGGAGCTGCCGGTCATCCTGCTGGAGGACGCCGGCGCGCTCATCGGTCTCGTCTTCGCCCTGTTCGGCGTCAGCCTCACCCTCATCACCGGCAACGGCGTCTGGGACGGCCTGGGCACCGCGGCCATCGGCGTCCTGCTCGTGGTGATCGCGATCGTGCTCGCCGTGGAGATGAAGAGCCTGCTCATCGGTGAGTCCGCCACCCGCGAGCACGTGCGCCAGATCGAGGCCGCGATCATCGGGGTGGACGACATCAACGGCATCATCCACATGCGCACGCTGCACATCGGCCCGGAGGAGCTGCTGGTCGCGGCCAAGATCGCGATCGACGCCGAGGACGACGCGCCGCGCATCGCCCGCGCGATCGACACGGCCGAGGACCGCATCCGGGCCGCCGTGCCCATCGCCCGGATGATCTACCTCGAACCCGACCTGCTGCGGGAGGAGCGCTCCGAGCCGTCCGCCACGGCCGGCCCCGCCTAGGGATCGCACGTCGGGGCCCGCACGCGTGCGCGGGCCCCGTTCCCGTTCCGGCGCCGGGTGGTCCGGCACCCCCGTCGCCGGTCAGCCGGCGTTGCGCTCGAAGACCAGGCGCAGGCCGATGAGGGTCAGCCACGGCTCGTGGACGTCCACGGTCTCGCACTCGCCGATCACCGTGGACGCCAGACCGCCCGTGGCCACGACCGTGACGTCGTCCGGAACCGTGGTCAGCTCCGCGACCATCCGGTCCACGATCCCGTCCACCTGGCCCGCGAACCCGAACACGATGCCCGAGCGCAGGGCCTCGGTGGTGTTCTTGGCGATCGCCGACCGCGGCCGGACGATCTCCACCATGTGCAGCTGGGCGCCCCGCCGGGACAGCGCGTCCACGGAGATGTCGATGCCCGGCGCGATCGCGCCGCCGACGTACTCCCCCTTGACGCTGACCGCGTCGAAGGTCGTCGCGGTGCCGAAGTCCACCACCACCGCCGGACCGCCGTAGATGTTGTTGGCGGCCAGCGCGTTGATGATCCGGTCGCTGCCGACCTCCTTGGGGTTGTCCATCCGGATCGGCACCCCGGTCTTGACCCCGGGCTCCACGATCACGGCCTGCACGTCGCCGAAGTGGCGGCGGAACATGTCCCGCATCTCGTGCTGGACCGAGGGCACCGAGCAGCACATGGCGATGCCGTCGATGTCCTCCGTGCCGCCCGTCGTGCGCCCGTCGAGGAGCCCGCGCAGGACCACGGACCACTCGTCGGCGGTACGTCTGGTGTCGGTGCCCACCCTCCAGTGTTCGAGTAGCTCCTCGGCCTCGAACAGGCCGAAGACCGTCTCGGAGTTACCGACATCGATCGCGAGCAGCATCCTGGGAGCCTCATCCGTGGTTCGTCGACGTGGTCGTCGCAGTGCCGTGTTCCCGATTCGGCGGGAAATTCTCAGGGAATCCTCCACCAATCGGGCGCTTCACAACAGGTCGAGGGCGATATCCAGTGCCGGACTGGAATGTGTGAGTGCGCCGACGGCCAGGTAGTCGACACCGGTCCGGGCCACGTCGGCGGCCACGTCCAGGGTCAGTCCGCCCGAGGACTCCAGCCGGGCCCGCCCGGCGACCAGCTCCACGGCGGCGGTGAGTCGGTCGACGGTGAAGTTGTCCAGCAGGATCTCCTCGGCCCCGGCGGCCAGCGCGTCCTCGATCTGGTCCAGCCGGTCGACCTCGACCTCCAGGGGCAGGTCGGGGAAGCGCTCGCGGATGGCGCGCACCGCCGCCCCGACCCCGCCCGCGGCCACGACGTGGTTGTCCTTGACGAGCCCCGCGTCGCTGAGGCCGTAGCGGTGGTTGACGCCGCCGCCGCAGCGGACGGCGTACTTGTCCAGTGCGCGCAGGCCGGGCCGGGTCTTGCGGCTGTCGCGGACCGCGGCGCCCGTGCCGGCGACCGCGTCGACCCAGGTCCGCGTGGCCGTGGCGATGCCGGACATGTGGGTGAGCAGGTTGAGGGCGGTGCGCTCGGCGGTCAGCAGGTCGCGCGTGCGGGCGGTGACGGTCATGAGCACGTCGCCGCGCTTGACCGCGTCGCCGTCGGCGACCGGGCGGTGCACCTCCAGGGCGCCGTCGGCGACGAGCCAGAACGTGAGCTCGGCGAGGGGGAGACCGCTCACCGTGCCGTCGGCGCGGGCCACCACGTGCGCGGTGCGCACCTGGTCCGCGGGCGTGGTGGCCACCGTGGTGACGTCGATGCGCGGACCGGCGGTGAGGTCCTCGGCCAGGGCGCGGCGCACCACGTCCACGTGCGACTGGTGGGGCGAGGTGTAGGGCAGCGTGAACTCGGCGCGGGGCTCGTCGCCCGGGACGGCGGCGCTCCCCCGGCCCCGCCAGTCGGCCAGGGGGAAGGTGATCGCGTCGAGCTCGGCCACGAGCTCCGGCGGCAGGGACGGTGTCCAGTCCTCGTCGGTGGTCACGGGGGTGTTGCCTTCCAGTCGGACGACGGCGGGGCGGATCCGGAGCTCGGGACGCGGCTCGGGGTGGTCGGCCCGCTGGTGGGAGCCTCTGCTCTCGGTTCTGTGGCGGGCGGCGGCGGCCACCAGGCGGGCCACGGTGAGGAGGTTGGTCGCCTCCCAGGCGTCGGTGCCGGGCGCGACCGCGGCGCCCCCGTCGGCGGAGCCGGCCGCGGCGACGGCGTCCAGTTCCTCGGCCAGCGCGGCCAGGCCCTCACCGGTCCGCAGCACGCCGGCGTGGCGCGACATCAGGGTGCGGACGCGGCCGGAGGAGGCGGCGTCGACCAGCGGCACGGACGCGCCGACGGTCACCGCCGCGCTCGGCGCCGGCTCGGGCGCCTCCGCCAAGCGGGCGGCGATCCGGTCGGCGTAGACCAGTCCCTCCAGGAGGGAGTTGGAGGCCAGGCGGTTGGCGCCGTGCACGCCGGTCCGGGCGACCTCGCCCACCGCCCACAGGCCGGGGACGCTGGTGCGGCCGTCGATGTCCACCTCGGCGCCGCCGGAGGCGTAGTGGGCGGCCGGCGCCACGGGGATGGGCTGCGAGAGCGGATCCACGCCGTGGCTCCGGCACGAGGCCAGGATCGTGGGGAAGCGCCGCCGCCAGGTGGCCTCGCCGAAGTGGCGGGTCTCCAGGTAGACGTGGTCGGTGTCCTGCTCGGCCATGGTGCGGGCGATCGTGCGGGCCACGACGTCGCGGGGCGCGAGGTCGCCGAGCTCGTGCACGCCCTCCATGATGCGGCGACCCCGCCCGTCCACCACGTAGGCGCCCTCGCCGCGCAGCGCCTCGGAGATGAGCGGCTGCCGTCCCCGGGACTCCGGGCCGAGCCAGAGGACGGTGGGGTGGAACTGGATGAACTCCAGGTCGCGCAGGCGTGCTCCGGCGCGCGCCGCCAGGGCCAGGCCGTCGCCGGTGGAGACCGTCGGGTTGGTGGTCGCCGCGAACACCTGGCCCATGCCGCCGGTGGCCAGGACCACCGCGGGGGCCAGGACCGCGCCCACGCCGTCGCGGGCGCCCTCCCCCATCACGTGCAGGGTGACGCCGCGGACCGCCCCGGTGACGGGGTCGTGCAGGGCGTCGAGGGCCAGGGCGTGCTCGATGACCTCGATGCGCTCCTCGGCCAGGACGGCGGCCACGAGGGCGCGCTGGATCTCCGCGCCGGTGGCGTCGCCGCCCGCGTGGGCGACCCGGTCGGCGCGGTGGCCGCCCTCCCGGGTCAGTGCGAGCGAGCCGTCGTCACCGCGGTCGAACTCGGCGCCGAGCCCGATGAGCCACCGCAGGGCCCGGGGCCCCTCGGTGGCCAGGACATGGACGGTGTAGGGGTCGGACAGGCCCGCCCCGGCCAGGTGGGTGTCGACCATGTGGGCGACGGGGCCGTCCTCGGGGTCCATGGCGGCGGCGATCCCGCCCTGGGCGAAGCTGGTGGACCCGGTGGACAGGCGGTCCTTGGTGACGAGCACGACCCGGCCGTGCTCGGTGCGCTGGACGTAGCGCAGGGCCGTGCTCAGGCCGGCGATGCCGGAGCCGACGACCGCGACCTCGGCGGCGACCGACCATGAGGCCTCCGGTGCCTGGAGCCGCGTCTGGGTGAGTGAACTCATCTGGGGTCTCTCTCGGGAAGTGCCGTCGACGCCGGCCCGGTCACAGGGCGCCGGCGTCCGTCCCGGCGGCGCGGCCGGGACGGGCGGGGGTGAAGGTGACCGGCGTGTTGTCGATGAGCCGGGTGGAGCCGACCCTGGCCGCGACGGCGAGGACGGCTTCGCCCTCGAAGTCGGCGGGGGCGTCGGTGAAGGTGGCGGGGTCCACGAGGGCGAGGTAGTCGGGTTCGACGGGCGGGTCCGCCTCGGCGGCCCCGTCCAGGACGGCGCGGGCGGCGGCGCGCACGGCGTCGGGGCCGTCCGCGGCACTATCGAGTCCGGCGCGCAGCGCGCGGTGCAGGGCCAGGGCGCTGGCGCGCTCGTCGTCGGAGAGGTAGACGTTGCGGCTGGAGACGGCCAGGCCGTCGGGGTCGCGCAGCGTGGGGGCGCCGACGATCTCGATCGGCATGGACAGGTCCGCGACCATGCGGCGCACGATGGCGATCTGCTGGGCGTCCTTCTGCCCGAAGACCGCCAGGTCGGGGCCGACCAGGTGCAGGAGTTTGCTGACGACGGTGAGCACGCCCGTGAAGAAGCCGGGGCGGGAGGCGCCCTCCAGGAGCTCGCCCATGGCGCCGGCCTGGACGGTGACCATCGGCTCGGTGGGGTACATGGTGGCGACCGTGGGCGCGAAGACGACGTCGACGCCCTCCTCGGCGCACACGGCGCTGTCGGTGTCGAGCGTCCTGGGGTAGCGGTCGAAGTCCTCACCCGGGCCGAACTGGAGCGGGTTGACGAAGACGCTGACGACGACGGTGTCCGCCCGGTCCCGGGCGAGCCGCATGAGGGTGCGGTGTCCGGTGTGGAGGGCGCCCATGGTGGGGACCAGGGCGACGCGTCCGGCGTCGGCGAGGGCGCCTCGGAGCTCCTCGGCGGTGTGGACGACGAGGGGCCGGCCGGTGGTCGCGGGGGTGCGTTCGGTCATCAGTGGTTTCCCGTGGTGGAGTGCTGGAGTGGTCGCCGGGCCTGGCCGGACCGGCGGGCGCGGGTCCGCGAGCCTCCCGCGCGCGTGGGCGGCCCCTGCTCTGATGGCGCTGGGCCCGCGCGCACGGGCCGCGGCCGGCGTACGCGGTCGGTCAGCGCCGCAGGACGTCGAGGAGGCGCGCGGCGTCGGCCGGGTCGAGCATGCCCGCGTTGATGGCGCGGTCGGCGGTGAGCCGGGCGAGTTCCACGTAGCTGGCGACGCTCTCGGGCGCGTTCTCGCGCAGCTGTTCGATGTGGCCCGCGACGGTTCCGGCGTCGCCGCGCAGGACCGGACCGCTGAGGCCGTGGATGCCCAGGCGCAGTGCGTTGTCCAGGGCCGCGCTGAGCATGGGGGCGAGCAGGCGGCCGGGTTCGGGGACCCCCGCGGCGGTGAGCAGGGCGGCGCTGTCGGCCACGAGCGTGACCAGGTGGTTGGCGCCCCCGGCGAGGGCGGCGTGGTAGAGCGTGCGCTTGTCCTCGGTGATCCACACCGGTTCGGCGCCCATCTCGACGACGAGTGCCTCGGCGATGGGCCGCAGCTGTTCGGGCGCGGTGACGCCGAAGGCGCAGTTGGCGAGGCGCTCGGCGTCCTCGGGCCGCCCGGTGAAGGTCATCGCCGGGTGCAGGGCCAGGGGCAGCGCGCCGACGAGGGTGGCCGGGGCGAGGATCCCGTACCCGTGGGCTCCGCTGGCGTGGACCAGGATCTTGCCCCGCAGGTCGGTGCCGGTGGCGGCCAGGCCCTCGACGAGTTCGGCGAGCTCGTCGTCGGGCACGGTGAGCAGGACGAGGTCGGCGGCTTCGGCGACCTGGGCGGGTTCGAGGATCCGCGCCGTGGGCAGGCGGTCGGCGACCCGTCGTTTGGAGGCCTCGGAGACCGCGGACGCGGCGACCACCTTGTGCCCGGCGCGGCTCAGGGCCAGGCCGAGCACGGATCCGACCCGGCCGGGTCCGATGACGCCGACCCGCAGTCGGGCGGGGCGCCCCTGCGTCGTCTCCATGTGTGGTGCCCCCTCGTGTTCGTGCGTCCGGCTCTCCCGCACCGTGACGCCTGAGCACACGATAGCCCTCCCGGGCCGGTGACCTGTGTCCCAGGGACACCCGTGGGGGCGGGTACCGGGTACCCGCCCCCACTGCTGGTCCTCACCCCCGCACGGTGGGGGACCGGATCAGTTCTGGATGATCACCCCGGAGTTGTAGCAGGAGGCGAGGGACTGCCCGAGGACGGCGTTGGAGTTGCCGCAGCCGGCGTTGGAGTTCTCGATGCCGTTGATGTAGGCGATGTTGCCGCTCACGTTGGACCCGTGGCCGGAGGTCCAGGCGTTGGCGTGCGCCGCCGCGGGGGCCGCGGTGAGGAGGATCCCGGCGGAGGCGAGGACCACGGCACCGGTGGCGAACGTCTTCTTCAGCACTTCGTGTCTCCTTCAGTGTCCGGACGGGGGGCCGTCCGCACGTGGGGTGTTTCTTCGGGGGCACCCGGGGGCGCTGGTGAAGAAGTTACCCGTGAAGTGGCCCAGTTCACCCCTCTTGAACTGCACTGATCACAAGTAGGCTCTTAAATATCACTATGTGTGATGTGGCGTCGCGGGGCCGATCGGGACATAGGTTCCAGATCGCCGGAACCGCGTGCGCGCAGCGTCACGGGTCGTCGACGTTCCAGTCGCACACCAATGCGCATTGCGGTCGGCCGCGTTCGGCGGCACAGGATCCGCAGGTTGTGGACCCGCACACGAAAAAGCGCCATCCCGTCGTCACGGGATGGCGCGGGCGCGGTGTGCGTGGGCCTTGCGGGCGGATCAGCCGGGACGTCTCCGACTGGACACCCCCGCCCGTTCGGGCCGCACGCTCACCGCGTGCTGATGCGCGCCTGGGTCCGCCGGATGCGGACCCTGGGCACTACCAGTTCTTGACGGTGGCGCCGGAGTCGTGGCAGTTCGCACCGGCGACGCCGAGGACGGCGATCGCGTTGCCGCAGACGTTGATGGGCGCGTCCAGGTCCAGCACGGCCTGGTTGCCGCTCAGGATGCTGCCATTGCCGGAGGTGAAGACGTTGCTGTTGGCCATGGCGGGAGAGCCGGTGAACAGGACGCCGGCGGCGGCAGCGGTGATGGCACTGGCGGCGAGAGCCTTCTTCAGCATGAATTTCTCCTTGAACCAGTCGGCGGTGGGGCACCAACCGGTCAATAACGTTGACGATGTGTATGACTGCGAACACTCACCGTGTTCAGTCACTATTTAGCCATACTCACTCGCCGTACGTGGCCGGAACACGCAAGAAGTTTCCGACTCTGAACTGGAAGAATCACACCCAGTGAGCAGACATGTCGGACATGGCGACAGCAACATCAGCCACACGAGGCCCGCTATGTGACTCAGATCACAAACTACTCCCGGGTGAGTCCCCGGAGGCGTCGGGCGCCCGGTCCCTGTCGCGGGTCAGCGTCGACCTGGTCGCCCACCGCTCCGTTCCGGCCTCCGGCACCCGCGCGCGCCGCCCGTGTTCCACGAGCGCGTCCAGGAGCCCGCGGCCCTCGGACGCCTCCCGCAGGGACGCGTGGGCGCGCACCGGCCCCGGCGGGGTGTCCACGTCCACCGAGACCCGGCCCAGGAGGCGCTCCAGCGGGCCCGCGGTGATCCGCAGCGTCTGGACCCGCTCCACCGGGACGATCTCGGTGATCCGGCAGAACAGGCCGTGCGTGCTGACGAACAGGTGCTCGTCCACCCCCACGAGGGAGCCGCCGCGAACGTGGCCCGGCACCAGGGGGACCCGCGCCGCGTCACTGTCCGGGAAGAGTTCGTTGACCAGGGAGAAGGCCAGCCGCCGGGGGGCGACCGGCAGCAGGGTCGCGGACTCGCCCTGGCGCTCGCCCGCGTATCCGGCCACGTTCGCCTCGACCCGGGCCACGCCCAGCGCCCGCCACAACAGGGGCTCCACCACCCGCACGGCCTGCACCCGCCCGGGCGGGACCGTCTGCATGCGGCGCTGGAACATGCCGTACCTCAGCCGCAGCCCGTCGGACGAGAGCGAGGCGTAGTAGTCCGTGTAGCGGGCCAGCGGGCCCCAGTAGTACCTGAGCAGCCCCAGGACCAACGGGATCAGGGCGGCCGCCACTCCGGGCTCCACGAAGACGACCCCGGCGGTGAGGAGCATCAGCAGGGCGACGAACGACAACAGGATCGGCACGCGGAAGGTCAGCGCGCCGAGCAGCAGCGGGAAGGGCAGCCGGTACAGGGGCCACTCGGGGGCCTCGGGCGTGCGCCCGGGCAGGCCCGCGGCGTGCGCGAGCACGGCCGTGCGCAGCCGCTCCGCCAGGGTCCGGCGCAGGCAGCGCAGCCGGATGGCGCTGTGGTCGCCGCCCGCCAGTTCGATGCGCAGCTCGGCCAGGCCGAACACCTGCATGAGCAGCGGTCGGACCACGTCCACCGCCTGGAGGCGGCTCAGCGGGATCTCCCGGGAGCTGCGCATGGCCAGGCCGCTGTGCACGACCAGGTGGTCCTCGCGCAGGCCGAACGTGCCGTACCACCACGCGGGCAGGGCGTGGGCGAGCGACCCGAAGACCACCGCCAGGGTCATCATCACGACCCAGACGAAGCCGAAGGTGGTCAGGATCGGGCCGATCAGGGCCGCGAACGCGAGGGTCACGGCGGCCACCTGCGCCGGCACGATCGACCAGTGGGACCGGAACTCGCCCGTGGTGACGTCGTCCTCGGGCTCCGGACGCCGGGTCGGCGGCGGACGCCATCCGACGTTCGGCGGGAGCAGGACCGGCCCCTGGTCGAACGGGGCGGGCGGCCCGGGGCGGGCCCCCGGCGGTCCGGGTCGCGGCGCGGGGCCGGGAGGAGCCCCCGGCGGAACCGGCCGCGGAGCGGGGCCGGGAGGGGCGCCCGGCGGACCGGGCCGCGGCGCGGGGCCGGCAGGAGCACCCGGCGGACCGGGCACGGGCGGCGGCGCGGACGGCCGCTGCGCGGCGGGCGGCGGCGGAGGGCCGGGCGTGCGGCCCGTGTCGCCCGGAGCGACCCAGGGGTGCCCGGCCGGACGGTCGTGGTCCGCCTCCGAGCGCTCGGGCTCGGGTCGGTCGTGCGGCGGTTGGGCGGATGAGTGCACTTACAACCCCGTCGAGAAGCTCTCGCTGCGCGACGCGAGTCGGTCGCGCAGTTCCACGGCCTCGGTCAGGCCGAGCCCGACCACCCGGGTGTCGGCGGTGCTCGCCGCGGTGCGCACCCGGACCGTCGCGATGCCCAGCGCCTGCTCCAGCAGGTCCGCCGTCACGTCCACGACCTGCATCCGGCCGTACGGGACGACGACGAGCTGGCGCAGGAACACCCCGTAGGTCAGGTACAGCTCCTCGGGAGCCTCCGCGTAGCCCCACGAGCGATGGAAGAGTCCAGCCAGCAGCCAGCCGCCCCCCGCCACCATCAGGGCCGCCACGGCGACCGCCACGGCCAGGACCGGGTGCCCCCACAGGAACAGCAGGACGGCCCCGCCCGCGCCCGCGATCAGGCTCGGCACGCCCAGCACCAGCCGTCGGTACCAGGCCAGGGCGGGCGACACCCGTTGCCAGGGTGTGCCCGCGGGCGCGGCGAACGCCGCGTCCAGCGGTCGTTCCGGCGGGGACGGCGAAGGAGTCGGATCACTGGTGTCCACGGGCCCAGTCAACCATCAGCCGGCGGACACCGACATCCCTCACGCCCTCCCGCGCGGGTCGTCCAGCCCGTCCTCGTCCTCGGGGACCCGGCACGCGTACTCCAGGTACAGCGCGGCCGCCAGCAGCGCCGCTGCGGCCGCGCCGGTACCGATCGCGGTGAAGAACACCTCGCGCGGCGAGGGCAGTTCCAGCCGGTCCGAGACCGCGAACGCGATGCCCAGGAAGAAGCCCGCCGCCAACGACGCGAACAGCGCGCTGGCCTTGGCCAGGGCCACCAGCCTCGCCGCGCTCAGCGGCTCCATCGGCTCGGTGCCGGGCACCCTGCGGATGCGGCGCCTGGTCCGCCCGGCCGTGAAGCCCTCGGCCAGCGCGAGCAGGAGCAGGGTCGGGATCCCCGACCACGGCAGCACCGGCAGGAACGACAGCACGTTCGTGAGAAGGACGCCCAGCAGGGCACCGATCGCGATCAGCACCGCCGGGACCCGCCAGCCCGTGGGGCGGAGCCTGTGCTCGTCCTCCTCCGCCATCAGGCCCCCTCGGGGAGCCGTAGGGCCAGGTCGTCCCGGCGGCGCAGGGCCTGCTCCCCCGCCGTGTCGGCGGCCTCCACGGCCGCGAGGAGGTCCGCGGCCGGCCCCCGGCCCGGGAGCACGGCTCCCGGGTCGGCGTCCAGCCACGGCCGCAGCACGAACGCCCGCAGGTGGGCGCGCGGGTGCGGCAGGGTCAGCCGGGGGTCGTCGGAGCGCGCGTCACCGAAGGCGATGACGTCCACGTCCAGCGTGCGCGGGCCCCAGCGGACCTCCCGCACCCGGTCGAAGTCCCGCTCCACCGCCTGGGCCCGCTGGAGCAGCTCCAGCGGGCCGTCGTCGGTGTCCACGACCAGGACCGCGTTGAGGTAGGCGCCCTGCTCGGGCCCGCCCACCGGCGCGGTCTCGTACACGGGGGACAGCGCCACCGGGGACGGCCCCCCGGTGAGCAGCGCGTCCACCGCGCCCTGGAGCGTGGCCCGCCGGTCGCCCAGGTTGGAGCCCAGGGCGAGGACCGCGCGCGTCACCACGGACGCCTCGTCCCCCGCGTGACCGTGACCGCCACGTCCGCGAACTCGTGCTCGATGGGCGCCGACGGCTTGTGCACCGTCAGCTCCACACCGTCCACCAGGGACTCGGCCATGCACTCCGCGGCCAGCCGCTCCGCCAGCGTCTCGATGAGGTTCACCGGCTCGCCCGTCACGATCCGCACCAGGCGGTCGGCGAGCAGCCCGTAGTGCACCGTGTCGCCGACGTCGTCGGAGGCCGCGGCCGGAGCGGTGTCCAGGTAGAGCACCGCGTCGACCACGAAGTCCTGGCCGTCGCGGCGCTCGAAGTCGAACACGCCGTGGTGGCCCCGAGCGCGCAGGCCGCGGAGCGTGATGCGGTCGCGCATCAGTCCTCGGCCTCCGCTTCGTCGTCGTCCTCCATCAGGACCGGCGAGGCGTGGTGCGACCACAGTCGCCAGCCCGCGTCGGTCGCCACGAACAGGTTGGTGGTGACCACCTGCCCGCCCGCCACGAAGCCGGGGCTGCCGTCCTCCGCGGTCAGGACGTTCTCCTCGCACGTCACCATGGCGACGTCGCCGCCGACCCCGATGTGGGTCTCGGTGAGCACGTACTGGATGTAGGTGACGTTGGCCATGATCAGCGACCACGCCCGCATGATCTCGGTGCGCCCCCGCAGCAGCGGCCATCCGGGGTTGACGCACACCAGGTCCGGCGCCTCGTGCTCCTCGGCCCAGACGGTGCGCATCAGGTCGATGTCGCCGTTCTCGATGGCGCTGTAGAACTGCGCGTTGGCCTCGGCCACGCGCTCCATGACCTCCTGGCGGGACTTCACAGGCCGCCCCGGTCCATGGGCTCGCCCCGGCCCAGG
Organism: Nocardiopsis sp. Huas11; assembly: GCF_003634495.1. Taxonomy (GTDB): domain Bacteria; phylum Actinomycetota; class Actinomycetes; order Streptosporangiales; family Streptosporangiaceae; genus Nocardiopsis. The sequence goes on along the minus strand of NZ_RBKY01000001.1, from coordinate 3,312,753 downwards.
TCGAGTCGTGCGCCGCCGTCGGACCAGGCCGAGGCCACGCGCACGGCGTCGGCGCTGGAGCGCACGTCGTGCACGCGCACGCACCAGGCGCCGCGGTCGGCGGAGAGGGTGGAGACGGCCGCGGTGGCGGCGTCGCATTCGGCGAAGGGCCGGTCGTTGCCCTTGGCGTCCCCCAGCAGCCGGCTCAGGAAGCGCTTGCGGGAGCCGGCCACCAGCACCGGGCGCCCCAGCGCGTGAAAACGTTCGAGTTGGTGGAGAATCGCCCAGTTGTGCGCCTGCTCGGGGCGTTTGGAGAATCCCAGTCCCGGGTCCAGGACGATCTGACCCGGGTCGACACCTGCACTGATCATGGCCTCCATACGGTCGCGGAGTTCATCGAGGACCTCCTGGACGACATCCGTGTACACGGCACGGCTCTGCATGTCATGACTATGCCCACGCCAGTGCATCAACACGTAGGCAACGCCGGAAGAGGCCACGAGTCGGGCCATGGCCGGGTCGGCCAGCCCACCGCTGACGTCGTTGACCAGGACCGCGCCCGCCCCGACGGCGCGCTCGGCGACCTCCGCGCGCATGGTGTCGACACTGACGTGGACGCCCCTGGCCGCGAGTTCGCGCACGACCGGTTCGACGCGGCGCAGCTCCTCCGCGGCGGACACCCTCTGCGCTCCGGGGCGCGTGGACTCACCGCCGACGTCGACGATGTCCGCTCCCTGCTCCACGAGGCGCAGGCCGTGCTCGATCGCGCGGTCGGGATCGAACCACTCGCCGCCGTCGGAGAAGGAGTCGGGGGTGACGTTGACGACCCCCATGACCAGGCACCGCCCGCGGTCGGGCAACCCTGGAACTGTCTGTTTCGGCCCCATAAGGATCACCCTATTCGTTTACGCGCTCGCGGGCTCGGAGTGCGGCCGGGCGAGTGGGCACGGCTCTCCGGGCACACGAAGACCCCTTGGGGAGGGGCGGTTCCTCTCCAAGGGGTCGGGCGCGGGTCAGCGACGGTCGAAGATGAGGCTCATCGCCTCGGCCCGGGTCCGGTCGCTGCCCCGGAAGATGCCGCGGACGGCGGAGGTCACCGTCTTCGCCCCGGGCTTGCGGACCCCGCGCATGGTCATGCACAGGTGCTCGGCCTCCACCACGACGATGACGCCGCGCGGCTGGAGGTTGTCCATGATCGCGTCGGCCACCTGGCCGGTGAGCCGCTCCTGCACCTGCGGCCGGCGCGCGTACACGTCGACCAGCCGCGCGAGCTTGCTCAGACCGGTGATGCGGCCGTCGGCGGCCGGGATGTAGCCCACGTGCGCCACACCGTAGAACGGCACCAGGTGGTGCTCGCAGGTGGAGTACATCTCGATGTCCTTGACCAGGATCATCTCCTCGTGCCCGGCCTCGAACACCGTGGTGAGCACGTCACCCGGCTTCTGGCCCAGCCCGGAGAACTGCTCCTCGTAGGCCCGGGCCACGCGCTCGGGCGTCTTGACCAGGCCGTCGCGCTCGGGGTCCTCCCCGATGGCGATGAGGATCTCGCGCACGGCGCGCTCGATGCGCTCCCGGTCGACGGGTCTGGGCTCCAGGCCCTCCATGGCGGTCACGCGTCGTCCCCCTCGGCCTCTGCTCTGGTGGACAGCTGCCCGTTGGCGCCCGGGGCCGCGGAGCCCTTGTACTCGGCGCCGTTGATCTCGCTCCCGCGCGGTTCGGTGGTCTCGGTCGCCTCGCCGCCGGACTCCGGCAGCAGGCCCTCGGCGCTCTCGGCGGCGCTGATCGCGGCCACCTCCTTCTTCGAGCGCACGGGGGGCCGTTCCGAGGGCAGCCGCTTGCCGTAGCCGGTGTAGGAGCCGCGGGAGGGCCGCTTGGTGATCGGGGCGAAGATCTCCAGGACCTCGGCCTTGGTCAGGGTCTCCTTCTCCAGCAGGGCCACGACCAGGTCGTCCAGGACGTCCCGGTACTCGACGAGGACGTCGTAGGCCTCGTCGTGCGCGGACTCGATGAGGCGGCGCACCTCCTCGTCGATGATGGAGGCGATCTCCTCGGAGTACTCACGGGCGTGCGACATCTCGCGGCCCAGGAACGGCTCGGTGCTGCCGGAGCCGAACTTGCGGGCGCCCAGGCGCTCGCTCATGCCGTACTCGGTGACCATGTTGCGGGCCAGGTTGGTGGCCTTGTCGATGTCGTTGCCGGCGCCGGTGGTGGGCTCGTGGAAGACGAGCTCCTCGGCGGCGCGGCCGCCCAGCATCATGGCGAGCTGGTCCATCATCTGCGAGCGCGAGGTGAGGAACTTGTCCTCGGTCGGCACCGACATGGTGTAGCCCAGGGCGCGTCCGCGCGGCAGGATCGTGATCTTGTGCACCGGGTCGGAGTTGGGCAGCGCGTGGCCCACCAGGGCGTGGCCGCCCTCGTGGTAGGCGATGACCTTCTTCTCGGTGTCCGACATCACACGGGTCTTGCGCTCGGGGCCGGCCATGACCCGCTCGATCGCCTCCTCCAGCACCGCGTGGGTGATGACCTTGGCGCCCGCGCGGGCGGAGAGCAGGGCGCCCTCGTTGATGACGTTGGCCAGGTCGGCGCCGGTCATCCCGGCGGTCTGGCGGGCGATCACCCGGAAGTCGACGTCGTCGGCCATGGGCTTGCCCTTGGCGTGCACCTTGAGGATGTCGCTGCGGCCGTCCATGTCGGGACGGTCGACCACGACCTGCCGGTCGAAGCGGCCCGGACGCAGCAGGGCCGGGTCCAGGATGTCGGGCCGGTTGGTCGCGGCGATGAGGATGACACCGCCCTTGACGTCGAAGCCGTCCATCTCGACCAGCATCTGGTTGAGCGTCTGCTCGCGCTCGTCGTGGCCGCCGCCCATGCCGGCGCCGCGGTGGCGGCCGACGGCGTCGATCTCGTCGATGAAGATGATCGCGGGGGCGTTGGCCTTGGCCTGCTCGAACAGGTCGCGCACGCGCGAGGCGCCCACACCGACGAACATCTCGACGAAGTCCGAACCGGAGATGGAGTAGAACGGCACCTCGGCCTCACCGGCCACGGCGCGGGCCAGGAGGGTCTTACCGGTACCGGGCGGGCCCATGAGGAGCACGCCCTTGGGGATCTTGGCGCCCATCTCCTGGAACTTGGCCGGGTTCTGCAGGAACTCCTTGATCTCGTGGAGCTCCTCGATGGCCTCGTCGGCCCCGGCCACGTCGGCGAAGGTGTTCTTGGGCGTGTCCTTGGTGATGAGCTTGGCCTTGGACTTGCCGAACTGCATCACCCGCGAGCCGCCGCCCTGCATCTGGCTGAAGATGAACCAGAAGATACCGATGATGATGATCAGCGGGAGCAGGCTGAACAGCGCGGTCGTCCACACCGAGGTGGTGGCGACCGACACCTCGTAGGAGTTCAGGTTGCTGTCCGGGTCGTCCGCCGACGTCTGGAGCATCTCCGCGAGCTGGGCGCCCTGACCCTCGACCCAGTAGGCCTCGAAGATCTCGTCGTCCGTCGTCGTCAGCACGATGCGCTGGTCACGGTCGATGATCTCGGCGTTGTGCACCTCATCGTTCTCGATGAGCTGGTACACGGACGAGATGTCGGCGTCCTCGGGCTGCGGGCCGCCACCCACGTCGAAGACGCGGAAGCCGATGATGAGCATGACGGCGACCGCCAGGATCAAGATCCACGGGCCGCGGAAAAAGCGCTTCAGATTCATGTGAGCGGAACCCTGTCGGGTCCGTCCCTCCTGACCAGGCTGTCCGCCCCAGAGGACTTTCCGAAGCAGGACCTAACGGACACGTGCTCCCCGCGATGACGCCGGGATATTCGACGGTACACCTCCCCCACCGGGCGGACGCACCGCTCGGGGCCGGGCACCGGAACCGTCATGATGGCAACGACGGCGACCCGCCCCGTTGTTCCCCGGGGCTCCTCCCGCGCCGCTCGGCGGCGCCGGTGGGCGCTCCCGGCGGGCTCTGGGGGAAGGCTCCGGGCGCGGCGCGGCGCGGGCGGGACGCCCGGGCGCGCGCCGCCCGCCCCGCCCTAGCCCTCGTAGACGTGGGGGGCGAGCGTGCCGATGAACGGCAGGTTGCGGTACTTCTCGGCGTAGTCGAGGCCGTAGCCGACGATAAACTCGTTGGGCAGGTCGAAGCCGATGTACTTGACGTTCAGGTCGACCTCGAACGCCAGCGGCTTGCGGACCATCGTGCAGACCTCCACGGACCGGGGCCCGCGCGACCTGAGGTTGCCCACCAGCCAGGAGAGCGTCAGACCGGAGTCGATGACGTCCTCGACGATCAGGACGTCGCGGTCCTTGATGTCGGTCTCCAGGTCCTTGAGGATGCGCACGACCCCGGAGGAGGTCGTGCCGGCCCCGTAGGAGGAGACGGCCATCCAGTCCATGGACACGGGGCTGTGCAGCGTGCGTGCGAGGTCGGCCATCACCATGACGGCGCCCTTGAGCACCCCGACGATCAGCAGGTCCCGGTCGGCGTAGTCCGCGTCGATCCGCGCCCCCAGCTCGGCCAGGCGCGACTTGATCTCGTCCTCGGTGACCAGGATCTTCTCAAGGTCCTGTCCCATGTCCTTAGCGTCCACGCTCAATGTCCTCGCTGCTGGATTCCCCGTGTGCGGGACCCAGGATAAGCGGCGTGACCACGGACGGCGCCGCCCGGTCCCGCCGGCCGGCTCAGGCCTCGAAGCGCAGCCGCCGCGCGATCCTCCGGCAGCGCACGCCCCCGGGGAGGTCGATGTGGGACTGGCCACGCCAGTCGGTGACGAGCCGGTCGAGTTCGCGCACGTGGCGGGCGGTGAGCGCGCTCGCCGGGCACCCGGCGGCCAGGGCGGCGCGGCGCAGGACGCGCGTGCGCAGCGACGCGGGGGCCGCGGCCAGCGGGTCGACGGCCAGGGACGGGCCGCCCCCGGTGGAGCCGGCGCCCTCTCCGGCCCCGGGCCCGGTCAGGGCCTCGGACCGGAGGTCGTCGGCGAGGTGGTCGAGGGTGTCGGCGTCCGCGCGCAGCAGGGCGGCGGTCCTGGCCAGGGCCTCGGCGATGCCGGGGCCGAGCGCCTTCTCCAGGGCGGGCAGGGCCTCGTGGCGCACCCTTGACCGGGCGAACCGCGGATCGAGGTTGTGCGGGTCCTCCCAGGCGCGCAGTCCCATCTCGACGCAGGCCCGTCGGACCGTGGCCCGGTCGAGGTCGAGCAGGGGCCGCAGACGGTGGCCGTTGCGCGGGGCCATGCCCGCCAGTGAGCGCGCCCCGGAACCGCGGGCCAGGCCCAGCAGGACCGTCTCCGCCTGGTCGTCGAGGGTGTGGCCGAGCAGCACGACCGCCGGAGCGTGCTCGTCGACCGCCCCGTCCAGGGCGGCGTAGCGGGCGCGTCGGGCCGCCGCCTCCGGACCGCCGGGGCCGTCGACGGCGACGGTGCGCACGAGGACGGGATCCAGGCCGAGACCCCGCAGGACGCCGGCGACCTCCTCGGCGCGGGCGGCCGACCCCTCCTGGAGGCCGTGGTCGACCGTGACGCCGCCGGCCGTGCGGCCCGCGCGCGGAGCCTCGAAGGCCAGCGCTCCGGCCAGGGCGAGGGAGTCCGCTCCCCCGCTGCACGCCGCCAGGGCGGTGGTGCCGGCGGGCAGATCGGCCAGCGCCCGCCGGACCGCCGAACGGACGGCGGCCACGGCGGGATGCGGCCCGCTCACTCCGCGATGGCGGCGGGGCGCACGACCCGGTCGATCCAGGCGTTCGGGTTGCGGATCTCGGTCAGCGTGGGCAGCGTCTCGGGCGAGGTCCACACCTTGTTGAACTCGCTCATGCCGACCTGTCCCACCACCGCGCGGACGAACGCGGCGCCCTCCTCGTACTGGCGCATCTTCAGGTCCATGCCGAGCAGCTGGCGCATGATGCGGTCGAGCGGGTTGAGGGTCTCGCGGCGCTTCTGGAAGCGCGCGCGGATCTGCTCCACGGACGGGACGACCTCGACGCCGACCGCGTCCATCACGTAGTCGCCGTGCCCCTCGGCCAGGCTCATGACCGCGGTGACGCGTTCCATGATCGCGTTCTGCTCCGGGGTCTGGAACGCGGTGATGAGGTTGGAGTCCCGCCCGCCGCGGACGGCGTCGGCGACGGCCTCGCCCGCCGAGCGCAGCCGGTCGATGAGCGCCGCGGCGTCCATGTCCGAGGACAGCAGGAGCTCCTGCATCAGTCCCTGGACGTGGGCACGCAGCCACGGCGTGGCCGTGAACTGCATGCGGTGGGTCTCCTCGTGCAGGCACACCCACAGTCGGAAGTCGCGGGAGTCGACGCCCATCTCGCGTTCGGTGTTGACGATGTTGGGCGCCACCAGCGTCAGGCGTCCGGTCGGCGTGGTGCCGTCCGGGCCCGGCGGCAGGAAGAGTTCGTACTGGCCGAGGACCTTCCCCGCCAGGTAGGAGAGGACGGCGCCCAGCTGGACCCCGGTGATCCGGGAGCCGACCGCGCTGGTCAGGTTCCCGGCGGGGCTGTTGTTCAGCCGTTCGGCGCCCATCTGTTGCAGCACGGGTTCGAGCACGACCCGAAACCCGTCGACGTTGGCTCGAATCCACCCCGGGCGGTCCACGATGACCGCTGGCCCGGCGGGTTCGAGAGGGTTCATTCCGGTGAAGTCGCGCACATGCCCGGCCGCCACGGTGGAAAGCTCGCGCAACTGCGCCACGGCCTGCCGCGCGTCGGACAGGTCCACCTGCGGCCCAGGGCGCACGAGGCGGACTCCGGTGTTGACGGCTACGTCCCAGTCGATCACAGTCACATTCGCCAGCCTACCCACGAGGAGCGCGGGGGCACGGGGATCAGGGTGGTAATTCCGGGGAGCGCCAGGGTCGACCCTGAGTGCGCCACCCCGCCACCCACCCCGACACCCACCGCCCGGTTGCTACCGTCCTGCCCCATGAGCGCCACGAACGACGTGTACGTCGGCAACGCCGGACAGGACGCACTGGCGGACCGGGGCTGGATCCTCGGCCACTTCAAGGAGGTCGGCGACGCCCGACACAGCGACGCGGTCGAGGTCGAGTGGGGCGTCCATCCACGAGGCGACGAGCGTGCCCTGTGGGTGACCGGTGAGGAGCGTACGGCCCTGCTGGTCCTGGTGAGCGGCCGGTTCCGCATGGACTTCCCCGACCGGAGCGTGACGCTGGCCGAGCAGGGCGACTACGTGGTCTGGGGCAAGGGCGTCGACCACAGTTGGCACGCCGAGGAGGCGTCCGTCGTGCTCACCGTGCGCTGGCCGTCCGTCCCTGGCTACCGGGTCGGGGGCGAGGACCCGCGGGGCCCCTTCCGGAGCTGACCCACGAACGGCCCCGGCGCCGGGCCGGGGTCGTTCGTGGGTCAGGAGCAGCCGCAGCGGGTGAGCGCGGTCGCCAGGGTGTCGAGCTGGTGGCCCGAGGCCGACTCGCTGTTGGCCATGAAGGCGAAGACGAACATGTTGCCGTCCTGGTCGTGGACCGTGCCCGCGAGCGTGCTCACGCCGTTGAGCGTGCCGGTCTTGCCCCGGACCAGCCCCGCGCCGTCGTGTGTGGAGGTGCCCTCGGCGTAGCGTCCGTTCGAGCTCAGGGTGCCCGTCGCGTTCGAGGTCGGCAGGCCGGTCAGCGCCGCGTTCAGGTCCGGGCGGTCGGGGTCGGCGGAGTGGCGGACCAGTTCCACCAGGGCGCGCGGTGTGATGCGGTTCAGCGTGCTCAGCCCGCTGTTGTCGGTCACCGTCACGTCCCGCACGCCCAGATCCGCCATGACCCGGTGGGTGGCGGCGACGGCCCCGTCGAAGGTGTGCTCCTCGCCCATCGCGATCGCGGCGGTCCGGCCCATGGCCTCGGCCATCACGTTGTCGCTGGAGAGCATCATGGACTCCACCATCCTGGACATCGGCGGCGAGTCCACCGTGGCGATCGGCTCACCCGAGGCGGTGGTGTCGGAGGGCTCACCCTCGACCGTGACGCCCGCCTCCTCCAGCTGGTCTGCGAAGGCCCGGGCGGCGTGCTGCGAGGGCTCGGTGGAGCGCGAACCATAGCCGCTGGCCTCGGGGGACACGCGGCCGGAGTCGATCATCAGCGCGGTGACGGGCGCGGCGTTGCCCTCGGGGATGTAGTTGGGCTTCCAACCCTGCGGGGTGTCCGGCCCGGTGAACAGGGAGTCGTCGTACCCCAGGGAGACGGTGTCGACCCCCTCCGCCGCCAGCGCCTCGGCGGTCCCGGCGGCGAGCTCCTCCAGGGTGGCTACCTGCGGGTAGGCTCCGGAGTCGGCCGTGGTCGTCAGGGTCGCGTCGCCTCCGCCCCGCAGCACCACGCGGTTCTCCGCGGCGTCGAAGTAGGCCTCGGTGGTCAGCACGTGGTCGGGGCCGACGGCGTCCAGGACGGCGACCGACGTCGCGATCTTCGTGGTCGAGGCCGGGGTCACCGCGGTGTCCGGATCGAGTTCGAAGAGCGGGGTTCCGGAGGGGTCCGTCACGTAACCGGTGAGGCCGTCCTCCAGCCCGACGGCCGACATGGGATCATCGAGGATGTCCGCGATCCGTTCCGGGTCCGCCGGAGTGGAGGACGCGAGTTCCGCCGCCGCCACACCCTCGGCGTTCGTGACGGGATGGGGCGCCGCGGGAAGAGGTCGAGCCTCGATGATGTCGAGGGAGACAAACCCTGCCAGCAGCACGAATATGTTGAGCAGGGCAAGCGCGAGGTAGACCTCGCCTCGTACCCGTCGCACGGCACCCGCCCTTCCTTCGGTGTCGCGGCCTGACGTTGTTGTTATACGGCGACATTAGTCGCATTGGGAGCCGAGATCAGCATGGAATTCGACGTTACGATCGAGATCCCCAAGGGGGAGCGCAACAAGTACGAGGTGGACCACGAGACCGGTCGCATCCGTCTCGACCGCATGCTGTTCACCTCAACGACCTACCCCGCCGACTACGGTTTCGTCGAGGGGACGCTCGGCGAGGACGGCGACCCCCTGGACGCCCTCGTCCTGCTGAAGGCTCCGACCTTCCCGGGCTGCCTGATCCGGGCCCGCGCCATCGGCATGTTCCGGATGCGCGACGAGGCGGGCGGCGACGACAAGCTGCTGTGCGTCCCGGCGACCGACCCCCGCCAGGAGCACCTGCGTGACATTCACCACGTGAACGAGTTCGAGCGCCTGGAGATCGAGCACTTCTTCACGGTCTACAAGGACCTGGAGCCGGGCAAGTCGGTCGAGGGCGCCAGCTGGGTCGGGCGCCACGAGGCCGAGCAGGAGATCGTCGCCTCGGTCAAGCGCGCCGAGGAGGCGGGTGCCCACGGCGACACCTCGCACATCACCTCGGGCGAGTAGTCGGCGACGGCCCGGCGGGGACTCCCGGCCGGGCCGTGCTCATGGTCGACTGGAGACGGCTCCGGGGAAGGGCTCGTGCGCGCTGTCCCTGGCCAGGACGTAGCCCGCGCAGGCGATCGCCAGCAGCGCACAGAGCAGCGCCAGGGCGACGGGCACGAGTGAGGCCAGACCGCGCGGACCGAGCCCGCTCCCCGGTTCCAGAGGGAAGCCCTCCCGGTCGAAGCGGTCGGCGCGCGCCGCGACGTGCGTACGGTACCCGTCCAGCTCCGGGCCCACCATCCCGTTGAGCACGCGGGCCCGCACCAGCGAGGTCCGCTCGGGCATGCGCCACTCGCGCGGCAGCGGGCAGCGCGGCCCGTTCTCCTGGTGCCGCGCGCACTCGGCCTCCGCCAGAGCGTGCAGCCACTCCCCCAGGCGGTCGGCGTCGCGCAGTCGACACGCGTGGGCGCGGGCCACGATGAGGGTGTCCCTGAGCACCACGTGGGCGGCGTCGCGATCACGCAGGACCAGGATGCAGCGCCGGAACAGTTCCTCTCCATAGTCATCCAAGAGTTGCGCGTAGGCGTCCGCGGTACGAGTCCGACTGGAACGCAGGGCGTGGAGAAGATCCTGGTCCGTCATAGACCAAGAATCTACGCGGCGCGTGACACCGTGCTCCCCGGTTTGTCGAAAGACACGCCGTTGCCCGCCGCGCCGACGCTATTCGTCGGGCGGAGCGGGCGGCGCGGCCGTCCGCTCGCGCAGCCACAGCAGCACGAAGGTGAGCGAGGTCAGGCCCGCGACCAGGACGGCCTCACCCGGGCCGAGGAAGCCCAGGGCCATCACTCCGGCGGCCGCGACGACGAGCGCGCGCACCAGCACACGCGCCCACAGTCCCGGCGGGTTCACCTGCGCCTTCCGGAGGCGGATGCCATCACGGCCACTCCTGATCACTGCTGCTGGGGGGACGGAGCCCCTTCCGGCGGTGCCTACACACCGTTCCGGGGCTCCACATGTCACCACCACGGCACGCCTCCCGCAACACGGTCGGCGGGGAGTGAGGGGAACGACACGCACGATCGCGTGCGTCCGCTTGACTCCTCCCCGACTTTGCTGGTCAACTTGAGTCCATGCACCCGCACACCCACACCGCCGCCATGGCTCGCACGGCCCTCGGGGCCTCCTGCCACCTGGCCCGTGTGGCGTGTCCGTGTTGTCGTCACTGAGTCGTTCCTGAGGCGCGCTGGTACGCCTCCGACCGTTCGGGTGCCGTTGATCGGCATCCGCCTCGGGTGATCCGCCTCCGTTCGGGAGGCAGGCACTCCTTCGGCCCCGGTCCGCCGGGCCCCACAGACGACATCCGCGCGCATCTCGTGCGCGCGCACGTGAAGGATCCTCTCACGATGCCCCAGCAGGCTCTCTCCGCGCCCACTGTTCCCGCCCATCGCCGGCCGTCGCACCCGAGCGCCGTGCGAGGGGAAGGGACCTCCACCCTCGACCGGGAGCCTTCGGCTCCCACCCCTGTGGCTCCCCGCCCGACCGTGTCCCTCGACGGGATCGGTGACGTGGTGGACGCCGGACGCCGTTCCGGCTACGCCCACCTGCGGGAACTGCGTCTTCCGACGATCGGCCGCCTGGTGTCCGCGGCCCGCGGGGCCGCCGACGCGCTGGCCCGCCCCACCCTGTGGCCGACGCGGCGCGGCCGCTGGCAGCCCGCGCCCCGCGCCGCCCGGCGCCGGGCCACCGGCCGCCTGCGGGTGACCGTGGTGGCGCTCGAAACCAACAGCTTCGTCCCCGAGCCCTCCTCGCGCGCGGAGCGCTCGCACGGGTTGGAGGTCCTGCACCTGGTGGGCGGGCGCGCGCACCTGATCTCGTCGGGAGCCGACGGCCAGATGCGCTCCGCGGCCGAACTCACGCCCGGACGCACGCGGGTGGTGGGCGGGACCGGCGAGGGGCACCACTACCTGGTCAACACCGGCGACGAGGTCGCCGTGGTGGTCCGGGTGAGCGCCTGAGCCGCGCGCCTCACTCATCGTCGCCCCGCTCGGACACCGCCCTGAGTTCGGCGTCGACGGCCTCGATGGAGCGCAGGACCGCGGCCGTGCGCCTGCCCTCGGCGAGATAGGCGTTCATCACCTGGTCGAGGGCGTGCGTGGGCAGGTGGTCGCGCAGGTCCACCCGGGCCGTGCGGTACCCCTCCCGGGCGGCCTCCAGCGCCGCGGAGACGTACTGGCGGGCCAGCCGGGAGAGGGCGACGGGATGGCGACGCAGAACACCGTGCAGCCGGTAGTCGGCCGGCACGTGGTCGAACAGCCACACCAGGGCCGTCTGTTCAAAGGAGTCCGACCCGGGCGGGTGCACGCTCGCGGGCCAGTCCTGCGTCAGCGACTGATCGGGCATGCCTCCAGCATACCCGCTGATCGAAAGTGTGTTCGAAGAAAATCGGGATCAATCTGGTGCTTCGTCTCCCGGCCCATGACTGACCGAGGTATCCCCCTCCTCCGCGGCGCGCCGTTCCAGTTCCACCCTGATGGCCTGCTCGGCGGCGTCCACCGCCGCGCGCGCCGTGATCGCGTTCGTGTGCGCCCGATCGAGCTCCTCGAGGAGGATGCAGTCGAAGGAGACGCGTGCGTCGTGAACCGCGGCTTCCAATTGACGTGATGCCTCTTCCAGACTCATGTCCCTTCCCTTCCCCAGAACACCCCTTTTGCACACCCCCGTCACCTCCGTCGTTCCCGCACCGACTGTCACCACCTCGTTCTACGATGTTGCTCGATCACCGATCATCCCGTCGGAGAGGACCCCATGCGCAACCGCTACCCCGGGACCTGCACCACCTGCTCGGACTCCGTCGGCACCGGTGACGGGGTCGTCGTCAAGGAGGGCGGCCGATGGCGCACGTACTGCGCCGACCACGAGCCGCGCCCCACCCCGCCCGCCCGCGGGGACCACCTGGGCTGGCACACCACCCCGCTGCTCGGGTTCGACTCCGAGACCTCCGACCGCGACCCCGCCACCGCCTTCCTCGTCTCGGCGGCACTGGTCGACCGCGAGGGCAAGAGCCGCACGTGGCTGGTCGACCCCGGCCCCCGCGAGATCCCCGCCGACGCGGTCGCCATCCACGGCATCAGCACCGAGCGTGCGCGCGAGGAGGGCCGGCCGGCGGTGGAGTGCCTGGACGAGATCGCCCAGGCGCTGGCCGAGCAGCTCGGCGCCGGGCAGGGGCTGGTGGTCTTCAACGCGCCCTACGACCTCGGTGTGCTCGCCGCGGAGCTCGCCCGGCACGGCCTGCCCTCGCTCACGGACCGCCTCGGCGGCCCCGTGGCGCCCGTGGTGGACCCGTTGGTGATCGACCGCGGCCTGGACCCCTACCGCCGCGGCAAGCGCAACCTGGGCGCCATGAGCGAGTTCTACGGCGTGGCCCTGACCGACGCCCACACCGCGACCGCCGACGCCGTGGCCGCGCTCGCCATCGCCGAGGAGATCGGCGCGCGCCACGCGGACGTGGCCGCCCTCGGCCTGGGCGAGCTCCACCAGCGCCAGGTGGAGTGGGCCCTGGGATACGCCCGCGGACGCCAGGAGTGGCTGGACCGGACCAAGCCCGGTCACGGAACCCAGGTGGACGGCACCTGGCCCTAAGGCGTGTTCTGCGGCCGTGGCGAAGGGTGCGCGGGTCCGGGTCCGGGTAGGCCCCTACGTGGACCCGCTCACCCGTCCCAGGAGGCGACCATGGTCTATCTCATCCTGATCCTGCTGGCGGTCTGGCTCGCCCTGACCATCATCGGCCTCATCGTGAAGGGGCTGCTCTGGCTCGGCATCATCGGCGCCGTCCTGTTCCTGGCGACCGTGGTGTGGGGCTGGATCCAGAGCCGCCAGAGCGCCGCCTGAGGGCGCCCGGTCCGGTCACGGCTCCAGGGCCGGACCCGGACCGTCGCTCCGCTCCAGGGCGCCGACGATGAGCCGGGCGCGCTCCTCGTCGGTGCCCTCCCGTTCCCGGAGCAGGCGCACCGCCTCCTCGGTCCGGCCGAGGGCGACCAGGTTGGCCGCGCGGGAGCGCACCGACGACGACAGGTCGTCGGGCTCCCCGGCCTCGCCGTCCGGCCAGGGGGCGGGGACGTACCCGCCCACCTCGGCACGGGCCTGAGGCGGCACCTCCGCGGCCCCGCCGCTCTGTGCCGCGGCGTCGGGCCCCGGCCCCAGCCGCGCGATGACGCGGCGCAGGGCGTAGGAACCGCCGCCGAGCACCAAGAGGCATCCCACCAGCGCGAACAACATGAACAACATGCTCATATCGCGCATCTACCCACGCCCCGGGCGTGTCACCCCAAAACGACATCTTCGGGGCGCAGGGTCTGGAGTTCGACGACGCTCGGATCGCGCCCCTCCAGGGCCGCCGCCTCGATCCGCCGGGACTGGCGGGTGACGCTCGACTCGAAGAGCTTGCGGACCTCGCGCCCGTTGCCGGCGGCGAACAGCTCCGCGTGCTCTCCGAGCAGCTCCACCAGGGCGGCGCGGCTCTCCTCCGGGACCAGGAAGTCGGCGCCCTCGGCCATCGCCACGAAGATGTGCGCGAGTTCCTCACGGGAGTACGGGGCGAACTCGACGGTCCGCGAGAACCGCGAGTCCAGACCGGGGTTGGTGGCCATGAACGAGCGCATCTCGTCCGTGTAGCCCGCCACGATCACCACGACCTCGTCGCGGTGGTCCTCCATCAGCTTCAGGAGCGTGTCGATCGCCTCCTGGCCGAAGTCGTGCCCGGTGCCGCCCGGACGCGCCAGGGCGTAGGCCTCGTCGATGAACAGGACCCCGCCACGGGCCTTCTCGAACACCTCACGGGTCCGCTGGGCGGTGTGCCCGACGTACTGGCCCACGAGGTCGGCCCGGGCGGCCTCCACCACCTGCCCCTGGGCGAGCACGCCCAGGGCGGCCAGCAGTTCGCCGTAGACCCGGGCGACCGTGGTCTTGCCCGTGCCGGGGGCGCCCGCGAACACCAGGTGCCGTGAGGGCAGCGGGGCCTCCAGCCCCGCCGCCTGACGGCGCCGGCCGGCCGAGATCAGGTTCGTGAGGTCGGCGACCTCGCGCTTGACCTCCGCCAGGCCGACCATGCCCTGCAGGCGCGCCATCAGCGCCTCGGCCTGGTCCGCGTCCCGGGGGCCGGACAGGCGGGACGCCAGGCCGGCGTCCACGATCGTGGACAGGTCCTCGGGCAGGATCAGGGCCAGCTCCGCGGCCCCGCCGACGCCCTCGTCGACGATCCGCGTGGCCTGGGCCTGCACGATCTCCTCGAACAGGCGGCGCGCCTCGCGCCCGTTGCCGAAGGTCTCGTCGCGCTTTTGCGCCTGGAAGTGCGCGGTCACCAGTTCCCGGACGCCCTCTCCGAGCGAGTAGCCCTGTTTGTCGGCCACGCTCGCGAAGATCGTGGTCAGCTGCTCGGGCGCGTAGTTCTCGAAGTCGATCGTGCGGGCCACGCGCGACCGCAGCCCCGGGTTGGCGTCGAGGAAGCCGCGCATCTCGCTGGAGTAGCCCGCGAAGATGATGACGACCTCCTCACGCAGGTCCTCCATGAGCTTGATGAGGGTGTCGATGGCCTCCTGGCCGAAGTCGCTGCCGCTGCCGAACTTGCGCGACAGCGCGTAGGCCTCGTCGACGAAGAGCACGCCGCCCCGGGCCCGCTCGACCACCTCGGCCACCTTGGCGCTGGTCCCGCCCAGGTGCTCGGCCACCAGGTCCTGGCGCGCCGCCTCCACGAACTGGCCGTTCTCCAGCACCCCCAGGGAGCGCAGGATCTCCCCGTACAGGCGCGCGACCGTGGTCTTGCCGGTCCCGGGCGGACCGGAGAAGACCAGGTGGCGGCTCATGTTGAGCTCGGGCAGGCCGGCCGCCGCGCGCTTGGCGCTGACCTGCTGGAGGTTGACGATGGACCGGACCTCCTTCTTGACCCCCTCCAGCCCGACCATCGCGTCCAGTTCGGCCAGCAGCCCGTCCAGCGGCGCGGGCTCCCCCACCGGCGCGTCCTGCCCGCCCTGCCCGCCCTGGCCGTCCGTGCGCGCCTTGGCCTGAACGCCGTTGCCTTCGGCGTTCTCCCTGAACACGCAGTCCTCGGTCTCCACGGCCGCCCCGTCCATGGCCTTCACACCCTTGCCGGCGTTCCCGGTGAGCGTGCAGCCCCGCATCCGGACCCGGCCCTCACCGAGGACGAACACCGCGCTCGCCGCGCCGTCCCGGATCGTGGTGTCCTCCAGGACGGCCACACCGCCGTCGCCGATACCGACCCCCGAACTCTGGTTCCCGCTCACCTCCGAGGAGCGCACGACCACGCGGGCGCCCACGACCTGGACGCCGTCCCCCGAGCCGTCGGCCAGGCGGGCGCCGGAGACCTCCACCTCGGAACCGGAGTGCACCATCACGGCGTTGTCGCAGTCCTCGGACGTGTAGCCCCGCAGCGTCAGCGTGCTGTCCTCCTCCGCCCAGACGCCGGTGTCGGAGCGGTCGCAGACCAGGTCGGCGATGGTGCCCCGGGCCCCTCTGGAGAGCACGCCGGGCCCCGACCACCCGGTCACCTTCACCCCGGTGAGGTCGATCCGCGCCCGGGAGACCGCGATCGCGGCGAGGCTCTCCGTGTTCTTCGGGGAGCTGTCCGCCATGACCAGGCCGGTGGCCCTGAGGCTGCCCTCCGTCACCCAGACGGCGTTCTTGTCGATGTCGCTCATGGCCACGTCCTCGGCCACCACGGCGGCGTCCGTGGCGATCAGGCCCGCGACGGACTCCCGCACCCTCAGGCCCTTGACCTTGAGCGACCCGGTCTGGACCTCCAGCGCGCGGTAGGGCGCGCCGGTGATCTCGCAGTCGGTCAGCGTGCCCTCGGCCTCGTCCCAGAAGTGCACGGAGGAGTTGCCCGTCCGCCCCTGCCGGACGCGCAGCCGGGTGAAGCTCGCCTTGGACCGGCCCATCACCCGGACCGGCCAGCCCTCGGTTCCGGTGATCTCCACATCGGTGAAGGTCGGCCTGGCGGTGTCCTCGACCCCCACCGCGCACAGGCGCTCGCCACCGCAGTCGGTGAACCTGGCGTGGCTGATCGTCGGGGAGGCCTGCTCGATGAGCAGCGCGTGGTTCTTGCCGTTGCCGCCGACGAAGTCGACCTCGCTCACCTGCGGGGCGCAGGGCTCGGAGATGCTCAGGGGGGCACGGTCGAAGTGCACCCGGCTCACGACGCCCTCGGACCGCTCCAGGCGGAGCCCGCCGCCCTCGAAGCGGCAGTTGGCGATCTCCGCCGTCGCCTTGACCAGGCGTACCCACGTCGACGAGATGAAGGCGCAGTCCGCCGCCTTGAAGGCGGCCTCGGGCTGCACGTACACGGGCGGGTACCGCGTGGAGGAGTTGCGCACGTGGATCCCGTGCAGCTCCAGGCGCCCCTCGTGCACGTTGAACACGTTGGTGTCGCCGGCGGCGACGGTGACCGTGCCGGGACCCGATGACGGCACCACGACCAGGTGTCGGGACACCCCGATGACCTGGGGCTCCATGTAGTGGCCCGGATCCACCTGGAGGTACAGGTCATGGCCCGTGAACCTCTCGTCGCGCACCGCCGCGCCCAGAGTCGAGAAGGCATAGGGGTCGGTCTGCGAAATACGGACCGTGTACATCCATCGGCTCCCAGGGGGTCCGGCCCGGAGGGACGGGCTCAGTGGTGGGTGTGCGAGAAGTACCGTACCGGCCGCGCGCCGCCCAGAAAGGCCGCGCCCTGGCCGGTTCCGGACCGGCACACGCCGACGGGGCCGGTCGCCCTGGCTCCGGACACGACTCGGGCCCGTCCGGAGAACCGGACGGGCCCGAGTGGGTGGAGCCGCCTATCGGAATCGAACCGATGACCTATTCATTACGAGTGAATCGCTCTGCCGACTGAGCTAAGGCGGCACCGCGCCGCGCGCGAACGCTGCGAAGCGGTCACCAGTCTAGCGCCTCCACCAGAGTGCCGCGTCCATGCCCTCGGCGTGACGTCAGACGCACGCCATGCCGTCCTCCGGTACCGCGAGGTCGATGAGGTAGGCGTCGACCACCGCGTCCACGCACGTGTCGCCCATCCGGTAGCCCGTGTGGCCGTCGCCGTCCCGGGTGACCAGGAAGCCGGGCTCCAGCTGCTCGGCGAGCGCCTCGGCCCACGCGTAGGGGGTCGCGGAGTCACGGGTGGTGCCCACCACCATGATCGGGTCGGCGCCGGCCGCGGTGAGCTCGCCGCCCTCGGCCACGGCCTCCTCCGGCCAGTACGCGCACGGCAGGGCGCCCCAGGCCAGCATCGGCCCGAAGGTCGGCGACTCCTCGCCGGCCTCCTCAGCGGCCTCCGCGTACGCCTGGACGTCGCGCGGGCTGGCGGAGTCCGAGCAGTTCACCGCGATCAGCGCGGCCGTGGAGTTCTCGTACTCCTCGGTGTCGGTGCGCCCGTAGAGGTCGTCCCCCAGCTGGACGAGGCCGGTGCCGTCACCGTCCTCCATCGCGTCGGTGAGCGCCTCGCGTACCCGCGGCCACCAGCTCTCCGTGTACAGCGCGGCGAGCACGCCCAGTTCGGCGCGGGCCCGGTTGACCTCGCGGTCGTCGGCGGAGTTGGCCAGCGGTCGGGACGCCGCCCCCTCCAGGAAGTCGTCGAGCGCGGCCATGCCCTCGTCGACGCTGGTCCCGGGGCCGCCCAGCGGGCAGTCGGGGCGCGTCACGCAGTCCGCCACGAAGGCGTGCAGCGCGGTCTCGAAGCCGGTGGCCTGCTCCACGCTCATGTCCAGCTGCTCCTGGCCGGGGTCGACCGCCCCGTCCAGGACCAGGGCGCGCACGCGCTCGGGGAACTGGTCGGCGTACTGGGCGCCGATGTGGGTGCCGTAGGACGCGCCCAGGAAGGTCAGCTGCTCGTCCCCGACCAGGGCGCGCAGCACGTCCATGTCGCGGGCGACGTCGGCGGTGCCCATGTGGAGCATGAGATCGGGGGCGTTGGCCTCGCAGGCCTCGACGAACTCCTGGCTGCTCTCGACGATCTCCGCCGGGTCGGCGGCCTCCCCGTCGCCGCCGTTGACCTCCACACCGAGGAAGTCGTCGATCTCGTCGGCGTCCAGGCAGGTCAGCGGCGAGCTGCGGCCCACACCGCGCGGGTCGAAGCCGACCACGTCGAAGCGTTCCCGCACGTCCTCGCTGACTCCGTAGGCGGCGTGGTCCACGTAGTCGTAGCCCGAGCCCCCGGGCCCGCCCGGGTTGATGAGCAGGGAGCCGATGGGGTCGTTCCCCGCGGCGGGAAGCCGCTTGACCGCGATCTCGATCCGCTCGCCGTCCAGGTCCTCGTAGTCCATGGGCACCTCGTAGACGGCGCACTCGGCCTCCGCGCCGCCCTCCTCACAGGCGCCCCAGTCGAGCTCCTGGGTGGTGAACTCCGCGAGGGGCCCCGACTCCTCCGCCGGCGCGGGCCCGTCGGCCGTGCCCCCGCCGGGCGAACAGCCGGCGGCCAGCAGCACGGCTCCCGCGATCCCGACCGCCACCGGTCCACGTACCCTCGTCGTCACGCCTGTCCGCCCTCTCGTCGCCGCCGACGGTGGTCGGCGTGTCCGTGCCGGTGCCGCGCGCCCCCTGGAGCCCGCGCGCCCGCCCGTGCTCGTCAGCCCGCCAGCAGCGCGGAGGTCATCGCCTCCATGGCGATCTGGGGGTGCACGTTGGCGCCGATGCGCGTCCGGCACTCCATGATGGCGTCGATCCGGCGGAGCGTGGACTCGGGTGTGCTGGAACGGGCCACGCGCTCCAGGTCGCCGGAGCGCTCGGCCGTGGACAGCTCCACCTGGGCGCTGAGTTGCAGGGCGAGGACGTCGCGGTAGAAGGCCGCCAGGTCGAGCAGGGCGCGGTCGTAGGAGTCGCGCTTGATGCGCGTGGCACGGCGCTTCTGCCGCTCCTCCAGGTCCTTCATGGCGCCCGCCGAGCCGCGGATCGCCTTGGCGACGCCCTTGCCGGTGGAGCCCTCGCCGAAGGCCGCCCGCATCTCGCCCCTCTCCTGCTCGTCGAGCGAGGCCGTGAGGGTCTTGGAGTCCTCCTCCGCGATCTCGTAGAGCCGGGACGCGGCGATCACGCACGCGCCCGTGCCGTCCAGCCGCGCCGGGATCGAGAGCACCTCCTCGCGGCGGCGGCGCGCCTCGGGATCGGTGGCGAGCTGCCGGGCGCGGTCGATGCGGCCGGCGGCGGCGCGCGCGGCCGACCGGGCGGTGTCGGGGTCCACGCCGTCCCGCTGGACGAGGGCGGAGACGAGTTCGGCGGTGGGGGGCGTGGCCAGGGTCACCATGCGGCAGCGGGAGCGGATGGTGATGAGCAGGTCGTCGGGTGTGGGGGTGCACAGCAGCCACACCGTGCGCGGCGAGGGCTCCTCCACGGCCTTGAGCAGTGCGTTGGAGGCGGCCTCGGTGGCCCGCTCGGCGTCCTCGAACAGGACGATCCGGAAGCGCCCGCCGGACGGCTTGGAACTGGCCTTGAGCACCAGTTCGCGGGTGGCGGCCACGCCGTAGCTCAGACCGCTGGGCCGGACGTACAGGATGTCGGGGTGGGTCCCGGTGAGCACCTGGTGGCAGGAGGCGCAGTGGCCGCACCCGCCGTCGGGGCACTGCAGGGCGGCCGCGAAGGCGCGGGCGGCCTCGGAGCGCCCCGACCCGGGCGGCCCGGTGAACAGCCAGGCGTGCGTCATGCCCTTGCCCGGCCCGCCGGCGACGAGGTCGCCCGCCCCGGCCACGGCCCGTTCGAGCCGGCCGACCGCGGCCCGCTGGCCGATGAGGTCGTCGAAGACCGTCACGCCCACTCCTTCTCCTGGCCCCGCGCGGATGTCTGTCCCCAGGATAGGAGCCCGCGCCGACGGGAACGGGCGTTCCGCCGGGCCCATGGGCCCTGCGCCGTGTGTTCACCGTGTCCTGACCTGCGCGCGGCGTACAGTGCCGGTATCCACGAGGCACCGAGGAGCACGCATGAGCATGACGAGGGCCCACATCTCCATCTCCCTGGACGGCTACGCGGCCGGACCGGACCAGAACGCCGAGCAGCCGCTGGGGGCGGGTGGCGAGAGCCTGCACGCGTGGGTGGTCGAACTGGCGGCCTGGCGCGCGCTGCACGGGATGGAGGGCGGCGAGGTGAACGCCTCCACACCCGTGGTCACCGAGGTCCAGTCCGAGGTCGGCGCCGTGGTGATGGGCCGGAACATGTTCGGTGGCGGTCCCGGAGCGTGGGACGAGGAGGCCCCGTGGACGGGCTGGTGGGGCGAGGAGCCGCCCTTCCACGCCCCGGTCTTCGTCGTGACCCATTACCCGAGGGAGCCTCTGGAGATGGCGGGCGGCACGACGTTCCACTTCGTGACGGAGGGACCCGCCGCGGCCGTGGAGCGCGCCCGCCGCGCGGCCGGCGACCAGGACGTCCTGGTCGCGGGGGGCGCCGCCACCATCCGGAGCTGCCTGGCCGCCGGGCTGGTGCACCGGCTGGACCTGGCCCTGGTCCCGGTGCTCCTGGGCTCGGGGGCGCGACTGCTCGACGGCTTCACCGGTCCCGGGTTCGAGCAGGAGCGCGTGGTGTCCGCTCCCGGGGTCACCCACCTGCGCTATCGCGTCCTGCCGTGAGCGGTGGCCGCCGCCGGGCGCCTGCTTCGGTACTGTGGCCCGATCCCCCGTCCCCCGGCGCCCGCTCCGCTGAAGGCGGTTCGCACTCGACGCCGGAAGCAGCGCATGGCCGACCAGCATCCCCCGCAGCCCCCCTACAACCAGCCGCCTCCGGGCATGCCCCCGCAGGGCCCTCCGCCTCCGGGCATGCCGCCACAGGGCCCGCCCCCGAACCGGGGCATGTCGACCGGCGCGAAGATCGCCACCGGGTGCGGCGGCTGCCTCGCCCTGCTGGTCATCCTCTTCCTCCTCGGCGCGTGCCTGTCGGCACTGTCAGGTGACACGGCCACGGAACGGCCGTCGGTCTCCGCCGCGAGCCCGACCGACGAGGAGGAGCCCGAGGAGGCAGAGGAGGTCCTCTCGGAGGAGCCGGAACCGGAAGAGGAGCCGGAACCGGAGGAGCCCGACCCGCTCCAGTACAGCGGCAGCGGAGACGCCGTCCAGGACGTCGAGGTCCACGAGGACCCCCGCATCGCGACCTTCACCCACACCGGGTCCTCCAACTTCTCGGTCTGGGCACTCGACTCCCAGGGCGGACAGGGCGAGCTGCTCGTGAACGAGATCGGCCACTACGAGGGCACCGTCCTGTACAACGCGATGATGGGTGAGGAACTCGCCGCCCTGGAGATCAACGCCGACGGCCCGTGGGAGGTCTCCCTGGAGCCGCTGACCGCGGCCACTCCCTGGGAGTCCGCCGACGAGCCCTTCGAAGGCTCGGGCGACGAGGTGGTGCGGCTGGTGTGGGAGCCCGAGGGCCTCACCACCCTGGAGATGTCCCACCACGGCCAGAGCAACTTCGCCATCTGGGGCTACGACGACTCCACCCGCGACCTGATCGTCAACGAGATCGGTTCCTACAGCGGCGCGTCCACCCTGGCGGCGGGCACGCTGATCCTGGCGGTCACCGGGGACGGATCGTGGTCGCTGGACGTGTGAGGCGGCCCTGCACGGCACGATGCCCCCGGCGGAGTCCGCCGGGGGCATCGTGCCTTCTCGCCTGCTCAGTCGCTCTTGATGACGGGGATCATCCCCGTCACGGCCTCCGAGCCGCTGGGAACCGGGTCGGGCAGCAGGGACCGCACCCGGCGCCGGATCTCCTTGGAGATCCGCTCCTGCGGTTCGGCCGCGTCCACGACCAGGTAGCGGTCGGGGTCCTGCTTGGCGAGCGCCAGAAAGCTCTTGCGCACGCGCTGGTGGAACTCCAGCGACTCGCCCTCCATGCGGTCGGCCGGTCCGCCGAGCCGGGACAGCCCGGACTCGGGGCTCACGTCCAACAGGACCGTCAGGTCCGGGACGAGGCTCTGGGTGGCCCAGTCGCTGATCCCGCGGATCTCGTCGGCGGCGAGGTCGCGCCCCGCGCCCTGGTAGGCCAGGAGCGAGTCGACGTAGCGGTCGCTGATGACCACGGCACCGCGCCGGAGCGCGGGCAGGATCTCCTGCTCGACGTGGTCGGCCTTGTCGGCCGCGTACAGCAGCACCTCGGCGCGCGGGGTGATGTGCGAGTTCTCCCGGTCCAGCAGGAGTCCGCGCAGGCGCATGCCGAGCTTGGTCGCCCCCGGCTGACGGGTGCCGACGACATCGAAGCCCTGCTCGCGCAGCCACACGGTGAGCTCGCGGACCTGGGTGGACTTGCCCGCGCCCTCTCCGCCCTCCAGGACGATGAACGCGCCGGAGTACCCGGGCTCGCCCTCCTCCTCGTCCTCGGTGAGGTCCACACCGCGCAGCGCGGCGACCAGCTCGGGCACCAGGCCCGGGCCGGCCTCGGGGTCGTCGCGGTTCACCTGGCGGTAGCCGATCCACGCCACGACGACGGCGAGCAGACCGGCCGCCATCAGGACGACCCCGCTGCCGCGCAGGTCGTAGGTGAGGGGCCCGACGGGCACGGAGTAGTCGCCGATGAACCCGGCCGCCAACGCGGCGACCGCGGCGGAGACCACCAGGACGACGCGCGCGCAGCCGTGCAGGAACGCCGTCGCGCGGCCGCGGTCCTCGTCCTCGACCGCCTCGCCGAGCAGGACCGCGCCCAGGCCCCAGGCGATACCCGCGCCCACGCCCAGCAGGGTGGTGAGGACCGCGGTGAGCACCATGTCGGCGACGGCGCCGGTGAAGAGCAGGGCGAGTCCGGCCACGGCCGCGCTCACGCCGAACAGGCGCCGGCGGCTGAACTTCTTCAGAACGCGGGGGCCGGCGAACATCCCCAGGGCCATCCCTGCGAACACGGCGGCGAAGACCACGCCGAAGCCGGCGTTGCCCGCGCCCAGGCCCTCGACGTGCAGGCGGGCGACACCGATGACGGTGCCGCCGGCGGCCAGGGCGCCGAGCATGCCCAGCACCAGGCCGCGTCCGAGCCGCGTGGCGCCGACGGCGCGCCGACCGGTCCAGACCGACCGCAGGATGTCGGCGTCCCGGGTGCCGACCTCGCCGGCCTTGGCGGGCTTGTGCTTGGGAATCGGCAGTCCCGCGACCACGATCGCGGCGACGAGGAACATCACGCCGTTGAGGTAGAGCGCGACGTCCGCCTCGGGGCTGGCCAGGGAGGGCACCAGCGCGCCGAGCAGGTTGCCGACCGAGGCCAGCGCGGCGAAGAGCAGCGCGGCGAGGGGGGCGGTGGCGTAGCCGACCAGCAGGCACAGCCGTTCGGCCTCCCCCTGCAGTCGGCGCGGCACCAGGGTCGGAACGGCGGCGTCCTTGGCCGGGGTCCAGAAGAGTTCGACGACCTCGGCGAGGAAGGCCGCGATGAGCAGCCACTCCAGCGCGAAGCCGGGGAAGAACAGGCCGACGAGGGGGATGGAGACGTACAGCAGGGCGCGCAGCACGTCACCGGCGACCATCGTCCACCGGCGGTCGAGGCGGTCGGCGAGCGCCGCCACGAGCGGGCTCAGCACGATCGACGGGGCGAGCTTGATCACCACGACGCCGCCCACGGCCAGGTACTGGACGAGGGTGGGACCGTCGGCGGTGAAGATCGCCGCCAGGGACATCAGGGCCAGCAGGCTCAGCCAGTCACCAAGGCTGGAGAGGGTAAGCGAGATCCACAGCCTTTTGAAGGGTGTGATCGCGAGGACGTTGCGCGCCTCGTCCGGCGCTCCCAAAGGTGCAGATCTGCTCATAGCGCTCAAGATTATCGATGTGGGGGATAGGGATGGACGGGCTCACGGCCCACCGCGGGATTCGAGAGGAGTGATCAGAGGAGCGATCGGGGGCCACACACGTATCGACGCCCCCAGCTCTCACACACACAGTAGTACGGAAGTCCCCCTCGGAACAGATCCCGCGGGGCCCACCGTGCGGGATGCCTCCGCCCCGCGCCGAAGCGGGGGCGGAGGCCGGAGCGGCCGACGGCCGGCCCCTACTCCTGCGCGTCCTGTGACTTCTCCGCGCTCGTCCGCGGCACGCCGGTCTTGGCCGCGGCGGTGGACTTGCGCGTCGTCGTCTTCTTCGCGGTGGTGGTCGTGGTCTTCTTCGCGGCCGTGGTCTTCTTCGCCGCGGGCTTCTTGGCGGGCGCCTTCTTCGCCGGGGCCTTGGCCCGCCGCTCGGCCAGCAGCTCGGCCGCCCGCTCGTCGGTGATCGACTCGACCTCGTCACCCTTGCGCAGCGACGCGTTGACCTCTCCGTCGGTGACGTAGGGGCCGAAGCGGCCGTCCTTGATCACCATCTTGGCGCCGGACACCGGGTCCTGCCCCAGCTCGCGCAGGGGCGGGGCCGCCGCGCGGCGGCCGCGCTGCTTGGGCTGGGCGAAGATCGCCTGCGCCTCCTCCAGGGTGACCGTGAACATCTGCTCCTCGGTCTCCAGGGAGCGGCTGTCCGTGCCCTTCTTCAGGTACGGGCCGTACCGGCCGTTCTGCGCCGTGACGTCCTCGCCGTCCAGTTGGCCCACGACCCTGGGCAGGGACAGCAGCCGCAGCGCGTCCTCCAGGGTCACGGTGTCCAGGGACATCGACTTGAGCAGGGAGCTCGTGCGCGGCTTCTCCTTGGCCTTGGCCCGCTTGGGCTTGGCCTCGCCCTCCGCCTCGGCCGGGTCCTCGATGACCTCGGTGACGTAGGGGCCGAACCGCCCGGACTTGGCCACGATCGCGCGCCCCGTCTCGGGGTCGACACCGAGCTCGCGGTCGCCGCTGGGCTGCGCGAACAGCTCCTCGGCCTTGGCCTCGGTCAGCTCGTCCGGGGCCAGGTCCTCCGGCACGTTGACGCGGACGCCGTCGCGGTCCAGGTAGGGGCCGTAGCGCCCGACCCGCAGCACGATGTCGGTCCCCGGCAGCGGCAGGGAGCTGACCTCCTTGGGGTCGATCTCCGAGAGGTGGTCGCCGACCAGTTCCTTCAGACCGGTCTCGTGACCGCCCTGCGCGTCCTCGCCGCCGAAGTAGAACCGGCGCAGCCAGGGCAGGCTCTCGGCCTCGCCGCGGGCGATGTCGTCGAGCACGTCCTCCAGGCGGGCGGTGAACGCGTAGTCCACCAGGTTGCCGAAGTGGCGCTCCAGCAGCTGCACGACGGCGAAGGCCAGGAAGGACGGCACGAGCGCCGTGCCCTTCTTGAACACGTAGCCGCGGTCCTGGATGGTGCCGATGATGGCGGCGTAGGTGGAGGGGCGGCCGATCTCCCGCTCCTCCAGCTCCTTGACCAGGCTCGCCTCGGTGTAGCGCGCGGGCGGCCGGGTGCTGTGCCCCTCGGCCTCCAGTGCCTGCGCCTTGAGCGGGTCGCCCTCGGACATCGGGGGCAGCCGCCGCTCGCGGTCGTCCAGGTCGGCCGCGGGGTCGTCGGAGCCCTCCACGTAGGCCTTGAGGAAGCCGTGAAAGGTGATGATCTTGCCGGTCGCGCTGAACTCGGCGACCTCGCCGCCCGTGGACGTGCCCTCGATGCGCACCGTGACGGACTCGCCGACGGCGTCCTTCATCTGGGAGGCGACGGTGCGCTTCCAGATGAGCTCGTAGAGCCGGAACTCGGGGCCGGACAGCTTGGTCTCGGCGGGAGTGCGGAACTCCTCGCCCGCCGGGCGGATCGCCTCGTGCGCCTCCTGCGCGTTCTTGACCTTGCTGGCGTACACGCGGGGCTTGTCGGGGAGGTAGTCGCCGCCGTACAGGCGCCGGACCTGGTTGCGCGCGGCCTTGACCGCGCTCTCCGACAGCGTGGTGCTGTCGGTACGCATGTAGGTGATGTAGCCGTTCTCGTACAGGCGCTGGGCGACCTGCATGGCCTGCTTCGCGGACAGGCCCAGCTTGCGCGAGGCCTCCTGCTGCAGGGTCGTGGTGCGGAACGGCGCGTAGGGCGAGCGGCGGTAGGGCTTGCGCTCGACGGAGCGCACCGCGAAACCGGCGCCGGCCAGTCGCTCGGCCAGTCCGCGTGCGGCGGCCTCGTCCAGCTGGCGGACGTCGCGGTCCGAGCGCAGCGCGCCCTGGGGCGTGAAGTCGCGGCCCACGGCGATGCGCGAGCCGTCCACGGAGACCAGGGTGGCGGGGAAGGTCGCCGGGCCCTCGGGCACACCGGCCTCGGTGGCGTCGAAGACGGCCTTGAGGTCCCAGTACTCGGCGGAGGTGAAGGCCATCCGCTCGCGTTCGCGCTCGACCACCAGGCGGGTGGCCACGGACTGCACGCGGCCCGCCGACAGCTTCGGCATGACCTTCTTCCACAGCACCGGGGAGACCTCGTAGCCGTAGAGGCGGTCCAGGATGCGGCGGGTCTCCTGCGCGCTGACCAGGCGGGTGTTGAGGTCGCGTGTGTTGTGCGCGGCGCGCTGGATGGCGTCCTTGGTAATCTCGTTGAACACCATGCGCTTGACGGGGATCTTGGGCTTGAGCTCTTCGAGCAGGTGCCAGGCGATCGCCTCGCCCTCGCGGTCCTCATCTGTGGCGAGGAGGAGTTCGTCGGCGTCCGCCATGAGCTCCTTGAGCTTCTTGACGTGCGACTTCTTGTCCGGGTTGACGACGTAGAGGGGCTCGAAGTTCCCGTCGACGTCCACGCCGAGCCGCGCCCAGGGCTGTCCCTTGTACTTGGCGGGGATCTCGGCGGCCTTGGCGGGCATGTCGCGGATGTGGCCGATGCTGGACTCCACGACGTAGCCGCGGCCCAGGTATCCGGCGATGGTCTTCGCCTTGGCGGGCGACTCGACGATGACGAGAGCGGTGCCCGCCCCTTGGCGTCCGCTGTCCTTCGAGCCGTTCTTGCCGGCGCTGCCCTTCGTGGGTGGCACGCTTTTCCCCTACGTCTAGCCTTACGTGATCTCTTCGGCCGCGGTCTGTCGGTTCCCGTGGGAACCGACAGTAACCGAATTCCAGGCACTCCCCCGTCGATGGGCCCGCGTGGCCGCTCCGTGTACGGGAGGTGCTCCCTCTCGGTCGGCCGGGGCTCGTTCCCACCGGCATCCGCAGAATAGGCGCTCGGCGAACCGCTACCGCCCCGTATCGCACGTGTGCGTCCGTGGCAACAGTCTCCCCCCATGGGTCGAGGGCTCCGACGAGCACCTGGAACACCTCGTCATAGTGAGTTGCGTCACACTTGCCTGACCGGGTGCCCCATGCCTCCCAGAATGCGGCGAGTCCTCCCGGATATTCCCGGGAGGACTCGACTCTCGTCCTGAGCTGGTGGTCGTCACCCCCACGCTTCCGCAGTCCACCGCGTTCCAAACGGAACGGAAGCGCGAAGGCGACTCACCTCACCCGTGACCGCGGCACCGAAGTGCCGTTGCGGGGCCCGTGCACGGATCCGCGACCATGACCTCCAGGTGCTCGGCGACCCGCAGTCCACCGCGTTCCAAACGGAACGGGACGCCTTTTCCCGTCGGTCCCGGCCGTCCGTGGCCGTGCCCCTGATCTGGACCCCTACAGGCCGACGCCCGTCAGGCCGAGGACCTCGTCCACGGGGTTGGGTGCCTCGGGCAGCTCGTCGGCGTACTCCGGAGCGTGCTCCTCGACGGCCTGGGCGGTGGTCTCGCTCAGGGTGTAGTCGACGGGCAGCATCTCGGAGACGGGCACCTCGGGCAGCTCGTTCACGACGGGAGCCGCGTCCAGAGCGCCGGACTGGTGCTCGACGGGCGCGCTGTGGTGCACGACCGCGTCACTGTCGGTCGAGGAGGCGCCCGCCATGCCGGCGACCGCGCCGACGGCGTTGCCCGCGACGTTGACCGGCACGTCCGCGTCGGCGACGAGCTGGTTGCCGCCTGCCAGGGAGCCGTTGCCGGAGGTGGCGACGTCGTTGTCGTCGTGCGCCACGATCGCGTCGGAGTCGGTGGTGGCCGCGCCGGCCACCCCGCCCACGGCGCCGACCGCGTTGCCGGTCACGTTGACCGGCACGTCCAGGTCGGCGACGGCCTGGTTGCCGCCCAGGATCGAGCCGTTGCCGGAGGTCGCGATGTCCGGGTCGCCCCAGGACTGGTGCTGACGCTCGGCGGGAGCCGACTGGCGGGCCACGCCCATGTCGACACCGGAGGTGTCGGGCAGCGGCTGGACACCGTTGACGACCTCGCCGACCAGGTCGGTCGGGGTCAGGTCGGTCGCACCGGACTGGTGGTCCCGGTAGCCGTCGTGGTGGCCGTGGTGGTCACCGTGGTGGTGGCCGTGGTGGTGGCCGTGGTGCTCCGCGACGATCGCGTCGGAGTCGGTCGCGGCCGCGCCGGCCACGCCGCCCACGGCGCCGATCGCGTTGCCCGCCACGTTGACCGGCACGTCGGCGTCGATGACGGCCTGGTTGCCGCCCAGGATCGAGCCGTTGCCCGAGGTCGCGATGTCCGGGTCGTCGTGGTGGCCGTGGTGGCCGCGGTGGCCGTGGTGCTCCGCGACGATCGCGTCGGAGTCGGTCGCGGCCGCGCCGGCCACGCCGCCCACGGCGGCGATCGCGTTGCCGGTGATGTTGATCGGCACGTCGGCGTCGGCGACGAGCTGGTTGCCGCCCAGGATCGAGCCGTTGCCCGAGGTCGCGATGTCCGGGTCGTCGTGGTGGCCGTGGTGGCCGTGGTGGCCGCTGTGCGCGGCGTCGTGCACGACGACGGAGTCGGCGTCGGTGGAGGCGGCGCCCGCCACGCCACCGAGCACGCCCACGGCGTTGCCGGTGACGTTGATCGGCACGTCGGCGTGGCCGACGAGCTGGTTGCCGCCCAGGATCGAGCCGTTGCCCGACGTGTGGACGTCGCCGCCGCGGTCGACCACGGCCGCGTCGGAGCCGGTGCACTGGGCGCCGGACACACCGAGCAGGGCGGAGACGGCGTTGCCGCAGACGTTGATCGGCACGTCGGCGTCGGCGACGAGCTGGTTGCCGCCCAGGATGGAACCGTTGCCGGAGGTGGCGATGTCACCGTCGGCGAAGGCCACACCGCTGCCCAGCGCGACGAAGCCCGCTGCCAGAAGCATGGACTTGGCTGAGGTCCTAGCCCACTTACCCATGTGGGAAGTCCTTTCGAGAGAACGAGTAGATCAGAAGCTGCTGTGCGTGGGGCCACAAGCCGTTCCACGCCCCTGGATGGGGTACGGGGCCACGGCCAAGGCCGGGGATCATCCGGACGTCCGCGCACCTGGACGGTGCGTGTGCGCCGGGCTGGTGAACACCTCTCCGTCGCGCCCGCTGGTTGCGGGCGAACGCGTGCGTCCCGTCGGTCAGCTCCGCTCTGGTTGAGCGGCGGCTGACGTGAACCCCGCGGACATGGCCTCGGCCGATGCTGCGGGACTCGCGTCAACCCCCGGACCGCGAAGGGCCCGGGAAGCCGATCAGTGGCGTGTGCGGCGGCGGAGTCCGACGAGGACGAGCCCGGCGCCGGCCAGGACGGCGGCGGCGGCCGCCGCGATCCAGGAGCCCAGGTCGGAGGCCCCGGTGCGGGGAAGCTCCGGCGTGCCGTCCGAGGGGCCCTCGGAGGGGCCTTCCGACGGACCCTGCGACGGGCCTTCCGACGGACCCTCGGAGGGGCCTTCCGACGGGCCTTCCGAGGGGCTCTCCGAGGGCTTTTCGGAGGGGCCTTCCGACGGCCCTTCCGACGGGCTCTCCGAGGGGCCTTCCGAGGGACCCACCGACGGGCCCTCGGACGGGCTTTCGGAGGGCTCCTCCCCGGGCGGCGTGTAGCCGTCGTAGCCGTCGTGGCCGCCGGGGCCGGGACCGCGGGTGGACGACGCCTCTTCGACGGTGGCCCCGCCGTCCGCGCACTGGGCTCCGGCCAGGCCGAGGACCGCGACGGAGTTTCCGCAGACGTTGATCGGGGCGTCGGCGTCGACGTCGATCTGGTTTCCGCCGCCGATCGATCCGTTTCCGCTGGTGGTGGTGTCGGCGTGGGCCCCTGCGGCCCCGCCGATGGTGAGCAGGCCCGCTGCCACGAGGGCGGTGATCCTGGCCTGAGTCGCGTGCGTCATTGCGTGTCCTTGGGTCACTGAGAGGTCAGATGGCTACTCACGGTGACCGCGGCGGCGACTCCGAGCCGAAGGCTGTGGAGGATGGCGCCAGCCTGAGGCATGGCGACTGCGCGTGGGAGCGCGAAAGGACCGGCCGCGGTCGTGAGCGCGACTAGTCGGGGGAGAAGGTGGGGTCGTCCGCGGCGTCGCGGACCACCAGGGTGGGGTCGCCGGGGAGGGCGACCCGCTGGGCCTGCGGCGCGAGGTGCGCCGCGCGGGCCATGAGGAAGCCGACGGCGGCCGGCTGCGGGAAGGTCGGCGCGGTGGCGCCCGTGGCGTCCGCGTGCCCCTGGTGGTGCGTGCCACCGCCGCCGATGAGGCGGATGCGCTCACCGAGGTCCTCGGCCTCGTCCGCCGCCCGCTCCGCGGCCTGCTCGGCCGCGGTGTGGTGGGCGTTGTGCGCGGCGGCTCCCGCCGCGGCGCGGGCGGTCCTGGTCACGCGCTCCATCTCCGAGCGCGAGACGCCGCGCTCGGCGGGACGCGCGGTCCCGGTGGACTCGGCGGCGTCCTCGACCTCGGAACCGAGGTCCGGCAGTCGGCCGGAGACCACGGCGTCGGCGGTCTTCGCGGTGCCGTCGATCCCCTCGTTGACGCCCCGGGTGGAGTCGGTGAGGCCGTCGGCCACGGTGGTGGCCAGACCGGTCTCGCGCAGGGAGTCGTCGGCGGCGCCGGCGACCCCGTGCCCCGTGCGGGTGATGCCGTCGACCAGGTCGCCGGCCCCGCGCGCGGTCCCGTCCACCACCTGGGTGGCGTCGTCGACGACCCGGTTGGCGGCGGTTCCCGTGGAGGTCTCCCCGAGTGCGGACGTGACGCCCGACTCGTTCAGTGCGGTCGCGGGCAGCGACGCGGCCTGGGGCACGACGTCGCCGGTCAGCGTGCCGGTCACCGCGGCGGCGTTGGCCGTGGCGTCGGAGAGGCGGGCGGCGCGGATCTCCTCCGCGGCCGCCTGTCCGGCGCGCTCGGTGGCCTCACCCGTCTCCAGGACGCTGTCGACGAGCCGGCCCGAGTCGGAGGTGGTCCCGCCGTGGGCGGCACCGAACCCTCCGGCCAGCCAGGCGACGACCAGGAGGCCGGACAGGAGCAGCAGACGGGCAAGGACGACACGGTCGCCACAGGCAGCGCGACTGGTGATGACCAGCCACCCCCGGCCCGTGAGCACCATGCATGCCCCCTCGTCTCGTTCCCGATGTTCGGCCCCGGTCGGTGTGCCACCGGGATCGTCCGACGTGCCGCATCCGGGCGCTCACTGACGCGAGCGCGGAACCACGACATCGTCGAACTGAAAGCAACCGTAGCATCACGCTGAGTGAACATGCACGCGATCCGGAAACGTGCCGAGAACTTCTCGGAGCGAGGCAGCACATATCGGACGCGCGAAGGCGGCCCGCGCCCGCGGGCGCGGGCCGCACGGGGTCAGCTCAAGCCGACGAACCGGTCCAACACGCGCACGCCGAACTGGAGGCCGTCCACGGGAACGCGCTCGTCGACGCCGTGGAACATGCCGGCGAAGTCCAGCTCCGGGGGCAGCTTCAGCGGGGCGAAACCGTAGTTGCGCACGCCCAGCCGGGAGAAGCTCTTGGCGTCGGTTCCGCCGGAGAGGCAGTACGGCACGGCCTTGGCACCGGGGTCCTCGGCCAGGAGCGACTCCGACATCGCGCTGACCAGCCCGCCCTCGAAAGGGGTCTCCACCGCGGGCAGGTGGTGGATGAACTCGCGGTCGACCTTGGGGCCGAGCAGGCGGTCGATGACGGCGAAGTATTCGTCCTCGGCCCCGGGCAGGAACCGGCCGTCCACCTGGGCGGTGGCCTCGCCGGGGATGACGTTGGCCTTGTATCCGCCGCCCAGCACCGTGGGGTTGAGGGTGTTGCGCAGGGTCGCGCCGATCATCCGGGCGATCGGGCCGAGCCGGGCGACCGTGGCGTCCACGTCGCGCTCGTCGAACTCGATCCCGAACGCCTCGCAGACCTCCTCCAGGAAGGTCCGCACGGTCGGCGTGAGCTGCACGGGGAACTCGTGTTCGCCCAGCCGGGCCACGGCCGCCGCCAGCTCGGTGACCGCGTTGTCGGTGTTGACCATCGACCCGTGGCCGGCGGTGCCGCGCGCGGTCAGCTTCATCCAGGCGATGCCCTTCTCCGCGGTCTCCACCAGGTACAGGCGCCGGTTCTCGTTCACGGTGAAGGAGAAGCCGCCGACCTCGCTGATCGCGGAGTCGCAGTCGGCGAAGAGCTCGGGGTGCTCGTCGACCAGGTACTGGGCGCCCCAGGTGCCGCCCGCCTCCTCGTCGGCGAGGAAGGCCAGCACGATGTCGCGCGGCGGCCGGCGCCCCTCGCGCAGACGCTGGCGCAGCATGGCCAGGACCATGGCGTTCATGTTCTTCATGTCGACGGCGCCGCGGCCCCACACGCACCCGTCGGTCACCTCGCCCGCGAAGGGGTGGTGGGTCCAGTCCTCGGGCGCCGCCGGGACCACGTCCAGGTGTCCGTGGATCAACAGGGGCGGGCGGCTGGAGTCCTCTCCCGTGATCCGCGCCACCACGTTGCTGCGCCCGGGGTGCTTCTCGTAGATGGTCGACTCGACGCCGACCTCGTCGAGCTTGCCCGCGACGTACTCCGCCGCCTTGCGCTCACCCGGCCCGGAATGGTCGCCGTAGTTGGAGGTGTCGATCTCGATGAGCTCCCTGCACAGGTCGACGACCTCGACCTCCGCCGCGCTCAGTCCGCTGTCCGTGTCCGGCATCTGCCGCTCCCGTCGCACCGCACCGTTGCCCTACTTGTCCCCCCGACCCTGCCACGGCCACCCCCCGCCGGAAAACATGGTTCGGACAGGTCCTGGGTTTTGCTATGGTTGTCCTGTCCGGCACTGAGGAGTGCCGAACACACCCTGTCCGGGTGGCGGAATAGGTAGACGCGCTAGCTTGAGGTGCTAGTGCCCGTATAGGGCATGGGGGTTCAAGTCCCCCCTCGGACACTCGCAACACATCACTCCCAGGTCATCGGCCTGGGAGTTTTTGTGTGTCCGGAGCGCCCGGAGGCCGTGCCGGTGGTCGCGGCGCTCTCTGAGCGCGGGATACCGCACCGTGACGGCGAGGTCCTGCCTCCGGTCGGCTTCACGCTCCCTCCTACCCGGAGGAGTGCTCGCCTGAGGCGCGATCGCGCCGGGCCAGGCGATCGCGCACGGCCCGGGAGCTCGTGAGCGCGCCCGCGATGACCGTCGCCAGGCACACGGCGGCGGCCACGAGCAACGCCCCCATCTGGAACCCCCCGTCCTCGATGAGGAAGAGGGCGAACCCACCGATGGCCGTGGCGATTCCGGCGACGACCCACCAGGGAGCGGCTCTGCGGTGGACCTCGTACCAGGCCTCGTCGCTGTCCGCCGTGAGGGTGGTCCGGATACCGAGATAGGGGTTGGGCGGCAGCTTTCCCCTGGCACCGGCGTGGGCGGCGGCGAGGAGCAGGGCCGCGGTGGCGAAGACCACGAGAGAAGTCGACACCAGCGCACCCCCCTCCATTCGCTCGGCGGCGACCGGAACGAGTTCCCCAGGCGTTCCGGGAAGGGTCCTGAGATGCACGTGGTGACTTTCCCTTCTGACCTGACCGCGCACTCGTGGCACTCCGCCTCTGGCGGAGGTCTCCCCTTTCTCCGGCCCCGCATGCTGATCGCGACGGTGAAGGGCGGCGCCGCGGCCCCCGCCGCCGAACGCGGATACACCGGGGCGACCATCAAGGGGATCGCCGAGGCGGCGGGGGTCTCGATCGGGCTGGTCCAGCACCACTTCGGGACCAAGGAGGACCTGCGGCGGGCCTGCGACGCCTACGCCGCCGAGACCCTGGGCAGCCTCGGCGGCCTCGGTGTCACCGACGGGGAGATCACCGACCCCGGCTTCCTCGCCGGCGTGTTCCAGCACAGCCCGCTGATCCTGCGCTACGTGGCCCGCCATAGTCGACGGCTCCCCGTCGGCCGCGTCTTCGACAACGGCGCCGCGGTCGCCGAGGCGTTCCTGAGTCAGACGTGGCCCGAGCGCTTCCCCTCCGGTTCGGACCGGGCGCGCGACGCCGGAGCGGTGATGGCCGCGATGCACCAGGCGACGATCGTGCTGCACGAGCACCTGTCCCGCCGGATGGGCGCCGACGTGCTCGCCGGTCTGCGGCGCCGGGACCTGCTCGCCTGACCGGGTGGTCGGCCGCGGCGTCAGTCCTCGACGGCGGCCAGGTCGCGGACGACCGACAGGGCCTCCTTGACGTGCTTGTCGATGACGGTCATCGAGTTGAAGACGTGGCGCACGGTCCCCTGGCGGTCGATCACGTAGGTGACCCGGCCCGGGAGCAGGCCGAGCACCGACGGGACTCCGTAGTCCTTGCGCACCGCGCCGCCCTTGTCGCTGAGGAGGGTGAACGGCAGCTCGTGCCGACCGGCGAAGGCGGCGTGCCGGTCCACCGAGTCGGAGCTGATCCCGATCACCTCGGCGCCCGCCTCGGCGAACACCTCGTGGCTGTCTCGGAAGGCGCAGGCCTCGGCGGTGCAGCCCGGCGTGTCGTCCTTGGGGTAGAAGTACAGGACGACCACCCGCTCGCCGAGCCGGTCACGCAGCCGGACCCGGTTCCCCGACTGGTCGGGGAGGGTGAAGTCGGGGGCCGTGTCGCCGGCCCCGATACCGCGTGTGCCGCGTGCCATGTCGAACCTGTCTTCCGTGGGGGACGACCGTCGCCGCGAGCCTACCGAACGGGCTCCGCACGTACCCCGGCGCACCGTTGGCGGCGCGCGCCGGATGCGGCCCGTGCCGGATGCGGCGCCCCGCTCGGGGTAGGACCCTGTCGGCCGGGCCGAACGCGCGGCCGCGGCACGCCCGCCCCGAGTCTGGAGAGCCCCCCATGGTGGAACCCGTCGTCCTCCCGCACACGATCCGCGGCGCCGGTCCGCACGGCGTCCTCGCCCTGCACGGCTGGTTCGGCGACCGTACGAGCTTCGAGCCGCTGCTGGAGCACGCCGACGGCGAGCGCTTCAGGTACGCCGCCATGGACCAGCGGGGCTACGGCGAGGCGCGGGGTATCGAGGGCGCGTACACGACCGCGGAGATCGCCGCCGACGCCCTCGCCCTGGCCGACCACCTGGGGTGGCGGACCTTTTCCGTGGTCGGCCACTCCATGGGCGGCAAGGTCGCCCAGCACCTCGTCGCCCTCGCGCCGGAGCGGGTCCGCGCGATCGTGGGCGTCTCCCCGGTCCCGGCCGCCGGCGCGGGCTTCGACTCCGACGCCTGGGGCCTGTTCCGCGGCGCCGTCGACGATCCCGCCGCCCGGCGCGCCATCATCGACCTCACCACGGGCGGCCGGCTCCCCGGGGTGTGGCTGGAGTCCGTGGTCGCCGCGTCCCTGGCCTGTTCGACCAGGGACGCCTTCGCCGCCTACCTCCAGGACTGGGCCGGGGTGGACTTCCACGACTCGGTCAAGGGCAGCCCGGTGCCCGCCCTCGCGGTCGCCGGGGCGCACGACCAGGCGCTGTCCCCCGACGTCATGCGCGCCACGTGGATGGAGTGGTTCCCCAACGCCCGGCTGTACGTGTTCCAGGACGCCGGGCACTACGCGATGGACGAGACGCCTCTCGCGCTGCTGGCGGTGGTGGAGGACTTCCTGGCCTCGCTCGACGCCGCCGAATGACACCGAGCGGGCGTCACCGCCGCGCCGCGCCCGCACGATCGCGCTCGGGGACCCTGGCCAGCACCGACTTCTGGAGCGCCTCCAGCGGTCCCGACCCGAACCGGCGCAGCCACGGCGTCGCGACCGCCAGGAACAGGGCCGAGACCGCGGCCCAGAGCCCCATGACCCACCACGGGTCGGCCCCCGCCAGACCCGTGGCCAGTCCCAGGCCGAAGCCGTAGCAGACGAACGCGCAGAGCACGTTCTGCAGCACGTAGCCGGACATGGCCATCCGGCCCAGGGAGGAGAACGCGGTGACGACCGCCCCCGCGGGGTTCACCCGGTCCAGCAGCCATCCGACGAGCCCGACGTAGCCGAGCGCCACGATCGGCGCGGCCACGTAGCGGTCGACGAAGAACAGGTCCGGTCCCAGGAGGGCGACGGCCGCGTTCAGCGGCACCCCGACCCCCAGGCCCCACACGAGCATCCGGGTGCGGATACGGCGGCCGGTCTCGTCCGCCCCGAAGGCGCCGGCCCGGAACAGGCGCACCCCCAGCAGGAACATGAACAGGAGCAGCCCGAACGAGATGACCGGCTCCGCCCGCAGCAGCAGGGCGTTGTCCAGTCGGAAGGCCACCTGGTCCAGGTAGCTCCCCTCCGCGTACAGGGCCACGGCCTCGGGCGGCACGCCCGCGGCGCCCGGGGTCTCGGCCGGCGGCCGCAGCGCCAGGGCCGCCGTGAGCAGCCCGACCACCAGCAGGTGCAGGCAGGCCGACGTCCACATCACGGCGGACCGGACCCGCTGCGACCTGGTCAGCAGCCAGGCGACCAGCAGCGAGACGACCGCGTAGCCCATGAGGACGTCCGCGGCGAAGACCAGCGTGAAGTGCACGAGGCCCTCGGTGAACAGGAACAGCGCCCGCCACTTGTAGCGGCCGGGCCACCGGGCGCCGCGCCGGGCGGCCGACCGGAACTGGATGGCCAGGCCGACCCCGAACAGCAGGGTGAGCATGGCGAGGAACTTGCCGTTGGCCGCGAGGAAGAAGACGCCCCGCGCCAGGCCGTCGAGGGACGGGTCCGCCGCGAACGCGCCCATGGGGCTCATCGCGTCGCTCTCGAAGATCATGATGCTCTCGCCGCCGCGGGCGGTGAAGAGCCACACGTTCGAGGCGAGGGTGCCCAGGATCGCGACGCCGCGCAGGACGTCGAGCAGGGGCAGTCGGGTACCGGCACCGGAGGCCTGCTCGCCCCGGGTTCCCGGTGTGGTCGGTCTGGTCATGCCGGCCGCCTTGCGCATGGTGGGAAGGGTGGTCACGGGCTCTCGGGGGCCGGGAGGAGCCGGTCGAGGTAGGTGTGCAGCGCGGCGCGGACCGCCTCCTGCGCGAAGGCGTCCCCGCCGGTGACGAGGTGGTGGATCGACAGGCCGTCCACGAACGCGACGAGTCCGGCCGCCTCGGTCCGGCCGTCCAGGTCGGGCCGGAACTCGCCCAGGCGCACGCCCTCGTCCAGTGCGCGGGCGAGCGCGTCCAGGAGTTCGGCGGTGGTGTCCCGGTGCAGCCGGGCCATCTCCGGATCGGTCTTGGTGGCCGGGAGGAACTCCAGCCAGACGGTGATCTCCCTCTGCCGCTGGTCGTCGAGGGGCAGCAGGGTCTCCGCGGCCCGGAACAGCCACTCCCGGACCGAGCGGACGGGTTCCGCGCCCTCCGAGACCGCCCGCAGCCGCGCCTCCGCCCGCTTGTACATGTGGTCCACGCCGAAGCGCAGGAGCTGGGACTTGGTGCGGAAGTAGCTCTGTACCAGGCCGATCGAGACCCCCGCCTCCTCGGCGACGTCGGCGAGGGTGGTCCGCGCCAGCCCCCGCTCCCCCACCGTGCGCAGGAGTGCCTCGGCGACCTGCCGCCGCCGTTCTTCGTGGTCCGCCGTCCGTGCCATGAAAAAATAATACGACAATATTTTCAAGGAGACCGGCCGGTGGCCGGATCCGGCCACGGGCGGGACGGTGACCGAGCCTCCCGGCCACCGCCGGGACCGGTGGCTCCGACGCGGCCGGGGCTATCCTGGGCGGGCCGACCGTTCCGGCGCGGCACCCGGACCCCCAGCACGGAGTGGACCAGGCATGGGCATCGATCAGGACGGCGTCGCCGCGGTTGCGCACGGCGACCGGCCCCTGCGCGCCGACGCGCGCCGCAACCGGGAGCGCGTCCTCACGGTCGCGCAGGAGGTGTTCGCCGCCGAGGGACTGTCCGTACCGGTCCACGAGATCGCCCGCCGCGCGGGCGTGGGCACCGGCACCGTGAGCCGCCACTTCCCCACCAAGCGGTCGCTGTTCCGGGCGATCCTGCTGGAGCGCCTGCACTCGTACGTGCGCCGGGCCGACGAGCTGTGTGACAGCGACGATCCCGGCGGCACGTTCTTCTCCTACTTCGCCTTCCTGGTCCACGAGGGCGGCATGGACCGCGGCCTGTCCGAGTCGCTGAGCGGTCCCGGCTTCGACAAGCACGCCATCGTCTCGAACTCCGACTACGACGTCACCGGAGCGCTGGGCCGCCTGCTCGTGCGCGCCCAGGACGCCGGGGCCGTCCGCGCCGACGTGACGGCCGACGACGCCATGGCCCTGCTGGTGGCCTGCCTGTCCCGACCGGCCGAGGGCGACGACGGCGCCGACGCGCGCCGGCGCCTCGTCGACATCGCCTGCCAGGGCATGCGCGCCTGACCCCTTCCTCCCCGCACCGAGCGTGCCCCGACTCCGGCCTCCGGACCCCCGAAGGAGAGCCCCCTTGCCCGGAATCACCCGACGCTCCGGCCTGCTGCTGGGCGGCGCCGCGCTGCTGACCGCCGCCGCCGGCGCCCCCGACCGCCCCTGGGCGGAGTGGGACGTGGCGGTGATCGGCGCGGGCGTCACCGGGCTGTCTGCGGCCCGCAACCTGACCGACCACGGTCTGCGGGTGATCGTGCTGGAGGCGCGCGACCGGATCGGCGGCCAGGTCCACACCGACCACGGCTTCACCTCGGTGCCCGTGGAGCTGGGCGCCGGACTGATCCACGGCGCCGCGGCCTCGACCTGGGAACTCGTGGACTGGGCCGGGGCGGACACCGTCCGGGTCCGCTCCGAGCAGCACTGGTCCCCGAGCACGGCCGTCGGCCGCGCCGCCGCGCCCCGGGACGACGACAGCGCGGCCGAGTACCTGCGCCGGCTGGGCGTCCCGGAGGCGGACTGGCCGCCGGTGTCGAGCGAGAACGAACCGCTGTCGCGGTGGAGCGCCACCTGGATGGTCGAGCGGGGCGAGTTCGACTGGTGGTCGGCGCCCCGTGCGGACTTTCGCGTGGTCGACGGCTACGACCGACTGCTGGCCCCGCTGGCGCACGGACTGCGGATCGACCTCGGCCGGCGGGTGCGCGCCGTGCGGTGGTCGGGCGGGGGCGTGGAGCTGACCATGCGGGGACCCGGGGGGACGGAGCGGGTCAGGGCCCGCCGGTGCGTGGCCACGCTGCCGATCCGCGTGCTCCGGACGGCGGACGTGGTGTTCGAACCCCCCTTGCCCGCCGCGCACCGCGACGCGATCGAGGCCCTGGACGCCACGGACGCGGTCAAGCTGGTGATGGAGTTCGACCGACCGGTCCTGCCCGCCGACACCGACGTGCTGCCCTCGGACGGCGACCTCGCGTTCTGGTCGGTCTCGCACCTGTCGCCGACCGCGCCCGAGGTGGTCTCGGTCTGGGCCGCCGGCGAGGCCGCCCGCGCGCTGCTGGCGCAGCCGGAGGACGAGCGGTTCGCCGCGGGGCTGCGCGCCCTGGGCGCGGCCGCGGGGCAGACTCCCCCGGACCCGGTGCGCCGCACCACGCACGACTGGACGCTCGATCCGCACAGCCGCGGCGCCTACCTGTACGTGCCGCCCGGCGCCCACGACGCGCCCGCCGCGCTCGCCGCACCGGTGGGCGGGGTCCTGTTCTTCGCCGGTGAGGCGACGACCGGGGAGAACACCGTGGAGGGCGCCTACGACAGCGGCTACGACGCCACCGACGGCCTGCTCGCCGATCTGTGAGCCGGGACGCGGGACCACCCCGATCACCCCTTGACCTCAATATTTGTTGAGGAAGAAGAGTGGGGTCCGTACACGAGGAACGAACCCTGGAGTGAAGAGATGCGCGCAGTCGTGGTGGAGAAGTTCGGCGGACCCGAGGTGCTGGTGGCCCGGGAGGTGCCCGACCCGGTCGCGGGCCCCGGCCAGGTCCTGGTGGACGTGGCGGCGGCCAACGTGATGTTCCTGGACACCCTGGTCCGCCAGGGCTGGGGCACGGACTTCTTCGACGTCGCTCCGCCCTACGTGCCGGGCAGCGGGATCGTGGGGCGGGTCGCCGCCGTGGGCGCGGGCGTGGCGGCCTCCTGGGTCGGCGCGACGGTGCTCTCCGACACCGGGACGTCCGACCCCGAGACCGGGCTCACCCAGGCCCCGGTCGACGGCTACGCGGCGAAGGCGGCCGTGGGCGCCGACGGACTGATCCGGGTGCCGGAGGGCATGGATCCCCAGACCGCGCTGGCCGTGCTGCACGACGGGCCCACCGCCCTGCTGTTGGCGGAGGCCGCGCGGATCGAGCGCGGGACGTGGGTGCTCGTGGCGGCGGCCACCGGCGGCGCCGGGAGCCTGGTCGTGCAGCTGGCCCGGGCGGCCGGGGCCCGCGTGCTCGGCGCCGCCCGGGGCGCGGCCAAGCTGGCGCTCGCCCGTGAGCTGGGCGCGGAGGAGACCGTGGACTACTCCGAGCCCGACTGGGTCGCGAAGGCGGTCGCGCTGACCGGCGGCGGAGCCGCGGTGGTCCTGGACGGCGCGGGCGGGGCGCTGGGCACGGCCGCGTTCGGCGCGGTGGCCGACGGCGGCCGCTTCGTCAGCTACGGGACGTCCGGCGGCGAGTTCACCGAGGTGCCCGAGGGCGAGGCGGAACGGCGGGGCGTCTCCGTGACCGGTCTGCTCGACCTGCCGCCGCAGCCCTCCGCGGAGAAGCGCGCGGCGACCGTGCGTGCCCTGGACCTGGTCGCCGAGGGCACGATCCGACCGCACGTGGGCGCGACCTTCCCCCTGGAGCGGGCGGCCGAGGCGCACGCCGGGCTGGAGGAGCGCACCACCCTGGGCAGGTCGCTGCTGGTGGTGTGAGCGCCCGGGGGCGGGTCGCCGTGCGGGCGGCCGAGGCGCACGCCGGAGGCCGAGCCCGTCACCGCGCCCCGCCCACGGGGCGGGCTCCGCCCGCGCCCGACCCCATCGAGGATCGCCACGCGTGCGTGCGGAACGATCCGGGCCCTCGCGTGTGATGCAATGTGCACGGATTCGCTCGACCGGGTCCGGACACCGCAGTCAGCATCGAGGAAGGAAGGTTGGCACGAGATGACCAACCGCGCGTACGTGATCGCAGGGTCGGAGGCCACCGGCGGGGCCGGCATCCAGGCCGACCTCAAGGCCTTCCAGGAGCTCGGCGTGTACGGGGTCGGGACGATCACCTGCATCGTCTCCTTCGACCCGAAGAACGGCTGGGGCCACCGGTTCGTCCCGGTGGAGCCCGGCGTCATCGCCGACCAGATCGAGGCCGCCACGGCCTGCCACGACCCGGACGTGGTCAAGATCGGCATGCTGGGCACGCCGGACACCATCGACGTGGTCGCCGACGCCCTGGAGGCCCGGACGTGGCGGCACGTGGTCCTGGACCCCGTGCTCATCTGCAAGGGGCAGGAGCCGGGCGCGGCCCTGGACACCGACAAGGCGCTGACCGCCCGCGTCCTGCCGCTGGCCACCGTCATCACGCCGAACCACTTCGAGGCGCGCACGCTGGCGGGCATGGAGCGGATCGACACCGTCGACGACCTGGTGGAGGCCGCCCGCCGCATCCACGAGCTCGGCCCGCGGCACGTGGTCGCCAAGGGCGGCACGGAACTGCCGGGCCCCGACGCGGTGGACGTGCACTTCGACGGCACCGACGTCACGGTCCTGCGCGCCCCGAAGATCGGCGAGGAGAGGGTGAGCGGCGCGGGATGCACGTTCGCCGCCGCGATCACCGCCGAACTGGCCAAGGGCGCCGAGGTGGGACCGGCCGTCGCCACCGCCAAGGCGATGGTCCGCGAGGGCATCGCGCGGCGTCTCACCACGCACGCGCCGTTCGCGTCGGTGGTCCCGATCGCCCCCGGAGCCTGACCTGGCCGTCCGCTCGGAACGAAATTTCCTCTCCCGACGGTTGAGCGCCCGCGAGTTCGGTTAGGGCTCAAGACAGGACGGCTTGAGAGGAGGCAGTCCATGTCCGAGAAGGACGAGTTCAAGAACAAGGCCGAGGAGTACAAGGGCAGGACCAAGGAGGGCCTCGGCAAGGCCACCGGCAACGAACAGTGGCAGGCGGAGGGCAAGAAGGAGAAGTCCACGTCCAAGCTCAAGCAGGCCGGTGAGAAGCTCAAGGACGCCGTGACCCCGGACAAGAAGCCGGGTGAACACTGAGGCGTGTGACGGTGGCCGCGCTCCCCGCGGCGCACCGGCCCCGGCGGCCCGCCCCCGTGGCGGGCCGCCGTCGTGTGCGGTGACGGCCGCGGAGCGCGCTCACTCCTCCAGGGTGTCGTCGAGGGAGAGCAGGAGCGTGCGCAGCAGCTCGACCATCCGCGCGCGCTCGCCCCCGTCCAGCCCCTCCAGCAGCCGCTCCTCGTTGGCGACGTGCCCCTTGACGGCCACGTCGACCAGCTCCAGCCCTTCCGGAGTGAGGCTGACCACGGTCCGGCGCCGGTTCTCCGGGTCGACCTCGCGGGAGACCAGGCCCCGCTTGACCAGGCGGTCCACCCGGTTGGTCATGGCCGCCGAGCCCACCATGGTCATGCGGACCAGCTCCTTGGGGGTCAGGGCGTAGGGAGCCCCGGACCGGCGCAGGGTGCCGAGGACGTCGAACTCCCACAACTCCAGGCCCTGTGTGACGAAGTACTCCTCAAGGCCGCGCACGAGCAGCCGGTTCAGCCGCTGGACACGTCCGATGAGCCCCATCGGCGAGACGTCGAGGTCGGGGCGCTCGCGGCCCCACTGGTCAAGGAACACATCGACGGCGTCGTTCATCCGGCGATGATAGCGCCGCGCGCTTGACGGATCGGAGCACCACGACCTAACCTTTCGATATCGAACGATTCGACATCGAAAGGTTCATCGTCGAAATGAGCGCTC
Source organism: Nocardiopsis sp. Huas11 (assembly GCF_003634495.1). GTDB lineage: Bacteria > Actinomycetota > Actinomycetes > Streptosporangiales > Streptosporangiaceae > Nocardiopsis. The sequence continues at coordinate 3,269,663 of NZ_RBKY01000001.1, read as the reverse complement.
CCCCTCCCCTGATCCCCCTCGCCGAGACCATCCGCGCCCGCCGCAGCATCCGGCGGTTCCGCCCCGAGCCGCTGCCCGACGCCCTCCTGGACGAACTCCTGGACCTGGCGGTCGAGGCCCCCTCCAGCTGGAACTTCCAGTCCCGATCCGTCGTCGCGGTCACCTCGCCCGAAGGCCGCGAGGCCCTCGCCCGCGCCGCGGGCGGCCAGGAGCAGCCCCGACGGGCGCCCGTCACCCTGGTGTTCGTCGCCGAGTGCGAGGCCTGGCGCCACGACCTGTCCGACGTCTACGAGACCGCGCTCGAACGCGGCGCCTGGTCCCCGGAGTTCGCCGAGATGACGGCCACCGCCGGCATCGACTTCCAGCGCGACCTCGACGCACGCGGACTCGCCCGCGAGTACGCGGTCAAGGACGCCATGCTCGCCGCGAGCTTCGCCATGCTCGCCGCCGCCGACGCCGGGCTCGCCACGTCCCCGATGAACGGCTGGGACGAGGCCGAGGTCAAGAAGGCGATCGGCGCGGACCACCGCGACGACCTCGCCATCGCGCTGCTGCTGTCGATCGGCTACCCGGCCGAGACCCGCGCCCACCCGGGGCGCCGCCCCCGGTCCCACCACGTGTACGCCGAGACCCACGGCACCGCCCGCACCGAAGGAGGACGGCGATGAGCGGACACCGCGTCGCCTTCGACTCCCTGCTCACGGCGCTCGCCCCGGCCGTGTGGGGCAGCACCTACCTCGTCACCACCGAGTTCCTGCCGCCCGACCGGCCCCTGCTGGCCGCCGCCGTGCGCGCCCTGCCCGCCGGACTCGTCCTGCTGGCCATCACCCGGGTCCTGCCCAGTGGGGTGTGGTGGTGGCGCTCCCTGGTCCTGGGCACGCTCAACATCGGCGTGTTCCTCTACCTGCTCTTCGTCGCGGCCTACCTGTTGCCCGGCGGCATCGCGGCCCTGGTCATGAGCGTGCAGCCCGTCGTGGTCCTGCTCCTGGGCGCGGCCCTGCTGGGCACCCGCATCCGGCTCGTCCACGTCCTGGCCTGCCTGCTCGGCGCCGCCGGGGTCGGGCTTCTGGTCGTGGGTCCGGAGGCGGCCCTGAACCCGCTCGGGATCGCGGCCGGGCTGGCCGCCGCCGCGTCCATGGCGACCGGCATGGTGCTCACCAAGCGCTGGGGCCGGCCGAAGGGCGTGGGCGTGCTGGCCATGACCGGCTGGCAGCTCACCGCGGGCGGGCTGCTGCTCGCTCCGGCCGCACTCCTCGTGGAGGGCCTGCCGGCGCACGTCACGGGGACCAACCTCGCCGGATTCGCCTACCTGGGCATCGTGGGGGCGCTGATCTCCTACGCCCTGTGGTTCCGCGGCCTGGAGCGCCTGCCCGCGCTGGCCGTGTCGTTCCTGTCCTTCGCCAGCCCGCTGGCGGCCACGGTCCTCGGATTCGCCGTCCTCGGGGAGGTCCTCACCCCGATCCAGCTCCTCGGCGCGTTGAGCGCGGTCGCGGCGGTCGTCCTCGTCCAGGTCACCGCGATCCCGCCGGCGCCGACCGCCCCCGCCGCTCCGGAGCGGGAGCCGGAACGGGCGGACGCCGGCCTGACGCCCGTCACCGTGTCCGGCGAGGCCCGCCACGCCGCAGGCGGCCGATGAGGGCGGCAACCCACCCGTCCCGCCCACGGGAGAACGACCGCACCGCAGACGGACGGGCGGCGGGCCACCCGCCGCGCCCAGCGCCCGGGGGGCGATGGCGGGCGACGGGTGGGCGATGGCGGGCGACGGGCGACGGGCGACGGGCGAACGGCTCAGCCCAGGGGCCGCAGCACCAGGCGCAACCGGTGCGTGCCCGGGGTCAGCCGGTGCTCGGGCAGGACGCCCGGGCCGCAGGACGCGGAGCCGATGCCCTGGTGCGCCGCATCCAGGTGCAGGTGGATCCGGTCCTCCGGGCGGAGTTCGTGCGGGTGCCGGGCGCGGTCCAGGGCCGCCGTGCTCCACCGGCGCGCGGTGAAGTCGAACTCCGGGACGCCCTCCACCCGCAGTCCGCGCCCCTCGGACGAGCGCAGGTGCAGCCAGCGGGTCCCGAGCCGGTTGCCGTTCTCCTGGGGCCGCAGGTACGGGGTCTGGAGCCCGTCCACCGAGCTCGTGAAGCGCCCCACGCGCGCGGCCTGCGCGACGTCGCGGTAGGCCTCCCCCGGCCCGCGGCCGAACCACTCGACCTCCCCCAGCTCCGGCGGCAGTTCCAACCGCACACCGACCCTGGGCAGGGGGCACGGCCAGTCCCCCACCGCCTCGACCGACAGGTCCAGGGCCAGGGCGTGCGCGTCGCCCGTCCACGTGTACTCGGCCAGGAGCCCGAGCTCGCTCGCGGCCGCCGCCACCCGGGTCCGCACGCGCAGGGCCGAGCCGTCCCGCTCCACCGACAGCACGCGGTGCGTCATCCGGTCCAGTCCGGCCCGCCGCCAGGGCACCTCCACGGACTCGCCGTGCCTGGCCTGGTCGTTGTCGGTCGGCGCGCGCCACACATCCAGTTCCAGGGTCGCGAGGGGCAGCCCCGCCAGCGAGAGCGCCCGCCCGGTGCGGGCGTCGAACTCCGCGGGCCCCACGGTGACCGTGCCGCCCTCGGTGACGGGCGTGACGGCCGTGATCCGGCCGGTGTCCGCCCCGGCGTCGCTCCCCCGGTCGATCCGGGCCTGTCCCCAGGCCACCTCGTGCCCGGCGTCCGCCCAGGGGCGGTCCCCGGCCAGGCGCGCCGACACCGTCAACCAGGTCTCCCGGCCGTCGGCGGACCACAGGTCCGGCAGGTCCGGCAGGGGCAGCACGGCGCTCTCACCCGGCCCGACCGGCTCGGCCGCCAGGACGCCCTCGGCGACGAGCCCGCCCTCCTCCCGCACGTCCCAGCGCAGTTCCAGCCCGGAGGTGTCGAGCACCTGCCAGGTGTTGGTGAGCGCCACCGTCCCGGCCGCCGGATCGGGCACCAGCCGCAGCGGCTCGTAGGTCTTGGCCAGGGCCGCCAGCCCGGGCCCCGGGGTGCGGTCGGGCATGAGCAGTCCGTCGGCCACGAAGTTGGCGTCGTGCACCACCTCGCCGAAGTCGCCGCCGTAGGCGAACCACTCGGTGCCGTCGTCCTCGCGCCGCCGGATGCCGTGGTCGATCCACTCCCAGACGAACCCGCCCAGCAGGTGCGGGTAGGCCTCCACGAGCCGCTGGTACTCCTCCAGCCCGCCCGGCCCGGTGCCCATCGCGTGGGCGTACTCGACCATGAGGAACGGACGGTCGATCAGGCCGGGGTCGCCCTCGGGCAGGCCGGTCCGGCGCCCGATGGCCGCCACCTCCTTGTGCGTGGCGTACATCCGCGAGTAGAGGTCGGTGTAGTCCGTCCCCACCGCGCCCTCGTAGTGCACCGGGCGCCCGGGGTCGCGGCGGCGGGTCCACTCCGCCATGGCGCGCAGGTTCTGCCCGCTGCCGGACTCGTTGCCCAGCGACCACAGGATGATGCTGGGGTGGTTCTTGTCCCGTTCGACCGTGCGGGCCATCCGGTCCAGGTAGGCCTCGCGCCAGAGGGGGTCGTCGGAGGGGTTGCGCCGCCAGCCGACGTCCTCGAACCCGTGGGTCTCCAGGTCGCACTCGTCGATGACCCACAGGCCGAGTTCGTCGCACAGGTCGAGGAAGTCGGGATGGGGCGGGTAGTGGCTGGTGCGCACGGCGTTGACGTTGTGCCGCTTCATGAGCAGCACGTCCTCGCGCATGGTCTCCCAGGTCACCGCCCGGCCCCGGTCGGGGTCCCACTCGTGCCGGTTCACGCCGCGCAGCAGTAGCGGGCGGCCGTTCACCCGCAGCTGTCCGCCGGAGATCTCCACGGTCCGAAAGCCCACGCGCACGGGGACCCGCTCGCCCGGGGTGACCAGCTCGCCGTCGTAGAGCCGGGGCGCCTCGGCCGACCAGGGCTCGACCGGCCCGACCTCGTGGTCGGCCCCCGTCGGCGCGTCCACCAGACCGAGTTCGGGCACGGTGACCAGGCCGGGGGTGTCGGTGTCCACGCGCAGGACGCCAGTACCGGTCATGTGGTCGTAGGAGGCGCGCACCTCCAGGTCGCGTACGCCGTCCGCGGGGCGGGCGAGCAGGCGCACGCCCCGGAAGATCCCCGACAGCCACCACATGTCCTGGTCCTCCAGGTAGCTGGCGGCCGACCACTGGTGGACGCGGACCGCCAGCACGTTGCGCCCGCGGCGCAGGAGGGATCCGACCTCGAACTCGCTGGGCAGCCGGCTGCCCGTGGCGTGGCCGAGCTCGTGCCCGTTCAGCCACACGGCGTAGCAGGAGTCCACGCCCTCGAAGCGCAGGACGGCCGGGCCCTCGGGCCACGCGTCCGGCAGGTCGAAGGCGCGCCGGTACTCGCCCGTGGGGTTGTCGTCGGGCACGTGCGGCGGGTCGATCGGGAACGGGTAGGCGATGTTGGTGTAGGCGGGGGCGCCGTACCCGTGCAGCTGCCAGTGGGAGGGGACGGGGAGGGTGTCCCAGCCGCTGTCGTCGTGGTCCTCGCGCTCGAAGGCGCCGGGTCCGCCCCCGGCGGTGGGCGCGAGGCGGAAGCGCCAGTCGCCGTCCAGGTCCAGCACGGGCGCGTCGGAGGCGAAGGCGGCCCGGGGCGGCTCGGTCCCCGCGGACGGGGTGCGGCTCTCCAGGTAGGAGGGGGCGTGTTCGGGGTGAGTGGGCACGTCGAACCTCTGCACTGTCGGTGGTGCGCGCCGGGTCCGGACGGTGCCGGGCGGTGCCGCACCCGGAGGGGACACGAAAGCACTCACAACCTCAACAGAGCGCCACCTGGTTGTCAACACTTATCAACGATATCCAACACGTAAGGTGACCGCTCTGCGGACTCATTGACATCAGACTGGACTCTGCGTCAGTATCCCAACATGTTCAAACATTTTCGTTCATCCGGATCCCGTGGGGAGGTCCCATGCTGGCCGCGCAACGCCAGGCGCTGATCCTCGACCAGGTCAGGCGGACCGGCGGGGTGCGCGTCACCGAGCTCGTCGAGAGCCTCGAGGTGTCGGACATGACCGTCCGGCGCGACCTGGACGCGCTGGCCGGGCGCGGCGCCGTCCGCAAAGTGCACGGCGGCGCGGTGGCCGCGGAGGGCGCGCGCACCGAGGAGCCCGGGTTCGAGGCCAAGTCGACCCGCCAGGAGAACGAGAAGCACGCGATCGCCAGGGCCGTGGCCGACCTGGTCGAACCGCACAGCGCCGTGGGCCTGTCCGCGGGGACCACCACCGCCACCGTCGCCCGCTACCTGACCGACGTGCCGGGCCTGACGGTCGTCACCAACTCCCTGCGCGTGGCCGAGGTGTTCTACCAGTCCGCCCGCCCGGACCAGACCGTCGCCCTCACCGGCGGTTTCCACACGCCCTCGGACGCCCTGGTCGGCCCCGTCGCGCTCACCGCCGTGCGCGGCCTCAACCTCGACGTGCTCGTCCTGGGCGTGCACGGCATGCAGCTCCGGGCCGGTTTCACCACCCCCAACCTCATGGAGGCCGAGACCGACCAGGCCCTCGTCGAGGCCTCCGCCACCCTCGTGGTCGCCGCCGACCACACCAAGTGGGGCACCGTCGGCATGAGCACGATCGCGCCACTGAGCCGCTGCGACGTGCTCGTCACCGACGCCGGGATCGACGAGGACGCCCGGACCACCCTGTCCGAACACGTCGGGCGACTCGTCGTCGCCGACGTCCACCGGGAAGAGACATGAGACGGACCGCCGAACTCCTCGCTGACGGTCGCGAGATCATCTACTTCGACGAGGGCGACGCCGTCCGGCGCCCGACCCCCGACCCGCGCACCCTCCCCCCGGTCGCCTCGGGGTCGGAGATGCGCTTCGACCCGCTGCTGCGCGAGTGGGTGGTCATCGCCTCGCACCGCCAGGGCCGCACCCACCTGCCGCCCACGAACGACTGCCCCCTGTGCCCCTCCTCCGACGAACGCCGGACCGAGATCCCCGCGTCCTCCTACGACGTGGTGGCCTTCGAGAACCGCTTCCCGTCGCTGGTGCCGGACGACGGCCGCGCGCTGGAACCGGTCGGTGAGCTGGCCCCGTCCCGACGCGTGGGCGAGGGCCGCTGCGAGGTCCTGGTCTTCGGCTCCGACCACGACGCGTCCTTCGTCGACCTGTCGCCGCAGCGGGTGCGCACGATCATGGCCGCGTGGGTGGACCGCACGCGCGCCCTGTCCGCGCTGCCGGGGGTGGAGCAGGTGTTCTGCTTCGAGAACCGCGGGCCGGAGATCGGCGTGACCCTGCACCACCCGCACGGGCAGATCTACGCCTTCCCGTTCGTCACGCCCCGGACGGAGCGCACGCTCGACTCCGCCGAGGAGCACCGTCGCCGCACCGGAGGCGACCTGTTCGCCGACGTCCTGCACGCCGAGCAGGAGGCCAAGGTCCGCGTGGTCGCCCAGAGCGAGCACTGGACGGCGTTCGTGCCGGCGGCCGCGCGCTGGCCGGTGGAGGTCCACGTCTACCCGCACCGGCGGGTGCCGGACCTGCCCGCTCTGACCGAGGCCGAGCGCGACGACTTCGCCGACCTGTACCTGGACGTGCTGCGCCGCCTGGACGCCCTGTACGACGCGCCCCTGCCCTACATCTCCGCCTGGCACCAGGCCCCGGTCCGCGCCCGCCGCGACTCGGGCGCCCTGCGCCTGGAGGTGTTCTCCGTGCGGCGCGCGCCCGGAAAGCTCAAGTACCTGGCGGGGACGGAGTCGGGCATGGGCGTGTTCATCAACGACGTCACCCCGGAGGCCGCCGCACAGCGGCTCAGAGAGGTGGGACCGTGACCGAAGCGATCGGAGTGACCGAAGTGACGGCCGGGCCGTCGCCGAGCGCCTGCGCGGACGCCTTCCGCGACGCCTACGGCCACGAGCCGGAGGGCGTGTGGATCGCGCCCGGGCGGATCAACCTCATCGGCGAGCACACCGACTACAACGACGGGTTCGTGCTGCCGGTCGCGCTGCCGCACGCGCTGGCCGCGGCCGCCGCCCGGCGCACGGACGGGGTCGTGCGGCTGCGCTCGCGCCAGTCGGGCGAGGAGTTCGCCACGCGCACGAGCGACCTCGTGCCGGGGTCGGTCCCGGGCTGGGCCGCCTACCCGGCGGGCGCGCTGTGGGCGCTGGCCGAGTCGGGCGTGCGCATCGACGGCCTGGACCTGATGGTGGACAGCACGATCCCGAGCGGGACGGGGCTGTCGTCATCGGCCGCGCTGACCTGTGCCACCGTCCTGGCCGCCGCGCACACGCACGGCGCGAGCCCCGATCCCGCCCGGGTGGCCGTGCTGGCCCAGCAGGCGGAGAACGGGTTCGTGGGCATGCCGTGCGGGATCATGGACCAGTCGGCCTCCATGCTGGCCACGGCGGGGCACGCCCTGTTCATGGACACGCGGTCGTTGGAGACCGAACAGGTGCCCTTCGACCTGGCCGGGCGAGGGCTCGCCCTGCTCGTGGTGGACACCCGGGCACCGCACCGGCACGTCGACGGCGCCTACGCCGAACGCCGTCGCTCGTGTGAGGAGGCCGCGCGCGTGCTGGGCGTACCGGCCCTGCGCGACGTCACGGCCGAGGGGCTGCCGGCGGCTCTGGAGGCCCTGCCCGACGCGGTGTCCCGGCGCCGGGTGCGCCACGTGGTCACGGAGAACGAGCGGGTGCTGGAGACGGTCGCGCTGCTGCGTTCCGGTGACGTCCACCGGGTCGGTCCGCTGTTCACCGCCTCGCACGCCTCGATGCGCGACGACTACGAGATCACCGTCCCGGAGGTCGACACCGCCGTGGACGCGCTGTTGGCGGCGGGCGCCCTGGGCGCGCGGATGACCGGCGGCGGGTTCGGCGGCTGTGTGATCGCGCTGGTGGAGGCCCAGGAGAGGGAGTCGTGCCTGGAGGCGGTGCGCGCCGCCTACCGGGAGCGGGGCTTCGCCGAGCCCGCGGGGTTCACCGCGCTGCCCGCACAGGGTGCGCGCCGGGTGGTATGACCGGGGCGCCGCCCCTCGGCGGGCGGCGTTCGCCGCGCGGGGCCGTCCCCCCACGCGGCGCCGGCGTGCGGTGCGGCCCCTCGGGCGGCACCGCACGGCGGCCCTCAACCGAGGTCGGCCGCCACCGGCCGGTGGTCGCTGCCGGTGGCCGGCAGCACCCGTGAGTCCGCCACCTCCACGCCCCTCACCAGGATCTGGTCGAGCCGCACCACCGGGAACGCCGCCGGCCAACTGAAGCCGAAGCCGCTCCCGGCCAGGTCCTGCACCGGGCTCAACTCGGCGGTGACGCCGTCGAAGGCGCGGTCGTCCATGGCCCCGTTGAGGTCGCCGAGCAGCACCACCCGCTCAAGCTCCTCGGCCGCCACGGCCTCGGCGAGCGCCTGCGCGCCGCGGTCGCGGTCCCCGGTCACAAAGCCGCCCCTGGGCACGACCCGCACGGACCCCAGATGGGCCGCGTACACGGCCAGCGGCCCCCCGTCCGTGGCCACCGTGGCGCGCAGCGCCCGGTTGTACACGATCGTCTCCTCGGGCGGCTTGGCCTCACCCAGCGGCCCGACGTCCATCCGCGTGTCGACCGGACGCGCGTCGGACAGCGGCGTCCTGCTCCACAGCCCGACCGTGCCCACCACCGTGTGGTACGGATACGCCCGCGCCAGCTCCCGCTCGTAGGTGCCCCGGTCCTGCCCGGTCAGCTCCTGGAGGGCCAGCACGTCCGCGTCCTGGGCGGCCAGGTCGCGGGCGGTGCCGACCGGGTCCGGGTTGCCCGCGCCGACGTTGTGGCTCACGACGGTGAAGCCGCCGTCCTGTCCGGACGTGTCCACGATCTGGCCGCCGAAGAGGTACGCCCACACCAGGACGGGCACCAGGAGCGCGGCCGTCGCGGGGACGGAGCGGCGCCACAGCGCACCGGCCAGCAGGACCGGGACGCCCAGGCCCAGCCATGGCAGGAAGGTCTCCACCAGGCTCCCCAGGCCCCCGAGGTTCGGGATCCACGCGTGCAGCGCCATGAGGAGTCCGAGGAGCAGTGCCGCCGCCGCGAACGCCAGGTCGGCGCGGTCCGGCCGGCGGCCCCACCGGGACGTCGACGCTCGTAGGGTTCGAGTCATACCGCCAGTGAACGCGAGGCGGTGTTGTCACCGCGTATGCGGTTTCGGATACGCCGACGACAGGTGTCGGCCCGCGTCCCCGGGCACGGGCCGCAGGGCTCGCGCGCCGCCCGGAACAGGGCGGTGGTCACCACTCGGCGGACGCCACCACGGACTCGGCCGCATCGAGCCCGTAGGCGTCGACGAAGAGGATCTCCTCCTCCTCGACCAGCCAGAGCCGCTGGTCGACGTAGACGATGGCGCCGGTCTCCGGGTCCATGCACGCGGTGGAGCCCTCCGCGTACCCGGCGGCCTTCTCGCCCGCCTTGTCCTCCGTGACCTCCCACTGGTCCAAGCCGCGGAACCCCGGGTCGGACTCGGTGTGCGTGGGCACGCCCTCGGCGCAGGACCCGGGGTCGAACCCGGGACGGAAGGAGCTGTGCGGCCCCACCCCTTCCAGTGTGAGGGGAAATCCCCCGGCCGCGAGCCGCAGCCCCTCCGGACCCAGGACCTTGAGGTGCGCGCACCCGCTCGAGGTGTTCATCCAGTGCCACTCCCCGTCGCAGGCCTCCTGACCCTCCGGATAGAGGGTCAGCCACTCCGCGGTGACGGTGTCCTCCCGGCCGTCGACGAGTTCGCTGAAGCTGCCGGTGACGGTCTCGGCGGCCCAGCCCTCAGGAACCTGGACCGACATTGCGAGGAGTTCGACCCGTTCCCGGGGTTCCTCCGTGGCGGCCGCCTCCGCGGGCTCCCGCGCCGTGTTCGTGGCGATGCCCTCGTCGAGCGGCTGGAGGGACGCGCCCCCGTGGACCACGCCGCCGGCCAGTCCCGCGGTGGCGGAGCCGACCACGAGGACGGCGGCACCGACGCCGGCCAGGACCTTGCGTCCGGCTCCCCGCTTCTTCGGCGCCGCGGCGGCGGGGTACGCGGACGGCGTGGGCGTGGGGGAGCTCTGCGTGGAACGGGGCTCCGCGTCGGGTCGCATCGGGGTTCCTCCGGTCGAGGGTCGGGGGCGGGATCACCGGATGTGACTGTACGCGGACGTGTTCGGTTCACTCGCCCCGGTGCCCGGTGCTCCCGGTGCCGAAGGGGGTGTCGATGGCGTACCGCCAGCGGAGGTCCGGGCCCCGCCGGGCGACGTCCGTGGCGGTGCCCGCGATGTGCACCGCCCGGCCGTCGCGGTCGGTGCCCGCGATGGTCCAGTCCACGATCAGCAGCGCCAGGTCGCCGCTGGTGTGGACCTGCCGCGGGCACCTGGTCGACTACCACCGCACGATCCCCGAGCCGCTGCGAGGTCTGGCCCGGCGCATGCAGATCCGCTGATCAGGGTCATCATCCCGCCGGTGCTGGTCCCACCGGTAGTCGGCGGGTCGCGTGCTGGACAACGCGCTCGCCTCCTGCCACCTGGACTAGCAGGAGGCGAGCGTGATGAAGGTTCAATCCTGCTTCGCGGCCACCAGAAGCGCGGCCCACTCAGATCGGCCGAACGCCAATGCCCCTAGCTCCCTGTGCTGGGTGTCACGAATCGCGCGGTCTGCGCCGACCTCGCCGACCTCGACACACGCCCTGCCCTCGCCGCCGCTGTAGCTAGCCTTGCGCCACCCCTCGGCGATCGCACCAGGCCTGTTGTGAATCATCTGCGCATTCCTTTCGCTATCCGGCTGATCATCTGTTCTGACCGGGTGGGATCAAGTGCCCGGCGCCAGAGATCATCCCAGGCCGCACGGTAGTGGGCCGTCTCCTGAGGGCGGTCAAGGTAGAGCTCGCCTCCCAGCCCTCCACGTACACGGTGGCAGGATCATCATGCCCTCCCGGCAGAGCCGGAAAGTCCAGCAGAATGAACGCTCCCCCAGGAAGCGCCTGGTAGGTGGGCGCCGACAGCGGTATCACCCGCAATATCACGCGGTCGGACCGCCCCACCTTGATCAGGTGTTCCAGCTGGGCCGCCATCGCACTCGGACCACCGACGGGCCGCAACAGGGCGGCCTCCCCAACGACCACGCGAAGATCCGGAGCACCGACGACGCGGTGCAGGATGCCCTGACGCCCCAGCCGGACCTGCAGTAGTCGGTCGATCTCCCCCGGTTCAGCGTCGGGGTCGGCGGTGGTGAGCAGCGTGCGCGCGTAGGAGTCGGTCTGCAACAGACCAGGGACGATGTTCGGATCGTGCCAGAAAATCCGGTCCGCTGTGGCCTCTAGGCCGAGATAGGCCCCGAAGGTATCGGGAATGGCGTCCGCGTACGACGACCACCAGGAGTCCTTGGAGGCGCGGGCCATCCCCTCCAAAGCATCCCGCAGTTCCTCAGGCGCGGAATACACCCCGCACAGCACAGCGATGTCGCCTTTTCGCGGGCGCCCGGCCTTCCCCGATTCCAGGCGGGAAAGCTTGGACGGGCTCATGTCAGCGGACTCAGCGGCCTGAGCGAGGGTGAGACCGGCCTGAGTGCGCATGTCCTTGAGGTGGCGTCCGATCTGCCGTCGGGACACGCCGCCGGTCGTCTCGTTTGTGCTGGTCAGGACAATTCGCCTCCATTCCTTCCCTGGGTTGCGTGCAAAGCGCAAACAAAAGCTTGCGATCTGCACGCAACATTTACGAGAACCATCACAGCGCACACTATCGAATCACGAATCCCTGAACGACGAATTGCTCAAATGCCTCAGGGGGCACTGTGAACACACGAACGACCCGAATGCTTGATAGGGACCTCACCGATACCGAGACGACCGCCCTGGCCGAGCTGCGGCGCATCCACTCGGACTGGAGCATCACCACCGACGACGGCGAGTTCGTCGCCGTGCGCACCGAGCCCGACGACGTCATTCGCGCGGCCCTGGTGGAAACGCTGGGTCGGCGGCTGTACGCGGCCCAGTGTCCGGACAGGCGGTACAGGCCCGCCGGCACGCCCACACGGGTCGACCAGCTTCAGCGGGGCAATCTCGTCCGGATGGCGCCGGGCCACCTGCGCGTCATCACGAACGTGCAGCGGCCTCCCTCCGGGGTGGTCGAGCTACGTCTCGGCACGACCTGGCACGCCTACAACCCAGACCAGGAGCTGGACCTGGCCGAGCGGAGGCGGTTGCGGTGAGGACCCCCTTCTCCGCGCCGCCGACCACGGCGGGCAACACGTGCATCACCTACCTGGGCCGTATCACCTGGCTGGTCGACGGACAGCACGGCGACTGGGCCGCCTCCTACCGCCTTCTGACCCGCGAGCGCGGATTAGGCCACGCCCAGGCCAATACCGCGCTGGTGGAGGCGTATCGACTGGGCCAACCCGCCCCGGGAGAGGGCCGTCCCCAAATGCCTCGACCCTGCCGACCGGAAACCAACCGAACCCCCTGACGAGGTGACATGTCCTTCCTCCCGACACCCCCGACCTTCGACTCCTTCCACGACGCCTACCTCGCTGTCCTGGACAGCGTCACCGCCGAGCCCGACCACCGCACCTCCTCGCGCGGCAACGACTCGGCGGAGATCACCAACGTGAGCTTCCGGCTCACCAATCCGCGCAACCGGCTGCCGTTCCTGCGTCGCCGCCCGGTCAACGTCGTCTACAACCTGGCCGAGACATTGTGGTACGCGGCCGGACGCGACGACCTGGACATGATCGGCTACTACGCCCCCGGTATGGCCACCTACTCCGCCAACGGCCGGTCCCTGACCGGTACCGCGTACGGCATCAAAATTTTCGCCCCCGACGCCCGAGGCGAAACCCAGTGGGATCGGGTGGTGGAACTGCTGCGCGCCGACCCCGACACCAAGCGCGCGGTGCTGAGCATCTACCGGGCCGAGGAGCTGGCGGTGGCCGCAAACCCGGACGTGTCCTGCACCCTGGCCGCACAGTTCCTGCTGCGCGAGGGGCGCTTGCACCTGACGTGCTACATGCGTGGAAACGACGCATACATGGGGATGGTCTCGGACGTGTTCGCGTTCACCTTCCTACAGGAGGTGGCTGCCCGCGAACTCGGCGTCGAGCTGGGCCACTACACCCACCACGTCGGGTCCATGCACGTCAACGACCGCGACGCCAAGGCCGTGCGCCGCCTGCTCAACGAGCCCCGCCAACCCGGCTACGTCCGGCCGGCCTTCCCCTCACCGGTGATGCCCGCCTCCACCGGCACGGCGACTATGTGCGTGGTCCTGGAGCACGAGGAGGCGCTGCGCACCGGCCAGGCCGACTACACGGTGGACCAGGTGGGCGCGCTCGACCTGCCGGAGTACTGGCGCCAAGTCGTGCTGCTGCTGGAGATCTACCGGCAGATCAAGCACACCGACGACCCTGTTGGCGCCGACCATCTGGCCGCGCTCGATGGCGGCTACCGGTGGCTGGTCATGAACCGGTGGAAGAACCGCATGCCCACCGACGTCGGGGCGGTGGCCTGATGGGCACTCCAGATGACGGCTGGGAGCGGTGGACGGTGGCCCTGTGCAAACCGGACGCCACCCGCCGAGGCCTGGTGAACCCGATCCTGGAATGGATAGGCGCTCATGCCCTGCTGGTGTACCGCCGCACCGTGGTCGTCACCGAGGCACAGATCCGCGCCCACTACGACGACATGCTCGCACTCCAGGACCGGTTCCCGTTCGACGTGGCCGCCGAGCTGCGCCGCAACTGGGTCGGCCAACGGGTGACGGTCGCCCTGTTCCACGGCACCGCTGACGACACCCCGCAACGGATCCGTGCCCTGCTGGGCCACTACGACCCCGCCCAAGCCGCAACCGACACGATCCGCGGCCACTACGGCACCGACTCAACCGCGTACGCCCGCACTGAGGGCCGGTTCATCAACAACCTCATCCACACCAGCGACGACCCGGCCGGTGCCGAGCGCGAGTTCGGCGTGTGGTTCGGCCCTACCTATGCGCACCTGATCCGCCCCCTGCACGAGGAGACCCCGCAGCGATGACCGAACTGATCAGCGGACCCACCCTGCCTGTCGGCCCCCGCACCCTGGCCTTGATGCCCACCGACCAGCAGGCCGGGCTCGACCCCTACATGGCGCAGATCATCACCAACCGCAAGAGCGGTCTGTCGCTCAACCACATCATCGGATGCCCGCTGGACTGCGGGTACTGCGTGCGGCACTTCTGGGGCGACTTCGACAACAAGACCCCCCAACTCCTCATCACGACAGAGGAGGCCGTCGAGATGCTGGTCGGCAACGAGGCGTTTGCCCCGCACACCACGCCGCTCCAGCTCTTCAACAAGGCGACGGATCCTCTGTTGCCCGGGGTCAAGCCGCACACCTTCGCCGTGCTGGCGGAGCTGGACCGTCGCGGCCTGCGCAACCTGGTGCTGATCATCACCCGCTTCCACGTGAGCAAGGCCGACATGGAGCGGTTCGAGGCCCTGAATCACGTACAAGTGACGCTGCTGTTCACCTACTCCGGCATCACCGACGCCCGAGTGGAGCCGATCGCGAAATCGCCGACCACGGTGAAGTCGATCGAGACCGCCGCCGCGCACCGCCGCCGGACAAAGGTGATCTTGTACTGGCGGCCCATCACCCCGGGGTGGAACGACGACCCGGACACGATGCGGGGCGTGCTCGACGTCGCCGACCGCGCCCAAGTGGACGCGCTGGTGTTCACCGGGTACTACCACAAGCAGGAGAACGCCGCCTACCTGCGCGAACTCGGCGTAGAGGTGCCCTACGAGGACGACTACCAGCGCCGCAAGGTCCTCCCAGCCGAACTGGACGCCCGAGTCGTCCAGGCATGGAAGGAGCACGGCACCACAGTGCCACTGTTCCGCAAGACGAGCTGCGGCGTCACCTGCGCCCACCAGGTACCCGACTACAACGGCCACTGGGGAGTGCCAGAGCTGTGCGACATCTGCCCCGCCTCCCAGCGCCAGCGGTGCGCAGACGACTACCACCCGCCGACCGAGGACGAGATCCGGGGAGTTCTCGCGGACTTCGGATACGACACCGATGCCCCTTTCCTCGTCGAAGACGGGCACGTGCTCACCCACGCCCTCGGGGAACAGCGCCGCTACGCTCTCCAGCACGCGCTGCGCTACCAGGTGTGGGAGGTCGACCACCCGCACGCGCACCGCGCCCACGGGCGCACCCTGAACGGGTACACCCTCAGTGAAGAAGAACAGCGCCAGCTCGAACAGGCCCGCGAGCGCCTGGCCACGGCAGCCCGCCACGAAGACGACTGACCACACCGAAAGGGGGACCCGATATGAACCACCGGCACTGGACGACCGCTCCCCTGGTCGCGCTGGACCTGGAGGGCACCGGAGCCCAGGACCGTGGCCAGGAGGCGATCCTGGAGATCGCCCTGGTGCCGCTGGTCGACGGGTCCCCCGACATGAACGCCGCTTACGACACCCTGGTCCACCCGGGCCGCCCCGTCCCGCGTCGCCCCTGGATCAGCCCGGGCCTGACCGACGACACCCTCCAGGACGCGCCCCGACCCGAGCAGATCGATGACGCCCTGGTGGCCCAGATCCGCGACCGCTACCTCGTGGGGCACAACGTCGGCGTCGACTACAAACTGCTGCGCCTGCGCCACCCCGGGGTGGCCCCGGCCGGGTTGATCGACACCTTGCGCCTGGCCCGCTCCCTGAACGTCCCTGGCCCCAAGGGCCTCGGTGCGCTCGTGAATCGCTATCAGTTGGGTGATCGGGTCAACGCCCTGGTGCCCGACAGCCGTCCGCACCGAGCGCTCTGGGACACTGTCGCGGCTGCCCTGGTCCTGGTCGCCTTGGCCGAGAGTGCTTCGGTCCGTTCTCTGACCGACCTGGTGCGAGCCGCAGGTCGAGATTTGCCCCACGAGGAACCGACCTTGTTCTAGCGAGGAATTCCTTGCTCCGTTCGCCCCGGGTCGCATCGAACCGAGGTATTCCGGCGCATCCGGGTTCGTGTCCCGTGATCGTTTTCCACGAGACACGAACCCGGGTTTTCAGCGGGTGAAATGGTAGGGGCGCAGATTAGCCGGGGTCTGGTCCGGGTCGACGGCGAAGGTGGCCCAGACGTGGGTGCCGAGGTCGGCCCAGGGGGCGAGCCGGAAGTGTCCCCAGGCTGTGGACAGGTTCTCGACCAGGACGAGGCCGCGCTGGCCCTCCGCCCAATCCCACTCATCGGTGGTGCGCTCGGTCGGGATACGGGGAGTTCCGCCGCCTCCGCCGCAGTCGCTCAGGGAGACGCGCAGCGTGCGCGGGTCGGGCATGGACAGGGCTCGGATGACTTCCTTGAACGGGGGTTCGGCGCGGGTGTACTTGGCGGAGTTGGCGAAGAGTTCGCTCGTGACGAGTTGGAGCGTGTCGATCAGGTCGGGGTCGAACCCGGTCAGGTCGGTGGCGAGATGGGCGCGCACCTGGCGCAGGTGGGAGAGTGCTCCGGGGTAGGTGCGGTGTTCCCAGAAGGCGACCGGGCGCGGTTCGGTGGTGATCGCGTGCATCAGGCGGCCACCCGCTCGTACTCGGCGCGACGCGGCCCGGAGACGGGTGCGAGCAGGTCGCCGACCGGGGGCCGAGCGGTCCACTGGTCGAGGCGGGCGCGGGCCTGGGCCTGGACGCGGGCCATGGCGCGTTCGTTCTCGAAGGCCCGGTAGTAGCCGCGCACGAGGGCGACGTCTTCGGCCGGGATGCGTTCGCGAGGAGGGGCCAGACGGGGCGAGGGGCGAGGTGCTGGAGGAGCGCTGGCCTGCGCGGGAACGGGGACGGCCGCGTAGCGGCGGACCCTGGTGGAGCGGCATCGGCGGGCGACGGAGTGTCGTCCGCGCGCGGGAGTGAGCAGGGCACGGAGGAGGGCGATGGCATAGCTGAGGACGGCAGGGCTAAACTGAGCCATGTCGGCAATCCTTTGAGTTAAAGGGTGGTTATTGCTGGCCACGGCCTCGGACGCAAGCTAGCGTCGCGGGGCCTCCGCTTGTTCGGTTGTGTTTGCCAAGAACATTAGGGCATGTTCGAGGCGGAAGGCGACTCTACCGAGAGGTAATCTCCTTCTTTTCCAGAGAACGCGGTCACCCCAGGTCAGAGGCATTTCTCATTCGTCCGAATTTGGGGCACTTTCCTTTCCGTTGTGACCAGAGGGAATCGGATCTGGCTCTCCCGACACCGGAGAACCGGCCGCACCCCGCCCCCGGACGGATCCATGGGAGCGTTCCCATGGACAATGGCACCGCACACGTGACGACGAGGGGAGACAGGCCATGGGCCTGAGGTTCGGACTGCTGGGCACCGGGTACTGGGCGGCGGAGACGCAGGGGGCGGCGCTGGCCGCCCATCCCGGCGTCGAACTCGCGGGGGTGTGGGGACGCGATCCCGCCAAGGCCGCCGTGCTCGCCGAGCGCTACGGGACCCGCGCCTACGACGACGTGGACGCGCTCCTCGCCGACGTCGACGCGGTCGCCATCGCGCTGCCGCCGCACATCCAGGGCGATCTGGCGCTGCGCGCCGCGCGGGCCGGCCGGCACCTGCTGCTGGACAAGCCCGTGGCCCTCTCCCCCGAGGTCGCCGACCGCGTCGTCGCCGAGTGCGAGGCGCGCGGACTCGCCTCGATGGTCTTCTTCACCAACCGGTTCTCCGACAGCGTGGAGGGCTTCGTCCGCGAGGCGGTCGAGTCGGGCGGCTGGGACGGCGCCCGGGTGACGATGTTCGCGTCGATCTTCCAGCCCGACAACCCCTTCGGCGCTTCGCCGTGGCGGCGGGAGAAGGGCGGGCTGTGGGACATCGGCCCGCACGCGCTGTCGGTGGTGCTGCCCGTGCTCGGCGCGGTCGAGGAGGTGACGTCGGTCCTCGGACCGCGCGACACCGCGCACGTGCTGACCCGGCACCGGGGCGGCCCGGTGGGCTCCTTCGCGCTGACGCTGGACGCCGCTCCCGACGCGCAGACCTTCGAGGTCGCCCTGCACGGTGAGCACGGCTGGGTGACGGCTCCCGGCGGCGACCGCTCGGCGGTGGCGGCGTTCGGGAACGCCGTGGACCGCCTGCTCGCCCAGGTGGAGAGCGGCGTCGGCGATCCGTGCGGCGTCGCGTTCGGCCGGGACGTCGTGCGGATCCTGGCGGCGGCCGAGGAGTCGGCGCGCACCGGGCGGACCGTACGCGTGCCCTGAGCCGGGTTCGGCCGCTCGCCCGGCCCACCGGCTCCGTGCCGGTGGGCCGGGACTGAGCGGCGGGGCCGGACGGTCAGGCGGTTCCCCTGGCGTTCTTCGCGTACATCCCGTCGGCGAGCCAGATGATGCCCGCCGCCACGAGGACCTGGACGAGGAGCACGAACAGGAAGGCGTTCCAGATCGCCCCGGCGATCCAACCGCCCAGGACGGCCGCGACGATACCGAGCAGCAGGGTGAGCCAGATCGGCAGGTGCTGCTTGCCGGGAATGACGAGTCGGCCGAGCGCGCCGACGATGAGGCCGACGATGAGCGCGCTGATGATTCCGGTGATCTCCACAGGTTCCTCCCCTGGTAGACGCTTCTGCGTCGTTCCCGGTCCGAGCTTGCGGGACACGGCGTTCTCTCCGTACACGTAGAGCCTTTGCCATGAATTGGGACGTTCACACCTCCTGTCTCGGCCCGATCGCCGCCCCTGGCGGATCGGCACCGTCCGGCCTATATTGTTTACAGCCCTGTACCGTTAATCAAATGAGGCACCCCATGGACACCACCGACGTCCTCGTCGTCGGGGCCGGGCCCACCGGCCTGACCCTGGCCTGTTCCCTGCGCGCCCAAGGCGTGGACGTGCGCGTCGTCGACCGGGCCGAGGGCCCCGCGACCAGTTCGCGGGCCAACTTCCTGCACGCGCGCGGCTCGGAGGTCCTGGACCGGCTGGGCGCGCTCGGCGACCTGCCCGAGGACGCGATCAGCGCGATGACGATCACGGTCCACGCGGCGGGCGTGCCCGTCTCGGTGGTCCGGTTCGGTGACACGGGCCTGCGCACCGCCGCTCCCGCCCTGCTGCTGCCCCAGTCCCGGATCGAACGCGCGCTGCGCGAGCGCCTGGCCGAGCTCGGCGGCGGTGTCGAGTGGTCCACCGGCCTGACCGGGCTCGAACAGGACGAGGAGGGGGTCACCGCGACCCTCGACGGCGGCCGGACCGTCCGCGCCCGCTGGGCGGTGGGCTGCGACGGCGCCCACTCCACCACGCGCAAGCTGGTGGGCGCCGCCTTCCCGGGCGCCCCGGTCAAGGACACCTGGCTGTTGGCCGACGTCCACATGGACTGGGACCTCGCACCCACCGGCTCCTACGGCTGGATGCACCGCGACGGCATCCTGGGCGCCCTGCCCATGCGCGAGGAGGCCGGGTTCGGCAGCGGCGCAGACCCCGAGGACGGCCTGGACCCCGAGGACGGCTCGGCGGACGGGCCGGCGAGCGGATCGGCGGGCGGCTCGGCGGACGGATCGGCGGACGGATCGGCGGGCGGGCCGGCGGACGGATCGGCGGACGGCTCGGCGGACGGGCCGGCGAGCGGATCGGCGGGCGGCTCCGGCGACGGCCTGGTCTGGCGCCTGATGGCCTACGCGCCGGGCATGGACGAGCGCAGCCGGGACGAGGACGCCGTCCTCGCCGAGCTGCGCCGCCTGCTGCCCCTGCGGTCGGGCAAGCCCGACGCGAAGGTCCTGGACACCGTCTGGACCTCGGTGTTCCGCATCCACCGCCGACTCGTCGACGACTACCGCCACGGCCGCGTCCTGCTCGCGGGCGACGCCGCCCACATCCACTCCCCCATGGGCGGCCAGGGCATGCTGACCGGTATCGGCGACGCGGAGAACCTGGCGTGGAAGCTGGTGCTGGTCCTGGACGGGCGGGCGCGGACGGCCCTGCTGGACACCTACCGCGGCGAGCGGCGCCCCCTGGCCGAGGACGTCCTGCGCGTCACCACGGCCAACTCCCGGCTCCAGCTGGGCGAGGGCCCCCTCGTCCGGTTCGTCCGCGAGCACGTGATGCTCCGGCTGGTCGACCTGCCCAGTGTGCAGCGCTGGGCCACACGCCTGGCCTCCCAGCTGGGCGTCTCCTACCGGCGCGGCCCCCTCGGAGCCCGCCGCCGCCCGCTGGCCTCGCGCGTCCCCCAGCCCGGCGACCGCGTCCCCGACCTCCCGTGCCTGCGCGAGGACGGCTCGCGCACGCGCCTGCACCCCGAACTCGGGGCACACTGGGTACTGCTCGCCGCCGACCACGATCCCGCGACGACCGACGTCGTCCGGGCGCTGCTCGGCGAGCGCGTCACGACGCTGACCCCGACCGAGGAGGGACTCCGCGACATGCTGCTGATCCGGCCCGACGCCCACCTGGCCTGGCGCGGCCGACCGGGCGACTCGCCCCGGGCGGTCCTGGAGGGCGCGCTGCACCGGGGGCGGTCCCGGTGAGCACCGGCCCGGAGCGGCCCCGGGGACGCGGACGCCCCCGTTCGCCCGAGGTGGACGACGCCATCCTCACCGCGGCCCTGGAACTGTTCACCGAGGGCGGCGCCGGCGCCGCCAGCATGCAGGCGATCGCCGCGCGCGCGGGCGTGGGGCGGCTGACGGTCTACCGGCGCTGGTCGACCAAGGAGGAGCTGATCGCCCAGGCGATCGAGTCCGCCCGCGCGGACATCCCCGATCCCGACCCCGAGACCCTGGCCGCCACCTCGCTGCCGGATCTCATCGAGCGGGTGCTGCCGGGCGCGGCCGAGACCCTCGCCCGGCCGGGTTTCCGGGCGCTGCTGGCCCAGACCCTGGGCTCCACCCAGACCCACCCCCGGATCATGCGCGCGTACTGGGACCACCACATCGAGCCGCGCCGCCGCGTGAGCATGGTGCTGCTGGAGCGCGCCCGGGAGAGGGGTGACCTGCCCGCCCACACGGATCTGGAGGTCCTGGTGGACATGATGGTGGGCGCCGTCGTCTACCGCGTCCTCCAGCCGCGGCCGCTGGACGAGGCCGAGGCGGAGCGCTTCCTGCGCGCGGTCTACACGCAGGCCGGGCTGCTCAAGGGATCCGCGGCCCGCGGCTGAGGCGGGCCGCCGCCGCTCGGCACGGCGTGCGCGGGCCCGTCCGCGTCGGCCGCGGGACCGTTCTGCCGTCCGCAGAAGCACCGCCGCCCCCTCCCCCGGGGCCGTGCGCCCGGCGTAGGCTCGAAGCCGGACGAGTGCCCAGCGCCGGGAGGCCACCGATGACCGACAGCGTCCTGCGTTCCCTGGACGAAGCCAGACAGGACCGGCGCGATGAGGCGCGTGAGGAGCCGCTCATGCGCGACCTCATCGGCGACCTGCTGCGCCGCACCCGCAACGAGCAGGGCCGCACCCTGCGCGAGGTCGCGGAGGACGCCCAGGTGTCACTGCCGTACCTGTCGGAGATCGAGCGCGGCCGCAAGGAGGCCTCCTCCGAGGTCCTCGCCGCGGTCTACCGCTCGCTCGGACTGAGCCTGACCGACGTGCTCGCCGAGCTCTACCAGCGCACCACCCTGGTCAGGCTGACCAGGACCGGCGCGGGCGACTTCCGGCGCGCGGGCGCCCCCGTGTCCTCGCACGCCCGGCTCCGGCCCCAGGTCATGTCCCTGGCGGCCTGACCTCCGAGCCGGTCCGCTCACCCGGCGCCGGAGCGGCCACCGGCGCACTCGCCGGTGGCCGCTCCGGCCGGGGACGGCTCACGGCGGGGCGCCCGGCCCGTTCGCCTCCTCAGGCCGCGACGCCGGCGAACGAACCGGACTCCCGGACGGTGACGATCCCGTCCACCAGGCCGTAGTCCTTGGCCTGCTGCGCGGTGAGGATCATGTCCCGGTCGGTGTCGGCGCGCAGCCGTTCCTGCGTCTGGCCCGTGTGCCGGGACAGGATCTCCTCCACCTGCGAGCGGATCCGCAGGACCTCCGACGCCTCGATCTCCAGGTCGGCGGCGTGCCCCTGGGTCTGCGTCGAGGGCTGGTGCAGCAGCACGCGGGCGTGCTCCAGCGCCATCCGCTTGCCGGGCGTGCCCGCGGCGAGCAGCACGGCGGCCGCGGAGGCGGCCTGGCCCATGCACACCGTGGCGACGTCGGCGCGCACGAAGCGCATGGTGTCGTAGATGGCCGTGAGCGCGGTGTTCGAGCCGCCGGGCGAGTTGATGTAGAGCTGGATGTCGGTCTCGGCGCTGTCGTAGTCCAGGTGCAGCATCTGCGCCATGACCACGTTGGCGACGTCGTCGTCGATCGGGGTGCCCAGGAAGATGATGCGCTCCGACAGCAGCCGGCTGAACACGTCGAACGACCGCTCGCCGTGCGGCGTGCGCTCGACCACCATCGGTACGGTGTAGCTGCTCATCGGTCCCCTCCCATCGTGCGCGAGGCGAACCCCGGGTTGGGGCCGCCCAGGCGCAGTCCGCTGCCCTCCAGCTGTGCCGCCGAGTCCACCACGTGGTCGACGAAGCCGTACTCCTTGGCCTGCTCGGCCGTGAACCAGGCGTCGCGGTGCTGGTCCGCGGTGATGGTCTCCTCCGTCTGCCCGGTGTGCTGGGCGATCAGGCGCACCATGGTCTTCTTCGTGTAGGAGAGGTTCTCGGCCTGGATGGCGATGTCGGCCGCCGTCCCCCCGAGCCCGCCCGAGGGCTGGTGCATCATGATGCGCGCGTTCGGCAGGCTGTAGCGCTTGCCCGGCGCGCCCGCGCAGGCCAGGAACTGGCCCATGCTCGCCGCGAAGCCCATGACCAGGGTGGACACGTCGTTGGGCACGAAGTGCATGGTGTCGTAGACGGCCATGCCCGCGTGCACGGAGCCGCCGGGGCTGTTGATGGCGAGCGTGATGTCGCGCCGGGGGTCCTCGTCGGCCAGCAGCAGGATCTGCGCGCAGACCCGGTTCGCGCTCTCCTCGTCCACCTGCGTGCCCAGCATGACGACGCGGCTGCGGAGCAGGCGCGTGGCGAGCAGGTCGTCGAACCTGCCGCCCGCCCCCTCCTCGGTGGCCATGATCCCTGCGTGGATGCCCATGGAACTCTCCTCTCCCGGCCCTGGGGGCGGAGCGCTCGTCCGCCCGACCGGTGGTTCCAGAGTGCGGGGGCGCACCCCCGGACTTCCACGATTTCGGCCGGGGGCAGATCTGCCCATGGCAGACCCGGTCCGGCTAGGAGTCGCACTCGGTCGCCCCGAAGGGCGCCAGGGCCGCGCGGGGATCGGCGGCCGGGTCGCGCAGCGCCGCGTCGAGGAAGGCCAGCGTGGCGTCCGCGGTGGTGGCCAGCGGCCGTGTCCGCCCGTCCGAGCCGACGATCGAGGGCACCGGCGGCAGGTACAGGGGCGCGTCGGTGAAGCTCAGGTGCGCGGCCCCCTCGACCGTGAGGGCGCAGCTCGGCCCGTCGGCGGCAGCCAGGGCCGCGGTCACGGCGTCGGCGTAGCGAGCGTCGGCGACCGCGTCCCCCGTGCCCCGGCCCGCGACGAGCACGAGCAGCGGTCGGGGCAGGGCCAGGCCGTCGGCCTCGTGCGGAAAGCCGTCGATGTCGATGACGGCGGCGAACCGGTCGTCGCCCGCGGCGGCGTGCAGGGCCGCGGAACCGCCGAAGGAATGGCCCGCCGCGACGACGCGACCGGGGTCCAGGCGGTCGGCGAACGGCCCGTCGGCGTCGGCGTCCATCTCCTGGAGCCGGGTCAGGGCCAGGCGCATGTCGTCGGCGCGGATCGACGTCCACTCCGACACGAGCCGGTCCTCCTCCTCGGATCCCTCGGGCACGGACAGCCGTCCGCGCACCACGGTGCCGTCGTCGAGGACCACGGCCGCGGAGTCGAAGGGGTGGTCCAGCGCCGCCACGACGTAGCCGTGGCTCGCGAGCTCCTGGGCCCACGCGGTGTTCTGGCCGCGAACCCCGCCCAGGCCCGGTGAGAAGACCACGACGGGCAGCGGCGCGCCGTCGCGGACCGGTGCGGCGCCGGCCGCCGCGCGGGTGCGCGCCCGGGCGGCGTCCGAGAGCAGCGAGCCGGGCAGGCCGAAGCCGTCGGCGATCGCGTCGGTGACGACGCGGGCCTCCGCCGCCGTCCGGCCGAGGTAGGGCGCGCCCGCGGTGCCCGTTCCCGGTTCGGCGGGGTACCAGAGCTGCGCGACCACGGTCCTGCGGTCGTCGGGGTCCTCCGTCCAGGTCTCGTCGCGGTCGCGGTCCGTCCACTGGACGGTGGTGGTGCCGACCGCGTACCCGCCCGACGGCTCCGGGAAGTCGACCGGCGGCAGCGCCCACACCACCAGCCCGCCGGCCGCGGCCAGGACCAGGGCGGCCGCGGCCGCGGTCCACTCCACGGCGCGTACTCCCCGGCGTGCCCGTCGGACCCGGCCGCTCCGCCGGGCCCGGCGGAGGAGGAGGGCGAGCGCGAGTGCCAGGACCGCGGCACCGAAGAGGACGGCTTCCAGCCAGATCATGGTGGTCTCCCCTCGGGGGCCGGGCGCCCCTTCGGGTGGTGAGCCTACGGAGCGCGCACCGGACCGGCATCGGCCCCCGGGACGAGCCCCCGGGCCCAGCCCTCAGCCGTTCGACCGACTCCGCTCAGGCGGCCAGGAGCCGGTCCACCACCCCGTGCACCCCGTCGCGGACCCGCCGCGCGCTCAGCCCGCGGTCCCGGCGCTGGTGCACGTGCAGCGCCGCCTCCAGCGGAGCGAGGAGGACGTCGGCGAGGTAGACGGCGTCGGCGTCGGGGCGCAGGCCCGCCACCAGCGACACCACGTGCGCGTGGTGGGCCGCGTAGGCGCCGCTGCGGTACCGCGCCTGGGGCGAGTCGGTCTCGGCCACCGCCAGGAGTTCGTCCTGTTCCTCCAGGCGGTCGAGAAAGGCGTCGGCGAAGGCGTGCAGGCGGTCGAGGGCGGGCGCGCCGGGGCCGAGGGGCGGCGGTCCGCTGAGGAAGCCGCGCTGGAACTCGTGCTCCTGGGCGTCGACCATCGCGTGGGTGAGGCCGGCCAGGTCGCCGAAGCGGCGGTAGGCGGTGCCCACGCCGGTTCCGGCGCGCGCGGCCACGGCCTCCAGGGTGATCGCCCCGGCTCCCCGCTCGGCCAGGATCTCGCGGGCGGCGGCGAGCAGGGCGCGGCGGTTGCGCGCGGCGTCGGCGCGCTCGGGCCGTGCGGCCCCGGCCATGGGCAGCACCGGCCGCACCGGGCGTTCCGGGCATTCCAGGTGTTCCGGCTCGGGATCGCTCACTGCCGCACCACTCCCCCGTCGTCTGTACGCGGTGACCTGCGCACTGGCGGCGAGTATAGTCACCGTCGCCCGCTCGCCCTTGTAAGTGGAATTATTTCCACTTAGTATCGCCGACATGGGTCGGACAGCGCACCGCGCTCCCGGCCCCGCCCGTCCCGGCCCGCCGGGACCCGACCGCACACCACCGGGAGCACACATGTCCGCATCCACCACCACGGCCGCGCCGCTGAAGGGAAGGACCGCCCTCGTCACCGGCGGCAGCAGGGGCATCGGGGCCGCCATCGTCCAGCGGCTCGCCGCGGACGGCGCCGACGTCGCGCTCACCTTCGTCCGGTCCGAGGACCGGGCCCACGAGGTCGTCCTCCGCGCCCGCGCGCTCGGGGTCAGGGCGCTCGCCTTACAGGCCGACTCCGCCGACCCCGAGGCGGTCCGCGCCGCGGTGGACACCGTCCACGAGCGCCTCGGCGGACCCGACATCCTCGTCAACAACGCCGGCGTCGCGCCCTTCGGGCCCTTCGAGGATGTCACCGTGGCCGACTTCGACCACGCCATGGCGGTCCACGCCCGCGCCGCGTTCGTCTCCGCCCAGGCCGCGGTGCGGTACATGGGCGCCGGTGGCCGCGTCATCGGTATCGGCACAAACCTCAGCGAGCGGTCGCCCGTGGCCGAGGCCACCCTGTACTCGACGAGCAAGGCGGCGCTGCTGGGGCTCAACCGCGCGCTGGCACGGGAGCTCGGCCCGCGGGGCATCACCGTCAACCTCGTCCATCCGGGGTCGACCGACACCGAGATGAACCCGGCCGACGGCGAGGGCGCGGACGCAGAGCGGGCGCTGACCGCCCTGGGCTCCTACGCCTCTCCCGAGGACGTCGCGGCCTCCGTGGCCCACCTGGCGGGTCCGGGCGGGCGCCGCATCACGGGGACGGCCCTCCTCGTGGACGCGGGAGCCAACGCGTGAGCCTGCCCCAGCCGCCGGACTGGCTCCCCCTGCCCTGGGTCCTGCTCGGCACGGCGGCGGTGCTGGAGGTCGTGTGGGCGCTGGCCCTGAAGGAGTCGCAGGGGTTCACCCGGCCGTGGCCGGGCGTCCTGGCGGTCGGCGCCGCGGCGGTGAGCTTCCTGCTGCTCTCGCTGGCGCTGCGCGACCTGCCCGTGGGCACCGGGTACGCGGTGTGGGTGGGGCTGGGCGCCGTCGGGGTCGCGCTGGCGGGCATGACCCTGCTCGGGGAGAGCGCCGACCCGTGGCGGATCGGCTTCCTCGTCCTCATCCTGGTCGGCGTGGCCGGACTCCACGTCGCCGAGGCCCGGGTTCCGCACCCCTGAGGGCCGGGTTCCGGCGGCCCTAGGGGAGGCACTGTCCACGGCGTCGACGCGGCCGGGCACGGAGCACCCGGCCGTTTCCCGGCCTCACGTCGGCGCTGTCCGCGGCGCGGGTCTGGAGCCGTCCAGCAGGGCGGCGGCCTCGGCCAGAGCCGTCGAGAGCTCGGCGTGCCCGCACCGCTCGGCCAGAGTGGAGAGCAGGCGGGCCATCGACGGTTCGAGGGAGGTTCGGGTGTAGCCGCCCCGACGGGCCCACACGGTCACCTCCACCAGCCCCAGGCCGCGCTTGCCCGCCCAGCTGTCCGAGCGCGTGAGCCACACGCTCACGCCCTCCTCGCCCCGGTCGCGGACCAGGCGCAGGTGGCGCAGGCGTTCGGTGTCGATGCCGTGGTCGGCCTCACACCAGCGCGGACAGGGGTCTTCGGGCAGGCCGCCTCCGGTCATGGCCTGCACCCCTTGCGGTTCAAGTGATTGCCCCACTCCCCCAGGTCGCCGTGCGAGAGCCGCTCCAACGGCGACTCCCACGCCCACACCACCCGGCTCGGGCCCTCCCGCCTGCCCCGCGCCACCCTGGTCACCACACCGCAGCGCGCACCGTAGACGGGTTCGTCACGCAGCGACCTCCCCAGGTACTCCACCGCCACGCGCTTCTGGCGTGCCCAGACCTTCAACGCGGCCAGCGACGGCAGCTCACGGATATCGCAGATCGTCATCAGGCCACCTCCCTCAGCCCGTGCCCGCCGTCCGGACCCGAGGCCCCGACCACCGACATCCACGTGCGCACCGCCAACGCCAGCGGAGCCAGATCCCCGCCCGGGTGGGAGACATAGGCCCGCACCCGAGACCCACGTCGGCGGCGAGGCTTCACGGGTTGCTCCGGTCGCGCCGCGCACTTGGCGTGCTTGGGCCGATGCGGCACAGGACGCTCGACCCACCCACACGAGCATGCCCGGAACGCCGCCGTACGCAGCGGCCCCCGGTTACGGATCTGGTGCCGGTAGTGCTCGGACAGGGAGAGCACCGGAGCCAACGGGCGCCGCTCCCATCCGTCAACGGCCGGGGGCCGTGCCGGAGCGTCCGGGAAGGACACCACGACCGACTCCGACGGTTCGGCCGTCCTCTCCCGAACAGCGAGGGGGTCGCGGGGTTCGGGGGCTCGGGTCAGGTGGAAGGACCGCGCGGCCGTAGCACGCACGGCCTCCAGGTCCACAGAACGCAGGTAGCGCACAGGGCGCCTCCTCAGTCGAGGCCGGCGGTCCGGCCGTTGGATCCGAACGCTTTCTGGCGCGCCATGAGGCATGACGGAGAGGTCACGCCCCGCTGGCGACCACAACACGGCGGCCCGACCGGCTAGGGCACACTTGCCATGTGACTGAAAGCGCCCGGCTGGCCGGAAGCCAGACCCGCCCGATTTTAGGGGGGCTAAACTACCGTGTGTGATGAGAGTAACTCCATCCGACGGCAGGCGCAATAGGGGGACTAAAGTTCAGTCGAGGCAACCGAGCAAGAGGAACCGCTGTGGACGCACGAACACTGCATGACATCGCCGCCATCGAGGATCCGCTGGAAAGGGCACGAGCGGCCTCCCACGCCATGGCGGGCCTGCAAGGACAGAGTGTGGAACTGTCCCGCATCCGCCGCGGGGCCATCGTCGAGGCGCAGGGGGCCGGGACCCTGCAGGATGACATCGCGCGATTCCTTGGTGTCACGCCTGGTCGGGTGAGCCAGATGAAGAAGGCGGGGACCGGTGAGCACAAGGCACCCGCTGGACCCACCGAACCGCGTCCGAGGGTCCTCGTGCAGCGCGCCCTGCCGACACCACCGTCCACTCGCGGCTCCAAGAGCCTCTACCTGACCGAGGCCGAACAACAGGGCCTCACTCCCGAACGCAAGATGCTGTTCGTGGGCCAGGAGCCCGCCAACGAGCACGTCGCCGCCGGGCTCCGGGTCGATCCCGGCCAGCACGTCATCGCCCGGCGCAAGATGTTCTGGGCCAACGGCGTCCCGGTGCGCATCTCCACCAGCTACTTCCGCACCGACGTCGGCGAGAACACCCGGCTCGACGGCCAGGGCTTCGTGCTGCCCACGCTGCAAGCCGCCATCGAGGACCTCGGACACCGGTTCGGTCATGCGACCGAAACACTGACATGCCGCCCCGCCACCCCGTACGAGGCGGACCTGCTCGACATCCCCGGCGAGTGGGTCGTACAGGTGCTTCGCGTCGGCCTCTCGACCGAGGACGTCCCCGTCCACGCCCTTGAGACGATCTGCGCCGCCACCCGGCACGTCTTCCCCATCGGCCAGGCGGTCGGCGCGGACCAGTTCTGACCGAAGCGCCTGAGCAAGCGTGAGTCGGCAACAGGGACATGCTGCACAGGGACCTCGGGCACCTCACCTTCGCCGACTCGGGCCAATGGCGGGCGTTTCTCGCCATCGCGCGCCGCGACAGCCTGTAGCCGGACGACAGAAGGCCCCACAACCGGTGGGGCCTTCGCCGCACAGTGGGTAACTCTTGGACGCAACTACGTCTGAGTCAAGGGAACCGACATGATGCCGAATGGTGCTTTGAACTTCCGGAAGTCGTCCTACAGCGGGTCTGGCGACAACTGCGTGGAGGTAGCCGACGTGACTGGCGGGGCCGCCGTCCGGGACACACAGCACAGGGACCTCGGACACCTCACCTTCGCCGACTCGGGCCAATGGCGGGCGTTCCTCGCCAGCGCCCGCCGCGACCGCCTGTAACAGCGCGACTCCGACTCCTGTGAGTACGCCGGGACCTACCCGTCTCAGGCCTGGTCCATGGCCTCGCGCAGACCGTGCAGGACCTCCAGCACCGTGGGGCGCAGCGCCGGATCGATGGCGTCGAAGATCCGGCGCTGTTTGCACTCCATCTCCAGCCGCCGCTCGGCGAGGACTCTCTCACCCTCCTCGGTGATGGCCACCACAGTCCTGCGCTCGTCGTGCTCGGCCCGGCGGCGCGCCATCATCCCCTTGCGTTCGAGCTGCTGGATCATACGGGTAGCGGAGGGGGACGAGACCCCGACGACCTTGGCGACCGAACCCACGGTCGGGTCCGGCAGGCCTCGGACCGCCTCCATGAGCAGGGTTTGCGTCAGTGTCAGCTCATCGGCGGCCCGGCACTGACCGCTCCGCGTGCGGGCGTGGATCGCCGCGTTGATCAGCTCGGTCCAGGCGCGCTGGAACTCCTGGAGTTGGGCGGCGGAGCCGTCCTCGGCCGGCTCGTGGTGGTCGTCGGGCACGGAGCGGTCCTCGCATACGAAGCGGTCGCCGGGGCACCGGAGGCCGCGCGGCGGTTTGACGGTTGTATAGCCTAGCTATTAAATAACCAGAGTACGCAAATAAACCATGCCCCGACGCACCGAGACCACACCTTCCCGACGACGCCGGTTGCGGGCGAGGCGGACGGTGCCGGGGCGGCGGACGTCCGCCCGCGAGGGCGCACCCGCGGCAGGCACGCGTCGCCGACGGCGACGACCCTGGCCGCGACCGGTGCGCCGCTGCGCGGCGCGGGACCGGAGCAGTCCGGGAGGGGCACTTTGACGACCGTGCTGATCGCGCATGTCCTCGCCGCGGCGGTCGCCCCCTTACTCGTGCGCCGGTGGGGCCGCAACGCCTTCCTCGCGCTCGCGATCGTCCCTGCCGCGGCCACGGTCTGGACCCTGTTCCAGGTCCCCGCGGTCCTGGGCGGGGACGACCTGACCGAGGCCATGGCGTGGGCGCCGGAGTTCTCCCTGCGCCTGGGCCTGCGCATGGACACGCTCGGCCTCGTCATGACACTGATCGCCGCCGGGGTCGGCGCGGTCATCCTGGTGTACTGCGCCCGCTACTTCGAGGACTCTGAACCCGGGCTCGGCCGCTTCGCCGGGGTCTTCGTCGCCTTCGCCGCGGCCATGCTCGGCCTGGTCCTGGCCGACGACCTCATCCAGCTCTTCGTCTACTGGGAGCTGACCACGGTCTTCTCCTACCTGCTCATCGGACACAGCACCGAGCTCAAGGAGAGCCGCCGCGCCGCCATGACGGCGCTCACCGTCACCACCCTCGGCGGCCTGACCATGCTCGTCGGCATGATCCTGCTCGGCGAGAGCGCGGGCACCTACGTCATCTCCGAGATCGTCGCCGCTCCCCCCTCCGGCACCATGGTCAGCGTCGCGCTCGTCCTGGTGATGATCGGCGCGATGTCCAAGTCCGCGCTGTTCCCGTTCAGCCTCTGGCTGCCGGCCGCCATGCGCGCGCCCACCCCGGTCTCCGGCTACCTGCACGCCGCGGCGATGGTCAAGGCCGGGGTCTACCTCGTGGCCCGGCTGACGCCCGCCTTCCCCGATGCCGTCCTCTGGCAGACCATGGCGCTGTTCTTCGGCACGCTGACGATGATCCTCGCCGGGTGGAAGGCCCTGCGCCAGTTCGACCTCAAGCTCCTCCTGGCCTACGGCACCATCAGCCAGCTCGGCTTCCTCGTCGCCCTGCTGGGCACCGGGACCCGCGCCGCCGCCCTGGCCGGACTGGCCATGCTCGTGGCGCACTCCCTGTTCAAGGCGCCGCTGTTCCTCCTGGTCGGCGTCATCGACCACAGCACCGGTACCCGGGACCTGCGCGAGCTCTCCGGACTGCGCACGTCCTCCCCCGCCACCTTCTGGCTCTCCGTCCTCGCCCTGGCGTCGATGGCCGGCCTGCCGCCCACGGCGGGGTTCGCCGCCAAGGAGCTGGCCCTGGGCGCCTACGCCCACGGCGGCGCGGTCGACACCGCGGTGCTCGCGGCCATGGTCGTGGGATCCACCCTCACCGTCGCCTACAGCCTGCGCTTCCTGTGGGGCGCGTTCGCGGTGAAGGAGGGCGTGCCGGCCACCCCGGTGCACGCCCCCGGGCCGCTGTTCCTGGCCGCCCCCGCCCTGCTGGCCCTACTCGGCCTGCTGGGCGGTCCGCTCTCCTCCGCGGTGGACCCCCTCCTCGCGCGCTACGCCGATACCGTTCCGCACACCCCTGGTACCGAGATCACCCACCTGGAGCTGTGGCACGGGTTCGAGCTGCCGCTGCTGCTGTCCGCGCTGTGCGTGGTCGGCGGACTGGTCCTCTTCCGCTTCCGCCACGGCGTCGTCTGGTTGGGCCACCGGCTCTCCTTCGTCGAGCCCGAGCGGATCTACCGCCGGATGCTGGCCGCGCTGGACACCCTCGCGCTCCAGGTCACCGGCCAGACGCAGCGCGGTTCGCTGCCCGTCTACCTCGGCACCATCCTGGTGACGACGGTGGTGGCCGCGGCCATCCCGCTGCTCGCCGGCCGTCTCTGGGAGGCCCAGACCCCGCCGATACGCCTGTGGGATCACCCCGTCCAGCTGATCCCGACCGTGGTCATCATCCTCACCTGCCTGTCCACGCTGATCGTGCGGCGCCGCCTGTTCGCGGTGATCCTCGTCGGCATGACCGGCTACGGGTGCGCGGTGCTGTTCTACCTCCAGGGGGCGCCCGACATCGCGCTCACCCAGTTCCTCGTCGAGACCGTCAGCCTGGTGGTCTTCGTCCTGGTGCTGCGCCGACTGCCCGCGCACTTCTCCACCCCCGCCCTGAAGGGGCGACGGCTGTGGAACCTGGTGCTGGGCGCGGCCACGGGCGCGCTCGTGGCGAGCATGACCTACTTCGCGCTCGCGGGGCGCCAGGCCGAGTCCATCTCGGACGGCTACCCCGCGCTGGCGCGCGAGGCGGGCGGCGAGAACATCATCTCGGTGCTGCTCGTCGACGTCCGCGCCTGGGACACGATGGGCGAGATCTCGGTGCTGGCCGCGGCCGCGGCCGGCGTGGCCAGCCTGATGTTCGTCCGCCGCCGGGCCCAGCCGCGCCGGGCCGCCCCCGGCACCATGGCCGTGTCGGTCGCGACGCCGCCCAGGCCCACCGCCGGGCAGGCCTCGCTCGACCTCGGCGGGCTCCGGACGGCACCGGAACGGCTGCACCTGCGACCCACGTGGAAGGGGGCCTGGCTGCTCGGCGCGGAGGCACTGCCCACGCACCGCCGCTCGGTCATCTTCGAGGCGGTCTCCCGCTTCCTGTTCCCCATGGTCATGGTGATCTCGGTGTACCTGCTACTCACCGGTCACACCGCCGTCGGCGGCGGCTTCGCCGGCGGCATCGTCGCCGGGCTCGCGTTCATCGTCCGCTACCTCGCGGGCGGCCGCTACGAGCTCTACGCCACGGCGTGGGTGCAGCCCGGCGCCCTGATCGGCGCCGGCCTGGCCCTGGCCACCGGCACGGCCCTTGCGGGAGCGGTCTACGGCGACGACATCCTGGCGGGCGCCGCCCTGGACCTGCACATCCCCTTCATGGGCCACCTGCACCTGACGTCCTCCCTGGTCTTCGACACCGGCGTGTACCTGCTGGTGATCGGCCTGATCCTGGACATCCTGCGCAGCCTGGGCGCCCGCGTCGACGAACAGATCGAGCGCGACGCCGCCCACGCCGACGAGGAGTCCGCCCGGGCCGGTGCCGGCCGCAACGCCGAGGAGCTCGCCACGTGAACGACACACCCAGCCTCGTCCTCGTCCTCGCCACCGGCGTCCTGGTGGCCGTGGGCGTCGTGCTCCTGCTGGAGCGCAGCCTCACGCGCGTCCTGCTCGGCTTCGTCGTCATGAGCAACGGCGTCAACCTGATGATCCTGGCGGCGGGCGGCGCCGCGGGCGGTCCACCGCTGCTCTGGCTCACGCCCGAGGACGAGATGACCGACCCGCTCCCGCAGGCGATGATCCTCACCGCCATCGTCATCACCCTGGGGATCACCGCGTTCCTGCTCGCGATGGCCTACCGGAGCTGGCAGCTGGAGGGCAACGACGAGGTCCAGGACGACGCCGAGGACCTGAGGATCGTCCAGCACGAGGGCCGCCGGACGGCCCGCCGCAAGGTCCTGGGCATCCGCAGGCAGATGCGCGCGGACATCCGCGCCCAGCGGGCCGAGCTCCAGGCCAACGTCGCCGAGTCCGGCGGCCACGCACTGATCGAGCAGGCGCGACTCAAGGCCGAGATCGCCTCCGCACAGGCCGAACTGGCCCGCTACGAGGCCCAGGCCGAGGCGGGGGACGGCGACGCGCGCTCGGAGGAGACCATGCGCCGGCTCACGTACCGGACCGAGAGCATGTCCGCCCAGGTCCAGGAACTGCGCGGCCGGATCCGTTTGGCGCGGCGCCAGTTGCGCGAACACCGGCGGGCCGACCGCTCCGCCGAGCGCGCGCTGTGGCGGGACCTGCGCCGCCGGATCCGGGCCGAGCGGCGTGAGGCGCGCCAGACCATGCGGGCCGAGCGCGAGCGCCAGGCACGTGCCGAGGACAGCGACCTGCAAGGGAACGACTGATGACGGAACTCCTCCTGACGCTCCTCGTCGACGACGTGCACTACCTCATCCCGCTGCCGGTCGTCCTGCCGCTGTTCGCCGCCGGAGTGAAACTGGCCCTGGGCATCCGCTGGCCCCGGTTGCAGCAGTGGCTGAGCGTCGGCGCGCTCGCGGTCGTGCTGGCCGTCGGAGTGCTGTTGATGGTGGCCGCCGACCTGTCCGGGGCGCAGGCCGTGCAGATCGGCGGCTGGGAGGCCCCGCACGGGATCACCCTGGTGGCGGACCGGCTGTCCGCGCTGATGGTCACCGTCTCCGCGGCCATCACGCTCGCGGTGCTGGTGTACTCGATCGGCCAGGGCATGGCTGGCAAGGCCGAGGTGGCGCCGCTGTCGGTGTACCAGCCGACCTACCTGATCCTGGTGGCCGGCGTCTCCAACGCCTTCCTGGCCGGTGACCTGTTCAACCTCTACGTGGGCTTCGAGATCCTGCTGACCGCCAGCTACGTGCTGCTGACGCTGGGCGGCACGCAGTCCCGGATGCGCGCGGGCGCCATCTACGTGGTGGTCTCCCTGGTGTCCTCGGTCCTGTTCCTGATCGCACTGGGGCTGGTCTACGCGGCGACCGGCACGGTCAACATGGCGCAACTGGCCGAGCGGCTGCCGGAGATCTCCACCGAGCTGCGGCTGGTGCTGGAGGTCTTCCTGGTGATGGCGTTCGGTATCAAGGCGGCGGTGTTCCCCCTGGCGGCGTGGCTGCCCGACTCCTATCCGATCGCCCCGGCGCCGGTGACGGCGGTCTTCGCGGGCCTGCTCACCAAGGTGGGCGTGTACGCGATCATCAGGGCACAGACCCTGCTGTTCCCGGGGACCCAGATCAACACGTTCCTGCTGTGGGTGGCCATGGCGACGATGATCATGGGCATCCTGGGCGCGGTCGCGCAGCACGACATCAAGCGGCTGCTGTCCTTCACCCTGGTCAGCCATATCGGCTACATGGTCTTCGGCGTCGCCCTGGGCAACGAGCTGGGGCTGGCGGGGGCGATCTTCTACGTCGCCCACCACATCACGGTGCAGACCACGCTCTTCCTCATCACGGGTCTGATCGAACGGCGCGGCGGATCGACGTCCCTGGAGAACCTGGGCGGGCTCGCCCGGATCGCACCCATGCTGGCCATCCTCTTCTTCGTTCCCGCGATGAACCTGGGCGGCATCCCGCCGCTGTCGGGGTTCCTGGGCAAGCTGGCCCTGCTCCAGGCGGGCGCGCAGGCGGGCACACCGCTGGCCTACGCGCTGATGGCGGCGTCGGTCCTCACTAGCCTGCTCACCCTGTACGTCATCGCCCGGGTGTGGAACTCGGCGTTCTGGCGGACGCCCGCCGAGGGCATGGTCGCCGAGCCCGGCACGGTCCTGGAGTACAACGAGGACTCCGACGACTCCTCGACGGCGGCCCTGGGGCCGGCCGAGGCGGTCGGACCGTCGTCGCGGATCGGCGACACGTCCGGCCCGACCGCGACCGCGGTCGTGACCTCGGCGGTCCTGCCCCGGTCCATGGTGGGGGCGACGGTCGCGCTGGTCGCCATGGGACTGGCCCTGACGGTGTTCGCCGGCCCCCTGATCGCCTACTCCTCGGAGGCCGCGAGCGAACTGACGGCCCGTACGCCCTACATCGACGCGGTGCTCGGAGGCAGCCGATGACCAGACCGACCGCCGACCGACCGCGGCGCGTGCAGGCGCTGCGCCGCAGGCTCGGCAAGGTGCAGATCCCGATCGCGCTCGGCACGACCGTGGTGTGGATGCTGCTGTTCGACGGGTTCCGGCTGCGGGAGGAGTCCCTGGGCCTGCTGGTCCTGGGGTTCGGCGTCTCGGTGCTGATCATGGTGGTGTTCCCGCTGCCGCCGGTCTCCGAGGGCTTCCGCTTCCATCCCTGGCAGTTCCTGCGGCTGCTCGTGTACTTCTTCTCCCAGATGGTGCTGTCCAGCTTCCAGGTGACCGGGCAGACCTTCCGGCGCGGCCCGGTGCTCAGTTCGGTGATCGCGGTGCGGCTTCGCACCGATTCGGAGCTCATGCTGGTGTGCACGTCGATCGCCCTGTCGGTGATCCCCGGGAGCGTGGTGGTGGAGGTCGGCCAGCCCGAGCACGTGCTGTACGTCCACCACCTGGGCACGTACGACGAGGCGGGGGCCGAACGGGCCCGTCTGGACACGTGGCGGTTGGAAGAGCGGATCGTGCGGGCGCTGGGCACCCGCACGGACATCGCCAAGATGGAGGCGGCCGAGACCGTCGGGACGGAGAGCGTGTGAACGCACTGTGGATCGCCATCGCGGTCCTGCTCGGCGCCGCCGCGCTGCTGAGCATGGCCCGCATGCTGGTGGGCCCGAGCATCCTGGACCGGGCGCTGTCGCTGGACGTGCTGGTGGCGTCGGCGCTCACGGGCCTCGGCGCCTACGCGGCGCTGAACCGCGACCCCACGGTCCTGCCGGTCCTGCTGGTGCTGTCCCTGGTCGGGTTCGTGGGGTCGGTGAGCGTGTCGAAGTTCGTGGCCCGGCGCCATGAGGACGCCCTGCGCGAGCGGGTCCCGTCCGAACCGGTCCCGGACTCGGAAGGGGAGGGTGCGGCGTGAGCGACGCATTCGTGGCGGTCCTGGACTGGATCGCCGTGCTCTGTCTGCTGGCGGGGGCGACGCTGTCCTTCGTCGCGAGCGTGGGCCTGATCCGGTTCCCCGACCTGCTCTCGCGCATGCACACCGCGGCCAAGCCGCAGGTGCTCGGCCTTCTGCTGGTGCTGGTGGGGATCGGGTTGCGGCTGATGCCGGTGGAGACCGGCATCTTCACGGTGGGCATGCTGGTGGTGGTGGGCCTGTTCCAGGTCATCACGGTCCCGGTGGCCGCGCACATCGCCGCCCGGGTCGGCTACCGCACCGGCCGGATCGACGAGGACCTGCTGGTCACCGACGAGCTGTTCGACCGGCTGGAGCGCGAGAAGCGCGCCGAGGAGGCGCGACCCGCACGCCCGCCGCAGGAGTGACCACGGGCGCGCCCCGGAGGGGCCGCGCGCAGAGCGACCGCGGGCGCGGAGATCGCCCGCCGCACACCGAGGGCCCCGGAGGCCGCCCGCCGCCTCCGGGGCCCTCGCGCGCGCCGTGATCAGTGCTCGGCGGCCCCCGGGCCGGGCAGCACGTCGATGTCGGTCGCGTGCATGGGCTCTCCGCACACCGAGCAGTGCGGTTCGACATGGCCGATCTCTCCGCAGGCGTGGTGGCGGTAGAGGACGGGCGGTCCCGCCTCCCCGGCCGTCCAGCGGTCCCCCCAGCGCACCATCGCCATGAGCAGGTCGCACAGCTCCCAACCCTTGTCGGTGAGCACGTACTCGTGGCGGGGCGGCCGGTCGGAGTACTCCACCCGGTCCAGGACCCCGTTCTCGACCAGCCATTTGAGCCGTTCCGTGAGCACCTTGCGCGAGATGCCGAGGCTCTGTTGGAGCGGCTCGAAGCGGTTGATCCCGACGTAGACGTTGCGCAGGACGAGCGGGGACCACGGCTCTCCGATCACGTCCATGGTGCGGGCGATCGAGCAGGCCATGTCGCCGAACCGGGTTCGTTGCATGCGGTCAGCCTAACCGAGTTAGTTCCCTCAAGGAACTGAGTCGTGCTACGGTCACGGTAGTCAGTTCCTTGAGGGAACTGACACGATCACCCGCACCGGCCGGACGCGACTCCAGGAGCCCGATCATGACCGCATCGACCTTCGCATCCACGCCCGCCACCACACTCCTGTTCGCCGAGGCGGACGCGACGCCCTTCAGCACCGACCCGGCGACCCTGAAGTCCTGGGACCGGGCCCGAGCGTTCCTGGCCGCCGCGCCGAAGGTCTGGCTCACGACGGTCCGGCCCGACGGCCGACCGCACACCGCGCCCGTCCTGCTGGTGTGGGCCGACGGCGCCCCCTGCTTCACGTCCCGCCCGGACTCGCGCAAGTCCGTGAACCTGGCCGGAAACACCCACTGCGTCATCAGCGCCTCCGACGACGACCTGGACCTGGTCGTCGAGGGCGTCGCCGCACGGGTCGGCGACGACACCGGCATCCGCCGGGTCGCGGACGCGTTCAAGGACAAGTACGACTGGGAGTTCACGGTGCGGTCGGGCACCGTCACCGGCGACCCCCGGCCCGGCTCACCGGAGTACGCCTTCCACCGGATCACGCCGGCACGGGCCTTCGGCTACGGCGCGGACGGCCTGACCGCGACCCGGTGGCGGTTCGACGGGCGGTGAGCCCGCCGCACACCGCCGCACACCGAGGGCCCCGGAGACCACGCCGCCTCCGGGGCCCTCGGCTCCCCTCCCCCTTCACTCCAGGCGCTCGGACTCCTCGTCGGTCATGAGCCTGGAGCGGATCAGGAACCTCTGTCCGGTCGGCGCCTCCAGTGAGAACCCCGCTCCCCGGCCCGGGACCACGTCGATGGTCAGGTGGGTGTGGCTCCACAGCTGGAACTGCGAGCGCGACATCCACACCGGGACCGGTTCCGGCGTCCCCGCGTCCAGTTCCCCCAACCGGACGTCGGAGTCGCCCGTACGGAACTCTCCCGCCAAATAGCACATCGGTGAGCTGCCGTCGCAGCACCCGCCGGACTGGTGGAACATGAGCGGCCCATGCTCCTGCCGCAGTTCCCGGAGCAGGGCTGCCGCCGCCCCCGTGACGGCGACCCGCTCCACGTCGGGGGTGTCCATCAGAAGAACCCGAGCGCCTGGTCGGAGTAGCTGACCAGGAGGTTCTTCGTCTGCTGGTAGTGGTCGAGCATCATCTTGTGGTTCTCCCGCCCGATGCCCGACTGCTTGTAGCCGCCGAAGGCCGCGTGCGCCGGGTAGGCGTGGTAGTTGTTCACCCACACCCGGCCCGCCTGGATGTCGCGGCCCGCGCGGTAGGCGGTGTTGCCGTCGCGCGACCACACCCCGGCGCCCAGGCCGTAGAGGGTGTCGTTGGCGATCTTGAGGGCGTCGTCGTAGTCGTCGAAGCGGGTGACCGACACGACCGGACCGAAGATCTCCTCCTGGAAGACGCGCATGGTGTTCTGCCCCTCGAACACCGTCGGTGCCACGTAGTACCCGCCGGACAGGTCGCCGCCGAGGTCGACCCGGCCGCCGCCGGCCAGGACCTCGGCGCCCTCCCGCGTCCCGATGTCGAGGTAGGACAGGATCTTCTCCAGCTGGTCGTTGCTGGCCTGGGCGCCGACCATGGTGTCGGTGTCCAGGGGGTCGCCCTGCTTGATCGCCGCGACGCGGGCCAGGGCGTCGGACATGAAGGAGTCGTACATCGAGCCCTGCACCAGGGCCCGGGACGGACAGGTGCACACTTCGCCCTGGTTGAGGGCGAACATCGTGAAGCCCTCCAGCGCCTTGTCGTAGAAGTCGTCGCGGGCGGCGGCGACGTCGGCGAAGAAGACGTTCGGGCTCTTGCCGCCCAGCTCCAGCGTGACCGGGATGAGGTTCTCCGAGGCGTACTGCATGATGAGCCGCCCGGTCGTGGTCTCGCCGGTGAAGGCGACCTTGCGCACGCGCGAGTTCGCGGCCAGCGGCTTGCCCGCCTCCACCCCGAACCCGTTGACGACGTTGACCACGCCCGGCGGCAGGAGGTCGGCGATGAGCTCCATGAGCAGCAGGATCGTGGTCGGGGTCTGCTCGGCGGGCTTGAGCACCACGGCGTTCCCGGCGGCCAGCGCGGGCGCCAGCTTCCAGGTGGCCATGAGCAGCGGGAAGTTCCACGGGATGATCTGCGCGACCACACCCAGGGGCTCCTGGAAGTGGTAGGCGACCGTCTCTCCGTCGATCTGGGAGTTGTGGCCCTCCTGGGCGCGGATCGCGCCGGCGAAGTAGCGGAAGTGGTCCACGGCCAGCGGCAGGTCGGCGGCCAGGCACTCGCGGACGGGCTTGCCGTTCTCCCAGGACTCGGCGACCGCCAGCCGTTCCAGGTTCTCCTCGATCCGGTCGGCGATCCGGTTGAGGATGAGCGCGCGCTCGCCGGCGGAGGTGCGGCCCCACGCGGGGGCGGCGCCGTGCGCGGCGTCGAGGGCGAGTTCGATGTCCTCCGCGCCGCCCCGGGCGATCTCGGTGAAGGTGCGGCCGGTGACGGGGGTGGGGTTCTCGAAGTAGCGGCCCTTGACGGGAGCGACCCACTCGCCGCCGATCCAGTTCTCGTAGCGGGGCGCGAAGTCGACGACGCTCCCGGGCCGGCCGGGGGGTGTGTAGATCGTCATGGTGTCCTCCAGGTGCGCGTGGCGGCCGGGACGGTGCGCCGCCACTGACGGGGGCTCCGATGGCTGTGACGCTAGTCACGGCAACGTTGCGACCACGTTGCGCGGCGGGGCGGGTCCGGGGCGGGTCCGCGCGCCGAGGCCGCGTTCGGGGTCCGGGCTCAGGTACCGAGGCGGCGCAGGCGTGCCCGTGGAGGCGGGCTCTGTGGAGGCGGGCCCGTGGGGTCGGGCTCAGTCGCCGAGGCGGCGCAGGCGGCCGCGCAGGGCCGCGTGCCGCGGGGACTCGGGCGTGTCCAGCGCCGCCGAGAGCACACGCGGGTCGTCCCGCCACTCGGGGTGCTCCGCCCAGGCCAGCCGCACGTCCGGTGTCGCGTTGGCGGCCAGCGCCGCGCACACCTCGGCGCGCAGCTCCTCGCGCAGGTCCACCACCCCGGGCGCCTCGGAGGCGGGCAGGACCGGTCCGGCACAGCTCTCCAGGGCCCGCCGGTAGGCGCCGTCGGCCAGGTGGCGGCGGACCTCGTCGACGTCGGTGTCCATCGGGTGGAGCAGCCGGTAGGGGCGGGAGGCGAGCAGGCCGGTCCCCAGCAGCCGGCGCAGGCGCGACATCTCCGCGCGGACGGTGACCGGGGAGGCGTCGCTCTCGTGCAGGCGGGCGCCGAGCGCCTCGCCGGTCAGGCCGCGCGGGTGGCGGGTGAGCAGCAGCAGGATCTCGGAGTGGCGGCGGCTGAGCTCGACGGTGTGCTCGTCGAGGGTCAGGCGCGCGCAGTCACGGCCCAGGACCCGCAGGAGGGACCGGCCCGGCGCGCCGGCGTCGTCGTCGAGGGGACGGCCCGGCGTGGGGATGCGGCCGCTGATCCGCTGCGCCCGCAGCTCCATCTCCGCCGCGGCCGCCGCCGCGCGCACCAGCGCCAGGGCCTGCGGCGAGGCGATGCGGTCCTCCCCGGTGAGGTCGAGGACGCCGATGAGCGCGCCGGTGTCGGGGTCGTGCAGCGGCGCGGCCGAGCAGCTCCACCGCTGCACGCCCCGGGAGAAGTGCTCGCTGGCGAACACCTGGACCTCGTGGTCGAGCGCGAGCGCGACACCGGGCGCGTTGGTCCCGGCCGAGCGCTCCAGCCAGTTGGCGCCCTCGACGAAGTGCACGTCCTCGGCACGGGAGCGCAGCCGGTGGTCGCCCTCCACCCACAGCAGGCGCCCGGACGCGTCGCCGACCGCGAGGATCTGCGGGCCGGTCACGCCGTCGGCGAGCAGTCGGCGCAGCAGCGGCATGGCCACGGACAGCGGGTGGGCGTCGCGGTGGTCGCGCAGGGCGGGCCCGGACAGCTCGACGCCGGGCAGGGTGGCGTCGGGGTCGACCCCGTGCAGGGCGCTGCGCCGCCAGGACTCCCCGACCACGTCGCGCACGCGGTGGCTGAGCAGGCCGGAGCCGGTGAAGCGGTCGTGGGCGACGGAGACGTCCCGTCGCACGGTGTCGGGATCGGCGTCCCATGACCAGGCGTTCCAGGCCCCGGGCATCGCGCACCTCCCAGCGGCGTGACGGCGGCTGCCGGTACGGGCGGACCCGCACGGTCCCTCTGATTCAATCCGCGCGCACCCCGTCTGACAAGGGCCGCACGCGCAGCGGCCCGCGGTTCGTCCCGGTCACGGCGCCCGTCCGCCCCCATGGGCGGAATTCGTGACCGGCTCTTGGCGCCGGTCGAGGGGAATCGGCACGGCGTTCGTGTCATCCTCGGGTGAGGCACGACCGGGGAGGTGACCGCATGTCCGCGTCCCACGCCCGTCACGTCGACGCCTCGGATCCGCGCCCGCGCCGAGTCCGGCACCGGGTGGGCGCCGTGGCCATCGCCCTGGCCGCGCTCGCGGGCGTCGCCGGGCTCGCGGGGTTCACGGGACTCGCGATCACGCTCACGCGGTCGCCGGAGCTCCCGGACTTCGTCGCCGAGGTGCGCGGGCCGGGCGAGGCGTCCTTCACGGTCGACGAGGGGTTCACGCAGCCGGGGCTCTACTCCAGTCCGGCCGACGCCGACGAGGGCGCGTGCGCGGTGGTCCTGCCCGACGGTGAGGAGCGGGACTTCGACCGGCCGCCCTACGGGCACACCATCGCGTCCGGCGACTGGGGCTGGTCGCTGGTCGGGCGCACGCACCCGGTGGAACCGGGTGACCAGGGCGGGCCTGGCGAGTACACACTGGTGTGCGACGGGGACCCGGAGGTGCTCTACGCGCTCGGTGACCTGCGGGACGATGGCCGCACCTTCGCCCTGGAGACGGCGGACGCCGTGGCGCCGGTGCTCCTCGTTCCGTTCCTGGCGCTCGTGCTCGGCGGCGCGGCCCTGCTCGCCACGGGCCTGCGGCGCGGCGCCCGTGAACGACACCCGCTCACCGAGCGCATACCCCCCGGACATACGTAGTCACGAAATGTGGCACGATGCCTGCCATGTCCTCCCCTGACACCCCACACCTCGGCTCCTCCGGCCCTTCCGGTCCCGTCGTCCTCGCCGAACCGGTCCCGGCCGGTCAGGTCGTCGACGCGCCGCGTCCGGCCCCGCGCGGCCGGACCCGGATCGGCGGGCTGACGATCGGGACCGCCCTGCTCACCGGAGCCCTGCTGGTCGCCTTCAGCGCGACCGCGCCGTCCCGGACACCGGAGTTCATCGCGCAGACGGACTCCACCGGGACCATGACCTTCGAAGTCCACGAGGGCGAGGAGGGCGTCTGGGCGCTGTACGGGAACACCGACGACGCCATGCTCTGCCACCACATCACCCCCTCCGGGGCCACACCCCGACCGGAGACCGGGACGAAGTGGCGGACCGACGACGGCCGCTGGATCCTGCTGGGCGTACTGGACACGTCGGAGCCCGGCACCCACACGTTCACCTGCGAGCGGGAGAGGCACGGCGTGTTCGCGGTCGGCGGCTCGGACGTGGTGGCCGCGACCCGCGACCGGCGGATCGCCGGGCTCGTGGGCGGCGGCGCCGTGGCGGGGGCCGGACTGCTCCTCGGCCTGGGCGTGATCGTCTCGGCGGCCGCCGCACGCCGGCGGGCCGCCGAGGCCGAGGCCGCGGGCGCGGGCGCGGGCGCGGCGCACGAGGAGGCCGGTCCGGCACCCCGCTAGATCGGATCGGCGGGCCGACGCCCGAGAGAGGTCGGGCCGGTGGGCCCGCCGTCACCGGCCGCCATCGGCCCGTTGCTCACCCGCGGTCACCCGTATGCCACACTGCATCCCATGTCGCCGCCTCCCCCCGCCTCTCCCCCGCACCCCACCCCACCGGCCCCGGACGGCGAGATCCGTCCGCGCAGACTCTGGTACTGGGTCGGCGGCCTGGTCTTCGCGACCTTCCTCACGGCGGGCGTCCTCATCCTGGTCTTCGGCACCAGCCCCGAACGGCCCGACCCGAGCTCCGGCTTCCAGGTGGAGATGGACTCCACCGAGACCGTGACCTTCGAGGTCGGGGAGGGGGAGAGTGGTTCCTGGGCTCTGTACGGAAGCAGCCAGGCGAGCTCCCTGGACTGCGACCACCTCTCGCCCTTCGGCGTGCCGCTGCCTCCCAGGACCGACCGGTACTCCTACGAGTCCGACAACGGCGAGTGGCACTACCTCGCCACGCTCGACACCGGGGATCCTGGGACCCACAGCATCACCTGCTCCGCCGGCGTGAACACCCGCTACGCGGTGGGCGACATCGACGTGGTCACGACCGCGGACTCGCGCCTGGGCCTGGGCGTCGTCTCGGGGATCCTCCTCCCCATGGCGGGCGCCTTCGTCAGCCTGCTCATCGTGGTCGTCACGCTGGTCATGCGCGTCACCCGCACGTCCGAGCTGCGACGGCGGCGGGCCCGGCAGTGGCCGCCCCACCCGGGAGCGCCGGGCGCGTACCCGTGCCCGGGCGGGCACCCGGCGTCCGCCCCCGGCGCATATCCGCACCAGCAGCCGGCCGAGGCCCCAGGACCCCCTCCCGGCGGCTCCCCGCAAGGGTAGAGCGCTCGCGGCAGACCGGGCCGGGTCCCTGGATCCGGCCCGGACGAGCCCGCCGAGGGCCCTCGCCCCCCGGGACCCGCACTACCGGCGGCCACGCCGGTCCAGGGCCAGGTCCTCGCCGTCGCGGACGAGCGCGCACCCGAAGGATTCGCCGACCTCGGTGAGCCGTCGCCGAAGCCACAGCGCGTCCTCGGCCGGAGCCCGCCACAGCCGCATCCGGCGGGCCCGCAGAGGCACCATCCGCAGCGCGAGCAGCCGCCCGGTCCCCGGTTCGACCGAGGCCAGGTAGACGAGCCGGAGATCGTCGCGGTACTCCTCGTGCCCCCGAATGCCCTCGTAGTCGTTGACCAGGTCGCC
Organism: Nocardiopsis sp. Huas11; assembly: GCF_003634495.1. Classification (GTDB taxonomy): domain Bacteria; phylum Actinomycetota; class Actinomycetes; order Streptosporangiales; family Streptosporangiaceae; genus Nocardiopsis. The sequence goes on along the minus strand of NZ_RBKY01000001.1, from coordinate 3,225,301 downwards.
ACAGCCGTACAGGACCAGCCGGTCGCGGTAGACCTCGATCGGGCGCGGCATGTGCGAGGAGTGCCCGTGCACGAGATCGACGCCCCCGTCGACCAGCGCGTGGGCGAAGTCGACCTCACGCGAGACGTCGTACCCCCAGTTGCCGCCCCAGTGGACCGAGACCACGACGACGTCCCCGGGTTCGCGCGTCCGGCGCACCCGCGCCACGATCTCGGCGGCGCCGGACCCGGCCCCGGTCGGCGCCAGGGCCACGCCCGGACGGTCCGCGCGGGCGGCCCAAGCGGGCGGGATGCCGCTGGAGGCCAGCCCGACCGCGAACACCAGCACCCGGCCGCCCCCGTCCACGGGCACCGCGACCGGTGCGCACGCCTCCTCGGCCGCACGTCCCGCGCCCGCGGTGCGCAGGCCCGCCGCCGACAGGGCGTCCAGGGTGTCCACGAGCCCGGTGGGCCCGAAGTCCATGACGTGGTTGTTGGCCAGTGAGCACACGTGCGGCCGGACCCGGGCCAGGCAGGGCAGGTTCGACGGATGCGCCCGGTAGTGCACCGCCTTGCCGGGCCAGAACGCCCCGCCGCTCGTGACGCCGGTCTCCAGGTTGACCACCCGCACGTCGGGGGCGGACTCCTCCAGTACCGGTAGGACCTCGCCCCACGGCCAGTCGAACCCGACCGGGGCGGGGATCGGTCCGCTGACCTCCTCGGCCAGGCGGACATAGGTCCGCGCGTCCCGGACGAAGTCCTCCTCCAGGGCGGGGTCGCCCGGGTGGGGCAGGATCTGGTCCACCCCGCGGCCGAGCATCACGTCCCCGCAGAGGAACAGGGTCACCGGACCGGCACTCACCCTCCCAGGCTAGGCCGTGTTCTCGCGGCGTTCCAGGCGCGCGGTCCCCGGCCACCGGCCTCACCCGGTCGTCGGAGCCTCACCGCCCTCGAGCTCCCGGGCCTCGCGCATGAGCGCGGCACGGTAAGGAGTCTCCTCCGGGGCGATCCGCGCCTACCTCGAACTCGTCCGCTGATCCCGCACGCACACGAACCGGCTCCCGTCCCGTACACGGGAGCCGGTTCGCCGCCATGCCTCCCGGCGTCACTCGGTGGACGAGCCACCCGGGCCCCGTACGGCGTCCAGGAGCTGACGGGCCTCGGCCAGAGTCCGGTCACGGGCCGGTGTCCTCTCACCCAGGCCTTCCAGGACCCGCACGGCTTCCTCCGCGACCGTCACCGCCTCGGCGTCACCGACCTTCCACAGCGGGAACGCCAGGTAGGTCAGGTGCCGGCCGAGCAACTCACCGGCCGCGTCCGGGTCGTCCCCGGACGCCATGATCGCCCGGCCCAGTGCGACCGCCTCAGCGGCGTGCGGCAGGGCGTGGTGGTACCTCCCCAACCAGGTGTACGCACGCGCGAGTTGCCCCACTTGGTCGGCCAGGTTCTGGGAAGGCGCGCCACCCCGCTCGACTTCCGCCCGGGTGCTCGCCACCGACTCGACGAGGGCCGGTACCGCCTCCTCCCACCGCTCCAGTCGGATGAGCGCCCATCCGCGCGTTCGGAGGGTGCTGCTGAGGAACCGCGGAGCCGCGCCCTCGGCGCCGTTCCGCATGAGGTGGAGGGCGGCCTCCGCGTCGGCGACGACCGCTTCCAACGCACCGTTCTCCGGGTGCGCCCACGCCCTGACCGCATGAGCCTGGGCGAGTGCCTTCAGCGCCTCGGGGCCCTCCTCCCCCGACGAACGCAGGATCTCGATGGCCTCGGAGGCCATCCCCAGCGCCATGTCGAACAGGCCGGAGTTCAGCTGGACGACGCTTGTACCGGACAGCCGGACACCGGTCCGGAGCGGATCCCCGGCCGGGTCCTCCGGACCGCTACCGCTGTGCTCCAGGGTGGTCACCAACGTGTCGCGCAGGCCGCGCACCGCGGTCTCCTGGCCCCGCACGTAGCTCCCCCCGGGCAGGTCGGCGATCAGCCCGAGTGCGCTCTCGGCCGCGTCCAGTGCCTCGCGGTCCCGGCCCAGGAACCACAGCGTGAACGCGCGCATGGCCGCGCTCTCCGCCCGCCCGGACGCGAGGACGCCGGCGCCCAGATCCACCTCGCCCGCCAGATCCTCGATCTCGATCGTGGCGTCGAGGACGGCACGCGTCCGACCCATCGAGTGGAGCAGCCGAGCATGCCGAACGAGTGGCATCATCAGGGAGGAACCCGGTCCAGCGAGGTCGACGCCGCCTTGCCGGCACACGTCGACCGCCTCGGCGGAGGCCTCCAGCGCCCTTTCCTTGTGACCGGTCTCGAACAGGGCGTCGCCCTGGCCAAGAAGTGCCATCGCCAGATACGCCCGACCACCGCTGCCCCGCACGCCCTCGGCGCGGACGATCCGGACCATGTCCGTGAACACCTCCAGGGCCTCCGTGTGCCGCCCGGCCACGGCGTGTTCCCTGCCGCGGGAAGCCAGCAGCCTGACCGACATGGCCGGGTTGGCGGGAACCTCGGGCCCCTGTTCCCTGACCTCCTGGGAGAGGGATTCGGCCGCCGCGGCCTCGTCCTCACGCCCGAAGTAGCGGAGCACCGACGCCCGCTGGAGATGCGCGGTCGCCAGATCCTGGGTGTGAGAGTCCGGGGCGCAAACCCGTAGTTCCTCGCACACGCGTACGGCCTCGGTCGCACTCCGCAGGGCCTCGGCCGCCAGCCCCGTCGCAGCCAACGCTCCCGACCGCGCGATGAGTGCGTCGACGAGCTGGGAGCGGGACCCGACCACGCCGCGTTCAGCAGCCGCCACACATGAGTCGACCAGGTCGCCGAGAATCCCGTCCGCTTCCTGGAATCTCTCCACGTCCATCAACGCGACCGCGAGCGCCCAGAGGGTGTCGATCTCGATGGTGCGGTAGCGGTCGTGCTCGTCGTCCGGGAGCCCTCGCAGGAAGCCGCGCAGAGCGGTGACGGCGTCCGACCCCGCCGCGAAGCGACCCTGGCGTCCCATCAACTGCGCGGCGAGGCGATGCGCCGTCACGGTGCCCTCCGCGCGCACCGCCTCATGCTCCGATGGCACGTCCGCCGCCTCCAGCCGTCGCGCGGCGACCGCGCACATGTCGGCCTCCCATGCCTCCAGCCCTCGGACCGCGAAGAGCACCAGGTCCATGAACACCTCCACGGGGGTACCCGGGTCGGCGGTCAACCTGTCGAGCGCCGCGTGGAGGGGCCCGGGACGCTCGGCGGCGGCCGCTGCCTCCAAGGCGGCCCGTGGCGAGGCTCGAACCATACTCAGGCACATGTCCGTAAGCCGCGCGTGCTCGGAGGGGTCCGATGGCGCTGGGCCCGCCGTGACCTCCCCGAACCACTGAAGAGCCAGGTGAAGATCGATGTCCACCGCGGCGACGCTCCCGACCGAGTCCGCCTGGACGGGAAGCGCGTGGTCGGCGAGGACGTCCCGGGCCTCGGGGAAGGCCAGCAGGGCCGAGGCCGCGAGCACCCGCGTCTCCCGTCCCGGAAGTGCCACCCCCAGGAGCAGGTCACCGCATACCAGGGCGGCACCGGTGACCTCCTGGTCGATGTCACGGGTGTCCACGGTGGCCCCGTCCACCTCCGGGACCACCGCGGTACGGAGGGGTCCGTCCCCGGTGAGGACCGCGCACGGGGCACGGTGGCCCTCAGGAAGCACACCCCACCGGACCCGGGCGGAGCCGATGCCGTGATCCAAGGCGACCAGCGCGGCTCCGGTGGACGGGTCCCTCCACGCCACCCGGCCGTCGTGTGCGGACTCGGAGAGGTGGACTCGAATACCTCCGCCGACATCGGGAAGGGCGTCTCCGGCCGTGAGGACGAGCCCGGAGCCGAGGAGGCTTCCCAGGACGTCATGGCTGTCGGTCCGGACTCGGACGGGTTCGGGGATCACGGCGGCTGCACACTCCGGGGGTCGGGAGGCTGGGGATCGGCCCCGCGCGGGGTCGTTCCGCGGGGTCGCTCCTAGGACGCGACGCGCCCCGGGCCGGTTTCGCCGACGCTGGCCGTCGTCCTGTCCGGCGTCGCCGCGCAGGTCGCCCGCTCGGCCCGGCACGACTCCCCCGACCGCGGGACATGGATCGCCCTCCGGAGGGAAGCGGGCGGGCCGCCACCGCTGCGATCCTGCCGACAGGCCGGGGCGAACGGAGCCCCGGCCCCGCCCGCCCCTCCCGGGTCGGCCCGCAGGCCCGCCACCTCAGGAGATCTCATGGCCGAACACGCGTCTCCCACACCAGGCACTCCCAGCGAGCCCGGTCAGCCGAGCGGATGGTGGCACCGGACGTTCGCCCCCATCCCCGGGGTCCCCCGGTGGGCGGTGGTCGCCGCCTACACCGCCTTCCTCTCCGTGCTGCCCTCCGGCGTGTGGCGGTCGCTGGGAGCCTTCACCGAGGCCGGCCGCGCTCACGACAGCGGAGGTGTCCCCGCGTGGCTGCCGATGGAGGCGTACTCGATCCTGCTGACGGTCTTCTCCCTGGTGGTGTCCTTCACCGCCGTGGGCCTGATCGCCTCGTGGGGAGAGACCTTCCCCCGGTGGATTCCCGGTCTGCGTGGCCGACGGGTCCCCGTCCCCGCCGCCGTCATACCAGCCGCCCTCGGCTCGATCACGGTGACGGCGCTGTGGACCGCCGGGTGGATCACCATCCCACTCGGGATCACCCTCCAGGGCGACCCCACTCCTCCCGACTTCCCCACGGAGGCGCTGACCGGCTGGCCGCTGGCCTCCTTCTACGTCGCCTACCTCCCGCTCCTGCTGTGGGGCCCTCTGCTGGGCGCGGTCACCGTCGCCTACTGGCGGCGCCGCTCGACCCGGCGCGGCTCGCCGTCGCCCGTCGGGAGCCGTGCCTAGGCTGGGGCCATGGTGTCCAGCGCCGCGACCACGCCCGACGAGTACCTGTCCGAGCTCCCCGAGGACCGGGCCGAGGTCCTGCGCGCGGTCCGCCGCGTCATCCTCGACTGCCTCCCGCCCGGCTTCGAGGAGGGCATGGAGTTCGGGATGATCAGCTACCACGTACCGCTGGAGCGCTTCCCCGACACCTACAACGGCAGGCCGCTCGCCTACGTCGCCCTCGCCGCGCAGAAGCGGCACTTCTCCCTCTACCTGATGGGCGTCTACGACGAGGAGCTACAGAGGGAGTTCGCCGACCAGTGGGAGGCGACCGGACGCAAGCTCGACATGGGGAAAGCCTGCGTCCGGTTCCGGAAGCTCGACGACCTCGCGCTCGACGTCGTCGGCGACTGGGTGGCCCGCTGGTCGGTCGACGACCTCATCGCCGCCCATCGTGCGGGCCGCGAACGCTCCTGACCTGGCCTGACGGCACCCTGAGCCGACCCGAGAGGGCCAGCACGGCGACCACCGCGACCAGGACTCCCAGCCCGACGAGGCCGCCCAGCCCGCCCGGGTACAGCAGCGGGTCCGTGTCCGTACCGGCGGCGGACAGGGTGAGGAAGCCGACCATGTTCAACGCGTTGTTGGCCCCGTGCGCGATCGCCGCCGGCCACACCGACTCCGAGGCCAACCGGAGCCAGCCGATGACGACACCCGCCACGACGCAGAAGAGCAGGAACAGGGCGACCTGAGCCGCGTCGAACCCGCCGTGCGTGTACTGGATGAAGAGCTGGGGACTGTGCCACAGGCCCCACACCACGCCGCTGACCACCAGCGCGGGCCACACTCCCATCGGCAACAGCCGGGGCAGCAGGTAGCCGCGCCAGCCGAGCTCCTCACCGAAGGCGAGCACGAGGGCGGGCACGGACGTGGCGACGACCAGCCCGAGTGCGACGAGGAACGCGATCCACGGGAAGCCGGTGGCGGGCATGGTCGCGGCCAGGTCCGGGACGAAGTCCGGCAGGACCTCGCGCAGGCCGGAGAAGTCCACCAGGTCGAGCCGAACCGCGCCGACCAGGCCCCCGACCAGGGTCGCCACGACACCGAGCAGCGGCATGAGCACGAAGGCGAGCAGGGAGCACCCGCCGACGCGCCGCCAGGGCCGCAGCGGGGTGAGCCCGAGGGCCCGCGCGAAGCCACGCGGACGCCACACCAGCAGGGTGACGGCGACGGCCGCCAGGCCGGGCGTGAACATGTACACGGTCGCGGCGATCCCGTACGAGGGGTCGCTCGGCCCCTTCCCGCTGAGCAGGATCGGGAAATGGACCGCCCACGCCAGTGCGTAGGCGGTGACGACGAAGACGGAGATCTCGCGGACGGGCACGATGGCGCGGGGGGCGGCGCCGCGTTCGAGCGGGCCGCTTTCCAGGGGTGGGGTCATGCCTTCAACGCTAGGAACGCGATGCGCCCGGCACCATGAGGCGGGCGGTCGGCCCGTCCTGGGGTTAACCGCAGGTACGCCGGTGGTGGCGGCACCGGGCCGCCACCACCGGCGCGCTCGTCAGGCCCGGTCGGAGCCGTCCGAGGTCAGGGGCAGGTCCTGCGGCCGGACCGGCTCGGGCGACCGCAGCGTCCGGGGCCCGTCCGCGTGCAGGGCGTCGTGCACGGCCGCGGAGAGCAGCTCGATGGTCTCCACCCCGTACGCCATGCCCGCGTTCCGGTCCGTCAGGATCGCGATCCGGTACGGCCCGGCCTCGGTGCCGTCGATCGCGCCGATGCTGTTCACCCGCCAGACGTCGGTGCCGTCGTAGGGCAGCCAGCCGTTCTTGTTGATGGTCTCGGCTCCCGCGGGCGCGCCCGCGGGCACACCCCACCGCTGCTCCTCGATCACGCCGCCCATGAGCTCACGGGCATAGGCGCGGTTCTCCTCGCACAGCACGTCGTTCTCCTGCGTGATGAGACCCAGCAGGTGCAGCTCTTCCGCGGCGTTGATCTTCATCAACCCGGTGTAGTTCTCCGGGTGCAGCACGGTGTTCGGCATCCCGGCCTCGTCGAGGAACTCCTGCATGCGCTCCCGGCCGAGCTGGTTGCGCAGCTCGATGGTGGCGTCGTTGTCGGAGACCGTGATCATGGCGGTGGCCAGTTCGTCCTCGCGCGCCGTGAGCTCGCGCCCCTCCTCCTGGACGTGCCACAGCAGCGTGGCCAGGACGATGACCTTGCCGGTGCTGGCGGCGTCGTAGCCCTGGCCGGCCTGGTGGCCGCAGGTGAGGTCGCCGCCGAAGGCGGAGACGCCGAAGCCGAAGTCGGTGTCCCGCTCCGCGTCGACCTCGGCGACCGCCGCCTCGATGGCCGCTGCGGCCTCGGGATGGTGCGCGGACTCGCACACGGTCGGCGCGTCCGTCTCCTCGTCGGCGTGTGCCGTGGCCGGGGCGAGCCCGAGCGCGAGCAGGGCCGCGATGCCTCCGGCGGCGAGGCCGGACGCCCCGCGCCGACGCGGGACGTCCGTGCGGAGGGCGGGGGTGCGTGTCTGGTGATCGGTACTCAAGGGGAACCCATCTAGAAAGGGTGGGAACTCGGAGTCGAGGGCCCCGGCGGGACCCTCCGCCCAGTCTCTCGAATCTCGTCGCTCCAACGGTTCACGCCATCACCCTGCGACACGTTCGCGCAGGTGAGCCCCGTCCACACCCGCGACCTCGCCTCAGCTCATCCGTGGACGCGCCCGGTGGTCCCGGCGGGCGGCCACGAGCCACTCCAGCGCCCGCGTCCCCTCGACGACGGGGTTGCTCAGCGTGCCCACACCGGTGATGGCGATGTCGATCCGGTCGCCCTCGGCCAGCGTGAAGCTCATCTCCGGGACAATGCCGGTCCCGGTGGCGAGCACCGCCCCGTCCGGGAAGGGCTGGGACCGCAGGAGGTGGTCGACCAGGACGGCCGGGTCCCGCCGCATCGCGCTCAGGGCGACCCTGCCGGCGTAGACCTCCTCGCCCTCGCGGACCACCGTCATCGTGACCTCGCCCGACCAGGCGTCGGGCAGGTCCCACACCGGACGGACCAGCGCGCTCAGGGCGCAGCTGCCGGCGTAGACCTTGGCCTGGGGCAGGTAGAGCGCGTTCTCGCCCTCGACGCTGCGCGAGCTCATGTCGTCGCAGACGCAGTAGCCCACGATCTCGCCGTGCGCGTTGACGACCAGCGCCAGCTCGGGCTCGGGGACGTTGAGCGGCGAGTCGGCGCGGTAGGCGACGGGCTCGCCGCCGGTGACCACCCGCCAGGCCGGCGCCTTGAAGAACAGCTCCGGCCGCTCGGCGTCGTAGACGCGGTCGTAGATGTCGGCGTCGTCGCTCTCCTCGCCCCGCGCCTGCCGGGAGCGCTCGTAGGTGACACCGCTGGCCCACACCTCGGTGTGGCCGTCGACCGGGGGCAGCGCGGCGGTGCCCGCGGCGTCGTCGCCCGGCTCACGCGCCGCCCGGTCGGCGCGTTCCCGCAGCTCCACCAGGGGCAGGCGCAGCAGGTCGGCCATCGTGTCCACCCCCTGGAGGGGGTGGAGTGTGCCCCGGTCGCCGTCGTACCAGCCGACGCGCGCGTCGCCCTCGGTGTCGGTGTAGCGCAGGAACCCGTCCATGGCAGCCGGCCGCCTCTCATGTCCCGTCCGTCCGTGGGAACGCAGGGGGTTGACGTTCATTGCACTCTTGTTTAGCGTCTGTTTCGATATATTGGCAAGTGTTCGATATTTAGAACACCGTGCACCGCCCCCGAAGGAGCCCCCGAGCGATGACCGACGATGCTCACAGCACCCCCCGACCGGCCGGCACCGACGAGAAGCCGGAGGGCTCCCGCGAACTCCGCAGCAGGCACTGGTTCGGCGCCGGCGGGCGCTCCGGGATGCTCTACCGCTCCTGGATGCGCAACCAGGGCTTCGCCGACGACGTCTTCGACGGCCGTCCCGTCGTCGGCATCGCCGTGTCCGGCTCCGAGCTGGCGCCGTGCAACTCCCACCTGAGCCGCCTGGCCGAGTCGGTCAAACGCGGCGTCTGGGAGGCGGGCGGCTTCCCCCTGGAGTTCCCCGTCATGGCGCTGGGCGAGACGGTGCTGCGCCCCACCGCCATGCTCTACCGCAACCTCCTGGCCATGGAGGCCGAGGAGCTCTTCCGCGCCAACCCCCTCGACGGCGTGGTGCTGCTGTCCGGCTGTGACAAGACCACGCCCGGGCTGCTGATGGCCGCCGCCAGCACCGACCTGCCCTCGCTCATGCTCACCGGCGGACCCATGCTCAACGGCAAGTTCCGCGGCGAGGACATCGGTTCGGGCACCCACGTCTGGAAGTTCGAGGCCGAGGTCCGCGCCGGGCGGATGACCGAGGCCGACTGCTCCTTCGCCGAGTCGTGCATGTCCCGGTCCAACGGCCACTGCATGACGATGGGCACCGCCTCCACCATGGCGTGCATGGCCGAGGCGCTGGGCATGCAGCCCGCCTACGGCGCCACCTGGCCCGCCGTGGACGCGCGCCGGTACGCCCTGGCCCAGCGGTCGGGCCGCCGCATCGTGGAGATGATCCACCAGGACGTGCGCCCCTCCGCCATCATGACCAGGGAGGCGTTCGAGAACGCCATCCGCGTGAACGCGGCGATCGGCGGCTCCACCAACGCCGTCATCCACCTCCAGGCGATCGCCGGGCGCCTCGGCGTCGACCTGTCCCTGGACGACTTCGACACCCTGGCCCGCGACGTCCCCACCCTGCTGGACCTCATGCCCAGCGGGCGCTTCCTCATGGAGGACTTCTGCTACGCGGGCGGCCTGCCCGCCGTCATCGCCGAACTCGGCGACCTGCTGCACCGGGACGCCCTCACGGTCACCGGCGAGCCCCTGGACGCGCCCGCCCGCGCCGGAGCGGCCGAGTGCTACGACCGCGAGGTCATCCGCACCCTGGACGAGCCGTTCCTGCCCGCCGGGACGGGGACCGCCGTGCTGCGGGGCAACCTGGCGCCGGGCGGAGCGGTGATCAAGCAGTCCGCGGCGAGCGAGCACCTGCTCGTCCACCGGGGCCGCGCGAAGGTCTTCGACTCCCCCGAGGAGTACTACGCCGTCGCCGAGGACCCGGACCTGGACGTGGACGCCGACACCGTCATCGTGCTGCGCAACTGCGGCCCGGCCGGGTACCCGGGCATGCCGGAGGTCAGCAACGTCCCCCTCCCGTCCAAGCTGCTCGACCAGGGCGTCACCGACATGGTGCGCGTGTGCGACGGCCGTATGTCGGGCACGGCCTACGGGACCGTCGTCCTGCACACCTCGCCCGAGGCCGCCGTCGGCGGACCGCTGGCGCTGGTGCGCGACGGCGACGTCGTCGCGCTGAACGTCCCGGAGCGCTCGCTGACCGTGGAGATCGACGACGCGGAGATGGAGCGGCGCCGCGCGGAGTGGACCGCGCCCGCCCCGCACTCGGACCGCGGCTGGGTCCGGCTCTACCAGAACACCGTGCTCCAGGCCGACCAGGGCGCCGACCTCGACTTCCTCGTGGGATCCAGCGGAAGCGAGGTCCCGCGGGAGTCGCACTGACCCGTACCGCCACCGCCGCGGCGCCGGCCGCCGCCGTGGGGCCCGCCCGCGCGAACGCCCGCGCGGGCGGGCCCCACCGGTGCGCACCGGTAGCCTGGGGCATCGATCAGCGCTCTGAAGAAGGAGGCCGGCGCATGGCACGCCGCACACCTGCTCTGGAACGGAGCCTGGACATCCTCGAACTGTTCACGGACGGCAGGGAGTCCATCAGCGCCCCCGAGGTGGTGGAGGAACTCGGCCTGCCCAGGACGACGGTGCACGAGCTGCTCAACACGCTCACGAGCCGGCAGTACCTGCACCGGCACCCCGAGGTCCCGGGGCGCTACCGGCTGGGCATCCAGCTCTTCCGGCTCGGCAGCGCCTACTCCGACCACCTCGACACCGCCAAGATCGGCCAGCAGGTCGCCCAGGAGCTCGTGCGGGTGTGCAACGAGACCTCGCACGTGGCGGTCCTGGACCACCGGCACATCATCTACGTCGCCAAGGTCGACAGCTCGCACGCCGTGCGCATGGTCTCCAGCCTCGGCCGCCGCCTGCCGGCGCACTCCACGGCGCTGGGCAAGGTCCTGCTGGCCTACCTGCCCGAGGACGTGCTGCACGAGCGGCTGGCGGAGGCGCCGCTGGAGGCGCTGTCCGAGCGCAGCGTGACCGAGGTGCCCGCGCTCCTGCGCGAACTGGCCGACGTGCGCCGGGACGGCACGGCCGTGGAGGTGTGCGAGGCCAACCCGGACGTGTGCTGCGTCGGCGCGCCGATCCGCGACCGCTCCGGGCAGGTCGTGGCGGCGCTGAGCATCTCCGTACCCCTGCACCGCTGGTCCGACGAGCGCTGCGAGGAGCTGCGCGTCCTGGTCCGTGAGGGCGCGGACCGCTGTACGGCGGCGCTCGGGGGCGCACCGGTCGGCTGACCGGCGCGGCACGGGCACGCACGCGGTGCGGCACGCACGCGGTGGGGAACGGCACGCGCGCGGCGCCGCACGGCCCCGGGCTCCGGAACACGAAGGCGGCGGGAGGGGCGGGCGTCCGAGGACGCCCGCCCCTCTCGTGTTCACGCCACCAGGTAGAGCACGACCACCAGGGCGAAGGCGATCGATCCCACCGCGGTGGACTGGACCGTCCACGTCTTGAGCATGGTGGCGGTGTCCAGCCGCAGGAAGCCGCGCACCAGCCAGAAGCCCGAGTCGTTGACGTGCGAGAGCACGATGGACCCGGCGGCGATGGCCAGGACGACCAGCGCCAGTTCGAACGAGGACTGGCCGCCCGCGGCCAGGACCGCGGGGGCGATGAACCCGGCCGCCGTCGTCGCCGCCACGGTCGCCGATCCCTGCGCCACCCGCATCACCAGGGCGATGAGGAAGGCCGCCAGGATGAGCGGGATGCCCAGGCTGTCCAGGCTTTCGGTCATGGCGGCGCCGATGCCGCTCCGGCTCAGCACCGCGCCGAACATGCCGCCCGCGCCGGTGAGGATGATGATCCCGCACACGGGGGCCAGGGCCCCGTCGATCACCCGGTTGAGGGTGTCGCCGTCGTGCCGTCGCCGCCAGCCCAGGAGCCACAGGGCCATGAGCACGGTGATGAACAGGGCCGCCGGGGTGGCGCCGGCCGCCTGGAGCACGTGCACCCACACGGCGTCGGCGTCCACGACGCCCATCACGCCGAGGGTGGTGGCCCCGGTGTTGAGGAAGATCAGCACCAGCGGCAGGAGCAGCAGGAAGAGCAGGACCGACAGGTGCGGGGGCGGACCGAGCCGGTCCTCGTCGGCCTCGGCCCCGCCGAAGATGGTGGGGATCTCGACGTCGAACCGGCGTCCCATCCACAGGCCGAGCCGGTAGCCGCCCAGGTACCAGGCGGGCAGGCCCACGAGCAGGCCGACGACCACGACCATGCCCATGTCGGCGCCGATGATCTCGGTGGCGCCCACCGGTCCGGGGTGCGGCGGCAGCAGCGCGTGCATCACCAGGAACGCGCCCGTGGCGGGCAGCGCGTACAGCAGCAGCGATCCGCCCAGGCGCCGGGCCACGGAGAAGATGATCGGCAGCATCACGACGAACGCGGCGTCGAGGAAGATCGGGAAGCCGAACAGCAGTGAGGCGACGCTGAGCGCGAGGGGCGCGCGTTTCTCGCCGAACAGCCGGAGCAGCCCGTCGGCGAGGACCTGGGCGCCTCCGGAGACCTCGATCATCCGGCCGAGGATGGCGCCGAGGCCGATGAGCAGGACCACGGATCCGAGGGTCCTGCCCATGCCCTCGGTGAGCGTGGGGACCAGCTCCGCGATGGGCACGCCCGTGGCGAGGGCGGTGGCGGCGCTGACCAGCACGAGCGCGAGGATCGGGTTGAGCCGCACGCGGATGATGAGGACCAGCAGGGAGAGGATGGCCACCGCGGCGATGGCCATGAGCCAACCCACCGGGAGGCTCGCGGTTTCTTGCATGGCTGGGGACCTGTCTGTCAGGGGTGGCGGTGGGCGGGGCGGCCCACGGGGGGACGGGACGGCACGCGGATCGACGTCGATCGTGCGTTCCGGGGGAACCCGTATGTTCGATATATCGAACAGCATTCCTTATTTCGGCCACATTACCTCACCACTGTGACGTGAGCCAAGGCATCGAGTGACCCCACTCACGCCCGCACGCCGGACCCGACCCGCGTTGACCGCGACCGGCCCGCCTGCCTAAGGTGGAGAGCGAGTTCGAAATAGAGAATGTCGTTCGATATGTAGAACAGACATTCGGGTGTCCCCGACACCCCCGATCCGGGAGGACCCCCCGTGACCGCGCACCCCCACCCCTTCGTCCCGGGCCTCCCCGCGCTGGAGTCCCTCGACCTGGCCGGGACGGGCGCCGCGCCGCCCGCGTCCGCCCATGCCTTCCCCGACGGCGGGGCCTGGCGGCTGGAGATCCCCAGCGTGGAGGGCCCCGACGCGCTCCACACCGTCCTGGCCGCCGCCGACGAGTACGACGTGCCCCTCCACCGGGTCTCCCAGGGGTCGGGCGTCGGCATGCTGACCGACGCCGAGATCACCGCCATGGTCCAGGCCTCGACCGAGCGCGACGTCGAGCTGTGCCTGTTCGTGCGCCCCGGCGCCAACTGGGACGTCGGCGCGGCCGCCGCCAGCGCGGCGGGGTCGGTGTCGGCCCGCAGCCGGGGCACCACCCAGCTCGCCGCCGGCGTCGCCCAGGCCGAGCGCGCGGTCGGCCTGGGGGTGCGCAGCCTCCTGGTCGCCGACGAGGGGCTGCTGTGGGTGCTGCACGAGCTGCGCGAGCGCGGCGACCTGCCCGCCGACACCCAGTTCAAGGTCTCCGTCATGGCCGCGCCCGCCAACCCGGCCGCGCTGCGGGTCCAGGAGTTCCTGGGCGCCGACACCGTCAACGTCCCCTCGGACCTGACGACCCACCAGCTCGCCGAGCTGCGGGCGGCGAGCGCGGCCACCCTCGACTTCTACGTCGAGGCCCCCGACAACATCGGCGGCTTCGTGCGGCACCACGAGATCGCCGAGATCGTGCGGGTGTGCGCGCCGGTCTACGTCAAGTTCGGCCTGCGCAACTGCCCCGACGTGTACCCCGCGGGCGGCCACATCGCCGCGACCGTGGGCGCCGCGGCCCGCGAGCGGGTGCGCCGGGCGCGGATCGGCCTGGACGAACTCGCCAGGACCCCGGACGCGCCCCGGATGTCCGCCGTGGGCGAGCGCGCACAGCCCGCCCTCCAGCGGTTCCGCCGCCCCTAGGCCGGTCCCACGGCCGGTCCCACGGCCGGTCCCGCCCCGACACCGCACCCCGAACCACGACGGAGGCATCCGTGCACCACCACACCGACGGCCCGGCGGCGCCCGCCGCGTCCGCACCCGCCGCTCCGGCCGACTCCACCGCCGCCGACGTCGCGGCCGCCCTCGAAGCCGCCGCGGGCGCCGCACCGGCCTTGGCCGACCTGCTCCCGCGTGAGCGCGCCGACCTGCTGCGTCGCGTGGCCGACGCCGTCGACGCCGACACCGACGCGCTGGTCGGGCTCGCCGCCGAGGAGACCCACCTGCCCGAGGCCCGCCTGCGCGGCGAGGTCGGCCGCACCACCTTCCAGCTGCGCCGGTTCGCCGCCGTCCTCGACGAGGGCGCCTACCTGGAGGCGGTCGTCGACACCGCCGACCCTGCCTGGCCCGTCGGACCCCGGCCGGACCTGCGCCGGGTCCTGGAGCCCCTCGGCCCCGTCGTCGTCTTCGGGGCGAGCAACTTCCCCTTCGCCTTCAGCGTGCTGGGCGGGGACACCGCCTCCGCGCTGGCGGCGGGCTGCCCCGTCGTGGTCAAGGCCCACCCGGGCCACCCGCGGCTCTCCGCGCGCACCGGCGCGATCGCCGATCGCGCGCTGCGGGCCGCGGGCGCTCCCGAGGGAACGTTCGCCCTGCTCTTCGGCGAGGAGGCCGGGCGGCTCGCCGTCACGCACCCGGCCGCCCGCGCGGTGGGCTTCACCGGATCGATCCGCGGCGGACGCGCCCTGCACGACCTGGCGGCGGCGCGGCCCGAGCCCATCCCGTTCTACGGGGAGCTGGGCAGCGTGAACCCGGTGTTCGTGACGCGTGCGGCGGCCGAGGCCCGCGCTGCGGAGATCCTCTCCGGGTTCGCGGGCTCCTTCACACTGGGCGCGGGCCAGTTCTGCACCAAGCCCGGGCTGCTGTTCCTCCCGGCGTCGGTGTCGCTGGAGCCCCTCGTGGACGCCGTGCGCGCGAGCGCGCCCGCCGCCCTGCTCAACGAGCGCGTGGCGGCCGGGTTCGGCGGCGGAGTGGCCGCGCTGACCGGCCACCCGGCCACGACGGTGCTGGTCGAGGGCACCGTCGACGGCGACGGTGCGGCGTCGGCCGGGTGGGCGCCCACGCTGGCCGCCACCACCGTCACCGACCTGCTCGCGCACGCGGACGTGCTGATGGAGGAGTGCTTCGGTCCCGCGGCGCTGGTGGTCTCCTATGCGGACGAGTCCGAGCTGCTGCCCGTCGCCGAGGCCCTGCCGGGCCAGCTGACCGCGACGGTGCACGCCGAGGACACGCCCCAGGAGCGGCCGTTCGCGGCGGCGCTGACGGCCCGGCTCCGCGACCGGGCGGGCCGCCTGCTGTGGAACGGCTGGCCCACGGGGGTGTCGGTCACCGACGCCATGCACCACGGCGGCCCGTACCCCGCCTCGACGTCCGCACTGCACACGTCGGTGGGCGCGACCGCGATCCGCCGGTTCCTGCGGCCGGTCACCTACCAGGACATGCCGCACCACCTGCTGCCGCCGGCCCTGCGCGACGACAACCCGCTGGGTATCCCCCGCCGGGTCGACGGCGCGGCGGAGCCGGCCTGACCGGGCGGGCTCGACCCGGGTACGGCGGGTGCGGGCGAGGCGCCCGCACCCGCCGCGCCCGTCGTCAGTGACCGTCGGCCGCGGGCCGCCCCCCGTCGGGGCGCGCGTCGGGGCCGCTACCGTCCGACGGCCAGGCCGGACCCGCCTGGCCGGAGTGCCCCGGGTGACCCGGGTCTCCGGGGAGGCCCGAGTGATTCGAGTGGCCCTGGAATTCCTGGTATCCGTGGCCGCCCGGGTACCCGCCCGGGTACCCGCCCGGGCCGGGACCGTACCCGCCAGCGCCCGGCTGCGGCCCGGGGCCGTATCCCCCGGGGACCGCCGGCGGGGCGACGGCGTTCGGTCCGGTCGCCCGGAACCATGCCTTGGCGGGTCTCGTCTCGGCCATGACCAGCGCCACCAGGGCCAGGACCAGCAGGATCGGCCGGAACCCGCCGAGCATGGCCTCGGGGAACAGCTGGAGCAGGGACAGCCCGAAGAGCACGCGGACGAGCACCAGCGGCCGCCGGCCGCCGCGCCCCAGCGTGACGACGACGTAGCCGTCCAGGAGAAGGACCGCCAGCAGGAACGCCACCGCCGGCAGCAGTTCCAGCGGGGTGAAGCCGGTACGTGCCAGGACCTCGTCCGGGTCGGCCCCGAGCGACTCCAGGGAGTCCGCGAAGAGGAGTACGGCGCCGAGCGCCAGCCGCACCACGAGGAGGACCCTGAGCGTGGTGACGTTCGGGGGCATCATCGGCGGAAGCGGGGGCGAGGGATGGGGGTGAGGGTACACGGAGGATCCGTCTCATGTTCGTCAGCAGGGGTCCGCGTCGCGAACTCCGCTATAAGGACCCGTCAGGAGGCCCACCGGTTGACCCGGATCCGCCGTCATCGTGAGCCCGCGCCCTCCCCGTGCGCGTCCCCTCCGCGCTCGGTCCCGAGGTGCTCGGCGAAGAAGGCCTCGATGCGCCGCCAGGCGTCGGCGGCCGACTCCGGGTGCGGCCCCGTCCCCATCGCCCTCAGCAGGACGCGCAGGGCCCGGGGGCCGGCCGGCCCCGTGTTCATGAACGAGTGCCCCGCCGCCGGGTACTCCTTGACGTCGTGGGGCACGCCCTCGGCGTCCAGCGCCCGTGCGAGCCGGGTCGCGGCGCCCTTGAGCATCCGGTCCCTGGCCGCGTAGCTGGCGACCGTGGGGCAGGTGCCGCGGACCGCCGCCGCCAGGTCCGGCGGCATGAGGCCGTAGTTGGGAGCCGCGGCGTCGAACTCCGGAGCCGCGGCGATCGCGAAGCCGCCGCCCATGCAGAAGCCGACGACCCCGATCCGGCCCGTGCACTCCGGTCGCGCCAGGAGCCAGGAACGCGCCGCGGCGATGTCGGCGAAGGCCCGCCCGTGGCCGGTGGAGACGGCGCGCATCGTGCGGGCGACGCACCGCAGCGGGCCGCCGTCGCTGTACAGGTCGGGCAGGAGGGCCAGGTAGCCGAGTCCGGCGAGGTGGTCGGCGTGCCGGCGCATCTCGTCGTCGACGCCGAACACCTCGTGCAGGACCACCACTCCGGGCCAGGGGCCCTCTCCGTCCGGCCGAGCCAGGTAGCCGCTCAGGTGCGAGGACCCGCCGCCGTCCGAGGCGTACGCGCTGAGGTCGATGTCGGTCAAGGAGGTCTCCCGTCGCCGTACCCCGAGCCGTCCGGACCACCCTAGCGACGCGGTCCAGTGATATGGGTCACACGACAATTCCGTCGCCACCGGAAACACCAGCCCCGCAAATTCACTCGCGTTGCACCGGTTGACGCGACCCGTAACTAAATGGTCACTTAGTTTCCAGTCTCTTCCCCGCTCTCCAAGGAGACCGACCATGATCGACCGCAGGCTCTTCCTCGGCGGCGCCTCGCTCGCCGCGACCGTCCCGCTCCTCGGCGCCGCCGGCTGCGCCGCTCCCCGGGCGGACCTGGCCGCCTCGTCCTCGTCCTCCTCCGGCGCGGCCAACCCCGGGGCGCTCCCCGTGGGCTTCACCAACGAGTCCGGGCGCTTCACCGACGACGAGATCCTCGTCTACGTCGTGGGCACCGACCTCACCACCGACCGGCACATCCACGTCGACGCCGCGGGCACCGCGATCCCCGTGAGCGAGGCCGACAACACCGACGACGGGTACACCGACTACTCCCTCCCGCTGTCGGAGCTCTCCGGCGGCCTGACCCTGCCCTACATGTCCGGGCGGATCTACTTCGCGCTCGGCGGCAAGCTCGGGATCCGCATCGTCGCCGACGGCGACGGGAACCCGGCCCTCCAGCTCCCCGCGGGCTGGGTGGAGGACGACCACGGCTTCGACATCCTGCACGACACCGTGGAGTTCACCCACAACGAGGACGGGATGTTCTGCAACACCAGCATGGTCGACCAGTTCAGCGTCCCGATCGGGATCCGCCTCACGGGCGCCGAGGACCAGACCACGGGCACGTTCCGGCCCGGCGGACGCCGGGCCGTCTTCGACACGCTCGCCGCCGATCCCGACTTCGGGGTTCTGGTCCACGACGACCTGCGCATCATCGCCCCGGGCCACGCCCTGGACTCGGGACTCTTCCCCGCCGACTACTTCGACCCGTACGTGGACCGCGTGTGGTCCCACTACGCCGCCAACGACCTGCGGGTCACCACCAACGCGGGCACCTTCACCGGGCGGGTGCAGGACGGGCGACTGGTGTTCGACGGCGGGGTGAGCCCCATCGACAGGCCCTCGACCAGGGACATCCTCTTCTGCGACGGCGCCCTGGACGCCCCGAACGACGGGATCACCGGCCCGGTCGCGGCCATCGTGGGCGCCGCGTTCAACCGCGGCACCCTGCTCTCGCACGCCGACCAGCCGGCCTCGGACCCCGCCGAGTTCTACGCGTCGGACATCTCCAACCGCTACGCCGGCGTCTTCCACGAGCACACCGTGGACGGCAGGGCGTACGGGTTCGCCTTCGACGACGTCGGTGACTTCGCGTCCTACGTACAGGACCACGACCCGTCGGCGCTCCATGTCACGCTGACCGCGTTCTGACCCGGCCGGCCGGCTCCCCCGCGCCCCGCCGCCCGCCGCATCCGGCCCGCGGCGGGGCGCAGCGGGCGAAGCAGGCAAAGCGGTCACAGCGGGCGAAGGACGCATCACCCTCGCTGGTCAGGCCCCCGAGGAGTAGGGTGAGTGATTCCCCTCACATCGGTGAAAGGCCTCCCCCATGCTGCTTCGCCCCCTGGCCGCAGCCACAGCGGCACTGCTACTGACCGGCCTGGCCACGGCCTGTGACGGAGAACCGCTCCCCGAACCCGGGTACCGGCTCTTCCGTTCGGGCACCTACTTCGTCCACCTGCCCACGGACTGGTACGACGCCCAGGGCGACCCCGACATCGAGTGGACGGCACCGCCCGGTGGCGGACCCGACACCGGGATCATCACCTCGCCGGACGGGACCGTCATCGTGCACACCCTCTGGGACGGCGCGGAGCCGGGCGAGTCCGCACAGCGCTGGATGGAGCGCAGCGAGGCCGCCCTGGAGCGTGAGGCGGAGTCCTACGAACAGCTGTCCCTGGACATGAGCGAGGACGACGGCCTGTTCGGCGACGGCGGCACCACCGCCGTCCTGGAGTTCGACGCGGTCCTGCGGGGCGGCGAGTCCCAGTGGGCCGACGTCGAGTACGACGACCCGCACCGCAGGGCCACCCAGAAGGTCATCGTGGGACCCGAGGCCGACACCGTCTTCGCCATCCGGGCGAGTGTGCCCGCCGCGGAGGCCGCCGAGCACGAGGACACGGTCGAGGACATCGTCGACAGCTTCCGGCCGCGCCCGCTCGACATGAGCCGCGACGTCTGAGCCCTTCCCTCCGACCCTTCCCTCCGACCCTTCCCTCCGGCCCGGCCCGACGGACCGCACCCGTCCGGAAACGGTCACGGTCCGTCGCGGCGCCCGACGTGGCGCGTGCGGTACGTCGACCCCGTCGAGGGACCCGCCGGTCAGACCGCGGGGTCGCCGAGCGAACGCAGGAGCGTGTGCGCCTCCTCCAGGCGGCCGGGAAAGGCCTCCGGACTCTCCGCGAGCCGCAGGGCCGTGAGCTCACAGGCCATGGCCGCGTGCCCGGCCAGGACGGCGACGTCCTCGGCGGTGCCGATCTCGACGAGCGCGGTCGCCAGCCGCTCGGCCCGCCGCTCGTGGGTGAGCAGGTAGCGCGAGCGCAGGTCGACGCTCTCGCGCAGCAGGCGGGCCAGGACGACCGAGCGCGCCGGGGAGGGCGCGGAGTGCCGGCGCGCGGACACGGCGGCCTCGCGCAGCAGGTCGACGGCGGCGCCCAGGTCCTTGCCCGGCCCCTCGGCTCCGCTTCCCGCCTCGCGCACACGGGCGCACATCCGGTCGACCTCGGCGCCGTGGTCGGCGAACAGCACCTGTTGTTTGTCGCCGAAGTACCGGAAGAAGGTGGTTCTGCCGACCTCCGCGCGTTCCGCGATCTGGGCGACGGTGACCTTGTCGAACCCGCGCTCGGCGAAGAGCTGGAAGGCGGCCGACACGATGGTGGCGCGGGCCTTTCGCTGTTTGCGGGCGTGAAGCGTGTCCGGGGGGTGTTGCATGAGGCGAACCCTATCGAGTGGGAACTCGGATCCTGTCGGTACGCAGGACCATTAGGACGGTGGTCCTGAAACCAACCTCGAAGACCGAGCGAGCGGGAAGTCGTGTGACCTGTTCGGGCGGGCGGGAAGACGGACGGTCCAGGCCATAGCCCGAGCGTGCACACCGGTTGGCCCGGAATTTTATTGCAGACACCGACCGCACTCGCAACCGCCTACCTCGGAACTTACGCCACGCGCCGGGAATGCGGTTCACCGAGCGCTATCAGCGCACTCACTGCGACCGATGACACATTTACCAACCGAACAGCATTCGATGACTCGCGCATTCGTCCGGACCATTGACTAATGACCTCCGCCGGACGGTCGGGAGCGCCTCCGCCCCGGGCTCTCCCCGAATGTCCCACCAGTGTGCCATGGTGGAGACCTCCGTCACATTCTGGAGTTGGTCATGACGTATCTCCTGGTCATCGGCACGCGCAAGGGGCTCTTCACGGCCCACAGCGAGGACCGGCGCACGTGGCAGGTGGACGGTCCGCACCGTCTCGACGCCGCCGACTACGCGAGCATGAGCTCCGTGTACGCCGTGGGGATCAATCCCCACTCCGGCCGTATCCTCGCCGGCGCGGAGAGTTCCCATTTCGGGCCGAGCGTCTGGTACAGCGACGACAAAGGGGCGACCTGGCACGAACCGGACACCGCGCCCATCGCCTTCCCGGAGGACACCGACGCCTCCTTCACCCGCGCCTGGCAGTTCGCCTTCGGCGACGACCCCGACACCGTCTTCGCCGGGGTCGAGCCGCACGCCCTGTTCCGTTCCTCCGACGGCGGGCGGAGTTTCGACCTCGTCCGCGCGCTCTGGGACCACCCGCACCACGACGACTGGTTCCCCGGCGCGGGCGGCGGCGCCATCCACACCATTCTGCCCGGGCTGCTGGCCTCCGGACAGCGCGCGCCCGACGCCATGACCGTGGCGATGTCCACCGGCGGCGTCTACCAGACCCAGGACGACGGCCGGAGCTGGAAGCCGGCCAACCGGGGGATCGGCGCCGGGTTCCTGCCCGACGAGGAGCCCGAGTACGGCCAGTGCGTGCACAAGGTGGCCGCCGCGCCGGACGGGGTGATGTACGCCCAGAACCACCACGGCGTCTACCGCAGCGCCGACCCCGCCGGGCAGGGCTGGACCGCCATCGAGAAGGGCCTGCCCACCGACTTCGGCTTCGCCATGGTCACCCATCCCGGGCGGCCCGCCAGCGTCCTCAACTTCCCGGTGGTCAGCCAGGAGGTGCACCTGCCCCCGGACAACCGGCTGGCCGTCTACCGCACCGACGACGCGGGGGACAGCTGGCGGCCCTACGTCGACGGCCTGCCGCAGGACGCCTACTTCGGCATCGTGCTCCGCGACGGCGCGTGCACCGACGGCGCCGACGTGCCCGGGTTCTACTTCGGCACCCGCACCGGCGACGTCTACGCCGCCACCGACGACGAGGGCACCTGGCACCAGGTGGCCGCCCACCTGCCGGACGTCCTGTGCGTGCGGGCCACGGAGGTATGAGATGCGGGTGACCGTGCATCTGCCCGGCCTGCTGCGGGCCGACGCCGGAGGGGCCGCGCACATCCCGGTGGAGGTCTCCGACGGCACCGGGCTCGGCGGTGTGCTCGACGAGCTCACCACGCGGCATCCCGGGCTGGACCGGCGGATCCGCGACGAGCAGGGGCGGCTGCGCCGCTACGTCAACGTGTTCGTCAACGACGACGAGTGCCGGGCCATCGGCGGCCTGGACGCCACCGTCCCCGAGGGGGCCGACGTGCGCCTCCTGCCCTCGGTCGCCGGAGGCTGACCACGGCGCGGACGTGCCGCCCCGAGCGGAGCGCCGCGGGACACGGCTCCCGCGACGGTCCGCCCGGACGGCGGCCCGCCCTGACGCCCTCGACCACAGGTCCGCGCCCCCACGACGGACCTCCCTCGCCCCCGCGTTCAGGCCTGACGTGCGGCCCTGGGCGTGGGTGCCTCGGCCCGGCGGGTCCGCTCAGGCGCGCCTTCGACCAGCGGCTCCGGTCCCCGCGGCCGGACGTCCCCGCCCCGCGTTCAGGTTCTGGGAGAGACGGTGGGCGTGTCCTCCGGCTCCGAGGGCCCGTCCGGCCCACCGGGCGGTCCGCCCACCGGCGGGGCACCGACCGCGCGTCGCATCGGCATCGGACGCAGGTGGGTGAGGCTGCGCCACACCCACTCCAGCGGTCCGAACCGGAACCGGCGGTCCCACCAGCGCGCGGCCAGCGCCACCACGACGAAGTAGGCCACGGCGAGCCCGTACTGCGCCAGCAGCGGCACCTGCCCCTCGAAGGGCCCCATCGCCGCCAGGAACACCAGCGTGCTGCCCAGATAGGCGGTGAGCGTCATCCGGCCCAGCGGCACGAGTCCGCCGAGCACACGCGCGGACACGCGTCCCCGATTCATCAGCCACCAGACCAGGCCCAGGTAGAACAGGGCTCCGCCGAGTCCCATCAGCGTGCCGCCCACGGACTCGAGCATGTCCGAGCCCGGCTCGCGGGGCGGCATGCCGTCCGAGCCCAGGCCGACCGGAACTCCGTCGGCGTCCAACTCCAAGGGGAAGAAGAAGTCGGCGGTAAGCATCGGGAGCACGCCCAGGACCTGAACGACCAGCCCCAGCACGACCAGGCGCAGCGGCAGCCGGGACGGACCCGCGGACGCCTCCGCGGCCGTCTCCGGACGGCGGGCCAGCCACACCCCCACGCAGAAGAAGCCCAGGGTCTGCGGCACGAGCACCACCAGGGTCTCCAGCTCGGAGGACTGGGGCGAGAACGCCGCGGCCACGGGCGCCACCGCGAAGAAGAACACCGCCGCGGCGAACAGCGGCCGGGCGCGCGACCCGGCGACCAGCAGCGGCATCAACGGTGCCAGCACCAGGGCCGCCAGCGCGTAGTGGGTGAGGATGTCGCCGGAGAAGACCCACAGGTGCGGTACCCCGAACAGCGCACCGAGCACCAGGTAGCGCCGCAGCATCAGGGCCATCGGCGCGCCGCCCCGGCGGACGGCGGCCCGCCAGGCGAGCACGGCGCCCGCCCCGAGGAGCACCATCAGCAGCGAACGGGCCTTGCCCGACATGAGCAGGGTCAGTCCCCCGTCCACCACTGAGGTCAGGGCGCCCTGGGGGTGCCCGCCCGCCATCTCGGCCGAGAACACGACCGTGGGCGCGTTCATCAGCACCACGCCGATCATCGCCAGCGCCCGTGCGGCGTCGAGGAAGGGCACCCGTCCGCCGGAGGGCGGGCGCACGCGGGCGGTCGGGATGTCGGTCACGAGGAGCCTCCTGGATTCGGGTCACCCCAGCGTCGCCGCCGGAGGGCGCCGCCCGCATCGACCCTTCGGCGGACCGCTGGGAGAATCGGTCTCGTCCTTTCGGCCGACGGAATCCGGCCGTCCGCCTTCTAAGGTGGTCGCATGGCGTTGAACAGGGCCTTCGGCCGCATCGTGGGCCGGCTTCCGGTGTCCGTCGGCCTGCTCCCGCGCGTGGTGCCGCTGATCGTGGGCGCCGTGCTCGTGCTCGTGCTCTTCCAGTCCATGACGAGCCTGACCGGCGACCTGGCCTCCCCCGAGTGGCCGGGTCCGCCCGTGACACCGATGTCGTACCTGCCCCTGGTCTCCGGCGCCCTGGCGACGGCCCTGGCCCTGGCCGCCTTGCGACCGCGTTCGGGCCCGGCCCTGACCACGGGCGCCACCGTGGGCGCCTCACTGGGGATCGCGGCCGTGTCGGTCCTGCTGTGGCCGCTGCCCAAGGGCGTGTTCGGGTTCGGCTTCGTGGCGGCGGAGATGGCGCCCCTGCTGGTCCTGCTCACCCTCACCGCGCTGCGCGCCCGCCCCTGGCAGGTCACCGCGGCCGCCGGCACGGCCTTCGCCGGCGCGCTCTCCGAGTACCTCCGTGAGCCCTTCTTCTGGTCCGGGTACACCATGACCTCCCTGAGCTTCGTGGTCGTCGGTCTGGCCCCGGGCCTGTACCTGCGCTGGTGGGAGGCCCGGCGCCGGACGCACGTGGAACGGGCGCGCGCCCAGGAGCGGCTCGCCATCGCCCGCGACCTGCACGACGTGGTGGCACACGAGGTGACCGGCATCGTCGTACAGGTGCAGGCCCTTCGGCACGTCGCCGACCGCAACCCGGGGGCCGTACGCGACGCCCTTCCGGAGATCGAGGCGGCCGGCACGCGCGCGCTGGAGTCGATGCGCACGATGGTCGCCCGGCTCCGGGAACCGGGCGAGGCCCCCCTGGCACCGAGCGCCGAGGAGGGCCTGGCCGCGCTGGCGGCACCCGCCGCGACCGGGCGACCCGAGGTGAGGGTCAGTGTCGACGGCCAGGTGGCGGACCTGCCCACGGATGTGGCGACCACGGTGCTGCGCGTCGCCCAGGAGTCGGTGACCAACGCGCTGCGCTATGCCCGAGGGGCCGCTCTCGTCGGTGTGGAGGTCGCGGTCGCGGCGGACGCGGTCCGCATGCGCATCCACGACGACGGCCGCGGGGGCGTGCCGCCGATGGGTGGCGGCCACGGCCTCGTGGGCATGGCCGAACGCGTCCGGCTGCTCGGCGGGGAACTCACCGCGGGTCCCACCGCTCCCGGCCACAGGCACGGCTGGGCGGTCCGGGCACGGCTGCCGCTGACCGCCGCCACGGTGCCGGCCGCCGGGGCCGCCACCCGCGACGACCGGAACGAGGACACGTGACGATTCGGGTACTGCTCGCCGACGACCAGCAGATGGTCCGGACGGGCTTTCGCTTCATGCTGGACGCCGAGGACGACATCTCCGTGGTGGGCGAGGCCGGGGACGGGGTCGAGGCGGTGCGCCTGGCACGCGAACTGCGCCCGGACGTCACCCTCATGGACATCCGGATGCCGGGCGTCGACGGACTGGAGGCCACCCGCCGCCTGGCCGGCCCGGGCGTGGCCGACCCCCTGCGGGTGGTCGTGGTGACCACCTTCGACCTGGACGAGTACGTGCACGCGGCGCTCACCGGGGGCGCGGTCGGCTTCCTGCTCAAGGACGCCGGCCCCGCCCTGCTGGTCGAGGCCGTGCGGGCGGGTGCGCGCGGCGACGCCCTCGTCTCGCCGAGCATCACCGTGCGCCTGCTGCGGCACTTCGCCGCCGCACGGCCCCCGTCACCGCCCCAGGACGGCCTGCTCACCGCCCGGGAGCAGGAGATCGTGCGGGCCGTGGCGCGGGGGCGCACCAACGGGGAGGTGGCCGAGGAGCTGTTCGTGACCGTGAGCACCGTCAAGACCCACCTGGCGAGCGTCCAGACGAAGCTGGGCGCGCGCAACCGGGTGGAGGTCGCGGCCTGGGCCTACCGGAACGGGCTGATGGCCGAGTGAGCCGGCGGCGCGCGCCCACGGTCCCCGCGTGCGCGAGCGCGGGACCCTTGACGAAAACCTGAGCTGGATCTGACCAGTATCGCCCGTGTCGTCCCGGTACCGCCATGGGTACGAAGCGTGATGATTGCCTGGAATCACCCATCCGCGACGACTGCGAGGGATGACCCATGGCCACCATGCGCGCGGCCCGGCTGAACGTGAGGACCCGGACCCTGGAGGTCACCGACGTGCCACGGCCGGCCCCGGGTCGCGACGAGGTCCTGGTGCGGGTGGTGGCGGCGGGCGTGTGCCTGTCCGACGTGCACCTCATCGACGGCTCCCTGACCCCGCTCCACCTCAAGGGCGACACGGTCACCCTCGGCCACGAGGTGTCGGGGATCGTGGAGGAGCTGGGACCGGAGGTCCTGGACGTGGGCGTCGGCGACCGGGTCGCGCTCCAGGCCGGAGAGCACGACCGCCACGGACAGGTGCTCACACGCGGCGTGGACTACGACGGCGGCTGGGCGGAGTACGCGCTCGCCTCGGCGGACACCCTCGTGCCGATCCCGGACGCGCTCCCCTTCGACGAGGCGGCGATCATCCCCGACGCGGTCTCCACGCCCTGGGCCGCGGTCACCACGACCGGGGACGTCCGCCCGGCCGAAGCGGTGTGCGTGTGGGGCGTGGGCGGCCTGGGCGCGCACGCCGTCCAGTTGCTGCGCCTGGTCGGCGCGGCCCCGATCATCGCCGCGGACCCCGACGCGCAGGCGCGCGCCCGGGCCCTGGACTTCGGCGCCGACGTCGCCCTGGACTCCACCGACGAGGACTTCCTCACCAGGATCGGCCAGCTCACGCACGGGCGGGGCCTGGACGCGGCGTTCGACTTCGCCGGGGTCCCGGTGGTGCGGGAGCAGGCGGTGAAGGTCCTCGGCGAGCACGGCCGCCTGATCCTGGTGGGGCTCACCAACCAGCCGTTGGAGGTGACCGACGGCACCCGCTTCAGCTACCTGCGGCAGCAGATCCTCGGCCACTACGGGTCGGAGCCCGAGCACGTGGTGCAGCTGGTCGACCTGGTCGCGGCGGGGCGGCTGGAGTTCAGCCGCTCCATCAGCGGGTCGCTGCCCCTGGAACAGGCCCCGGAGGCCGTGGAGCGCCTCCGCGAGCGGATCGGCTCGCCGGTCCGGATCGTCCTGCGCCCCTGAGACCTCCGGCCGACCGGATGCGCGAGCGCCCCGCAGGCCCTGGGGTCCTCGGGCACCGCGACGCGCTACCAGTTGGCCGGGGCGTAGTCCTTGAGGAAGCAGCCGTGCAGGTCCTCGCCGAGCTCACCGCGGACGATGGGGTCGTACACGCGCGCGGCCCCGTCCTCCAGGTCCAGCGGGGCGTGGAACCCGGCCTCCGCCAGCCGCTCCTTCTCCGGGTGCGGGCGCTCGTCGGTGATCCAGCCGGTGTCGACCGCGGTCATGAGGATGCCGTCGGTCTCCAGCATCTCCGGCGCGCTGGTCCGGGTGAGCATGTTCAGCCCGGCCTTGGCCATGTTCGTGTGCGGGTGCCCGGGGCCCTTGTACCCGCGACCGAAGACGCCCTCCATCGCCGACACGTTGACGATGTAGCTGCGGCGCGCCTTCGACGCCGCCAGGGAGGGACGCAGCCGGTCCACCAGCAGGAACGGCGCGCTCACGTTGCACAGCTGCACTTCCAGCATCTCGACGGGGTCGATCGCGCCGATCCGCTGCGTCCAGCTGTTGACCGGGGCGAGGTCGGGCACCAGGCCGCCCGCGTCGATCGCCGTCCCCGCGCGCACGCGGTCGAAGGACGCCGATCCCGTGGTGAGCGCCAACGAGGTGAGCATCTGCGGGGTCAGCGCGTGCGCGGCGACCTCGGCTCCGCCCTCGGGCGCCTCGGCCAGGGCGCGCGGGCGCACCCCGCCCAGCACCAGCGGCTCGGGCAGGCCCTCGCCCGTGAGCGGCTGGGCCTCGGCCTCCAGCAGGGGGGCGTAGGAGGCGGGCGAGCGGCGCACGGTCTGGGCCGCGTTGTTGATGAGGATGTCCAGGGGGCCGCGCTCGGCCACCGTGTCCGCCAGCCGCAGCACCTGCGCGGGGTCGCGCAGGTCGATGCCGACCACGTCCAGGCGGTGCAGCCACTCGCCGCTGTCCGGCATCGCGGCGAACCGGCGCACGGCGTCGTTGGGAAAGCGCGTGGTGATGGTGGTGTGGGCGCCGTCGCGCAGCAGGCGCAGCGCGATGTACATCCCGATCTTGGCCCGTCCGCCGGTGAGCAGCGCCCGCCGCCCGGTCAGGTCGGTGCGCGCGGCCCGGCGCTGCCGGTTGAACGCCGCGCACTTCGGGCAGAGCTGGTGGTAGAACGCGTCGACCTCGGAGTACTTCTGCTTGCACACGTAGCAGGGGCGCGCCTTGATGAGGACGCCCGCCAGCGCCCCGCTCGCTCCGCTGCTGAGCGCCCGGCCGCTGGTCTCGTCGTCGATGCGGTCCGGCGCGGCCGTGGCGGTGGCGGCGAAGACCGCGGAGTCGTGCGCCTGCGCGGCGGCCCGGCGGTCGCGGCGCCGCTGCTCCTTGACGAACTTGAACAGCTTCGCGGTGGCCTGCTGGAGCGTGCGCGAGTCCGCGTGGTCGACGGGCAGCCCCTCGACCTCCCGGAGCACCTCCAGACACACGCTCAGCCGCTCGGGGTCGATCCCGCCCTCGGGCGTCCCGCGCCGATCCTGGTTCTCTGTCGTCTCCGTCACCACTGACTCCACGCCGTCCCTGAAGGTCCCCGAGCGGGGGCCTTCAGGAAGGTTATGCGGCGCCGGAGACCGCCCGGGGCGCGGTGTGGTGCCCGGGAAGGGTGACTATGGAAGGGAAGAGTGTTGACGTGCGGGGCCGCCGGTCCCGCGAGTTGGGGGAGAGCCGTGAACCAGCCGACGACCGCCGCCCCGGA
The DNA here is from genome assembly GCF_003634495.1 of Nocardiopsis sp. Huas11. Lineage (GTDB taxonomy): Bacteria > Actinomycetota > Actinomycetes > Streptosporangiales > Streptosporangiaceae > Nocardiopsis. The sequence goes on along the minus strand of NZ_RBKY01000001.1, from coordinate 3,196,746 downwards.
GCGCGTGGTGCTGCTCGACGAGCGGCACGAGCGCGTGGGCGTCGCGGACAAGGCCACCGTGCACACCCGCCACACCCCTCTCCACCTGGCCTTCTCCTGCTACGTGCGGGACGCGGCCGGACGCGTCCTGGTCACCCGGCGCGCTCTGGGCAAGACCACCTGGCCGGGGGTGTGGACGAACAGCTGCTGCGGCCATCCGGCTCCGGAGGAGGACTTGGAGACGGCGGTGCGGCGCCGGGTGGGCCAGGAGCTGGGCCTCACACTGACCGACGTGCGGTCCGCGCTGCCGGACTTCCGGTACCGCGCGGTGTCGGCCGAGGGCATCGTCGAGAACGAGTTCTGCCCGGTGTTCTGGGCCCGGACCGCCGACGTCCCCGACCCCGACCCGGCCGAGGTCGCCGAGTTCGCGTGGACCGGGTGGCGCGACCTGGTCGCGCTCGCCGAGCGCGCGCCCTGGGCCCTGAGCCCCTGGGCGGTCGAGCAGATCCCCCGCATGGACGCCGCGTTCGAGGGCGCACCGCCCGCCTGAGTCGCCCCGCGTTCAGGCGGGGCTCCGTCCGGAGTGCGCTCCGCCCCGGGCGGTGGCCCCGCGCGGTCGGCGGACCCGTCCCGGGCGGCGGCCCGGCGCGGTCGGCTCCGGAACCGCCGGAGCGCGAACGGCGCACGCGCGGACCGAAGCGGGTAGGTACCGGGTCAGCACACCCCACCCCCAGGAGTTGAGTGAGCCGATGACCGCCGCCCCCTCCCCCGCCTCCGCGCCCCGCCGACCGGCCGCGATCGCCTTCGACGTCCTCGACACGCTCTTCCCCCTCGCTCCGCTGGAGTGGCGCTTCCGCGCGGCCGGCATCCCCCGCGTCCTCATGACCCGCTGGAGCGACCACATGCTGAGGGACGCGTTCGCCCTCACCCTCCTGGACGGCCGCCACACCTTCGAGGACGTGGCCCGCGGTGCGCTGCGCGACATCACCGGCCACCAGATCGCCCCGGCGGCGGAGGACGCGATCATCGAGGGGATGGCGGAGCTCACGGCGCGCCGCGAGGCCGCCGACGCCCTGACCGCCGCGCGCGGGGCCGGCCTCAGGGTGGTGACGCTGGGCAACGGCGACGACGGACCCACCGCGGCGCTGATGGCGCGGTCGGGTCTGGAGGCGCTCGTCGACGGAGTCCTGAGCTGTGCGGCGCCCCACAGCTGGAAGCCCTCGTCCACGCCGTACCTGGCCGCCGCCGAGGCCCTGGAGGTCGAGCCCGGCCGCCTCGCCCTGGTCACCGCGCACGGCTGGGACGTGGCGGGCGGCTCGCGGGCGGGGCTGGTCACCGGCTGGTCGGCCCAGTTGGAGGGCCGCTTCCCCTCGGTGTTCCCCCCGCCGGACGTGAGCGGCCGGGACCTGGTCGAGGTCGTGGACGGACTCCTCGCCCTCCCCTGACCCGGTCCGGGCCGGCCGCGTCGCCCGCGTCCCTCACCCCTCCCAGGAGTGGTCGTACTCCGGGTGCGCGCGGTACACGGCCGCCAGGTACTTCACGGCCAGCCGCCAGGCCAGCAGTTCGGACCAGGGGTCGGCGCCGTTGACGGGGGTGGAGGAGTCCAGCACGCGCATGCTCGTGGAGTGCGCCTGGGCGTAGCCGTGGAGGATCCTGCGTTTGGCCGCGACCTCCGCGAGCGCTCGCTCACGGCCGCGGGAACCGACGGGTACGGCCTTGGACGCCCGTTCGTCCTCGTCCAGGCGGGCACTCAGGAACTCGACGATGGTCAACGGACAACTCCCATCCTGTACCCCCATATCCCTACATAAGGGCCAGTATCTGCCATCTTCTCCGGCTCGACCACTCCCCCGTGACCGGCTCCGCCACCGGCTCCGAGCCGAGCTCCGGAGCCGGTCCCCCGTGCGGCCGTGTTCCTAGGGCGTGTATGACGGATGCCGCCCGTCGCGAGCGGCGTTCCGGTGGTGGCCTCGCAAGGCCGAAGAAGGAAGCATCCTGGTACGGCTGTTGACTGATGAGAACGCAGTGAGGGTGCCGCTGGGGCGTCGCGCAGCAGGGTGAGTGTCCCTCATACACGCCCTAGCTGCAGCCCTCGAACTGCGGCACGCTCGTGGTCACCTCCAGGTCGGTCTCGCCGAACCAGGTGTCCAGCAGTTCGGCCGCGGTCCCGTCCTGGTACATCTCGCTGACCGCCTTGTTCACCGCCTCGCAGGCCCGCACGTCCCCGTACGGCAGCCCCACGCCGTACTTCTCGTCCGTGAACGGGTTGTTGACGAACCGGAAGGCCGACGGGTCCTCGGCCAGGAACCCCGCCAGGATCAGGTTGTCGGTGGACACGGCGTCCACGTCGCCCCCGCGCAGCCGGTCGATGCACGCGCTGTAGCTCGGCGCGTCCATCTGCTGCACGTCGATCCCCAGGCCCTCGGTGATGCGCCGGGCCGAGTTCGAGCCCTCCCCCTGGCACACGCTCATCCCCTCCAGGTCGCGCACGCTCTGGATGTCGGTGGCCTCGGCCCGCACCAGCAGGTCCTGCTTGGCCACGTAGTAGGGGCCCCCGAACGTCACCTCGGTCTTGCGGGCCGGCGTGATCGAGTAGGTGGCCAGCACCATGTCGACCTCACCGCTGATCAGCTTGTCCTCGCGCTCGCTGGAGACCAGGCCCACGAACTCCACGTCCTCGCGGGCCACTCCCAGCTTGTCGGCGATGTAGAGGGCCACGTCCACGTCGAAGCCCGCGAACTCCCCGTCCTCGCCCTCCAGCCCCAGTCCGGGCTGGTCGTACTTGACGCCCACGGTCAGCGAGTCGGCGTCGGCCAGCGACGGCTCCCCGCCCACCACCGCGGAGCAGGCGGGCAGTCCCATGACCGCCACGGCGGCCAGGGCGGCCGCGGCGACGGTGCGACGGTGTCGGTACCTCATCGGCCTGTTCCTTGTCTCTCAGCGGTACTCGGCCAGCCGGGGGCGGACCCCCAGGACCACGAGGGCCAGCAGGGCGAGCGTGCCGACCGGCAGCGCCCAGGTCCACGGCGCCAGCGCGCGGTCGCCGCGGTCGATGCCCTCGTCGAACGCGTCCACGTGGAGCCCGGTGAGCTCGTCCAGCGCGTCGACGTACTCCCGGAAGACCCCGTCCTCGGAGTGGGCGATCTCCATCCGCTCCTCGATCGCGCCCTCGGTGTCGCCCGCCATCGCGGCCGCGCGCATCGCCTCGTCCCCGTCCTGGATGGCGTCGTAGGCCGCCAGCACGTCGGCCAGCGCGTCCTCCTGCCCTGACAGCAGGGTGTCCTGCGCCCGCTGGCCCAGGTAGCCGAGCGTGCCGGGGTCCTCCTCGTCGGCGCCGTCGGAGCCGGGCAGCTCCGGGTAGGAGTCCGTGACCCCCTGGATCTGCTCGTAGTAGTCGTCCAGGTTGGTCGCGGGCCGGAAGAGCACCGCCTGCGCCCGGTCGAGGTAGGTCTGCTGGTAGTTGTCGGCCAGGCGCGGGTCGGCCAGGTAGCGGCTCTGGTCGGCCTGCATGTCGGTCGCGATGGCCCCGGCCCTGGCCAGCGCCATCGCCGCGTCCAGGCCCTCCTCCTTGGCCCGGCTCTGGTGGCCGCCGCTGGTGTTGAGGGCCAGCACGACGCCCACCGTGAGCACCACGGTCCCCGCGGTCGCCCCGAGCAGGAACGCGTTGAACCGCCGCCGGAACCGCACCCGCAGGTAGAGCTGGAGGGCGATGAGAGAGCCCACCGCCAGCACCCCGACGACACCGACCCACACCAGGCCGAGCGCGACGGACCCCTGCCCCTCCTCGTGGTTGGCGCGCACGATCGCCGAGGAGTCCAGGCCCAGGTTGAAGGCCTTGGGCAGCAGCTCGGTGTGCATCAGCCGGGTGGCCTCCCGGTAGGAGTCCAGGGCGGCCTCGTCCACCTCACCGGGCGGGGCCCCGGCCTCGTCGTTGATCAGACGCGCCTCGGTGGCCAGCTGCTCGTAGGCGCCCATGCCGTCCAGGACCGCCTGGACGTTGTGCTCCTCGATGGTGTCGCCCTCGGTCAGCGAGGCCGCCTGGAGCAGGGCCTCGTTGGCCCGGCCGCGGCTCTCCTCGTAGCGCTCCAGGGAGTCCGCGCGGCCCGAGCCCAGGTCGTGGTCGGTGCCCATGAGCAGGACGTCGGCCATCCGGGCGTCCATGTCCGCCAGGGCCAGGTAGAGCTGCGTCGTGGCCATCGCCTGGGGACCGGCGTTGTCCCCGAGCACGTTCAGGCCGTCCCTGGCCTGGTTGAGCGTGAACGTGGCCGACCCGAACAGCGCCACGATCGCGGTGACGGTCACCGTCGACAGCAGCCACACGCGCGCGGGGGTCGTCCGCAGCCTGCCCCGGTACCGGGCGATCCGGCCGGGGGCGGGAACCGGATCGAGCGGACCGGGTACCGGAGGTCGTTCCTGGTCGATAGGGGGGCTTGTCAACGGGGTTCACCCCTTCTGGAGGATGATGACGGTCCACGCGCCGACGTAGATGCGGTCACTGGGTCGCAGGGGAACCTCCACGTTGTGGGCGATGGGGTTGGCCGTGCCGTTGATGGTGGTCCCGTTGGTCGACCCGGGGTCGACCAGGGCCCAGGTGTCCCCGGGCTGGGCGACGAGGATGGCGTGGATGTGGGAGATGGCCGGGTCGCCGCCGGGGCCGCCGAGGTCGATCTCGGGGGTGAAGCCCCGCGACGCGCTCCGGCGGCCGATGTGCACCCGGTCGCCCTTGAGCGAGACCCGGCGCTGCCGGTTGTTGGAGGGGAACGAGATCTGCGCGGGGTCGAGCATGCCCTGGTCGACCATGTACTGGTAGTACGCGGGGTCGGCGGCCACGACCGCGCGCCAGTAGGCCCCGCTGCCGCCCGAGCCGGCGCCGGAGTGCCGCCGCTGGTGGGCGCCGGACTGCGAGGCGAAGTCGTAGCCGCACTCCTCGCAGAAGCGCCCCGCCCGCGGGGTCTTGCACTCCGGGCAGGGGCCTCCCCTGGGCGCGGCGGAGGACCGCGCCGCCGGGGGAGACGGCGCGGGCGGGGCCGGCGGGGGCACGGACCTGGGCGGGGGCGGCTGGGGGTACTGCTGTCGATGCGGTTGGGGTGGGACGGGTGCGGGCGTGTACGCCTGGAGGCGCAGTCCGCAGACGTCGCAGAAGTCGGTCGCCCTGGAGTGGTGCCCGGTAGGGCAACTCGGCATGGGTCCCTCCTACCCGGATGCGGGGGATTCGCCGGACGCGTCCCCCGGCGGGCGGGGGCGGGTCCGTACGGTGCGGGTCGAGTTGGTGTCGAGCGTCATCTCGTCGACCTTGTCGACGGTGGGCTTGAGGCGGACCGTGCCGGTGACGGCGTCGATGACGTCGACCACCCGTTCCAGCAGCTTCGCGGTCTCCTCGTTGCCCGACTCGTGGGCGAGCGCGACCGCCCGGCCGAGCCGTGTGGTGGCGACGTCCTCGTCACCGTCGCGGCGGGCGGACAGCCCGTCCTGGATGGCCTGGGCCAGTTCCACCTGGCGGGTGTAGTGGGCCACTCTGGGATTGATCTCCGTCGCCCTGGCCTCGTCCGCGGTCCATTCCGCCAGGATGTTGCCCGAGGCCAGGACGTGGTCGTCGATGCCGTGCTCGCCCGGGATGACGACCCGCACCCACCCGGCGCGCAGCTGCCGTCCGGGGTCGCCCGGGGGCACCTGGACGCACACGTGGTAGTCGCGGCTCTCCGTCCCCCAGGAACCGGTCGGGAAGTCGCCCGCCTGGGCGACCCGTTCCACCGCGCGGCCGCTGAGGTCCTGGACCGTGGGCGCGACCTGCTTGACGTAGCGCACCACGGCGTTGTGGGGCGTCCACAGGCGCAGGGCGACGTCGGCGACGGACTTGCCCATCGAGGCCTGGGCCATCGCGCGAAAGTCCGCGGCCATGTCGGCCGGGTCGGCGATGATGCCGGGGCCGCCGCCGAGCAGGGCCGCGTCGATCCGGCGCAGCTCGTCGACCTTCCAGTCCGTCCCCACGCCGCGGCAGTCGCAGACGAACCGGCCGGCGATCTTGCCCAGGACGCGCTCGAACTCCTCGGGCAGCTCGTTGTTCTGCCCGTCGGTCAGCAGGATGGCGTGCTTGATGCCCTCGTCCACCGGCGCGAACAGCTCCGCCGCGCGGGTGAGCCAGGTGCCCATACGGGTCCCGCCGTCCGCCCGCAGGGTGCCGACCGCGGCCAGCGCCTCGGCCCGGGTCTCGGAGTCGACCTTCACCAGCCGCTTCTCGGTGGGGTAGATCATCTGCGCCGTACGGTGCCCGGCGACCACCGCGAAGCTCACGCCGTCGCGCAGGGTCTCGACGGCGGCGCGGGCCGCCTGCTTGGCCGCGTTGAGCTTCTCGCCGTACATGGAGCCGGAGGTGTCGACGATGATCACCTCCGAGGCCCGCACGGACGTGCCCACCAGGATCGGGCTGTTGGAGGTGACGCTGACGATCGCGTGCACCTCGCCTCTGCCCAGCGGGAGGAACCTGTTCTGGTCGATCTCGACGTGGAACTCCGGCTCGCCGGCTTGATCAGGCCTGTTCGGCACGGTGACCCCCTTGTGCGGTGGGTACGGGAATGACGACGACGGTGATGTTGTCCTTGCCGCCGGCCTTCAGGGCCAGGCTGACGTAGGTGCGGGCGGCGGCGTGCGGGTCCGCTCCCGCCCCGGGAACGGCGTCGGTCAGGGCCTGGGCCTCCGGGTAGTAGTTCCAGAGTCCGTCGCTGCACAGCACGACGGCGCCGGGCCCGGTCGGGGTCACGGTGGAGATGTGCGCGTCGATCTCGCCGGAGTCGGCGCCCATCCACGCGATGAGGGCGTGCGCGTTGGCCGATCTCTTCGCCTCCTCCCGCGAGAGCGCACCGGCCTGCACCATCGCCTCGCTCCAGGAGTCGTCCTTGGTCAGCAGCGCGGAGGCGCTGGCGGCGGGGCCGCCGGAGAGCCAGTACGCGCGGCTGTCGCCCACCCACCCGATCGTGGTCGTGCCGGAGGCGGGGTCGACCACGGCGGAGACGAACGTGCAGGCCGGCGCGGAGCTGGGCGACTCGGCGATCGCCGCCACGGCCTCGGCGGCGCGGGTCATGGCCGCACCCGTGGCCGCCCGGGGGTCCTCCCCCCGGCGCAGCCGCTCGGCGAGGACGGTCGCGCCCGTCTCGGCCGTGACCCGGGAGGCCTCGTCCGAGCGCGGCGAGCTGGACACGCCGTCGCAGACCACGGCCACGACCGAGCCCGGGGCGTGGGCGTCGTCGGCGTCGATCACCCGGATCGCCATGGCGTCCTCGTTGCGCCGGTGCCGCAGGCCCCGGTCGCTGACCCCGACCGCGGAGCGGGTGCGCATCTCGACGTGGTCGCGGCCGGTGGGCTGGAGGAAGCCGCACTTCTCGCAGTAGCCGTCCAGGACGGTGCCCGGACACCAGACGCACAGGTCGGGGTTGGTCGGCTGGACGGGGTTGCTGCCCGTGGCCGGAGGCGGCCACTCGGGCGCCACCTTCTCCGGGGCCGGCGCCGGAGGCTCGGCGGGCCGCGGCGCACGCCGTACCGGCTGGGTGGCCATGGCGTCGATCTCGTCCCACTCGGAGTCGCTCGTCAGGCTCTCGCTCAGCGTCAGGCCGCCCAGGCTCACCTGGGGGGCCGTGGGGGCGCCGTCGCCGGGCACGAGCCCGGGCCGCGCGTGGTCGGCCAGGCTCTCCTGCGGGGCCGTGGCCACCGCGTCGGTGTCGCGGGCGTCGCGTACCTCCTCGGGCAGGGTGCGGCCGCACCCCTCGCAGAAGACGTCGCCGGCGGTCACCGTGTCCGAGCAGGCGGGGCAGGTGCGCACCACGGTCATCGGAGATCCCTCGTTCCTCACAGCAGCGTCACGGGACGCAGGGAGTTGGCCTTGTCGACGAGTTCGAACCGCTCGGGCGCTCCGGTCGCGCGGTAGGCCAGGGCCCGGTACCGCCGATCCAGGTTCGTCCGCACGCCGTCCTCGGTGAACCGGTCACCGAGCAGGGACTGCCCTTCCGGAGCCCGGCCGCCCGCGTCCAACCACCCCAGCGCGGCCTCCAGGACCCGCGTGGCCAGGCGGTCCGCGGACTCGCCGTCCAGCCCGATCCGCTCCAGGCGGCGGCCGGCCTGCACGAAGTCGGCGGCGTCGGTGACGCGCTGGGGGGTGGCGAGCACGGCGATGAGCGCGGTCTGGGCCTGGACGTACAGGCTCGACAGCTCGGGCACGGTGTCCAGCACCGCGATGGCCGCGTTCCGGTCGCCCTGGGCCAGCCGGATGCGCGCCAGGCCGAAGGCGGCGCTGACGAAGGAGTGGTCGGTGCCCCACACGGTCTGGTACTGGCGCGCGGCGATCTCGCGCTCACCGACGCGCTCGCACGCGATGGCCAGTCCGAGCTTGGGGGCGATCTCCCCGGGGAGGTGGTCGAAGAGCTCGTCGAAGTGCTCGCGCGCCTCCTGGAAGCGCCCGGTGCTCAGCTCGGCGACGGCCAGGTACCACATCGTGCGCCAGTCGCCGGGGACGGACTCGGCGAACTTCTGCAGGACGTCCATGGCCTCGCCGTGCCGGCCGGCGGTGAGCAGGGCGCGGGTCAGCATCAGCTTGGTCTCCGGCGTGGGCGCCGGCATGGCGCGCAGCGCGGGCACCAGTTCGTCCGCCGCCAGTGAGGAGAAGCCCCGCAGGTGCTGGGCGGCCGGGTCGGCGGGGTCGATCAGCGGGCTCGGCAGCAGCGTCGCCGCCTCGGTGGGCGAGGGCGGGGCGAGCATGCGGTCGGCGTTGTGGGCGCCGGACTCGGAGGCCCCGGTGAAGTTCTCCCCGCCGAACAGGGTCGAGGACGCGGGGTGCGGTACCCCCTGCAGGTCGGACAGGACCTCGCGCAGGACACCGGTCAGCTGGTCGGCCATGTCGCCGGCGTCGTGGAAGCGCCGCTCGATGTCGAGGTGGGTGGAGCGCCGGAGCAGGCGGTCGAACGACTCGTAGCGCTGGAGCAGCGGCACGCTCTCGCGCGGCGGGAAGCTGTGCGGGTGCTCGCGCATGAAGCTGAACCGGAAGCTCAGCACGGCCAGCGCGCGGCCGACGGAGTACAGGTCGGCGCTGATCGTGGGCCCGGGTCCGCGCAGCTCGTCCTCGGGCACCCGGTAGCCGGGGGTGGTGTAGACGGGGCTCAGGGTGTCGTCCATGCGCCGCACGCCGCCCAGGTCGATGAGCTTGATCTGCTCCTCGCTCTGGATGACGTTGTCGGGCTTGAAGTCGCAGTAGAGCAGGCCCTTGCTGTGCAGGTAGCCGAGCGCCCGCAGCGACTCCAGCCCGTAGGCGATCACCTGGTCGACGGGCAGCACCTCGTCGCCGGTGCCCTGTTCGCGGCGCTCGATGAGCAGCTCGCGCAGGGACTTGCCGCCGACGTACTCCATCACGATGTGCCCGCCGGGGATCCCGGTGCGAGGGTCGGGGTGCTGGGAGAAGTTGATGATCTTGACGATGTTGGGGTGCTCGACCTCGGACAGGAAGGCCCGCTCGGCCGCCGCGGCCTTGTGGGCCTCGGCGTCGCCCGCGTTGAGCAGGCCCTTGAGCACGACCCAGCGGTCGTTGACGTTGCGGTCGCGGGCGAGGTAGATCCAGCCCAGGCCGCCGTGCGCCAGGCAGCCGAGCACCTCGTACTGGCCGCCCACCACGTCTCCGTCGACCAGCTTGGGCGTGAACGAGAACTGCGTTCCGCACTTGCGGCAGAACCCCTCGGTGCGGCCGGGCTGGTCGCCGCGCGAGCGGCCGACCTTCTCGCCGCAGTTGCCGCAGAACCGGTTCTTCTCGGAGACGACGGGGTTGGCCATGACGGCCTCGGCGGGGTCCCGGTAGGGCACCACGGGGACCTCGACCATGCCCGCGCCGAGCATGCCGCGGTCCGAGCGGCGGCCGGAGCGCGACGCGCCGCCGCTGGTCACGGCCCCGGCGATGCTCCCGGGACCCGAGCGGCCGGAGAGCCTGACGTTGCCGGAGATGGGGTGCGAGTGGACGGAGTCGCCGCCGGAGGTGTCGGTCAGCCACTGGTCGAGGGCTTCCCTCGGCGGCACGGCGCCGAAGGACTGCTGCGGGCCGGACCCGTCCGGCGGCAGGGACGGATGGGGGGCCGGGGCGGGGGGACGGAAGGACTGCTGCGGTCCTGAGGCGGGGGTCCGCGGGGACGGTTGGGGGCCCGTGGGCTGGGGACTCAGGGACTGCTGCGGGCCCGAGGCGGCGACCGCGTCGACGGGCGCCAGTCCGCACACGCCGCAGAAGCCGTCCTCTATCCGGCCCCGGCAGCCGGGGGTCGTGCACTGGGTCATCTCACACCACCATCGCTCTCGCCGTCTGACGCCGCCGCGCCCGGTGTGGTTCTGTTCTGAGCCGATTCGGTTCCCGAAAGTTCGACCAGCGTCCTCTGGTAGGCGGAGAGGGCGACCGTGGCCCGGCGCAGGTCGCAGGGCGCGCTCCACAGGCCCCAGTGCGCCTCGCGGTGCAGGTCCACGAGCCGGTCCTCCTCGGCCAGACCCAGCCGGACGGCGCGCGCCCGGTAGGCGTCCAGGCGGCCGCGGAGCTCGGCGCGGCGCTCCAGGAGGCCCGTCAAGTTCGCCTCCCGTTCGCGGGCGTCGTCCGCGGCGGTGTGGACGGCGCGCTGGAGCTCGCCGAGCAGCGCGCCGAGGTCGCGCCAGCGGCTCTGGGCGCGCAGGACGTCCATGCCCTTGAGCCGCGCGCGCAGGCCGGGGACGGGGTCGGGGACCTCGACGGCCTCCGGAGCGGAGATCTTGCGCACGACCTGGCCGCGCAGTGCGCGGGCGCGGCGCAGGACGGTCTCCACGTCGTCGACGGCCGAGTTCAGGCGCTCCACGCTCTCGTCGAAGGAGTCGCGCATGCGCAGGGCGTCGCGCAGCTCGCCGCGGGTGCGCTCCAGCCGGCCCCGCATCCGTTCCAGCGAGGAGGTGTCCACCCGGCCGTCCTCGAACAGCGAGAGGGGGTCGCGGCGGACGACCTCGCCCACCTGCGCGAGTTCGGCGCGCAGGGCCTCGTGTTCGGTGTCGCCGAGCTCGACCATGTCCGAGAGGGTGCCGATCTCCTGCCACATGGCGTCCAGCTCGGAGAGCCTGGGGTGCAACGCGTCCCACGCGGTCTCCGCCACCGAGACGACCTCGGTGACCTCCTCGTAGTCGGCCGACATCCGGGCGATGGCCTCGGCCGGGGAGATGTGCTCGGCGTCCTCGTCCAGGAGCCCGCGTTCGGCCAGCGGCACGTCCTTCGGCAGCGTGACGGACTCGCCGGTCAGCAGGAAGGTGAGTTCGCGCTGGCCGTCGCGGCCCCGCGCGCGCAGCTCCGTCGCCCGCTCGACCACGGCCATGAAGGCGCCGTGGACCGTCCACAGGCTGTGGACGTGCCGACGGGCGTGCTCCCAGCGCGTCAGGGTACGGCCCGTCAGCTTCGCCCCGTTGAGCAGGCGGTGGCCGACGTTCTGGTCCAGGTCGGTCAGGTTGAGCGAGATCCGGTCGGCCTCACCGCGGACACGGTTCAGGGCGTGGTCGATGCCCTCCCAGCTCATTGGCGGCATCCTCGCCCCTGACGCGCTCGCCACCCGCCGTCCCACTCCCTGTGTCGGTCGCCCTGGTACGCGGGGGCCCGCGGGCGAACACCGTTCCTTTACTAGACAAGAGTCTGTCGTTGACCTACCCGAACCACAAGGGAGCACCCGCCGGAGGCCACGTGCGGCCAACCGCGCCGTGCCCGCGCCACCGGCCACGGCGGCCGGGCCCGGGGGATCCGCCACCCGCGGTGACCGCCCGTCGACCAGAGGGCCCAAGGCCGTGTTCTTTGCGGCATTCCGGGCTCACCCGAAAGCCCGCAGAAGAACACGGCCTAGACGGTCGAGGACTCCAGGGAGTCGAGAAGGAACCGCGCCCGCTCGGCCACCGGCGCCCGCGGCAGCTCCACCACCTCGTACCCGCAGGCGGGATAGGCCTCGACCATCGCCTGGTGGGTGCGCTCGGCCTCCCGCGCCGACTGGTGGCGCTCGGCGTCGCCGGTGTAGATCTCCGGCCACGGCGGGGCGACGAACACCCGGTGGTGGTAGCGGTACCGGCGCGCCGCCTCCGTGACGTGCTCGGGGACCGGCCGGCCGCGCAGCCGGTGGTAGCCGACCAGGTCGGGGACGCCGCGGTCGCACAGGACCGGGCCCGGCCATGCCAGGGCCTCCCGGTGGGAGCGGATCTCCCAGGCGAGCATGAGCTCCGCGAAGAGCACATCGTCCTTCCAGGCCAGCCCGGAACCGCCGATCTCGCGCTGGTCGCGGATGACCGCCCGGCCCGCCTCGGGGGTGCGGGCGTAGCCCAGCGCCGCGAGGTGGTCGATGAGGGTCGTCTTGCCGGACCCCGGCCCACCGGTCACCACGACCAGGTGGTCGCCCTCGCCGCTCATGCCCCGACCTCCGCGCTCTGGTTCCCGGTCCGCCGTTCCCCGCGATCCTACGGTTCCGTGACCGGGCTCGTGGGCGACAATGGCGAAGACCGCGACCTCCACCGCCGGGAGCTCCTGTGCCCGACCACTCCGTCAGCCTCGTCGTCTCGGTCCGGGTCCTGCCCGGCCGACGGGCCGACTTCCTCACCGGGATCTCCCGCAACGCCGTGGCGTCGGTCCGGGACGAGCCGGGCTGCCTGCGCTTCGACGTGGCCGCCGACACGGCGGACCCGGACCTGTTCTGGGTCTACGAGGTGTTCGCCGACCAGGAGGCGCTGGCGGCGCACCGGCGCACGCCGCACTTCCTCGCCTGGCAGGAGGAGAAGGCCGCGCTGATCGTTCCCGGCGGCCAGAGCGACCACCTCGGGTCGCTGCTCGTCAGCGAGCGGTGAACCGACCGGCCGCCGCCGCGGGGCAGGACGGCGGGGCCGCGGAACCGCGGGCGGTGCAACGGCGGGCGGTGCAACGGCGGGGCCGGCGGCCGGGTCAGATGCGGCCGGGCGCCTCCGGGGGCTCCGGCGGCTCCTCGTCCCAGCCCGCGCGGTGGCGTCCCCCCGAGCCGTCCCCCGTGTCGGGCGGCAGGCGGCCCTCGTCGCCGCCGAAGTCCTCACCGCCCGCGTAGTCCTCCATGGGCGCGTCCGGCCGCGCTCCCTGGTGGCCGCGCTCGCCCGGCGGGGCGAAGGCGTCGGCCGCGCCCCGGAGCCGGAATCCCGCGACGGCCAGCACGGCACCGAAGATGATGGCGTAGATCCCGACGACGAAGACGATGGCCTGCGCGCCCTCCAGCGGCCAGAACCACAGCAGCAGGCCGAACACGATGGACAGGGCGCCGACGAAGATCAGCAGCCACTCGGACGTGATGTGCGCCCGCAGCCGCACGGCGGCGACGATCTCCGCCACGCCGGTCAGGATCGCCCACACCCCGATCACGAAGACCAGGGCCACGACCGCCACCGTCGGCCAGATCAGCGCGATGAGGCCCATCAGGGCGCTCACGATCGCCTGGACGACCAGGCCCGCCCGGCTGCCCGGCGCGGAGCGGTAGGCGGCGTAGGCCAGGGCCCCCGCGTCGACGATCGCGTAGAGACCGAACACGACCGCCAGGACGACGAGTGTCAGGCCGGGCCAGATCAGGGCCAGCACACCGAAGACGATCGCGGCGATGCCCCGCAGGAGCACCAGCCACCAGTTCCGGCTCAGCTCCCCGAGCATGTCGCCGGCCAACGCATACCGGACCATCGTCGCCTCCGCTCGCCCTCGCCGTCCCGCCCCGTCACGGGGACGCGCACTGCCAGTTTCCCTCACGGTCGCACACTAGCGACTCTGTGTAGGCAAAGGGCGCGGAAAGGCCCGGTTCTGCACGAGTACGGATATGTCGGGCCGGGGATCGAGCGCGGAGCCCGGGAACGCAGCGCGCCCGCCCGCGTCGGGGACGCGGACGGGCGGCACGGTCACGGCCGAAGGGCGGTATGTCAGCCCTGGCCGGGGTAACGGCGCTCGGCGGCACCGATGTAGTGCTGCCGCGGGCGCGCGATCCGGAAGGCCGGGTCGGTCAGCTGCTCGCGGTAGTGGGCGACCCAGCCGGGCAGGCGGCCGATGGCGAACAACACGGTGAACATGTTGGTCGGGAAGCCCATGGTGCGGTAGATGACGCCGGTGTAGAAGTCGACGTTCGGGTACAGCTTGCGGTCGGTGAAGTAGGAGTCGGCGAGCGCCGCGGCCTCCAGCTTCAGGGCCAGCTTGAACAGCTCGTCGGGGTTGTCGTCCCGGTCAAGGATCTGGCTGGCCAGAACCTTGATCTCCTTGCTGCGCGGGTCGAAGTTCTTGTAGACGCGGTGGCCGAAGCCCATCAGGCGCATCTCGCGGGCCTTCACCCGCTCCAGGAAGTCGTCGATGCTGATGCCGGAGTCGCGGATCTCCTCCAGCATCTCCAGCACGGCCTGGTTGGCGCCGCCGTGCGACGGGCCGGACAGGGCGTTGATGCCGGAGGCGACGCTGGCGTAGATGTCGGCCTGCGAGGAGCCGACGACGCGCACGGTGGCGGTGGAGCAGTTCAGCTCGTGGTCCGCGTGCAGGACCAGCAGCATGCCGACGGCCTTGTTGAACAGCTCGCCCAGCTCGCCCTCGGGGGCGCCGTCGCCGAACGTCATCTTGATGAAGTTCTCGACGTAGTCGAGGGACTCGTCCGGGTTGATCGGCTTCTCACCGATGGAGTTGCGGTAGATGCGCGAAGCGATCGTCGGCAGCTTGGCCATCAGCCGGATCGTGGCGAGCTCGACCTGCGCCTCGTCGGACGGGTCGACGCTGTCGTCGTAGTAGGCGGCCAGGGTGTTGACGGCGCTGGCCATCAGGGCCATCGGGTGCCCGTTGCGGGGCATCGCGTCGATGAGGGCACCCATGTCGTCCGGGATGCCCGCGTTCTCGCGCAGCTTGTCGGAGAACTCCTTGAGCTGGGCGGGCTCCGGAAGCTCGCCGTAGATCACCAGGTAGGCGACCTCGAGGAAGGTCGCGCCCACGGCGAGGTCCTCGATGGGGTACCCGCGGTAGCGCAGGATCCCGGCCGCACCGTCGATGTAGGTGATCTTCGAGCTACACGAAGCGGTGTTGCCGAACCCGGGGTCCAGGGTGGTCATCCCGGTCGAGCCCAGCAGTGCCTTCAGCTCGATGGTGCGTTCACCCTCGGTACCGGTGAACACCGGCAGCTTCAGTACGCCGCCGTCGTAGTGGAGCTCCACCGTGCGCTCTTTGTCGTCTTCGCTCATGCCCGAGGTCAACCTTTCCAGGCGGGGGATACGTGAGGTGCGTCAGACGCGGGACGGTCCGCCGCCACGTTCTTGATTCACTCGTTATTGTTCTGTTTTGTTAAACAACGGTTAAGCAAAATCATATAAGTTCCACCGATTCGCGAACAGGTGACATGCAACACATACCCAGACGCGCGGATAATTACCACACAGTGAAGATTTACAATCTTTGCCAGCCGTCGATTACACCGTGATCACCCTGAGACTTCACGGACGGCACCGGGGGTCACCCGATGACTCCGCCGCCTCCTGTACCGGTCCCCTGAGCACATCTCCCCACCCCGAACCCGTCGTCCGCGGACGCCCTTTCACAGATCCGGACAGACCCGGGCATCCGGCGGTGCGGTCAGGTGTTCGAGCGAGCTCTAGTGGCCTTCTCACAGGGTACCTTCGCCCAGATCACGGCAGCTGGCACGGGGTGCCCCGAAGGCGGTGATCTTGGCCTCCACGCCCGCTCCCCGCACCCCGTGCGCCCCACCGCCCCCACGGCCGAGCACCCGAAGATGTCCACTCTCTGTGCCCCCGCCACGCGATTTCACACCGGCCCCGACCGCACCGTGAGACTTTTTCGACCACACGGATACCGGGAAGCCCGAACCCTGGACTCATTGCGCGGGACGGACCGGCGGGCATCGACAAAGCGTCATCGGTTTTCACCCGCGGTAAACAGTGTGAACAGCCGAGCGGAATGGTCGCCGGTGGGGCGGATCACAGTCGACGCCCCCGGACACACGACGTGCCCCGGACGGGATCGTCCGGGGCACGTGCGGCCCGTGGTCACTCGCCCTCGGCGACGCCGCCCGCGAGGAGGGGTTCCATGAACAGCTCCGGGTGCTCGCGCTCCACGACCCGCAGCCGCCACTTGTTGTGCACCAGCACCAGCAGCTCGCCGTCGTTGCGGCGGCGCAGCACCTCCGCGCCCGACAGCGCGTGCAGCGCCGGGGCGGACTCGGCGTCGGTGCGCCGCGCCACGGAGTAGTCCAGCGGCGAGGTCTCCACCGGCGCCCGGAACTCGTGCTCCATCCGGTGGCGCACCACGTCGAACTGCAGCGGGCCCACCGCCGCCAGGACCGGCGCCTGCTCACCGCGCACGTCCGAGATCAGCACCTGCACCACGCCCTCGGCGTCCAACTGCGCGATACCGCGCTGGAACTGCTTGTACTTGCCCGCGTCCTTGGCCCGCGCCACCACGAAGTGCTCGGGGGCGAAGCTCGGGATCGGCGGGAAGTCCACCTTCGGGCCGTCGTAGAGCGTGTCGCCCACGGCCAGCGCCTGGGCGTTGACCAGCGCGATCACGTCACCGGGGAAGGCCGTGTCGATCGTGGAGCGCTCCGAGCCGAACACCGCCTGGGAGTACTTGGTCGCGAACGGCCGACCCGTCGCCGCGTGCGTGAGCACCATGCCGCGGTCGAAGCGCCCCGACGAGACCCGCACGAACGCCATCCGGTCGCGGTGGTTCTTGTCCATGTTGGCCTGCATCTTGAAGACCTGCCCGGAGAAGGGCGCGCCCACCGGCCGCGGCTCGTCCTTGGCGTCGGCCTTGGCCGCCGGAGCCGGCGCCAGGCCCACCACGGCCTCCAGCAGCTGCCCCACCCCGAAGTTGGGCAGCGCCGCGCCGAAGAGCACCGGGGAGGACTCCCCGGCCATGAACGACTCGTGGTCGAAGTCCGCGCCCAACGCCTCCAGCAGCTCGATCTCCTCGGCCGCCTGCACCCACTCGGCGCCCTCGACCTCGGCCGCCTTGTCCGCGTCCAGGACCTCCTCCAGGGCCTTGGTGGCCCCGCCCGGCTGCCGCGTCATCTTCGTGTAGACACCGGAGCTCCGGTCGACGAGTCCGCGGAAGTCCCCCGCGATGCCCACCGGCCAGTTCAACGGCGTGGGCCGCAACCCGATCCGCTGCTCGATCTCGTCCAACAGCTCCAACGGCTCCCGGCCGGGCCGGTCCCACTTGTTCACGAACGTGATCACCGGCATCCTGCGCGCCCGGCACACGTCGAAGAGCTTCAGCGTCTGCGGCTCCAGGCCCTTGGCCGAGTCCAGCAGCATGATCGCGCAGTCCACCGCCGAGAGCACCCGGTAGGTGTCCTCGGAGAAGTCCGCGTGGCCCGGGGTGTCCACCAGGTTCAACACCCGGCCGGAATAGTCGATGCGCAAAGCGGCCGAGGTGATCGAGATCCCCCGGTCCTGCTCCATCTCCATCCAGTCCGAGGTCACACCACGCCGATCGCCCTTGCCGTGCACCGCACCGGCCGAGGAGATCGCCGCCGCGTGCAGCGCCAGGGCCTCGGTCAGCGTCGACTTACCGGCGTCCGGGTGCGAGATCACCGCGAACGTCCGCCGACGCCCCGCCTCCCGAGCGACCTCGGCCTCCTGCCTCGCCGCGCCCGCCGTGTCCACGCTCATCCTCGCTGCCCGTCCCGCCTCGTGTCCTGGTCGCGCCCGAATCCGGGCTCCGTCCAGCCTACGCCCGGCACGGGGGGCGACGGGACTGCCGGGGGCCATTCCCCCGGCGGCGTCCGGCCCTCGTCAGGAGTCCTGCTCGACGGCCGCGCCGATGCGCCGGAGCAGGGCCTCGCGGTCGGTGCCGCCCGGGTAGACCGCGACCACCACCCGGTCCGCGGGCGGGTGGTCCTCCACCGCCAGGACCGTGCGCGCCGAACGGCGGACCAGGTCCATCGCGCTGTCGAAGCGGCCCCACACCCGCCGCCCGTCCTCCGACGGGTCGCGCAGCCAGGACCGCAGCACGTGGTTGTGGGCGGCGATGACCGAGGCCGCGACCACCCCGGCGGGCAGCGAACGGCCCTCGGCGCCCTCGCGGTCGGCCAGGAACCGGCTGAACGCCGACTGGTACCGGGCGGTCATGGCCACCTCGCGGTCGCGCAGCCGGGGGTGGGCGCGCACCAGGCGGTAGCGCGGCACGGTCACCTCCGGGTCGCGCAGGTAGCCCTGCAGGACCAGGCGGGCGGCGGAGCACACCGCTTCCAGGGGCTCGTCGGGAGAGGCCTCCAGGTAGGCGACCACGGTGGTGAAGAGCTCGTCGTGCTCGGCGAAGAGGATGTCCTCCTTCGAGCCGAACCGGCGGAACAGGCTTCGCCGGCTCATCCCCGCGGCGGTGGCGATCCCCTCCATCGTGGTGCTCTCGAAGCCGTCCTCGGTGAACAGCCGGACGGCCGCCAGCACCACCTCGCGCGTGGCCGCGCGCGGCGACCCGTTCCGGGCGGCCGACCGCTCCTGGGCACCGTTCCCCACGCTGCGCTCACCCCTTCCACCGGCCCCGCGTCCACTCGACGCCTTCCAGAAGGTATCCGACCCGGTCTGTGTACTTCGTCCCGTTCACCCCCTACCCTGGCACTGGATGCCATACACCGGCACGCGGTGCCAAGTGCCGAGGGGCGGGACACCCTCGGGGAGGGAAGACTCATGAGCGACTTCGACCTGTTCACGACCACCGAGGAGCACGAGGAGCTGCGCGCGGCCGTGCGCTCCGTCGCCGAGGACAAGATCGCGCCGCACGCCGCCGAGGTGGACGAGACCAGCTCCTTCCCCCAGGCCGCCCACGACGCCCTGGTCGCCACCGACTTCCACGCCGCGCACATCGAGGAGAAGTACGACGGCGTCGGCGCCGACGCGCTGGCCACCTGCATCATCATCGAAGAGGTCGCGCGGGCCTGCGCCTCGTCCTCCCTCATCCCCGCGGTCAACAAGCTCGGCACCATGCCCGTCATCCTGGGCGCCTCCGAGGAGGTCAAGCAGCGCTACCTGCCCGAGGTCGCCAGCGGCGCGGCGATGTTCTCCTACGGCCTGTCCGAGCGCGAGGCCGGCTCCGACACCGCGAGCATGCGCACCCAGGCCGTGGCCGACGGCGACGACTGGGTGATCAACGGCCAGAAGTCCTGGATCACCAACGCCGGGGTGAGCAAGTACTACACCGTCCTGGCCGTGACCGACCCCGACGGCCCGCGCGGCCGCAACATCTCGGCGTTCGTCCTGCACGCCGACGACGAGGGCTTCTCCCTGGGCGAGCCCGAGCGCAAGCTCGGCATCAAGGGCTCCCCCACCCGCGAGCTGTTCTTCGACAACGTGCGCGTGCCCGGCGACCGCATCGTCGGCGCCCCGGGCGAGGGCCTCAAGATCGCGCTGCGCACCCTCGACCACACCCGCGTGACCATCGGCGCCCAGGCCGTCGGCATCGCGCAGGGCGCGCTCGACCACGCCGTGGCCTACGTCAAGGAGCGCAAGCAGTTCGGCAAGGCCGTCGCCGACTTCCAGGGCGTCCAGTTCATGCTCGCCGACATGGCGATGAAGCTGGAGACGGCCCGCCAGATGGTCTACGTCGCCGCCGCCAAGTCCGAGCGCGGCGACAGCGACCTGGCCTTCTTCGGCGCGGCAGCCAAGTGCTACGCCTCCGACGCGGCCATGGAGATCACCACCGACGCCGTACAGCTGCTCGGCGGCGCGGGCTACGTCAAGGACTTCCCGCTGGAGCGCATGATGCGCGACGCCAAGATCACCCAGATCTACGAGGGCACCAACCAGATCCAGCGCATGGTCATGGCCCGCCAGCTCCTCAAGAAGTAGGCGGCGCCCACCTCCGTCTGGCCGGACCCGCGGCGGTGTCCGGTCAGACGGTGGCCTCGCGTACGAAGCGGGCCATCGGGATGGGGTCGCGCCCCAGCGCCGCGCGCACGTCCTCGGTGACCGAGCCCGCCAGCCCCGCGTTGGCGGCGGCGAACCGCTCGTTGAGGGTGTCGATGTAGCGCTCGCCCCACCCGCGGTCGGAGGCCCGGAAGTAGAACCCGGCCTCGTCGAGCGCCTTGTACCGCCACACCGGGCTGTCCGTGCCCTTGGTCATCTTGACCACCTCGCGGAAGGTCATCGCCTGCGGACCGGTCAGGGTGTACTCACGGCCGTGGTGGTCACCGGTCAGGGCGGCCACGGCCGCGTTGGCGACGTCGCGCGCGTCCACGAAGCTCACCGCCGACCGCTTGCGCACCGGCAGCTCCAGGCGCCCGTTGCGCGACCGGGCCAGGTTCGCGAAGACGCCCTCGGTGAAGTCCTGGTGGAACCAGTTGGGGCGCAGCACGGTCCACCGGCCGAAGAGCTCCTTGGCCCGCATCTCGGCCGTGCGCTGGTCGGAGTCGGAGGGCGCGTACTCGGTGCCCATGGCCGACATCACGACGGCGTGGTCCACGCCCGCCTCGGCCGCGAGCTCCAGGAAGCCCCCGACCCGGCTGCCCAGGCCCATGCCGACCGGCGTCACCACGAACACGCTCTCCACGCCCTTGAGGACGTCGCCCCAGTTGGAGGTGTCCGTCCAGTCCAGACGGGTGGGCGCCGTACGCGAGGCACCCGTCGCAGGCAGCCCGCGCCGCTCCAACTCGGTGAGGACGCGTCTGCCCACCATCCCGGTGGCCCCGGTGACCAATGTGCTCATCGGCCCCACCGTACCGACCCCGCACACCTGGTGCTCCCGTTCGGTCCCACGGGGTGACGACGTGTCCCGGGCCGTGCGGAGACGCCGCTCGGCTCCGCATCCGGCTCACCTGCGGCGTTCGGGCGCCAGCGCCTCCATGGCCAGGATCAGCGCGCCGCCCAGGACGGCGACCGCCAGGTTGGCGAACAGCGCGTACTCCTGCAGCAGGGCCACGTTGGGGACGACGAACCTGTTGAAGGAGTTGAGGACGATGCCGAAGAACGGCTGGTACCAGAGGTGGTCGATGGCACCGCTGACACCGATGAGGAAGACGAGCAGGCCCAGGCCCTGAAGGATCTTGCGCATGCCGTCGACGCTAGGCCCGGCGCACGGCCGCGCGCATCGGCCACCGGCGTGGACCCGGGCGTCCGTGGAACCGGCCCGCCGCGCGTCCGGCGCGACCAAAGTATGGAGTCGGCCGACGTCGGTACCGCACTCCGCGCGGACACCGGATCCGGCGCTCCCCGCGCCGTAGACTCCGTGGCGATGAACGCTCCCACCGGCCGACGGCGACGGCGCTCCGTGCGCGACTGGGTCGTGGACTTCACCATGTTCCTGCTCGCGGTCGGCTTCGGGCTGGCGCTGGCGCTCGAATTCCCCGACCCCCCGCACGGGGGCGGCCCGCCCACCCCCGCCGTCGACCTGCCCCTGTGGCTGTCGGCCGCCGAGCAGCTGGTCGCGCTGGCCGGTTGCGTGGGCCTGTGGTGGCGGCGCCGGCGGCCGGTCGAGCTCGCCGTGGTCCTGGTCCTGCTCTCCTCGGTCCTGACGCTGGTGTCCGGGGCGATGCTGATCGCCCTGTTCTCCCTGGCCGTCCACCGGCCGCCGAAGGTCAGCCTGTCCGTCTTCGCGCTCGCCGCGGGCGCCGCCTTCGTCCACGCGATCGTGCGCCCCGACCCCTACTCGCCCTTCCTGGTCGACTTCCTGCTCGGCCTCGCCATCCTGGGCGCCGTGACCGGCTGGGGCCTGACCGTCCACCACCGCAGGCAGCTCGTGGAGTCGCTGCGCGACCGGGCCGTGCACGCCGAGGCCGAGGCCCGGCTGCGCGCGGAACAGGCCCAGCACCAGGTCCGTGAGTCCATCGCCCGCGAGATCCACGACGTCCTCGGGCACCGGCTCTCCCTGCTGAGCGTGCTCGCCGGAGCCCTGGAGTACCGGCCGGACACGCCGCCGGAGCAGGTGGCGCGGTCGGCGAAGGTGATCCGGGAGAGCGCCCACCAGGCGCTCCAGGACCTGCGCGAGGTGATCGGCGTCCTGCGGGCCCCGGTGGGAGAGCTGCCCCAGCCGACCATGGCCGACCTGCACCAGCTCGTGGGCGAGGCCGACGACGTCGGCGCGCGGGTCGAGCTGGCGCAGGAGTACGAGGGGCGGGCCCCGGACCGGGTCGGCCGAGCGGCCTACCGGATCGTCCAGGAGGCCCTGACCAACGCCCGCAAGCACGCCCCGGGCGCCCACACCCGGGTCCGGGTGTCCGGCGGCCCCGGCGATGGGCTCACCGTGGACGTGGTGAACGACGCGCCCGCCGCGCCGCCCGAACGCCCGGGCGACGGATCCGGCCAGGGCCTGGTCGGCCTGGCCGAGCGGGTGTCGCTGGCGTCGGGCCGGTTGGAGCACGGCCCGACCGAGTCCGGTGGTTGGCGGCTCTCGGCCTGGCTACCGTGGACCTCATGAGCGCACCGCAGCAGGACGGCCGACGGATCGGGGTCGTCATCGTCGACGACGACGCGCTGGTGCGGGTCGGGTTGGTGATGATGATGGGCGGAGCGCCCGACATCCGGGTGCTCGCCGAGGCCGAGGACGGCGCCGGCGTGGTCGCCCTGGCCGACGAGCACGACCCCGACGTCGTACTGATGGACATCCGCATGCCGGGTGTGGACGGACTGACCGCCACGGAGCTCCTGCGCGCCCTGCCCCGGCCGCCGGAAGTGCTGGTCCTGACCACCTTCGACGCCGACGAACACGTCCTGAGGGCCCTGCGGGCGGGCGCGGCGGGCTTCCTGCTCAAGGACACCCCGCCGGACGAGATCGTGGAGTCGGTGCGCCGGGTCGCCCGGGGCCTGCCCGTGCTCTCCCCCAGCGTCACCCGCCGCCTCATCGACCGGGTGGCCTCGACCGGGCACGACCGGCGCGCGGACCGGGCCCGGGCGCGTCTGTCGGTGCTCAACGCCAGGGAGGCCGAGGTGGCGGTCGCCGTCGGCGAGGGCCGCTCCAACGCCGACATCGCCGCCACGCTGTTCCTCAGCGTGCCGACCGTGAAGACGCACGTGTCGAACATCCTCACCAAGCTCGACCTGAACAACCGGGTCCAGGTGGCGCTGCTGGTCCACGACGCCCAGCTCCTGGACGACGCCGAGTAGGAGCGGGGACGGCGGGGGGTCGGCGGGGTCCGGCGGGGGGATCGGCGGGGTCCGGCGGGGGGTCGGCGGGGGGGTCGGCGGGGTCCGACACTCCGACACGCCGGGCGCTGCCGGGCGCTGCCGGAGGGGCACCGCATACTGCCAGGAACGACCGCGCCACCGGACAGCACGGAGGGCCAGCGATGAGCGGTGCCGCCCACGGCACGACCGACGACCACCTCACCGGGATCCTGGACACCGTCATGGAGCGGGTGCGCCCGCACGTCGGGGCGGGCCGGGACGCCGACTACATCCCGGAACTGAGCAAGGTCGACCCGCGCCAGTTCGGGTTCGCCGTCGCCACCGTGGACGGTTCCGTCCACTCGGTCGGCGACTTCCACGTCCCCTTCTCCATGCAGAGCATCACCAAGGTCTTCACCCTGGCACTGGTGATGAGCAGGGCCGACCACGGGATCTGGCAGCGGGTGGGCCGCGAGCCGTCGGGCTCGGCCTTCAACTCGCTCTACCAACTGGAGTTCGAGAACGGCATCCCGCGCAACCCGCTCATCAACCCGGGCGCCATCGTCGTCACCGACCAGCTGCTGAGCGACACCGGGGACGCCCTGTCCGCGCTGCTGGACCTGCTGCGCGCGGAGACGGGCAACCCGGAGCTGAGCGTCGACAGCGTGACCGCCGGCTCCGAGGCCGAGACGGGGCACCGCAACCGGGCGCTCGCCTACCTCATGGCGAGCTTCGACAACATGCGCAACCCGGTGCCCGAGGCCCTGGACCACTACTTCCGCCAGTGCTCGATCACCATCTCCACCGAGGAGCTGGCCCGCGCGGGGCTGCTGCTGGCCCGGCACGGGGTGCGCGCCGACGGCGGCCGTCTGATCGACCACGGTGACGCGCGGCGCATCATGTCGATCATGCTCAACTGCGGGACCTACGACGCGGCGGGCGAGTTCGCCTACCGCATCGGGCTCCCGTGCAAGAGCGGTGTGGGCGGCGGCATCCTGGCGATCGTGCCCGGGCGCTACTCCGTGGCCGCCTGGGGGCCGGGCCTGGACACCAAGGGCAACTCGGTGGCGGGCGCGGCGGCGCTGGAGGTGTTCACCGACCTCACCCACTGCTCGGTGTTCTGAGCGCGCGGGAGGACACCGGTCCGCCGGGCCGCCCCCGCCGACCCGGACCGCGAGGGGCGCGCGCCCCGGACGAGCGGGGCGCGCGGGCCCTCAGGAGGCCGGCTCGAAGGTCTGCGACAACCGGTCCAGCAGCGCCCGGTTGGCCTCGGGGTCGTCGTTGCTCGCGACGAGGAACAGCGCGTAGCCCTTGTCCTCGGTGTGGAAGCCCCGGTTGATGGCGTGCATGTCCCCGTTCTCGAAGGTGAACTCCCAGTCGGCGGCGCTGACGTAGTCCTCGGTCCAGTCGGCCTCGACGTCCTCGATCCCCGTCAGCTCGTAGCCGCCGAAGTTGCCCCGCGCGTCGGGCTCGAACGCGCGCCAGTCGTCCCCGGCGTCCGTCTTGGGGTCGTCGGTCTGGTCCACGAGCAGGTAGCCGCCGTCGGGGTTGCGGAAGTAGACCATGTTCCCGTCGCGCTCCTCGTTCCAGTCCTCGGGCACGTCCACGGCGAAGCCGGTCGGGTCCTCGTGACGGACCAGGAAGTCCCACTCCTCGTCCGGCTCCTCGGACTCCTCGGCCTCCGGCTCCTCCTCGTCGCCGGGATCGGCGTCCTCCGCGGCGCCGCTCTCCTCCTCCTGGGGGGCAGAGGGGGAGGGGTCCTCGCCCGCGTCGGCGCCCGCCTCCTGGGAACCGTCGACCAGTCCCGCGTCCGGTCCCGAGCCCGTCCGGTTCATGCTCAGCAGGACACTGGTCGTGGCACCGGCCACCAGCAGGACGAGCACCGCGGCGGCGATCAGCAGGGTGCGCCGACCGCGCGCGCTCCGGCCCCCGCCGGCCCGGTCCCGCGCCGGCGCGGGCGCCGCGGCCGACACGGCCGCCCCGCTCGTCCCGCTCGGCTCTCCGGGAACGTCCCGCGCCGGTGCGGCGGAGGCCGCCTCCGCCGCGTCCTCGTCCGGAACCGGCGGCAGGTCGGCCGGCACTGTCGTGGTCAGGGTCGGAGCGACGAGCGGCGGCGCGGCTCCGGCCGCCTCCTCGGCGTCGCGGATCTCCCGGAGCCGGGTGCGCGCCTCGGTGACCGTCGGCCGGTCCTCGGGACGCTTCTCGCACAGGGCCACCAGCAGCGGCCACAGGGCTCCGGCGCGTGTCGCCTCGGGCAGGTCCTGGGTGACGATCGCGGTGAGCGTGGACATCGGTGTGGGCCGGTCGAACGGCAGGACGCCCTCGACCGCCTGGTAGAGGGTGATGCCCAGCGCCCACAGGTCCGAGGCGGGCGTCGCCGCGTGCCCGTGCGCGACCTCGGGGGCGAGGTAGCTGGGCGATCCGATGAGGAGCCCGGTGCTCGTGAGGTGGGTGGAGCCGTCGAGGTGGGCGATGCCGAAGTCGGTCAGCACCGCGCGCTCGTTTCCGGCGATGAGCACGTTGCCGGGCTTGATGTCGCGGTGCACGATGCCGCGCGCGTGCGCCTCGGCCAGCCCCGCGGCCATCTGCTCTCCGACGTTGGCCGCCCGGGACACCCCCAGCGCCCCGTCGCTCTTGATCAGATCGGCCAGAGAGGGCCCGCGCACGAGCTCCATCACGATCCACGGGCGGCCGTCCTCCTCGGCCACGTCGAACACCGTGATGATCGACGGGTGGCTGAGCTGCGCCGCGCTGCGCGCCTCGCGGAGCATGCGGGTGCGCAGGACCTCGATCTCGTGCGGGGGAAGGTTGGCGGGGATGGTCAGTTCCTTGACCGCGACGGGCCGGTCCAGGAGGGTGTCGGTCCCCTTCCAGACCCGCCCCATCCCGCCGGCGCCGAGCACCTCTTCCAGGCGGTAGCGGTTGGCCAGGAGTCGACCGGGGTCGGCTTCCGAACTGTTCATGTGTGGGCGATTCCTCTGAGGGGGAGGCAGGCATGGAAGATCGGGGGGGTGGAGGGGCACCGGTGGGGGACACCAGCGAGTCTAGGTTCCGTGCCGACCGGTGACGCTCCCCGCCCGGGTGACCATGCTGTGCCCCACTTCGGACCGAACCGGACGAAACACCCCTGACATGCGACGATCCCGCCGTGGGCGCTGTGACGCGTCCGACGGCGGGACCGGATCCGTCCGGGCGTGTCACCGCCCGGACGGGTCAGGAGAGGCGGACGGGGAGCGCCTGGACGCCCCCGACGATGAAGGACGGCAGCTCCTCCAGGTCCGCGTCGGCCACGGCGAGGTCGAGTCCGGGGAAGCGCGCGAACAGGCGCGGCAGCAGCTCCAGCACCTCCATCCGGGCCAGGTTCGCGCCCAGGCAGTAGTGCCGGCCGTGCGAGAACGACAGGTGCGAGACGTCCTCGCGGGTGATGTCGAGCAGGTGCGCTGTCTCGCCGTGGCGCACGGGGTCGCGGCCCGCGGAGCCGTAGCCCAGCATCAGGGGCTCCCCTGCGGGCACGGTCACCCCGGCCAACTCGATCTCCTCGGTCGTGTACCGCATCGGCACGAAACCGCTGGAGCCGTCCCAGCGCAGGACCTCCTCCACCGCGCGGTCCCATCCCACCTCGCCCGACACGAGCAGGGCGAGCTGGTCGCGGTGGCCGAGCAGGGCACGCACGGTGTTGGCGATGAGGTTCATCGTGGTCTCGTAACCCGCGCTGATGATCAGCACCAGGCTCCAGACCAGTTCGTCCTCGCTGAGCCTGTCGCCCTCGTCGCGGGCGGCGATGAGGTCGCTGGTCATGTCGTCGCCCGGCTCCGCCCGCTTGGCGGCGACCAGGTCCGTCAGCAGCGCCCACATCTCCATGAAGGTCGTCATGGCCTCGTCGGGCCCGATGCTCTGGTCGAAGAACATGTTGACCAGGCGGTGCAGCTTCGGCCGGATCTGCGCGTCCAGCCCGAAGAGGTCGCTGATGACCGTGAGCGGCAGCGGCTGGGCCACGACCGCCTTGAGGTCGACGACCCCGTCCGGGGCCGCGGCGGCCCGCTCCTCCAGGGTGTCGAGGAGCTCGTCCACGAGCACGACGATGCCCTCGCGGAGCCGTTCGAGCCGGCGCGGGGTGAACGCCCGCGACACCAGCTTGCGCAGCCGGGTGTGCTCGTCCCCGTCGCTGGTGAGCATGTTCTCGGCGATGATCCAGGAGATGAGCGGCCAGTCCGGCGGGATCTCACCGGCGTTGAAAGCCGTCCAGTGCTTCTTGTCCTTTTGCACCCTCGGGTCGGCCAGCGCCTCGCTGACGGCCGCGTGCGAGGTCACGACCCACGCAGCAACCTCCCCAGGAAGCTCGACAGGGACGACAGGCCCCAGGGCGCGGAGGTGCTCGGTCTGGGCTCGGAGGTTTCCTGGGGCGAGTCGGACGGCGTCCACGACTCTCCTTCCTGGTGTGGGGTGTGCAGCGGGGACTGCGGTGTGAAGCGGACGGGCAGGTGCACGGGGAACCAGGTCAGCGTGGCCAGTTGGTACCGCAGTTCCTCGGGCGCGACGGCCAGTGACAGCCCGGGCAGCCGGGTGAGCAGGGCGCGCACCCCGATGGTCGCCATGGCGGTGGCCTCGTCGATCGCCGGACAGCGGTGGGGGCCCGCGCCCCAGGCGACGTGCGCCCGGTTGCTGGTCTCGGCCATCTCCTCGGCGTTCTCCTTGAGGAAGAAGTGGTCCGAGGCGGCGAAACCCAGCAGGACCGGCGACCCGGCCTCGATGACACGGCCGCCGCCCACGGGTACGTCCACGCGCGGGTAGATCGCCGGGTAGTTGGTGATCGGCGGGTCCTTCCACAGGACGTCGTTCACGATGTCGTCCAGGGCCGCCGCCGACAGCGAGGCCGCCGCGCCGGAGACCACGCCCGGGCTCGTCAGGATCGCGCGGACGGTCGCATACATGAGGGCGGCCGTGGGCTCGTTGGACGCCGCGATGATGAGCAGGAGCTGGTGGAGCACCTCCTCGTCGGTCAGGGCGGCGCGGTGCTGGATCAGCCGGGTGGTGAGGTCGTCCCCGGGCGCGCGGTGCTTGGTGGAGACCACCTCCGACAGCGCCCGCTCGGCCTCGGCGTTGGCGCGCTCACTGTCCACACCCGCCCAGATGTCGCGCATGGCGGAGGCGAAGCGCAGGCCCTGGTCCTCGTCGAACCCGAAGAGTTCGTTCATGACCAGCAGGGGCAGCATGCGGCCGTACTCGTTGAGGACGTCGGCCTCGCCGCGCTCGCAGAACTGGTCGATCAGGCTGTCGGCGTAGCGCCGGGTCGTCTCGGACAGGCGGCGGTCGCTCACGCTGCCGAGGCAGTCGGTGAGGGCGCGGCGCAGGCGCTGGTGCTCGCTGCCGTCGACGAACAGGGCGTTGGGCCGGGGCGCCATCATCGCGATGAGGCCGGAGTCGACCGCCACCCGGCCCTCGCGGAAGTCCTTCCAGAGCCGGGAGTCGTGCGTGAAGGTCGTGGTGTCCCGGGACCAGGAGATCAGGGTGGAGTAGTCGGTGACGAGCCACCCGTGCACGCCCGGTTCGAGTTCGACGGGGACCACGGGGCCGTGGTCGGCGCGCATCTTCTCGAACACGGCGTAGGGGTCGGGGTGCGGCTCACTGTGGTGGAGCGCTGCGCGGGGGCATCCAGATGTCACGGGACCTCGGCTGGGGGGGAGGGTCGGGGACGGGAGGGGCCGTCCTTCCAGGGCTCGGGCACGGCGAAGGCCGCGCGGGTGTGCGCGGGAACCCCCCGTGGTCGGGGGTTCCCGCGCAAACCCTAGCGGCCTCGTGCCCGGGAAGCGAGACCCCGGTCACTGTCAGGGCACACTCCGTGGCCCCCCGGACCGGTGTCCCGCTTCGGCCCGAGCGCCCTCACCTGCGATCCGAGGGCTCCTGCGGCGCGTGCTCGGTCAGCGGCCGGAACCGGCGCAGCCGCTGGCTGTTGGTCACCACGAACACGCTCGACATCGCCATCGCCGCTCCCGCCAGCATCGGGTTGAGCAGACCCGCCGCGGCGATGGGCAGGGCCGCCGCGTTGTAGGCGAAGGCCCAGAACAGGTTGCCGCGGATGGTCTTGAGCGTGCGCCGGGCCAGCCGCACCGCGTCGGCGGCGGCGCGCAGGTCCCCGCGGACCAGGGTCAGGTCGCTGGCCTCGATGGCCACATCGGTGCCGGTGCCCATGGACAGCCCCAGGTCGGCCTGGGCCAGGGCGGCGGCGTCGTTGACCCCGTCGCCGACCATGGCCACGACGCGTCCCTCGGCCTGCAACCGGGTGATGACGTCGACCTTGTCCTTGGGCAGGACCTCGGCGACGACCTCGTCGATCCCGACCTCGTCGGCGACCGCGCGGGCCACGGCCTTGTTGTCGCCGGTGAGCAGGATCGGGGTGAGCCCCAGGTCGCGGAACTGGCGGACCGCCTCCGCGCTGGTGGGCTTGACCGTGTCGGAGACCACCAGCACGCCCCGGGCCCGGCCGTCCCAGCCCACGGCCACGGCCGTGCGGCCCTGCGACTCGGCGGCCTCGATCGCGTCGCCGAGCTCCTCCGGCAGCTCCTGCGACCACTCCTGGAGCAGCGCGACCCGGCCCACCAGGACGGCGTGGCCGTCCACGACGCCCTGGACGCCCCGGCCCTCGATGTTGGCGAAGTCCTCGGGCACCGCGAGGGCCCCCACCCTCTCGGTCGCGCCCTTGGCGATCGCCCGGGCGATCGGGTGCTCCGAGGCGTTCTCCAGCGCGCCGGCCAGGCGCAGCAGCTCGTCCTCGTCCTCCCCGCGGGCGGCGGTGACGGCGGCGAGCGCCATGGTGCCGGTGGTGACGGTGCCGGTCTTGTCCAGGACGACCGTGTCGACCCGGCGGGTGCTCTCCAGGACCTCGGGACCCTTGATGAGGATGCCGAGCTGGGCGCCGCGGCCCGTGCCCATCATCAGGGCCATGGGCGTGGCCAGACCGAGCGCGCAGGGGCAGGCGATGATGAGGACCGCGACGGCGGCGGTGAACGCGGCGGCGGCGGGTTCGCCGGTGCCGAGCCAGAAGCCGAGGGTGCCGACCGCGATCATGATGGCGATCGGGACGAAGACGCCGGAGACGCGGTCGGCGAGCCGCTGGACGGCGGCCTTGCCGTTCTGGGCGTCCTCGACCAGGCGCGCCATCTGGGCGAGCTGGGTGTCGGAGCCGATCCGCGAGGCGCGCACGACCAGCCGGCCGCCCGCGTTGACGGTGGCGCCGACGACGGCGCTGCCGGGCGCGACCTCCACCGGCACGGACTCTCCGGTGAGCATGCTCATGTCGACCGCGGAGGTGCCCGTCTCGACGGTGCCGTCGGTGGCGATCTTCTCCCCGGGACGGACCACGAAGTGGTCGCCGACGGCGAGCCGGTCGACGGGGACGAGCTCCTCGCGCCCGTCGCGCAGGACCGTGACCTCCTTGGCGCCCAGTTCGAGCAGCGCGCGCAGCGCGGTCCCGGCCTGGCGCTTGGAGCGCGCCTCGAAGTACTTGCCGAGCAGGATGAAGGAGGTGACGCCGGCGGCGACCTCCAGGTAGATGTTGCCCGAGCCGTCGGTGCGGGCGATGGTGAACTCGAAGGGGTGCACCATGCCGGGCGTCCCGGCGGTGCCGAGGAAGAGGGCGTAGAGCGACCACAGGAACGCCGCGGTCACGCCGAGCGAGACCAGGGTGTCCATGGTGGCGGTGCCGAGCTTGAGGTTCTT
Organism: Nocardiopsis sp. Huas11; assembly: GCF_003634495.1. GTDB lineage: Bacteria > Actinomycetota > Actinomycetes > Streptosporangiales > Streptosporangiaceae > Nocardiopsis. The sequence continues at coordinate 3,165,966 of NZ_RBKY01000001.1, read as the reverse complement.
CCACGCCGAGATGTGGAAGGGCAGGGCGCCCCAGACGATGACGGGGGCGGCCAGGGCCAGCGAGGCCCACTGCCAGTAGGTGAACTGCAGGGCGGGGACCATCGCCATCGCGATGACCGGGACCGAGAGCACCAGGGAGACGACGACCCGGTGGCGCAGCGCGCGGGTGGGGTCGATCTCCTCGGCGGACTCCTGGTCCCCGTCCCTCTCCGTGCGGGGGACGGTGGCGGTGTAGCCGGCCTTCTCGACCTGGGCGACGAGTTCCTCGACGGCGGTCGGCTCCCCGTCGAAGCTGACCCGTGCCTTCTCCGTCGCGAAGTTGACGCTGGCGGTGACGCCGTCGAGCTTGTTCAACCGTTTCTCGACGCGGTTGGCGCAGGCGGCGCAGGTCATGCCGCCGATGGCCAGTTCGACCGACCGTTCCTCTGTTCTGCTGGTCGTCACGTCACCGCTCCATGTCCATGTCGTCGTGGCCGCCCGACTCGTCGGGATCGGCGGTGTCCTCCCGGCCCTGCTCCTCCGCGTGCTCTGTGTTCTGCGTCCGCTCCGGCAGAACGGGGCCGGCCAGCGAACCGACCCCGAACATCACGGCGAACACGGCCACGAGGCCCAGAACGTAGAGCCCGAGCTTCGTGGTCACGTTCATCTCAGGCACGCACCTCGTAGCCGGCCTCGTCGATCGCGGCGCGCACCGAGGCGTCGTCGATATCGCCCTGCCCGGTAACAGTCACCTTGCCGGACTCCAGGTCCACCTGCACGTCGGTGACACCCTCGATCCCGGTGACCTCCTCGGTCACGGAGTTCACGCAGTGCCCGCAGCTCATACCGTCGACCGTGTAGACAGCGGTAGCCATGTCGCCTCCTGGTTCGATTGGCGGTCTCCGTCGCGGACCGCTCCACCTGGAACCGACTATACCCCTAGGGGGTATCCGTCCGTCAAGTTCCGGCGCCGCACGTCCGCGGTGTGCCCCCTCACAGTACCCCAGGGGGGTACCAATGACCGGTAAAGAAGCCCCCGTCGCGTCCGGACGGATCCGGATCCCGAGGGGGCCTGCGATGAGGAGATGAGGAGGAGCGGGGGGATGGGGGTTCAGGGGATGTGCGGGGGACGTGGTCGGGCGGTGGGGGACGAATGCGGGGCGGGGGCGCCGGTGTGGGGCCGGGCCACTCCTGTTCCGGGGCCGGTGGGGGCGGCGTCCGGGGGCGTGACTACTCGGTCTTGAGCTCCAGGCGGGCCACCACGCGCTCGCTCAGATGGTGGCCGGACAGACTGAAGCCGGCCCGGCGGAACATCTCCACCGTCCCGGTGTAGACCTCCGCGCTCGGTGCGCGCCCGCCCGCCGTGTCGACCGGGTAGGCCTCCAGCACCCGGGCGCCGTTGGAACGGGCATAGTCGATCGCGCCGTCCAGGAGGCGGCTGCCCAGTCCGTGCCGGCGGCGCCGCGGCGGGAGCCAGAAGCACACCAGCGACCACACACCGGGCTCGCGCGGGTCCGCCGGCCGCAGCGAGCGCGACCGCGAGAGCCGGATGAAGTCCTCCCGGGGCGCCACCGACACCCAGCCGCACGGGCCGTCCTCGTCGTAGGCGAGGAGCCCCGGCACGCGCCCCTCCAGGGTCAGCCGCCGCAGCTCCTCCTTGTTGTCCACCCCCCGACTCGACCGCTCGCACGAGGTGCTCGCGGTGTGGTCCTTGGCCCGTCTTCGGAAGAACGTGCACCAGCAGTGCCCGTAGGCTCCGGTCGGTCCGAACAGGTTCTCCAGATCTTCCCACCGCTCGGCGGTGGCGGGCTCGATTGAGACGATGGACATCGGACTCCCTCGACGAGACACACTGGCCGCCACGACTGTGATGCAGAACACTAGCGATGATTCGCCGTGACCGAAAGAACACGCCGGTCCGCGAACGCCCCGCCATGGCCCCTTTCGGGGCCTTTGTCGCACGTCGGACACGGCAGGGGCGGACCCCGAAGGAATCCGCCCCTGCCTCACGTTCGCGTCAGGCCCGCGTCTCCTCGGCCGCTTCCGCGCCCTCGGTGGCCGGGTCCCAGCACTCCACGCCCTTCAGCCCCGGCAGGCGGTCCCGCGTGAACACGGGGTCGCGGCCCTCACGGCGCTGCGCGTTGTAGTCCTTGAGCAGTCGGAACGCGATCATCGCCAGCGGCGTGATCGCCACCAGGTTGACCAGCGCCATCATGCCCATGGTCGTGTCGGCCAGCGTCCACACCAGGTCGATCGAGCCCAGGGCGCCCAGCATGGTGGCCATCAGGAAGACCACCTTGTAGCCGAACATGACGCTCTCGTTGCGCGTCAGGTACTCGATGTTCGACTCGCCGTAGTAGTAGTTGCCGAGCACCGACGTGAACGCGACCAGGATGATGATGACGGTCATCAGGTGCAGCGCCCACGGACCCAGCGACGACATGACCGCGTGCTGGGCCAGGTCGCCCTCCAGGCCCCCGTCCAGCGGCTCGTCGCCCCGGCCCAGCAGGACGATGAAGGCGGTCACCGTGCACAGCACCAGGGTGTCGAAGTACACGCCCAGGGTCTGGACCAGGCCCTGCTTGACCGGGTGCGTGACCGACGCGCTGGCCGCGGCGTTGGGGGCGGAGCCCAGACCGGCCTCGTTGGAGAACATGCCTCGGCGCACGCCCTGGACGATCACGGTGCCCAGCGCGGCGGCGCCGAACTCACGGATGCCGAACGCGTGCTCGAAGATCATCACGAACACACCCGGGACCGCCTGGTAGTTCATCGCCATGATGACCAGGCCGATGACGACGTAGATGGCCGCGAAGGTCGGGATGAGCGCCTGGGCGGTGTGCGCGATCCGGCGGACGCCGCCGAAGATCACCAGGGCGGTGGCCACGACGACCGCGACGCCGACGGCGGCGGACAGCCACAGGCCCGAGCCGATGCCCAGGGTGTCGGAGGAGTTGGTGACGGCGCCGGCGATGGTGTTGCTCTGCGCCGCGTTGAAGACCATCGGGAAGGTCAGGATGAGGATGATCGCGAACAGGACGCCCAGCCAGCGCTGGCCCAGCGCCCGCTCCATGTAGTAGGCGGGACCTCCGCGGTAGCCCGTGCGGTGGCGGACCTTGTAGAGCTGGGCGAGCGTGGACTCCACGAAGCTGGCGGCGCCCACGATCAGCGCCATCGCCCACATCCAGAACACCGCGCCGGGGCCGCCGAGGGAGATGGCCACGGCCACGCCGACGATGTTGCCCGTTCCCACACGGGCCGCGGCGGAGATCATGAACGCCTGGAGCGAGGAGACGGCCTTCTTACCGTCCGGAGCGATCTCTGGTTCGCCTCTGACGACCTTGAACATCTCCGGGATCATCCGGATCTGGACCAGGCCCGATCCGAAGGTGAAGTAGAGGCTGACCACCACGAGCAAGGGGATCAGGATCCAAGCCCAGAAAACGTCGTTGACGCCGCCTACGGCCTCGGTGAGACTCGCGTTGAGGGCGGGTGCTGCGTCTGCGGAAAACACGGGGGTCGAGCTCCTTCGCTCAGGATGAGGGACAACCGCCGACCCATACCCGAGGAAGTGGCTCGTATCACGATGTGGACAGTCTTTGTCCGGACATTGTCCTTTCGGTGATAGTTCCGTTATACGGAACTACGTCCTGGTTCGCCCCGCCGAACCCCCGTGCATCGCCCGGATCAGCCCTGGTGAACGAGGTCCGCGTACTGGGGGTGCCGCTTCAGGAACGTTCGGACGAACGGACAGATCGGCACGATCCGCAGATCGCGCGCGCGGATGTCGTCCAGGGACTCCCGCACGAGCGCGCTGCCCACCCCCCGGCCCTCGTAGGCGGGGTCGACCTCCACGTGGGGCAGGGCGAGCACCCCTTCGTCGATGAGGTGGTAGGCGGAGAACCCCGCGAGCTTCCCGTCCACGCTCACCTCGAACCTCGACCGCTCCCGCGCGTCCTCGACCGTCAGATCCATGGTCATCCGTGACCGCTTCCGTAGTCGGATTCCAGCGTTCCAGGCATTTCTACCCGGAAAGTCCGCGCTGATCACCAAGGAGCCCGATGTCCTGGCCACGGCCTCGCGATCCCGCCGCGCGATCCGCGCCGGCGGTGCCCTCGGAACCCTCGGCCGGACCCGGTGGAGCGGGGCGGCGTCACCCCCGCACGGCGTAGGGGTCGGTGACTCCGCCGGGGCACGCCAGCGCCGAGATCTCCCACCCGGCCAGGGACGCCCCCGCCCGGTAGGAGCTCTCCATGAACTCCAGGACCGAGGCGCGCGGGTCCGGCATCCGGCGGACGTCGGCGTACCGCAGCAGCGCCAGGTGCCCGTTTCCGCTCTCGACCCACTCCGCGGCCGCCGGGGACAGCGGCTGCCGTTCCAGCCCGTCCGGTTCGGGCGCCGTGTAGGAGTAGAAGCAGGGCTCGGGGACCGTGTCGTCGCCGAACCAGAAGCCGGAGCTCACGACCTCCCGCGAGTAGGCCTCCCGCACCAGGTGACCGACCTCCCTGGGCTGCGGCACGGGGTGCGGCGAGAAACGGGTGACGGCGATGTCCAAGGTGTGCCAGAAGTGGTGCACGGGGCTGATCTTGCCGGAGAAGCCGGACGAGAACTCCTCCAGCACCAGGTTGACCTGGCTCAGCACCTGCCAGTAGCGCGTGGCGTGCTCGGGGACGTAGGTGGCGTGCTCGTGGTCCTGGATGAAGGGCCGCTCGGAGTCCGGCAGGTCGAAGGGGTGCGCCCGCGTGATCGACCCGTCCACCCCCAGACCGTCCAGCGCCGACTGGAACCGGAGGTAGAAGTCGGCGACGCTCAGTCCGGCCAGTGGGAAGGAGCCCTCCTGCCCGTCGATGGTCCGCACGACCAGCAGGTGGCGCACGAAGTCGAAGTCGACCGTGAACACCGGGTTGCCGTCGGCCAGCCCCATCGGCCGGGAGGTGAGGCCGGACCCGGTCACGTGGAAGGGCACGTGCCACCAGTGGTTGCGGCGCGGGCTGTGCTCCCTCCGCACCTTGCCGACGATCTGCTCGAACCGGTGCAGGGTCTGTTTCGTGTCGTACCAGGACTCCAGTGGGAAGTCCGGGAAGAGTTCCATCCTGTGCTCCGTCTCTGTGGGGCCGGCGCGTCGGCGCCGACACGGCTCGGGACCGCCGCGGCTCGGGACCGCCGCGGCTCGGGACCGCCGCGCACGCGCCGGCTTCACCATCCCCGCCGGTCGGACCGCTGCGCGTGCCCGGCTCCGCCCGGGTGGCGGTCGCGCGAACGGTAGACGACGTAGGGGCGGAAGAGGTAGCCGACGGGCGCGCTGAAGGCGTGCACGAGCCTGGTGAACGGCACCAGCACGAACAGTGCCAGTCCGATGAGGACGTGCAGCTGGTACGTGGCCCCCGACGCGCTCATCGCCGCCACGTCGGGCCGCAGGAGCCAGATCGACCGGAACCAGACCGACACCGTCCGCCGGTAGTCCTCGCTCTGGCCCCCGGCCACCGCCACACCGGCGAAGTAGACGGTCATGGCCAGCCCGGTGACGATGGCCAGGACCAGCACGAGGTACATGAGCTTGTCGTTGCGGGTGGTGGCGCTGAACACCGGGCCGACGGTGCGCCTGCGCCACACCAGCAGCACGATCCCGCTGAGCGTGCAGAACCCCGCCACCAGGCCCGCCGACAGGGCCAGCAGGTGGTAGGCGTGGTCGGAGACGCCGAGCGCCCGCGTCCACGGCTCGGGGACGAGCAGCCCCACCGCGTGTCCGGCGATCACCACGAGCAGCCCGAAGTGGAACAGCGGGCTGCCCACGCGCAGCAGCCGCGACTCGTACAGCTCCGAGGACCGGGTGGTCCACCCGAACCGGTCGTAGCGGTACCGCCACACGAGGCCGCCGACCACCACCGCGATCACGACGTAGGGAAGCGCGCCCCACAGCATGAGGTCGAGCAGTCCGACGTCCTCGCTCACCGCTCACCGCCCCCGCCGCCCCCGCCGCGCCCCGTCACGTCGGTCAGCGGGAGCGGGACGCCGACGCCGTACGGCTCCAGGCCCACGGCCTCGGCGGGCGGCCCCTGGGCGGCCAGCCGGCGGGCGGCCTCGCGGTCGCCCCGCCGCGGCGACGGCAGGGTGAGCCGGACCGCGTCGACCACGCGCGCGTAGACGGTTCCGTGGGCGTGCAGGGCGGTGCCCAGCATCTCCAGACCGGGCCGGAACCGCGCCAGCAGCTCCTCCCCCGCGGCGGCGTCGCCCCTGGCCGCGAACTCCAGGACCACGGACAGGTGGTCGGGGAGCTCGTTGGCGCTCACCCGCCAGCCCGCCCGGGTGTAGACCCCGGCGACCTCGGCCAGCGCGTGGCCGCGCCGCCGCGTGTCGCCGTCGGTGTAGTAGGTCAGGTGCAGGGTCCTGCGCCGGCGGAGGTCGAAGACGTCCACGTAGTGCTCGCACAGCTCCAGTTCGGGCGTGGTGGTCGCGTACTCGCAGAACTCGTCGAGGGCCTCGCGCACGGCGCCGCGCGGGATCCCGGCGACCGCGCGGGCCACCAGCGGCAGCCGGTCGAAGAAGCGCTCGTCCGGGTAGCCCAGCAGGACCGAGGCGGCCTGGCGCGTCACCGCGGTGCGGTGCGCGCGCCGAGCGGCGCGTCCGGTGGGCGTCCGCGCGGCGCCGGAGCCCCTGCCTCGCTCGCCTCCGGCGTCGGTGCCCTCGGTGCTACTGGTGGTGGTGTCGCTCATCCTCGCTCCCCCTTCCGGGTTCCGGTGTCCGCGTCGCCGTCGTCGGTCGTGCGGGGCGGGAACAGTCCGTCGGGCCGCCCGTTGCCGTCCCAGTTGAGGAGGTTGACGCGGCCCGGCCGCGCCGCCCTCCCGTCGCTGGTCTGCCGGTCGCGCAACGCGTGGAACGTCTCCACGGACGCCTCGCCCGGCCGTCCGGAGGACTCCCCGAAGGGCGCTCCCCCGGTCGTGCCGCCCATACCGCCCATGCCCGGTCCGCCGTCGAAGTCCAGGCCGCACCGGACCTCGTCGATGACGCCGCGGTCGGCCTCGTCGACTCCGTAGGCGGTGGGGATCACGTAGCGGTCGTCGTACTTGGCGATGGCGAGGAGCCGGTACATGTCCTCGATCTCGCGTCCGGTCATGCCGACGTCGGCGGCGATGGAGTCGTCGCGCTCCTGGCCCAGGTTGATCCGGCGCATGTGGGAGCGCATCGCGGCCAGCCGCCGCAGCACCCGCGTGACCGGCTCGGAGTCGCCCGCGCAGAACAGCTCGGCCAGGTACTCGACGGGGATCCGCAGGGTGTCGATGGCGCCGAAGAGGTTGCCGGAGTCCTCGCCGTCGTGGCCGGTCGAGGCCAGCGCGTCCACCACCGGCGACAGCGGTGGGACGTACCAGACCATCGGCAGGGTGCGGTACTCCGGATGCAGCGGCAGCGCGACCCCGAAGCGCTTGGCCAGCGCGTACACCGGGGACCTGGCCGCCGACTCCACCCACCGGTCGGGGATGCCGTCGCGCCGGGCGGCGGCGCGCACGGCCGGGTCGGACGGGTCCAGGAACACGTCCAGCTGCGCCTGGAGGAGGTCCTTCTCGTCCTCGACCGCGGCCGCGTCGCCGACCCGGTCCACGTCGTAGAGCACGACGCCGAGGTAGCGCAGCCGGCCCACGCACGTCTCCGAGCAGATGGTGGGCATGCCCACCTCCACCCTCGGGTAGCAGAACGTGCACTTCTCGGCCTTGCCGGTCTTGTGGTTGAAGTAGATCTTCTTGTAGGGGCAGCCCGTGACGCACATGCGCCAGCCCCGGCAGCGGTCCTGGTCCACCAGGACGATGCCGTCCTCCTCGCGCTTGTACAGCGCGCCGCTCGGGCAGGTGGCCACACAGCTCGGGTTGAGGCAGTGCTCGCAGATGCGCGGCAGGTAGAACATGAAGGTCTCCTCGAAGGAGAACCGCACCCGCTCACCGAGTCTGCGCACGATCGGGTCCCGTCCCGCGAGCTCCGGTCCCCCGCCCAGGTCGTCGTCCCAGTTGGCACTCCAGGTGACCTCCATCGGCTTCCCGGTGAGCGCGGAGTGCGGGGTGGCGACGGGGAAGTCGTCGCCCAGGGGCGCGTTGAGCAGGGTGTCGTAGTCGTAGGTCCAGGGCTCGTAGTAGTCCTGGATGGAGGGCATGACGGGGTTGGCGAAGATGGTCGCCAGCCGGCGCAGCCGCCCGCCCGCGCGGGGCACCAGCCGCCCCCGCGGCGTACGGACCCAACCGCCCTTCCACCGGTCCTGGTCCTGGTAGGTGCGCGGGTAGCCGAGGCCGGGCCTGGTCTCGACGTTGTTGAACCAGGCGTACTCCATCCCCCCGCGGTTGGTCCACGCCTGCTTGCAGGTGACCGAGCAGGTGTGGCAGCCGATGCACTTGTCCAGGTTCATCACCATGGCCACCTGCGCCATGACCCGGCCGATCGGCCGCTGTCCGCCGCGCGCGTCGCCGTCCGTCATCAGAACCGCACCTCCGTGGTCCGCTTGCGCACGACCGTGACCTCGTCGCGCTGGTTGCCGGTCGGCCCCAGGTAGTTGAAGGCGTAGGTGAACTGCGCGTACCCGCCGATGAGGTGGGTCGGCTTGACCAGCAGGCGGGTCAGCGAGTTGTGGATCCCGCCCCGCCGCCCCGTCGTCTCGGTCCTGGGCACGTCCACCACCCGCTCCTGGGCGTGGTGCATGTACACGGTGCCGGTCGGCATCCGGTGGGAGACCACCAGGCGCGCCGCGACCACGCCGTTGCGGTTGACCGCCTCCACCCAGTCGTTGTCCACGGCCCCGATCGCCTCGGCGTCGGCCGTGCTCATCCAGATCGTGGGCCCGCCCCGCGAGAGCGCCTGCATGAGCAGGTTGTCCTGGTACTCCGAGTGGATCGACCACTTGGAGTGCGGCGTCAGGTAGCGCACCACCACCTGCCGTTCCCCGTGCGGGCCGATCTCCCCTTCGCGAAACAGCCGGTGCATGTCCAGGGGCGGCCGGTACACCGGCAGCGCCTCGCCGAACTCGTGCATCCAGTCGTGGTCGACGTAGAAGTGCTGGCGGCCGGTGAGCGTGTGCCAGGGCTTGTCGTGCTCCACGTTGATCGTGAACGGCGAGTACCGACGATCCGCCGCCTCCTTGCCGGACCACTCCGGGCTGCTGCCCACCGGCGTGGGACCGGACCGGGCGTCGGCGAAGACCACCCGCCGCTCCGCCGCGTGCGCGACGAGCTCGGCCATGTCGGTGCCGGTGCGCTCGGCCAGGCGCTCGAACCCCTGTGCCGCCAACCGCCCGTTGCTGGTCCCCGACAGCGCCAGGATCGCCTCACAGGCCTTGGCGTCGGTGTCCAGTGACGGCCGCCCCTCCCCCACGCCACCGCGCACCTCGCCGCCTGCGGTCCGCAGCCACCGCACCTCCTCGTCGGGGGTGAAGGTGATGCCCTTGACCGGGATCCCCAGGGTCTCCACCAGCGGGCCGAGCGCGGCCAGCTTCTGCGCGACGGCCGAGTAGGTGCGGCGCACCGGGACGATGGCGGGCATCGTGCGGCCCGGCTCGGGGCGCACGCCCTCGGCCTTCCAGTCGGTGGGCACGCCGTGCGGCTGCGCGAGCTCGCCCGGGGTGTCGTGCTGGTGCGGGACGGCCACGAGGTCGGTGACCTCGCCCAGGTGCTCCGCGGCCAGGGTGCTGAAGGCGCGGGCCAGCCCGTGGAAGGCCTCGAAGTCGGTCCGCGCCTCCCACGGCGGGTCGATGGCCGGGTTGAACGCGTGCACGTAGGGGTGCATGTCCGTGGTGGACAGGTCGTGCTTCTCGTACCAGGTCGCGGCCGGGAGCACGATGTCGGAGAGCAGGGTAGTGCTGGTCATCCGAAAGTCCAGGGACAGCAGCAGGTCGAGCTTGCCCTCGGGTGCCCCGTCCCGCCAGGCGACGTCCTCGGGCCGGTCGTCGGGCCCGGCCGGCGTCGACTGGAGGTTGGAGTGCGTGCCCAACAGGTGCTTGAGGAAGTACTCGTTGCCCTTGGCGGAGGAGCCGAAGAGGTTGGACCGCCAGACCGTGAGCGTCCGGGGCCAGTTCCGCGGATCGTCGGGGTCCTCGGCGGCGAACCGGAGCGTGCCGTCGGCGAGCCGGTCGGCCACGTACTCCCCGGGGTCCTCGCCGCGCTCCTCGGCCTCGCGGCCCAGCTGGATCGGGTTGCGGTCGAAGGTCGGGTAGGACGGCATCCAGCCCATCCGGGCCGAGGCCGCGACGAGGTCGGCGGTGTGGCGGCCGCGGAGCCGGCCCGGTCCGAGCGGGGAGGTCAGGGCGTCGGCGCGGTAGGTGTCGTAGCGCCACTGGTCGGTGTGCAGGTACCAGTACGCGGTCCCCGCCATGAAGCGCGGCGGACGCGACCAGTCCATGGCCGAGGCGTAGGCCGCCCAGCCGGACGAGGTGCGGCACTTCTCCTGGCCGACGTAGTGCGCCCACCCGCCGCCGTTGACGCCCTGGCAGCCGGTGAGCAGCAGCAGCGACAGGAAGGCCCGGTAGGCGTTCTCGCCGTGGAACCACTGGTTGGTGCCCGCGCCCAGCACGATCATGGCGCGCCCGCCGCTGGCCTCGGCGGTGTCGGCGAACTCGCGGGCGATGCGCGCGGCGCGGTCGGCGGGCACGGAGGTGATCTCCTCCTGCCAGGCCGGCGTGCAGGGCTGGGAGGGGTCGTCGTAGCCGGTGGGCCACACGCCCGGCAGGCCCTCGCGGGCGACCCCGTACTGTGCGAGCAGGAGGTCGAACACGGTGGTGACCAGGCGGTCGCCGATCCGCCGGACCGGGACGCCGCGGGTGAGCACGCCGCCGCGGCCGGAGGGCTCGTCGAAGCGGGGCAGGGCCACCTCGACCGCTTCGGCGCCCTCCTCGTGGAAGGTGAGCGCGGGGGTGCGCCCCTGGAGGTCGAGGTTCCACTTGCCGACCCCGTCCTCGCCCCAGCGGTGCCCGAGGGTCCCCTGGGGGGCGACGGGCCACGACTCGCCCTCGGGCCAGAAGAGCGGCTTGAAGGCGGGGTTCGCGGTCTCCTCGTTCCGGGGCAGGTCGGCGGCGGTGAGGAACTTGCCGGGAACGCGGCGGCCGTCGCGCTCCTCCAGGTCCACGAGGAAGGGCAGGTCGGTGAACTTGCGCGCGTAGGCGTCGAAACGGGGCGTGCGGCGGTCCACGAAGTACTCGCGCAGCACCACGTGTCCCATGGCCATCGCCAGCGCGCCGTCGGTCCCCGGATGCGGAGCCAGCCACTCGTCGGCGAACTTCGCGGCGTCGTTGTAGTCCGGCGCCACCACGACGACCTTCTGGCCGCGGTAGCGCGCCTCCGCCATCCAGTGCGCGTCCGGGGTCCGGGTGACCGGCACGTTGGCGCCCCACAGCATCAGGTAGGCGGCGTCCCACCAGTCCCCCGACTCCGGCACGTCGGTCTGGTCCCCGAAGACCTGCGGTGAGGCCACCGGCAGGTCGGCGTACCAGTCGTAGAACGACAGCATCGAACCGCCCAGCAGGTTCACGAACCGCGCGCCGACGCCGTGGGAGACCATCGACATCGCCGGGATCGGGGAGAAGCCCGCGATGCGGTCCGGACCGTAGGCGGCGATGGTGTGCACGTGCGCGGCGGCGGCGATCTCCAGCGCCTCCTCCCACGTGACGCGCACCAGCCCGCCCTTGCCCCGCGCCCGCTGGTAGCGGCGCCGCTGGTCGGGGTCGGCGGTGATCTCCGCCCACGCCGCCACGGGATCGCCCAGCCGCTCCCGTGCCTCCCGGTACATCTCCAGGAGCACGCCCCGGGCGTAGGGATAGCGCACACGGGTCGGCGAATACGTGTACCAGGAGAACGCGGCGCCGCGCGGACAACCGCGCGGTTCGTATTCGGGACGGTCCGGCCCCACCGACGGATAATCGGTCGCCTGAGTTTCCCAGGTGATGATCCCGTCCTTGACATAGACATTCCAGGAACAGGATCCGGTGCAGTTCACCCCATGGGTGGAACGGACCACCTTGTCGTGGCTCCAGCGGTCCCGGTAGAACACGTCGCCCTCTCGGCCACCCTGCCTGACCTGGGCTCTCGTCCCGTCAAGGGGCTCCGACCGGGTGAGGTAGGACCCGGCGCGCAACAGCGCGTCACCCGCCCCACCGGCTTGACCTCGTGCCGCCATTCCGAACACACCCCGTTTACCTGGACACCGCCCGGAAGGGACGAGCCACAGTCGGCCAACCGAGAGCCTCCGGCTCCAGTTCTTCCCACGTTCCGTTCATGAATATGCCTCGCGAAGTGGCGGACTCCCACTTCCCACACCGCATCAAGTGACAATCGTGGCGAAACCACGAGAAGGGGGCCGTATGCGAGCGGAAGTGGGAAAGGCGTCCGGACGTACCGGAACGGCGAACGGCAACCTCGCCCTGGCGACGGCGGCGTTCGCCCTGACGTTCTGGGCGTGGAACCTGGTGGCCCCGCTGTCGCGGACCTACACCGAGCACCTGGACCTGAGCCCCGCGCGGACGTCGCTCCTGGTGGCCGTCCCCGTCCTGGTGGGGTCGCTGGGGCGGATCCCGGTGGGCGCGCTGACCGACCGCTACGGCGGGCGGGTGATGTTCACGGCCGTCGGGCTGGTGAGCATCGTGCCGACCTTCCTGGTGGGCGTCTCGGGCGACTCGTACGGGATGCTGCTGCTGTGGGGGTTCTTCCTGGGGATCGCGGGCACGTCGTTCGCGGTCGGGATCCCGTTCGTCAGCGCCTGGTTCGAGCCCGGCCGCCGGGGCTTCGCCACGGGGGTGTTCGGCGCGGGCATGGGGGGCACCGCGCTCTCGGCCTTCCTGACGCCGCTCCTGGTGGAGCGGCTGGGCCTGTTCACCACGCACCTGCTGATGTGCGCGGCTCTGGCCGCCGTGAGCGCGCTCATGTGGGCGTTCAGCCGCGACGCGCCGGACTGGCGGCCCCGGACGGGTGCGGCGCTGCCGCGCATGCGCGAGGCGGTCCGGCTGAAGGCGACGTGGCAGGCGTCGCTGCTGTACGCGGTGGCGTTCGGCGGGTTCGTGGCCTTCTCCACCTACCTGCCGACCCTGCTGACCACCGCCTACGACTTCGCGCAGACCGACGCGGGCATGCGCACCGCCGGATTCGCGATCGCGGCCGTGGCGGCGCGTCCGGTCGGCGGTGTGCTCTCGGACCGCATCGGGCCGGTGCGCGTGTGCCTGGCCTCGTTCCTCGGCACGTGCGTGTTCGCCATCGTGCTGGCCCTGCACCCGCCCGCGGAGTTCCCGGCGGGGCTGTCCTTCGTCCTGATCGCGATCTCGCTGGGCCTGGGCACCGGCGGCGTGTTCGCCCTGGTCGCCAAGCTGGTGGAGCCCTCGCGGGTGGGCACGGTCACCGGTCTGGTGGGCGCCGCCGGCGGTCTGGGCGGGTATTTCCCGCCGCTGCTCATGGGCGCGGTCTACCAGGCGACGGGCGAGTACACGCTGGGGTTCGTCCTGCTCGCGGCGGTCTCGGTCGCCGTGGCCCTGTACACCTCGCGGGCCTTCCGCCAGACCTGAGCACGGCCGGTGCGCCGCGCGGGCTCTCGATCGCCGCCCACAGGCTGTGGGCGGCGGCGGGGCGGATCCGGGTCAGGGCGCCACGTCGCGGGCGCGCACGAGGACCGCCGCGCGGTTGCCGACCTTCACCCGCTCCAGGGCACGCACCGCGGGGGGCAGGACCACCCGGCGGGTGCGCGCGGTCACCACCACCACGGCGTGCGGGGGCAGGACACGGCCCAGGGACCTCAGCAGCGCCCGCATGGGGTCGTCCGCGGGGGTCGCGCCCTGCCAGTGCGTGAGATCCCCGTAGGGCACGTCCGTCACCACCAGGTCGGCCTCGACCTGCTCCGAGAGCGTGAACACGTCCGCCACGGCCGTCTCATGGGGGAGGTCGCCGCCCATGGAGGCCAGGCCCGCCGCCAGGGCGCCGGCGGTCTCGGCCCGCCCGACGAACTCCGCCCGGCCGAAGTCGAGCGCCGAGCGGCGCAGCTCCTCCTCGCGCTCGGCCAGCCCGTCCCGCGTCAGCAGGGCCAGGTTGCGCACGGCCAGGGCGACCGCGTCGGGATCCACGTCCGTGGCCCGCGCGTGGACGATCCGGTCCCGGTGCAGCAGTCCCAGCACGGTCATCAGGTAGCCGCTGCCGCAGCACGGGTCCCACATCCGGACCCGGTCCTGCGGCACGTGCGCCAGACCACGCTGGAACAGTTCGCTGGCCAACCGCACCGGGAACCCGGGAAAACCTGGCGCGGACCGCAGCACGTTCCCGCTGGCCAGCGCCGAGTGGTCCGCCCGTTCCGTGGCGTACCGGTAGACCACAACCGCCCCCTCGACTTTCCCCACAACAGCGAAGGCCCGGCGTCCTGAGACGCCGGGCCTTCTCCTCTGCGGTCCTGACGGGATTTGAACCCGCGGCCTCCACCTTGACAGGGTGGCGAGCACTCCTAACTGCTCCACAGGACCTCGCTGCGTGTACAACTCTAGCGCGACTTTGGAGTACTTCGTACCCGGGCCGTCCTAGAGTGACGGAGAACGCTCCACTCTCCAGAAGGGAACCGGTGTGAACGAGTCCTCGGCTCCCCTGCCGCCCGGCCCCGACTCCACCCGGGTCGACCGCTGGATCTGGGCCGTGCGCCTGGTCAAGACGCGCGCGGACGCCGCCCAGGCCTGTCGTGGCGGGCACGTCCGCGTCAACGACCGCCCGGCCAAGCCGGCCACGATCGTCAAGCCCGGCGACGAGGTCCGACTGCGCCTGCACGGGACCACGCGCATCGTCGACGTCACGCACGTGCTGGCCAAGCGGGTCGGCGCGCCGGTCGCCGCGCGCTGCTTCGTCGACAGGACGCCCGCCCCTCCCCCGGAGGCGGCGGTGCCGTTCGTGCGGCGCGACCGCGGCGCGGGCCGGCCGACCAAGCGCGACCGCCGGCAGTTGGAGCGCCTGCGCACGGAGTTCCCGCCGCCGGTGTGACCCCTCAGGCCGGCATCGGGTGGTCCGCGAGACTGTGCTCGCGCAGGAACTCCAGGACCGCCCGGGTGGCCTGCGGCTCGTCCTCGTGCAGGTAGCCGTGGCGCATCCCGGGCAACGTCAGCAGGCGGGCGTCCGGGACGCGCTCGGCCAGCAGGGCCGCGTTGCCCACCGGCGTGAGCTCGTCGTCCTCGCCGTGCACGACGAGGGTCGGCGCCTCGATCGCGGGCAGCAGGTCCCAGCCGTCGTAGCCCATGCTCGCGCCGAAGTGCAGGCGCTGCGCGCGCAGCGGGCCGCGCGGCAGGATCCGGGTGACGGTGTCGGGGTGCGCGGCTGCCCATTCCGGCGTGTAGAACAGGGGGCCGATCAGGTCGCGCCCGGCGGCCGTACTGGCCTGGCGCAGCGCCAGCGTGGCGGACCGGGGCCGCGCCACCTCGTGTTCCCCTCCCGGCGCGGTCGAGCCCAGGACGAGCGCGCCGACCCGTTCGGGGGCCAGCGCGGCGAGGGTCTGGGCGACCTTGCCTCCCATCGAGAAACCGTAGACGTGCGCGCGGCCGATCCCGAGCGCGTCCAGGACCGCGAGGGCGTCGCGGGCGAACAGCTCCAGGCTGTAGGGCTCCCCCAGCGGGGCGTCGCTGCCGCCGGTGCCCCGGAAGTCGGTGCGCACGACCCGGTGTCCTCGTGCCAGGCCGGCGTGGACGCCGTCCCACATCTCGTGGTCGAGCGCCTGGCCGTTGAGCAGCAGGAGGGGTTCGCCCTCCCCGAGGGCGTCGTACCAGAGGCGGGTGCCGTCAGCGGCGATCACGTGGCTCACGAGTCCGGACACTACCTCCGCGGACCGGATCGCGCCGCGTCGCACGTCACAAGGAGTCGGCCCACGTCGAGCGGATCCGGAGCGCGGCCAAGGCTGTGACGACGGCCCCGAGGGAGGCGATCCACACACCGCCGCCCAGGCCCACGCTGGACTCCCCCGACGGACCGAACACCAGCAGCAGAGGCGGCACCGACCACCCCGCGACCTGGACCGCGACGAAGACCCACCCGCGCTCGGTGAACAGGGCCGCCACCGCGAACGCCAGAGTCGCCAGGACGACCGCCATCACGAAGATGAGCGACCACTGGGAATCGACCAAAGCGGCTCCCATGAGCTCCCAGCCGGTGATCGAGGAGCGATCGGCGGGCAGGATCGCGACCCCGTCCTCGGTGAACCGCGTGCCCCGGGCGCTCACGCCGCGCAGCCACGGCAGGAAGAAGGACAGCGGCAGGGCGGTCGCGCCGCCCGCCAGGCCCGCGATCGCGGCGCGGGAACGCCGTTCGCCTTCGGTCTGATGGTGGACCCGCGTCTCCAGTCGCACCACCCGCTTCGCCAGCCGGTCGAATTCGCTTTGGTCTTCACGCTCGCGCGCCATCGCTGGGGGCCTTCCGTGCGGGGGGTGTCTTCTTCGCGCCTTCCACCCCTTCGGACCCCGGACCCGAGGCCATGGTTCCGCGTACGGGGCCCATGCTTTCCCGGGATCGTCAGGTGGGCATGTGCGCCGGGTTGCGCACCAGCTGCGAGGGGCTGGGCGTTCCCGTGACCGGGTCCGGGAAGACCTGGGCGGAGAGCCCGAAGACGTCGCGGACCAGGTCCTCGGTCACCACGTCCCGGGCGGTCGAACGGCCGATCGGCCCTCAGCGCGAGCCGCGGATCTCCGCCATCCAGGACGGCGCCGGGAATGTGGCGGCGGCGGTCATGGCGACGAACACGCATCCGAACACCGCGGCCCACACCCCGCCCCCGGTGCCGGGCGGGTCCGACACCTCTCCGCTGCTCGGCCAGGAGATCAGGAGCAGGACCGGCACCGACCAGGCCGCGACCTGCGTGGCGACGAAGACGCCGCGCCCGTCCTTGAACAGGCCGACGAACGCCAGGACCGACGTCAGCAGGAGCACCAGCACGGAGAGGACGAACAACCACTGGCCCTCTCCGATCGCCGCGCCCAGGAGTTCCCAGCCCGTGCCCTCGGCACGGACGTCCTCGGTCCGCAGGCGCAGGTTCCCGTCCTCGTCGTACCAGGGGCCCTGGCCCCCCTCGCCGCGCACCCAGGGGAGGTAGAGGGACAGGAACAGGGCCACCGCCCCCGCTCCCAGGCCGCCGGCCGCGAGCCGCGTGCGCGTCACGCCCTGCTCGCCGTCGCCGACCCGGCGCTCCAACGCGTCCAGGCGCCGGCTGAGCCGGAGCTCGCTCTCGGCGTCGCCGCCGTTCGTGTCCACCATCGTGGGAGGTCCCTTCCCGTCCCGCCGTCCGGCCGCCGCTCCGGGGTGGAGCGGGGCCGCCCTCGACCGACGCCTTCGGCGCGGGACCGTGTCGTGGATGTCCGTCGAAGGGGAGGATCCCGCGGAGTCCGCCCCGGTTCCCGCCTCAGGTGGGCATGTGCGCCGGGTTGCGCACCAGCGGCGAGAGGCTGGGCGTTCCCGTGACCGGGTCCGGGAAGACCTGGGCGGAGAGCCCGAAGACGTCGCGGACCAGGTCCTCGGTCACCACGTCCCGGGGGCGGCCGGCCGCGTACACCGACCCGTCGAGCATGGCCACCAGGTGGTCGGAGTAGCGCGAGGCCAGCGTGAGGTCGTGCAGGACCATCACCACCGTGGTTCCCTGCGTCCGGTTCAGCTCCAGCAGCAGGTCCAGGACCTCCACCTGGTGGGCGATGTCGAGGAAGGTGGTCGGCTCGTCCAGGAGCAGCAGGTCGGTCCGCTGGGCGAGGGTCATGGCGATCCACACCCGCTGCCGCTGCCCGCCGGAGAGCTCGTCCACCGACCGCTCCGCCAGGTCGAGCGTGCCGGTCGCCTCCAGCGCCTCCTGGACCGCCTCGTCGTCGGCGCTCGTCCAGCGCCGGAACCAGCCCTGGTGCGGGTAGCGCCCGCGGCCCACGAGGTCGGCGACGGTGATCCCGTCCGGGGCGACCGGGCTCTGGGGCAGCAGACCCACGGTCCGGGCCACGTCGCGGGTGGGCAGGGTCCGGATGTCCGTGCCGTTGAGCAGCACACGGCCCCCGCGCGGCGGCAGGAGGCGGGCCAGCCCGCGCAGCAGCGTGGACTTGCCGCACCCGTTGGCGCCGACGATCGAGGTGACCACGCCGGGCGGGACCGCCATGCTCAGGCCGTCCACGATGGTCCGGTCTCCGTAGCCGAGCGACAGGTCCTCGGCCGCCAGGGCGGAGAACGCGGCGGAACCGGCCGTGTACCCGGTGTCGGTCATGTCAACCACCTGCCCCGGACCGGTTGGTCCGCATGAGGAGCCAGAGAAGGTACGGCGCGCCCACGATGCCGGTCACCACCCCGACGGGGAGGATGATGCCGGGGATCGTGAACTGCGCGAGGAGGTCGGACGCGAGCATGATGATCGCTCCGATCAGTGCCGCGGGCAGCAGCGCCAAGCGGCCCGCGCCGACGGTGCGCCGGGCGATCGGCGCGCTGACCAGGGCCACGAACGCGACCGGCCCGGCGACCGCGACCGCCGAGGCGGCCAGGGCCACCGACGTCAGCAGCAGCCAGAGCCGGGACCGCTCGGCGGGCACGCCGAGCGAGGTGGCGGAGTCGTCGCCCAGTTCGAGCGAGCGCAGGCGCCCGCCCAGCAGGACCAGGGCCACCACCAGGACGGCGAAGCAGCCCAGCAGCGGGTTGAGGGTGGGCCAGTCGGAGCGCGCCAGGCTGCCGGTGATCCAGGTCAGGGCCACGCGCGCGTCGCGGACGTCGCTCTGGGTCAGCACCCAGGAGGTGACGCTGGTGGACAGCGCCGCCACCCCGATGCCGATGAGCAGCAGCCGGTAGCCGGCCACGCCCTGGCGCCAGGCCAGCAGGTAGATGGCCGTCGCGGCGGCGAGCGCCCCCAGGCTCACGAAACCGGCCAGCGCGAGGCCGCTGAGGCCCAGGTAGACCACGCCCAGAACGCCGGCCGCGCTGGCGCTGTGGGTGATCCCCACGATGTCGGGGCTGGCCAACGGGTTGCGGACGATGGTCTGCAGCAGCGCGCCGGACAGGCCGAGGCAGGCGCCCGTGACCACCGCGGTGAGCAGGCGCGGGAGCCGCAGTTCGATGAGGACGAACCGGGTGACCTGGTCGGCCCGCCCGGTGAGCAGGTCGACCAGCTCGGGCAGGGACACCGACGCCTGGCCCACGCTCACGCCCACCAGCGCCGCGCCGAGCAGCAGCAGGACGAGGACGAGCGTGACCACGGCCTCGCGCCGGGCGCCGCGCCGACGGACGGCGCGGACGGTCCGGCTCCGGCCGACAGGTCGGGTGGTGATCACAGCCGCACCGCCTTTCCCCTGCGCACGAGCGCGATGAACAGCGGCGCGCCGACCACCGCGGTGACGATCCCGACCTGTAGTTCCCCGGGCCGTGCCACGACCCGGGCGATGACGTCGCAGACCAGCAGCAGCGTGGGCGAGGCGAGCGCGCTGAAGGGGAGGATGAGCCGGTAGTCCAGGCCCACGACGCTCCGGGCGACGTGCGGCACGAGCAGGCCGACGAAGGCGATCGGGCCGACCGAGGCGGTCGCGGCGCCGCACAGCGCGACGATCGCCACGGCGGCCAGGACGCGCGTGCGCACGATGTTCTGGCCGAGCCCCCGGGCGACGTCGTCGCCCAGGGCCAGGCCGTTGAGCGAGCGGCCGAGCAGGAGGGCGATCAGCGCGCCCCCCACGATGAACGGCGTGGTCTGCGCGACCACGGGCAGCCCCCGCGCGGCCATCGCCCCGACCTGCCAGAACCGCATCTGGTCGAGTGAGGACTGGTCGACCAGCAGCACGGCGGTGACGATCGAGGTCAGGGCGGCGGTGACCGCCGCTCCGGCCAGGGCGAGCTTGACCGGGGTCGCGCCCTCCCGGCCGAAGCTCGACACGCCGTAGACGACCACCGCCGAGACCGCAGCGCCCGCGAAGGCGAACCACACGTACTCCCCGGGCGAGGTCGCGCCCAGCAGACCGATGGCGCCGACCACGAAGAGCGAGGCCCCGGCGTTGATCCCGAGCAGCCCGGGGTCGGCGAGCGGGTTGCGGGTCAGTCCCTGCATCACCGCGCCCGCCATCCCCAGGGCCAGGCCCGCCGTGAGCCCGACCAGGGTCCGCGGGACGCGCTTCTCGACCACGACCAGGTGGTCGGGGACGGTCGGATCGGTGCGCAGCAGGGCGTCGAGCACGACGCCCGGCGGGAGCGGGTTGGCCCCCACCGCGAGGCTGAGCCCCGCGGCGACCGCCAGGGCCAGGCCCAGCAGCAGGAAGCCGAGCGGCGCGCGCAGCCGCCCGGGCCATCGGGTGGCGGGGGCGGTGCGGGCGCCGCCCCCGGTGGTGGTGGTCATCGGTGTTCCGCGCTACTCGACGTTCTCGGAGGCGGCGACCAGCTCGGGCACGTACCGGTCGAGCATCCACGGGATGGACAGCACGGTCGGGGCGCTGCTGGCCATGACGAAGTCCTCGCCCACGATCGGCGCGAAGCGGCCCTCCTGGACGGCGGGCATGGCGGCGACGAGCGGGTCGGAGGTGAACTCCTCCAGGGCGGCCTCGTCGGCGAAGTACATGACCAGGACGTCGGTCTCGATCTCCTGGAGGTTCTCGTAGCTGACCTGGTAGAAGAACGAGTCGTCGGGGGCGGTGTCCAGGTCGGTCACGCTGGCGCTGGGCTCCATGCCGAGGTCGGTGAGCATCTCCACGCGGGGGTCGTACTCGCGGTAGACGTTGAGCACGTCGGCCTCGTTGGCGGCCGCGTAGAAGAACGTGGTGCCCTCCAGTTCCGGGTTCTCCGCGGCCAGCGCCTCGACCTGCGCCTGGGTGTCCTCCAGCAGGGCGGCGGCCTCGTCCTCCTTGCCGAGCGCGCGGCCGACGATGTCGACCTGCTCCTGCCAGGTGGTGGCCCAGGGCTGGTCGGGGTAGGCGACCGTGGGGGCGATCTGCTGGAGGCGGTCGAAGTCCTCCTGCGTCAGGCCGGAGTTGGGGGCCAGGATCACGTCGGGGCGGGCCTCGACGATCTCCTCCAGCGGCGGCTCGTCGGCGTGCGCGCCGGAGAGGACGGTGGGCTGCTCGCCGCCGAGCTCCTCGATCTTGTCGGCGTCCCACTCGAAGACGCCGTTCTCGTCGCCGCCGTAGTCGTTGCGGGGCATGGCCACCGGAACGACGTCCAGGGCCAGGACGACGTCCTGCGCGGACCAGCCCCAGGTGACGACGCGCTCGGGCTCCTCGGGGATGACCGCTTCGCCGAGGGCGCTGTCGATGGTGACGGGGAAGGCGCCGTCGCCGCCAGCGCCGCCGGCCTGGCCGTCGTCCCCGGCGTCGGTGCCGGAGCAGGCGGTCATGAGGGCGACGCCGAAGAAGGCGGCCGCGGTGATCTGGACGGGTCTGGACAGGGCGGTCATGCGGTGGGTCTCCTCGACGGGGGTACGGCCGGGCCCGCGCCGACCGCGTCGGCGCGGCGAGGGATGGTTAGGCAAGGCTAACAACACCTGACCTGCACTTCGTCCGCGGCCCCCGGCACCTCCCCCCGGACCCCGGATCCTCGCTCCGACGAGGGCTTGAAAACAAAAATCTAATCTGTTCAAATAGACACAACACGGCGGGGCTGCCCGCCACCGAGATCGGAGGGAGTCGGCCATGCCCGCCGCCTTCAGCGAGACCGAACGCGCCCGGATCACCGAGCGGCTGCTCGCCAACGGGGAGCGCCTCTTCACCACCCAAGGCCTGCGCAAGACCTCCCTGGAGGACCTGGTCGGCGACGCCGGCATCGCCAAGAGCAGCTTCTACCAGTTCTTCGCCGCCAAGGAGGCGCTCTACCTGGAGCTGATGATGCGCCAGTCCGCCGACGTCAAGCGCGAGGTCGTCGACGAGGCCCTGCTCAGCACCGGGGACGTCCGCGAGGGGCTGCGGCGCTTCCTGCACGCCACCCTGCGCCGGCTGGAGACCGACCCGCTCTACCGGCGCCTCATGACCCATCCCGAGGAGATGGCCGCCGTCATGCGCCGGCTCGGCACCGCCGACCCGGGGGCCGTCTCCGCCTTCACCGCCTCGCCCGACAACCCGGCCCGGGCCCTCGTGGACTTCATCTCCCACCACCAGGAGGACGGCGAGCTCCCCGACCACGACCCGGCCGTGATCGTCGGCGTGATCCAGGCGGTCCTCGTCCTGCCCCTCAACCAGGAGCTCCTCGGCGACCCCGCCCTGCTCCCCAAGATCCAGGACCTGCTGATCGACATCGTCGCCGCGGGCCTCACCCCTCGGAAGGAATGACCGGCATGGCCACCCACGACACCTCGCCGTCCGCCACCAGGAGCGCCCTCATCGTCGGCGGCGGCATCGCCGGCCTGGCCGCGGCCCTGCGCCTGCACCAGGCGGGCTGGCGCGTCCGGATCATCGAGCGTGCCGCCCAGCGCCGCGGCGGCGGCTACGCCGTCGCCTTCGCGGGGATCGGCTACGACGCCGCCGAGCGGATGGGCGTCCTGCCCGACCTGCTCGACCGGCACATCACCCCGGACGCCCTGGTCTACGTCAAGAAGGACGGGACGGAGTCGTTCACCGTGCCCGGACCGACCGTGCGGGCCATGGCGGGCGAGCGCAACCTCAACATCCTGCGCGGCGACATCGAGGACGTCTTCTACCAGAACGTGTGCGAGCACGCCGAGTTCACCTACGGGACCACCGTCGAGCGCATCGAGCAGGACGCCGACGGCGTGCGCGCCACGCTCAGCGACGGCACCGAGGCCACCGCCGACCTGCTCATCGGCGCCGACGGCCTGCACTCGGCCACCCGCGCCCAGGTCTTCGGCCCCGAGTCGGACTACCGCCGCGACCTGCGGCACATGGTGGGCGTGTTCATGCTCGACCACCTGCCCGTGGGCCTGGCGCCCGGCGCCACCGCCTCGGTCACCGACACCGGCCGCACCCTGGCCGTCATCGACCTGGGCGAGAACGGGGCCGCGGCTTTCTTCGGCTACCGCTCCGACGAGTCCGACCGCGAACTCGCCGAGGGCCCGCACACCGCGATTCCGCGTGCCTACGCGGACATGGGCTGGGTGGCGCCCCAGGTCCTGGAGCAGCTCGCCACGGCGAAGGACGTGTACTTCGACACCGTCAGCCAGATGGAGGTGGACGGCTGGAGCCGCGGCCGGGTGGTCCTGCTGGGCGACGCCGCCTGGTGCGTCACCCTCTTCGCCGGGTACGGCTCGGCCCTGGCCGTCGGCGGCGCGGACGCCCTGGGCACCGCTCTGGAGGAGCACCCGGACGACATCGCGGCCGCCCTGGCCGCCTGGGAGGGGCGGATCCGCCCGGAGGCCGAGCGCAAGCAGCGCCTGGGCCGCCAGGTCAAGGGCCTGTACGCGCCCAAGGACCCGTTCCGGCTGTGGCTGCGCGACCTGCCGCTGCGCATGGCCTCCAACCCGCTCATGAGCCGGTTCCTCCGCCGCCGGCTCCAGATCCGCGGCTGAGCGGTCCGCCCCTGCCGCCCGCCCGCTCCGGTCAGGAGGACCGCTCCTCCCGGAGCAGCCAGGCGGCGGTTCCCCCGACCACCGCGCACCCGAGCACCATCAGCAGGAAGTACCGGCCGGTCTGCGGGTCGGCGACGTCGCTGACATAGTCGGATTCCGCGGCAGCGGCGGCGGCCACCGCCCACTCGACCAGCAGGAGGGCCGGCGGCACACACGCCAGCGCCACGACCGCCCCCAGCAGGAAGCGGGACGGACGGAGCAGGTAGCGCACCACGCCCCCCGCCAGCGCGGCCAGGCCCACCCAGAGGAGGACGGCGGAGAGCGTGGTGTCATCACCCGACGGAACCCAGCTCTCGTCACTCGCCCACGGCAGGAGGCGCGACAGGAGCGCGATGACCATGCCCGCGGTCAGCAGGGCCGTGGCGGCCCGCAGCCGTTCCGCGTCGTAGGTGTGGGCGTGGAAGCGCGCCTCCAGGCGCTGGAGCCGCTGGCGGAGCTGTTCGGTCTCGCTCGGCCGGTCGTCCGGGGAAGCCGACATGGAACGCTCTCCTGGTGGGGTCGTCGATGGGGCACCCGTATGGGACCACGGCGGGGCGGCTCAGGTTCGCACGGGTCCCCCGGGGCGGCGCAGACCCGCCTGGGCGTCGCGCACGTGCAGCGCCAGGTGCGTCTCCAGGCGGCGCGGGGAGGCGTCCCACCCCGCGCCGAGCAGGACGCCGATACGGGTGAGCCGCTGGCGCACGGTGTTGCGGTGCAGGTGCAGCAGCTCGGCCACCCGCGCGACGCTGCCGTCGGTCTCCAGGTAGTAGAAGGCGGTGCGGGCCAGGTCGGCGCCGCGCTCGTCGTCGTAGGCCAGCAGCGGGTCGATGGCCCGGGTGAGCGACCGCGGGAGCCCGCCCGTGCGGGCCAGGTCGAGGAGCGCGTGGACCATGCCCAGCCGTTCGCCGTCGAGCACGCCGTCCTGGTCGAGGGTGACGAGCGACCCGAGGGCGAGCGAGGCCCGCCGGTGCGCGTCGCGCAGGTCGCGCGGCGCCGTGATCGGCCCCGCGGAACCCGCCCGCAGCGGCCAGCCGTGGGCGGCGAACGCCGCGCGCAGCCCTTCCTCCCACGCGGGCGAGGCGGTGAGCAGGCACAGGTGGTCGTCGTGCACGGTCATCACGGTCCGCCCGACGGCGGCGCGCAGCACCTGGCGGCACCGCCGCGCGTCGGCGAAGGACACGTCCAGGGCCACGCACCACAGGCGGTCGTCCGAACGCAGGCCCCACCGCCGCATCCGCCGCTCCAGCCGGTCGTGCGGCAGGTCGGCGCCGGAGAGCAGGTCGTCGATCAGCTCGTACTGACCGCGCAGGTCGGCGTCCTCCTCGGCGCGTGAGAACAGCAGGGCGAGGGCGGCGTGCACGGCGACCCTCTCCATCAGCGCCCTGCCGTCGGAGTCCAGGACCGTTCCCGTGTGCAGGGTGCCCAGGGTCTCGGCCGCCGCGGTGATCGCGACGGCGGTGCCGGGATCGGGGACCGCGTCCGGGGCCGCGCCGTCCACGGTCGTGGCGAGCAGCGCGCCCGAGGGGTCCCGCAGGTACAGGTCGTCGTCGAGCGCTCCGCGGCCGATGGTGAGGACCCGGCCCACGTCCGGGGAGACCATCACCGCGTCCAGGAGCCTGCGGTCGAGTTCCAGCATCCGGGTGGCCAGCTGCAGCTCCGCGGCGCTGCGCCGGTGCTCCACGTTGAGCAGCTCGGCCCGGCGGGCCATCTCCTCGAAGCGCAGCGAGTTGTCGATCGCGACCGCCGCCTGCTTGGCGATCGACTCGACACAGCTCACCTCCTCCGGCTCGAACCGGCGCGACCGCCGCTCGGCCACGATGAGCGCGCCGATCACCCGGCCCGCCACGGTGAGCGGGGCGCCCATGATCGTCTCGACCGCCTCGGCCCGCACGATCTCGTCCACCTCGGGGTCGTGGACGACCGACGTGTCGTCCAGGTAGTCCGAGGTCTGGAAGGGCGCCAGACCGGTGGCCACCTGCCCCAGCACACCGACCCCGAGCGGCATGCGCAGGGCCCGGTAGGCGGGCGTGGTGACGCCGTCGGACTGGCGGATGTAGGTGTCGCCGCGCTCGGGGTCGTTGAGGCTGATGTAGGCCATGTCCGCGCCGACGATGGCGCGCGTGCGGCGCACGATCGCCTGGAGCACGGCCTCCACGTCCCGCAGGGCGGTCAGGTCGGTGGCCGTGTCGAGCAGGACCCTGAGCAGGTCCTCCCGCGAGCGCCGCATGGTGTTCGCCATGCACACAGCGTACGTCGATCAATGGACACCAGCACATCGTGGCTGACATCACCGCCGCGTTAGGTTTCCGTAAGTTGCCTGGTCACGCACGGTGGTGCGGACCGGGCGGCCCCACGACCCACAGGCCACCAGCGCGTGGACCGAGAAGGAGGCGGACGACGGTGCAGATCACCGGGGCGGTACTGGAGCAGATCGGGCGACCGCGCCCGTACGCGGAGTCGACCCCCCTCAGCGTCACCCGGGTGGAGCTGGCCGACCCCGGCCCGACCGAGGTCCGGGTGCGGATCGAGGCCGCCGGGGTGTGCCACTCCGACCTGTCGGTGCTGGACGGCAACCGCGTCCGCCCGGTCCCGATGCTGCTCGGCCACGAGGCCGCCGGCCGCGTCGAGGCCGTGGGCTCGCAGGTGACCGACGTGGCCGTCGGCCGCCGCGTGGTGATGACCTTCCTCCCGCGCTGCGGTGAGTGCGACGGCTGCCGGACCGACGGCCGACTGCCCTGCGGACCCGGCGGCGCCGCCAACAACGACGGCCGGCTCCTGCACGGCTCGCGCCACCTCACCCGCGACGGTGAGGCCGTCCACCACCATCTGGGGGTCTCCGGCTTCGCCACCCACGCCGTCGTGGACCGCGCCTCCCTGGTGCCCGTCGACGACGACGTCCCGGCCGAGATCGCGGCGGTCCTCGGCTGCGCCGTGCTCACCGGTGGCGGAGCGATGCTCAACGCCGTGCGGGCCGAGCCCGGCGAGAGCGTCATGGTCGTGGGCCTGGGCGGGGTCGGCGTGGCCGCGCTGCTGGCCGCCGTCGCGGAGGGGGCCGGTGACGTCATCGCCGTCGACACGCTCCCCGAGAAGCTGGACCTGGCGCGGCGGCTGGGCGCCACGCACGCTTACACCCCCGACGAGGTGGCGGAGAAGGGCGTCCGGGCCGCCCACGCCATCGAGTGCGCCGGGCACCCGCGCGCCTTCGAGACCGCCTTCGCCGCCACCGCACCGGGCGGGCGCACCGTGACCGTCGGCCTGCCGAGCCCGGACGCCATGGCCCGGCTCTCCCCGCTCACGATGACCGCCGAGGCTCGCACCGTCATCGGGTCCTACCTGGGCTCGGCCGTCCCCGCACGCGACATCCCCAGGTTCGCCCAGTGGTGGCGCGAGGGCCGACTGCCCGTGGAACACCTGATCAGCCGCCGGATCCGGCTGGAGGAGATCAACGAGGCCATGGACGAGCTCGCCGAGGGCAGGGCCGTCCGCCAGGTCATCGTCTTCGACGAGTGACCCCCGAGTAGCCACCGACCCGGACGCGACCGCGCCCGGGGATCACGAAAGCACTGGTCAATGAGTCAGACACCCTCCCAGCCGGACGCGGCCTCACCGCACTGGAAGGCGGGACCGTTCGAGGTCCGCCTGCCGTTCGTGCACTACAGGTTCCAGTGGCAGGACTACACACAGGGCCTCGTCATGTGCGCGGTCGACCTGTCCGCGATCCCGCTGCTGACCGAACTGCTCGGGATGCCGTTCGAGGCGGCGCTCGCCGTCGTGGTCCTCAACGGCCTCCTCTACCTGGCCCACCACCTGCTGGGCGACCCGGTCGTGCCCGGCTGGATCACCCCGGCCATTCCGCTGCTGATGGTCTACTGCCAGCAGTTCCCCGAGGGTCCCGAACGGGTCCAGGCGCTCATCGCCTTCCAACTCGTACTCGCGGCGCTGTCGATCACGCTGGGGGTGACCGGCCTGGCCTCGAAGGTGGTGCGCTTCATCCCGAACGCACTGCGCGCGGGCATCGTCGTGGGCGCCGGCTTCGCCGCGGTCCAGAGCGTCTTCGCCGAGGGCGGCCGGTTCGAGACCTTCCCGGTGACCATCTCCATCGCCGTCGGCCTGGCCTTCGTGCTGCTGTACTCCAAGGGCTTCGCCCGGGCGCAGCGGCACAGCCGGGTGCTGCGGCTGGTCGGCAGCCTCGGCATCCTGCCGTGCATCCTGCTCGCCGTCGTCGTCGCCCCCCTCTTCGGCGAGGCGCCGTGGCCCACGCTGGAATGGGGCTTCGCCACACCCGACTTCGTCACGCTGTGGACGGAGTACACGGTCTTCGGCGTGGGCTTCCCGCCGGCGATGACGATGCTCCTCGCGATCCCCACGGTGGCCGCCGCCTACATCGTGGTCTTCGGCGACGTCCTGCAGGCACGCGCCGTCCTGGACGAGGCCTCCGAGGTCCGCACCGACGAGAAGGTCACCTACAACCCCAACCGCGCCCACATGATCTTCGGTGCGCGCAACGCCGTCATGGGCATCATCGGCCCGGACGTCACCATGTGCGGCCCCCTGTGGGCGGCCATGCACGTGGCCATCTCGGAGCGGTACAAGAAGGGCCGCGACGCGATGCAGTCCATCTTCGGCGGAGCCGGCTCGTTCCGCTGGGGCACCAACACCGGGCTGTGGCTGCTGCCGATCGTCTCGCTCCTCGAACCCGTCCTCGGCGTGGCGCTGGCCCTCACGCTCATCATCCAGGGGTTCGTGAGCGTCAAGGTCGGCATCCTCGAAGCGCGCAGCCGCACCGACCTGGGCATCGCCGGCGTCACCGGAGCCGTCCTGGCCCTGAACGGCGCCGCGTGGGGCTTCGCCGTGGGCATCGTGCTGTGCCTGCTCGTGTACGGGCGCCGGTTCTTCTCCGGTGAGGACGACGGCGTGATCAACCACGGCGCGAAGCCCGCCGACGCGATGGCGTCCACCGACGTGGTGGAGCCGACCGACGGCGCGGGAACCCCCGGCGTGGTGGCGACCGCCGACAAGGCGGAGGAGAACAAGGTGGAGGAGGACAAGGCTAAGGAGAACAGGGTCGAGGAGAACTGACCGCGCTCCGAAGCGTCGACCACCGATCCGCAGGGCCCGGACCCCGTGTCCGGGCCCTCGCGCGTCACCGGCCGCGGGCTCCGCGCCCGGCCTCAGAGCTCACCCGGACCGGGGACCGCTCCGGCGTCCGGGACCCTTCACCCGGTCCCGCCAGCGGCTCGGGAGCGCGTCGGGCACCGATCGCCGACGGCCCTCCGGCAGACCGCCGGGCGGATGGTCCCCCATGACCCTGTTCACCGTCTCCGGGCGCCGTTCCCCACTCGGAGACGGTGCCCACCCCTTCCGGGCCTGTTCGATACGCCCGGCGAGGCCGCGCATCTCCCTGAGCGAAGCGCTCAGTCTCTCGGTACCGGACCGCACCCGGCCGATCGCGTTCTCCGCCCGTGTGGCCCCGGGCCCGACCCCCTCCACGACGTACACGCGCGCCCGTTCGGCCAGACTCACGCGCCCGGCCCCGGCGAACCCGGCCAACTCCTCGGGATCACCAGGACCGGCCACCACCCCGCGAAGCTCCCCGATAAGAACCTCGACCTCACCGCGAGGCGCAGAGAGGTCGGCCTCGAGCCGCCTGAGCTCGTTTCCGAGGCCCTCCCGCACCTCCGCCCACTCCGCCACCGCGTGCTCGGCCGTCGCCACGAGCTGCTGAAGCTCAGCCCTGATGTGCTTCGGTTGGCCCTTCAGCCAGGGGAACCACAGGTCCGCCGGACCCGTCAGCGCCTTCTCGTCCCACTCCAGCCGGTACTCGCCCATGCCCATGCCCGGGCCCCCTTCGCCACCGTGCCATCGCCCGGCGGCGATCATCGCGCGTCCCCGCCACCCCCGCAAGACCCGTGCGGGCGCCGCCCCGGCCGCGAAGGCCGCCCCCGTGGCGGCCACGGGCACCAGGACCGCGACCACGGAGGTCTCCCGCTCGATCGCCCGGGGCCGCACTAACCAGGAGACCGCGGACGAGCTGTTCATCTCGCTCGGCACGGTCAAGGACCACCTGTCCGCCATCCAAGCCAAGCTCGGCCCGCGCAACCGCATCGAGGTCGCCGCCTGGGCCTGGGAGAACCGCTTGATGGACACTCCCTGACGCCACCCGGACCCCACGGACACGACAGACGCCCGGAACCCGTGGGCTCGCGGGCGTCGATCCAGCTCAGTCCGGGCGAACCGCTCTCTCGGACTCACGCGCGGCGGCGATCTCCCCGTGATGCTCGACCGCCCAGTCGGCGAGGGAGGAGAGCGGCTCGAGCAGCGTCCGTCCCAGCGGGGTCAGGCTGTACTCGACGCTCGGCGCGGCGGTGGGGAAGACCTCGCGGTGGACCAGCCCATCGGTCTCCAGCCCGCGCAGGGTGCGCGTCAGCATGCGCTGGCTGATGCCCTCGATGCCGCGGTGAAGTTCGTTGAAGCGGTGCGCGCGGCGGCCCAGGAGCACGATCACCAGGATCGACCACTTGTCCCCGATCCGGCGGAGCACGTCGGTCACCGGACACGCCTCGTACTCGTCGGCGGGCACGGGACTGGGCAGCGGCGTACCGACGATGGAGGGCACATCCGTGTTCCCAGCGGACATAGAACTGCCTTCTTCCCAGCTGACACGCGGCTACCGATGATGGTGGTGCGCAGTATCCGCCACTCGAGGAGGACCATGAGCCCGCAAGCCCCGGACGCCGGTGACCCTACCCGTCCACGCGTCGTCGTCGTGAGCGGCGAAACGGACGGCATGGGCCGGTCGCTGGCCCTCGCCCGCGCCGAGCGCGGAGACACCGTCGTCGTCCTCGGCAGCAACCCCGCCAAGGGCGAGCGGTTGCTCACCGACGCGGCCCGGCTCGGCGCCGGGGACAGGATCGACTTCCTCCAGGTGGACCTGGCCGGCATCGACGAGACCCGCGCCGCGGTGCGGTGGATCGCGAAGCGCCACGCCGCCGTCGACGCGCTCACCCTCTTCGCCAACCGCCAGAGCCCGACCCGAGCCCTCACTCCGGACGGCCTCGAGCGGGTGTTCGCCCTGTACTACGTCAGCCGCTACCTGCTAAGTCACGAGCTCGGCCCCCTTCTGCGACAAAGCGCGACCCCCGTCATCGTGAACGTCGCCGGGGTGGGCGTGCGGAAGGGGCGCATCCACTGGGACGACCTCCAGCTCGAACACGGCCACGGCATGGTCACCGCCCAACTGCAGGCGGGACGCGCGAACGACCTCCTCGGCGTGGCTTTCGCCGCGCAGCCGGACAACCCGGTCCGCTACGTCCTGTACCACCCCGGTTTCACCCGGAGCGGCGATCTCACCGTCCTCCCGGCGGCGGCCCGGCTCGCGGTCGGCGCTCTCGCCAGAATCGCTGCCCGATCCGTCGACGCGTCCGTCGCACCCGTGCACCGCTTCATCGACACCCCTCCGGACGCGCCGCTCACCGCGGTCGACCGTCACAAAGTCCTGCCGCTCACCCTCCCGACACTCGACCCGGACCAGGCCGCACGCCTCGACCGCGTGACCCGGTCGCTCCTGGACGAACACTCCGGCCGTACGGGCTGAGAGAACGATCGACGCGCACGCCTCGTTGGACGACAAGCGGCAGGCCCTGGGGAAGCTCGGGGAAGCGCTCGGCTGAGCCGGTTGCTGTCACGTTGCTGTCAACGGCGCACGAAAAACGCCCGGAGCCAAAGGGCTTCCGGGCGTTGGTGCTGCTCATACCGTGTGGCTAGGGGCGGGGTCGAACCGCCGACCTTCCGCTTTTCAGGCGGACGCTCGTACCAACTGAGCTACCTAGCCGCGTGCGACGATCTCTCGATCTCGCAGCGGTCCTGACGGGATTTGAACCCGCGGCCTCCACCTTGACAGGGTGGCGAGCACTCCTAACTGCTCCACAGGACCTTGTTCTGTTGTCGCACCCGGTCTCGTGATGACCTGGCGCGTTGTCGCGGTACTCATTCTGCCAGATGTCCGGCAGTGCTCGAACCGCGTCGTACCCCCAACGGGATTCGAACCCGCGCTACCGCCTTGAAAGGGCGGCGTCCTAGGCCGCTAGACGATGGGGGCCCGTGTGACAGGTTCAGCATAGGGGAGATCCTCACCAACACCAAAGTGATAAGCCCCCTCGGGCGCCCCGAGCCGACCTGCGCGAACCCCCACCCTACGGCGTCCGCTCGGGTTCGGTCGCATCGTCCTCCGACGCCTCCGGCTCGTCCCCGACGACCCGATCCGGGTCCGGTTCGACATGCCGCTCCACCTGCGCCGACGTCAGTCCGACTCCGCCGAGGTCGATGTCGTCGCGGGCCTGGAGCCGACCGGTCTCGACGTCGAAGTAGAGCACCGACGCCTGGTACGGCGTCGGCCGCCCCATGCCGTGATCAAGCCCACTCAACCCGGCCCCGCCCGTGGACCCCTGAACGAGGAAACGGGTCCCCTGTTCGCCCAGGACGGTCGAGCGCATGTGGTCGCTGCCCGTCAGCACCAGAGGCGACACACCGTCGAACGCCTCGCCCTGGGTGCGGGTGTGCAGCACCGCGACGTCGACCTCGTCCCCGGACCGGCTCACCGCCTCCGCCTGCTCCTCGCCCTGGTCCGCCACGCCCGCCTCGTCCGGGTTGAGCCGGGTCGCGTCCGGCGTGTACCGGGGGTCGCCCGCCCCGTAGAACGTCAGCCCCGCGACCTCCTCGATGTCGTCGTCCAGCACCACCGCGTTCGGCTGGGACTCGACCGCGCGCTGGGTGCCCATGGAGTCGTGCTCGCCGCGCACCCACACGTACGGGACCTCCAGGTCGGCGATCTCGTCGGCGAAGACGTCCTCGGCCGCGCTGCCCCGGTCGGTCAAGTCGCCCGAGTCCACGACCACGTCCACCGCGTACTGCTCGCGCAGCGTGCGGATGATGCTCCACGAGGCCGGGTTGAGCTGGATGTCGGACACGTGGAGGACCCGGACCACCGACTCGTCCTCCTCGTACACCGGCAGCGTCGACGTGGCCTCGTAGATCATCGCGACGTTGCCCACGAGCCCGGCGAGCTGCTCCTGGTACTGGTTGAACCGGCTGACCACGGCCTCCGCCCCGCCGACGACCTGCGGCGCGCCGGCGATCAGCCCGGTGTAGCGGGGTTCGGCGATGGCGCTGGGGTTGAAGGACGACGCCGCCAGGGCCCCGGATCCCACGAGCACCACCAGCGAGACGAGCCCGCTGAACAGGGACCGCCACACGCTCCGGAACAGCAGCAGTCCCATGAGCACCGCGCCCAGCGTGGCCGCGATGAGAGCGCGCACCACCAGCGAGATGACGCCCGCGCGCAGGTCCGAACCGATACCGGCGGCCATGCGGTTGATCGCCTCGGGGTCGGCGAACATCTCCTCGGCGGCCGACAGCCGGATGTCGGAGATGGTCGCCTGCAGCCGCAGCGGGGCGTCGTGCGTGTCGAAGGCCAACTGCCCGAGCGGTCGGACGTCGACGACCGTCTCACCCTCCCACTGGGGGCTCAGTCCGAGCGTGACGTCGGCCGGCCCGATCGGGGTGACGACCTCTCCGCCCAGCGCGAGCCCGAGCCACCCTCCGACCAGGCCCGCCACGACGACGCCGCTCCAGCGCCACGCGCGCCCGGCGCGCAGCCGGCCAAAGGCAGCACGGTAGTCGTAAGCACGAATCGCTTCCCAAGACACCACACCCCCATCATGCCGGTGACGCGGCCCGTTCCCAACGCTTCCTCCCGCCCGGAGTGCTTTTGTGCCGTCGCGCCCCACCCGTCGCAAGCCCGAACCACGGGCCCCGGGGCCCGCCCGCCGTCGCACCGAATCACCCGGAGGCCGCACAATGGCAGACGTGGTGGACATCGCACGCGAAGAATTCGAGGAACTGGTCGCCGACGCGCTGGACCAGATCCCTCCGGAGCTGACCCGCCTGATGGACAACGTCGTCATCACGGTCGAGGACGAGTCCCCGGACGGGCTCCTCGGCCTCTATGAGGGCATCCCGCTGACCGAGCGCGGCGACGGCTACTTCGGCGTGCTGCCGGACCAGATCTTCGTGTACCGGCTCAACATCTGCTCGTTCTGCGAGACCCCCGAACAGGTGGTGGAGGAGGTCCTCGTGACGGTCGTGCACGAGATCGCCCACCATTTCGGCATCGACGACGCGCGGCTGGGCGACCTCGGCTGGGGGTGATCGCGGGAGCCACGAGAGCCACGGGAACCGCAGGAGCCGCGGGCGACCGCTGACGCCGGGCCGCCCGCGTGTCCCGCAAGCGCCCTGACGGCCCTGAGGCGAGCGCGCGGGGCCGACGGGCACCCCGGAGGCAGCCGCAGGACCCCAGGACGGGACCGCGCGCCTCTGGAGCGAACACGCGCCCCACAAGCGATCGCACGGCGCCATGGCGACCACACGGCCCTCAGGCGAGCACGCGTCCCAGCAGCGAACACGCGGACCGAAAGCGGACCGAAAACGGTCGCACGGACCTGGGGCGGGTCCGGCCGAAAAACGAAATCAGAGACCGAAGCGAACGCATGACCTTTCGGTCCTTGGTTCCTGAAGAAACCTGATTCCCATTCGGGTTCCGAGCGTGTCCGCCCGAGAACAGTTCGTAGACCGAACACAGTTGCACAATCACCCCAAACACCCCAAGCATGCCGCCCCCACCTGGGATAACGCCAGAAAGCGCCCAGGCCCCGTTGCGCGCCGAATCCCGGCAATCCCCCTCACCCGCAGCAACGAAACAGACACAAATTTCCCGAACGGGCTTGCGACGCGGCCCACCATCCGGAACCGTTGGTCATTGAGACACGACACAGCGTGATTTCACCCATGTAACAGTTAGGGAGTGCCGGGTGGCCGAACCGCGCCTCAACCACACACCCGAAGACGAGGACGAACCCCGGTCCTCCAACGCCCCGGACGA
Source organism: Nocardiopsis sp. Huas11 (assembly GCF_003634495.1). GTDB lineage: Bacteria > Actinomycetota > Actinomycetes > Streptosporangiales > Streptosporangiaceae > Nocardiopsis. The sequence goes on along the minus strand of NZ_RBKY01000001.1, from coordinate 3,131,603 downwards.
CTCATGGCGGAGCAGCTACCGCCAGGTGATGGCCATCGGCGAGTTCCGCGCTCTCTGGCTCGCCCACGCCCTGTCGACCATCGGTTCCAACCTGCTCAACATCGCGGCCGTGACGCTGGTGTTCCAGCAGACGGAGTCACCCCTCGCCGCGGGATTCACACTGGCACTGACGTTCCTGCCCCCACTGATCGCCGGCCCCCTGCTGTCCGGCGTCGCCGACATCCTCCCCCGGCGCCGCGTGATGGTCGGCTGCGACCTGCTCCGCGCGTCCCTCATCTTCGCGATCGGCATCCCGGGCGTCCCCCTCTGGGCGATCTGGGGCCTGCTGTTCTGCTCGGTGCTGCCCACGCTGCCGTTCGCCGCCGCCCGTGCCGCCCTGCTGACCGAGATCGTCCAGGGCGAGCGCTACGTCGCGGGCCTGGCGATCGTGCAGCTCACCACACAGGTCGGCACCCTGGCCGGACTCGCCGCGGGCGGCTACATCGCCGCCATGCTCGGCGTCAACATGGCCTTCATGGCCAACGGAGCCGTGATCGTCCTGGCGGCGCTCATCGTGCTGTTCGGTGTGCGGGCGCGGCCCTCGCCGCGGGCCGAGGCCACCGAGCGCCCTCGTCTGCCGGTGATGATCCGGGACGGGTCCAGGCTCGTGTTCGGCGACCAACGGCTGCGCACCCTGGCGCTCATGGCCTGGCTCGCCGGCCTGTACATGGTCCCCTACGGGTTGGCCAGCCCGCTGGCGGAGCAGCTCGGCGGCGGCCCCACGTCGGCGGGGCTGATCATGGCGGGTCCGTTCATCGGCGCCTTCTTCGGCGGGTTCGTCCTCACTCGGCTGATCCCGCCGCCCACGCGGATCCGCATGCTCGGCCCACTGGCCGTGCTGGCGTCGGTGCCACTGCTCCTGTGGCTCTTCGATCCCCCGCTGTGGCTGATGATCGCGGCGCTGGCGGTCAGCGGCGCGTGCAGCTCCTACCAGATCGTCGCGAACGCCGCCTTCGTCCTGTGCGTGCCCAAGGAGGGCCGGGGACTGGCCTTCGGCCTGGTCGCGGCGGGCCTGCAGACCGTTCAGGGTCTGGGCATCCTGCTCGCGGGCCTACTCGCCGAGTCGTTCAACCCCAACATCGTCGTCGTGTGCGCCGGAGCCGTGGGCATCGCCCTGGCGGCCGGTCTCGCCTTGCCGTGGTCCCGGTTGGCGAGCCGCACGGTCGAGCTCATGAACCAGACCGAGAAGGCGTCCTAGGAGAGGTCCGCGCCGGACACGCCTGGCGGGAGGAGGGCCTGCCGTCGCCCGAGGGGCGTTTCCGGCACCGCCTCCTGCTTCCCGCCCATCGTCGTCCGTTCGGCGCTGCTTCTTCTAGCGCTCCCGGCCGCCGTCCCCGGAGGAGTCGCGGGCCTCGTCGGCCTCGCACTCCTCACGCGGGGCGTTGACGTCGCGGCGCTGCCACCCGGGGTGTGCTCTCAGGGTCCACATCAGCTCTGGCTCGGCTTTCCTTGGAAGTTGCGGATGATCTGCTCCAGCAGGGAGCGCTGCTCACTCTCGGCGGGCATCAGCAGCCACGCCAGGATGTAGACGAAGACGCCGCCACCGAGGAATCCGAAGACCACGAAGATCAGTCGGACGATGGTGGCGTCGACGCCGGTGTAGGCGGCGATGCCCCCGCACACACCGGTCAGGAACCGGTCGGAGTCACTACGGCTGAATCGTTTGGTCGGGAAGTTCTCGCTCATGTCTCCAGACTGCCTCCTCACGACGACGATTCCCATCCGGGACAGCCCTGGGCCGCCCCTGACATCCCCCCGACCCCCTGGGAAGGGAGCAGGTGGGGGCGGCGAAACGCCCCCGTACCGGATGAGACGGCACGGGGGCGCGGGGCGTTCCTGAGGCGTAGGGCACATCCTGGTACCGGTGTCACCTGGTGGTGGCACCGGTACCGCTGTTCACCGTTCCCGCGTGGTCACGGGATCACTTCCTGGCGGCGTCCGTGCCGGTCTCGGCGTCGCTCCCGAACCCTGACGCGGCCCCGGAGTCGGCCCCGGGCTCCCGACCGGACCCCGGCCGCCGACCGGTCGCGGTCTGCCGACCGGTCGCGGTCTGCCGACCGGTCTCGGGCCCAGAGCCGACCTCGGACGCGGAGCCGGAGCCGGGCTCAGAGCCGACCTCCGGGTCGGCCTCGGACTGCTGACCGGCCTCGGACTCCGGTGCCGGCGCGGGACCGATGGTGGTCGCCAACGGCTTCTCGGTGATGAACCACGAGAGCACGAAGCCCACCAGCGCGATCGGCACCGCGTAGAGAAAGATCGGCGGCAGCGCGCCCGCGAAGGCCTGCTCGATGAACGCGCGCACCGGTTCCGGCAGGCCCTGGAGCATCTGCGGGGTCATGGAGCTGATCCCGGCCTCGCCGCCCTCGAACTCCACACCGCCACCGGGTGCGTCGGCCATCCGGTCGTTGAGCCGGGACACGAAGATCGACCCGAACACCGCGATCCCGAAGGACGCGCCGATCTGGCGGAAGTAGTTGTTGGCCGACGTCGCCGCCCCGAGATCACGCTGGGGCGCCGTGTTCTGCACGATGAGCACGAGGTTCTGCATCACCATGCCGATGCCCAGGCCCATGACCAGCATGGCGAACCCGTTATAGAGATAGGTGGTGTCGGTGTCCATCCGCGACAGCAGGACCAGGCCCACCACGATGATGGCGGTACCGATGATCGGCCAGTGCTTGTAGCGACCGCTGGAAGAGATGAGCCGCCCGGTCGTGATGGTGCTGGTGAGCATTCCGGCCACCATGGGGATCATGAGCAGCCCCGACTCTGTGGCGCTCGCCCCCTTGACCATCTGGAAGAACGTCGGCAGGTAGGACACGGTGGAGAACATCGCGATGCCGACGGTGATACCGATGATCGCCGTGAGCACGAAGTCGCGGTCCCGGAACAGCCGCAGCGGGAGGATGGGCTCCGCGGCGCGCTGCTCGACCAGCACGAACAGGACGGCGGAGACCACCGCGCCCACCGCCAGCCCGATGATCTGCGGGCTGACCCAGTCGTAGGTGTGGCCGCCCCAGCTCGTCACCAGCACCAGGCACACGCTCGTCACGGCCAGCAGCAGCGTGCCGAGGTAGTCGAGTCTGGGTCTGGGGCCGGACGGCTTGGGCAGGCGGATCGTGACCACGGCCGTGATCAGCGCGATCGCGCCCAGCGGCAGGTTGATGTAGAAGATCCAGCGCCAGTCGAGCTGGTCGGTGAAGAACCCGCCGAGCAGCGGGCCGGCGATCGAGGCCAGTCCGAAGACACCGCCGAGCACGCCCATGTACTTGCCGCGCTCACGCGGGGAGACGACGTCGGCGATGATCGCCTGCGCGCTGATCATGAGCCCGCCGCCGCCGATGCCCTGCAGGGCGCGGAAGAGGATCAGCTGGGTCATGTCCTGGGCGAGCCCGGCCAGGACCGACCCGAGGAGGAACACGGCGATCGCGAAGATGTACACGTGCCGGCGGCCGAAGATGTCGCCGGCCTTGCCGTAGATGGGCATGCCGACGGTGGCCGCCAACATGTAGGCCGTCACGACCCAGGAGAGGTGCTCCAGGCCGTTGAGCTCGCCGACGATGGTGGGCAGGGCCGTCGCCACGATGGTCTGGTCCAGCGCGGCCAGCAGCATCGTGAGGATGATCGCCAGGAAGATCCAGCGAAGCCGTGACCGGTCGACGCCGGGCTCTTCCGGCGGCGCGGTGGGTGTGGACATGGGACTCCGATCGCCTTCAGGAGGCGTCCCGGGTCAACGGACGGGGCCGAAGGCCTCTCCGAGCTGTCGGAAGGCGTCGCGCAGCTGGGCGCGGACGTCCGCGAGCTGCTCGCCCTCCTCGAAGTGGAGGCGCTTCATGGTCTGTCGCATCACCGCCATGGCCGCGGCGGCGACCACGAACGGGCGGTTGTCCCCCGGCGGGTCGCCCCGCCGCTCGGCGATGACCGCGGCCACTTCGAGTTCCACCGTGTGGAAGTGGCCGAAGAAGCCGCGGGCGAGCTGGGGCTCGCGTTCCATGAGTTGCTTGCGCATCCGCATCCTGCGCCGGTGCGAGACGAGGTCTTCGGTGTTGACCAGGAACGATGTCAGCATGGTGATGAGGTCCTCGACGAAGTCGCCGGAGGGGCCGCCGGAGGCGAACTCCTGCCGTGCCGGTTCGTCGGGGCGGGCGGGGAGGTCGCCGAGAACCGCCTCTTCCTTCGAGGCGAAGTAGTTGAAGAACGTCCGCGGCGAGACGTCGGCCGCGGCCGCGATCTCCTCCACCGTCACGTTCTCCAGGCCGCGCTCCAGGAAGAGCTCCAGGGCCGCTTCCTGGAGGGCACGCCGTGTGGCCGTCTTCTTCCGCTCACGCAGCCCCATGCGTTCCTCCCCCGTACACCGACAATAGTTGCACGCCCTGCAAGCTTTCTCAAGATGAATTATTTCACTGGACGCAAGAGAACGGCCCCGCCCGAGGGCGGAGCCGTTCACGGAAGACGCGCCTGCTACATCTTCGTCGAGTGCACGGGGCGGACGTACACGATCACCCGCTCGTCCCCCGGCTGGTGCCACGGATAGACGTCCTCGTTGAGGTACTTCTTGGCCATCGCGTTGATGAAGGCGTTGCCCGGGTCGTCCTCGATCCGGTCGACCTCCCCGCGCACCTCCACGTACTGGTAGGGGTTCTCGGGGTCCTGCACCGACACCGAGATCCGCCCGTCGCGCCCCATGTTGCGGATCTTCTGCCGGGTCTTGGTCTGGCTGAACTTGAGGAACTCCCCGTCCCAGTCGATCCACACGGGGTTCACCTGCGGCTCGCCCTTCGGGCCGAGCGTGGCCACGTGCCCGAACGAGGGCTTGGTGAGGATGTCCTGCCGGTCCTCGGGTACCACTGCCATGGTTTCCTCCACAACGTCGCTGTCGATCGACTTGAGTAGACCAAGCCCGCCGGTCGGCGCCAAGGCGGCTCGCCCTGCCGGCTCAGGGCATCGGCCCCGCGTCCCACCCCACCACCGGGGAGGAGGCCACCGCCAGGGCGACGTCGTCGCTCGGCCTGCTGCGCGTGGTGGGCGGCGAACCCCTCGAACCCTCCGCCCCGTGGGGCGATCCCGAGTTCTCACCTCTGCGGTAGACTCTCTCCGGCAACGGACCGTCTCGCGACGGCCACCGTGCGGGGCCTTAGCTCAATTGGCAGAGCAGCGGACTTTTAATCCGCGGGTTCAGGGTTCGATCCCCTGGGGCCCTACCACCGAAACCCCAGGTCAGAGGACATTCACAGTGCACCGACCTGGGGTTTTCGTATGCCCCGGACCTCGAAAATGCTCCTGGTGTGCTCCTCAGCCTCCGTCGTGCTCCACGCCACGCCAAGCACCTCGGAGCACACACGCATCTCCACCAGAGCGTCTTGATTCCGGAACCCCTTACCCCGCAGGGCTTTCAGCTCCTTCGGAACAAACGAACCGCTCGCTCCGCACAGGGTGAAGGCCAGGTTCCCGCCCCTACCAGCGGACCACAAATCCGCTACCGCGTTCTCGCAGGTCAACGGCGTGCGTTCGACACGTCAGTGGGAGCCCTCACCTTGCACTGCCCCGGAACGCCTGCCAGATGCGCACGAGGCCGACCAGTTCCTCAAGCTCACCCGACCCCCAACGAACCGGCATCCGCACCAAGGCCTCCCGCACCACGCCCACGCGGTCATCAAGCCGAACCAGATACGGGCGCGCTCCCCGGTGACGCCTTCGACGCCGCCCACGACCTTCACTCACAGTCCCTTCCCCTCTTCCTCGATCGCTCTCTGCCCATCACCGAGTCGCAGCGTCACGGGTGTCAATGGTCCCGGTGAGTCCGGAACTGCGCTTCCTGTAGCTACGACCACCGAAGTCAGGCAGCCGTGGACGAGCCCCCACCAGCCCGTCGCCGAGCCCGCTCCTCGACCAGGCGACGAACCTCATCGGCATGGAGATCGCCGCCGTCCAGTGCCACCGCGAACCACACCCGCTTGCCCTCACCGCAGCGATAGGCACCGCACACCTCGTGGGTGAACACCTGAATGAGCCCGAGTCCGCGCCCGTGCTCGACCACGGCCTCCGCCAACTCCCACCCCCGAGGAAAGACCGGCACGGTGGCCTCGGTGTCGTACACCTCGACCACCGCGTAGCAGCTCGGCCGGGCCCACACCTCCACGCTCACCTCGGGCCGACCGTGGACGAGGGCGTTCGTGAACGCCTCGCTCACAGCCAGCCGAGCCGCACCACGCCCCGCCTCCCCCACCTCGGCCGCCACCAGCGCCTGATCGACCAGACCACGGGCCACACCCACGTCCACCGGCCTTGGCCTCATCCAGGAACACACGACGCCGTCCATCGAGCACCACCTCGCCCACGTCCACACCGAATCGACACAGCGGGACCCGTCACCCATCCGGCGCTAGCCCGCTTGCGTCCATCATGATTTGCAACAACGCAAATTACAAGTGCAGCAAGTTATTTTGCGTACAATGAGTAATGATGCGTGCTTCTCTGTCAGTGGGAAGATGACAACGCCAGCACAGCGACGACAGGAGGTGGAGATGCCCGAGGGCACTCCGGTCCAGGGCTCCCCCGCCCGGCGGCACTACCTGATCAGCCAGCTCAAGCGACTACGTGCCCGGACCGGCCTGTCGCAGGAGGAGGCCGCTGAGGAGATGGGCTGGCACAAGTCCAAGGTCTCCCGTATCGAGAACGGCAAGTGGAAGCGTCTCAGCGGCCCGGAGATCGACGCCCTCTGCCGCTTCTACACGGCACCTGACGACCTGCGCGAGGAACTCGCCCACATCGCCAAGGCCGCCAGCCGCAACCGCTCCTCTGCCTGGTGGAACGCCTACGAAGATGTCCCCGGCGGCGCGTACTACCCGCTGGAGTACGAGGCCGACCAGATCTTCGAGTACACCCTCGGGCTCTTCAGCGGCCTGGCCCAGCACCCGGACTACATTCGAGCCCTGATGTCTCGCGGAGCGGTGCCCGACGAGGCCGAACGAGAGCGCAGGCTGCAAGCCCGCGTGGAGCGAACCCGCAACATCCTCTATCGCGAAGCTCCCCCGCAGATGTGGTGGGTCATCGACGAACCGGTTCTCACCTGCCAGGTCGGCGGCCCCAAGGTGATGCGCACCCAGCTCGAACACCTCCTCGAGCTGAGCGACCACTCCAGGATCGACCTCCAGGTCCTCCCCCAATCCGAGGGCATGAGCCTGAACTACGGATTCTGCCTACTGTGGATCGGTGACGACCGCGTCGGACACGTGGACGTCCCGCCGCAGGGCTTGCTGTTCGACGCGCATGAGGATGTGCAACACCACGAGTTGAGGTCGAACCACCTCCGAGCGGCGGCCATCTCCCAAGAGCGTTCCCGCGACCTGATCCGAACCCGAATCACCGAACTCGACGCATGAACGAGGTCCCACAGATGAGCATCCCGACGAAGCCCTGGCACAAGTCCAGCTACAGCAACGAGGCCGGGACCTGTGTAGAGGTCTCGGAAGGCGCCGTCACCGGCGTCCGGGACAGCCAGAACCCCCACCTGACTTCCCTGGAGTTCCCTGCCTCGGCCTGGAACCGCTTCCTATCAGGGGTCGGCTCCCCCAGGACCTGAACCTCTGTGTGCCCGCCCAGCCGCGGGCACACAGCCGTCGTTTCAGATTGCGAACTGAGCCTTCACCAGGGACTTCCACGGAACGTCCTCGGGAATCGCGTCCATCAGCACGTCGTTGACGGTCTCGCCCAACCACTGGTTGGAGTTGCGCCGTATCCCCTGTCGCTTGAACCCGGCCTTCTCGTAGGCGCGGATCGCCCCGGCGTTAGGTTCGATCACCGTCAGGTACACGCACCTCAGGTTGGTCACGTGGAAGGCGTAGTCCAGCACCAGCCGGGTCGCCTCACTGCCCACGCCCTTCCCTCGGGACTCCCCCATGGCCACCACGTACTCCCCGTTGCGGCGCATCGGATCGACGTAGACCTGGGCCAGCCCAACGGGACGGGGTTCGTCCCCGCTCAGGTCGTAGACGGTGAACCGCAGCTCCCGATCCGAAGCACGCCCGTAGCCCTCGACCAGGATCTCCCGGGTGGTCTCCATCGGCTGCGGGGTCTGCCGGTTGTAGCCGACGATCGTCAGGATCGACTGCTCCCACCGCCAGTACTCCTCCGCCAGATCGGCTCGCAACGGGCCGATCCCGGCTTTGTCCCCTCGAAGCCACATCAGGGGTTCACTCACGTGCTCTCCTCCATGCTGGGAATGGTCAGCAGTGCGGCGCACCGCAACTTCCATAGGACAGCGCATACTCACGTTCGGCCAGCGGGCCCGTCCAGCTGTTCGAGGACGCCGACCACTCGCTTCACGTCGCTCCGGGGAAAAAACAGGTGAGCGCTGGGAGCGGTCCTGGCCGGGCCTCCCGTGAGGTCGGGCAGGATCGGCCGGACACACGTCCAGGATTCTGGGAGTCCCCACTGCGCGAGGGCCATGTGCAGCTCCCTGTCCCGGCTTAGCAGGCCCACGAGCTGTTCAGCGTGCCCTGCTTCCAACTCCACCCAGACGCGCCCCTTGTAGAAATCGATCCAGCGCTGATCGCCGGCCGGCAGGCCCGGCACGGACATCGCCAGCAGGTCCCCATAGTCCTGGCAACTCGACCGGGTTCTCATGCCCATCCCCCACAGGCGGGAGATGAACGGGACCAGAGCCCCGTCAATCGGCACGTCAGAGCCCTGGGGCGTGCGCAGTATCCGGGACTGATGAAGGGTGGGGGCGGGCACCGTTGGCTCCGTTCTCATGCGAGTTCCTGATGACGGCGAGGGCCCACAGTCGTACGGCGTCGATGTGGCCGCGTTGGAGCCCTTGGTAGGGGTCCGGCTGGATGAGAAGTGTGGGAACCCCGTTGATGGCGCGTTCCCTGGCCCAATCGTGGTCGGGCTGGGCGAAGTCATCGTCGATCCACACAAGTGGTTCCTGGGCGGCCCAGGCGCCGACCGGGTCACGCTTCCACAGATAGCCGTGCGGGTGTCGGGCCAGGGCTCCGGGGTCGCCCAGGTCGATATACGGGACCGGTCCAAGGCCGAGGCGGGGACCGATCAGGCGGTCCGCCTCGCCCATCCAGCTACTCGCCCAGACCGGGCGCACCAGCCCCAGCGCTCGGGTCGCGGTGATCCAGGTGCCGTGATCGGGATTGAGCCAGACGGGAACACCGGGGTGGCCGTTGAACGGGACCCGGTGGGGGCGGTGCCCGGGAGGGAGGGAGCCTCCGGGGCCGGGAAAGGGGTTGAGGACTCCGTCGACGTCGAGAAGCAGGTACGGGGGGAGCGCTGCCATCACCGGTCCTTGTTGTTCAGACGTTGAGGAGTTCGGCGGCCTCGACGAGGTGTGCGCGCACGACGCGCGCGTACATCTGATCGTCAGGCGCGTGGGAGATCCACAGGGCCGCTTGGGCGAGGTACCACTCGACGATCCAGACCCGGTGCCAGCCCAGGGCCCAGTTCTGGGCGGTGAGCCCGCCACGGGTGTGCAGGGCCTCTTCGGGTCCGCCCGCCTCCACGTACCGTTCGAGGAAGTGGCGGACAGCAGCGGGATTGGCCGGTTCGATCGTGCCGTGCCAGGAAGCCAGGTCGAGCAGTCCCGGGCCATGGAAGGCACGCGCCAGGTCGTACATGTAGGTGCGGTCCGAACCGACGAGCAAGCTGGTGGGGTGGAACTCGCTGTGCACCCACCCGTAGGGCGGTTTCGTTGCTCCTTCGGCCCGGGTGGGCGCGGCCTTCTGGAGCATGGCCAGGGTGTGTGCGATGTCGTCGGTGTCTGTCCACCGGTCGTTTTCGCGGAGCACCTTCAAGGTGCGCAGGGCTCGGCTGGGAAGTGAGGTCAGCCAGGAGCTGTCCCCCGGTGCCAGGAAGTCCGGGATCGCGGCCGAGTGAAGTTGCACGGCTGCGGCCACGCCGTCGATCTCGGTTGCCTGCCGTCGCGGCTGTCCCAGGTCTTCCAAGAGCATGCCCAGGGTGGTCGCTCCCCGGGATGAGGCGTGCAGGCGCGGGACGTCCACACCGGCTTGCCAGGCGCTGGTCAGAGCCTCGTCTTCGTGGGTGAAGGGTTCGGTGGCGCACTTGAAGATCACCGTGCCGGCACCGGGGACCGTGAGGCGTTCAACGTGGGACAACGCCCAACTGTGCAGGACATCGACGGTGAAGGGTTCGAGTCCGATCTTGTCGGTGACTTCGCGACGAAGCCGGTCGATCTCTGGCTGCTCCATGGTTCCTCCAGTTCTGGGATCGGGGACCGGGGTCCTCTGGCAGAGAGGACCCCAGTCGGTTCAGGACGTGAATCGTGGAATCAGAAGGAGCGCACCGCGGTGATCCAGGCATCTCGGAACTGGGCGAGCTCGTCGCGGAACCTGTCCATGGGGGTGCCGTAGGCGGCCACGACCCCGCCCTTCTGAGAGGGCGTGGACTGGCAGCCGTGGACGAGCCGTCCCCCCAGAGCGGTGTGAGCCTTGACGGACTCGATGCGGCGGTTCTCGTTGAACAGACCGCCGTGGAAGACCTCGTCCAGGGCCTGAACCGTGGGCTCGTCCAGGTCGTAGACGACGCGGGCGGTGTCGCCGAAGAACCAGGCAGGACCGACGATGGAGATCCGGCCATCCTGGTCGACCTTGTTGAGTGCGGTCAGCGTCGAGACCTCCGCCAGGATGCGCAGGTGCTCGGCGGTGATGCCGGGCACGTCGAGCGTGGGCAGGTGTTCCTCTCGGAAGAGGTAGCTGTAGACGTTCCAGGCGATGGCGAGGACTTCGGCGGGGTCGTGGGTAGTGCGGACGTGGTCGGAGATGAAGGTGAGCGCCTTCTGCTCCAGGGCCAGGTCGGAAGACTCCTCGACGGGCAGCATTTCGGTGGTCACGGTGTCCCAGTCGATGACTCGCCAGCCGGTGGACTCCAGACGGAAGAAGTAGTCGTCGGGTTCGATGCTCAGGGAAGCGCCCTTCACCTCCAAGCCGGGGATGCGGTTCCACCGGGGGTCGAAGCGGTGGTCGACCAGGTTCACGGTGAACGGGGCGAGAGTGACGGTCATGTCCTACGTCCTTTCTCCAAGCAATATGGGCAGAGAGATGGTCGGAATCGGTCTTTTCAGAGGTGCCCATGGAGCCCTTCCCCCAGCGGGTTCTGGGCCGAGTCTGTGGTTTTCCGGTGTTGATCAGGTCATCCCGCGACGGGCCTCAGGCCGAGACCTGGGAGGGTCTGCGGTGCCGTGGGCGAGATCAGGACGGACAGCTATCAACCGGCGCACGGCATCAGCGAGTTCACCGAGTCCCTCGGGGTAGGTGTCGCGGGGCAGGCTGGCCGAGAGCGCCTCCCAGCGGGCGTCGGCGTCAGCCCTGGCCTGGTCGACAGCGATGCGACCCAGAACCTTCAGTGATTGGTGGTGGGTAGCTGCTAGAGCCTTCCGGGTCGCCATCGCCGACGCGGCATCCCACTCACCTTGCAGGGCGTAAGCACGCAGCAGCGGGGGGTCGTCCGTAACAGGATGTTGCATTGTCGGCCAGCGCCGTTGCGGAAGACCTCCGTGTCGTGTGTGGATGTGCCGGGCGACCACCTTCGCGCTCCCTTCGTCTATTTCACGAGCAGTAACTAGCGATCCGTGAACGGGGTTGGGATCGATCAGGGAAGAGAGTCGAACCTCTCGCCACGGCGACGCACGTCGCACCCGGATTCCCAGCCCAGGCGGACCGGTGGGCCATCAGCGGCTGCTCACCCCGGCCCCGTCAGGGGTGAGCAGCCGCTGTTCATCCCGTAGCCGGGGTGAAGTTCTGAAAGCGGAGGAAGCGGACTTCGCCAGCGGGGAAGCGGCGGTGCCCGCCAGGAGTACGGAAGCTGGGCAAACGCCTCTCGTCGGCCCATCGAGTCACTGTCTTGGCATCCACACGGAACAGCGTGGCGACCTCGGACGGGGTCATAGGCGGCTCGTGGATCTCAGCGGATGAGAAGTCACCTGGGGTCACGTTTCTGGGCCCTTCCAAGGATCGTGTGCGTTTCCGGGTAGGAACCGCATAACTCGATGTAACGTCGTGAGCCCGTTCCCCCGGAATCCCGTACCGATATCCACTGGCGGTATGTATGCGCGAGCCCTCGCACCCTTCACAGATGGCCGTGCCGGCCACGTTCTGGACGCGCGCCGATGTCGCTGCGGCACTGTCTGGTCAGGACGCAGGCGCTCTGTTGCGGCTCCTCCGGCAGTACACCGGAGCAAGTCAACACAAGATCGGTGCGGCGATCGACATGGCACAGCCGCACGTCAGCGCGATCATGTCGGGCAAACGTCAGGTGACCGCCCTCCGTAGCTGGCAGCGCATCGCAGACGGCCTCTCGATGCCGAACGAGCCCAGGCGCGCTCTCGGGCTCGCCCATTCCGAGGCGATATACCTCCGTGGCCAAACTCGAGGCAACGCCTCCATGCCGAAGTCAGGTGATCTATGGTCGGCGCCAAGAACACTGCAGGACATCGCCGAGATGACTCTGAAGGACCTGATGAAACGCAGAGACGCCCTCGCCGTGGGCGGAGCCCTCTTCGTGGGCTCGACGCTGACAGAGACACTGCAACACTGGCTTCTACCGGGCTCGCACCTGGTCGGCCCGCACAGAGGCACGCTCGGTGAGTCAGAACTCCAGCGGATCGAAGCGGCGACCGCGGAACTGCGTCACTGGGACGACCGGTGGCGCATGGGCATCCGTCGCAAGGCCGTCGTGGGCCAACTCTCCGAGGTCGGGGAACTCATCGAGACACCTCAACCCCCTACCGTGCAGTCCCGGCTGTTCGTGGTGATGGCTGAGCTGTCCAAGATCATTGCCGCGATGTCCTACGACGCGGGCGACCACCCGACCGCACAGCAGTACTACACCGCGTCCCTCCGGGCCGTGCATCAGGCCGGGCGGGAACACCGGCTCTATGGAGTCGGGGTCCTCGCGGACATGTCACGACAGATGTTGGACGTGAACCGGCCGCAGGACGCTCTGGAAATATCGCGGCTGGCCCTCGACGGCGCCCGCGCCTGTCCAGCGCCGGCTCCTGTCCTCGCCATTCTCCGCACCAGGGAGGGCTGGTCGTACGCGCGTATGGGGCTCACCGAGGCCTACCACCGCACCGTCGCCCAAGCAGAAGACCTTCTTGGTGAAGGCACAGAGGACGACCTCCCGACGTGGGCCCGCAACTTCGACCACGCGGAACTCTCCGGAGTCGTCGGCGCCCGATATCGGGACCTCGCCTCCCAACTCGATGACCGCGTGGCCAAGCGTGAGCACGCCAGGCTGTCCGCCGTCTACATCAAGCAGGCGCTCCGCCTCCGGGACCCGTCCAAGAACCGCAACCGAGCGTTCGACCTGGTGGGTCTCGGACGGACCTACTTGCTGCTGGACGAGCCTGAGGAAGCGGCTCGAAACATCCGAGAAGCCGCTTCGATCGAACGCACGCTCGGATCAGGAAGAGTCAGGCGACGGCTGAACGACTGGCACAAGGAATCCGCCGCGTACCACCGAAACCCCGCTGTCGCGGAGGTGCGAGGTGAGTTGTCCAATACGCTGCTGGCCGAGCAATCGAACCTCAAGGAGCTGACGTGACCCGCATCGGAATCACCGGTCACTCGAACCTGTCCGCAGACAGTGTGCCGATCGTCCAGAAGGCCCTGGCTGATGCCCTCACCCCGTACACCGACAGCGACCTCGTCGGCCTGTCCTGCCTGGCGCGCGGTGCCGACCAGCTCTTCGCCGAGGCCGTACTCGACGCCGGCGGGGCACTGGAGGTCGTCCTGCCCTCAGTCGACTACCGGGAGGCCAAGGTCAAGCCCGAGAACCTCGAACAGTTCGACGGTCTGCTCATGCGCTCGGCCCTGGTGCGCTACATGCCCCATCGGACCGCCGGACGAGCCGCCTACGAGGCAGCCAACGAGACCGTCCTCGGCACGATCGACCGCCTGTTCGCCGTCTGGGACGGCCAGCCCTCCGGAGGCAAGGGCGGTACCGGTGACGCCGTCGAAGCCGCGCGCACGCGCGGAGTGCCTGTCGACGTCGTCTGGCCCGTAGGCGCACGACGCGACTGACAGCAGAACCCCAATCAGTATCTGTTGATCCGCGCCGGCCCCGAATTCCCGGGCACCGCCTCACCAGTGATCATGCCGCACGATGGTCCTAGGTGTTGGAGAACGAGTGGTCAAGGATCTCCTGAGATCACACATGGACGTCAGGCCCCGTCTCGACAGGGAGATGATCATGAAAGGCCCGGTGCCGAGCCACTCGTGTTACTGATGGGCACGTCAACGCGGTTCCGTGCGACGACGACGCCATCCTTCACGACGTAGCACTCGACGACGTGCTCTCCTTTGAAGTTTGTGCGCTCGACCCGGACGTTCGGTCGGCTCGAGTCGATGATCTGCCCCCGAATCATGGCCCTGCGCTCGGCCTCCGGGCCTCGGTTCAGCACCTTCCACTTCAACACGTACGGTTGTTCGACCGAGCACTCGGTGACCACGAACTCCAAGTCCTTGTCTGCCTTGAGCAGGGTTCCGTATCGCCTCATCGCCCGAAGCCACATCGGACGCCAGCCGTCCTGCGTGACCTTGCAGTCGATGGTGACCGACTCAGAGATGTCGACTGGGTACCGGTCCTCAACGAACTCCTCGGTGTCCTCGGACGCCCGGGAGGCTTTGCTGGTGGCTAGCGGCACGGACGTCCCGAAGACCTCTCGCCATTTCTTATTGACAGCCGCCTTTCCCTCGTCCTCGATCGCCTCGAGGCAGCGTTGGTAGGCCTTCTTAGCCTTCGGTTGGAACCGGGCCTTCACCTTCACTCGCTGGTTGCTGCCCAGCGCCAGGTAGTAGTCCTGGTCCGGCTCGTCCTTGAGGAATCCGAAGAAGTCGCGGACCATGACGTCGAACGAGCCCGTCCCCGCCGAGCCGTAGTCATCGGTTGTCGAGAAGAAGCGGTGCACCAGGGTGTCGATGAGCAGGCCGCCCATGACCACGCCATTTGCGTTCTTCCACGCCCGGGCCATCCTCGCTAGGTGGCGCATGTTCTTCGACGTGCTGTCGTTGCACGTCTTGGTCGCTCTGATCTCATCACGCGGCTTCGTGAGCTTCCAGCTCTCCGCGACCGTGTCCGGGTAGTCGAAGCTGCCGTCGGAGTTCTCGAAGGCTGGCTGGACCTCGAACTTGAACTCGTTGCTGTTGAACTGCACGCGCACGACGCACTGGTCGACGCGGACCTCGGTTTTCGGGTACCGCGCCTGCAAGTCGTCCCGGACGCGGTTGAGGGTCCTCCGCGGTCCCGTCTTGCTGTGGTAGCTCGAGCGCAGCACGGGCGGAAGGAAGAAGATCATGTCCAGGTCGGATATACCACGAATGGCGGTGTGCCGGCCGTAGGAGCCCACCATCAGCTTGTAATCGGTGCATCCGTCTTTGGATCTGAAGTCTTTGTTCAGTGCCTTCGTGATCTCGTCTCTGCGCGAAGCGACCTTGTCGGCGTTGTCGCCGACCTTGAGGTTCTCGAGCAGGGCGTCGAAGATCTCCGAGGTCTTCATGGTCACCCCTCGTTTGCATGGAGTCGGAGTGTCTCGGGCAGGAAGAGGTCGATCTCGTGGGAGGTGAACGTCAACTCCTCGTTGCGTTGGAGACCTTCGCTAGCCCTGACGTATGCTTTCGAGCTCGTCCTGGGTGCGTCGGTGTATGCGGCGTGCGTGGTCGCCTGGAGCTCGTCGCGACGCTCCCTTGCCTCCGTGTAGGACACAGCGTCCGACATCAGGTCGGCGATCAGCGATAGGTAGGACTCTCTGACGTCCCACAGCCGTGATGCGATGTCACGATGCGCGTCGGCCTCCTCCGAGAACTTGAAGGTCTTCGTGGCGAGGCTGATCCCTGTGACCAAGAGCGCGATGAAGGAGGTCGCGAGACTAGTCAGTACAGGGTTGCCTAGCGCACCGACGACTGCAGCCAGAAAGGTGCCGGAGCTGATCGCCGTGAGGACGATCAGCGCGGCCTGCTGCAGTCTGTGTCGGCGAAAGCAGATGTCCGCCTGCTTCTCGTGCGTCTTGTGGCTGTAGACCACTCGCCCGAATGCTTCACGCACCTGCGCGAGCAGGTAGCGGCCGCGGTCGGGTGCCAGGGTCTGCTCATGCGTCATGTCGCTCCGATCCTCGTCGCCTAGGAGGGTGCACACAGTAGGGAACCTTCCGGCCCCTACCTCCCGGAAGAGTGACGACCAACGACGATTGCTGCACGTGTTTCGAGTATGGATCGCACCACCGACACATGGGGCCGCGCGCGTCGAAGATGGGACAGGCGCTCCGAAGAGGAGCGCTACGGATAGCCGCCGGTCCTGACCCGCGCCGCGCAGACGGTCGAATTTGCTCCGCTGTGGCTCCAGTGTTTCGGAATCCGGTAGTCGCCGGTGGTCTTCCGTGGCCTCTGATGGCACGACTGTGCTCGGGCAGGCTAGAGCGAATCACCACATAGTCGGGCGAAATGCCCAGGATCGCGCGGACTTTTAATCCGCGGGTTCAGGGTTCGATCCCCTGGGGCCCTACCACCGAAACCCCAGGTCAGAGGACATTCACAGTGCACCGACCTGGGGTTTTCGTATGCCCCGGACCTCGGAAATCCTCTTGGTGTGCTCCGTGGTGCAAGACGAGTGCAACCCACCTCACGAGGTCCCCGAGAACCTCGCCCTCGATCGGATGCACACCCACCAGCGCCCCAGCGCCGGGCACACAGCCTGTGCGCGCCCACCAACGCGCCACAGCCGCCCGAATGCCGCACTAGGCCTTGTGGGGGCGGCGGCACGCACCAAACAACATTCCAGGCCCGTCACACACAAACCAGACCGGCACCACCGCATGCCCGGCGAACGGCGCACCCCACCTACACGGCCATGGGACCTGTGTAGAGGTCTCGGAAGGCACCGTCACCGGCATCCGGGACAGCCAGAACCCCCACCTGGCTTCCCTGGAGTTTCCCGCCGCGGCCTGGAGCGGCTTCCTCTCGGGGATCGGCTCCCCCAGGACCTGAACCTCTGTGTGCCCGCCCAGCCGCGGGCACACAGCCGTCGTTTCAGATTGCGAACTGAGCCTTCACCAGGGACTTCCACGGAACGTCCTCGGGAATCGCGTCCATCAGCACGTCGTTGACGGTCTCGCCCAACCACTGGTTGGAGTTGCGCCGTATCCCCTGTCGCTTGAACCCGGCCTTCTCGTAGGCGCGGATCGCCCCGGCGTTAGGTTCGATCACCGTCAGGTACACGCACCTCAGGTTGGTCACGTGGAAGGCGTAGTCCAGCACCAGCCGGGTCGCCTCACTGCCCACGCCCTTCCCTCGGGACTCCCCCATGGCCACCACGTACTCCCCGTTGCGGCGCATCGGATCGACGTAGACCTGGGCCAGCCCAACGGGACGGGGTTCGTCCCCGCTCAGGTCGTAGACGGTGAACCGCAGCTCCCGATCCGAAGCACGCCCGTAGCCCTCGACCAGGATCTCCCGGGTGGTCTCCATCGGCTGCGGGGTCTGCCGGTTGTAGCCGACGATCGTCAGGATCGACTGCTCCCACCGCCAGTACTCCTCCGCCAGATCGGCTCGCAACGGGCCGATCCCGGCTTTGTCCCCTCGAAGCCACATCAGGGGTTCACTCACGTGCTCTCCTCCATGCTGGGAATGGTCAGCAGTGCGGCGCACCGCTGTGTGCTGTCCGGCTCCGCCACAGGCCAGCCCTCCACTTCGATCCAGGCGTGCAGTCGGATGGGATCCGCGACCACCCCGTGGCGCCAGCACGCTCCGTGCCCGCGCATGGCCAGGATCAGCACCGCGGCCACCGATTCTTCCAAGCACGCGACATGCACAGGCGAGAACAAGCCCAGATCCCGTACCGCATGCACGGCTTTCTCAGCCTCGTGCATATCGGCTGGACGGTGATGCCGTCGGGACGCGGCCTCCACGAGCCGGAGCATCCGCCTCATCCGAAACCGCCGTCGGCCAATCCGTGGGCTAGGCGTTACAGAATTCAGCGCTTCCTGACCCTGACTCGAAGGTGAGGGCCAAGGCCGACCTGAGCCGCTCCGCCCTAACAGCCGCTCCGCGATCACGTGGGGCCCACCCGCCACCACATGCCGCCCGTCGCCCAGGTCACGTCCAAGACGGCGTTTCTCGACCTTCCATAGGCTCTGCCTATCGATGTACGAAGGAGGCGTCATGGACGTACGACGGCTCGGCTACTTCCTGGCCGTGGTGGACCAGGGCGGCTTCGGCCGTGCCGCCGAGCACCTGCTCATCGCCCAGCCCTCGCTGTCCCAGGCGATCTCGGGCCTGGAGCGCGAACTGGGCGTCCAGCTGTTCCACCGCGTCGGCCGGGGCGTCGTGCTCAGCGACGCCGGCCGACAGCTCGTCGAACCGGCACGCCGGGTGCTGCGCGACGTCGAGGCCGCCCGTGCGGTCATCGACTCCGTCCAGGGGCTCCAGCGCGGCCGGGTCCACCTGGTCACCACGCCCTCACCCGGGATAGAGCCGCTGGCCACGCTCACGGCGTCCCTGCAGGCGAGCCATCCGGGCCTGCTGGTGGACATCGCGGCGGCCTTTACCCGAGAGGAGGTCATGGAGAGTGTGCGCACGGGCGCGACGGAACTGGGCCTGCTCGCTTCCCCCGGCCCTGTCCGCACGGCCGACCTGTCCGTACTGCACCTGGAGCACCAGCAGCTGGTGCTGCTCTCCCCCGCCGGGGCGGACCTGCCCGGCACGGTGAAGCCCGGCGACCTGGACGAGCGGCCGATGGTGGTCTCCCCACCCGGCAGCCTGCTGCGCGCCCTGGTCGACGACCTGCTGGCCGGCGGGGCCCGGGTGCGGATCACGGCCCAGGTGGCGCACCGCACCTCCGTCCTGCCGTTGGTCCTGGCGGGTGTGGGCCACGCAGTGGTGCCCTCCTCCTGGACGACCCTGGCGCGCAGCGCGGGCGCACAGGTGCGCACACTGCGGCCCACCACCTATCTGAAGGTGTCCCTCGTGAGTCGCTCCGACGGCCTGACCCCCGCGGCCCGGGCCTTCATCGACACCGCCCGCGCCTACGCCGATCAGGCTTCATAGGGATGTCCTATGGGTGGAATCCAGCCGGTTCCGGTGAGGGCGACCGCGCCGGGCACGCGCGCGGCGGGAAGCACCGCCTCGTTGCATAGGGGCCACGGAGTTCCGACTCGTTGCCCAGGGGCCACGGAGTCCCGAACGGACGGGCGGGCGCTCCGTCCGCACCCACCTGCCGTGGAAGTGAGACCTGGTGGAACGGGCTTGACCCTGTTCCAGGAACACGGTGTCTGCTTGCGACCGAAGTGTTGGTCGTATCCAAGGGGCAGACGTGGAACATCGGACATCGCAGAGGGACACCGGGCCGGGGCGGCACCGGACCCGGGTCGGAGCCGGGATCAGCGTGCTCGCGCTGACAGGGGTCCTGGCGGCGTGCGCTCCGGCGCAACCGGACGGGCAAGGGACCGGCACCGGATCCCCGAGCGCCGATCTGGACGGCTTCTACGAGCAGGAACTGGCTTGGGAGGACTGCGCCGACTACACGACGACGGACATCGAGGCCTCGCTGCTGGACCTCGCGCCCAGCGCCGAGTGCGCGCGCATGGAGGTGCCGTTGGACTACGAGGAGCCTGAGGGCGAACGGGCGTCGGTGGCGGTGATACGGGTGCCGGCCAGGGGCGATTCGATGGGATCGCTGGTCTACAACCCGGGCGGCCCGGGCGGATCCGGGGTCGTGGGCGCCGCTCTGGCGTTCGCGGGGCTGGCGGAGAGCGACATCACCGAACGCTTCGACCTGGTCGGCTTCGATCCGCGCGGTGTCGGCGCCACACAGCCCGCCGTGGACTGCTACACCGACGAGGAGGCGGACACGGGGGTCGTGCCGCTGGGATCACAGGGCACCACCGTGCAGTTCACCGAGGACGACACCCTCGCGATCATGGAGCGCTGCGCCGAGGGCTCGGGCGGGCCCGAGGTCCTTCCGCACCTGGGGACGCGGGACACCGCGCGCGACATGGACGTGCTCCGGGCCTCGCTCGGTGAGGAGGGGCTGACCTACTTCGGTCAGAGCTACGGCACCCGGCTGGGCAGCGTCTACGCCGAACAGTTCCCGGACCGCGTGCGCGCGATGGTGCTCGACGGGGCGATGAGCCCGCTCGAAGGCAGCTTCGAGCGCCGCGTGAACGCCTACGCGGGGTTCCAGGGGGCGTTCGATGAGATGGCGGCCTTCTGCGCGGCCGAGGCGGACTGCCCGCTGGGCACCGATCCCGAGCAGGCGACGGAGAAGTTCCAGGAGATCGTGCGGCCCCTGCAGGACGACCCGGTGCCCGCGCTGGGCCAGGAACTGGACTTCGACGACGCGGTCGGCGGGGTGATCGCCGGGCTCTACACCACTCAGAGCCGGCCGCGGATCATCGAGGGCATCGCCGAGGTCGAGCAGGGACGCGGTGACGCCCTGATGCAGCTGATCTACGACTTCGGCATGCGCGGCCCCGACGGAGCGTGGCCGAACTCGACCGAGGCCAACCACGCGATCAACTGCATGGACGAGGAGCGCCTGACCCCGGAACAGGGAGGCGAGCTGCGCGAGTCGACGTACGCCCACGCGCCCTTCATGGACCCGGGCGTGGACGTGACCGACGGGGCGCGGGACGGGTGCGAGCATTGGCCCGCCGAGCCCGACCTCGGGTTCCCCTACGCGGAGGGCGTCGAAGGCCTGCCCGACACCCTCGTGGTGTCCATCACCGGAGACCCGACGACCCCGCACGCGGGCGGCATCGAGCTCGCGGACACGCTCGGAAGCGCGCTGCTGACGGTCGAGGGCACAGGGCACGGCATCGTCAGCCTCGGGACCAACGAGTGCGTGGACCAGGCCGCGGCCGCGTACCTGATCGACCTCGAAGTGCCCGAGGAGGGCGCGACCTGCACGATGTGACACACCGTGCGGGGCCTGCCGTAGCGTCACAGCGGGGATCCGAGTCAGGGGACGCCGATGGGAGGAGCCGACCGTGGGGTGGAGCACGCGCGAACTCGCCGAGATGGCGGGCACGACGGTCAACACCATCCGCCACTACCACCGGGTCGGGCTGCTCGACGAGCCCGAGCGGCGGAGCAACGGCTACAAGCAGTACCGGTCGTGGCACCTCGCACGGGTCATCCAGATACGGCGGCTGCGCGAGCTCGGCGTTCCGTTGACGCAGGTGGAGCAGATGGGGGACCGTCCGGGCCACGTCACCGACGCGTTGCGAGTGCTCGACGCCGAGCTCGCCGTCGGCATCGAACGGCTCCAGCGGGCGCGCGCCGAACTGGCCGTACTGCTGCACGACCGGACTCCGATCGACGTTCCGACCGACTTCGGTTCGGTCGCCGAACGGCTGAGTCCGGCGGACCGGGCGGTCCTCGCGATCTCGTCCAGGTTCTACGACGAGAAGGCGATGCGTGACCTCAAGAGCATGATCGAGGCCGAACCCACCGACCTCGACGAGGAGATCAACACCCTGCCTCCCAACGCGGGCGAGGACGTCCGGCGGCGCCTGGCCGAACAGGTGGCGCGGACCATCGCCCAGCACCAGAGGGACTTCCCCTGGATGAAGGACCCGGGACCGCGACTGACCATGGCCCGGGCCGAGGTCATGAAGACGGCGGCACGGGCCGTCAACGACCTCTACAACGAGGCCCAGCGCGACGTCCTGCGACGCGCGATCCTCCTCCTGGGCGAGGACCCGTCAGGCGGACCCCGGAAGTAGGAGGCGCCCGGGGTCCGCCTGAGCCCTGTTTCCCGAGGGCTCAGGCGCCGCGCTTGCCCCACTCGATGGCGGGGCAGGTGTCCATGACCATCGGCACACCGGCGTCGGTCGTTCGCTGGAAAGCCTCCTGGTCAAGGACACCGAGCTGGAACCACACACCGCGAGCGCCGATCGCGACGGCCTGGTCGGCGAACTCACCGGCCGCTTCGGAGCGGCGGAAGACGTCGACGACGTCGATGGGACCGGCCTCGGCGGCCGCTTCGGCGAGCGTCGCGTAGGGCCTCTCACCGAGGACGTCCTTGCCCTCGGCGGCGGCACCGGGGTGGATCGGGATGATCCGCTTGCCCTTGGCCTGCAGCAACTGGGCGATGGGGTAGGCGGTGCGCCCTGGGTCGTTCGACAGGCCGACGACGGCCCAGGTGCTGGTGTCGTCGAGGAGTCGGTCGATGGTCTTCGGGTCCAGCCACGGTTCGGTCATGTCGATCCCGAACATCCCCGACGCGCCGCCGATTCCCACGGAGCGGAAGGCGCCACGGAGCGGAAGGCGCCGGAGCGGTCGCTCCCTTCGGAGGGCACTCTGGTTCAGGTCACCGGGGTCCAGGCCAGGACGGTTCGCCATGGTCCACCACAGGGCGGGGAGGTCCTCGAAGTCAGCGAAGGAGGTGAGCCATGGGGCGGCCGATCGACTCTGCGCTGAACCTCTCCGGAGTTCCCCGCCTCGGCCGGGACCGGTTTCCTCTCGGGAGTCGGCATCCGCCGCTCATGCTCAGGCCGAGCGCATCACTCGGGTGTGGTGAAGTAGGCGGCCGGATCGAGGGCGTGGAGTGCGATCCAGCGGTGCGCCGACGCTTCGGCACTCCCCTGGCTACTGCCCGCCGTCGCGGTGCGGAAGAAGCCCTGTACGTCGAGGGCGATGCGGGGGTCGTCGTCGATGCGCCGTGCCATGTCGTAGTAGACGGCCAGCTCGTGGACGCACCGCGGGGCCGCGGCCGGGCAGGAGCAGTCGACGCTGTCGAGGACCGGCGCCGGCGGATGGCCCGCGTCGGCGATCGCGCGGTACAGATCGTCCGTGAGTAGCGGCCGGGCGCCGCTCAGCCGACGGGAGATCTCGGCCGTCGTCCCCGTGGGCATCGGCGCGACTTCGACGGTGACCACCCGGGGGCTGCGGCCGTGGTGCACGACGGCGCGCACGGTCCGGCCGTCGAACGCGGTCTGCACCTTCCCGCCGCGTGCCAGACGCCGCGCGCTCGGCAGCCGGCGTTCGGGACGGGTCTGGCGCAGTGACTCGGCGAACCGGACCCAGTCCTTGCCCCACGTCGTGTAGCCGTAGTCGTGGTCGGCCATGGTCAGTCGACCCGCTTCCGGCGCAGGACCTCGATGAGGCGGTCGTCGTCCAGGCGGGCCAGCTCGGCGACGCTGGACATGTCGGCGAGGTCCGACAGCGCGGACTTGCGGTCGTGCATGGCCGCGATGTGCTCCTCCACGGTGGTCCCTGTGGTCAGGGTGGTGACGGTGACCGGGCGGGTCTGGCCGATCCGGTGGACCCGGTCGGACGCCTGGGCCTCCACGGCCGGGTTCCACCACCGGTCGAAGTGGATGACGTCGGCTGCGCGCGTGAGTGTGAGCCCGGTGCCCCCGGCCTTCAGGCTGAGGACGAGCACCTTCGGCCCGTCGTCGGACTGGAACCGGCGGACGATGTCGGCCCGCTGCTGCTGGTTCAGGCCGCCGTGGAAGAACGGCGTACTCGCCCCGAACCGTTCGGCGAAGTGCCGGACCAGCAGCTCTCCGGTCCGCCGGTACTGGGTGAAGACGAGGGTCGGGGCCTGGGTCTGCAGGTTGTCGGCCACGATGTCGGTGCACAGGTCGAGCTTGCCCGACCTGCCCGACAGCTCCCCGAGGTCGTCCGTGACCAGGCCCGGATGGTTGCAGACCTGCTTGAGCGAGGTCAGGGCCGCGAGCACCCTGGTCTGCCGCTGGGCGCCAGTGCCGAAGCCATCGTCGATGACCTCCTCCAGCAGTCGGTCGTACAGCCGTTCCTGCTCCTCGGTGAGGTCGCAGAGGAGGTCGGCGTGGATCTTGGGCGGGAGCGACCCCGCGACCTGGGACTTCTTCCGCATCAGCACGACCGGGTCGATGGCCCCGCGCAGCCGGGCGGACGCGGCCGGGGAGCCGTCCGCGATCGGCCGCACGAAGCGGCGGCGGAACTGCGTCCGGTTCCCGAACAGGTGCGGCGCGACCAGGTCGAGCAGGGCCCAGAGCTCGTCGAGGTGGTTCTCGACGGGCGTCCCGGTCAGAGCGATCCGCGCGTCGGCCGCGATGGTTCGCGCGGTCTTCGAGACCTGTGTGCGGGGGTTCTTCAGGACCTGTGCCTCGTCGAAGACCGCGGTGCTCCACTGGACCCCCGCCAGGGCCGGGGCGTGCGTGCGCAGCGTGGGATAACCGGTGAGCACCACCGTGCCGCCGTCCGCCTCGGGCAGCGGCCCGCCGCGCCAGATCGTGGCCAACAGGCCAGGGGCGAACCGTGCGATCTCATGTGCCCAATTGCCCACCAACGACGTCGGACAGACCACCAGTTGCGGCCCCTTCTCGGCCCGTTCGGCGACACAGCCGATCGTCTGCAACGTCTTGCCGAGTCCCATCTCGTCTGCCAGCACCGCGCCGCCGTGCGTCTCGATGGTCTCGCGCAGCCAGCTCACCCCGCGCGCCTGGTAGGGGCGCAGCTCGGCGGTGAGCGCCGTGCGCATCTTCGCCTCCGCCGAGGCGGTGCGGCGAAAGACGTCGCTCGCGTGCTCCGCCGTAGTGACGGCCACGCCCGTGGCGTCGGGGACCGCGTGCGCGGCGATCGGCAGAGCCGGCTCGTCGCCCGCGATCCACGACCGCCAGACGCGCACCGACCGGTCGGGCGCGTCGAGGGGCACGGCCATGAGCCGCGCCGGCTCGACCAGCACGCAGTCGACGTCGGACACCGTGAGCCCGTCGAGGTCCGGCGTCGGCACGACCAGGGGCACGGTCTGGACGTCACCGACCGGCGGGGCCGCTCCCACGGCGCCGTCGGCCCATCTCCACAGGGCGAACATGTGCCGGTCGGGCAGATACGTGGCCTGGCTGCCCGATCCCGCCTCGAGGCGTTTCCGCTCGGTTCCCATGGCGTCAGCGGATGCCCACGCCGTGGCCCGCGCGGGCGGTCGGGCCCTCGGGTGCACTCCCCGTGGGAACGGCGAGAAACGGCCGCTTCCCGGGCTTCGGAAACGTGGATGCAGGCATGAACACCTTCGGGTGCAATCGGGAAAACCAACGAGCGGGATCGTAGGCAACCATCAGTCGGGTGTCAATTCCCGTTGCGATCGACGGGTTTTCAGCGCCCTTGAGATCATGCGACCCGGTATTCTGTCAATTCCTGGAGACGTGATCCGTCCGACATTCGAGTGAGACCTCGTGGGCATACCGCTCAGCGCCCTGTCAACTCCTTGCTCTGCCCCTTGACCTCGCGCGGATTCCGTGCCCCACCTCGCGGTCTGCCTCTATCCCTCGCGTCGACCAGCCCGGGTGCCCTACGTCGTGCAGGGCGGGGTCACGCTCCTCCGACAAAGGGAAGGAAAGAAAGTCGTCGACGTGGGGACGAAGAAACGGATATGCCGCGCGCATTCCCTCAGCGTGCTTCATGGATTCGGAACGACCGGGGTCTGAGATGGCAGGGTCAAGCGAACTTCAGAGCCGACGCCCTCGCGATATTTTCCGCGCTGTGTGGTGCGCACGGAAATCGGACGACCCGTGAACTATTAGGCACGTGGGAATGTGCGTCAGCGTCCCGAATACGTCCCGCGCCACGCTCACACGGTCGGCCCGGCGCGGGACACGTCGGGAAGTCGGACCGTGGCGAGGAGACCGCCGAGAGGTCGGGGAACGAGGTCGAGCGTCCCGTCGTGGGCGCGGACGATGCTGTGCACGATGGCCAGGCCGAGACCGACACCGGCGTGCTCGTCGGTGCGTACGCGTTCCGCGCCGCGCTGGAAGGGTTCGGTCAGGGTCGGCACCAGTTCCGGCGGGAGCCGGTGGCCCGTGTTCTCGACCCGCAGCACGCTCGTGGCACCGTGCGCCTCGGTGTGGACCGTCACGGTGCCGTCGGCGGGGAGGTTGTGCACGATGGCGTTCTGAACGAGGTTCGCCACCATGTGCAGCAGCAAGTCCGCGGAGCCGCTGGTCCGCGCCGCCCCGCCGGTGACGTCGAGCGTGATCCCGCGCTGCTCGGCGAGGGGAAGCAGCGTTTCGGCGGCCTCCTCGGCGAGGAGGGAGAGGTCGACGCTCTCGCGGGTGAAGTGTCCGCGTTCACCGCGGCTGAGCAGCAGGAGGGCCTCGGTGAGGTCGATCGCCCGCGTGTTGACCGTGTGCAGGCGTTCGATGAGTTCGCCCCGGTCCCGGGTGGGGTCCTTGCGGGCGACGTCCAGGAGTGACTTCGCCACGGCCAGCGGGGTGCGCAGCTCGTGGGAGGCGTTCGCGGCGAACCTGCGCTGTTCGGCGACGTGTGATTCCAACTGCTCGAGCATGGTGTCGAACACGTCGGCGAGTTCGCCGAACTCGTCGTCGCGGCCCTCCAGGCGGATCCGGTGGGACAGCGATCCTCCAGCGGCCCTGCGCGCGGCGTCCGTGATCCTGGTGAGCGGCGCGAGCATACGGCCGGCGAGGATCCATCCTCCGACCAGGCCGAACACGAGCAGGAAGGCCATGGACGCGGCCGCGGGCGGAGCGAAGGTGCGGATCAGGAGGTACCGGTTGGGTGCGGTCCCGAGAAGGCCCTGGGAGTTGTCGGGTACGTAGCGCAGCAGGAACACCCACACCACTGCGAGCAGGAGTGCGCCCGCGATCATGAGGAATCCGGCGTAGCTGAGGGTGAGCTTGAGCCGAGCGCTGAGCCCGCGGCCTCTAGGCATCGGCACGTCCGGGCGGGGTGACGTCCCTGCCGCTGCCCCTGCCGGTGTCCGTGGCGGTGTCCCTGGTGGTGTCGATGCGGTAGCCGACACCGGGCACCGTGGCGATCAGCCACGGTTCGCCGAGCCGTTTGCGCAGCGCCGAGACCGTGATGCGGACGGCGTTGGTGAAGGGGTCGGCGTTCTCGTCCCAGGCCCGCTCCAGCAGCTCTTCGGCGCTGACGACCCCGCCCTCGGCACCGACGAGGACCTCCAGGACGGCGAACTGCTTGCGGGTGAGCGCGACGTAGCGCCCGTCGCGGAAGACCTCCCGGCGGAAGGGGTCGACCTTCAGGCCCGCGATCTCCGTGATGGGGGGCCGCACGTGGGCGCGTCTGCGGTCCAGCGCCCGCAGCCGCAGGACGAGCTCCCGAAGCTCGAACGGCTTGGTGAGGTAGTCGTCGGCGCCGACCCCGAACCCGGTGGCCTTGTCGTCGATCCGGTCGGCGGCCGTGAGCATGAGGATCGGGATGCCGCTACCGGAGGCGACGATGCGTCGTGCGACCTCGTCGCCGGAGGGACCCGGGATGTCGCGGTCCAGGACCGCGAGGTCGTAGGAGTTGACGCTGAGCAGCTCCAGGGCGGACTCGCCGTCGCCGGCGATGTCGGCGGCGATCGCCTCCAACCGGAGACCGTCACGGACGGCTTCGGCCAGGTAGGGCTCGTCCTCCACGATCAGTACGCGCATGTGGGAAGCCTAGGCAGCGCGAGCTATCGCCGGCGTATGCAACGGCGCGTGTACACCCGGTCGACGGCCGGCCGCGGTGGAACCGTGGCGGAACCGCCGACGTGGCGTTCGCTGCATTGCAATGCAACGAGCAACTGGACGATTGTTGCGTTATATATGAATCCATTGCAACGATCTTAGCTCATTTACCTGCGGTTATTATCTTCCTTCGCAACGAAGATATTGTCAGATCTATGAAGACAACGTAGCGTTTCCAACATCAGAAACACGCGGCACCACCTCTGAGCAACACCGGCGAACCGAACAGGAGACTCACGATGGGCCACGCACACGGCGGCTTCACCGCATCAGGACTGCGCACCCTGCACGACGTGCTGGAGCGGCATGTGGAATCGGGACGGATCCCCGGGCTGGTCGCCCTCGTCGGTCGGGGCGAGGAGACGCACGTGGAGGCGATGGGGACGATGCGCCACGACGGCGGCGCGCCGATGCGCCGGGACACCATCTTCCGGATGGCCTCGACGTCCAAGCCGGTCACGATGGCGGCGGCGGTGGTCCTGCTCGACGAGTGCAGGCTGCGCCTGGACGACCCGGTCGAGCAGTGGCTGCCCGAACTCGCCGACCGCCAGGTGCTCAAGCGCCCCGACGGCCCGCTGGACGAGACCGTGCCGGCGCGTCGCCCGATCACCGTGCGGGACGTGCTGACCTCCACGTTCGGGCTCGGCATGGACATGACGTCACTGGGCACTCCGATCATGAACGCGGTCTTCGAGCAGGGGCTCACGCCCGACCTGCCGGAGCCGATGCCCGAGCCGGACGAGTGGATGCGCCGCCTGGGCACACTCCCGCTGATGCACCAGCCCGGCGAGCGCTGGCAGTACCACATCGGCAACGACCTGCTCGGGGTGCTCGTCGCCAGGGTCACCGGTCAGCCGTTCGAAAAGTTCCTGCGCGAACGCGTCTTCGGCCCCCTGGGGATGAAGGACACCGGATTCCACGTGCCCTCCGACGAGATGGACCGGCTGCCTCCCCTGTACGCCCCCGACCCGGGCACCGGCGAGTTCCACGTGTGGGACGAGGCGGAGGGCGGGCGCCACAGCCGGCCGCCGGCGTTCCCGGGCGGAGGCGGCGGGCTGGTCTCGACCGTCGACGACTACCACGCCTACTTCCGGATGCTGCTGAACGGCGGAAAGCACGGAAACGAGCGGATCCTGTCCCGGCCCGCCGTCGAACTCATGACCACCAACCGCATGACGCCCGAACAGACGGCCGCCCGGACCGCCATGGCCGTGAACAACGTCCACGTGTCGTTCGGCCAGGGCCAGCACGGCGGCTGGGGCTTCGGGATGGCGGTGCGCACCTACCGCGGCGACTACGCGCCCGTCGGCCAGTTCGGCTGGGACGGCGGAAGCGGCACCTCGGCCTACGGTGACCCGGAACACGGGCTCACCGGCATCCTGCTCACCCAGGTCGGGATGTCCGTCCCGGACGCGGCGCGGCTCATCCACGACTTCTGGACCACGCTCTACCAGGCCATCGACGACTGATACCCCCCACGGCCCACATTCGGGTCCCGCCCGGTCCCTGACCACCCCCCGACCCGGGGCCTTCAGCCCTCGACCAGGTCCCAGCCCTCACCCGACCCCGACCTGGGGCTAGCCCCCGGCCCCGTTTCCCCTTCGGGCCCAGCCCTCGCCCGGCCCTTCTTCCCTCGATCCCCACTCGCATCCTCTGGCGCCCGCACCCACCGGTGTTCGGGCGCCAGAGCCGTTCCCCCCGGGCCCGCCGACCTCCCGGCCTCGACCCGGGCGCCTCGCTCCGCCGCCTCGGTGACGGACCCCGCTCAGACGACCCTCTCCACGCGGGTCGTCCCGGTGGTCAGAGGGTCGCCGTCCTGGCTCCGCGGGCGGAGTTCGGCGACCGACCGTCCCTCGGCGTCGACGAGCCGTGAGCGGGGCTCGCCGTCGGCGAAGGCGTGGCGCTCCCCCCACTGCCGCAGGGCCACGACGGTCGTGAACAGGTCCCTCCCCGCCTCCGTCAGCTCATAGACGTGCCGCTTGCCGCTGGGGGCCGTGCTCAGGATGCCGTGGTCGACCAGCCTGCGGAGCCGGTCGCTGAGGATGTTGCGGGCGATCCCGAGCCGCCGGTGGAACTCGGTGAAGGAGGCCGGGCCGTCCATGGCGTCGCGCACGATCAGCAGGCTCCACCGGTCGCCGACGAGATCGATCGTGCGCGCGACAGGGCAGGTGGGATCGGTCCAGTCGCATCCGGATGCGGTGTCCGCCATCGAAGCAGCCCTCCTCATTGGTTGCACTTTGAAACCATTATGCCCTAGTCTCCAATGGTTTCGTTCTGCAACCAAATGGGGGTGCGAGGGTGGCCGGTGTCACGGGGGCGCAGCGGATCGTCCTGGCCATGGTGTGCGCCGTGGCCGTGTCGACGGTGTACGCGGTCCAACCGGTGCTGGAGGCCGCCGGCGCCGACCTGGGCCTGTCGGCCGGGGCACTGGGGTGGCCGGCCGCCGCCGGCCAGATCGGCTACTTCGCCGGCCTGGTCCTGCTCGTGCCCCTCGGCGACCTGGTGGACCGGCGACGGCTCATCACCGGGCAGCTGGTGCTCGTCGCCGCGGGCGCGGCGGTCACCGCCCTGGCCCCGAACGGCTCCGTCGCGATGGCGGG
This sequence comes from Nocardiopsis sp. Huas11, assembly GCF_003634495.1. GTDB lineage: Bacteria > Actinomycetota > Actinomycetes > Streptosporangiales > Streptosporangiaceae > Nocardiopsis. The sequence goes on along the minus strand of NZ_RBKY01000001.1, from coordinate 3,101,492 downwards.
GCTGGCGACCGCAGGCCTCTTCGCGGTCGTGGTGCAGGTGGTGGTCGCCTACGTCGCCGCCGTCTCCGCGCCGGGCGAGCGGGGCCGCAACATCGGCGCGGTCACGTCGGGTGTGGTGGTCGGCATCCTCGGCGCCCGGGTCCTGGCCGGGGCTCTGGGCGACACGGCCGGCTGGCGCGCGGTCTACGTCGTGCTGGCGGTGCTCTGCCTCGCCCTGGCCTTGGCCGTCCACCTGGTGCTGCGCCCCGACGGCAGAGCGCCCCGCCCCGGGACCGGATCCACGCGGAGGCGGTACACCCGTGCGCTCGGCGCGATGGCCCGCCTGGTCGTCACCGACCGGTTGTTCCGCGGCCGGGGTCTGATCGCCTTCTTCCTCTTCGCGTCCTTCGGGACGCTGTGGAGCGGACTCGCCCTCCCGCTCGGCGATGACCCGTGGCGGTTCGGCACCACCGAGATCGGGCTCTTCGGCCTGGTCGGTCTGGCCGGAGCCCTCGGGGCCGCCCGCGCGGGACGGTGGGCCGACCACGGTCGTGCCCAGCCGGTCAGCGGCTGGTCGCTCGCGCTGCTGGTCGTCTCCTGGCCGCTCATCGCCCTGACCGAGCCGACCCTGTGGCCGCTCGTCGTCGGCGTCGTCCTGCTGGACTTCGCCGTCCAGGCGGTCCATGTCAGCAGCCAGCACCTGCTGACCACGGCGCACCCGGAGCGCGCCGGCGGCGTGATCGGCGCCTACATGGCCTTCTACTCCCTGGGGTCCGCGCTCGGGGCCCTCACCTCGGCCTGGGCGTACACCGCCGGGGGGTGGTGGGCCTGCTGTCTGACCGGCGCGACCTACGCCCTGCTCGGGCTCGTCACATGGGCGCACGGCCGGTTCCGGGTGCGGAACGACCGCGCCGCCCGAGCGGTCGACCTCTCCGGCGTGTGAGCCCCCGACGCGGCGGCCGAGCCGCCCCTGCCCGACGGCCCGGCCGTCCCACCGGCCGAGGTGTGCGCCGCCCCACGGCCCCGGCGGTCAGGCCGGGCCGGTGGCCCCCGTGAGGAGGACCAGCAGCGGCAGCGCCAGGTTGTTCACGCAGTGCACGGCCACCGCGGGCCAGATCGAACCGCTGCGGCGCATCACCTCGGCGGCGATGACACCGACGACGAACGCCGCGGGCAGGATGATGTTCACGCCGTGGAAGAGCGCGAAGACCGCCGAGCCGCCGAGGACTCCGACCAGGGGCCCGTAGCGCAGCAGCGCGTTGGTGACCACCCCGCGGAAGAGGAACTCCTCGCCGATGGGCGTCAGCACGGCCAGGAACAGGAAGGTCAGGATCAGCGCGGCCGTGCCGCCGCCCGCCGCGTCGTAGTACATCCCCTGCGGGTCCGCGTCGAAGCCGGTCAGGGCGGTGATGGCCAGGATCAGCCCGCCCTTGACGACGAGCGCGACCACGCCCCACCCCGCGCCGGCGAGCATCCAGCGCCAGGTGGTGCGGCGGATGCCGAAGGCACCGAGCGAGCGCACGCGCACCGCCACCGCGGCGGCGAAGCCGACGAGCCCGGCGATCCCCGACCAGGCGGCCACCACGAGCCCGTAGGGCACCGGGTCCAGGTCCATCCCGCGCGGGCCGAAGAACACGAGCGCGGCCGCGGTGACGGTCAGGGCGAGCAGGCCGACCACGATTTCGGGGATGCCCGGACGCACCCGGTTCGTGTGGCCGACCACCGCGGTCGGACGCGGGTCTGCGGGGCGGTGTGTCGACATGGTGGTGGGCTCCCTGTTCTCTCGGTGTCCGGTCTCCGGTGTCCTGGTTCCGAGTACAGCCGTCGGCGCGCGCGTCCGGCAGTACCGCCGCGTCACGACCGCCCCATGACGTTTCCCCCGGTGCAGTGATGACGCGGCGTCACTGGTGGCGCCCCGGAGCCGGAGGAATACTGGGACGGACCCCGCAGCCCCCTCCCGGAGAGGCCCGTATGACGTCCGAGCACGCGGGGGCGGCGCCGGAACACCTGCGCGCCGTCAGCCGCTCCATCGTGATCGCTTCGCTCTCCGCCGTCGGGGCTCTGCTCGTGTCGATCGATGCCCGGACCTGGCAGGAGGCCGCCCTCCTGGCCCCGGGCCTGGTGGCGGCCCTGGTGGCCGTCTCGTCGCGGGGGCGGGGCCACGCCTCCCGTGTCCTGTTCCCCTGCCTGGCCGTCGCCGCGGTCGTGTGGTTGCTCGGTGTGGTCCTGGCGGATCTGGGGACGGCGTCCTTCGGCCTCGGTGCGGTGGGCACGCTCGCCGTCCTCGAACTGCCGCGCCACCGCCGTGCCACGGTTCTGGGGTTGTCCGCGCTCTTCCTCGCGGGGCCCGTGGTGAAGCTGGTCCTGGGGCACCAGGACGTGCTCGGCGTGCTGCTGCGGTTCGTCCTCGTCGCCGGTTGCATCGCCGTGGTCGCCGTCGTCCTGACCTACCTCGACCGGGTGGTCGGCGACCTCGTCACGCAGCTGGAGGCGTCCCGCGAACGCGACGCGGAACTGGCCGTGGCCCGCGAGCGGGTGCGGTTCGCCGGGGACCTGCACGACATCCAGGGCCACACGCTGCACGTGGTGAAGCTGAAGGCCGTGCTGGCCGGGAAGCTGGTGCACGCGGACGCCGACCGGGCCGAGGAGGAGCTCCGGGAGATCCACGCCCTGGTCGGCGACACCATCGACCGGACCAGGGAACTCGCCTACGCGCAGCGGCGCCTCAACCTGTCCGCGGAGCTGGAGAACGCCAAGAACCTCTTCGAGGCCGCGGGCATCGACGTGCGCGTCGACCGCGAGGCCGACGTCGACACCCGGGCCGGCGAGCTGCTCGGCCAGGTCCTGCGGGAGACCACGACCAACATCCTGCGGCACGCACAGGCGGAGCGGGCCCGGATCACCCTCGCGGGGGCGGGCATCCGCATCGTCAACGACGGCGCGTCCGGGACGGCGCCGCCGGACCTCGCGGGGCTCGCCGCCCTCAGGGAACGGGTGGAGGGCGCCGGCGGCGAGCTGACCGTGGAGCGGGGCGGCGGGCGCTTCGTGACCGCCGCGGCGTTCCCGCGCCTCACCTCCGACCGGCCAGGAAGCAGGGGAACGTGGAAGGACGACCGATGACGACCGTGGTGATCGCCGATGACGAGGCCCTGCTCCGCAAGGCGCTGGCGGCCCTGCTCCCCCTCGAAGGGGAGATCACCGTCCTGGCCGAGGCCGAGGACGGTGAGTCGGCCGTCGAGGCCACGCTCCAGCACCGACCGGACGTGCTCGTCATCGACCTGGAGATGCCCGGGCTGGACGGGTTGGGCGCCGTCGCGCGGATCCGCGACGCCCGCCCGGAGCAGGTGATCCTCATGCTGACCCGGCACGCCAGGCCCGGTGTGCTCCGCAGGGCGCTCAAGCTCGGAGTCCAGGGCTTCGCCGGCAAGGCCGCGGAACCGGCGCACATCGCATCCGTCATCACGACGCTGCGCGAGGGGCGGCGGTGGGTCGACCCGGACGTCTCCGCGCTCGCCGTCATCGACGACAACCCCCTCACCGACCGGGAGATGGACGTACTGCGGGCGACGGGTGAGGGCTACTCGGCCGCCGACATCGCCGCCCGGCTCCACCTGGCGGAGGGCACAGTGCGCAACTACCTTTCGAACGCGATGCACAAGACCCAGACGCGGACCCGGCACGAGGCGGCGCGGTACGCGCGAGAACACGACTGGCTGTGACGCGGCCGCGATGAGTCCGGGCGGCGCCGGTGGTCTGTGTGATCGTCGGAGTGACGCACTCGGAGACAGGAGGGACCCATGCCCGTACTCACCGGCACACTCGTCGTCGGCCTGCCCATCGCCGACCGGTGGCGCTCGATGGTCTTCTACCGCGACGCCTTCGGCTTCGCGCCCCTGGGCGATCCCGCCGAGGACGGGGTGCCCGAACCGCTGCGGTTCCGGCTCGACGAACGGACACTGCTGATGCTCATCCCCACGGGAGGGTTCGGGTGGGTCATCGGCGACGGCCGCCAGATCGCGCCGCCCGGTGTCCACGAGTCCCTGTTGGGCCTCGGTCTGGCCTCGGAGAGCGACGTCGACACCGTCATCGAACGGGCGGTCCGTGCCGGCGGCGAGACCGTCACGGCGCCCGGCCCGCAACCGTGGGGCTACTCCGGGGTCTGCGCCGACCCCGACGGCCATCTGTGGCAGATCACCGTCGAACCGCCGGCGGACTCCTGAGGGGGCCGGGACCGGCGGGAGCACGGAAGGACTTGATCCTGCGGGGCACGGCTCTCATCAGGGAGGACCGACACGAGGGGCGGCCGTGCCCCGCACGGTGGGCGGACGGCCGGGTGCGCGCCGCCGCGGACCCGGCTACGTTCGGACGATGAGCGGATTCGCGACGACCGAGGACCTGTCGGACGTGGTGCGTGAGGCACTGGGGTCCGGCTACCGGATCACCGACGCGGAGCGGCTGCGAGGAGGAACCAAGAAGGGGGTCTACCGGCTCCGGCTCGACGGCGGTGCGGCGGAGAGCGTGATCGTCTACCGGTGGACGAGCGGGGAGGACTTCTGGCCGGAGACCGGCGAGGACGACCCGACGGACCCGTTCGCGCACGCGTCCGGACCCGCTCTGTTCCTGGCCGCGCGGCGCCGCCTGGAAGGGCTGGGCGTGCGGGCCCCCCGACTGCTGTGGACCGACGCCGGTGACGACGGCGGCCCCGCCGCGGCCTCGGCCGTCGCCGTGGTCGAGGACGTGCCCGGGCCGACCCTCGAAACCGCACTGGAGGAGGAGCCCGCGCGGGCGGCGCCCGCCCTGGCGGACCTGGCGCGGTCGCTCGACCTGATGTGGCACGACCGCTCGCCGCGCTACGGCCGGGTCGACCTGCTGGAACGGGGCGGCGCCTCCCGTGGCGCCTCCTGCGAGCGGCTGATCCTGGACCGGGCTCTGCACGACGTGGCCGAGGCGGCCGATCGCGACACCAGGATCGCGGAGGCCCGGAACCGGCTCACCGACCACCTGCGACGGTTGGCGGAGCGGGTGGCACCGCGCACCGAGTACTCGCTGATCCACGGGGAGCTGGGTCCCGACCACGTCCTCATCGACGCCGACGGACGCGCGGTGCTCATCGACATCGAGGGCCTGATGTACTTCGACGCCGAGTGGGAGCACGTGTTCCTGCGGCTGCGCTTCCCCGGGCACTACGACGTGCTGCGGCGGCCCGGCCTGGAGCCCGAGCGCCTGGACCTGTACGAGCTGGCGATGCGCCTGTCGCTGGTGGCGGGTCCGCTCCGGCTGCTGGACGGCGACTTCCCCGACCGGGAGGTCATGATGGGCATCGCCGAGCACAACCTGAAGCAGTCACTGGCCCTGCTGCCCTGAGCCGCGCGCCCCGGTCGGGGCCGGGGACCGCACCCCGGCCGGGGTCGGCGCGCCCCGGAGTTCCGTGAGCCGGGGCCGCGGCCTTCCCTGCGTCCCGGGCCCAGGCCCAGTGCGCCCTGACCTTCCCTGCGTCCGCGCGTTCGGGCGTTCCCGAAGTCCCGTGCGTCCGGGGCGAGGACGCTCCGGCGTTCCCGGAGACCCGTGCGCCCGGCGTTACCTACGTCCGGCGCACCCTCCTCAGCCCTCGGTTTCGCACGACCCGGACCAGTCAAAACTCCGCCAATATCCCGAACAGATCCGGGAAACAAGGGAATTCGCCCAGTTTTTCCGGGGGATAACGCGGGCGACCGTATTCGGCGGTCGGCGCGGGCGGCTGCTCGGCCCCCGTGCCGACGGGACCTCGGGAGGAACCATGAGTACGGGAGAAAACCGGCCGGACCCCGGCGAGCAGCGCTCGGGGACCCGCGAACAGCACCCCGCACCGCCACCGCCCCGGTCCCACTCGGAGGTGCGACCGCCGACGGAGGCGGACACCCCCCGGCCGGAGCGCCACGGGCGAGGAAGGCACGAGGCGCCCACCTGGCAGGAGAGCGAGGCGCCCACCGGACGCGAGCACGGGACGCCCACGGGTTGGGAGGGCGCGGCGGCACCGGTCCCACCGCCGGCGCCGTCCGCGGCCACCGGGCGGTCGGCCGAGCCGGGCGACACCAACGTCGTCTGGCGCCGGATCGCGCAGTACCTCTTCGACTCCGTGGTCTCCGGTATCGGCGCCGCCCTCGCCTACGCGGTGTTCATCCCGCTGGCGGCGACGCCGGACGGCTCACTCGACCAACCCTGGCTGGCCGCACTCGCCTACACGGTGTTCACGGTCCTGACGGTCGCCATCTTCCTGGCCTACTGGGTGCTGGTGCCGATCATGAGCGCGAAGGGGCAGACGCTCGGCATGATGCTGATGGGGATCAGAATCGTGCGCGAGGACGGCAGCCGGGTGTCGGGGATCCGGCACTTCGTGCGGGTGCTCCTCTTCATCGTCGACGGGATCCTCGCCGGTCTGGTCGGTTTGGTGGTCGTCCTGGCCTCCACGCGCCGACAGCGGGTGGGCGACATGGTCGCGGAGACGCTCGTGGTCCGGGCCCGCTGAGCCGACGCCCACGCCGGCGTACGGGCCCGCCCTCGGACGGGGGCGGGCCCGACGTGTGCCCGGACCTCAGCCGCCCCACTGTTCGGGCAGGGCGTCGGCGTCGGCGTCGAAACCGGCAGTGCGGCCCGGGGGAGACCTCTCGTCGCCGGCCCGGTCAGGCCCCCGGGGAGGACCCCGTTTCACCCGACCGTGTCCGACCACCTTGGGAGGCACCCGTTCCACCCGTTTCGGCCGGGCCACCCGGAGAGGAACCCTCGGCATCGTCCCTGGTCGCGCCGCCCGGGGAGGCACCCGTTCCACCCGGCTCGGCCGGTCCGCCCGAAGGCGCTCCCCCGGCACCGGCCGGACGCGCTCCGCGGGCCGTCAGGCGCCGCAGCAGGGTCTCGGCCGGGCCCCGGTGCCCACGGCGTTCCATGAGGTCGGCGGCCACGAGGGAGCCGAGCCAGACCAGCGCGGCGACACCGAACGACCCGGCGAGCCCGACGTCGTCGTACAGACCGAGCCCCCAGGGGTGGAAGAGGGCGATGAAGACCGGCGTCTGCACCAGGTAGAAGGTCAGCGACCGGCGGCCGAGCGCGATCACGGCCGCCGTCATCCGCCCCGGGCCGCGTGCGACCCGGATCGCGACGAGGGCGACCAGCGCGGCCATGCCCATGGCGCCGAAGTACCCGGTGAAGGGCTGGGCCAGCGCGGCCGTCCACAACGCGGCCGTGCCCGGAGCGTCCCAGGCCCCGGTCAGGACCAGGATCGCCGGAAGCGCGCCCACGGCCGAGACCGCCGTCGTCAGGACGGCCGTCCGGATCAGGAAGGCGCGGTGCCGCTCCGGTTCGTCCAGGATGCGGTGCCGGGCCGCCCACATCCCGAAGACGACCGGCGGGACGACCGAGACCGAGGCGAAGACCAGGGCGAACGGCCAGGCCTGGATCCGTTGCAGGAGCAGGCCGAGCGGGTCGCCCGTGCCCATCCCGACGTTGCCCGCGTCGAAGGGGGTCAGTCCCTGGGACATCGGCAGCCACATGCCGTAACCGACCGAGAGGGTGCCCGGCACCAGCAGCAGGGCGCCGACCACGAGCAGGGTCGTGTTCCTGGCCCGCAGCAGCCCCACGACCAGGACCGACACGATTCCGTAGACGGCCAGGATGTCGATCGGCACCAGAAGGGTGTGGACCGCGCCGAACACCACCAGCCACCAGCCCCGGCGGCGCAGTGACCGGCGGACCTCGACCGGGTCCGCTCCCCTGGCCGTGCGCCGGTCCAGCATCTGCACCAGCGCGTAGCCGAGGAGGAAGGCGAACAACGGGCGCGCGTGGTTGCCCACGAACAGCTGGTGCACCGCCAGGGCCGCGTCGTGGGCGAGCGCTGGACCGTGGTCCACCGCCAGGACGAACAGCGGCGCGTGCGCGCAGGCGATGGCCAGCAGCATGGCCCCTCGCGCCAGGTCGGGGGCGAGCGCTCGCCGTGCGGGCGTCGTCGACATCACGGGTCGGTCCTCTCGGCTGGGGTCCTGAGGCGCCGGTCCGTCGTCGACCGACCGGTGGCTACATGTTATTTCATGTAAATCATGTATGCACGTCCTGGCCGGATACGGACAGATCCGCTTGGTACGCTGTGCCGATCGTCCGCCGCAGCGGACTCGGAGCACAGAGGGGACGGTGGCGGCATGGCCGCTGGAGAGAGCGAGGCCCAGTACGGCCCCGGCGGCCGCGGCTTCTACGGATCCGTGACCGTCAGCGAGCGCGGCCAGATCGTCATCCCCGCCCAGGCCAGACGGGACCTCGGTATCGCCCCGGGTGACAAGCTGCTCGTCCTCGGGGACCCGGAGCAGGGCCTGGCCCTGATGACCGTCGACCGGCTCATGCGCACGCTGCGCGGCTCCACCGACCTGCTGAGCCAGATCCAGGGCCACGTCCCCGCCGAGCCGGACCGGCCCGCCGAGGAGTAGCCGCGGAGGCGGTCGGCCCGATCCGCCCACCGGGACCGACCGCCCGGACCGCCCGCCGAGCGGGCCCCGCCGGGGTCACCGATCCATACCGTTCCGTGCCGCGCCCGAACCTTTCGCGCCCTCGCGCGTCCCACTGTGGAGAGGTTTCGCGCACAGCAGGGGGTAGACACGTGATGGCCAGGATCCACGCGGCGGGAGCCCGTCGGCTCGGTGCCGTGGCGGCGGTACTCGCTCTGGCGGCGACCGCCTGCACCTCCGACCCCGAGCCGTCGACCACCGACGCGGGCTCGGACGCGGTCGAGGTGACCATCACCCCCGGTTCCGACGAGGTCGCGCCGAACACCCCCGTCCGGGTCAGTGCCGAGGGCGGCACCATCACCGACGTGCGCGTGGACCAGGTCGTGGTCGACGAGGCGAGCATGGTGGAGGGCGAGGAGGACGACTCCGGCCTCTACGACGTGACCGGAACGCTGGACGAGGACGGCACGGAGTGGGTCTCCGACTGGGCGCTGCGGCCCGGCGCGGAGATCGTCGTGACCGCCACCGTCGAGGACGAGGCCGGCGCGCAGGCCGAGGAGGTCGCCGAGTTCACAACCGCTCCCGCCGTCGCCGGTCAGCGCCTGGACCTGACGCACAACTCCCCGATGAGTGGCGAGACGGTCGGCGTGGGCATGCCGATCGTGGTCGGGTTCGACCTGCCGGTGACCGACAAGGCCGCGGTCGAGAACGCTCTGGAGGTCGTCTCCGACCAGGGCGTCGAGGGCGCGTGGGGGTGGCTGGAGGACGACCGGACGGCGGTCTTCCGGCCCCAGGACTACTGGGAGCCGCACCAGAACGTCCGCGTCGACATGCACCTGGCGGGCGTGGAGGCCGCCGACGGCGTGTTCGGCGTCCGCAACTACAGCCTCGACTTCGAGATCGGGGCCGAGCGGATCCTGACGATGCACGTGCCCGACCACGAGATCGTCGTGACCACCGACGGGGAGGAGGAGCGCGTCATCCCGGTCAGCAACGGGCTCGCCAGCGAGCACTTCAACACCACGACCAGTGGCGTGCACGCCCTGATGGAGCGCGAGGAGACGGTCGAGATGGACTCCTCCACCACCGACAAGCCGGACAACCTGCCCGAGTACAACACCACGGTGCAGTTCGGGATCCGTGTCACGAACTCCGGCGAGTACCTGCACGAGGCGTCCGGCAACTCCAACATCGGCAGCGCGAACACGTCCAACGGCTGCACCAACCTGCGGCTGGACGACGCCAGGTGGCTGTTCGAGAACACCGCCATGGGCGACGTGCTGGAGACCACCGGCACCGACCGCGAGGTCGAGTGGAACAACGGCTGGGGCTACTGGCAGCTCTCCTGGGAGGAGTGGCAGGACCTGAGCCACGCGGGCGGCTACGCGACCACCGGCGGCACCCCCGGGTCCGTGCACGGCGAGGACCTGTGACCGCGGGGGCGGTCGCCGGGCGCGGAACGGGTCCGCGCCGCGCACGCCCCGGGATCAGCCGATCCGGCCGTCGTGCTCCCTCAGCGAGTCCAGGACCGGACCGTACAGACGGGTCTTGATCGTCCCCAGGGTCGGGTGCGCCGCCTTGGCCGCCTGCGCGCCGGCGAGCTCCACCGCGGTCGGGCGCACCTCGCCCTCGGGTACGGCCAGGTCGACGATGCCGGCGGCGAGCGCGTCGTGTCCGCCGTAGCGGCGGGCGGTGGTCATGGCCACGTGCGCGGTCTGCGGCGTGAGGCGGGCCTGGATGAGCGCGGACATCCCCGGCGTGAACGGGATGTTGATGTCGGCCTCGGGCAGGCACCAGAAGCCGCGGTCGGCGCGCATGACGCGGACGTCGTGGGCCAGGGAGAGCATCGCCCCGGCGGCGAAGGCGTGGCCCTGGACGGCGGCCACCGTGAAGACCGGCAGGGAGAGCATCCGCGCCAGGAGGTCCTGGACCCTCGCGACGTAGTCCGGGTGCTGCTCGGGGTGGGCGAACAGCCAGTCGAGGTCCAGGCCGTTGGAGTAGATCTTGCCGGTCGCGGTGGTCACCAGGGCGCGCGGGCCCTCGGCCTTCTCCACCGTGTCCAGGGCGGCGCCGACCTCGGTGAGCCAGTCGGGGTGCAGGCGGTTCTCGCCGCCGCCGAGATCGAGGACGAAGACGTCGTCGTGGCGTTCAAGGGTGGGCATGCGGCTCCTTCGGGGGCGGTGACGGCGGCCACTACTGGTAAGTAACCTACACCGCCGCCCCTCGGCCGCACGGGCCGCCCGAAGGCATCGCCGTCGGCCGCGCGGGCTCCGCGCGGCGCCCCGCCGAACGGGCCGGGGCGGCGGACGCCCGGCCGAACAGTCCGGGCGGCGGAGGCCGGGCCGCGCGTTCCGGCGTGGCCATCGCCCGGCCGGGTACCCCGGGGTGGTCGATACCCGGCCGGGTGTTCAGGGCGACCGGCACCCGGTCGGCGGCTTTCCGCGACCGGGCGCACGAGGGAGCCGGTCAGCCCCGGACCGGGGTGCGGCTGCGGGCGAGCAGGGCGTGGACCTCGCCCGAGGGGAAGCGGCGGTGTCCGCCGGGGGTCCGGAAGCTGGGCAGACGGCCCTGCACCGCCCACCTGGAGACGGTCTTGACGTCGACCCGGAAGAGGGCGGCCACCTCCGGCGACGTCAGCAGGTCGTCCTCGTCCTCAATGGGGAAGCCGTGGTACGCGGGAGAGTCGGGGTTCGGGAGCACGTGAGGGTCCTTTCCTAGAGGTGGTGGGGGCCGGGGTCCCCCTGGGATGTCGCGGGTGCTCGGGAGCGCACCGGTCACCGGCCGACGCGGGGCGGGCCGGGGAGGTCGAGGTCGAACCACACGCCGGTGCGACCGTCGGCGGGGTGGTCCACACCCCAGCGCGCGGCCTCGGTCGACACCACGCGCAGGCCGAGGCCGCCGGGCTCGTCCAGGTCGAGGGGCCGCACGCGCGGACCGCCGGGCGACTCCGGCCGGGGGCCGTCGTCGACGATCCGCACCCGGATCCGGTCGGGCCACTCGTACACACCGACCGTGACCTTCCCACCCGGGTCACCGCTACGGCTGTGCAGCACGGCGTTCGCGAACAACTCGGAGCCCAGCCACACCGCCTGCTCGCCCGGCACCGCCTGTGCCGCGGTGAGGTCGTGCAGGTAGCGCCGGACCGCCCGGGCCTGGGACGGCAGCCCGGGCACGGTCAGCTCCAGGGCCATCGGCCGCCCGCCCTCGGGCAGGACCGGTTCGAGATCGCCGGACGATCCCGGACGCCGGAGTCTGGCCTCGGCGAGGCTGATGGTCACGGACAGGGCGGGTCGAGTGTCCACGGCTGCTCCCGGTCGGCGTCAGGGCCACGACTGTGCACGGCGGCGGACATCGGGTCCGCACCCGTGGTCTCCACGATCCCGCCGGGGCGACCTCGGGGGAAGACGTTCGGTAGCGCTTCGGATACCTTCCGGAGTCGCCGGAATCTTCCGGAATAGCTCCACGGAAGTGGTGCCGTGTGCTGTGCTAGACCTATGCCCCCTCACAAGCAAGCGCTCCTTCGCTACGGGCGGGAAGTGCAGCGTCTCCGCAACGAGGTGTCCCTGACACAGACGGCACTGGCACGCCGCGTCAACAGCAGTAAATCCCAGATCTCGGACATCGAGCGAGGAAAGGCCAACCCCTCGGCGCAGTTGCGTTCGGCGTTGGACGGGACCATTGGATTCGGTCAACTGGAGCGTTTATGGGAGGATCTCACCGGCGGCAGACGGCCGGCCTGGCTGGACGAGATCGCCACCGCCGTACAAGAAGCGGAAGCGGTGTACGAATACCAGGCACTGGCCTTTCCGAGTTATCTTCAGACCGAGGGCTGCGCCCGCGCGCTCATCCGGTCGGCGCTCCCCTGGCTTCCGCCGGACGAGATCTCCGCACGCGTGCGCGAACGCATGGACCGCGCCCGCCACATGGACGAGTCCCTGCACCCGATGCTGTGGCTGGTCATCGACCGGTCGTTGCTGAGCCGCAGATACGGTGGTCCGCACGCCACGCGTGAACAACTGGCGCACATCGCCGCCCTGGCCGAACGGGAACGGCTCACGCTCCAGGTCGTTCCGACCGACCATCCGAAGCATCCTGGAAACTCCGGGTCGTTTCGAGTTCTCACCATGCGCGATGACCCCGACATCGCCTATGTGGAAAGCGCGGAAGAGGGACGCGTTCTCACGAATTCGACATCCGTGGCACGACGTCGCATGCTGTTCGCCGCCCTCCAGGGCGTGGCTCTGGATCCGGAATCGTCACTGCTGGCGATCCACGAAGAGATGAAGAGGATGGAATAGCGATGTCTGCTGAATGGCACAAGTCGACGTACAGCGGTGGCAGCAACGACTGTGTCGAGATCCGGGAGAAACCCGACGGCGCGGACGTCCGCGACACCCGCCACCGCGCGGCCGGCCACCTGTCGTTCTCGTCGGCCGAATGGTGCGGCTTCCTCCGAGGGCTGGCCGGGAAACGGTCCCGCCTACAGTGACGGCATGGACGTGGTCGACACACTGCTGAGCGGAGTCCGGGGACGCGGGTCGGTGTTCGGGAAGTCGGTCCTGCGACCGCCCTGGTCACTCCGGTTCACCGACGCCCCCTACCTCACGCTCTGCACGCTGCTGCGGGGCGAGGGCTGGATCGTGCCGTCGACCGGAGCCCCCCGGCGGGTCTCGACGGGAGAGGTGGCGATCGTGCGCGGACCGGAGCCGTTCGCCTTCACCGACGATCCGACCGCGCCCGTGCCGGTCCCGCCGCGGGAGGCCGGCGGCGGGGCGTTCGCGCCGTCCGCTCACCGGGATCCCGGAGAGCTGGCCTGCGACACCGTGCTGCTGGCGGGCTCCTATGACGTGCGCGCGGAGGTCCCGCACCACCTCCTGCGCGTCCTTCCACCGGTGCTAGTGGTCCCCGACAACGGCGACTGCGCCCCGTTGCGCGACTACCTGGAGTCGCAGATCGCCACCGCCGGTCCGGGGCGCCAGATCGTCCTGGACCGGCTGTTGGACTGGCTGCTGGTGTGCTCGCTGCGCGACTGGTTCGACCGGCCCGAGGCCGAGCGGCCCGGGTGGTACGCGGCGCTGGGCGACGACGTGGTCGGCCCGGCCCTGCGGGCCCTGCACGAGGAACCGGCCGAGCCCTGGACCACGGTGACGCTGGCGGCCCGGGCGGGGGTCTCGCGCACGACCCTGGCCAAGCGGTTCACCGAGCTGGTCGGCGAGGGCCCGGTCTCCTATCTCACGGAGTGGCGGATGACCCTGGCCGCCGACCTGCTCGCCCGGCCGGAGCTCACCGTCGCGGCCGTCGCCCGGCGGGTCGGCTACGCCGACGCCTTCGGCTTCAGCGCGGCCTTCAAGCGGGTGCGCGGGGTGAGCCCGACCGCCTTCCGTCGAGGGCTCACCGCCGTGGAGCCCGACGACCTCCGGGCCCCGCGGGTGGAGGTCGCGGGCCCGGCCGGGTGAGTCCGGCCGGGCCGAGAACTGTGCGGGCGAGAGCGGTACGGGCCTGCGCGGTGTCCCGTCCCCACGGGCACCGAGCCGATCGACCGGGCCGGAAGCGGTGCGGGCCGACGCCACGGCACCCCGTGTTCCCGAACGCCGGGCACCGGGCACCGGGCACCGGGCACCGGGCACCGGGCACCGGGCACCGGGCACCGGGCACCGACCGGATCACCCCTGCCAGGCGCCCCGGGCGGCCTCGTCGCGGACGACGTCGGCGACGTCGCGCGGCTCCCGGCCCAGGGCTCGGCGCACACCGTCGGCGACCACCGCGTCCCCACTCGTGCGGATCGCGTGCAGGGCGTCGGACCACAGCTTGGCCTCCGCCGGGGAGACGCCCTCCGCGACCAGCGCCTCCTGGAACTCGGTCTCGCCCACGGGGACGTAGCGCGTCCCGATCCCGGCGGCCCGGCCGATCTCGTCCAGCAGCTCGACCAGGCCGACCGCACGCGGACCGGTCAGCTCGTAGACCTGTCCCGCGTGGCCGTCCTCGGTGAGCGCGGCCACCGCCACGGCCGCGATGTCCTCGGTGTCCACGAAGGCCGCCCGGCCGTCCCCGGCGGGCAGCGCCAGCTCACCCGCCACGATGGCGTCCCGGAAGTCCCCCTCGGTGAAGTTCTGGGCGAACCAGCTCGGCCGCAGGATCGTCCATTCCAGGCCGGACTCCCGCACCGCGCGCTCGCCCGCCAGGTGCAGGCCGCTGGCGGTGGTGTCGGTGCCGAAGTAGTCGGGGACGTCCACGCCGCGTGCGCTCAGCAGCACCAGACGGCGCACTCCCGCGGCCTCGGCCGCCTGGACCAGCTCCGGTGTGCGTGAGGGCGGAGCGTCCAGGGGGACGACGTACATCCGCTCGACGCCTTCCAGCGCCGGCTTCCACGTGCTCTGGTCGGCCCAGTCGAACCGGGTCTCACCCGACCGCGACGCGGCCCTGACCTCGATGCCCTGCTCCCGGAGCCGGGCGGTGACCTTGCGGCCGGTCTTGCCGGTCGCTCCGATGACGAGTACTGGTGCGTTGTCCATACCCGCATCCTCGTCCGCGGCCGGCCCCGGGGGCCATGTGTCGGGATCCGCGGCGCATACGTGTGCGTCCGCGTCGGGCACCCGTCCGCGCTCAGGCCCGCCCCGGGGTCGGCCCTTCGGGTGTCCGGACGGGCGTCAACCGACGATGGGGCGCTCCTGGGGCAGTTCGTAGCGGCGCGGGCGTCGGCGCAGGGCCGAGGCCGAGGCCAGGGTGATGGGGCCGATACGGCCGACGAACATCAGGAAGATGATGATGCACTCGCCCTCGACCGGGAGTTCACCGGTGATGCCGGTGGGTCATCCCCGGGGACGAGCGCGTCCGCCAGGGCGCGCCGCACGCTCGGCACACTGTCGGCGGACAGGTTCGAGTGCCCGGTGATGCCGATACGCGCCACGTTCGCTCCTCGGGGTTCGGCTTCTCGGTCGGCAGCGTAGTGGACACCACCGCGCACCTCCGCCACGGCCGGACCTCGGCGGGAACTCGGCCGGGCACGTGCGGGGTGCGGTCACCGCGTCGGGAATCGAGCGGCCCAGGTCTCCTCCTCCAGGAGGAGCCCGTTGGCCAGATAGCTGATGGTCCGGTACCAGCCGATCAGTACGAGGAGTTCGAGCAGCTCAGCGTCCTCGTAGTGCACGCGCAGGGCGTCCCAGGCGGGCTGCGAGAGATGGGCCGTGTCGTGCAGTTCGTCGACCGCGTCGAGCAGCGCCGCCTGGCGCGGCGACCACGCGGCACCGCCCGCCGCATCGGTCTCGGTGGTCGCGCGGAGCTGTTCCGGGCTGAGTCCGGCCTGCCGGGCGAGGGTCGCGGCGTGCACGCCCCATTCGTACGCACAGCCGGCGCGCGCGGTCACGCGGGCGATGACGATCTCGCGGTCGAGGTCCGAGAGGAGCCCATGGCCCAGCAGCCCGGCGCCCAGGGAGAACATGCGCGAGGCCAGTTCCGGGTTGCGGTGCAGCACGCGGAACAGCGCGAGCGGCTCGTAGGGCACGTGGGGCGGCATCCACCGGCGGAGCGCCTGGTCGACGGCGGCGGGGTACGGGGGAGCGAGTGGTTCGATGCGCGGCATGGCGTGCCTCCTGCTTCGGTTTTCGAACCACTATGATGCTTCGATAACCGAAGCGCAAGGAGCGAACATGGAAGCCAGGGCGCCACGGCCGGGTATGCCGGTACGGGGGTCCGAGTCGGGTCGGCCGGTCATGGCCGCACTCGACCTGCTCGGACGACGCTGGACGCTGCGCGTCCTGTGGGAACCGAGCCGAACCCCGGCCGGCTTCCGGGAACTACAGCGCCGATGCGAGCGCATATCCTCCAGCGTGCTTACCACCAGGCTCAACGAGCTGACCGCCACCTGCCTGGTCACCCTGCGGGCGGACAGCTACCACCCCACCCCGCTCGGGCGGGACCTCGTCGAGGCGCTGAGCCCGCTGAACGCCTGGAGTCGACGATGGGCGGAGGAGACGGGCCACAGCACGACCGGAGGGTCCGAGGGCTCCACATGACCGCGGCCGAACCGGCGCCCGCGAGATGGCCGGCCATCGCGGGCCCGGGCGTCGTCGACGTGGGGATCACGATACGGAGGCGGGTCGCGTCCCCCTGGCTCCTAGTGTGGCGCTGAAGTTACTCCGCGCGTGGCGTTGGAGCAGGGATCACCCGGTGGCGCACGTCGACGAGACGAGCGGGTCGGTGGCGCACGTCGATGATGCCAGCGGGTCGGTGGCGCACGTCGACGAGACGAGCGGGTCGGTGTTCTGTTCGGTGACCTGGATGTAGGCGTCGAGCGCTTCTCGGGACCGGCTCAAGGTGTCGATCTGGCGGTCGAGCCTGCTCCGGCGCCGGCGGAGTGCGGTCAGGAGCTCCGCACACGGTTCGAGGTCCGGCGCCACACCCTGGACGCAGGGTTGCAGGAAGGCGATGTCCTCGGTCGAGAGCCCGGCCTCCAGCAGCTTGCGGATCTGGGTGACCGTCGTCACCGACTCTTCCCCGTAGTCCCGGTATCCGTTGGCGGATCGTTCCGGAGCCAGCAGCCCCTGGGCTTCGTAGTAGCGCAGTTGATGCGCCGGCACGTCGGTCCGTCGGCTCAACTCACCGATCAGCATGCAGAGACCTCCCGGCGCCTCTTGACCTTCATACCGGTATCAACGTTGAGGATATCGGCATGACCAGTTCAGAACACGATCACGCACGATCCGATGAGCCCGCATCGGTGACCCTTCTCGGCCTCGGGCTGATGGGACACGCCCTGGCCGGCACGCTCCTGGCCACGGGGCACCCGACGACGGTGTGGAACCGCTCTGCCGACAAGGGCGCGGACCTGATCGGCCGCGGTGCCCGCCGGGCGGGCTCGGCCGGCGAAGCGATCGCGGCCGGCTCCCTCGTCATCGTCTGCATCACCGACAACAACGCCGTCCGTGAGCTCGTCGAACCACGCGCCGCCGAGCTGCGGGGACGCACGCTCGTCAACCTGACGTCCGGGTCGTCGAGCGAGGCCGACGACATCTCCGCCTGGGCCGCCCAGCACGGGATCGCCTATCTCGACGGGGCGGTCCTGGCCGCCCCCGACGGCATCGGCACCGATGAGGCCGCCATCCTCTACTCCGGCGACAAGGACGCCTTCGACCGGCACGAGCGCGTGCTGCGAAGGCTGGCCGCCCCCACGTTCCTCGGCGAACGCCCCGGCCTCGCCGCGCTCCACGACGTCGCCGTGCTGACCATGATGTGGAACATCCTGAACGCCTTCCTGCACGCCGGCGCACTCCTCCAGTCGGCCGGCGTCTCCGCGACCGCACTCACTCCCGTCCTGGAAGGCGGCATCTCCACCACCACCGGATGGCTCGCCGGCTACGCCGAGCAGATCGACGCGGGCGTCTTCCCGGGGGACGACGCGACGATCGCCACCCACCTGGCCGCCATGGCTCATCTCATCGACGAGAGCGCCGCCCAAGGAGTCAGCACCGAGCTGCCGCGCCAGATCAAGGCGGTCGCCGACCGCGCTGTCGCCGAAGGGCTCGGCCAGTCGGGCTACGCCGCGATGATCAGCCGGTTCCGGAGCCCGGAATGAGCCGGGACCACGACCTTCGGGAGCTGCTGGCCGCCGGATCGATCGGCGTACTCGCCACACTCAGGTCCGACGGCAGGCCACAGCTCTCCCCGGTCCAACCCAGCTACGACAGGGCCCGCGACGTCATCCTGATCTCCACCCGGGACGGGCTCGCCAAGACCCACAACCTGCGCAGAGACCCGCGTGCCGCGCTCGAGGTCACCAGCGGGGACGGGCTGGCCTGGGCCACCGCCGAAGGCGTCGCCACGCTGCACGGCCCAGGCACCGCGCCCGACGATCCCGCTGTCGAGGCACTGGTCGACTACTACCGCACCGCGGCGGGCGAGCACCCGGACTGGGACGAGTACCGCCAGGTGATGGTCGCCGACCGGCGAGTCCTCATCGAGCTCCACATCGGCCATGTCTACGGCGACAGCATCGCATGACCCGCTCCTCCCCCAGCCGCCTGCGCCTGCGTCCGGCGCCCGGGATCGGCGACGGCGGTCAGCGCAGGTCGGCGGCGGAGGGGACCACCACGCCGTAGATGTCGGAGATCGTCGCGAGCGCGCCGCGGTGGAGCTGGTCCGCCGGAACGTCGGTGCCCAGGGCCTGGAGCGGGCGGGTCGCGCAGGCGTCGGCGACGACCGTGGGCCGGTTGCCGCGCAGGAACGCGCCCTCCGAGGTGAAGGTGACGCACATGTGCGTCATGAAGCCGATGACGACGACGTCCTTGTGACCGGCGGCGTCCACGTGCTCGCCCAGGTCCGTGCCGACGAACGAGTTGGGAGCGGTCTTGACCACCACGGTCTCCCCCTCGACCGGGGCCACCCGGGGGTGGATCCGACCGATCTCCGCGCGGACGTCGTACGGGGTGCCCTCGCCGCCGTCGTGCTGCACGTGGACGACCGTCGCGCCGGCCTCGCGGGCGCGGGCCAGCACGTCGGCGGCGGCGTCGAGCGCGGCGTCCCATCCGTCGAGCTCCAGCACACCGGTCGTGTAGGTGTTCTGGTAGTCGACCAGGATCAGGGTCGCGTCGGCGAGCGACGCGGGGGTCTGGTCGAGGCCGGTGATGTCGCGCAGGGTCGTCGAGGCCATGGGTGGGCCCTCCTCAGGATCGTCATGGGGTCGCGATCACCGCGACCGCACTTCGAACGCTACGGTGCCCTGGTCATGTCGGCAATGTCGTCTAACATGCAGATACCGACATCCCGTCCGTCCTGGCGGGCCGCCGACCGAACGGGGAACACGATGAGCCCGACCAGGCGACTCGTGGTCATCGTCCTCTTCGAGGACGTCGACCTGCTCGACGTCACCGGGCCGCCGGAGGTGTTCGCCCTGGTGCGGCGCGAGATGGGCGAGGAGGCCGGGTACGAGGTGGTGCTGGCCGCCGAGACCATGGACCCGGTCACCACGTCGGCGGGGGTGCGGGTGCTGCCCGACGCCACGTTCGAGGAGGTCTCGGGCCGCGGCATCGACACCCTGGTGGTGCCCGGCGCCGTCGAGGTCGACGACCGGCACCGCGTGCACGCGGTCACCGATCCGACGGTGGTCGCGTGGGTGAAGACCCTGGCGGCCCGGACCCGGCGCCTGGCCTCCGTCTGCGTGGGGGCGCACGTGCTCGCCGAGGCCGGGCTGCTGGACGGCAAGCGCGCCACGACCCACTGGTCGACCGCGCGCCAGCTCGCCGAGCGGTACCCCGCGGTCGAGGTCGACGCCGACCCGGTGTTCATCCGCGACGGCGCCGTGTGGACCGGCGCGGGCATCAGCTCGTGCCTCGACCTCTCGCTCGCCCTGGTGGCGGACGATTTCGGCGAGCCCACCGCGCTGCGCGTCGCCCGGCAACTGGTGATGTACCTGAAGCGGCCGGGCGGGCAGAGCCAGTTCAGCGTCCCGCTCGAACCCGCTTCGACGACCCGGCGCGTGGAGGAGCTCCGCCACCACGTCACCCGCCACCTCACCGAGCCGCTCACGGTCGCCGACCTCGCCGCCGTCGCCCACGTGAGCGAGCGGCAGCTGACCCGGATCTTCAAGACCGAGCTCGGCACGACCCCGGCCGCCTACGTCGAGTCGGCCCGGGTGGAGGCCGCACGCCACCGGTTGGAGTCCACCGACGCGACCCTCGAACGCGTCGCCTCCGGCTGCGGATTCGGCACGACCGACACGCTCATCCGCGCGTTCCGCCGCACCCTGAACACGACCCCCACGGAGTACCGGAACAGGTTCCGCAACGCCGTCGGGGAGTGAGCCCGGAGCGGCCCACAGCGTGCGCGCGGGGCACAGGCCCTCGGGGCGGGCCTGGGGGTAGCGCGGGTGGCACGAGTGGGTCAGGAGTCGATGATGTGGCGCAGGTACGTGCCGGGGTCGGACAGGTAGCGCCGCCAGTGGTCGACCATGTCCAGCTTCTCCCACCGCACCCGGCGGGCGCCGTGGTCGCCCACCTCGATGACGTCGGCACCCGGTATCGCCGCCAGGAGCGGACTGTGCGTGGCACAGATGATCTGGGATCCGGACTCGGCCAGGTCGTGCACGAGCCCGACCAGGCGCAGGCACGACATGAAGCTGAGCGCCGCCTCGGGTTCGTCCATCAGGTAGAGGCCCGGCTTGTCGAACATGCTCTGGAGGATGATCAGGAAGCCCTCGCCGTGGCTGTGCTCGGCCAGGTCCTCCTCCCAGTAACCGTGCAGCCCCGAGACCGCCTCGGCGAGCCCGAAGGTCGTCTCGGCGCGAAGGAAGAAACCGGTCTGGGACCGGCGTCCGCGCTGACGCTGCCGGGCGGCGCGCTGGGACAGGTCCAGGCGCAGACGCTGTCCCAGATCGCCCTTGGGGCGGTTGTTGGCGTACTTGCGGCCGGCCCGACCGCCGCGCGCGTCCAACCCGTAGGCCTCGGCGATCCCCTCGACGAGGGTGGACTTGCCCGAACCGTTCTCGCCCACCAGGAAGGTGACGGGGGCGCGGAACTCCAACGGCTCGGAGAGCAGTCGGCCCACGGCCGGGACGGAGTAGGGCCACTCGGTCGGGTCCGCGGGTTCGCGACCCTCGGGGATGTCGATGCCTTCGACGAACACGCCGCCTCCCTCTCCGTCGGTGGACGCGCGTGAAGCTACCCCACGGGTCGGACATCGCCGGCCGAACCCCGGCCTCGGCGTCACCCCTGCCGTCGGTGTGCCGCCCGGTGTGCGGGGCCCGTCTCGGCATCGGCATCGGCATCGGCATCGGCATGACGGAAACTGTCAAGGCTCGACAGTCGGCCCGCCGCACCCCTCCCCCAGCGAAGTCATCTTGATACTTTCCGATTTCATCGGCGTGCGATCCCGCCCGGATCCGTGGCGGAGCGCCGATCTGAGAAGTTCGCGAGAACGGAGCACATCGAAATGACGTTCAAGCAGGGCGACCGCGTGGAGTTCCGCAGCAGCCGTCACGACGACGAGGTCCGCACCGGCAGCATCCAGGCGGTGCGGGGCAAGGGCAACGGCGCGCAGTTCACGATCACCGACGACGAGGACCAGCAGTCCATCAACGTCCTCAGTCACCAGATCCAGCAGAAGCTCTAGGCAGCCGCATGCTTCGGGGGGCGCCCGACTCTGTCGTCGGGCACCCCTTTTCACACCCCCGATCCCGATCCCGAAGGGCGACTTCCGCTCATTTCGCGGCCGAACGACCGATATCGTCCCCCGCGCATTCGGCGCTCACCCTCCACTCCAGAAAGTCGTCGAAGATCCGCCGTTCTTTCGCGCCGAAGTGGATTTCACGAAGACGAAGGGGTTGGCTGACGTCGACGCGCCTGACGAACAGGCGCAGACGAGGAACGAGCGACCAGGACGTGGACGAGAACAACGCACTGTCCAGGACGAGGGGACCGACCCGTGCGGTCCGGCCGACCGATGCCGTCCGATCGGGCGCGTCCGCCCGCAGCGCCCGCTCCCCGAAACCCCACGTGAGTTCGGTTGAGGAGTCACTGGAGAACATGCAGGGAGCACGAGCAGAACACGCCGACATGCCACGGGTCGCCCCTCCTCGGGCCGGTCTCGGGGTCATGGAGTCGGAACGCCTCCGGTGGGCGGAGTGGACCCTCTCCTGCCTGGGGAACCGGGGATCCGCACGGCCGGGGCACAGGGAACTCGTCGCACTGGCCTCATGTCTGGAGTCCCGGTCACTCCAACGCGGCGATCTCGCCTTCGGGGAGGGCGCCCAGGACGCGGGGGTGTGGATCGTTCGCTCAGGGCGGCTCGAACTGGCCGTCAAGGGGCAGGAGCGACCCGTGATCCTGCAGATCCTCCGAGCGGGTGGCATCGACGGTGACATCCAGGTGCTGTTGCGGGTCCCCTTCACGTACCGCGCGCGGGCACTGGAGAGTTCGGAGTGCCTGACCCTGACGGCGGACGCCTTCGACGGGCTCCTGGCGAAGCACCCCGTGATCGCGAGGCTGTGGATGTCGGGCATGGCCGAGCGCCTGTCGCTGTCCTACGACCGCATCGTGGGCATGCTCAGCCGCTCACTGAGTCAGCAGAGCGCTCGGCTCCTCCTCGACGAGTCCCATGCCGGAGCGGTCGAGGTTCCGCAGCGGACGCTGTCGGAGATGCTCGGTGTCTGTCGCCCCTCCCTGAACAAGGTGCTCAAGGAGTTCGAGCGGCTCGGTCTGATCCGGCTGCGCTACGGCGCCGTGGACATCCTCGACCGCTACGGACTCGCTCGAAGGGCCGACTGACCGCGCGGTTCACCGGCCACCGCTCTCCGCGCGGCGCGCGGTGAGCACGCCGCGCACGACGCGGTGGGCGTCGCGGCCGACGCCGCGCAAGCTGGCCGAGGAGTAGCTGCGCTGGAACTCCAGCCCGACGTACCCCAGACCCGGGACGGTGGTGGAGACCCCGCCGGAGTGCAGGGGGCGGCCGGCCTCGTCCAGGGCCCCGGTACCGTCCAGGAAGTCCAGCGCGGGCCGGTACCCGGTGGCCAGCAGCACCGTGTCGACCTCCTCCGTGGTGCCGTCGGCCCACTCGACCCGGCGTCCGCTGAGGCGGGCGAAGAGCGGTCGGCGATCCGGGCTCCCGGTGGCGAACGCCGCGCGGAACCGGCCGTCGTCGATGACGGGCGTGCGCACCCGCTCCCACAGCCGGCCCACCGGGGCGGAGTCCACCCCGGTGACGGCTCCCCACCAGTGGACGTCACGGCCCAGGGGACGCTGGTCCACCCAGGCGATCGGCGCACGGCTGGCGAGGCTCACCCGGGCCACCCGCGCCAGCTCGACCGCGATCTCCACACCGGAGTTGCCCGCTCCCACGACCACGATCCGCTGCCCGCGGAACGGCTCGGGGGTCCGGTACTCGGACGAGTGGAGCACCGTGCCGGTGAACCCGTCCAGTCCCGGCAGCCGCGGCCGGTGCGGACGGGTGAAGGTCCCCGAGGCCGCGACGAGCGCGCGGGCGCCGTGCCGCGTGCCGTCGGCCGTGGTGACGGTGAAGCCGCCGCCGTCGCGTTCGACGCGTGTCACCTTCTGTCCGAAGCGGAAGTCGGCGTCCAGGCGCTCGGCGTAGTCGCGCAGGTAGGCCGCGACCTCGTCCCGGTGGGGGTAGGTCGCGCCGCCTCCGGGCATCGCGTGGCCCGGCAGGGAGGCGTACGGGGAGGGCGAGAACAGGGTGAGGCTCTCGTAGTAGTGCGGCCACGAGCCGCCCGCCTCGCCCGAGGCCTCCAGGACCAGCGGGCGGACCCGGTGGCCGTTGGCGGCCTGAACGGTGGCCAGACCGGCCTCACCGGCACCGATGACGACCACGGGTGCCTCGGACATGGGGAGCCTCTTCCTTCGGGTCGGGGATGCCGGAAGGAAGGTACCAACGCACGCCCGGGCGCCGTCCCCCGCGGTGGGGCCGACGCGGCGGGCCCGACGCGGGGGCCGGGGCGGTGCTGCCGGGGCGGTGCGGCCGAAGCGGCCGGCCCGAGGCGGCGGTCAGCGCGTGCGCGGGGCGCCCCGGCCGTGGCGCCAGGGGGAGGGCAGCGGCCCTCCGTTCTTGATGTGCAGGTCCAGCGCCGTCAACAGCCGGTCGGCCTCGCGGATCACCCGGTGGGCCTCACCCGCGTTGCGCGGGCGCACCCGCAGCATCTCGGACAGGGCGTCGTAGAGCGCGTCCGAGGTGGGGTACTCCGCGCTCCCCCTCCTCGGCAGGCGTCCCCCGTCGGACGGGCTCCGGTCGGGTGTCGAACGCGGGCTCAGCAGTCGCGCCAGCTCGTCGAGCGTCACCCCGTGATCGGAGGGGTCGTCCGTCATGCAGCCTCCCGCGGCTCGCGTGGTCTGCTCGACGCTACGATGGGTCACCACCTGTGACACACAGTGGAGTGAAGGTAAAAGACCCGCAGGATCCTGCGGAGTCAGACCACCCCGGCACGTTGGGCGAGCGGGCGCAGCTCCGGCGTCGACGGCCGGTGCTCCCGCCGCATCAGTTCCTGGAGCACACGCCCGGTCGAGGGGTCGTGCCGGACCAGCTCCGGCGCGATCCGCTCGGCGTCCAGCAGGGTGTTCACCGCCGCCGCGTCCTGACGGGTCTGGGTGTAGGCGCGGGCCACGTCCAGGCACACCTGGGCGCGGCGGCCGACCAGCCCCTCCGGGAGCGAGTCCACGTCCAGCGCCTCCGCCGCGGCCACCGCCGCCCGCGCGTCGCCCACCTTGGCCCGGGTCGAGATTGTGTGGATGGCCACGTTGGTCGGCCCGAACGCGGTCCCGTGCAGGTTCATGTCGCGGCCCAGGCGGTCGGCCGCGCGCTGGGCCTGGCGCAGCAGCCGGGGCACCGCCGCCTTGTCGAACTCGGCCGCGGCGGCGGTCGCCGCGGCCAGGTGGAGCCCGCCGTACACGCTCAGCTCCTCGGCGGTCCCCGGGCGCATCCGCCGTTCCATGTCGGCCGCGGCCGCCATGGCCAGTTCGGCGGCGGCTCCGGGCCGGCCCCGGGAGACGAACACGTAGGCGAGCCGGTAGGCGCCGACCGCCGAGAGCAGGGGCTGGTCCGCCCACTCGGCGGCCGACCTCGCCCGGTCGGCCGCCTGCCAGGCGAGATCCTTCTGTCCCACCCGGCGGAGCACGGCCGCGGTGGTGTTGTAGACCATCGCGCGCACCGAGCACACCGCCGGGCGGTCGGCGCCGCGCCGGTGGGCGGCGGTCTCCACGTCCAGGATCAGCCGCGGCAGCCGGCGGCCGACCTCGCCGTAGCGGGTCGCCTGGTAGGCGGCGTGCGTGCGGTGCGCCTCGGCGCGCAGGCGGGCGAGGTCGACGGGCCCGTCGCGGACCTCGGAGTAGCGCATCATCGCGTGCTCGATCTCCACCGCCGCCGTGTAGCGGGGCGCGGGGACGTGGTGGTCGGTGCCGGCCAGTTCGGTGAGGGGGATCCGCAGGACGTCGGCGAGCCGGGTCAGGACGTCGTGGGAGTCGACGCTGAGGATGCCGCGCTCCACCTGTGAGAGCCAGGACTCGGAGCGGCCCACCAGCCCGGCGAGGACGGCCTGTGAGTAGCCGCGCCGGGTGCGGTTGCGGCGGATGGTCTGGCCCCTGGCGGCAGCGTCCACACCGGGCCTCCCGTCTAGCTGGTGCGAACGGTGGACAGGACCCGCTCCCAGGTGGGCATGCGGGACTCGTAGGGCGCCTGGTGGTCGTAGAGGACCGTGACCGAGGGCAGGGAGCGGAGGGTACCGAGGGAGCGTGCGAAGGCCGGGTGGCTCGCGAGCTGGGGTTTGCAGTGGGGGACCACGACGGTGGGGACCCCGTAGCCGACCATCTCGCAGAGCAGTCCGAGCGCGAAGTTGTCGGCGTGGCCGTCGGCGAACTTGTTCGTGGAGTTGAAGGTGAGCGGGCAGGCGACCACGAGGTCCGCCGGGGGTAAGGGTCTGCCGGTCCCTGGGCGTCTGTACTCGGCACGCACCGGTTCACCCGTCAGGGCCGCCAGCTCGTCGGCGTCGTGGAAGCGCTGCCCAGTGGGGGTGGACAGGCACCGCACGGTCCAGTCATCGGCCTGGAACAGTCGGACGAGCGCGGGAAGGCCCTCAGGAGCGGGCGCACCGGACATGACGAGATAGAGGGTTTTCGCCATGCCGCGAGTGTAGCCCCGGATGTCCGGTGTGCGGTGTGCTTCTGGAGAGTCCACTGGGACAGGCCCATACCTCTGACCTGGGACGAAGCTGCTCCGTCTCCGATTCGGGCCCGCCGCGGACGGCGCCCGGGCATGATGGTGCGACCCCCTGGAGAGCGAGGCCCCCGTGGACGTGAACGACCTGAGCGCCGAGGTGGAGCGGGTGTCGCGCGGGTACGCGACGCGCTTCGGCATCGAACGGGACGCCGACTGGTTCGTCCTCAAGCTCCACGAGGAGATGGGCGAGCTCACCCAGGCCTATCTCGCCCTGGACGGCCGGGGGCGCGCCAAGGGGCTCGACGACCGGGAGAGGTCCGCCCGGTTCGGGGCGGAGCCGGCGGACGTGTTCTGCCACGTGCTCCTGTTGGCGGACCACCACGGCGTCGACCTCACCGCCGAGGTGCGCGCGAAGTGGCTGGACCGCTGGGGCGCCGGCCCTGGCGGACGGGGTCCGGTGTGATGGCGTTTCGGCGATCGGCCGTGGTCGCCACGGCGGTGGAGGCGGCCTCCCGCAGGTGTCGGCCGGTGATC
Source organism: Nocardiopsis sp. Huas11 (assembly GCF_003634495.1). Classification (GTDB taxonomy): domain Bacteria; phylum Actinomycetota; class Actinomycetes; order Streptosporangiales; family Streptosporangiaceae; genus Nocardiopsis. The sequence goes on along the minus strand of NZ_RBKY01000001.1, from coordinate 3,074,865 downwards.
GACACGGGGTCCGCTGCGAGGTCGGCCGGTGTGCCCTGGAAGACGATGGTGCCGCCGTCGAAGCCGGCGCCGGGCCCGATATCGATGACATGGTCGGCGTGAGCGATCACGCGCTGGTCGTGCTCGATGAGGATGAGCGTCGCTCCGGAGTCCACGAGATCGTCGCAGAGCGCGAGGAGCCGGTCGACGTCGCTTCCATGGAGCCCGGCAGTGGGTTCGTCGAGGACGACGCGCAGGTCGTCGGAGGCGTCGGTGTCGGCGAGGTGGCGGGCGAGGAGGAGCCGTTGGCGTTCTCCGCCGGAGAGGGTGTCGAGGCCTTGCCCGATCGACAGGTAGCCGAGTCCGACCCGGTCCAGCCACCGCAGTCGGCGCGCGACGCGGGAGTGTTCGGCGAGCAGGTCGGCCGCGCGCGCCGGGTTCATCGCCAGCAGGTCGGCGATGGTGCGGCCGTGGTGGGTGGCGGCGATTGCCGTCGGGCCGAACCGGGTGCCTCCGCAGGCGTCACAGTCGGTCTGGACGTCATCGAGGAAGGCCAGGTCGGTGACGATGACACCTCTTCCCTTGCAGACGGGGCACGCTCCGCGGCCGTTGGCGCTGAACCAGGAGGGGTGCAGCCCCGTGGCCTTGCCGAAGACGTCCCGGATGGGTTCGGCGACGCCGAGCACGGTGGCGGGGGTGGAGCGGATGCCGCCGCGGAGCGGTGCCTGGTCGACGACGACGAAGTCGGGATGCCGGCGGGGCAGCTCGTCGGCGATCAGTGTGCTCTTGCCGGAACCGGCGACGCCGGAGACGACGGTGAGGACGCCGAGCGGTACATCGACGGTGACGTCACGCAGGTTGTGAGTGCCGGCGCCGGCGATCGTGACGGTCCCCCGAGCCGGACGGGGCCGCTCCTTGAAACGCACCGGGGTGCGGAGGGCGCGGCCCGTCTCGGTGTCGGTCGCCGTGAGTTCGTCGGGCCCTCCTTCGAACTGGATGACGCCGCCGCCTGAGCCGCCGCCGGGTCCGAGGTCGATGACGTGGTCGGCGGCCGCGATGACCGCGGGATGGTGTTCGACCACGAGGATCGTGTTGTGCGCGTCGCGGAGCTTCGTCAGCAGTCCGAGGAGGCGATGCACGTCGTGCGGGTGCAGTCCGGTGCTGGGCTCGTCGAAGACGTAGCAGACGTCGCTGAGGGCGCTGCCGAGGTGGCGGACGATCTTGACCCGTTGGGCCTCGCCGCCGGACAGGGTCCCCGATTCCCGGGACAGGCTGAGGTAGCCGAGCCCGACGGCGTCCAGTGCGTCGAGGCGTTCCCGCATCGCCTGGAGGAGCGGCGTCACGGACGGGTCGTGCACGGCCGCCACGATCCCACGCAGATCGCTGATGGGCATGGCCGACCAGTCCGCGATGGATCGGCCGTCGATCAGGCTGTTCCTCGCCGACGCGTTGAGGCGGGTGCCGGCGCAGTCCGGGCAGGTACCGCGAGTGACGACTCGGGCGAGCCCCCGCTGCTCCTCGTCGGTGAGGCGCGACGGCGTCCTGCGCAGGTACGAGTTCCGCAGCCGCGGGATGACGCCGTCGAAGACGCCGTGTCGGGGGTATTCCGGGTCGGGGTTCTCGAGTCGGAGCCCTTCGGCGTAGAGCAGTGCGTCGGCCTGCGCAGCGGGGAGCCGCCCGAAGGGGATGTCGGGGTCGACGAGTCCGGCGCGGATGAGGCGCTTCCATCGGTAGGTGCCCGGGGCGAAGGTGGGAAACCGGACCGCACCCTCGCGCAGGCTTCGTGACCGGTCGAGCAGGGTGTCGAGATCGATGTCGTCGACGACGCCGAGCCCCTCGCAGCGCGGGCACATCCCGCTGGGGTCGTTGAACGAGTACGCCGGCGAGTACCCGGCGGGCGGGCTCGCTACGCGGGAGAACAGCAGGCGCAGCAGCGACGCGGTGTCGCTCGCCGTGCCCACCGTGGACCGGGCGTTCCCGGTGAAGCGCCGCTGATCCACGATCGTGGTGAAGACCAGCCCGTCGAGCCGGTCGACGTCCGCGGGTGGATGCTGCGCGAGCCGGTTCCGCACGAACGTGGGATAGGTCCCGGTGACCAGGCGCTCGGCCTCGGCCGCGATCGTGTCGAACGCCAGCGACGACTTCCCTGACCCCGAGACGCCGGTGAACACCGTCAGCCGGTGCTTGGGAACGCGGACCGACACGTCCCGGAGGTTGTGGGTCCGGGCGCCTTCCACCGTGATCCACCGACCACGGTCGGTCATCATCTCCTGATCCTGTGGCATGTCGTCAGGCTACGATCAGATGTGGCCGGTTTTTTGCCACAATTATTCGAGGGCGGACGGGATCGAGGATTCACCGTGACGGCGAGAGAACGGATGCTCCGGCTGCTGTCCCTGCTGCGATCCGGTCGGCACTGGCCCGCGGACGAACTGGCCGCGGCGGTGGGAGCGCCCTCCCGCACGCTTCGACGCGACATCGACCACCTGCGCAAGATGGGGTACCCCGTGGAGGGCACCCGCGGACCAGGAGGCCACTACCGCCTCGTGGCCGGCGCCGCGCTGCCGCCCCTCCTGCTCGAAGGCGACGAAGCGATCGCCACCGTCCTCGGGCTACGCCTCGCGGCCGCCGGAGCGACCGGCATCGACCTCACGGCGGAATCCGCCGAACGTGCCGAGGCGAAGCTCCGCCGCATTCTTCCCGCCTCCCTGCGCCGCAGGACCGACGAAACGCTCGCCGCGGTGGAGTTCGGTCGCAGTGAGCATCCCCCGACCAGCCCCACCGTCCTGAGCGTCGTCGCCTCCGCGATCGCGGCCCATCGGTGTCTCGCCTTCGACTACGACGGGAAGGGAGGGCGGTCGTTCCGGACGGTCGAGCCGATACGGCTCGTGCAGATCCGCCAACGCTGGTACCTCTACGCGTGGGACGGCGACCGCGAGGACTGGCGCAGCTTCCGGCTCGACCGCATCGCCGACCCGCGAACGACCGGTGCGACGTTCCGGCCACGCCCCCTTCCCGGCGACGACCTCGCGGGGCATCTCCAAGCGCGGTTCCACGGCCCGAGGACGACGCGGGTCGTCCTCACCCTGCACACCGACGTGCGCGACGCCGCGGCCCGCCTTCACCGTGTCGACGGGTCCCTCGCATCCCTCGACGAACACAGCTGCCGGTATGTCGCCTACGTCGATTCCTTCGAGTGGCTCGCCGTCGTTCTGACCGTCACCGACATCGACTTCAGAGTCGAGGGGCCCGCCGAGTTCCGGGACTACCTCGCGCGCACCGGACAACGCCTGCTGCGGGCCACCGAAGCCGTGTCGGGGTAACACGACCAGCGCCGACAACGCCCTGCCCCGCAAGACCTAGGCCGTGTTTTTTGCAGCATTCCGGGCTCACCCGAAAGCCTGCAGAAAAACACGGCCTAGGCGCCGTCGGCGCGGGGCCGCAGGACGGGGTCGGGCAGGTCCTGGACGCCCACCGCGCCGGGGTCCACGGTGTCGTCGCGCCGGCGTTCGAGGAGGACGACGTCCCGCCACTCGCCCCGGTGCCGGACGAGCCGCTCGCGAACGGCCAGGGTCCGGTAGCCCGACGCGTGCAGCAGGGCGAGGGCCGCCTTGTCCTCGGGCAGGACCGAGGCCTGGAGGGTCCACAGTCCGGCGAGGTCGGCCTCGACGACCTGCGTGCGGGCCAGCGCCTTGCCGACGCCCCGGCCGCGCTCGCCCTCCGCCACGTGGATCCGCGTCTCGGCCACGCCCGCGTAGGCGCTGAGCCGGGACACCGGCCAGGCGGCGGCCCATCCGATGACCGTTCCGTCGCGCTCGGCCACCCACGCGTGCCCGTCGAGCCAGTCGGTGTCCAGGTCGGCTTTCACGCCGGAGTCGGTTGCACCGGCCGCGTCGCCCTCCTCGGCGAGGACGTCCCCGGCCGCGGTTCCGGCGGCGTGGAGGCGGCGCACGGCCGACAGGTCGGCGTCGGTCAGGGCGCGCACGGTGACGTCCTCGGGCACCTCGGTGGGGCAGCAGGGGCGCGCCGCGAGCATGCCCATCACCGCGTCGGCGGCGTGCGGCAGGCCGGTGCAGCAGTCGGCGTTGACCGCGACCCGGGTGGAGGTGCCGACGCGGGAGGTGGTCACGAAGCCCACTTCGGCGAGTTTGCGCAGGTGGTGGGAGACGGTGGGCTGCCGCACGCCCACGGCCTCGGCCAGCTGCCCCACGCTCATGGCGCCCGGATAGGAGGCGATGGCGTGCAGCAGGCGGACCCGTGTGGGCTCGGCCAGGCACGCGAACCAGGCGGCGTAGGTCTCGGCGTCCTCGGTCGGCAGCAGCCCCATGGTGTGTTCGTGCGTGACGGTCATACCCCCAGTATCGACCATGATCTATGGTTGCGTCCATCGACGTTCGTCTATAGAGTCCTTATTCATAGACGCCAGTCGATGAAAGGAAGCGTCATGAACGAGGTACTCCCCGTCGTCGTGATCGGTGCCGGACCCGCGGGGCTGGCCGCCGCGGCCGAACTGGTCCAGCGCGGCCTGCCCGTCCAGGTCCTGGAGCGGGGCCCCGCCGCCGGCGCCGCAGTCGCCGAGTGGGGCCACGTCCGCCTGTTCTCCTCCTGGCGCGACCTCGTCGCCCCGGCCGCGGAGAAGCTGCTGTCCGCCACCGGCTGGCGGCGCGGCGACGACGACGCCTACCCCACCGGCCGCGAGTGGGTCGAGGCCTATCTGGCCCCGCTGTCCGCCGTCCTCGGCGAGCGGGTCCGCTACGGCGCCGAGGTCACCGGGGTCAGCCGCCTGGGCCGCGACCGGGTCGTGGACACCGACCGCGACGACCTGCCCTTCACCGTCCGGGTCCGCACAGAGCGGGGCGAGGAGCGCCTCCTGGCGCGCGCCGTGGTCGACGCCTCCGGCACGTGGGACTCCCCCAACCCGCTGGGCGGCGACGGCCTGCCCGCCCTCGGCGAGAGCGGAGCCGCGTCGGCCGGCCGCCTGTCCTACCGCGTCCCCGACACCGCCGACCCCGCCGTCCGGGTCCGCTACGCCGGGCGCCGCACGGCCGTGGTCGGCAGCGGCCACTCCGCGCTCACCGCCCTGGTGGCGCTGGCCGGACTCGCCGCGGACGACCCCGACACCCGCATCGTGTGGGTGCTGCGCCGGGGCGAGACCGGCGACGCCTTCGGCGGCGGCTCCGACGACCAGCTCGCCGCCCGCGGCGCGCTGGGCACGCGGGCCAGGAAGGCGGTGGAGGCCGGGTACATCGAGACGGTGACGGGCTTTCGCACGACCGAGGTCCGCGCGGAGGGCGAGTCCCTGGTCCTGGTCGACGATGACGGCGGTGCCGGCGACGGCCGCGCCCTGGCGCCGGTCGACGAAGTGGTCGCCCTCACCGGCTTCCGTCCCGACCTGTCCTTCCTCTCCGAGATCCGACTCGGCCTGGACGCCACCCTCCAGGCGCCGGTGGCGCTGGCCCCGCTCATCGACCCCAACGTCCACTCCTGTGGCACCGTCTACCCCCACGGCGCGGCCGAGCTGGCCCAGCCGGAGTCCGGGTTCTACCTGGCCGGGATGAAGTCCTACGGCCGCGCGCCCACGTTCCTCTCGCTCACCGGATACGAGCAGGTGCGCAGCATCGCCGCCGCGCTGGACGGGGACCACGAGTCCGCCGCCCGGGTGGAGCTGACCCTGCCCGAGACCGGGGTCTGCAAGGGCAACGGGCTGACCGATCCGGACGACGCGGCGGAGGCCGTCGACGAGGGCGGCTGCTGCGGGGCGCCCGAGCCCGCCACCGTCGACCTGGTCACGCCGTCCGGTTCCCTGCTCACCCCGTGAACCGCCCCGCCTCCCCCGCCGGGGCTCCCACGCGCGAGCCCCGGCGGGCCCCCGGGGCGGGGCGGGCCCTGGCCGCGCTCTGCGTCACCGTCACGACCGGCTACGGCGTGCTGTTCTACGCCTTCCCGGTGCTCGCCCCGGCCATCGCGGCGGACACCGGATGGTCGCTGGCGGCGGTCACCGCCGCTTTCTCCGCCGCGCAGGTGGTGGCGGGGCTCAGCGGGATCGCCGTGGGCCGGTGGATCGATGCCCGAGGGCCGCGGCCGGTGATGACGGCGGCGGCCGTCCTGTCGGTGCCGGCGGTGGCGGCACTCGCCCTGGCACCGAACCTGTGGGCCTTCGGCACGGCCTGGCTCGTCTGCGGGGCGGCGATGGCGGGCCTGTTCTACCCTCCGGCCTTCGCCGCTCTGACCCGCTGGTACGGGGAGGGGCGGGTGCGGGCGCTCACGGTCCTGACTCTGGCCGCCGGGTTCGCCAGCACGGTCTTCGCGCCGCTCACGGCCGTTCTGGAGGCATCACTGGGCTGGCGGGGCGCCTACCTCGTCCTCGCGGGCGTGCTCGCGGTGGTGGTCGTGCCCCTGCACGCTCTCGCCCTGACCCCGCCGTGGGACCGGGCAGCGCGCGGCCGGGACACCGGCGGCGCCAGGCGACTCCCAGCGGCGGCCCGGGAACCCGCGTTCCTGGCCCTGGCCGCGGCGCTGGCCCTGGGGTCGTTCACGGTGTACGCGGTGGTGGTCAACCTCGTGCCCCTGGTGGAGGAGCGCGGATTCGGGACGACGGCCGCCGCGTGGGCCCTCGGGATCGGCGGCCTCGGCCAGGTGCTGGGCCGCCTCGCCTACGCCCCGGCGGAGCGGTGGCTCGCCCCCGTGCCGCGGACCGTGCTCGTCCTCCTGGCCTGCGCCGCCACCACCGCCCTGTTCGCCCTCGTCCCCGGCCCGCTCGCGCTGCTGCTCGGGATCGCGCTGCTCGCGGGGGCCGCGCGCGGCGTCCTCACCCTGCTCCACGCCACGGCCGTGGCCGACCGGTGGGGCACCGGGGACTACGCCACGCTCAACGGCCTCCTGCACACCCCGCTCATGCTCGCCATCGCGCTCGCCCCCTGGGCCGGCGCCGCCCTGGCCGGGCCACTGGGCGGATATCCGGCGGTGTTCGCGCTGATGGCCGCACTCGCCGCGCTCGGGGCGCTGCTCGCCCTGGCGACCCGTACCGAACCAACTCCCGACAAGGACGAACACCCATGGAACACACACCCCTGATCGTGGTCGGCGCCGGACAGGCCGGTCTGGCCACCGCGCACGAGGCCGCCCGGCGCGGCGTGCGCCCCCTCGTCCTGGAGGCCGCCGACGACGCGGGCGGCTCCTGGCCGCACCACTACGACAGCCTGACTCTGTTCTCTCCCGCCCGGTTCTCCGGTCTGCCCGGTCGCCCGATGCCCGGGGACGGCGACCGCTACCCGCGGCGCGACGAGGTCGTGTCCTACCTGCGCGCCTACGCCCGGGACCTGGACGCCGACACGCGCTATGGGCAGCGTGTCACCGGAGTGGGCCGCAGCGGCGGTCACCTCACCGTCACCACCGCCACCGGAGCGCGGTTCCGCACACCCGCGTTGGTGGCCGCTACCGGAGAGTTCTCCCGTCCGCACCGGCCCGCCCTGCCCGGCCTGGACGAGTTCTCCGGCACCGTGCTGCACAGCAGCGAGTACCGATCACCCGAGTCGTTTGCCGGCCGGCGCGTGGTGGTGGTCGGCGGCGGCAACTCCGCCGTGCAGATCGCCGCCGAACTGGCCGCGACCGCGCGGGTGACCCTGGCCAGCCGGGCACCGATCGCCTGGATGGGACAGCGACTACTCGGCCGCGACCTGCACTGGTGGTTCGTCCGCAGCGGGCTGGACACGGCCCCGATCCGCCGGTACTGGGAGCGGGGGCCGGTGCTGGTCAGGGACGACGGCCGCTACCGCGCCGCCTTCGACTCGGGCGACCCGGACCGGCGCGAGATGTTCACGAACCTGACCGAGCACGGCGTCGAGTGGGCGGACGGCACCAAGGAGGACGTGGACGCGCTCGTGCTGGCCACGGGGTTCCGGCCCGCGCTGGGCTACCTCGACGGCACCGGCGCCCTGGACGGCGACGGCCGCCCCCTCCAGTCGCGCGGCGTCTCCGCTTCCGTGCCCGGGTTGGGGTTCGTGGGGCTGGAGTTCCAGCGCAGCTTCTCCTCGGCGACCCTGCGCGGCGTAGGCCGCGACGCCCGCCACGTCCTGCGCCGGATCCTGTAGGACGTGACGGCCGAGGAAAGGCGCCCGCGTCCGCTTCCGCTTCCGCCGGGGCGGCCGCCCCTCACCCCCGTCGGGAGAACCTCCGGCCCTTGCGCTCAGAGCGCTCTCTCCGCGGGGCGGTACGTGTTGATCAGCACGCCGGACGGGGTCGACCGCGTCGCGGTCAGGGTCAGGCGGCGCGGAGTACCGCCGTCCGCGAAGAGCTTCTTGCCCTTGCCCAGGACGAGCGGGAAGACCAGCAGGCGGTACTCGTCGACGAGGTCGTGCTCGACCAGAGTCCGGAGCAGGTCCGCGCTGCCCAGGACCACGGTCTCCGCCTCCGAAGCGGCCTTGGCGCGACCGACCTCCTCCACCAGGTCGGCGCCGAGGAGGACGGAGCCGGCCCAGGGAAGGTCCTCCAGGGTGCGGGAGGCGACGTACTTGGGCATCGCGTTCATCGCGGCCACGGCGGGATCGTCCATGTCGCCGTACGGCCACGTGGCCGCGAAGATCTCGTACGTCCTGCGGCCGAGGAGCAGCGCGCCGGCCCCGGCCGTGGCCTCGCTCATGAACCGCTCCACGACCTCGTCGACGTAGGGGAGCACCCAGCCTCCCTCATCGAACCCGCCGTCCCGGTCCTCGCCTTCGGAGAGCACCGACTGCATCACTCCGTCCAACGACACGAACTCGACCGCGACCAGCTGTCCCATGGAGCCACTCCCTCAGACCGTCTGCTTCCGCGGTGGTAGACCACGCGCGGGGACGGGAATCATCGGTTGCGACTCCGGCCCGTGCCCAGATCCTCGGCGATGCGGGCGACGGCGGCCTTGGCGGCACGGCCCGCGCCGATGAGCGTGGCCGACGCGGGCCCGGTCCAGTCGCCGTAGCCCAGCAGGTGCAGCCGCGGCTCCCGCAGGGACCGGGCGCCGTCGAGCGGGATCCGCCCGTCGGCGTCGAACGGCTCCAGCGGGGCCAGGTGGTCCAGGACGGGGCGGAACCCGGTGCACCACACGATCGCGTCCGCCGCCAGTTCGCTCCCGTCCGCCCAGGCCACGCCCGTGCGGGTCAGCCGCTCGGCCATCGGCTGCGCCTTGAGCACGCCCCGGTCCCGTGCCCGGCGCACGCTCGGCACCATCACGATGTCGCCCAGGGAGCCGACGTCCCCGTCCGCCGTGCCCAGCGCCCTGCGCGTGGCCACCTCGAAGAGCACACGGCCGTCGACGTCGTCGGGCATCAGGCGCGGCGGGCGCCGGGTGAGCCAGGTGGTGTGCGCGACCTCGGACAGCTCGGCGAGGATCTGCGCCGCGGAGTTGCCCCCGCCGACCACCACGACCCGCTGCCCGGCGAAGTCCTCCGAGTGGCGGTACTCGACCGTGTGGAGCTGGCGGCCCTCGAACAGCTCGCGGCCGGGCACGTCCGGCGTGTACGGGCGGCACCAGGTCCCGGTCGCGCTGATCACGTGCCGCGCCCGCCAGGTGCCCGCGGTCGTGTCCGCCTCCAGGCGGTCGCCGGCGCGACGGACCTCCTTCACGGCGACCGGTCGGCGCACGGGCAGCTCGTACCGGCGCTCGTACTCGGCCAGGTAGTCGGTCACGTGCCGCGCCGAGGGGAACTCCCGCCCCGGCTCCTCCGGCATCCACCAGCCGGGCAGCGGGCTGTGCGCGGCCGGGGAGAACAGGCGCAGCGAGTCCCAGTAATCGCCCCAGGCCCCACCGGGCTCGGCACGGTCGTCGAGGACGACGAACCGCGCCTTGGCGCGCCGCAGGAAGTACCCGGCCGCGAGGCCCGCCTGGCCACCGCCGACCACGACGACGTCGGTCTCGGCGGCGTCGACCCCGGCTGAGTCGACCCCGGCTGAGTCGACCCCGGCGGAGTCCGTCCCGGTGTCCGCGGATGCGCCCACGTGTCCTCCTGGAAGCGGTGACGGTCGTTCGACAGTCACATGACCGATGTTGCGGCCACGGCCGCCTCCCTAGTGTCGGCGACATGGACGACCACAGCGAAACCCACGGAAAGTACCTCGTCACCGGCGCCACCGGCAAGGTCGGCGGCAGCGCCGTCCGACAGCTGCTCGACGCCGGCCACACCAACGTCCGCGCCCTGGTGCGCGACCCCGACCGCGCCCGGCTCCCCGCTGGGGTGGAGGTGGTGCGCGGCGATCTGTCCGACGCCGCCTCCCTGGACGCCGCGCTCGACGGCGTCACCCGGGTCCTGCTCGTCTGGCCGACCCTGCACGCCGACGACACCGCGCCCGAGGTCATGTCCCGGATCACCCGCGACGCCCGGCGCGTGGTGTACCTGTCCTCGATGGGGGCGGGAGACGCGGCGGCCAACGACCCCGTCAACGGGTCCCACGCGCGGATCGAGCGGCTGCTGCGCGAGTCCGGGGTCGAGTGGACCTTCGTGCGCGGCGGCGGGTTCGCGGGCAACGACCTCGGGTGGGCCGAGGACGTCCGCACCACGGGCGTGGTCCGCGAGCCGTTCGCGGGGTGGCACAGGTCGTCGGTGCACGAGGCCGACCTCGCCGCCGTGGCGGTGCGGGCACTGACCACCGACGACCATGTCTGCGCCGTCCACGACGTGACCGGCCCCGAGGCCCTGGACCAGGCCGAGCGGGTGCGGATCATCGGGGAGGTGACCGGGCTGCCCCTGCGGTTCGAGGAGATGCCGGTGGAGGAGGCCCGCGAGGGGTTCCTCGCCTGGCTGCCGCCCGAAGCGGTCGAGGACACCATCACCGAGCTGGCCGAGCTCACCAAGGCGCCCGAACCGGTCACCGCGGCGGTGGAGGAGGTCACCGGCAGGCCGGCGCTCACCTACCGGCGGTGGGTCGCCGACCACATCGCCGACTTCCTGCCCGAGCGCCCGTCCGAGATCCGTTCCACGGGGCGGGTCGCGCGGGAGTACGTCGAGCTCATGTCGCGGGGCGACTTCGACGGGCTCGACCGAGTCCACTCCCCGGACTACGTGCGCGTCGGCTCCGACGACATGACCGGGCCGGCGGTCGAGATCCGGGCGGACGCCATGGACGACCACATGGAGACGGTCGACGAGACCGTGGAGATCCACGGTGTGGAGATCGACCCCCCGCTGGTCCGGGGCGACCGCTTCGCGATCCGCTTCACCTTCGACTCCACCTTCAGGCCGACGGGCGAGCGGGGCACGAACTCCAAGGTCTCCCTGTACACGGTCCGGGACGGGCTCATCGTCCGGGAGGAGGTGTTCTTCCACGAGCCCCCGCACGTGCGCTGACGCGGGACTGCGCCGTAGGGCACGGGTGCTCACGCGCCCACGGCGCCCGGGCACGGTAGCGTGAGCGCGTGCTGCGCGGACGCGACGACGAAACGGCGAGGATCGACACGGTCCTCGCCGCGGCGCGTTCCGGCCGCAGCGGTGCGCTGGTGCTGCGGGGCGAGGCCGGGATCGGCAAGTCGACGCTGCTCGACCACGCCGAGCGCGAGGCCGTCGCCGCCGACATGCGCGTGCTGCGCGGCGCCGGAGTCGAGTCCGAGAGCGACCTGCCGTACGCGGGCCTGCACCTGCTGCTGGGCCGCGCGACGGCGCACATCGACGCGCTGCCCGAACCGCAGGCCCGGGCGCTGCGCGGCGCCCTGGGGCTGGCGGACTCCCCGGCACCGAGCCGGTTCCTGGTCGGACTCGCCGTCCTGACCCTGCTGGCCGAGCTGGCCGCCGACGGACCGGTGCTCTGCCTGGTGGACGACGCCCACTGGCTGGACCGGGAGTCGGCCGAGGCGCTGCTGTTCGCCACGCGGCGGCTGGAGGCCGAGGGTGTCGCGGTGCTGATGGCGGTCCGCGAACCGCACGCGCCGCTGCTGTCCACCCCCCACATCGAGGAGCTGCGGCTCCGGCGGCTGCCCCGGGCCGACGCGGAGGCGCTGCTCCAGGAGCACGCCGCCGACCTGCCCCGGCAGGTGCGCGGACAGGTGCTGGCCGAGGCGGCGGGCAACCCGCTGGCCCTGTTGACGCTGACCTCCGTGCAGCGGGACGGGTACTCCAGCACCCGGTTGGGGGCGCCGGGCCGCATCCAGGACGCCTTCGCCGACCAGGTCACCGCGCTTCCGGACCCGACCCGCGCGCTGTTGCTGGTGGCGGCGGCGGACGACTCCGCCGACGCGGCCACCGTGCTGAGCGCCGCCGGGGAGCTGGGCGCGGGCCTGGACGACCTGGGGCCCGCCGAGCGCAAGGGCCTGCTGCGGGTGGACGGGAACCGGGTGGAGTTCGGGCACCCGCTGATCCGCGCGGCCGCCTATGAGCACGCGCCCTCCCGCGACCGCGTGGCGGCCCACCGGGCCCTGGCCGGGGTGTACGCGGACCGTCCCGAGGCCGCCGACCGCCGGGCCTGGCACCTGGCCGCGGCGGCGCCCACGGCCGACGAGGAGGTCGCCGCCCTGCTGGAGGAGGCCGCCGAGCGGGCCCGGGCCCGCGGGGGCCTGTCCGCCGTCGCCGCCGCCTACGAACGGGCCGCCGCCCTGTCGCCCGGGGCGGGAGAGCGCCGTCGCCGGTCGATCGCCGCGGCGGAGGCCGCCGCCTACGCGGGCGACCAGGCACGGGCGGGCCGTCTGCTGGACGCGATCACCGGAACCCATTTGGACGACGCGGGGCAGCGTGTCACCGTGGCCCGGCTCCATTCGATGCTCGCCACCGCCGCCGGGCGCGCCGACACCTCCTACCGCGTCCTGTTCGCCGCGGCGCTGGACTCCGACCCCGACGAAGCGCAGGCGCTCGGGCTGTCGCCGGAGCCGGGAGGAACTCGGGAGACGGGCAAGACGCGCGGATCCGGGACCCCGCCGGCCACCGCAGGGGCGCGCGAGGCCACCGGGGCCGCCGAGGGCGGGAAGCTCCTGCTGGAGGCGGTGCGCGCCGCGTGGGTCGCCAACGACTTCGGCTGCGTCGAGCGCATCGGCGACTACGCCGAGGGACGCCCCGGAGGTTCACCGGCCGCGGCCCTGGCCCGGGCCGCGCTCGCCACCACCCAGCTCGACCAGGGCCACACCGCCGAGGGCGTGGCCGCGCTGCGCGCCTCCCTGGACGGCCACGACGCCCTCGCACCCCAGTCCCTCAACGACCGCGTGCTGTACGCCCGCCTGCGCCTGATCTCCGGCGACTTCGAGGAGGCCCACCGGGCCGCCGCCGACCTGGAGGTCGAGTGCCGCGCCCAGGGCGCGCTCGCCGTGCTGCCGCAGGTCCAGGTGGTGCTCGCGCGCACCCAGTTCTTCTTCGGCCGCCACCGCGACGCGCGTGCCACGGTCGAGGACGGACTGCGCACCGCGGCCGACAGCTGCCAGCCCACGCCCCGGGCGGAACTGGCCGCGATCGGCGCCGAGATCGCCGCCGTCCGGGGCGAGGCCGAGCGGTGCCGCGCCCTGGTGGCCGAACCGCTCGAACGCGGTGTGGCGCCCGCGTCCGTCCACGCCGCCATCGCGCTGAGCCTGCTCGACCTGGGACAGGGCCGCCCCGAGGAGGCCCTGACCCGGCTGGAGTCGGTCGTGGAGGGCACCCGCCCGATGGGGATCGTCGGCAACCTGCCCCTGCTGGTCGAGGCCGCGTTCCGGCTGGGCCGGACCGACCGCGCCGCCGACGCCGCCGACCGGTACACCGCCTGGGCCACCGCCGTCGACCGGCCGTGGGCCCGATCCCTGGTGCTGCGCTGCCGTGCCCTGCTCGACGGCTCCGAGGACGCCTACCGCGGCGCGCTCGCCCTGGACGCCGCCCCCTTCGACCAGGCCCGGACCCGGCTGCTCTTCGGTGAGTGGCTGCGCCGCGCCCGCCGCACGACCGAGGCCCGCGAGCAGCTCCACCTGGCCGCCGACGCCTTCCGCCGCTGGGGCGCCCGGCCGTGGGAGGAGCGGGCCGGCGCCGAGCTGCGCGCCACCGGGGAGACCCGTGCGACGGACACCCTGGCGCGCGACCGCGCCGAGGACCCGCTGGACCGCCTCACCCCCCAGGAGCTCCAGGTCGTCCGGCTGGCCGCGACCGGGCTCACCAACCGCGACATCGGCGCCCAGCTGTTCCTGAGCCCCCGCACGGTCGGTCACCACCTCTACAAGGCCTATCCCAAGCTCGGTGTGGCCTCCCGGGCCGAGCTCGGCGCGCTGGGCCTGCACCGTGACCAGGGGCGGCGACCGTCCGACGGGGAACGGACGCAAGCGCCCGTCGGATGACTGATGCTGTCCCGGGGCGACCGTCCGTAGCGTCGTCCCCATGAAGACAGCACATGTGGAGATCACCTTCGACATCGGGTGCACCTGGTCCTACCTCGCCTACACCCGCTTCCAGCGGGCCGCGGCGCGCTTCCGGGACGAGGGCGGCACCCTCGACGTGGCGTTCCGCCCCTTCCAGCTCGATCCCGGCGCGTCACCGGCCGGCGAGCCCAAGCGGGACGTGCACCGCCGCCACTTCGGCGCGGACTTCGACCACGAGGGCGCCATGGACGAGATGAGCGTCCTGGGCGCGGACCTGGGTCTGGTGTTCGGCCATGACGCGATCTGGGCCGACAGTTTCGAGGCGCACCGGCTGGTGGCGGTGGCCTCGGCCCAGGGCCGCGGCGAGGCGATGGTGGAGCGGCTGTTCCGCGCCCACCACAGCGAGGACCTGAACACGGGCGACGAGGCGGTCCTGCGCCGGCTGGCCGCGGAGGCCGGGGTCGAGTGGAGCGCCGCCGGAGCCGACGAGGTGCGGGCCGAGCTGGCCCGCGTCCGCGCCGACGGTATCCGCGGCGTGCCGGTGTTCGCGTTCTCCGGATCACGCGTCCCGCTGGTCGGCGACCAGAGCGAGGCCGCGCTCGACGCGGCCCTGCGCTCCGCCGCCACGGCCGACGCCTCCGCCTGACCCCCTTCGACATAAGGAGTACTGACATGAGGTTCATCGAGGTGGGCGAGTTCGGCGCCCCTGAGGTCCTGGCCGTGCGACAGGGCACCGACCCGGTCCCGGAGGCGGGCCAGGTCGCCCTGGAGGTGTCCGTGGCGGACGTCATCTTCCTGGAGACCGCGATCCGGCGGGGCGAGGCCGGCGAGTGGTTCGGCATCCGGCCGCCCTACGTGCCCGGCGGCGGCGCGGTGGGCACGGTGACGGCGGTCGGCGCGGGGGTCGATCCGTCGTGGATCGGCCGGCGCGTGGCGACCACGGCGGCCCAGGGGTCCTACGCCGAGCGGACCCTGGCCCCGGCCGACCAGCTGGCGGCGGTCCCCGACGGGCTCGACGCGCGGACGGCGGCGGCCCTGGTCCACGACGGCGCGACCGCCCGGTCCCTCGTCACGACGATCGCGCCCAAGCCGGACCAGTGGGTGCTGGTCACGGCCGCGGCCGGAGCGATGGGGCTGCTGCTGGTGCAGATGGCGCGCGAGGCCGGAGCCAGGGTCGTGGGCGCCGCGCGCGGCGAGCGCAAGCTGGAGCTGCTGCGGTCCCGGGGCATCGAGGGCGTGGTCGACTACTCCGAGCCGGGGTGGACCGAGCGCGTCCGGGAGGCCGCCGGCGGCCGGGGCCCGGAGGTGGTCTACGACGGCGCGGGCGGAGCGATCGGCCGGGAGGCCTTCGCGATCACCGCGTCCGGCGGACGGTTCTCCGCCCACGGGGCACCCAGCGGCGATTTCGCCGAGATCGCCCAGGAGGAGGCCGACGAGCGCGGGGTGACCCTGTACTCGATCGCCGACCTGCACCAGGACACGGCGGACGCGACCCGCAGCACCGAGGAGGTGCTGGCCGCCGCGGCGGCGGGGCGGATCCTGCCGGTCATCGGCCAGGTCTTCCCCCTGGAGCGGGCCGCCGAGGCGCACGCGGCGCTCGAGGAGCGCACGATCCTCGGCAAGGCGCTGCTGGAGGTGTCGCGGTAGCGCAGGCCGGCCGCTCCCCGGGTCGACGCGAGGCCCGGGGAGCGACCGGTCTCGCCCTCGGCGGCGGTCACCCCGCCGCGGAGAGGCGGGGCAGCTGGGCCCGGACCCGGTCCAGCGCGGCGAGCCTGCCGTCCACGTCCGCGATGGCCGCCCGGGCGTGCGCCAGCTTCGCCCGTGGGCCGGCCACGGCGGGGAAGGGGTCCTGCCCGCTGACGGGGGCGCCGGTCGTCCGGCCGACGATGTCGCCGAACGCCCGGTAGGCGACGAAACCGAGGGCGGCGACGATCACCCCGACCAGGAAGGCCGTCTCGACGGAGGCGATCAGGCCCCCCAGGGCCAGGCCGCCGAGGACGAGCAACCCGCACACGGACAGCCCGGCGCCGAGCGCGACCCTCACGGTCAGCTCCCGCGCCCTCCTGTCCCGGAGCTCGGCGTGCTCTTGCACGTAACCCTCCAGGTGGTCGGCGCTCGCCCCCAGGTGCGCGTACTGGGCGGAGAGTTCCCTGAGCAGGCGACACAGCCGTCGGATCACCATGCCCCTGACCAGGCGCACACGCAGCGGGGCCTCCGGCGGGAGCATCGGCGGCAGGCCGGACCGCCACGACTCCTCCAGCGAGTCGCGGTCCCCGGCGACGGTCCGCTCCCACGCCTGGGGGGCCAGCGCCGCGAGGACGAACTCGGAGTCCGCCACGCGCTCCCCCGGCCCGCCCATGTGCCCGAGCCCGGACGCGGTCTGCCAGCGGACGTAGGGCGCGATCGCGTCCGTGTAGTCGCCGCGCGCGGACCGGACGTCCTCGACCAGGTCCCGGTACTCGGTGCAGCCGCCGCCCGGAACGCACGCGTGGTCGGGGTCCCGGCAGTCGTACTCCGCCATCACCTCCAGCACCTCGGGTGGGGCCGTTCCGGGGTCGGCCGCGCCCGTCTCCCCGCGGGCCGCCGCCTCGCGCAGGGCGGACAGCCGCATGTCCCGCGCCCGATACCTCGGCGCCAGGTCCGGGCGGGTCTGTGCGACGAAGCCGGCGACCGCGAGGGCGGGGTCCACCGGCTGGGCACGGAACAGGCTCCGGTCGACCCGGGGGTCGGCGAGGTCCTCGATGACCCAGGCGGCGAGCAGCGCCCTGCGGTCGGCGTCGCCGAACTCCGCTTCGGCGGCGCTCCCGTGGGCGTGCATGGTCTCGGAGAGCTCCTCCAGAGTGCGGTGGAGCCGCCCGGCGAACCGGAACGGAGGCGCCGTGGACGGTCCCGGCCGCGGGCCGGACGGTCCCGGCCGCGGACCCGACGGGCCGGGCCTCGGCTCCCACGGGCCGGGCGGCTGCTCCCACGGGCCTGACGGCCCGGCTTGCGGTCCGGAAGGCGGTCCGGGCGGCGGCTCCCGGTGGGGCCGGTCGTCGACGTGCCCCACCGCCTCCGCGGCCGCCGCGTTCCCCGGCCCCGCCGTCTCCCGCCGCGTCTCCAGCAGGGTCCGGTCCAACCCGGCCCCCTCCGGTGCGACGATCCCGGTCACGGCGGTGCTGCCGCGCTCCATCGAGTCCTCGACGTCGGTGCCCGCCCCGTCCACGCCCCCGCTGTGGCCCAGCAGGGCGTCCAACACCTGGTGGGCGGTCGGACGCCGCTCCGGCTCCTTCTCCAGACACCGGACCACGAGCCCGCGCAGCTCCCCGGGCACCGCCGAACAGTCCGGTTCCTCCACCAGGATCCGCCTGATGACGGCGGTCTGCGTCCGTCCCGAGAACGCGTGCCGCCCGCTCGCGGCGTAGACCATGACCGCGCCCCAGGCGAACACGTCCACGGCGGTCGTGAGGTGGAGCGCGTCGTCCAGCCGCTCGGGCGCCATGTAGTGCAGCGTCCCGACCCTGGAGGTGGCGGTGAAGACCGCCGTCTCCTCGAAGGCCCGCGCGATCCCGAAGTCGATCACCCTCGGACCGTCCGGAGCCATCATGATGTTCTCCGGTTTGAGGTCCCGGTGCGCGACCCCGGCCCGGTGGATCGCGGTCAGCGCGGTCGCGGTCGAGATGGCCAGGCGCTGCAGGCCGGCGCCTCGTCGCGGCCCCTCCGCCTCGATCTCCGCCAGGAGCGTGCGGCCCTCGATGTACTCGCTGGCGATCCAGGGCCGCTCCGCGTGCGGGTCGGCGTCCAGGACCTGGGCCACGCAGAACGGACTGATCCTGCGCGCCGCCTCCACCTCCCGGGCGAACATCTCGGTGAAGCGCGGGTCCACGCCGGGGCCGGTGTGGAGCAGCTTCACCGCCGCTCTGCGCCCGTCCGCGGCCTCGCCCAGGTACACCGAGCCGAACCCGCCCCGGCCCAACTCCCGGACCAACCGATACCCGCCGACCTCTGCGACTCCCGCGTCCATGCCTGCCCTCCGGGTTCTGGACGGCCACGCCACCGGCCCGCGATCAGGGGGTCGACCGCCAGAGATCAGTAAAGTTTTCTAGAAAAAATATCTAGTTCTAGACTAGGGTGACCCACGGGACGGCATCGCGGCGGCCCCGAGCCACCGCGGTGAACGACGCGGGCCGGGGCATGCCCCGGCCCGCGTACGTGCTCGTGCCCGCCCCGATGCGGAGCCCGCTACTCCGGCCGCAGTGAGCTCCAGATCCGGTCCGGCAGCGCACGCGCGGCCTGGTCGAGGTCGACGTTGTGCGGGCCGGCCAGCCAGTGCCGCGCGATCGCGATCACCGGCCCCATGGCCAGGGCCTCGATCACCGGCCCGGGCAGGGGGGCGATGTCCCCCCCCTCGACGCGTCGGCCCACCCACGCGAAGATGCCCCCCAGCATGTCCGACCGGATCTGCTCCGTGTGGGCCTCGATGAGGCCGGCGGAGACGGCGGAGTGCAGGAAGAGCGCCACGTCCGGGTTCTCCTCGATGAAGCGGAGGTAGGTCACCACGAGCGCGCGGATTCCGCTACGGGCCGTGCGGGTGGGGGTGACGGCCGCGGTCAACTCGTCGAAGAGCTGCTCCGTGCACCGCATGCACAGGGCGACGGTGAAGCCGTCGAAGCTGCCGAAGTGGTGGTAGAGGCTGCCGAGGCTGACACCGCTGGCCGAGGAGACCGCGTTCACCGTGAAGCCCTGCCCGCCCGAGGAGGCGTAGACCTGGAGGGCCGCGGCGAACAACCGCTCGATGGTGGCCTCGCCCCGTTTCTGCTTAGGGGGCATGGCGTGCAGTCGTCGGCGTCATACCGGCCAGGATAGGCCGTCGACCCCGCCACGCCCCGCGACGCCGGCTACACCCGCCCGGCGCCCAGCGGCCGCTCGCCCTCGCCTTCTCCACCGGCCCCGATCTCGGCTTCTCCCTCGGCCCCGGGACCGGCCGACGGCCCTCGGCGGCCCTCGGCGGCTCGGCGGCCGGCGAGAGCTTTCGTGGCCCCTCCTCGACGCTAAAACCTCGAGGCTTGTTGAGGTAAAGAGTGGCCAAGCTGTGTGACTCATGCCACACTGAGCCATCAAGGCACCAGGTGAGGGACACAGGGGGCTCCTGTTACTGGTGTTACAAGCGCACAATCCCGATGACGACGGGACTCTTGTGCACTATGGTCTGCCTATATGGCGCGTTCAGTGGTCGGTCCCCCACCAGACACCCTCGCCCGGGGCGACGACACGGACCTCTCCCGGGCGCTATCCGCGCTGCTGGGGACCCGTGTGGCACCCCGAGCGTTCACTCTCCCGGACGGAACCCGGGTCGGAGTCGACTTCGCGGACGAGGGCCTCCCCACGGTCCTCGCCCAGTGCGCGCCACTTCGCGGCCCGGTGAAGTCGGTCCAGCGCAACAAGCTCATCGCCGACGCGTTCAAGCTCGTCTGGCTGCGCGACACCCACTTTCCCGATGCCCGCGTCGTCCTGGTCATGGGCGAACAGCTGTCCCGGCTCCTCGCTCGCGGCTCCTGGCTGCGAGCGGCGTTCGCCACGCACGGGATCGCCGTCGCCCTGGTGGACGAGGGCACCACAATCCGGTCACTCGACACCATCACGTGACCGGGACGTCATAGTCAGTTAAAACCGCGTCACTAGCTTTGACGCGTCAACGATCCCCGCGGGCCGTCGACTCACCTGCTTCCGCCCGCTCTCCACCGTTCTCCTCGGTGTTGCCAACCGAGGACAGATACCTGGAGGGTGTCCCGTGGGCTCTTCCCATGTGGCCGCACTTGTCGGCAACCCACGCCCGGGCTCACGTACGGCCCGGGCCGCCGAACACGTCGCCCGACTGCTCGCCCCCCTCGCGGGCGGCGACCACGTCACCACCATCGACCTGTCCGACCACGGCCCGGCGGTCCTCGACCCCGGCGACGCCGCGGTGAACGAAGCGGTCGGCACCGTCCGCTCGGCCCGGCTCCTGGTCGTGGCCAGCCCCGTCTACAAGGGCACGTTCACCGGCCTGCTCAAGGCCTTCCTGGACCGGATGCCTCCCGAGGGCCTGCGCGGCACGGTCGCCGTCCCCCTCATGGTCGGCGCCTCGGACGGACACTCGCACGCCGCCGAGTCGGCGCTGCGCCCCGTCCTCGTCGAACTCGCCGCGTCCTGCCCGGTCCCCGCGCTCTACCTGCGCGAACAGTCCCTCGGTGAACTCGGCACCGACACCGACCCCGCCCTGGCCTGGTACGACCGCCACGCCGGCACCTTCTCCTCCGTCATGGGCACCGCCACCGCACCCCTGTGAGCCGGGCGGATCCGGACCGGGTACGTGCGACCCGGCCGGTCCGCCCCGGCCTCGCTCGGCCCGACGGCCCCGTTCCGGCCGCCCTGGCCGCCGCGGCCCGCTCGGCCTCCCCCGGCACCCATGGATCCGTCGAGCGCGCACTCCAGTGACGACGGAGTGCGATGGCTCATCCACCCCGAGGAGCAGGAATGACCTCCCACCAGACCCCGAACTCCACCGACATACGACACGAGCCCTCGGCCCTGCGCGACGGCCTCGCCCGCATGGCCACGTCGGTCAGCGTCGTCACCGCCGAGGTCGACGGCCGACGCCACGGCTTCACCGCCAACAGCGTCGTCTCGGTCTCCGCCGACCCGCCGCTGGTCGCGATCTGCCTCGCCTCCACCGCCGAGTGCCACGAGGCCTTCACCCGCGCACGGACCGTCGCGGTCAACGTCCTGGCCGACGGCCAGGAACGGCTGTCCAGGGTGTTCGCCACCCGCGGCGCCGACAAGTTCGACGCGGCCCCCTTCACCACCGGCGACCTGGGCGCGCCCGTCCTGCCGGGATCCGCCGTCGCGCTGGAGGGCACCGTCCACTCACGGCACCGCGCCGGCGACCACACGATGATCCTGTTCGACGTGGTCTACGTGCGGATCGGGCAATCCGCGCCGCTGGTCTACCAGGAGCGCAGGTTCCACCGGCTGGACGCCGCATGAGCGACGACCGCATCGAGGTGCGCGGCCTCACCAAGACCTACGAGGGCGGCGACCCCGCCCGCCCCGCGCTCGACCGGGTCGACCTCGACGTCCCCCGGCGACACTTCGTCAGCCTCATCGGCCCCAGCGGCTGCGGCAAGTCCACGCTGCTCCGGGTGCTCGCGGGCCTGGAACGGCCCGACGCCGGACACGTCGCCGTCTTCGGGTCCACTCCCGAGCGGATGTGCGCCGCCAAGGCGGTGGGCCTGGTCCCCCAGACCCCCGCGCTGCTGCCGTGGCTGAACGTGCGCCGCAACGTGGCCCTGCCCTCCCGGGTCAACCGCCGCGCGGGCAACGCCGCCGGCGACCCCGACGAACTGCTGAGCATGGTGGGTCTGGAGGACGTCGCCCGCAAGTACCCGCACCAGCTCTCCGGCGGCATGCAGCAGCGCGTCGCGATCGCCCGCGCCTTCGGAATCCGCCCGGACGTCCTGCTGATGGACGAGCCGTTCTCCGCCCTGGACGAGTTCACCCGTGAGGCGCTCCAGCTCCACCTGCTGCGCCTGTGGGAGCACATGTCCACGACGGTCGTGTTCGTCACCCACTCGGTGCGTGAGGCGGTCACCCTCTCCGACGAGATCGTGGTCATGTCCGCCCGCCCCGGCCGGGTGCACGAAGTCCTGCCCGTCGAGCTCCCCCGTCCGCGCGGCTCCGGAGTCACGGCCGACCCCCGCCTTCACCGAGTGGAGGACCGCGTCCGCGCCTCACTGCAGGTCGCGTGGGAATCCGGCGCCGCCCCCGACGACCTCGTACCACTGTGAGAGGACTACCGGACATGGCCACGGGCACTTCCCCGGACGTCCGTCCCCGCCCCACCACCGCTCCCGCCGCGCACCCGCGGCGTCGGCGGCGGTCGGTCCTGCACCCCGCCCTGTGGCTGCCCACGGTCGTGGCCGTGCTGCTGGTCGGCGCCGCCTGGACGGCGGTCGCCGCCGACCAGCCCTACATCCTGCCCACGCTCTCCGAGGTCGGCACCACCCTGCTCGACGACCCGGCGCTGTTCGTGCGGAACGCCGGGTCCACTCTCCAGATCGCCCTCATCGGGGTGGCCTGGGGCGCCGGACTGGCGTTCGTCCTGGCCCTGCTGATGTCGGAGATCCCGATTCTGCGCCGGGCGATCATGCCGCTGGCGGTGGTCCTCAACGTGACCCCGGTCATCGCCCTGGCTCCCGCCCTGGTCGTGGCGTTCGGCTTCGGCATGGCGCCCAAGGTCATCGTCACCGCGATCATCACGTTCTTCCCGGTGCTGATCAACGTCACGACCGGTCTGCGGTCCGTCCCGCTGCCGGTCCTGCACGTGTTCTCCACCCTGCACGCCTCACGCTTCGAGGTCCTGTTGCGCCTGCGCGTGCCGAGCAGCCTCCCCTACACCCTGGCCGCCCTGCGGGTCGTCCTCCCCCTGTCCATCGTGGGCGCGGTCGTCGCGGAGTTCGTCGCCGCCGGCTCCTCCAGCGGGCTGGGGACGATGATCCGCAACGCGGCCTCCAACGCCCAGCTGCCGCACGTGTACGCGGCCGTGGCCTGTCTGGCCGCGATGGGCGTCCTCATGCTCGCGTTCACGGCCACCGTGGAACGCAGGCTGCTGTTCTGGCACGAGTCGCAGCAGAGAACCCCCTGATGATCGGAGCAATACGCATGTCCACCCCCACCGCCAACCCCAGACGCCTCCTTCTGCGCTCCGCCGCGGCCGCGACGACGGCCTCCGCCGTTCTGCTGGTCTCGGCGTGCGGCAGCGGAGAGGCAGAGGACAGCGAGCCGGAGGTCGCCGCCGTGATCGATGAGGAGCGGTGCCAGACCAACCGGGATGCCGGAACGATCACGTACATCACCGGCTACCAGTACCAGGCCTCCGTCAGCATCCTGGAGGCCGTCGCGGCCGACGCCCTCGGCTACTTCGAGGCCGTCTGCCTCGACGTCGAGATCCAGCCCGGTACGGGCGACACCATCGGCAACGCCCAGACGGTCGCGGCGGGCACCGCCCAGCTGACCTCGATGGGCAGCGAGGCCGAGATCCTCATGGCCAACGACGCCGATATCGACGTCATCGGCGTCGCCACCTACGGCCACGTCCCGATCGCCACGCTGCTCACGGGCACGGACGTGGAGGAGCTCAGCGATCTGGAGGGCGCCACCCTGGGCCACAAGGGCAACATGCCCGCTCCGCTGGAGGCGATGCTCGTCTCCGACGGCGTCGACATGGACTCCATCGAGCAGGTGGAGGTCGGCTACGACCCGAGCGTCCTGCCGCGCGACCAGGTCCAGGCCCTCACCGGCTTCCGTTCCAACGAACCGTTCCTCCTCAGCGACATGGAGGAGGAGTACAACGAGTGGCTGCCCGAGGACTACGGGGTGGTCGGCTCGTTCGGCGTCATGGCCACCAACCACGACTTCGCCGATGAGAACCCCACCGTGGTCGAGGACGTGCTGCGGGCGATGTCCCGTGCCTTCGACCACTGCGTGGACAACGGCGAGGAGTGCGTGGAGTTCGCGGCCGAGCTCTCCGAGTCCGGATACGACGTCGAGCACAACCTGCGGGTCTGGAACGCCGAGCACGAGCTGGTGACCGCCTCCACGCAGGAGTCCTCCCCGGCCGGGTACATCGACCTCACCCTGACCGAGGCCGAGGGCCAGACCCTCGTCGACAACGGCCAGCTCGACGAGATGCCGGACCTGGAGCCACTGTTCGACCCCCGCTACCTGGAAGCGGTCCACGTCGCGGGCGACGTGGCCTGGCCCGCCGAGTAGCACCCCGGGTTCGGGCGGCCGGCCCGGTGATCGCGCCGGCCGCCCGGACCCGCCTCCCCCCCACACCCACACCATGAACACGAAGAACGAGGAGCCACGCATGGCGGCACCGGCTGGGACGGCCGACACGGAGTACGGGATCTTCCTGCCCATCGGCAACGGTGGCTGGATCATCTCCGAGACGGCACCGCACCCCGAGGCGACCTACGACTACAACAAGAAGGCGGCGGTGCTGGCCGACGCCCACGGCTTCGACTTCATCATGTCCATGGGCAAGTGGCGCGGCTACGACGGGTCCACCGACCACTGGGGCCGCACCCTGGAGTCGATGACGATGATGTCGGGCCTGGCCGAGGCCACGGAGCGGGTGAAGGTGTGGGCCACCATCCACACCAACCTGTTCAACCCGGCCATCGCCGCCAAGATGTACACGACCCTGCAGGAGATCAGCGACGGCCGCGCCGGCATGAACATCGTCGTGGGCTCCTACGCCGACGAGTTCGGGCAGATGGGCCTGTGGAACGAGGACCTCGACCACGCCGCGCGCTACCGGTACACCGAGGAGTGGACCTCCCTCCTCGAACGCCTGTGGACGGAGGACTCCGTCACCCACCAGGGCGAGTTCTTCACGCTGGACGACTGCCGCTCGCGCCCGCACCCGAACCCGGCGCCCACGCTGATCAGCGCCGGACGCTCCGACACCGGCCTGGAGTTCCAGGCCAGGCACTGCGACGGCTCGTTCCTGACCGCGCAGGACCTGCCCGGTCTGCGGGAGGCCAGCCTCGACGTGAAGGCACGCGCGCGCAAGCAGGGCCGGTCCATCCGGACGTACTCGATGCTCACGGTCATCATGGACGAGACCGACGCCGCCGCCGAGGAGCGGCGGCGCGAGTACGGGCGCGGCGCCGACGTGGACGCGATCGTCAACATGAAGCGCTCGTGGGGCCTGCCGCTGGACAAGGCGCTGTCCCTGACCGCGGAGAACCCCGAGGACGAGGCCTTCCAGACCACCTTCGTCACCGGGTCCCCCGACACCGTGACCAGGCGTATCCGCGAGATCGTCGAGTACGCGGAGCTGGACGGGCTGATGCTCATCTTCCCCGACTACCACGCGGACCTGGCCGAGTTCGGCGAAAAGGTCATGCCGCGGCTGCGGGAGGCGGACGCGAGTGCGGCCGCGGAGGCGGACGCGGACGCGGGCACGGATGCGGGTGCGGGTGCGACCGCGGTGTCCGGCGCCGAGGGGTCGCGTTGAGCGAAGTCAGGGGCATCGCCGATGTGTCCGGGCGCCTCTGGGCCCCGCCCGGGCCCGCGCGGGAGTGCGCGCTGCTGGTCGTCGACGTCCAGCGGGACTTCGCCGACCCGGCCGTGCTCACGTGGCTGGACGCGGCGGACCGGGACCGGGTCGCCGCCGCCGTGGAGCGCACGTCCGCGCTGGTCGGCGCCGCCCGCGCCGCGGGCGTACGCGTGGTGTGGGTGGGGCTCGGGCAGGACCCGGCCGAGCCCTGGGCCGCCTCGCGCTGGCTGCGCGGCCTGCCCGAGGACCCCTCCGACGACCCGGAGGAGGAGCCCTGCGTGGAGGGGACGCCCGGCGCCGCCTGGTTCGGGGTGTCCCCGGAGCCGGGCGAGGAGGTCGTCGTGAAGCGGCGGTACTCGGGCTTCCTCGGCACGGGGCTGGCGGACACGCTCCGGTCGGGCGGCACGACCTGGGTCGCCGCCGCCGGACTGACCACCGAGTGCTGTGTGGACGCCACCGTGCGGGACGCCTTCCAACTGGGGTTCCGGACCGTGGTGGCGGCCGACGCCACCGCCGCCTACCAGGAGGACGCCCACCGGCACGCGTTGGCGGCCCTGGGCCAGAACGCGGCCGTGGTCGCCACCGCCGACGCCGTGGCCGCGGCGTGGGGCGCACAGGCGGACGGCCCGCAGGCGGACGGCCCGCAGGTGAACAGCGTGGACGCCGGCGACACGGGACCGGCGGCGTCGGACGGACGGAAGGTGACCGAGTGAACCGGATGAAGCTGGCGTTCGATCTGTCCTTCACCCACACCGAGGGCGGCTGGTCCGCACCGGGCTCGTGGGTGGGCGCCGCCTACCCCGACGTGCGCATGTTCACGGAGCTGGCGATCGCGGCCGAGCGCGGCGGGATCGACATGCTGTTCTTCGGGGACGGCACGGGGATCCCGGACACCTGGGAGTCCTCGATGGACGCGGCGGTCCGGCACGGCGTGCAGTGGCCGCGCCAGGACATGAGCCCGTTCGTGGCGGCGATGGCGCAGGCCACCAGCCGGATCGGGTTCGGTCTCACCTACTCCTCCACCTACATGCACCCGTTCTACGTGGCACGGCTGCTGAACTCGCTGGACCACGTGACGGCGGGCCGGATCGCGTTCAACGTGGTCGCCTCGGGTCGGCTGGCGGACGCGGCCAACTACGGCCACGACGGCCTGATGGACCACGGCGCGCGCTATGAGCGCATGGAGGAGTTCGTCGAGGTCTGCCGGCGGCTGTGGGACTCGGTCGAGCCGGACGCGATCATCGCGGACCGGGACACGGGCGTGTTCGCCGATCCGGCGAAGGTGCACCGCCTCGACCACGAAGGCACGCACTTCCGGGTGGCCGGCCCGCTGCCGGCGGTCCCCAGCCCGCAGGGGCGGCCGGTGCTGGTGCAGGCGGGCGCCTCCCCCCGGGGCATCGCGGCCTCGGCGGCCTTCGCCGACGTGGTGTTCGGGCTGGGCGGGCACCTGCCCTCGCAGGTCTCCCACCGGGCCCGGCTGGACGAGGCGCTGGTCGCGGCGGGCCGCGCGCCCGAGGACGTCGGCATCCTGTGGGCGGTCCAGGTGGTACTGGGCGAGACCGAGGACGAGGCCAGGGCCAAGAAGGAGCGGATGATCGGGACCCTGCCGCCGGAGGCCGTGGGCGCCTACCTGTCGCACAACCACGGGTTCGACTTCTCGACCCTGCCCGCGCGGTTCGCGCTGGTGGAGGTCGCGGAGGCGATCAAGGCGGCCCAGGCGACGCAGTCGGGTTTCCTGCAACGGCTGATCGCCCAGCGGGGCGAGGACGCCGAGATGGACCGGACGGAGTTCTTCGAGGAGGGCTGGCGGTTCGCCACCGGCTACGACCAGACGATCGCCGGTACGGCCGCCACGGTCGCCGACGAGCTGGAGAAGCAGTTCGCGGAGACCGGCTCCCGCGGCGGGTTCATGATCTGCAACCCGATGTCGATGCCGTCGTCGCTGCTGGACGTGGTGCACCTGCTGGTCCCCGAGCTGCGCCGACGCGGCGCCGTGGCTCCCGGCTACGAGGGTGCCACCCTGCGGGAGAACCTCCTGGAATCCTGACCCCTCCCCCCGATCGGCCGCCGGGCCGGCCCGTCCTCCGGTCCCGGCGGTCACACTCCGCGCGGCACGACGGCCGCCCCTCACCTTCAGAGCGTTCCGGACCGGGACGGACGGGCCCCTGGTCAGGCGAACGGGTCGGCGGCGGCCGCCGGACGCGCGTCGGGACCGAGCATCCGCGCCACGCAACGGGTCAGCCCGGCGCCGTGGTCGTCGACCACCCGCATCCACGGGACCGCCGCCATCAGCCGGACCAGGTCGTCGGTGACGATGTCGTCGAGGACGGTCCGCAGCTCCTCGGGAACCGGGACGTCCACCAGGCACGACCACGCCAGCGCCGCGCTCACCCGGACCTCGTCGGGCCGCTCCGGGGCCGACCACAGCCCGCGGGTCCACGCGACCGCCTGCCCGTCCCCGCGTTCGAGGGCCAGTTGACCGATCGCCAGGACCAGGCTCGCCCGGACCGATGGATCCTCCTCGGCTCGGAACCGGTCGTGCAGCGCGGCGGAGATCCGGCCGACTTCACCGGAGGCGGGGGCCAGCGCATAGCAGGCCAGAGCCCGGATGTCGGGGACGGAGCAGTCGAGGAGGGCGAGGAGGATGGCGGCGTCGGCGGCGACGGCGTCCTGTGCCGCCTCGACGGACCAGCTCACGGGGTAGCCGTTGTTGTCCCACAGCCCCCGGGTCTCCGTACTCCGCAGGAGGCCCGTGCGGGTGCCGTCACCGTAGTGCTCGGGTCTCGCCAGCTCGGCGACCAGCCGCAGCGCGCCCGCCCGGCCGTGCGCCGAGGGATCAGCGGCGGCCCGGAGCAGGAAGGGAACCGCGAGCGCACCGGACGGAGACGTCCCGCCCTGGTGGCAGACGGTGCTCCAGAGTGAGCCGAGGACTTGGTCCGCCTGCGCCCCGTCGGCCGAGCGGAGCGCCGACAGGTCCCGCGGCACACTGTCGTCCACCCCGTAGGCGTGGGGGAAGCGGTGCCAGGGCACACGGTCGAGGTGGAAGCGCTCCTTGACCTCGCGCGGCATCCGCGCCACCACCGCGCGCACGTCCAGGTCGGTCCCGGCGTAGATCCCCGGGCCGTGCTCCATGACGCGCTCGACGTCGTAGACCTCGTAGACGTCGTAGACCTCTTCCGCCGCCACGGGCGCTCCTTGTTCGTCGACGGTCACCGACCCCGTGGAAGCACCCGTCCGGGCCGGCCGGGGCCGCCCCCGTGAGGGTAGCGGTGCCGTCCGGCCCTCGGGCCCGGCGGGTCACGCTCCATGCGACCAGCGTGCGCGGGCCCGTGACAGACGAAAGGAGCGCCGCGAGAACGCGGCGCTCCTTGTTCGTCGACGGCCGATGCGGCGAGCGCTGGTCCGAGCCGCCCGGGTACCGGTCCGCGTGGCCTAGGCCGTGTTTTTTGCAGCATTCCGGGCTCGCGGCCGCCAGGACCGCCTCTCGCGGCACCTCTGCGCTCGTGCAGCACCACCAGGCTGAACTTCGCACATCGGCTTGCGAGAGACGACCTGACGACCGCGAGCTCACCCGAAAGCCTTCAGAAAAACACGGCCTAGGCGGCCTGGCGGTGGCGCTCACGCAGGGGCGCCCCGGTCTGGTGCATGTACGTGAGGGCCTCGACGTGCGACCGCACGAAACCGGTCTCGTGGTACGGCACGCCGATCTCCTCGCAGTACTCGCGCACGATCACCTGCGCGCGCCCCAGGTGCGGGGTGGGCATGTTGGGGAACAGGTGGTGCTCGATCTGGTAGTTGAGGCCGCCCAGCGCGATGTCGGTGAACCAGCTTCCGCGCACGTTGCGGGAGGTCAACACCTGCTTGCGAAGGAAGTCGAGCTTCTCGCCCTTCTTCAGCGTGGGCATGCCCTTGTGGTTGGGCGCGAAGATGCAGCCCAGGTAGACACCGAACAGGCCCTGCTGCACCGCGATGAACGCGACCGCCAGGAGCGGGTCCAGGACCGTGAACACGGCGCCGAGGAAGAGCACGAAGTGGCCCGCCAGGAGCACGCCCTCCAGGACGCGCTGCTTGGTGCTGCGCCGGAAGAGCGCGCGCACGCTGCCCACGTGGAGGTTGAGGCCCTCCAGCAGCAGGAACGGGTAGAAGAGGAAGGCCTGGTAGCGGCCGATGAAGGCGGGAAGCCCCTTGGCGGCGCGGGCCTGGTCCTCGGACCACACGAGCAGGTCCGGCTGGACGTCGGGGTCGAGCTCCTCGTGGTTCGGGTTGGCGTGGTGGCGGGTGTGCTTGTCCTGCCACCACCCGTATCCGAGCCCGATGCCGAGGTTGCCGACGATCCGGCCCAGGGCCACGCTCGGGCCCCGTTTGGACATGATCTGCAGGTGGGCGAGCTCGTGGGACACGAGACCCACCTGGCCGAACACCGCGGCCATCGCCACGGCCGTGCCCAACTGCCACCAGGAGTTGCCCAGGGCGAAGAACAGAACCCACACGCCGACGAAGGACAGCGCGATGAGGGAGAGCCGCACCGCGAAGTACACGGGTGTGCGCTCCATCAGTCCGGCCTTCTGGACCCGACGCGAGAGCTCGGAGAAGTCACTCCCGCGCCTGGCTCCTAGGGGCGCCGAAGACGGCGCCGTGCTCGTGTTGGGCATCCATTCCCCCTGGTGACGTAGTTGGCGGGTATATCGACCACGCTAGGCGTGGAGTGTGATGCGGGCCATGGCACCACCACGCCGCGATTTAGGGGTGCAGGCACCCCTGTGTTCTGGCGTTCGGTTCTGGACTACCCGCGGGTCACTTTCTGGGAACGCCGGGCCGGGAGCAGGGCCCCGCCCTCGAGGGGTGTCGGTCACCAGATGACCTGGTAGCTCACGGTCTCGGGCTCGATGGCGGCGCCCTCGCTCGGCAGCACCTGCTCGAATGCGCCGTCGACACCGCAGGGCTCGGACCGCAGTTCGACGGGGCTGTTGGTGAGATTGCGGACGAACGTGCTGTCGGCGGGCATCTCGTAGCACCCGGCCGGAGGGTAGGCGACGTGGGTCGACGTGCCCGAGCCGCCGAGGAAGACGAGGTGGCCCACCGCCGCGCCGGCGGCGGGGACACCGCCCAGGACGAGGGTGGACGCGGTGATGAACGTGGCTGCGGCAGCCGTCGGACGACGCACTCTCGTGGCCCTTCCCGGTCGGACCGAACCCCTGAGGTGATCGGCTCCGCCGTGAAGATAACCCAGAGAAACCGTGTACGTACAGCATGTGACCTCTCGTCGGAGGGTTAAGGGGCGAACCGCAAACCCGCCCTCCCCCGCCTCCGCGACCAGGGCGGGGATCGGGCGTCGGGCAAACCCTCGCGCACACCGCGAACCGCACCCGGCGCCGCGTGCGGCGGCCGGAAAAAGAAAGCGGAGCCGGCCGGTCCGCAAACCCGGGCCCAAGCGGGCGCCGGGGCCAGGGACCGAGCACCGGAACGGGCGCCTGTCGACGGGCGCGGGGACGAGCGCGGGAACGGGCGCCGGTCGGCGATCATGGAACATGCGCACGCCCGCCGCCGAGGTCGACACGAGCCCCGCACTCGTGACGGCGCTCCTGCACGACCAGCACCCCGATCTGGCCGCTCTTTCCGTGACCGAGGCCGCCAGCGGTTGGGACAACGCCCTGTTCCGGCTCGGCGACCGCCTCTCCGTCCGACTGCCCCGCCGCGAGGCCGCCGCCCGGCTCGTCCGGAACGAACAGCGCTGGCTCGGCCCGATCGCCGCACGCGTGGGCGTCCCCGTCCCCGCACCGGTGCGGGTCGGCCGTCCCGGCCACGGCTACCCCTGGCACTGGTCGGTCACGCCGTGGTTCGACGGACGGGTCGCCGCCGACGTGCCCGTCGCCTCCCGGCGCCCGCTGGCCGCTCCCCTGGCCGCCTTCGTCAACCGTCTGCACGTCCCCGCGCCCGACGACGCCCCGGCCAACCCGGTCCGCGCCGTCCCCCTGCGCCGGCGCCACGACCGGTTGATGGAGTACCTGGACGGCGGCCGCATCCCACGGGCGCGCGAACTGCGCGCGCTGTGGGAACGACTCGCGGACGCCCCCGCCCACACGGGTCCGCCGCTGTGGGTGCACGGCGACCTCCACCCGGCCAATCTGCTGGTCACCTCCGACGGCGAACCCGGTCTCGCCGCGGTGCTGGACTTCGGCGACCTCACCGCCGGGGACCCGGCCACCGACCTCGCCACGGCCTGGATGCTCTTCGACGCCCCCGGTCGGGCGGCCTTTCGCGCCGCGCTCCCCGAAGTCCACCCGCACTCCTGGGACCGCGCCCGGGCCTGGGCGGTGGTGATGGGCGCGGCGACCGCGGCCCACTCCAGCGACAACCCCCGCATGGCCGCGATCGGAGACCACACGCTCACCCAGGCCCTCGGCTCGTGAGACCGTACGCGAGCGCGTCCGGTCGGGCGCCTGCCGCTCCTGGCCACCGTGATCGGCCTGGGCGTGCTGTGGTCGCCGATCACCGCGACCATCGGCACGCTGTGCTCGGAGATCTTCTCCACCCGGGTCCGCTACACCGGCGTGACCCCCGGCTACCAGATCGGCGCGGCGCTCGCGGGCGGTACCGCCCCGCTCATCGCGACCTGGCTGCTGTCCCGGTTCGACGAGTCGTGGGTACCGGTCGCGGGCTACCTCGTGTTCACCACGGTCGTGTCCATCGTCGCGGTGTCGCTGGCCCGCCGGGCGTCCAACGCCGAGGAGCGGCACCCGTCCGCGGACACCGACGAGGCCCGTACCGACGCCTGGCCCCGTCCGCCGACCCCCGGGTCGGGCGGCCCCATCACGACGGGACCGCCCGACCCGAACCCTGACCGGTCCCAGGTCAGGAATCAGCACCACGGGCACGGCTCTGCCGACGCTCCCGCGCCACCAACAGCACCGCCAACCCCAAACCGGTCAAGAACAACGCACCCGACACAGCGAACCCGATCGACGGACCGGTCAGAGCAAGCGGCCGTTCCGAACGGTCCCCGCCCCGACCGGAATCACCGGTATGGCCGGAGTGGCCGGGGTGGCCGCCGGTCCCGAGGTCCGGTGGCGCCCCCAGGCCGCCCTGACCGCGATCGGGTGCGTCCGGCCCGTCGCCCGGGCCGAGGGGCGGCATCGGCCCGGAGGCCGGCGATGGCTCAGAGGACGGCAATGGCTCGGGCGCCGGCCCGGACGGCGACGGCGGTTCGGGCGATGACGGCGGCAGCTCGTCGATCGACTCCACGGAAGAGGTCGGGTCCGAGGGCTCCGGCGCGTCCGGCGATGCGTTCGGCGCGTTGGACTCAGACGACTCGGAGGGTCCTGGTGACTCCGGTGACTCGGAGGGCTCGGAGGGCTCGGAGGGCTCCGGAACCTCAGGCGACTCCGAAGACTCGTCCGTCGCATTGGACTCAGGCGACTCGGAAGGTTCCGGCGGCTCGGGCGACTCCTGCGGTTCCTCGGTCACGTCCGTACCAGGGGCCCCGGAAGGCTCCGGCGAAGACGAGGGCAGCGATGCGTCCGGCGTGTAGGGCTCGGGCGAGTCGGACGGATTCGCCGGGCCATACGGCTCCGGCGTCTCAGAAGGCTCAGAGGACTCGGACGTCTCAGCCGACTCCGGGGACTCGTCGGGCGCGTAGCCCTCAGGGGACTCGGAAGAACCGGAGTCATCCGGCGGCTCGGGTGCCTCCAGTAGTTCCTCCGTCGCACCAGACTCAGGCACGTCAGAAGCCTCCGATGCCGCGTCGCCACAGACCACCTCGTTGACCACGGTGTAGGCACTGCGCGGCTCGGGCAGCGTCACGTCGGCGGGCAGCGACTCGGCTACCGTCTCCCCGCCGGCCCCGGTCAGGCGCGCGGCGGTGAGCACGCACTCGTCGTCACCGTCATAGCCGTCGTGTCCGACCAGCGCCGAAACGTCGACGGTCACGGTGTCACCGACCCCGTAACCCTCGCGGGCCACACCCCAGTCCTGGATCACGGCACCCGTGCCACCGGGGCCCGTGAGCGTCAACCGCGCGTCGAACCCCTCCGGCCGAGACTCGGGCGCGAGTTCCTCCCCGTCAACGACCCAGAGCAGGTCGACCCGCACGTCCGCGGCCTCCTGCCGCTGGTACACGGTGCAGGTGACCGCCGCGCCGGCCGGGACCTCCACGGTGAAACCGGCACCACCGGCCTTCGAGTCGGAGGCGGGGTCGGTGTTGGCGACAGGCAGGCGCTTCTCGCCCACCGCGGGGTCGGCGCACACCGCGTTGGCTCCGTCCTGGGTGACCAGCCCGTCCTCGGACAACTCGGCCCCGCGCACCGTGATCGGGGCGGTGTCGATCCCCCGCGGGTAGGCCAGACCGAAGCGCACCGAGCCGGTCCCGTCGCCGGTCGTGGTGCGCGAACCGGGCAGCCCGCCGATCTCGGCGGTCGTGGATTCGGCGTCGAACGCCCGGCCCTCGCCCGCCGGAGACGCCCCGGTGACGTCCTCGCCCTCGTTGCCTTGGGGAACGGTCGCCAGGACGACCGTCAGCGAGCCGGTGTCCGGCCTGTCCACAGGCGTGGCGCTCGCGGCACCGGGGACCGTGACCGCGGCCGTTCCCGCCAGCGCCATCGCGGCCGCCCCGGACACGAGCGCCCGCCATCTGGAACGCATGGAACGCGCGAGATCGCGCATTCGACTGATCGAAGACATCTCCACCGTCATGTCACTCATAGTAGTTATCGGCTACCAAAAGTGATGGAAGTGGACGTTGGCGGAGTGTGAGCCGGTCGGCGGCGGCTCCGTCAGTCGAGCTCGCGGAGCAGGGCGGCGGCCGGGGCCGGGTCCTCCAGCGGTCCGAGGTGGCCCAAGCCCTCCATGACGTGCACCTCGGCGCCCAGCAGCCGGTACGCGGGCCCGTGCAGCCGAGCGGGCGAGAACAGCGTGTCCTCGGAACCCGTGGCGACGGTGATCGGGGTCTTGCGCCAGGGGCGCAGGCACTCCATCGGCAGCGGAGCCGGAGCCAGACTGGTGCGGCAGTAGCGCCCGACGAGCGTCATCCAGGGGGCCAGCGGGTGCACGCCCTCGGCGACGTGGGCACGACCGCTCATGGCGTTGAGAAGCCGGGTGCTCTTGCTGTCGCGCGGTCCGATCATCCACGGCAGCGCCGCACGCAGCAGTTCGGGTGTCGTGCCCGCCGCCGTCAGTCCGGCCGGGGACACCAGGACCAGCGCCCCGACCAGTGGCGACGGAGAGGCCGCCAGGGCGACCATCGCGCCGAGGGAGTGCCCGAGCACGATGGCGGGACGATCGGTCAGCAGGGGCAGCACCTCGTCGAGCCAGGCGCCGTAGGCCTTGACCCGGGCGCCGCGCGGACGCACGTCGCAGCTCAGGCCGGGCTGGCCGGGCAGGTCGACGGAGATGACGGGGCGGTCGGCGGCCAGGGCGCGGATCAGCTCGATGGAGGTGGCGGTGTTGAAGTTGGTGCCGCTGAGCACGACCACGGGGTCGCCGTTCCCTCCGGGGGCACGGAACGCCCGGGTCGTGCCGAGCTCGGTCTCCAGGGAGGGCAGGGCGGTGACCTCCGGACAGGCGGCGATCTCCCGCTCACACCATTCGCGCACCACTCGCGCACCGTCCTGCGAGCGGTAGACGTGCGCACCACGCACTTGGGAGTCGAGCATCAGCAGCCTTGTCTCCGGTAGGGAAAGCCAGTGTCGACCATTCTCCCTCCCGTCACCCACCATCGCCGCCAGGGGCACCAACAACAAGGGGGCGGCTACCACCCTCAACCGAGACGCTCCGCGCCCCCACCCACCTCCCCGTCACCCACCATCGCCGCCAGGGGCACCAACAACAAGGGGGCGGCCACCACCCTCAACCGAGACGCTCCGCGCCCCCACCCACCTCCCCGTCACCCACCATCGCCGCCAGGGGCACCAACAACAAGAGGGCGGCCACCACCCTCAACCGAGACCCGGCCGGGCCCCGCCGGGCCCCGTCGGGCCCCTCCCGACCCCCGACACTCCGGCATCCCGGTGCTCGCCTCCGCCTCGTGAGGCTCGGGCGCGGCGGGGCGGCGGTGTCCCCTGTGCCGGGTGGGGCCCAGGGTCACCCCAAGGTTTCGTAGTCCGGATACCCAATTCCAGAATCCGAACATGAACGCCGAACTTTCTGGGTAGAAGACGGCTTGTGGTTGGGCCGACTCCCAAACACACCGCCGCAAATCAGATGACAGTGAGACATGTCACGCGCACTCGCGGAGGCGAGATGACCGTTTCATTGACTTATGATGTGCATTGCCCGTTTTCTCTGGAAGCACTCTCCGTCGGATGAGCGCACACACGCTCCTACGACACCAGTCGTTGCCTTGCATCACACCCGTTGACATAGGCAACACGCGCAACTTCCACCCGACCCGCAGCGGTAAACATCGCATCTGGGTGACGGCGGCGCCAGCAGGGTCACGACACCACGCCGAGCGTGGGTCCCGCATGGGACACAAGCCCTCTGGACTGGACATTTCTCCATGTGTCCGTGAACATGGGCGAGGCGCGAGCGCCTTAGGTGTGCCGGGAAGACTGGTCGGCGAGGTCCCTGACGTCTCACGCCCTGGAAAGTTCATATGAGCATTGACCCGATCGAGCACCCCGCTCATCCGGGCCCCATCGCCAAGTTCGCCGACTCCCTGCGCAGCGACACCGTGGGGGGCTTCCTCCTCATCGGCGCCGCCGTTCTGGCACTCGTGTGGATCAACTCGCCCTTCGGTGAGATCTACGAGTCGATGCGTTCGTTCCGCATCGGCCCGGAGTCCCTCCACCTGAACCTGTCACTGGAGACCTGGGCCGCCGACGGACTTCTCGCCGTCTTCTTCTTCGTCGTGGGCAACGAGCTCAAGCAGGAGTTCGTCCACGGTGAGCTCCGCAACCCCCGGCGCGCGATGCTGCCGATCGTCGCCGCGATCTGCGGCATGGTGGTACCCGCCGCCGTCTACGCCGCCATCAACATCACCTCCCCCGAGACCATCGGCGGCTGGGGCATCCCGATGGCGACGGACATCGCCTTCGCGCTCGCCATCCTCGCGGTCGTCGGCCGCGGCCTGCCGCCCGCGCTGCGCACCTTCCTGCTGACGCTCGCGATCGTCGACGACCTCGGCGCCGTCATCGTCATCGCCGTCTTCTACACCGCCGACATCAACTTCGTCGCCCTGGGCATCGCCGCCGTCCTGCTGGCCGTCTTCGGCTACCTGCAGCGCGGTCGCGGTCTGGCGGCCAAGCTCAACGCGTCCCCCATCCCGAACTGGCTGGTCTACCTGCCGCTGGCGATCGTGATCTGGGTCCTCACGCACGAGAGCGGCGTGCACGCCACCATCGCCGGTGTGGCCATGGGTCTGCTCATGCGCACCACCAAGCACGAGGGCGAGCACCACGACCCCAGCCACGGCATGGAGCAGATACTGCGTCCCTGGTCCGCCGGTCTGGCCCTGCCGATCTTCGCGTTCTTCTCCGCCGGCGTCGTCTTCGACGGCTTCGGCGAGGTCGTCACCGACACGGCGGCGCTGGGCATCATCGCCGGCCTCGTCGGCGGAAAGGTGATCGGCATCGTGGGCGGTTCGTGGCTCACCACGAAGCTCACCCGGGCCGAGCTCAACCCCAGCCTCAGGTGGATCGACCTCGTCGGTATGTCGCAGCTCGCGGGTATCGGCTTCACCGTGTCGCTGCTGATCGCCGAGCTGTCCTTCGTCGGCGCCGAACACCATCTGGCGCACGCCAAGACCGGTGTCCTGGTCGCGTCGCTGATCGCCGCACTGCTGTCCATCTTCATCCTGGGCAGCCGTTCCCGGTACTACCGCCGCCTGGCGGCCGAAGGCCGCGGTCCCACGGCGCCCTCCGACGCCAGTCAGGGCTCCTGAGGACCGGCCTCTGAGGTCCGGTTCCTGAAGCCGACCTCTGAAGCCCGGCTCCTGAGGTCCGGCCCCGCGCCGGTGCCCGACACGACGACGGCCCCTTCCACCACGGTGGAAGGGGTCGTTCTCGTCACACTCCGGCCCGCGGCGGACCTGGCAGGGCCCGGCACAGGGCCTCCAGAGCGGCGGCGAACGCGTGCTCGGGCGGAGTCCCGTATCCGATCACCAGGCCATCGCGCGCCGGCATGCCGCTGTCGGGGTGCCGGTAGGGGCCGAGACCGTCCAGCGCCAGGCCGTGGCGCCGGGCGGCGCGCAGCACGGCCGGTTCGGTGCCCTCGGGCAGGTCGAGGACAGCGTGCAGGCCGGCGGCGATGCCCCTCACCCGCACGTGCGGGGCGCGCTCGGCGAGCGCGGCCGTGAGGCGGTCCCGCCGACGGCGGTAGACGCGGCGCATCCGGCGCAGGTGCCGGTCGTAGGAGCCCCGGGCGATGAAGTCGGCGAGCGTCAGCTGGTCGACGACCCCCGACCGTGTCTCACGCGGCCCCTTGACGCCGAGCACGCCGTCGACCAGCCATCCGGGCAGGACCATCCAGCCCAGCCGCAGCGCCGGGGACAGGCTCTTGCTCACCGAACCGAGGTAGACCACCCGCTCCGGGTCCAGCCCCTGCACGGCGCCGACCGGTTCGCGGTCGTAGCGGAACTCGCCGTCGTAGTCGTCCTCCAGTAGGACTCCGGCGGTCGCCCGCGCCCAGTCCACGACCGCCGCCCTCCGATCGCGGTGCAGCGGACCGCCGGTCGGGAACTGGTGGGCCGGGGTCAAAAGCACGCCTTCCGCCCGGATGCCGGAGAGCTCCTCGACCCGCGCCCCGTGACCGTCGACCGTCAGCGGTAGCGTGCGGAGTCCGGCGCGGGCGATGATGTCGCGATGGAAGCCCAGGCCGTAGGACTCCACCGCCACGGGGCCGCGCAGCAGCGCGCACAACAGGCTCAGCCCGTCGGCGACACCCGAGCAGACGATGATCCGGTCCGGGGACGTGCGCACTCCCCGGGCCCGCGCCAGGTACTCCACCAGGGCCCTTCGCAACTCGATCCGGCCGCGCGGGTCACCCACACCGAACGCGTCGCCCGGCGCGGACCCCAGGGCACGGCGGGCCGATGCGAGCCAGGCCGCCCGGGGGAAGGCCGCCGCGTCCGGCGAACTGGGCATGAGGTCGTGCGCCGGACGCTGGGGCGCCGGGCGCACGGGCGGGCGCGGGCCGTCCGGCTCCAGTGGCCGTGCGCGGCGGGCGACGCGCGTCCCCGAGCCCTGACGAGCCGTCAGCCACCCCTCCTCGACCAGCTCCGCGTAGGCGTCGGCGACGGTGTTGCGGGCGATGCCGAGATCGGCCGCCAGTCCCCGGTGGGAGGGGAGCCGGGTTTCGGGGGCCAACCGCCCCGAGTCGATCGCCTCCCTCAGCGCGCGCATCAACCGCGTCCGAATACTCTCCGGCCCCGCGAGTTCGAGGTGGAGGTCGGCGCCCGTGCCCGGCCCCTCGGCGCCCGCGCCTGACGGCTCGGCGGCGTCCCTGCCTGGTTCTCTGGTGGCCTCCGTGCCTGGTCGCGCGTCGGCCTCCGGCGAAGTGCCCCATGAATCCGTCACGGAAATGCACCATACACGGGGCCACTTCGGCTTCTAGCGTCATCGGTATGACGACTTTCCAGATTCCCGAACGCATGGACTTCGCCCGGCTCTCCCCCAAGGTCCTCAAGGCCGTCCTGGCGCTGGACGCCGCCGCCCGGGAGGGCGTCGACCCCGTGGTCCTCGAACTCGTGCAGATCCGCGCCTCCCAGATCAACGGGTGCGCGTACTGCGTCGACTACCACGTCGGCGACGCCCGCAAGGCCGGTGAGGACGACGACCGCCTCCACCAACTCGCCGTCTGGCGGGAGTCGAGCCTCTACACCGCGAGAGAGCGGGCCGCGCTCGCACTCGCCGAGGCGGTCACCCTGCTCCCCGGCGGCGTTCCGGACGAGGTGTACGCCGCGGCCGAGAGGCACTTCGAGGAGCGGGAGCTGGCCCAGCTCATCGCGGTGGTCTTCACGGTCAACACCTGGAACCGCATGAACGCCACGACCCGCAAGACCCCCGGCACGGCGTAGCCGCGCCCTCACTCTCACCCGCAGGAGCCCCGCGCCCGGGGCGGTGGCCTGGCACGGCCGCCGTCCCGGGCCCCGCGCCCGCGCCGCCCACACCCCACGCCCCCCATACCGCCCACGCACCCGAAGGGTCCCTGTCGTGACCACACTCGACCCGCCCACGCCCGTCCCCGAGGAGAACGCCCCCTCCCTCGTCAGGGGATGGCTCGCCGTCCTGGCCGTGACGCTGGGCATCTTCGCCCTGATGACCTCCGAGCTGCTGCCCGTGGGCCTGCTCACCCCCATCGGCGCCGACCTGGACGTCTCCCCCGGCACCGTCGGCCTGATGGTGACCGTGCCCGGTGTCGTCGCGGCCGTCTCGGCGCCTCTGGTGACGGTGGCCACCGGCAGGGTGGACCGGCGGCTGGTGCTCATCGTGCTGGTGGGCCTGGTGGGTGCGGCCAACCTCGCCTCGGCCTTCGCGACGACCTTCGCGGTCGTTCTCGTCGCGCGGTTCCTGATCGGCGTGAGCGTGGGCGGTTTCTGGTCCCTGGCCGGAGGCATCGCCCTGCGGCTGGTGCCGCGCAGGCATGTCGCCCGCGCCACCGCCGTCATCTTCGGCGGCGTCGAGACCGCCTCGGTCCTCGGCGTGCCCGCGGGCACCCTGCTGGGCGACGCGAGCGGTTGGCGCGGCGCCTTCGCGGCCGTCGGCGTCCTCGGCCTGGCCTCCCTGGTCTGCCTGGTCCTGCTGATGCCGAAGGTGGAGCCGAGGCGCACCATCACCTTCGCCGCCCTGCCGGAGGTCCTCAGGACCAACGCCGCGGTACGGGTGGGCATCGCCATGACGTTCCTCGTCATCACCGGCCACTTCGCGGCGTACACCTTCGTACGGCCGATCCTGCTGGGCGACGGCGTCGACGCCGGCATGGTCGGCATTCTGCTGCTCGTCTTCGGGGCCGCCGGCGTCTGCGGCAACTTCGTCGCGGGCGCGCTGATCGCCGTACGCCTGCGGCAGACCGTCCTGGGCATCGTCGTGGTCCTCGGCACGGCCATGGTGCTGCTCGCCCTCACCGACGGCGGCCCCGTACCGGCCGGCGCGATCCTCGTCCTGTGGGGCCTGGGCTACGGGGCCGTGCCGGTCACCTTCCAGACCTGGATCCTCGACGCCGCTCCGGACGCGACGGAGGCCGCCACCTCGCTGTACGTCTCGGCCTTCAACCTGTCCATCGCCCTCGGCGCCCTCGTGGGCGGCCTGGCGGTCGACGGTATCGGCACGACCAGCGTCCTGTGGATCGGCGGCGGCCTCGTCGTGCTCGTGCTCCCGGTTCTCGCCGGCACGCGGCGGACCGCGCGTGCCGGAGCGGTCTGATCC
This sequence comes from Nocardiopsis sp. Huas11, assembly GCF_003634495.1. Lineage (GTDB taxonomy): Bacteria > Actinomycetota > Actinomycetes > Streptosporangiales > Streptosporangiaceae > Nocardiopsis. The sequence continues at coordinate 3,034,175 of NZ_RBKY01000001.1, read as the reverse complement.
CCGGCCGCGCCGGGCTGGCCGCGGTCCCGGTCTATCGGAGCGGCCGGGGCACGACGCGAGCGGGACCGGGGGCCCGGGAACCGCGTCCGGACCGGGGGCCCGGGAACCGCGTCCGGGTCAGGACCGGGCGAAGGCCGCCAGCGCCGCGGTGAGCTCGGCGGGGGCGTCCTCCTGGACGAGGTGGCCCGCCCCCTCGATGAGCCGGACCTCGGCGCCCGGGATCAGGGCACCGAGTTCGTGCGCCTTGGCGACCGGGATCCAGCCGTCCTCCGTGCCCCAGCACACGAGCACCGGCATGTCGATGGTGCCGAGCCGGTCGTGGAACTCGTCGGTGTCCCGCGCCGTCGCCTGCGCGATCTGGCGGTAGAAGGCGGCCTGCCCGGTCGGCCCCGTCCACGGCGCCACCACACCGCGCAGCACCTCGGGGTGCAGGCCGCGCGGACTCACCGAGGACACGTACTCCTCGACCAGGGCCCGGTGCATGCCCTCGGGGAGCCCGGCGAACACCTCGGCGTGCTCGCCCAGGTGCCGGAAGGACGGCGAGCCCCACGGCCGCAGCGCCACCACGTCCACCAGGGCCAGCCGCCGGTACGGCACCCCGTGCAGCAGGTGGGCGCGCAGCGAGACCGCACCGCCGAAGTCGTGGGCGAACACCGTGGGCCGGTCCAGGCCCCAGTGCGCCAGGAGTTCGGTGAACACCCGCCCCTGGGCCGCGAGCGAGACGTCCTGGCCCTCGAACTTGTCCGAGGCCCCGTAGCCCGGCATGTCCCAGACGTAGACCTCGTGCGTCTGCGCGAGGGCCCGTGCCACCGCCCGCCACACGTACGACGAGAACGGGGTCCCGTGGCAGAGCACGACGGGTTCCCCGCTGCCGATCCGGTTCCAGCTCACCCGGCCGGACGACGACTCGAACGACTCATCCAGCTTCCAGTCCGTCAACGACTCTTCCTCTCCGTCGGTCCCATGGGCCTCACCGCACCATCGTCTCCGACACCGGTGACAGGCCGCCGACACGGTGGGCCGAAGCGTGTTCTAGGCGGACCGGGGCTCCTGGGCCTCCGCGCCGTCGCTGCGCCATTCGGAGGCCAGGACCGACCAGACCTGCTCGTCGTAGCGCTTGCCCTCGTAGGACCAGACCTCGCGCAGCACACCCTCCAGGGTCATGCCGAGCCGGGCGGCCACCGCGGCGCTGCGTTCGTTGTCGGCGCGGCACAGCCACTCGGCCCGGTGCATCCCCCGTTCGACGAACGCCCAGTCCAGCAGCGTGCGGCACGCACGGGTGATCAGACCGCGGCCCTCGGCGGACGGCTCCAGCCAGCAGCCGACCTCGCAGGTGCCCGCGCCGACGTCGAACTTCGCGAACAGCGTGCCGCCGACCAGCACGCCGTCGAGCCAGATGCCGTAGAGGCGGGCGCCGTCGGCGGCCTGGCGGTCGGCGTACCGGCGCAGGGTGGACCGCGCCCCGTCGAGGTCCTCGGAAACGAACGTCGACCCGACCCACGGCCGGATGTGCTCGCGCGCCCGGTCCATGTGCGCGGCGAACTCCTCGGCGTGCCGGACCTCCAGGGGACGGAGGTCGGCGGTGTCCGACAACGGGAGAGAGAACAAGAGGGCCCCACATTCACATAACGAGTGTTACGTCAATGTACCGTCGTGGCATGCCACGCACCAAGGGGGACCACGAGGCCCGCCGCCGCGACGTCTCCGAGGCGGTCTGGCGGGTGCTGGCCGCGCGCGGCTTCGGCGGGCTGAGCCTGCGCGCCGTCGCCGCCGAGCTCGACGCGACCACCGGCCTGCTCACGCACTACTTCCCCACCAAGCGCGACCTGGTCACACACGCCCTCGACCTGCTCGAAGAGCGCACCGCCGCCCGCCCCCGGCGCACCGCCGCGGAGGGGCTGGCCGCCGTCCGGGCCGCCCTGCTCGACATCCTGCCGATCACGGACGCGGCCGTGGACGGCAACCGGGTGTGGGTCTCCTCCTGGGACGCCGCCCTCGCCGATCCGCAACTGAGCGGCGACCACGCCCGCAGGTACGGCCGCAGCCGGGAACGGCTGAGCGCGCTGGTCGCCACGGCGCAGCGGCTCGGCGAACTGCCCGCCGGGGACCCGGCGCGCCTGGCGGCCGGGGCCCAGTCCTTCGTCCTCGGCCTGGTGGTCCAGGCCCTGTTCGATCCCCGGGCGTTCCCGCCCGAGCACCAGGTCGAGCTGCTCGACGACTACCTGGCCGCGCTGGCCTGCGCGCCCCCGGCCGACGGAGGCCCCGGCCCCACGGACCCTGGCCGCACGCCCGCGTCCTGACGTCCGGTCAGGGCACGAAGGCGCACGGCCAGCGGGCCAGCGGTTCAGCGGTTCAGCAGGCCGGAGAGTCCGGCAGCCGGTGGTTCAGCGGCAGCGGGTCAGCGGTCGATATACCGCTGCATGTCCTCCGTGTAGCGATCCCCCTGGACATCGATCCGTCCGGCCACCTCGGTGATCTCCGCCAGGTCCGCGGGCGTGAGCTCCACGTCCACGGCGTCGGCGTTCTCCCGTAGGCGGTGGGCCTTGGTCGTGCCGGGGATCGGCACGATGGACGGGTGCTGTGCCAGCAGCCAGGCCAGCGCGATCTGCGCGTGGGTGGCGCCCCTGCGCTCGGCGATGGTCGCCAGCAGGTCGACGAGGGCCTGGTTGGCGACACGGGCCGACTCGGTGAACCTCGGCAGGGAGTTGCGCAGGTCCGTCTCACCGAACGACGTGGTGCTGGTGATGGCCCCGGTCAGGAAGCCCCTACCCAGCGGGCTGAAGGGGACGAACCCGATGCCGAGTTCGGCCAGCGCGGGCAGGATTCGCGCCTCGGGCTCGCGCCACCAGAGCGAGTACTCGCTCTGCAGCGCCGCGACCGGTTGGACCGCGTGGGCGCGCCGGATGGTGTCCACACCGGCCTCGGACAGGCCGAAGTACCTGACCTTGCCCTCGCTGATCAGCTCCTTGACGGTGCCGGCGACGTCTTCGATCGGCACGTCGGGGTCGACGCGGTGCTGGTACAGCAGGTCGATCCCGTCCACGCCCAACCGGCGCAGCGAGTCGTCCACGGTCGCCCTGATGGACTCGGGGCGGCTGTCCAGACCGCTGGAGCGGGTGCCGTCGAAGGAGAAGCCGAACTTGGTGGCGATGACGACCTGCTCGCGCACGGGTGCCAGGGCTCGGCCCACGAGTTCCTCGTTGGTGAAGGGGCCGTACACCTGAGCCGTGTCGAAGAGGGTGACGCCGCGGTCGACGGCGGCGCGGAGGAGGTCGGTGCCGTCCCGTTCGTCGACGGGCGGCCCGTAGGCGTGGGTGAGTCCCATGCAGCCCAGTCCGATCGCGGAGACCTTCGGGCCGCTGTCGCCCAGAGTGCGTGTGATCACTGGTGTTCTCCTCATGTGTGGGCTGTGGTGTCGGTTCGGGTGGTCCGGTCGGCGCGTCCGGTCAGAGCACGCCGGGCGGCTCCGACCGCTCGGAGGGGGACCGCTCCCGCTGGTCGGGGGTGGCGGCCCAGCTGGCGAGCAGGTCGAGCGCCTGTTGGGAAGGCGATTCCGGTTCGGCGGTGTAGACGAACATCGTCAGACCGGGTTCGGAGAGCAACTCGAAGCCTTCGTAGGCCAGGTCCAGATCGCCGACCTCCGGATGGCGCATCCGTTTGGTCCCCATGCGGTGCAGACGCACGTCGTGGGCGGCCCATCGCGTGCGGAACTCCTCGCTGCGGGTGGACAGCTCACCGATGAGTTCGGTCAGTGCCTGGTCGTAGGGGTTTCGGCCCGCTTCGGATCGCAGCACCGCCACGACGTCCCGCCCCGTGCGGTCCCACTCCACGTAGAAGTCCGCGGCCCGCGGGTTCAGGAACCGGAACCGCGCGAGGTTGACCGGCCGGACGGGATCGTCGAACAAGGGTGCGTGCAGGGCCCGGCCCAGCGCGTTGGCCGCCACGATGTCGCTGCGGCCATTGCGTACCCAGGCGGGTGAGAGCTGGCCGTCGAGGATGCGCTGGACCCCCGGCCGCACCTGACGCACGGACGGACGCCGCCGCAGCGCCGCACCGGCGTTGGCCGCCCTCGCCAGGTCGAACAGGTGCGCCCGCTCGGCCTCGTCCAACCGCAGCGCGCGGGCGAGGGCGTCCAGCACGCCCTCGGACGCGCTACCCAGGCGTCCGCGCTCCAGTTGGGTGTAGTACTCCACCGACACCCCCGCCAGCTCGGCCACCTCACCGCGCCGAAGGCCCGGCACGCGACGCCTGCCACCGTGCTGGGTCAGGCCGACCTGCTCGGGAGTGACCTTCCCACGACGGGAGATCAGGAAGTCGCGAACCTCGCTGCGGTTGTCCATGCCCCCACGCTACGAGCCGGTGCGCACGGATGGGAGTCGCTGCGAGTACCCCTCTCAGGCGTCGCCGACGGCCCCGCCGACGCTCCGATCACGTGGCGGCCGCAGCACAACGATCTCCGCCGGCAGAAGCTCCTCTGCCCAGAACCGAACCGCCCGGACAGCACAGGCGGAATCGGTCAGCGCGTCGGTCGGTGGGAGCTCCGAGCCAGGGACGGACTCAGCGGTGCAGGACCGGCCGGTAGACGAGCTCCTGGATGTGGCCGTCGAGCGTGCGGCTCTCGATGAGCTCCAGGTCGAAGTCGTCCGCGCCCTGGAAGATCGCGTCGGTCCCGGTCCGGCCGGTGAGCACCGGGAAGAGGGTCACCTGCAAACGGTCGACCAGGCCGGCCGCCATCAGCGCCCGGTTCATCGCCAGGCTGCCGTGCGAGCGCAACGGCAGGTCGGACTCCTCCTTGAGCCGGGCGACGACGTCGACGGCGTCGCCGCTCACGACGGTCGCGTCCGGCCAGTCGAGCCGTCCTTCCAGCGTCGTCGACACCACCGTCGCCGGCATGTTCCTCATCCGCGTGACCCACGGGTCGCGCACCTCGGACTCATCGGTGCTCTCGGCAAGCATCTGCGCGAACATCCGATACGTGTTGGCGCCGAAGACCATCCGCTGCTTCTCGCCGAACAGGGCGTGGCGGTGGTCGAGCAGTTCGGGGCCCTGCTTGCCCCAGTAGCCGCCCCAGTCGCCGCCGGGGCCGTAGGAGCCGAAGCCGTCGAGGCTGGAAAAGACATCGAAGGTGTAGGTCGCGGTCATGGCGCTCTCCTCGCGCGTGCGGTCCGGTCGTACATGGACAGACCGGGAGCCACGGCGAAACTCATCGCCGCAGGGATCCCGGTGCCCTGCCGCCCCGACACGGTCCCGGAGTTCAGCGGCCCCGACACGGTCCCGGCGTTCGGCGGCCCCGGACGCGGCACGGAGGTCGGCCACGGCCGCGACGGCGCAGGCCGCTCTCCACCTACCCCTCGACTCGCAAGCCCAAGACCTCAGGAGCTTCAAGGACCTTCCCGACCTCAGTGGCGACACGCGTCGGGGCAGGAGCCGCGTCCAGGCCCCGGACCCGACCCCGGCCCTCGGGCCTCCTCCGCTCAGCCCTGGCGCGACTCCAGGTAGTCCAGCCAGCCGCCGTGCCCGGTGATGTCCTCGGCGCCCTCGGCGGCGGACGCCTCGCAGCCGAACCCGACCACCGTGCGACCGTCGGCCAGCGTCACCGAACCCAGCATCATCGGTGCGGGCAGGTGGGCCAGGAACGTGCCCAGCGCCGCCCGCGAGATCGCCCAGACCTCACACCGCAGCGCCCGTCCCCCCTGCTCGACCCGGAGCACTCCCGGCTTCGGCGGCGTGGTGGGCAGCGCCACCATCCGGTAGTCGGCGGCGGTCGTCGTCGCCTCCTCGAAGCGCGCCCCCAGCCCGGTGAGCTGGTGGTTGAGCGGCTGCCCGCGCAGGTGCGCGCCGAACACCGCCAGCCGCACCCCCCGCTCCGCGTCCGTTCCCTGCTCCGCGACGGGCTCGCCCGGGTCCTCCCCCGTCAGGGCCGCCGCCAGATCCAGGACCACCTGGTCCTCGAAGGCGCCGCCGATGAGGCTGACCCCGAACGTGTGGCCGTCCGCCTCGCCCGCGGGCACCGCCACGGCCGCCATGTCCAACAGGTTCACGAAGTTCGTGTACGTCCCCAGGCGCGAGTTCTCCCCCACCGGGTCGGCCGCGACCTCCGCCAGCGTCGGATGTCCGACCGTCGTGGGCAGCAGCAGGGCGTCGAACCCGGAGAGCAGGGAGCGCGCCTGGGCCCGGTACCGCGCCAGCCGGTGCTGGTCGGCGGCCAGTGCGTGGGCCGGGAGCCCGCCGGCGGGCACGATGATCCCGCTGACCGTGGGGTCCGCCGACTCCGGGCCGCTCTCCAGGAACTCCCCCACGGCGGCGTAGCGCTCGGCCACCAGGGCCCCGTCGTACAGCAGGCGGGCCGCCGCCAGCAGCGGCGACACGTCCACCTCCAGGGTCCGCACTCCGGCCGCCCGGAGGGTGTCGGCGGCCGCGTGGAACGCCGCCCGCTCCGCCTCGCTCAGCGGCTCCAGCCCCTCCGCCGTGGGCACGGCCACCGCCGCCGGGGAGCGCGGGCCCAGCCGCACGTCGGCGGGCAAGGTCCGGCTGTAGGCGTCCTCGGGGTCGGGTCCGATCATCTCCGCCAGCGCCCGGCGGCCGGTCTCCAGGTCCGCGGCGAACACCGTCACGCAGTCGTAGGGGCGCGCCGCCGGGACCACCCCGGTCGCCGGGACCAGCCCCACCGTGGGCTTGAGTCCCACGATGCCGTGCAGGGCCGCCGGCACCCGGCCCGATCCGGCGGTGTCGGTGCCGACGCCGATGTCGGCGATGCCCAGCGCCACCGCGACCGCCGACCCCGCGCTGGAACCCCCGGAGATCCGTTCCGGGTCCAGGGCGTTGCGGACGGCGCCGTAGGGACTGCGCGTGCCCACGAGACCGGTGGCGAACTGGTCGAGGTTGGTCTTACCGAGGACCAGCGCGCCGGCGTCCACGAGCCGTTGGACGGCCGTCGCGGTGGCGCCGGGGGTGTAGGCGAACTCCCGGCACGCCGCCGTGGTGGGCAGCCCGGCCACGTCGATGTTGTCCTTGACCGCCACCAGCGCTCCGGCCAGGGGCAGGTCCGCCCCGGCGGCGATCCGGCCCTCCAGGGTCTTGGCCTCCACGGCCAGCTCGTGCTCCGGGCGCAGGTGGATCCACACCTCGGGGCGGTCGGCGTCGGCGATCCGCTGGTACGCGGCCCGGACGCGGTCGGTGGGGGTGGGCATCAGGCGGTCTCTCCTTGCGTGATGACGGCCAGGGCGCGCCCCGGGTCGAGGTGCTGTCCCGGCGCGACGAGGATGTCGGTGACGGTACCCGCGAGGGGCGCGCGGACCACGACCTCCAGCTTCATGGCTTCCAGCCGGACCACCGGCTGGCCCTCCTCCACCGTGTCGCCCGGCGCCACGTCGACCTTCCACACGGAGGCGGACAGCGGGGACTCCACCAGGCTCGCGCCGGGCGGGAGGTCGAGCGCGCCGGTGTCGGGCACGGGCTCGGGTTCGGGCTTGTCGTCGAACTCGCCCGCGGCCTCCCACGCCCGGCGCTCGGTCTCGAACGCGGCCGCCTGGCGCTCGCGGAAGGCGTCGATGGACGCGGCGTTCTCCGCGAGGAAGCGCTCGTGGTCGGCGAGCACGAACTCGCCCTCGCCGATGGCCGGTTCGTACCGGCCGGCCAGGAGGTCGGCCCGGATGTCGAGCAGTTCCCCGTGCTCGACGGGGTACCAGCTGATGCGGTCGAAGAACCTCAGCAGCCACGGGGTTCCGGGCTCGAAGGGACCGTACTGGCGCAGCCCCGACCAGATCGGCACCGTCCGGCCGATGAGCTGGTAGCCGCCGGGGCTCTCCATGCCGTAGACGCACAGGTAGGCGCCGCCGATGCCGACCCCGGCCTCCGGGGTCCAGGTGCGGGCGGGGCTGTACTTGGTGGTGACCAGTCGGTGCCGGGGGTCGAGCGGGGTGGCGGCGGGCGCCCCCAGGTAGACGTCGCCCAGGCCCAGGACCAGGTAGGAGGCGTCGAAGACGATGTCGCGCACCTGATCGACGGAGTCCAGGCCGTTGATCCGGCGGATGAACTCGATGTTGTCGGGGTTCCAGGGCGCGTCGTCGCGCACCGCGACCTCGTAGCGGGCGATGGCCTCGTGGATGGAGGGGTCGTCGAAGGACATCGGCAGGTGCAGGGTCCGGCTGGGCACGCTCAGCCGGGAGGTGGGCGGCAGCCCTGCCTCGATCTCCTGGAGCAGGCCGAGCAGGGTGCGCAGCGGCAGGACGTCGGGATCGATGTGCAGGTGCAGCGACCGCACGCCGGGCGTGGTGTCGACGATGCCCTCGGGCGCCGCCTCGTCCAGCGCCGCCATGAGGGCGTGCACGCGCATGCGCAGCCCCAGGTCGAGCACCATCGGGCCGTACTCGACCAGGACGTTGTCGTGTCCGCTGCGCCGGTAGGTGACCTCGGGAGTGCCCTCGCCGGCCAGGATCCGGGCGAGCACGCCGTCGTCGCCGTCGGACCCGGTGCCGCGCAGCAGCGGGGCGGCGGTGGGGGTCGAGTGCAGTTTCTCCGCGGCGGCCTCGGTGACCGGGTGGAACCGGACGGTGTCGCCGGGCCGGAGCTGGCCGACCTTCCACCGGGAGCCGGTGACGACCGTGACCGGGCACACGAACCCGCCCAGGCTGGGGCCGTCCGGGCCGAGGAGCACGGGGGTGTCGCCGGAGAGGTTGACCGCGCCGATGGAGTAGGCGGTGTCGTGGACGTTGGAGGGGTGCAGCCCGGCCTGGCCGCCGTCGGCTCGGGCCCAGGTCTGTTTGGGGCCGGACAGGCGGACGCCGTTGCGCGCGGACTGGGGGTGCACCTTCCAGGCGGTGGCGTAGAAGTCGGCCAGTCCCTCGCGGGTGAGGAACTCCGGCGCCGCGTGCGGCCCCTCGGACACCTCGATGTCCCAATGGGAGTGCGCCGCGGCCGAAGGCCGTCCGTAAGCGGGGGATGCCGCGGCCGAAGGCCGTCCGTTGAGGGTGGTGGTGGGCGACGGGTGGGCGGTGGTAGGCGACGGGTGGGCGGTGGTAGGCGACGGGTGGGCGGTGGGCGACGGGTGGGCGGTGGTGGGCGACGGGGAGGGGGCCGCCGCGCCCGCCTCGACGGGGGCGGCGAAGTCGGGCCGGTCCTCCTCGGGCACCGGCCGCGGCGCGGTCGCGGCCGGAGGGGCCGAACCCGGCCGCAGGACGTCGCCCAGGCGCAAAGCCCGACCGCTGTGGCCGCCGTACTCGCCCGCGGTGAACGTGGACGCGCTCCCGAGGTACTCCGGGACGTCCAGGCCGCCGCGCACCAGCACGTACGTGCGCATGCCCGGACCGTGGGCGGCGCCGACGTCGAGCAGGCCGCCCGCCGGCACCTCGACCGGCTCCCACTGGGACACGGCCGCGCCGTCCACGGTGACGTCGGCGGGGGCGCCGGTGACGCACACCGTCATGGCGGCGGAGAACCGCAGCGCGGGCCCCTCCATGGTGCACTCCAGGCCGGGCGCTCCCTCGGGGTTGCCCAGGGCCCGGTTGCCCAGGCGCAGGGACAGGTCGTCCATGGCGCCCGACGGCGGCACGCCCACCTGCCAGTAGCCGGTGCGCCCGGGCCAGTCCTGGACGGTGGTGAGCGTCCCGGCGCGCTCCACCTCCACGCGCGGCTCCGGGTCACCGACGCCGGCGCAGGTCGCGGTCGTGTGGGTGAGCACGCGGACGTCCTCGTGCGCGGTCAGGGCGCGCAGCATCCCCAGGTTGGTCTGCACCCCGTCCACCCGGACCCCGGCCAGGGCGCGGCCGAGCCGGTCGAGGGCGTCGTCGCGGTTCTCACCGCGCACGATCACCTTGGCCAGCATGGGGTCGTAGTCGCTGGTGACGCGCTGGCCGGTCTCCACCCAGGCGTCGACGCGCGCGTCGGCGGGGAACTCCACCCGGGTGAGCAGCCCGGAGCTGGGACGGAAGTCGTGGGCCGGGTCCTCGGCGTACACGCGGGCCTCGACTGCGTGGCCGGTGAGCGCGGGCCCCTCCGGGGGCACGTCGGCCAGGACGTCCTCGCCGCGGGCCAGGCGCAGCATCCAGGCGACCAGGTCGATCCCGGCGACCTCCTCCGTCACCGGGTGCTCGACCTGCAAACGGGTGTTGACCTCCAGGAACGAGGCCTCGCCGCGGTCGGCGTCGAAGACGAACTCCACCGTGCCGGCGCTGCGGTAGGACACACCGGCGCAGAGTTCGCGGGCGGTGCGGTGGAGCTCGGCGCGCAGTGCGTCGGGCAGGCCGGGGGCGGGCGCCTCCTCCACGACCTTCTGGTTGCGGCGCTGGAGGGAGCAGTCCCGGTCGCCGACGGTGACCACTCCGCCCCGGCCGTCGCCGAAGACCTGGACCTCCACGTGGCGGGCCCGGGAGACGAAGCGCTCGACGAACACGCCGCCTCCGCCGAAGTGGGTCTGCGCCATCCGGCTGACCTGGTCGAAGGCGGCGCGCAGCTCCTCCGGGTCCGCGCAGGCGCGCAGCCCGATCCCGCCACCGCCGGAGGTCGACTTGAGGATCACGGGATAGCCGATCGCCGCGGCCGCGGCCACGGCCGCGTCGGCGTCCGGCAGGGTCTCGCTGCCGGGGACCATGGGCAGCCCGGCCGCCGCGGCGGCCTTGCGCGCGGTGTGCTTGTCGCCGAACTGCTCCAGGTGGCGGGGCTCGGGCCCGACGAACACCATTCCGGCGTCCTCGACCGCGCGGGCGAAGGCCGCGCTCTCGGACAGGAAGCCGTAGCCGGGGTGGACCGCGCCCGCCCCTGCGGCGGCGGCCGCGGCGAGCACGCGTTCGATGTCGAGGTAGCTCTCGGCGGCCGGCGCGGGGCCGAGCCGGACCGCCTCGTCGGCGAGCCGGGTGTGCGGCGCGCCCGCGTCGGCGTCGGAGTAGACCGCGACGGTGCGCAGGCCGAGCTCGCGGGCGGAACGGATGATGCGGCAGGCGATCTCGCCGCGGTTGGCGACGAGCACGGTGTCGAACACGCTGGCTCTCCTTGTGTCCCAGGTCGAAGCCCCGGGCTGGGCGGGCTGGGCGGGCGGGGCGGCGGTGGGGTCAGTGGGTGTCGGAGTGCAGGGCCATCTGGGTGAGGGCGCGTTGCGCGCGTTCCAGGACGACCGCCATGGACGCGCCCACGTGCTCGTGCATGGCCCGGTAGGCGGCGTCGAGTTCGTCGGCGAGGAGGTGCTCGACGATCTGGATGTGCTCGGCGATGGTGGAGGTGATCCGGTCCCCGGTGAGGAAGTCGTACATGCGCACACGGCGGATGCGCTGGTTGACGGAGACGAGGGAGTCGGTGAGCGCGCGGTTGCCGGACGCCGTGGACAGGGCGGCGTGGAACTCCTCGTCCAGGAGGACGAAGGAGGGGTCCGGTGCCGGGGGCTGGGCGCGCAGCTTCTCCCAGCGGTCGAGTTCGCCGAGGAGGATCTCGCGGTCGTGGCGGATGGAGGGGTCCTCGATGGCGCGGGCGATGCCGCGCAGTTCGAGGGCCACGCGCAGCTCGTAGAGGTCGCGTAGCTCGGGGAGGTTGGGGACGGTGACGTAGAAGCCGTTCTCCCGCCGCTCGACGAGGCCGTCGGAGTGCAGCCGCGCGAGGGCCTCGCGGACGGGGGTGCGCGAGACGCCGAAGCGTTCGGCGAGTCTCACCTCGCCCAAACGGGTGTGGGGGGTGACCCGTCCGCTGAGGACCTCCTCCCGCAGCAGCCCGTAGACGCGGTCCCGGCGGGAGGTGGCCGTCGGGTCAAAGGACGGGCCAGGACGTGTATACATCGGTGTGTCCATGACCCTTGACGCTAGGAAGGGCGTGTTTCCAGGGCCCTGTCGGTCCGTGAAGCCTGTGTTTCTCCGTGTTTCGCCGTGTTAATTGGTTTGCGGGGGTTCCGCCCGGTCCGATAGGAAGCGTGCATGCTGAGAGGTACCAAGGTCGGGCTCCGGGCCCGCCACGAGGAAGACGTCCCGATCCTGCGGGCCGAGCTGTACGACGACGCGGTCACCGGCTCCCGGGCCGAGGGGCGGCCGTGGCGGCCGATGCGGCCCGGCGCGGAGGACGCTCGGCTCGTCGTGGACGACACCAACGAGGGACTCGTCTCGTTCTCCGTGGTGGAGCTCGACGGCGGCACGCTGGTCGGCACCGCGAACCTGTGGGGGATCGACAACCACAGCCGGTCGGCGCACATCGGGCTGGGACTGCTGCCGTCCTGCCGCGGCGAGGGGTACGGCAGCGACGTGGTGGCGGTGCTGTGCTACTACGGCTTCACCGTGCGCGGGATGCGGCGGTTGCAGATCGAGACGCTGGCGGACAACACCGCGATGCTGCGCGCGGCCGAGCGCAACGGCTTCGTCCGCGAGGGCGTGACACGCTCCTCGGCCTGGGTGCTCGGCGAGTTCCTGGACGAGGTGATCCTCGGTCTGCTGGCCGAGGAGTGGAAGCCGGGGTCCTAGGGCGCCAAGGAGACTGCGGGCGCACCGCGCCGGGGACGACCGGGCGCGGGGGCGCCGGCGTGTGCCTAAGCTGCGTCTATGCGAGTGAGTGGACCGGGCCGTCGCGCCGTCCTCCTGGGCGCGGCGACCGTCGCGCTCGGCGGCGCGCTGGGCGGCTGCTCCCGGGGCGGCGTCCGCGACCTGCCCGAACTGGTGGTGGCGACGGGGCCGCCGGGCGCCGTCTACCGGCGGATCGGCGGGAAGATCGCCGAGGTCCTGGACGAACGGCTCCCCGGCACCGACGTGCGCGCCGTGGAGACGGGCGCCTCACACGCGAACCTGGCCCTGCTGGCCTCCGGTGAGGCCCATCTGGGGCTGGCGGCGCTCGACTCGATCCTCGACTCCGGCACCGGGCGCGATCTCGGCGGCGATGGCGGCAGCGGCGGTGCCCTCATGGCGATCGGCCGCCTCTACGACGCCTTCGTCCACCTGATGGTCCTGGTCGGCTCGCCCGTGTGGCGGGCCTCCGACCTGGAGGGCCTGCGCGTCTCGGTCGGCGCGGCCGACTCGGGGACGGAGTTCACGGTGTCGCAGATCGTCGCCGAGACCGGCCTGGACTTCGAGGAGGTCCGCCTCAACCAGTCCGAGTCCGCCGCGGCCCTGGCCGCCGGCGAGATCGACGCGATGTTCTCCCTGACGGGTCTGCCCACCCCGGCGATCGCCGACCTCGCCGAGGAGCGCGCGGTGCGGCTCATCGACCTGTCCGACACCGCCGACACCCTGGCCGACACCCACCCCGACTCGTACCTGCCCGCGAACATCCCGGCCACCACGTACGAGGGCGTGCCGTCCACGCCGACGGCGGCCATTCCGAACCTGCTGCTGTGCCGGGAGGACCTGCCCCACGACGCCGCCTTCGCGGTGACCGACACCGTGTTCACCAACGCCACGCGGTTGGCCGCCGCAAGCCCCGTGGCGGCGCAGATCAACGTGCGGACCGGGATCTCCACGGGGGTCGTCCCGCTCCATCCGGGCTCGGCGGCCTGGTACCGGGAGAACAAGCCCACCTGAGGGCCCATGGCGGGCGGCGCGGGGGGCCGCGTGCTCACCGCCGCGGCCCCCCGTCCGTGTCGCTCTGGTCATCGTCGTCGCGGTGCTCGGCGCCGAGGGGTCCGTCTTCGTCCGCGTCCCGGTCCTCCTCGTCGCGGTGCCCGGCGCCGCCGCGCTCGTCCGGCTCGTCATCGCGGGCCCGCGCCCTCGGCAGGGTGATCACGACGCCGAACCCCGGCCGGTCGCCGAACCGCAGCCCCTCCTCCAGCGCCAACCGGCCCCCGGCCTGGCGGACCAGGTCGGCGACGATCGCCAGCCCCAGCCCGGTGCCCTCGGTGTTCTGGTGCCGCGAGGACCGCCAGAACCGGGCGAGCGCCGCCTCGCGCTCCTCCTCCGGCAGCCCTTCACCGTCGTCGAGCACCAGGATGCCGACGCCGTCCTGCCCGTCCGACCGCAGCCGGATCTCGACCCGGGTGCCGCGCGACAGCCGGATGGCGTTGCTGAACAGCTCGTCCAGGATGCTGCCGAGACCGCCCGCGGGAGCCTGGACCCACACCCCGGCGGGAACGTCGGTCGCCACGGTGAAGCCGCGGGCGTCGCCGAGGGCACGCCAGCGCGACACCCGGGTGTCGACCACGGCGGCGACCTCCACCGCGTCCGTGCCGGTGATGCTCTCCAGGCGTGTGGCCGCCAGGAGCGAGTTGAGCATCCGGTGCATCACCATGGTCTCGTCGACGGCGATGGCGTGCGCCTCGCGCGCGTCGTCCGTCGTCAGGTGCGGCGCGAGGTTCTCCACGGCCAGCCGCAGGCTCGCCAGCGGGTTGCGCAGCTGGTGGGAGGCCTCGGACACGAACGACCGCTGGCGTTCGAGGGCGCCGCGCACGACCGCGACCATCGTGTTGAAGGACTCCGTGAGCCGCCGCAGCTCGGGCGGGCCGCGCTCGGCGTCCACGTGCACCTCCAGGTCGCCGGAGGTCACGGCGGTGGTCGCGGCGTCCAGGCGGCCGATGGGGCGCAGGACCCACCGGGACAGCGGCATGGCCGCCGCCGCCAGCAGCACGAGCGGCGCCAGGCTGATGAGCGCGAGCCACCCCCACGAGCGCAGGACCGACGCGCGCAGCCCGTCCGGGGACACGGCCACCACGATCGCGCCCTCGACCTCGCTGTCCCGGCCGATGGGCTCGGCGACCACGAGCGCCTCGGTCGTCCACGGCCACACCGTCGCGGGCGGGCCGGGCCGCTCCCCGGCCAGGGCGAGCCGCACGGCGCTGATCTCCCCGGCCGACTCCACGATCTCCCGCAGCCGTCCGGGCGGCTCGGAGCCGACGACGAGTTCCTCGGCGGGCGAGACCACCGCCACGGGGGTGTCGTAGAGCTCCCGGTAGCGTTCCAGTTCCTGGGCCAGGGCGTCCTCGCGCCCGGCCTCCAGGGCGGTGCGGGCCAGCGAGGCGAAGCGGCTCGCGTCGGCCAGGCGGTCGACGTACACGTCCTGGGTGCGCTGGTGCGCGATGACCGTGCCGATCGGCACGGCGACCGCCGCCACCAGGACGAACACCACCGGCAGCAGGAGGGTGAGCAGACGCCGGACCACGGGCTAGGCCCGATCCAGGACGTAGCCGACACCGCGCACGGTCCGGATGCGCACGTCCTGGCCGATCTTGGCCCGCAGCGAGGCGACGTGCGTGTCCAGGGTCCGTGAGGACGCCTCCCAGGCCGCGCCCCAGACCTGGTCGAGGATCTGGTCGCGTGCCACCACGGCGGGCGAGCGCTGAGCGAGCAGCACCAGCAGGTCGAACTCCTTGCGGGTCAGTCGGAGCGCCCGCTCCCCCACTCGCGCCTCGCGCGCGTCGACGTCCAGGGTGAGGGGGCCCACCGTCACCGGGGGCTCGCCCTGGTCCACCTCGGCCCGCGCGGACCGGGTCCGCCGCAGCACCGCGTCGATACGGGCCAGGAGTTCGGCCACCCCGAACGGCTTGACGACGTAGTCGTCGGCTCCGGCCCGCAGCCCGCGCACGCGCTCGCGCTCCTCGCCCCGCGCGGTCACCGCGATGATCGCGGTCTGGGGGCGCTCGCGCAGCCGGCGCAGGAGGTCGATCCCGTCCAGATCGGGCAGCCCCAGGTCCAGGAGCACGACGTCGGCCGGCGGCGCCTCCAGCGCCCGCTCGGCGGTGGCCACCCGCTGCACGTCGTAGGACGCCGCCCGCAGCGCGGTCACCAGCCCACGAGCGACCCGGTCATCGTCCTCGACCACGAGTATCCGCATGCCAAGCATCGTAGGCCGACGCGGCGGTGGTGCGGCGCCTGGAGCAGCGCCGCGTCGAACGCACCAGACCGTCGGCCGCCCGGTTCTCGGGCGGCCGACGGTGATCGGGGGACGGACGGTGCCCCCGGGGCAGCGGTCTGGTCAGGCCGCCGCCGCGGCGGCGGCGCGGCCGCGGGCTCGGCCCCAGGGCAGCAGGCGGTCCAGGGCCAGGCGCCCGCCCGTGAAGCCGAGGGCGAGGGCGGCGGCTCCGAGGACCAGCGGGAGCTCGTAGCCGCCCAGGAGGGGCTGGCCGGCGTGGACGGTGGCGATGGCGACGGCCATCTGCGCGGCCAGGACCAGGCCGACCGCGGGCAGGGCGAAGCCGACGATGAGCAGCGCGCCACCGACGATCTCGACCCCCGTGCCGATCAGGGCGGCGTACTCGGGGAAGGGGATCCCGACCGAGCCGAAGAACCCGGCGGTCCCCTCCAGGTCGGCGGCCTTGTCCAGGCCGTGGGCGACGAAGGTGACGCCGACGACGATTCTGGCGAGCAGGGTCGTGACGTCGCTGATCCTGAGTGACCGGTCGGCCATCGGGGTCTCCATTCCGTGAGCGGGTGTCGGACGCGCACCAAGCTTGAGAGCGCAATCTCTTTCCAGGAAACTACACACGCAGACGGATGTCACGGACACCCACCGTGTCCTTCGCCACGGTGGCGCCGTCAGGCGTTCCAGGGCGTGCTGGACTTCTCTCCGAGGGCGCCGAGCATGGCCGCGGAGATCTCGCGCAACCGCTCGACCTGCTCCTCATCGAGCGCGTCGAACACCACCCGCCGCACCTCGTCCACGTGCCCGGGCGCCGCCTCGCGCAGCCTCGCCAGGCCGGCCTCGGTCAGCGCGGCGATGGTGGTCCGCCGGTCGCCCGGGCGCTTGTACCGGCGGATCAGGCCGTCGGCCTCCATCCGGGAGACGGCGTGCGAGAGGCGGCTCGGCGAGGACAGCAGCCGCTCCGCCAGAGCGGTCATCGTCATCTCGCGGTCCGGCGCCTCCGACAGCACCACGAGCGCGTGGAAGTAGGCGTGCGGCAGTCCGGAATCCCGCCTGAGCTGGCGGTCCAGCGCGCTCTCCATCAGGCGGACGGCGGCCATGAACGTACGCCAGGCCTCCTGCTCGTCCTCGCTGAGCCACCTCGTGTCGGCCATCGGGCCCGGACCCTCCGAAATATTTGAGCGTTCAATTATGTTCTGGTCAGACATCAGCGATCCTAGCCCCGGAGGCTTCCATGACGCGTCCACGGCGTATGCCGACCCTGTACCTCAGCCACGGCGCACCGCCCCTGGCGGATGACACCCGGTGGACCCGTGAACTGGCCGACTGGTCCGCCGAGCTGCCCCGGCCCCGCGCGATCCTCATGGTCTCCGCGCACTGGGAGGACGCCCCGCTCACGGTCGGCGCGACCACGGACGCGGCCCCGCTGACCTACGACTTCTGGGGCTTTCCGCAACGCTACTACGCGGTCACCTATCCCCACCCCGGAGCGCCGGGGCTCGCCGAGCGCGTCAGCGCCCTCGTCTCCGGGCCCGGTCGGCACGTCCACCAGGACCCGGCCCGCGGCCTGGACCACGGCGCGTACGTCCCGCTCAAGGAGATGTACCCGGACGCGGACATCCCCGTCCTCCAGGTCTCCATGCCGACCCTGGACCCCGCGGAGCTGCTCGAACTGGGCCGGCGCCTGGCGCCGCTGCGCGAGGAGGGCGTCCTCATCGTCGGCAGCGGGTTCACCACGCACAACCTGCGCCTGATGTCGCCCACGACGCACGGGGACGCACCGGCGTGGTCGTCGGAGTTCGACGACTGGACACACCGCACCGTGCTCGACCACGACGTGGACGCGCTCCTGGACTTCGAGCACAAGGCGCCCGCCGCCTCGCTCGCGCACCCGCGCAGCGACCACTTCGCGCCGCTGTTCGTCGCGCTCGGGACGAGCCTGGACGCCCACGACCGGTCGACGTCGACCGTCGACGGGTACTGGCACGGCATGGCCAAGCGCTCGTTCCAGTTCGACTGAGCGCACCCGGGAAAACCGGTGTCGGAACGTCGGCACCTCCTGCCAGGATCACGGCATGTCCCACACCACGCATCCCACCGACGCCAGATCGGTCCAGGACCTCCTCCGGGTGCGGGAACGCGCCAAGTTCCTGTTCTTCTGGGGCCACACGCCGCCGGCCGACGGCAGCGTGTCGGCCTCCTGCCTCTCCCAGTGGTGGCCGGCCGACTTCACCGTGGACGGCATCTCCTACGCCACGGCCGAGCACTACATGATGGCCGGCAAGGCCCGGCTGTTCCGCGACGACGAGGCCGCCGAACGGATCGTCGCGGCGGGCCACCCGCGCGACGCCAAGGTCATCGGCCGCCAGGTCCGCGACTTCGACCAGCAGGCCTGGGAGGCCGCCCGGTTCGAGATCGTGGTGCGCGGCAACGTCGCCAAGTTCGGACAGAACGCGGAGCTGCGCGACTTCCTGCTCGGCACCGGGCGACGCGTCCTGGTCGAGGCCAGCCCTCGCGACAGGGTGTGGGGCATCGGCATGAGTGCGCACAACGAGAACGCCGAGGATCCATCGGCGTGGCGGGGCGCCAATCTGCTCGGATTCGCCCTCATGGAGGCCCGCCACCGCCTCGCGGCCGACTGAGCAGGGGCCCGAACGAGGCGTCGGATTTTCGCCAGCACAGCGCTTCCAGGTCCGCCAATGTGGAGCACATGAACGAACTGGAAAGCAAGACGGCACTGGTCACGGGCGGCAGCCGAGGCATCGGAGCGGCGGTCGCCCTGCGGCTCGCCGAAGCCGGGGCGGACGTGGCCCTCACCTACATCAGCGGCGAGGAGGCCGCGACCGAGGTCGTGGAGAAGATCAGGGCGACCGGACGGCGGGCGGTCGCCCTGGGGTCCGACAGCGGGGACGCCGCCGAGGCGGCCGACGTGGTCGAGCGCGCGGTGGCGGAGCTCGGGCGGCTGGACATCCTCGTCAACAACGCCGCCTCCTTCCCCTTCCTGCCCTCCGACGACGTCACGCCCGAACACCTCGACCGCGTCCTGGCCGTGAACGTCCGGGGGCCCTTCCTCACCACCCAGGCCGCGCTGCGCCACATGGGAGAGGGCGCCAGCGTGATCACCATCGGCAGCAACGTCATCGAGCACGTGCCCTTCCCGGGGCTCACCCTGTACGCGACGAGCAAGGCGGCGCTCGTGGGCATGACACGCGGCCTGGCCCGTGAACTGGGCACGCGGGGGATCACCATCACCCTCCTCAGCCCGGGACCGATCGACACCGACGCCAACCCGGCCGACGGCCCGAACGCCGACGGCATCCGTTCCCTGGTCCCGCTCGGCCGCTTCGGGCGCGCCGAGGAGATCGCCGACACCGTGCTCCACCTGGCCGGTCCGGGCGGCCGGTTCGTGACCGGCACGGAGATCCACGTCGACGGCGGCATCAACGCCTGACGCCCACGGGAGCAGGCGCTAGGCCGTGTTTTTTTGCGGCATTCCGGGCTCGCGGCCGCCAGGACCGCCTCTCGCGGCACCTCTGCGCTCGTGCAGCACCACCAGGCTGAACTTCGCACAGCGGCTTGCGAGAGACGACCTGACGACCGCGAGCTCATCCGAAAGCCTTCAGAAAAACACGGCCTAGAGGCAGGATCCGGGAACGGAGCGGTTCGACATGCCCTCCTCGACGACCCGTTGGAGCAGGGAGCGGAACTGGCGCCGCTCGTCCGGGCTCAGGGCGTTGAGGAGGTCCTCCTCGGTCTCGGCGACGGCCTGCCCGGACCCCGCCAGCGATCGGCGGCCGACGTCGGTCACGGTGACCACGCGGGCGCGCCGGTCGTCGGGGTCCGGGTGCCGGTCGATGAGCCCCTTGCGTTCGAGCTGGTCCAGGACCGGCGTCAGCGTGCTCTTGTCCAGGCCGGCCTTGCGTCCGATGGCGAGCTGGGTGGGCGCGCCCTCGGCGATGGCGGTGAGCGTGACCTGCTCGCGCACGCTCAGATCCAGCTCCGCCAGGCGCTGCTCCTGCGTCTGCTTGGAGACGTGGCCGGCGATGGACAGCAGCAGGACGAGGTGCTCGCGCAGTGGGCGCTCCGCCACGGGGGCTCTCCTTCGGGGTGGGGTCGAGATCTTCTCAGACTAGACGTTCTCACCACACGTGGATGTGGCGTGTCACCCGCGTCCCTCAGGCGAGGAACCCGGTCAGGTGCCGGATCACGACCTCGGGCTGCTCCTCGGGGAGGTAGTGGCCGCTGTCCTTCACTTCCACCACCCGCACGTCGACCCCCTTGGCGGGCAGGACGGCCGCCAGGTAGTCGTGGTTGCTGTGGTCGCCGCCGAGCGCGAGCACCGGCATGGTCAGCGGCGCGTGGTGCTTCTCGTCCTCGATGTCGCGCATGAACGACCGGTACCAGCCGTTGCCGGCCCGGATCGCCTCCGGAGAGGAGTAGGCGCGCGCGTAGATCTCCCGCTCCCGCTCACCGATCGATCCGCCGTCCAGGAGCATGTAGTCGAAGAGCGCGTCGATCCACTCCCGCTCGCGGCCGACCAGCAGCGTCTCCGGCAGGCCCTGGACCTGGTTCAGGGCGAACCACCACAGGTAGATCCGGGAGCCGGCCGTGAAGTCGCCGTCGACGTGCTGGTCGGGGCTCGGGATCAGGGTCAGTCCGTACATGCTCTCGTCCGGGTGGTGCACGTCCAGCAGCACGAGCCGGTCGACGAGCCCGGGGTGGTTCGCGGCCAGCGACTGGGCGACCATGGCGCCGATGTCGTGCCCTGCGACGCTCACCTTCTCGAGCCCGAGCGAGTGCGCCAGTTCGGCGATGTCGCGGGCCATGGTCCTCTTGTCGTAGCCGGTGTCCGGCTTGGCCGAACCGCCCATACCGCGCAGGTCGACCGCGATCACGCGATGGCCTCGGGCGAGCTCGGGCATGATCTTGTGGAACTGCCACCAGGTCTGCGGCCACCCGCCGAGCAGGATCAGCGGATCGCCCTGGCCGCCCTCGACGTAGTGCAGGCGGGTGCCGTTGACCTGCGCCTGGTGGCTGGTGAAGTCCCCCTCCAGCGAGCGGGCCAGGGCCGCGTCCGTCAGTACCTCGGTCATGGTGACCCCCATATGTTCTGAGTTGAGAACGTCTTATGTGAGAAGAGTATGGATCCTTCCTTCTCACGTCAAACGATCGGAAGCGGGCGCAGGGGGTCCTCGGCGGAGGGCGGAAGCAGAGAACAGAGGGCGGACGGGGGAAGGAAGTGCGAACGAAAGTCGAAATGCACCGACTCGCGAGGAACGGCGGCAGAATTCCCATGACGTACACCGGGATTTCGCACCCGCCGCCCCCCGCGCAGGAGTAGAGTCCGAATTCGCGGACAGCACGGTGCCCCAGCGCCACAGGCGCTCACGCGCGCCGACCGACGGCAGCGCGACCCCAGGAAAACGTTCCTTCGAGTGCGATATTCGCGCTGATCGATGTGCCGGGCACCGTCCTTCCTTTCGACAGGACGCAACCACCCAGGGGATTCCCATGGCCTATTACCGCATTCAGCTGAGCGACGGCTCCTCCCGCACCCTCCAGGCGGTGCGCATGCGCACCGACGCCCGCAGCCTCTACCTGGAGGAGCACAGCGCCGGGCAGTGGCAGGAGGTGTTCGCCAACCCGCTGACGGACGTCGAGCGGGTGCAGCGACGCTTCACCGAGAACGACGGCACCTGGACCTGGCTCAACGAGCGCCTGCCCGCGCCGATCGGTGGCGTGCGCGCCTGGTGACCGGCGGGCCGGGGGACGTGCGCGGCGGCGTCCCGGCGTCGGGCGGCTGAGCGGGGCCCGCGCCGGAAGCGCGCTCCGACGGCCGCAGGCACCTGGGGCCCGAACACGAAGAGGGGCGCCGGGAACCCCATGGTTCCCGGCGCCCCTCGCGCGTGCGGTCGGCGACCTACTCGGTCTCGGTCTCGGCCTCGGCCTCGTCCTCGGTCGCGCCGAAGACGGAGCCCGGAGTACCGGAGCCGTCGGTGGTCTGCGGCTCGCCGGTGACGCTCGCCTCCAGCCACTCGTCCCACGACATCTGCCAGTAGCCCCAGCCGTTGTTCCACTCGACCTCACGGTCGGTGCCGGTCGTGTCGAGGATGTCGCCCATCAGGGTGTTGTCGTAGATCCACTTGGCGTCCTCCGACCGCATGTTGGTGCAGCCGTGCGAGGTGTTGGCCGAGCCGATGTTGGGGTTGTAGTCCGCCTCGTGGGTGAACTCGCCGCTGTTGGTGGTGCGGACGGCGTACTGCACGTCCACCCGGTAGCCCCCCGGGGAGTCGGCGGGGACGCCGAGCGTCGCCGAGTCCATCGTCAGGTGCTCGTAGCGCTCCATGAACACGTGGGTCCCGCTGGTGGTGGTGTAGGCGCGGGTGGTGCCCATGCCGTTGCTCACCTCGATGGTGCGCTCGTGCTCCCCGTCGATGGTGATCTCCATCTCGTGGTCGGGCACGTGCTGGGTCGCGATGAGCTCGCGGCCGACCTCGAAGTCGATCTGGTAGTTGCGCGCGCCGTAGACGCCCTCGGAGGCCTCGACACCGGCGAGGTGGAGGTCGACGGTGACGCTCTGGTACGGCTCCCAGTACTCCTCGGTGCGGAACACGGCCATCTGGTCGGAGACCCAGTTCCAGGCTCCGTCGATGTCCTGCTCGGCCGTGACCTCCATGGAGTTCTCGACCTGCTCCTTGTTGGTCACCGGGAGGTCGAAGTTGATGACCACCGGCATGCCGACGCCGACCGTGTCACCGGAGCTGGGGAAGTTCGACGCCAGTTCGAGCGCCATGCCGGGGGTGGCGGGCATCGTGGTGAACTCGTGGACGAGCTCGGTCTCCTCGCCGGCCGCGTTGGCGGCGGTGGCGGTGACCACGACCTCGGCGCCCGGGGTCAGAGCCCACTCGCTGGTCCACTCGGTCTCGTCCTCGTTGAGCCGGCCGGTCATCTCGAGGGGGTCCTCGGCCGCCTCGCCGCCCTCGACCGCCGCCTCGGAGGGGACCACCTGGTCGACCTGGACGTCGGTGATGACACCGTGCTCCGCGGTGACCTGGACGGGGGTGTTCGGCGCGAGCTGCTCGGTTCCGTCATCGGGGGTGATGACCAGCTCGGCGGGTTCGGTGTCCTCGGGTGCCGCCGAGTTGCCCTGCGTCTCCGCTTCGCCCCCGGAGGAGGTGCAGGCGGTGGCGGCGAGCGCGAGCGCGGCCAGCGCGACGCCGAACCGGCGCACCGTCGTCGGGTGGGTCGTACCCCTCACGTCTGGACCTCCGTGTTATCCGTTTGAGCCGTATCCGGCCATGCGTCCCTAGCAGTTAAGACGCACGAACCCGGAATTGGTTCTGAACTCCCGCGCATCGGTATCAAGCGGTTATCCCGGGCGCCTCCGGCCCCCGGCCCGGGGGGCCGAACCGCCGACGATACACCCCGGGGGTAGGCGGTCCCACCCCTGGGTCCGAGATGGAGTGCACCCGACATCCGCTCGATCCGTGTGGCCGGTCTCACCTGGGGTGAGGCGGCCCGTCTCGGTCGCGCACCCTTCCCGAACCGGCCGCGGGACGGCACGGACGGGGACACGATGCGAGGGCGGGGGCGGCCGCGAACGGCCGGAACCTAGCGTCGAGGAGGGGCCGTACCGTGGCTCCACGCGCCCGGAGCGACCACCGACGCGCGGTGGTGGCGACGATGACTTCGCGCTGTTCCGAGGGCTGGAGCCCGTTCCGTCCCCGGGTTCCTCGGGGTCGTGGGGTGCGCCCGCCATTCTATGCGCATCCGCGGACGCCGCGGCGGTCCACGGCGCGCCCGCCGACGGCCCGCCGCGGGCGCTGCGGAGTGCCGGCCTCAGGCTCGCGCGGCGGGCGGGGAGTCCGCACCGCCGCCGCTGCGCGCCGCGTAGGCGGCGGGCGTGATCCCGAGGACCGAGGTGAACTCCCGGGTGAGGTGCGACTGGTCGCTGAACCCCAGTTCGGCCGCCACCCCGCTCCAGTCCACGGCACCGCCCCGGCGGGCGCGTTCGGCCGCCTCGTAGAGCCGGTAGCGGCGGATCACCGTTTTGGGGCCCAGGCCGACGTGGTCGGCGAAGCGGCGCTGGAGCAGTCGCACGCCCACACCCTCGCGCCGGGCCAGCGGGGCCACGCCCACCACGGTCGGATCGGCCGCCACGCGCTCCACCACGGCCATGGTGTCCTCCGCGGGATGACGCTCGGCGGGCACGCGCGCGGCCAGGCACCGGTCCACGTCGGCGATCAGCCGCTCCGGATCCTCCTGCCGGAACCGGGCGTCCTCGAACACCTCGCCCAGGGGGAGCGCGGCGTCCACGATCCCGTTCATGGGCCGGCCGAGGAAGGGCCGGAACCCGGCGGGCCGGAACATCACCCCGAGCGCCCATCCCGAGCCCGCCAGGCGGCGCGGGGTGACTCGCGTGGTCGGCCCGTGCACGGTGGCCTGACCGCCGACGAACACGACGTTCACGACGGGGTGGGACAGGATCCGCTGGGTGAAGGGTTCGTCCTCGGGCAGGTCCCAGGAGGCCACCCAGTAGCGGTCCACGAACCGGGCGACGGCTTCCGAGGGCGCGAACCGGTCCAGCCGGAACCGGGTCAGCCCGGTCACGGGGTCGATGATGCCGCGCGCGTCCTGGTCCACGGGAAGGGGGTGCACGCCCCCAGCCTAGACCGTGTCCTTCGCGGCGTTCCGGGCTCGCGAGGGCCGACCCGGAGCGGACTCCCCCGGCCAGGCCAGAGCACATGTTGCGAACACGCGTTCCCGTGTCGCGTTTGTTCAAGACGGCGCGTGGTGGGATCGGCGAATCTGGACCTCCCTATCCGGCGAACCACGACCAGGAGAGCGCGATGAGCGAGACCGCCACCCGCTACGCCCGTCTGTCCGACGACTTCGCCGCCACCGTGGCGGCCGTACCCGAGGACCGCTGGACGGCCGACTCCCCCTGTGAGGGGTGGACGGCACTCGACGTGGTGGGCCACGTGGTGGAGACACAGGACATGTTCCTCCGGCTGGTCGGCCGCGAGCTCGGGGACATCCCCTCGCCCGTCGACGACCCGGTGGCCGCCTGGGACGCGGCCCGCGGAGTGGTCCAGGCCGACCTGGACGACCCCGAGCGCGCCGGCACCGAGTTCGACGGCTTCTTCGGCCGAACGACGTTCGCCGAGGCCGTCGACCGCTTCCTCAACTTCGACCTCGTCATCCACCGCTGGGACCTGACACGCGCCACGGGACAGGACGAGCGGATCCGTCCCGAGGACATCGCCTGGGCGCTCGAGGCGACCACGGTGTTCGGACCGCACCTGCGGCGCGAGGGCGTGTGCGGGCCCGAGCTCACCCCGCCGGACGGAGCCGACGAGCAGACCCGGTTCCTCGCCTTCCTCGGCCGCCGCTCCTGGTAGTGCGTTCCGGGGCCCTGCCCGTGGCGAGCTCGGTGGCGCGTCCCGTGGCGAGCTCCGTAGCGCGTCCCGTGGCGAGCTCGGTGGCGCGATCCGTGGCGCGCCCCGGGCGGGTCGCCCGGGCAGACGCACTCCACTACCGGGTCGACCTTCGGGCCGGGCTCACGGACGGCGGGTGCGTCTGCGTCGGCCCTCCTTGGCCACACCCACCAGCAGCCGCAGGATCATCAGCCCGGACGAGGCGAGCAGCAGCCAGGCCATCAGGGTGAGCACGCGTTCCGGTGCCGTGAGCTCGAACCACTCCGTGTCCGTGCCGCCGATGACGTTGAACAGGCCCACCGACATCAGACCGGTGGCCACCGCGAGGACGGTGAGCACGGCGCGCTGCACCACGCCCTGGACGAGGCTGCGGTCGTCGGGGTGGGCGAAGGTGCGGATCCGCACCGTGAACCGGCCCTTGTGCAGCTGGTCGGAGATCCGGTCCAGTTTGCGCGGCATCCGGCGCAGGGCGGGGAGCATGGCCGCGAACTCGGCGAGGGCGGCGTCACGCAGGTGGTCGGCGTTCAGCTGTCCCGCCATGCGCTCCTCGGCGAACCGGCGCGCCTCGCTGACGGTGTCGAAGCCCGGGGAGAGGTGCACGAGCGTGCCCTCCAGGGTGGCCAGGGCGCGGAACACCGCGGCCAGCTCGGCGGGCAGCGAGAGCCCGAACCGGGTGACGATCAGCATCAGCTCGGTGAACATCCGCATGCTGGGCGCGGCGGAACCGTGCATGTAGCGTGCCATGAACTGGCCCAGTGCGCGGCGCAGCCGCTCCTCGTCCACCTCGGTGGCGTCCTCCACCACGTCCAGCAGGGTGTCCGTGAGCAGGACGGCGTCGGTGCGGTCGATGGCCAGCAGCATCATCCGCAGGGACTCGCGGATCTGCCCGTCCAGGCGCCCGACCGACCCGTAGTCGAGCAGCCCCACGCCGTCCTCCAGCAGCATGATGTTGCCCGGGTGGGGGTCGGCGTGGAAGATCCCGCTCATCATCACCTGCTCCAGCAGGCAGTCGAGCAGGGTGCGGGCCAGAGCCGCCCCGTCGACCCCGTCCAGGTCCGCGCTGCCGAGCGGCGTGCCGTGCAGCCGCTCCATGACCAGGACCCGGCGCGTGGTGAACGTTTCGTGCACCTGGGGGATGCGGACGGCGGAGCCGGCGGTGGCCTCGGCGACCGCGGCGATGTTGGCCGCCTCCACCTCGAAGTCCAGTTCCTCCAGCAGCGCCTCCGCGAACCCCTCGGCCAGCTCCACCACGCCGATGGCCGGCCCCCAGTCGGTGGTCTGCTCGAACTTGCGCGCCAGCCGCCGGATGATGTCGAGGTCGCGCCGCACGACCGAGGAGATCCCCGGCCGCTGGACCTTGACGACCACCTCTCCGCCGTCCTTCAGAGTGGCCAGGTGGGCCTGGGCGATGGACGCGGCGGCCAGCGGCCGGTCGGTGAAGTCGGCGAAGACCTCCTCCAGCGGCTGCCCCAGCTCGCGCTCGACCGTGGTGCGCACCTGCTCGAAGGGCACGGGTGTGGCCTCGCTGTGCAGGCGGCCCAGTTCCTCGACGAACACCGGGGACAGGAGGTCGCGCCGGGTGGCCATGACCTGGCCGAGCTTGACGAAGACCACCCCGGCCTCCTCCATCGACCGGGACAGCGACCGGGCGATCCGGCGCTGGGTGGAGGCGTCCTCACCGCCGTCGCGACGTCCGGTGACGTAGCCCCACAGGCCGTGCCGGGCGAGGATCCACACGATCCGCCGGTACCGCCCCATCCGCCCGAAGAGGTTGAGCACGGCGCGCGCGGCCGTCACCGGACGCAGCCGCGTGCCCTGGGGGACGGCGAGCTCGAAGGCGACGAAGACCAGCAGGGACGCGGCCGCCATCGAGCCGAAGAGCAGGACGAGGACCCGCGGCTCCGTGTGGTCCGGTGTGGTGGAGGTGGCGGCCGCCTGGAAGCTGTCGAAGGCCAACAGGATGCCGACGGCCCCGCCGGCGGCCATGCCCACCAGGCCGGCCACGGCGAGCCGCGGCAGGTTGAACGGCACTCCCATCATCCGGCTGGCCAGCAGGCCCAGTGCGACGAGGAAGGACAGGAAGAAGGCGAGCGAGACGAGCTGCGCCGTCCAGGCGCCCACGCCCGCCCCCGTCGCGCCCACAAGGGCGGCGGACGCGTGCGCGAAGGTCGGTGGGAGGGAGGTGAGCATGCTCACGCGGCCTTTCAGGGCTGGGGCGCGCCCACGCGGGCACTGGTCGAACCTGGACACGGGGTCGGCTCAGAGGTGACCCCGGAGGTTGGGTCCAAGATTGCCACGTTCGCGGCGTTCGCGCCGAGACCGCCCACAGGCTGTGGACAAGTCGGGGGCCGTGCGAGAACGTCCTCTCACGGCCCCGACAGAGCACCCGGCCACCCGGTCAAGCGGCCAGCCAGGCAGGTCCTCAGGCCCATCGCCCAGCCCGTCAGCGGATCAGCAGGCCTGCACCCAGGTGCACTCCAGGTCACCGCTTCCGGCCGGAGCACTGGTGGAGGCGTCGGCCCCACCGCGCGCGAGCGTGCGCACCGGGCCGGTGTGGCCCGCGAACTCGGCCAACCGCGTCGCCACCGCGTCCTGCACGCCCCACGGCGCCGGACCCGCGTGACCGTTGTTGATGACGCTGAACACCAGCTCGTCACCGTCGGCGCCGTGCACGTACCCGGACAGGGCGCTCACGCCCGACAGCGTCCCGGTCTTGGCGCTCACCACGCCCTCCGCGGCCGTGTCGCCCATCCGCCCGGACAGCGTGCCCCCGACGAACGGGTCGGTGTCGCCCGCCACCGGCAGGGCGTCGTGCCACGCGTCGAACCAGGGCTCGTCCCGCACCTGCGTGTACAGGTCGACCACGCTCGACGCGGTGGCGCGGTCGCCGCGCGACAGGCCAGAGCCGTCGTGCATGCGCACGTCGTCCATGTCCACGCCCAGAGCGGTCAGCGCCTCCTCGGTCCCGGCCAGCCCGGCCTCCCACGTGCCCTTGCCCGCGACCTCCTGGCCGATGCCCTTGACCAGCATCTCCGTGTGCATGTTGTTGCTGAACTTCAGCAGCGGGACCAGCGTCTCCTCCAGCGTCGGGGACTCGTGGTCGCCCAGGACGACGGGCCCCTCGCCCTCGGGCACCGCGCCCAGGTCCACGTCTCCCTCGACCTCGACGCCGTGCCGCTCCAGCGCCCGCTCGAAGACGTGCGCCGTGAACGCGGCCGGCTCGTCCACCGTGCGGACCACGTTCACCGGACCGGAGCCCTCGGGCAGCGAACCGGTGACGGAGATCGTGTTGGTGTCCAGGGGCCGGGTGACCGCGAGCGTGTTGGTGCTGTCGGCGGCGCCGGTCACGGCCTGGACGTCCAGGTCCATGTAGCCCTCGGCCAGACCCAGGTCGACCTCGACCGGCTCGCCCTCGGCGCCCGCTGTCACCTCGACCTCGGTCACCCCGGTGTTGTAGCGCTCCCCGTGCGCCAGCGTCAGCGCGGAGATCTGCGCCGCGTAGGCGTACGGCTCGTCGGTGGGGTCCCAGTCGGCCACCTGGCGCTGGTCGTCGAACCAGGTGTCGTCGGCGTACAGGTCGCCGGTCACCGTGGTGACGCCCGACTCCGCGACATCGGCGGCCAGGGCGTCCAGATCGGTCTCGGAGAGCATGGGGTCACCGTTGCCGACCAGGTAGAGGTCGGTCACCGAACCACGGCGGTCCGGCCCCTCCTCCACCACCGCCTCGGTGCCGAACGTGTGGTCGGTCCCCAGGACCTCCAGGGCGGCGACGGTGCTGAACAGCTTCATGTTGGAGGCGGGGAGCAGCTGGGTGTCAGCGTCGCGCGCGTACAGCCGTTCGCCGGTGTCGGGGTCGGCGATGACCACACCGGAGACGGCCCCCTCCAGCGAGGGGTCCTCCAGCAGGGCGTCGATGTCCGCGCGGAGCTCGTCCACTCGGGCGGAGTCGTCGGTGCTCTCGACGGTGTCGGCGTAGACGGGCGCGGCCGTCAGCGCGGAGACGGGAAGGAGCGGGACGGTGACGAGCGCAGTAGCGGAGAGCCATGCCCAGCCACGCCTCCTCTCACCGTTTCTCCTCCGTGTCGTGGGGGCCGGTCGGGGAGTGGCAGACATTGATCTCCTCAAGGGATCAGGCACGGACTCGCGGCAAGAACCTACAGGAATCCCATCGTGGGCGGGCGTTTCGAACGTTCACTCGGCGCGGCGTGACTCAGGTCACTTTTTCGAGCGGTCGGTCGAACCGCTGGTCAGGGCCCCGCTCGCCACACCACCGCCGCGCCCCCGTCCCACCACCGCAGCATCACCACCCCGCCGCACCCCGTCACCGCGCGCACGACGACGCCGGGGGAGCCGGCCCTCGGCCCGCTCCCCCGGCGCCCACCGGATCAGATCAGCTCGACGACCTGTGAGTAGTGGCAGGCGTCGCGGTGCCCGGTCCCGCGGTCCAGCAGCTCCGGCGGCTCCTGCACGCACCGCACGCGCTCGGCCTCGCTCAACTGCCCGGCGAACTTGGGACAGCGGGTCCGGAACCGGCACCCCGACGGCGGATCGGACGGACTCGGCACGTCACCGGTCACGATGATCCGCTCCCTGGTCCGCTCCTTCACCGGATCCGGGATCGGGATCGCCGAGATCAGCGCCTGCGTGTACGGGTGCGCGGGCGCGCCGAACATCCCCTCCGTCGTCCCCGTCTCCACGATCTTGCCGAGGTACATCACCGCGACCCGGTCGGCGATGTGCCGAACCACCGACAGGTCGTGCGAGACGAAGAGGTAGGACAGCCCCAGCTCCGCCTGGAGGTCCTCCAGCAGGTTGATCACCCCCGCCTGGACGGACACGTCCAGGGCCGAGACCGGCTCGTCCAGGATCAACACCTTGGGGTTGAGCGCCAGCGCACGCGCGATGCCGATCCGCTGGCGCTGCCCGCCGGAGAACTCGTGCGGGTAGCGCGAACTGTGCTCGGCGTTGAGCCCCACCAGGTCCAGCAGGTCCCTCACCCGACCGCGCGCCTCCGGGCCGCGCCTGCCGTGGATCCGCATCGGCTCGGCGATGATGTCGGCCACCGTCATCCGCGGGTCCAGTGACGCGAACGGGTCCTGGAAGACCAGCTGCAGGTCGCGCCGGAGGGGGCGCATCTGGCGGGCGGACAGACTGTGCAGAGGCTGCCCCATGTAGTGGACCTCGCCGGAGGTCTGCCGGATCAGCTGCAGGATCAGCCGCGCGGTGGTCGACTTGCCGCAGCCGGACTCCCCGACCAGGGCGAGCGTCTCGCGCTCGCGCAGCTCCAGGGACACACCCGAGACCGCCTGCACCTCGCCGATCCGCCGTCGGATCAGTCCCTTGGAATGGATCGGGAAGTTCTTCACCAGTTCGGTCACGGTCACGATCGCCTCGGACCCGGCCCCGGCCTCCGCCCTCCTGCCCGGGTCCGAAACCGACGAACCCTCGACGCCGGCCTCCTGGACCGCCGTCACCGCGTCCGCCGCCGCCTCAACGGACGCCTCGTCCCCGGTGGTGTCGACCGCCGAGGAACGGAAGAGGTCCTCGGGTCGGCGATCCCCCAGCTCCGCGCTGAAGTGACAGGCCGCCGCGTGCGCCGTGGGGTCGCTCGGCGCGACCGCCACCCGGTCCCCGCGCGCGTCCGTGGCGAGCAGGAGCGGCTCCTGTTCATGGCACAGCTCCCGCGCCATGGGGCAGCGCGGCGCGAACGCGCAGCCCGGCGGCATCGCCCGCAGCGTCGGCGGGGTGCCCATGATGGGCGTGAGGCGTTCGTGGCGGTCCTCGTCCATCCGTGGCAGCGACCCGAGCAGCCCCAGGGCGTAGGGCATCCGCGGCCGGTAGAAGACCTCCTCCACCGGCCCGGTCTCCACCATGCGACCGCCGTACATCACGGCGACGCGGTCGACCTGGCCGGCCACGACACCCAGGTCGTGGGTGATCAGCACCAGGGCCGCGCCGGTCTCCTCGCGCGCCCGGTCCAGCGCCGCGAGCACCTGTGCCTGCACGGTGACGTCCAGCGCCGTCGTCGGTTCGTCGGCGATGATGACGTCCGGGTCGTTGGCCATCGCGATCGCGATCACCACGCGCTGGCGCATCCCGCCCGACAGCTCGTGCGGGTACTGCTTCAGGCGCTGCTCGGGGCTGGGGATCCCGACGATCTCCAACAGCTCCAGCGCCCGCGCCATCGCGGCCTGCCTGCTCACCTCGCGGTGGGCCTGCACCGCCTCCGCGATCTGGAACCCCACCGTGTACACGGGGTTGAGCGAGGTGAGCGGGTCCTGGAAGATCATCGCGATCCGGTTGCCGCGCACCTTGCTGATCTGGGCGTCGCCGAGGCCGATGATCTCCTCGCCCAGGACCTTGGCCGAGCCCTCCACGACGGCGTTCCGGGGCAGCAGGCCCATGATCGCCATGGAGGTGACGGACTTGCCCGAGCCCGACTCCCCGACGATGCCCAGGGCCTCGCCCCGGCGCAGGACGTAGGAGACCTCGCGGACGGCGGGCAGTGGACCGTCGTCGGAGGGGAAGGTGACGCTGAGGTCCCGGACCTCCAGCACCACGTCGTCGTGTGCCACGGTGACCGCTCTCTCGTCGTTCTCGTCGCTCGTGTGCTCCGTCGGGTTCATCGCCGCCCCACCGCCTGCCGCGGGTCCAGGGCGTCGCGGAGCCCGTCCCCGATGAAGTTGATCGTCAGACAGATGAGGACGAGCAGGACGCCCGGCGGGTAGAAGAGCCAGGGGCGCGTGGACGCGGCCGTCCGCGCCTCGCCGATCATCTGGCCGAGGGAGATGTCCGGGAGCTGGATGCCGAAGCTGAGGAAGGACATGCCCGCCTCCAGCAGGATCGCCACGGCGACCAGCAGGGTCGCGGCGACGATGATCGGCCCGGCCGCGTTGGGGAGCAGGTGCCGGACGATGATCCACCCGGGTGAGGCCCCCGCCGCCTTGGCCGCCTCCACGAACTCCTGTTCGCGCAGGGACAGCACGACGCCGCGCACCACGCGCGCGATCTGCGCCCAGGAGAACATCGCGATGATCAGGGCGACCGCGTACCAGGTGGTGCCGCCGCGGACGCTGCCCGCGATCGCGGCCACCATGACCAGTAGCGGGACGATCATGAACACGTCCACCACGCGCATCATGAGGGCGTCGGTGCGCCCCCCGTAGTACCCGGCGGTGGCGCCCCACAGGGAGCCGACGACCGTGCCCAGGATGGACACCGTGATGGCGACCTTGAGCGTCTGCTGGGCCCCGCGCATGAGCTGGCCGAGCACATCGTGGCCCGCGGTGGTCGTGCCGAGCGGGTGCTCGCCGCCCGGCGGCACGCTCGGCGGGATCTCGCGGTGCACGAGGTGGTCCCAGGTCCACAGGTAGGGGCCGAGGAACGCGAAGGCGACGATGGCGAGCAGCACGACCAGGCTGATCATGGCGGGCCGGTGCCGCAGGAACCGGCGTGTGATCATCTGCAGCTGTGTGCGTTCGACCCCGCCGACGGTCTCGGCGTCGGGGTTCCGGGCGGTGCCCGGCGCCTTGTTCTCACTCATAGCGGATCCTCGGGTCGAGCACGCCGTACAACAGGTCGGCGATGAGGTTGGCGACGATGACGGCGGTACCGCTGATCATGAGCCACGCCATCAGGGCGAAGGAGTCGTTGGCCTCGACCGCGGAGATGAAGAACTCGCCGAGGCCGCGCCACTGGAAGACGCGTTCGGTGAGCACCGTGCCGTCGATGATCCCGGCCATACCGATCGCCACCACCGTGGTCAGCGGGATCAGCGCGGTACGCAGCGCGTGGCGCCGGATGACGACGCGGTTGGGCAGTCCCTTGGCGCGGGCCAGGCGTACGTAGTCGCTGTTGAGCACCTCCAGCATCGAGGTCCGCTGATACCGGCTCCACGAGGCGAAGCTGGTCAGCATGAGCACGATCGTGGGCAGCGTCATGTACGCGAGCGCGTTGGTGAACCGCCCCCAGGCGTCGAGCCCCTGGGCCTGGTAGGTGCCGTCACCGATGGTCGCGAAGACCTGGGTTCCGACCAGTTCGTTGAAGCCGACCCCCGCCTGCTGCATGATCCCGGCGAACCAGAAGGTCGGCATGGCCAGTGCCAGGAACCCGATGAACGTGAGGGCGTAGTCGAGTTTGGAGTACTGGCGCATGGCGCTGATGACGCCGGAGATGATGGCCAGGCCGAGCGCGAAGACCATCGCCGCCGTCACCAGGCGCAGCGTGACGCCCAGGCGGTCGGCGATGTTCGCGCCGATGTCATAGGTGGCGCTCTGTGTGGAAGGGCCGAACTCGCCCTGCAGCAGCCCGATGTCGCCGTTGCCGCCGATACCGGTCGTCCAGAGCCAGTAGCGCTCCGGCAGGGAACGGTCCAGGTAGAGGCGCTCCTCCTGGAGCTCGATGACCGAGGGGTCCGGCGGCGGCTGCTGCATGCGCAGGTCCGAGAGCGGGTCTCCGGAGACGTCGATCAGGACGAAGGTCAGGATGGATGCGAGGACCAGGACGGGTATCGCGCCCAGAACGCGCCGCACCGTGTAAACGAGCATGGGTGTGATCCTTCAGGGGTGAACGAGGACCGGCCCGGGTGCGGAAGGTCGTCCCGCACCCGGGCTCGAGGGGGCACTGCGCCGGAGGCGTCCGTTGAGGGTGCCCCTCCCCCGTGTCGACACCACCAGGGCGGTGGTGGGTGACGGGAGGGCGTTACTCGGCGAGCTCCCATTCACCGATGTTCCACGTGGCGCGTGCGCTGGAGTTGAGGTTGTCCTCGATGTTGGCGACCCGGTCGTTCACGAAGAAGTAGTTCGGCTCGGCCATGATCGGCAGGACATAGGCCTCGGGCACCAGCGCCGCCATGGCCTCGTTGGCGGCTTCGGCGGCCTCGTCGAGGTTGCGCGCGGTGCTCACGGCCTCGGTGAGCTCGTCGATCTCCTCGTTCTCGAGCTTGCCGAAGTTGCTGCTGCTCTCGCTGTGCCACTGCTGCTCGGGGTTGGTGGTGAAGTAGGGGGTCCCGCTCCAACCGAACTGGACGATGTCGTAGTCCTGGGCCTCCAGGGTGGCTCCGAGGTCCTCGATCATCTCGATCTCGGTCTCGATGCCGATCTCGGCCAGGTGCGCCTGGATGAGCTGCACGGCGGTGCTGCGGGTCTGGGTGTCGGTGGCACGCAGGTGCAGCGGGCCGACCTGCTCGCCGTCGAGTTCGAGCGTGTCGCCGTTCAGCTCGTAGCCGGCCTCCTCCAGGATCTCGATCGCGGCGTCGGCGTCACCGGAGCCCTGTCCGGACTCGGTGATGTGGTCGACGTAGTACTCGCTGTCGCTGGGGAAGGTGTGGCTGTTCTTCAGCTCGTACTCGGGGTAGCCGGCGCCGAAGTTGCGGTTGGCGATGTCCTCGCGGTCGATCGCGGTGAAGATGGCACGGCGCAGCTCGACGTCCTGCAGCCACTCGTTCTCGGTGTTGAAGTCGATGTGCTCCCAGATGTTGCCCTCGCCGACGGTGAGCGTGGCCTGCGGGAGGCCTTCGAGCTCCTGGATGACGTCCTGGGAGTACTGAGCCGGGTTGGCGCCGTCGATCTCACCGTTGTTGAGCGCGTTGACGAACGTGCTCTCGTCGGTGTTGAACGGCATGATGATGCGGTCGAGCTTGGGCTCCTCGCCCCACCACTCGGGGTTGGGCTCCTTGACGACCTGGTTCTGCAGGTCGCCGTCGACGATCATGTACGGGCCGCCGGACCACTCGGGCCTGGTCTCGTGCAGCCACGTGAAGAACTCGCCCAACTGGTCGGGGTCGTCGACGTCCCAGCCGTTCTCCTCCGCCAGGTGGGCCGGGTAGAAGCCGCCGGTGGCGCCGTGGGCGTCGACGATGCTCATCCACTCGGGGTCGGCCAGACCCTCCTTGAGGCGGACGGTGATGGTCTTGCCGTCGACCTCCATCTCGTCGATGGCGTCCGCGCTGGCCGCGAGGCGGGAGTCACAGGTGGTGCAGTAGCCGGCGTCCGGGGACGCGGTCATCATCATGGTGACGCGCAGGTCCTCGCCGGTCATCGGCTCGCCGTCGCTCCACACCGCGTCGTCGGCGAGGGTGAAGCTGTACTCGAACGGCCCCTCGTCGGGGTTGTCGTTGACGAGGGTGGGTTCTTCCGCCAGCACGTCCAGGTTGTACGCGTAGGTACCGTCGGGCTGCCACTGGCCGGTGTCGGGGATCACGCCGGACTGCATCTGCACCGTGTAGACACTGCCGCCGGCGGCGCTGGTGCTCGCCCACGCCGCGGGAACGTTGTTGATCACCCAGGTGACCTCACGGTCGGCGTTCTCGTCGCCGCCTCCGCCCCCGCCCGAGCAGGCCGTCATCATCATCATCGCGGAGGCACCCGCCGCGCCGAGCGCCAGGATCTTCCTTCGTTTGTGCATCAGTTACACCCTTGATCACTTATCGCAGCCAACGCGCACAGATTGCCTGGTTCGCGCATACCGGCCGAACTTAGGCGATTAGTGCACTAGAAGACCAGTGAGTGAAATGTCTGTATAGCCCCACTGCCGGATTCGTGACCGAGCCGCAACCGGTTCGCCGCCATCCACCGCCGCGCACTTCACATGACCCACACGCATTCGTCACACGAAGGAAAAACGCGTGTTCGCGCAGGTCACGGCCCCTGCAAATGTTCCCTGCGCCGACCCGGGATTCGGTCGCGCCGGAATTAGAAGAGGTCCCACCCGGACCCCTGCAAGAACGCCCATGAAAGTAAACGACGTTTAACTACAAAGGCCGACCCCGTCGCCACGCAGAGAGAAACAGACATACAGTGACACAAGCCCACTTATGCACACGAAGGGGGTGTTCGACCCGCACACGCGGCCGACCGGCCGGAAGGACGCCCATATACATGGGACCTCAGGATGATAATAAGGATGACGCGGCAAGGTGGACACAAGACTTAAATCAGCACACACCACGCAAGGCCGCCTGCGCACCGACCTGTCCGAAACCACGCGGCCGCTCCCCCGGAGCCGATAGGGTTTCCAACGGCGACCAACAGCCGCCGCCCCCGTGAGATCTCCACGAGAGAGGCATGTTCTGTGTCCGATACAGTCCGCCTGGTCTGCCCCGCGGGCCGCAAACACGTGGAGTTGGGGGCTGGCTACGCACTGGTGGTCCTGGGGATCGTGGTCATCGCGGTCGCTCCCACGTACTGGGCCAACATCACGCTCGGAGTGCTGCTCGCCGCCATCGGCGCCGCTCTCGCGGTCCACGGCCACCTGATCAAGACCCCCGTGCTGGAGGTCTCCGACGGCGAGTTCCGCTACGAGCGCGGTCGGTACGTCGTGAGCGTCCCCTTCCACGACATCGGTTCCTACTACGTGCTGCCCGGCCGGATCCGCTCCCTGGGGCTGTGCGACACCGCGGGCCGCCCCAAGCGCTTCCCCTCGCTGCAGAGCCGCCGTTCCTCGCGCACCTACCTGCCGCTGACCGGCATGACCAAGCCCGCCAAGGTGGAGTCCTTCATGGCGATGGCCGGCATTCCCCCGCGCAAGCGCTCGCTGTCCTCCTGACGGAGACGGGGCGCGCCGCCGCCCTCCCCGCCGCCGGCGCACGCGAACTCCCCGCGTTTCGGACCCGCACTCCGCGCGGCCGCGCCAGGCCCCGGAGTGGGACCGAGTCCCTCCAGCGGCCCGGGTCCGTCCAGGTGACGCCCTTCGACCCGGCGCCACCCCAGGGGTTTCGGTCGCAAGCGAATCACTGCGGGCATGTCCGGAACCCAGGGTGGAGAGACGGGATCAACCCGCACCGGACGGCCGGACACGCATCACATCGGACAAATCCTCCCCACACGCCTCACGCACATACCGTCACAAGGTCGGGTCCTCTACCCTCGAAACCGTGAACCGCTCCAGAATCACCGCCATCCTCACCGTCGCGGCGATGCTCGCGGCCATGTGGGTCTTCGAGATCTTCGACAGCTTCATGCTGCGCGGCGGTCTCGACCGTGAGCTCGGGCTCCGCTCGTGGGACATCGACGCGCCCTGGACCCTGCTCACGGCGCCCCTCATGCACGGCAACCTCGCTCACCTGATCGGCAACTCACTGCCGTTCCTGGTCCTCGGATCGCTCGTGGCCTTCAGCGGCCTGAGCCGGTTCCTGCTCACCACCCTGATCGTGGCCGTCGTCAGCGGCGTGGGCGTGTGGCTGTTCACCGCTCCCCCCTCGATCACGGTGGGCGCCAGCGGCCTCGTCTTCGGCTACTTCGGCTACACGGTCCTGCGCGGCATCATCGAGCGCCGGACCGTCGACATCGTCATCATGATCTGCGTGATCATCTTCTACGGCACGATGATCTGGGGGGTCCTGCCCCAGTACCCCGGCGTCTCCTGGCAGGCGCACCTGTTCGGGTTCATGGGCGGCCTGCTCGCGGCCTACCTGCTGCCCCGGCGCGAGAAGAAGCCGCGCCAGATCAACCAGTGGAACAACGGCGCCCAGGGCGGCTACTACGCCCCCTGAGGCACGCGTCCCCGCCGCACGACGAACGGGCCGTCTCCCCGCGGGGAGACGGCCCGTTCACGTCGGTCGTCACGACAGGGAGTCGGACCCTGTTAGAACTCCACGCCCTCGGCGGCCTCGCCCAGGGTGCGCTCGACGAACTCCGGGTTCTCCGAGAGCCACTGGCGAGCGCCCTCCTCCGGGTCGTCCTCGTACTCCTCCAGCGTCATGACCTCCAGGTCACCGAGCTCCTCGTCGGTCATGGTGAACTCGCCCAGCCACTCGGCGACCTCGGGGAAGTCCTCGGCGAAGCCCTCGCGGCCGATCGAGTGCACGGTCTCGGCGTCGCCCATGTGGCCCTCGGGGTCCTCGAGGTCCTTCAGGTCGTACTGGGAGTAGGCGATGTGCGGACGCCACAGGGTGACGACGATCGGCTCCTCCTCCTGGTAGGCGGAGTCGAGCTCGGCGAGCATCGCGGACGTGGAGGACTCGATCAGCTCGAAGTCCTCGTCCAGCCCGTAGCCGGGCATCGCCTCTTCCCTGGTGACGCGCACCAGGCCGGAGCCGGACTCGATGCCGACGATGCGGTTGTCGAGGTCACCGGCCGCGTCGGGCAGGTCCTCGATGCTGTCGACGTCCTCCATGTAGGTGGGCACCGCCAGCGTGAGCTTGGCGTTGTCGTACCAGGCGCCGAGGTCCTCCAGCTGGTCCCCGTACTCCTCCCAGTAGTCGGCGTGCGTCACCGGCAGCCAGGTGTCGAGGAACAGGTCGACGTCGCCGTTGGCCGCGCCCTGGAAGACCGGGGCCACGTCGAGGTCGGTGACCGTGACGTCGTAGCCCTTCTCCTCCAGGAGGACCTTCCACATGTTCGTGGCGGCGATGTCCTCCTCCCACGGGATGAGGGCGATGTTGATCTCGCCGCCCCCCGCGCCCTCTTCCTCCTCGGGGCCGTCGGCCAGGCCGTTGCCCCCGTCGTCGCCACAGGCGGTCAGCATCAGCACACTGCTCAGGCCGAGGGCCGCGAAACTCGCGAAACGCTTGTTCATGGTTCCTCACTCTTCCGTCGGAGAATCTGCTTCGGTCACGTCGGGCGGTGTCACGAACGGGATCGTCCGGCACGCGCCTGCGGGGAGTTGCGGCTGACCGCCGCCGTCAGCCGGTCGAGGAAGATCGCCAGGATGACCACCGCGATGCCGGCCTCGAAGCCGAGGGCGCCGTCGTTGCGGGAGATGCCCTGGTAGACCTGGCTGCCCAGACCGCCGGCGCCGACCATGCCCGCGATGACGACCATCGACAGGCTGAGCATGATCACCTGGTTGACGCCCGCCATGATCGTCGGCAGGGCGAGGGGCAGCTGGATGCCGGTGAGGATCCGTCGCGTCGGCGCGCCGAAGGCCTCACCCGCCTCCACCAGCTCCTTGTCGACCTGGCGGATGCCGAGTTCGGTCAGGCGCACACCGGGCGGCATGGCGAAGACGATGGTGGCCACGACACCGGGCACGGCGCCGATGGAGAAGAAGAAGATCGCCGGGATCAGGTACACGAACGCCGGCATCGTCTGCATCAGGTCCAGGACCGGCTTGGCGATCTTGCTGACCGTGGTGTTGTAGGCGGCCAGCACGCCGATCGGGATCGCGATGACCACCGCGACGAGGCTGGCGACGAGCACCAGTCCCAGGGTGTCCATGGCGTTGACCCACTGGTTCACGGAGGCGACCACGGTCAGCGCGATGATCGCGAACACGCCCATCCGCCAGCCGGCGACCGTGTACGCGAGCAGGCTGAGCAGCGCGATCATGACCAGCGACAGCGGTGCGACGACCAGCATGGGCAGGACGAGCCAGCCCAACAGGATCGTGACCAGCCAGCCGCCGGCGACCACCGCCGTGCGCAGCCGGGTGCGCTCCTCCATCGCGCCGAGCACCGTCACCGCGATGAGGAACAGCAGCGAGATGCAGAAGTAGGCGTCGACACGGTCCTGGTCGAACAGCGCCATGGCCCACAGGAACAGCTGCGGCGGCAGGCTGTTGACGACCATGTTGCCGAAGAGGAACAGCCACTGCAGGACGTAGAGCAGCGAGGCCGCGCCCACGATCGACAGCAGCGGGACCCGGCGCACGCGCGACAGCGGGGCCGCGATGATCACCGCGGCGATGAAGGCCAGCTGGCCGGCCGCGGGCTCCACGAAGAAGCCCGATAGCGCTCCCACGGCCCAGCTGATGAACTGGCCGACCGCGTCGAAGAACCAGCCGAAGTTGCTCTTCAGCCACTGGTTGAACGCCTCGAAGCCGTCTCCGAGCGGCAGGGTGGGCGGAAAGTCGATCGGTGTCACGAGGTCTCCTTCCCGACCGAGAGGGCCGCGAGCACGGAGGTGCGCGTCACCACTCCGAGCACCGTGCCGTCCTCGGCGACCACCTTCAGGCGGTCGGCCGTGGTCATCTCGGCGTACAGGTCGGCGATCGGGGTGTCGGCGCTGACCTGCGTGAGGCCGGCGTCCGGAGTGACCCCGGGGTCGAGCGCCGAGGTGGCGGTCAGCACGCGCGTGCGGTCCACGTCCTCGGTGAAGCGCTCGACGTAGTCGTTGGCGGGATCGCTGAGGATCTCCTGCGCAGTGCCCACCTGGGCGACGCGGCCGTCGCGCAGCACGCAGATGCGGTCACCGAGGCGCATGGCCTCGTTGAGGTCGTGCGTGATGAAGACGATGGTCTTGCCCAGGCTCGCCTGGAGCTCCAGGAGCTGGGTCTGCATGTCGCGGCGGATCAGCGGGTCCAGCGCGCTGAAGGCCTCGTCCATGAGGATGATCTCGGTGTCGGCGGCGAGCGCGCGGGCCAACCCGACCCGCTGCTGCATGCCGCCGGAGAGCTGTTCGGGGAGCTTGTCCTCCCACCCGTCGAGCCCCACGAGCGCCAGGGTCTCCCGCGCCTTGGCCTCGCGGTCGGCGCGCGACAGGCCGCGCAGCTCCAGACCGTAGGCGGCGTTCTCCAGCACCGTTCGGTGCGGCAGGAGCGCGAAGTGCTGGAAGACCATGCTGACCTTCTCGCCGCGAAGCTTGAGGAGGTCCTTCTTGTTCAGGTCGGTGATGTTGACGCCGTCGACCTCGACCGAACCCGCCGTGGGGTCCAGGAGGCCGTTGAGCATGCGGATCAGAGTGGACTTGCCCGATCCGGAGAGGCCCATGACGACGAAGATCTCGCCCGGTTCGACCTCGAACGAAACGTCGATGACGGCGGCCGTCACGTCGAGGTCGGCGATGGTGTCCCGGTGGCTGCCGTCGGCGAGCCGCTCGACGGCGGCGGCCGATTGACGTCCGAACACCTTGTACAGGTTGTCTGCGCGTACTGCTGGCACGGTCTCCTCTATGGGGCTGTCCCGGCCGCGAGGCACAGCGGGGCCACCCTTGGTCAGCCCCAATGCCACCCGCGGTTGTCTCAGGTAGGCGGTGTGCGCAGAGCCCCCTGGCGCGCCCCGGCTCGGGGCGGGACCGCTACCTGGTTCACGTCGGGGCGCCACCTTACCGAGATGAGAACGCACAGGTCAGACGCAAGGTCACTAGCAAATAACATGTTTACTTGCCGTAAGAAGCGTCCGCCGACTTGTGACACGGGATGCCGGGACTCGAAAGCGCCGTTTTGTGATCTATACCACAGGCGATTTTAGGGTTATCCCGGTCACAATTGTGAAACAGGCACGCGAAGAGACAGAACGTGTCAAGGCATGACCATACCGTAAGCGCCTTTTCGGCTCCAGACCTCAGTCGGTCTCCGGCACGATC
Organism: Nocardiopsis sp. Huas11; assembly: GCF_003634495.1. Classification (GTDB taxonomy): domain Bacteria; phylum Actinomycetota; class Actinomycetes; order Streptosporangiales; family Streptosporangiaceae; genus Nocardiopsis. Next base: position 2,992,747 of record NZ_RBKY01000001.1, on the reverse strand, counting down.
CGCGTGCGGCTGAAGTTCAGGTGCGACCGCGAAGGCGTCGGCCCGCGTTGCCCCTGGTAGCGGGAGCCGTACCCGGCCGAACCGTAGGGGTGCTCGGCGGGGGAGGACAGCCGGAACATGCACAGCTGGCCGATCTTCATCCCGGGGTAGAGCTTGATCGGGAGCGTGGCCACGTTCGACAGTTCCAGCGTCACGTGCCCGGAGAAGCCGGGATCGATGAATCCGGCGGTGGAATGGGTGAGCAGGCCGAGCCGCCCGAGGGAGCTCTTGCCCTCCAACCGGCTGGCGATGTCGTCGGGCAGGCTCACCACCTCGTAGGTGGACGCCAGGACGAACTCGCCGGGATGCAGGATGAAGGCCTCGTCCCCGTCGGTCTCGACCAACCGCGTCAGGTCGGGCTGTTCGACCGAGGGGTCGATGTGGGGGTACTTGTGGTTCTCGAACACCCGGAAGAAGCGGTCCAGTCGAACGTCGATGCTCGACGGCTGGACCAACCCGGGGTCGAAGGGGTCGATCCGGACGCGTCCGGAGTCGATGTGGGACCTGATGTCGCGATCGGAGAGCAGCACGCTCCGAACTTACCGCCTGCGAGAACACCCCGGAGTGGGTCGGGCTCGCGGTCGCGCGCGACGGGCGCGAGAGCCCGCCCCCGCGCCGACTTGCCCACGGGCCCCGGAGTTGGGCTAGGATGACATGCGTTGCCAGCCGCACCGTCGGCGGGCCGCGCGGATGTAGTTCAATGGTAGAACTTCAGCTTCCCAAGCTGATAACGCGGGTTCGATTCCCGTCATCCGCTCCACGCATGAATGAGGCCAGGTAGTTCGGGGTTTTCCGAACACCTGGCCGAACTGCTTTCCGGGGCTCCGTCCCGGTCGCCGTGCCACATACGTGCCACACGCGCGTGATGGGGCCTCAGACCAGAGCCCCGGGTAGCGACGGGCCATCGCCGGAGTCGTTCCGCTTCCTCCTCAGCTCTTCTGTGACCCGCTCCCCCAGGCGGTCAGCGATCTCCCGCTCCCGTTCCTCCCGGGCGTGCAGGTAGATCAGGGCCGCCTTGGAGCTGGAGTGCCCCATACGCTTCATCAGCTCCCGCAGGGACGCCCCCGCCTCAGCCGCGTAGGTGTTGCCCGTGTGCCGCAGGTCGTGAAGGTGGACGTCCTCCAGGCCCACCGCGTCACAGGCGTCCGCCCAGTACTTCGAGAAGTTGCCCCGCCGAAGCTGGTTGCCTCGCACTCCGACGAACACGAAGCCGTCCGGCCCCGGGGCCGAGTAGGTTTCGACGTGCTCCCGCAGGTCCGCCATGATCAGTTCGGGGAGGGACACCACGCGGTAACCCGCTTTGGACTTGGGCTTGCCCTGGTACAGGCCACCCACGTCGGTCACCGTCTCGCGGATCCGTACCGTCCGCTTGTCGAGGTCGAGGTTGCGCCGACGAAGCCCGGCCAGTTCGCCCCAGCGCATGTTGCCGAACGTTGCCAGCAGTACGAGCGCCCGGTAGCGCGGCTTGATGGCGTCAGCCAGCTTGAACACCTCGGCGACGGACAGCACCGGGCGTTCCTCGCTGTCCTCCAGGCCCGCGCCCTCGATCTGGCACGGGTTCTCCCGAATCAGCTTGTCCGCGACGGCGGTGTTCAGGACCGCGTGCATGAGCCGGTATGCCTTGGGCACCTGCCCCTTGCCCTTCTTTCGCCGCAGGCGAGCCGCACGCCACCGCCGAACGTCGGCGGTCTTGATCGCGTTCAGGTACATGTCGCCGAACGTGGGGTTGAGGTGAAGCCGCAGCAGATCCTCATAGGTCCGCCGGGTCTTGCGCGTGAGGTCTCGGTCCTTCACCCATTCGGCCGCGTACTCACCGAAGGAGCGCGCGCCGGCCTCAGGATCGAACCAGTCGCCCTGGGCGATCTCGGCGTCCTTGAGCTTGAGCCAGCGCTGTGCCGCCTTCCTCGTGTCGAAGGTGTGCGGGGCCGGGCGAAGCCGTCCGTCAGGCCCTCGATACCGAACCTGGAAGCGGCCGGACGCGAGCTTGCGGACGGTGCCGAAATCGCGCTTCTTCTCCCCCGCCATCACGCCACCCTGCCCGCGCGCAGCCGGACCGGCTCGAAAGTCCCAGCAGTGATGAACTCGTCCAGGGCCGACTCAGGGATGCGCACGTGACGGCCGACCTTGACGAAGGTGATGCGCCGCTCCTCGATCAGACGACGGGGGTAGCGCTCGGAGGTGTTGAGGAGTTCGGCCGCTTGCGCCACAGTCAGCAGACGGCCAGTCGGACGAGTCTTCTCGGTTGCCATCAGGCAGCCCTTTCCGTTGCCGAACGTTCGGGGGTACGTGCTGCGTCGAGTTGGGCGCGGCGTTTGAGTGCTTCGCCCACGGCCCGGAGTAGGCGTTGTTCGCGGGGAGCGACGTCGGGGTCAGTCGGGCGAGCCAGCTCCCAGGAGAACGAGCCCGAGTCGACCGTCAGCAGCGCAGGCCGGGAGTTGTCGCCGTCGCCCTGGTCCTCGTTGGTGGGGTCGACGCCGAGGACGTCCAGGACCCACGCGAGCCGGTCCGCCTTGTGATCGGCCAGGGTCTTGCCCGACCACTTGCGGGAGACCAGGACGCGACGACCGGCGTAGCCCAGGTGTTCGCGACGGTGAGCCTTGGACCGGCAGAACCCCGGACGCATCCCCGCTTTGGCCCCCTCGGGCTGGATGCCGTAGCGGAGCCAGTTCGAGCACCGGGGCGAGCACGGCTCGAAGCGGAGCGCGTCCAGGAGGCGGTCTACGTGCTGTTCCTGGCGAGTCGTCTCAGCGGCGTGGCACTCGGCGATGTCCTTCGTGAGGTACTTCGCCAGGTACCGGACGCACCGGTCAGCATCAGCAGAACCGGCCACCACACCCTTGGCGTCGACCTGGCGTCCGAACCGCGCCACGTGATGGGGTTCGGCGTCGGGATCCTCGTCCAGGGCGTCCAACGCCTCGTCCCACGTGGGCAGGAGTTCACCCGTGTCGGGATCGAGGAAGGTCCCCGCGGATTCCTCCCACACCGGAAGGTGCTCACCCTCGAACCGGACTGTGTCGGCCGAAGGCCACCACACCTGGTGGTACGTCGCCGCCGCGATCTGGCGCAGCTCCGCCCGAGGGATCGTGCCCCGTGTGGCCATGTGCAGATGCGGGGCCAGACGTCGTTGGGGTTCCACGGCCGCGAAGTACTGCACATCAAAGCCCGCGACACGGCGCAGGTTCTGCACGAACCGGTCCACGAGCTTGGAGAAGTGCAACGCGTCCCGAGCCGCACGACGGTAGTCATACGTCGAGAAGTCGACGGGGGTTCCGTCTGAGCGGACCCGCCCGTAGGAATCCAGGGTGAGCGTGACGAACAGGGAGGGCCGGAACACCTTGCCCGAGGCCGGATCGGTGTACGCGCGTCCGACCGTCCTTCGGGTCATGGGGCGCTTGGGAAGGTCCGGAGCATCGTGCCGGCGCTTTGTGGAGCGCACCCGACGAGACCGCGACGACGAAGAGTCGCCAGAGCGGGTGACCGAGCCCCGCAGCCCGGACGCCGTGATCTCCTCGTCCAGATCAGCGATCACGGCGTCCAGCGCGGCCAGGTCCTCAGCCGACGCGCCCCCAGTGGAGGCGAGGCGGTCCCGTTCGGCGGTCACCGTCGCCCGCTGTTCCACCCAGGTGCGCTGTTCCTCGGAGGGCGCGTCAGGCTGTACGACAGGTTCCTCAGCCAGGTGCCAGCCTTCCTCGCATTGAGTGCGCCGCAGCGACCTCTTCCGCTTCGCGCAGGCCGGACATCGGGACTCCAGCGTGGAACCGCACGGGACGTCCACGATCTCGGTCGCCCCAGTCGTGACGTCAGTTCGCCGAAGGGAGACGGGACGGATGCACACGCCGTGGTCGGCGGCGACCTGTTCGGCGACCTCACGGGCCAGGGGTTGCGTGAGCCGTTCGGCCCGAGTGCTCTTCCCCGTGGGTGTGGGCATCAGGCCTCCTCCACGCCGTAGACGTCGGTCATCGCCGTGATGTTGTCGTCGGAGACGTAGGCAGCCCGGACCCGCAACGGGGCGGGAGAGGTCTCCATCCGCACGTAGCCCACACCCGGCAAGGTCGGGTCGATCAGGTGAGCGTTCGCGCCCCTGTCCCGGGCACCCTCCCCGAGGATCATGTCGACCTGGGACGCCTCATCGAGGCGAAGCGCGACCTTGTCCGGGAACAGGTTGCGCAGGTTCATGACCTCTTTACGGGGGTCCTGGAGCGCGGCCAGAACGGCGAAGCCGACCGAGCGGCCCTGCGAGGTCAGGGTGGCGATGGCGTTCTCGGAACGCTTCCGAATGTCCCGGTCGGGGTGGTAGGCGGTCAGGAACGCCACCTCGTCCAGGACCACCAGGACGAACGGGTCCTCTGCGGTGGGGGTGTGCGAGCGCCGCTTGCCCGCGTACCGGGCGGCTCGGTGCTGCATCTGTTCCACCGCTGATTCCAGTACCGCCACGGCGGCCTCCCCGGTGTCCGCGTACTGGGCGAAGAGAGCGCGCCCGTAGGACAGCTCCATCCGTTTGGGGTCGATCGCCCACACCTGCGCCGTGCCCGTGTCGATAGCCGGGAGCATCGCCCGCACAGCCGACCAGATCACCGACCCCTTCCCGGCACCGGTCACCCCCGCGACCAAGACGTGAGTGCCATGCAGCCGTAACAGCCACGGAGAGCCGTCCTCACGGATCCCCACGGGCAGCGCGGCCAGGTCCACCGCATCCGGGATGTCCAGGGCGTCGATCGGATCGGCGAGGGTGTCGTGGCGGGGGAACTCCAAGGTGATGCGGCGGGGCCCGTCCACCACGACCCGGCACGACGGAGCTTGGAAGCCGTGCGCCAGCTCGGCCACCCGGGTCTCGAAGTCGGTCGGGGAGGTTCCGGCCACGAGGGAGACCCGGACTCGGTCGGCCCAGGTGTCGCAGGTGACCCGGCGGATGCGGGGGAGGTAGCGGCGTTCCTGGTAGGACTCGGCGAGTCCGGAGATGACCAGCACGGGTTGCCAGTGGCGCCGGTAGACGAATACGTGCCGCCACCACGCCAGGACGCGCAGGGGCACGCATCGGCGGTAGGAGTCGGGCCAGGTGCGCCACCACACCAGGGACGCCACCGCAGCCGTGGCCCAGAATCCGGCCAGGCCGGGCCAGTCCAGCCACCACCAGGCGGCGAACGACACGGCCACGGTGGCGACGAGGACGGGGAAGCGGAACGGCAGGGTGACCAGGAACCGGGTCAGCCGCCAGATCCAGGAGGCCAGGACGACGATGCCCGGTGTCTCGACAATCGGGGTCGTCCACCTCACACCCTGGGCCGGGGTTGGCAGGGTCGGGGAGGTCTGAGGGGTACCGACCTTGGCCATCACCGGTCACCCCCGCCCACGGAGTCGATGCGGACCAGGATGCGGTCACGCATCAGGCGGGCGCGGTCCGCGACGTCGGCTGCATCGGGGTTGCCGTCCTGGGCCAGGACGGTGAACAGGCGTGCCTTGAAGTCGAAGAACGCCGCACGGTCAGGGTCGGTAGCAGGAGCGGATTTGGCCGCGTCCAGGAACAGCCGGACCAACTGTGGGCCGGTCAGTCCGGACAGGTCGGTGGGGTAATCGGACATACTGAAGACACCTCTTCGCGGAGCTTTCGCAGGTAACCGGAGGGGTGGAAGGGGCGGCCGACGGTGTTGCAGCACCAGGCCGCCCCGACTCATGTGCGGGTCAGGCGGCTTCCTTGGCCGGGGCACGGCGACCGCCAGCAGCACCACCGGGAGCCTTCACACCACGCGCCCGCAGTGAGTACGCCACCCGGGGGCGTCGGCCGTTGTCGTCGATGTAGGGCATGACCGCCATCGCCTCGAACTCGATCGGCCGGAACGGCAAACCGGGAACCTCGTCGGGCAGGGTCGGGCAGACTTCGGCGGCGACCTTGACCTTGACCGACTTGGCCTTGCCCCGCGCTTCGGGGTCGGCGTCGATCACGTCCACCGCCCACAGCGGCAGGCCGGTGTCCTTGTCCATCTGCGGACGCTTGGTCTCGAAGTCCGTGATCGCCTCCACGCCCAGCGCGAAGGCACCGTGCGGGAACACCGTCCCGAACGCGACCGGCAACGCACCCTGAATAGCCATATCGGCAGTCCTCTTCTCATGGTTTTCGCAGTTCACGGCCCTTGTTGGTGATCGCTAGGCGATCACTCGGCCAACTTCGATACATGTATAGCATGTATCTAAGTGATGGACCAGTGGCCAGCGGATGGGGTCGGGGTTGGTTGTTGAGTCCGCTGTCACCGGGGGTTCGGTGACTGTGACCACTGTCCCCTGGCAGGACGGGACGAGATCACTACATGGCTGGACGTGTTCAGGACGTCTCGATAATGTGAGCGCGTCCCTAGACATCCAGCGAACCCCCGGGGTACATGCCGAACGAGAGGTTGCGAGCCGCGCTGCTCCAGCGCGGGGCCACGCCGGCCGAACTGGCCGAGGCGATCGGTGTCGATGCCAAGAGCGTGGAGCGCTGGATCACCCAGGGCCGCACGCCCTACCGGCGCCACCGGTTCTCGGCTGCCTCGTTCCTCGGCGTGGAGGAGACCTACATCTGGCCGGAGGCCCTGTCCCCGGAGCAGAGCAAGGCCGCTTCACAGAGCGAGATCGTGGAGCTCTACCCGCACCGGTGGAGCGTCCCCGCGGATCTGTGGAAGCGCATCTTCGAGGCCGCCCAGCAGGACATCTCGATCCTGGTGTTCAGCGGATTCTTCCTCGCCGACGACCCGAGCATGATCAAGCTCCTGTCGGACAAGGCCAAGGCCGGGGTCCGCGTGCGCATCCTGCTCGGCGACCCGGAGAGCGAGGCCGTGGCCCAGCGCGGCAGGGACGAGGGATTGGACGACCTGTTGGCATCCAAGATCCGGAACGTGATCGTGCTCTACAAGTCGCTCCGCGCTGTCGAGAGCACGGAGTTCCGCCTGCACGGGACGACCCTGTACAACTCGCTCTACCGCGCTGATGACCAGTTGATCGTGAACACACACGTCTACGGCGCGATGGCATCCCAGGCCCCGGTCTTCCACCTGCGCAAGATCCCCGGCGGCGAGATGATGAGCACCTACCTGGAGAGCTTCGACAAGGTGTGGGGCCAGGCGACCCCGCTCGACTGATGACCCAGGAGTGACGACCATGTTCGAGCTGTTCAACGCAGAGGCGCGACGTGTGGTCGTCCTGTCTCAGGAAGCGGCGAAAAGCCTTAAGCACAAGCAGATCGGACCCGAGCACCTGCTGCTTGGACTGCTTGGGGAGGGTGAGGGCTTCGCCGCCCGTGTACTGACCCCTCAAGGGATCGACCATGACAGGGTTCTGGCCGAGGTGGTCCGGGCCCGGGGCCGCAGCAGATGGCTCTTCAAGAGCTATCTGCGCTTCACTCCGGAGACCAAGAATGCGTTGGAACAGTCCCTGCACGAGTCGATAGGGCTCCAGCACAGCTACATCGGTGCGGAGCATCTGCTGCTCGGTTTGCTCCACGATGGCCACGGTCCGGCGGCTCAGATATTGCGCAACCTCGGCGCTCCCCCTGAGTTGGTCCGTGAACAGGTGAACCGGGTCTGCGCAAACAGGTCAAACGACATCCGAGAGTAGACCCATGAGCAAGCGGATCGACTACTACGACGACCCCGAGGCGCCGGCCGCGAACAGCCTCGTCCCATCAGTGAACGTGTTCGTCGTCAACGAGCGCGACGAAGTCCTGATGATCTGCCGCACCGACAACGGCAACTGGGCAGTTCCCGGAGGCGCCGTGGACCTGGGCGAGTCCGTGCCCCAGGCCGCCGTGCGGGAGACCCTGGAGGAAACCGGGATCACCTGCGAGATCACCGGGATCGCCGGGATCTATAGCGACCCGAAGCACATCATCTTCTACACGAGCGACGGCGAGGCCCGGCAGGAGTTCTCCATCGCCTTCACCGCCCGCCCCCTCGAAGGCGAGCCCACGCCGAGCGACGAGTCGAAGGAAGTCGTGTGGGTCCCCAAGGACGAACTGGGCGGCTACCAGATGGACCGCTCCATGCGCCTACGCGTGGACCACTTCCTCAGCGGAGGCCCCACCCACATCGGGTGAACGGTCAACCCACTTCAGCCAAGCGCTGCTCAACGGACCGCACCGACGCCGTCAGCAACGGCGAGGAACGCGTGATGGAACGGTGGACCAGATCCTCAGGCGCGTAGCGCTCCAGGATCTCCGACAGCCGACGCTCAACAGGCAGATGGACGCCGTCCGGCCCCGTGGTCATGTCGGAGTAGGTAAGCGCGTCCAACAGATCACCCGGAGGAGCGGCGAACTCAGCCTTGAGTGGCCCAAGCAAGCCGCGTTCCTCAGCTTCGACCACCGCACAGGAGTGGTAGGCCACCAGGGAGCACAGACCCTCGTCGGCCTTTTGGACGTCGCGGAGGTACCGGGCGCCGTCGAGAGGGTGAAAACCCGTGGTCGCCAGGTCCGGTGAGTACCCGATGTCGTGCAGCCAGGCGGAGGCTTCCACCAGGTCGGCGGCATCACCGAGCAGAGCCCGCAGGGAGCGCGCCTGTTCCGCTACCCCCTGGGAGTGCGCCCAGCGTCGGGGAAGCGGTCGTTCGAGCAGTTCTCGCGCGAGATCCCGCGCCCAGTGAACATGTCCCACATGTACCAGGCTAGCCGTCGGTCGTTTCGGCCCTCATAACGAACCGGCCCTTACCGTGCACGGCGACCACGAGACCAGTCCCCTCCAGCTCGGACAGGGCTTGACGGGCCGTGCCCCGTGAGACCCCGTACTCCCGGACCAGCGCGGCCTCACTGGGCAGGGCATCACCGGGAGCCAGTTCCCCGCTGGTGATCCGTTCCTTGAGGTCGGAGGCGATGCGCCGGTACTGGGCCGGAGGCGCCGAGTCAGCGCCGGCGCTTTCGCGTTCCTCAGCGGTGCACACGACTCGCCCCGTGCCCGGGAGAGCTTTGATCAGCCGCTCCTTCTCTAAGGTGGCCAGAGCCCGACGCACAGTGCTCCGCGCGACACCGAACTCCTCCCCCAGGGCCGCCTCAGAGGGCACGGCTCCCCCAGGCACGAACTCCCCACTATCGATGCGGGACCGCAGGGACTCCGCGATCTGGTGGTAGGCCCCCCAATGGGTACGCGAGCTCAAGCGGGTTCCTCCGTGGCAGGACGGCGATCAACCTTGTCCACGATCAGGACAACGTTTCCAGGACATCAGTATGGGCGAGGGTCGTGCAGATCCGGCTCCGAAGGCAGAGGCGAGACACAGTCCCCGTACTCATAGTCAGACTCACACAGCGGTGGCGCTCCCAGCTCCAGTTGCAGAGCGATCACCTCGCCCTGGCGCTCGACAGCCCGCCGTTCCCTGGCGGTGAGTCCGTCCGGGATCGGGTCCACCTCGGGCATTCGGTCATGGTGAGTCATGACCGCCGCCTCGGCGAAGGAACAGCGGGGACACTGCCACGGGTGCGCAGACGCTCGTCCAGGACGTCCGGGCTGTACTCGATTTCAGTTGGCTGAGGAGTGCGCCGGTCGTAGGCGGTGGCCACCCAGAAGCGGCCGGTCCACACGATGCGATGGCTTCGGCTCCACCTCCAGCGCAACCGATCCAGGACGACGCCGGGCGGTTCCCAACGGTCGCCCCGGGCGTCCTCATGGTGACCGGTGTGGCCGGGGTCCCGCTGGCAGGTGCGCAGAAACCCCGAGGCGTCGAGTCGGGCCTCACCGCAGAGAGGAGATTGGACGCTCATGCGGCAACCGCCTCTCGGGAGATCTCCAGAAGGAGTTGCAGACCGAGGGTCGAGCGGTCGACCGGCCGCGGCTTCTTCGCGTGCAGGACGTACGGGCGGACGATCTTCGCCCGTGGTTTGACCTCGTTGGGCGGAGGCGGAGGAGTGAACGGCAGGCGGGCGCACGCCCTGGGAGAGACAGTTCGCTGCTCTGCCGGTCCGCGTGTCCGAAGGTGGGTGATCAGGTTCCGCATGGTGTCCCCTGGAACAGTCCGGGTCGGCCCAGCGGGATCGCAGGATGCGCCGGGCCCTCACATGCGGAAACGATGCTCTGAGTGAGCGGGCATGTGTACCACGTGTCGGACATCTACGGGGACGTCTAGGGACGTCTTCTGTTATCGTCGGGTTCCCGTACCCCGGAGGACACCGCGACGTGAACGCTGCACTGCGCAACGCCCTGGCCGCGTCCCAGCTCACCGAGACCGACGTAGCCGCTCACCTCGGAGTCGACCCCAAGACCGTCCGCCGATGGCTCTCCGGCCAACGGCCCTACCCCCGGCATCGCTGGGCTCTGGCAGAACTTCTCCAGATCGAAGAGCACAGCCTGTGGCCAGACCAAGACCAGTCAGCCGAGGACCCTACTTCGCTGTCGGAGCATGCGCACCGTGTCTACGCACACCGCTGGCAGGTGCCCAGGGAAGTGTGGTGGGATCTGTTCAGCTCAGCAGAGCAAGAGATCGGCATCTTGGTCTACAGCGGCCTTTTTCTCGCCGACGATGCAGGAATAATAGAACTCTTGGGGACTCGCGCAAGACAGGGTGTTAGCACACGTGTCCTGCTTGGAGACCCTACCTCTCGGCCAATAAAAAGGCGCGGCACAGAGGAAGGAATCGGCGAGGCGCTAGCCTCCAGAGCGGATAATGCTCTAGCACTCTTCCGCGCGTTACTAGACATCAACAGTGTTGAGATACGCACACATTCCACTATCCTTTATAACTCCATCTATCTCACAGAGAAAAGAGTCCTCGTCAACCACCACATATACGGACTACCCGCCGCAAGGTCGCCTGTAATGGACATCAATCGCGTTAATTCTCCAGAGATGTCCGCCACTTACGTGCAGAGTTTCGATCTAGCGTGGGATATGGCAACCAAGGTAGACAAAGCAGGCCACGCCTCAACAATCTTTCTTCAATAGCCACCAAGAGTATCCTCATCGCACACATAGTGCAGACAACTACATTTAATACTATTTGTACATATTTCAGACACCAAACCTGGACGCAAAGCACCAGCGTGACTACTCTCGGCAGTATTTCCTTCAAAATCTTCCCCCGAGGCATCGATCGTGTCATGCTGACCAGCTAACACCCAAAGCGATAGCAGCAAGGAAAGCCATGAGGAAAACACAAATCCGGGACAGCGAAATTGATAAACTCTTCGAAAGGGTTCAAAAGAGGCAATATAGGAACTACCTTAGCCGCATGCGACTCATGAGGATACGAGGATTTCGGGAAACCGAGATCACATTCGATTTCCCAGTCACCGCACTAGTTGGTCCAAACGGATCGGGAAAAACCACCGTACTCGGATCAGCAGCTCTCATCTATGGCGGCGTTAAGCCCCGCAGGTTCTTTGCAAAAAGCGGGAGATACGATGAAAGCATGCAAAACTGGCGCGTTGAGTATGACCTAATTGATAAAAACCAATCAAGCGCCACGATATCGCGAACTGCGAGCTACCTAAAAGCTAAGTGGAATCGCGATGCAGTCGAGCGTGAAGTTCTTGTATTCGGAGTAACTCGGACCCTCCCTGCTAGTGAACGAAAAGAACTATCCCGTTGCATCAGCGGGGACTTCGAAGGGGTATCGGAAGCCAACTTCAGCCCTGATGTAATTACAGCAGTTGAAAGAATCCTCGGAAAAGAGGCAACAAACTACCTAAAAATCGACGCGGACATAGAAGGAAAGGTGTCCATTTTTGCGGCACGGAGTGGAAAGACGGGAGAACCAGCCAACGAGAGCTACTCAGAGTTTCACTTCGGTGCAGGCGAAGCAAGTGTCATCCGAATAGTATCAAAAATTGAATCCGCAGAGCCTGGTGCTCTAATTCTCATCGAAGAGCTGGAAAATGGACTCCACCCGGTGGCAACACAGAGACTCGTCGAGTACCTGGTTGATGTGGCACGCAGGAAGTCCGCGCAAATAATCTTCACTACCCATTCAAACGATGCTATTTCTCCATTGCCAACAAATGCGGTATGGGCAGTATACAGGGGGAAAGTTAGCCAAGGTAAACTTGACGTGGCCACCCTTCGCACTCTAACCGGAGAGATCGACGCCAGGCTTGCGATATTTACAGAGGATGCCTTCGGGGAGCTTGTCGCTGATGTGACCCTGAGAGCTTACACGAGCTCGCGGAACCTGGACCGCGCCAGTATTGAAATTCATCAACTCAATGGCGCTGCAAATGCGCGTGATCAAATGCGGTATCACAACAAAAGTCCGATCAGAAGGTTTCCAGCAATCGCACTGCTTGATGGAGACAAGAATGGCGAAGCGGGCTACGAACCACAATCCGTTCCCAAAATTGAGCCTGAGACCGGCGTTTCCGACGTTGCATACATACCCGGAAGCGTAATGCCAGAAGCATACATTCTCGAAAAGATAATCGAGAACATTGATGAAGGAAACATTCTAGGGAAACTTACGGTTGCACTCCAGCTTGACACGCCTATGCAGGCAAGGGTTCGAGAAGTAATTATCGAAAGGTCAATGACCAATCGGGAGCGACACTTGGTTTTCTCCCAAATAGGAGAAGATCTTGATTTTCTCTCCGAGCATGTAGTACAAAGAGCCTTCGTGTCCACATGGGCTTATGCCTTCCCAGAAGATATTCAGTCAATTTGGGAGCCCTGTCACAACTTGCTTCCACGGTTCAGTGGCTAGGGAATCTTTGCCGAGTTGGGCTGTATGGGATCAAGGCGACGGCGCGAGCGCCGTCGCAGCGGCTCGCCGCCCGGCGAGGGCTGCGGGCTGCCGCCCGGTCCCTCGCTCGGCCGGCGGCCACGCCTGCACAGCTCTAGGAACCGACCCCACGCGATCACCGGGCTCGGTCAGGACTGGTGGTACCAAGGGGCCGTGCCCCCTGGACCCCCCGGGCCCGCATGGAACCTGGCGCGATGTAGGACGTGCGGGGGTACAGACCGTTCGCGCCAGAACCCATGCGGGATCGAAACCGTGGTTGCTCTCCCCTGGGGTTACTGGGGCCGTGGTGAGCGCGAGCGTGAACGAACCGGTGACAGGACCAGCCCTCATCCCATCCGAGGCGTGCCACATACGTGCCACACGGGGCGGTCAACAGCGGGGAACCACAGCGAATCGCGGGCAGACGGGTCGCGTCCTCGCAGGTAGACTAAGTGCGAGGTCAGCCGTGAATCGCATTATCGACTTCCCAAGCTGATAACGCGGGTTCGATTCCCGTCATCCGCTCCGTTCGAAAAACGGCCCCTGACCTGCGAACATCGTTCGCACGCCAGGGGCCGTTTTCGCGTTCCGGGTGCACCAGCGGGTGCACGGGGCCCTGGATGACGCGCCCTGTTCCCGTCATACACCCCCGTTCGGGGGTGCACGCAGGTGCACGAACGATCGCTTCCCCGCTGTTCTTCATCGGTTTTGGCCCGGACTACCTCGCCTCGTGACAGGCTATACCGGTCGACCAGGCCGAGACGGACTTGCTCACCACGTTCACTGACGGCTGCCCTGACGCGGTAGTCGACGCTCGATTCGCAGACCTACCCAAGGACACCAGTGGTGCTCAAACCCTGGCCCGAAGCCGCCGCCGCGGCTGGCGCAGCACTTCGAGCCGGACGCATCGCTCGCGACTCCATGCCGCCCCGCGAAGCCGCCATCGCCGCGCACCGCCCCGGCGGCCCGAGCGTGGACGAGATCGAAGTCCTGATCCGCCGACACCGGGAAGAAGCACGGGCAGAACGGCAACGGACAGCTGAAGGTTGAGGGTCGCTCCCAAGGGCGGGAGAAGTTGAGGGCAACCCGGGATCGGTCAGGCCCCGTCGCTACTCACTGACGGACGTGAGCGAGCACCTCCTCGCGGATCCTCTCCGCGGCCTCAGGCTTCAGTGTCAACACCTCGTCCTCATGCCCCTGTTCGTCCACCAGCCAAACCGGCGGCCCCGCCAAGTCATCCGAGCTGACCCGCGCGACGATCTCCGGGTGGATCTTGACCTTCTGCGGCACAACCGCAGGACGGCCCTGGTGAACCGGGTAGAGCAGGTCCTCGATCTGGTCGAGGAGGGGGTAGGCGTTCTCCTCGTCGAGGAACGCTCCGCCCCGGGGGAGTTCCAGCGGTCCGTAGCTGTACGGGTGCTTCTTTGTCATGATCAGTCTCGCTTTCGCGCCTAGCATCTGCGTTCGGTCGAGGGAAAACTACAGGCGCGAGTCTTAGGGCTGTGTGAACTTTGTGTGAGGCTGATGGCGTGTGAGCCTTGTTAGGCGCATTGCTGCAGCGCCTTAACCTGTGTTTCGGGGGCGAACCCAGGTTGTTGCCTGGCCCGCCCCCGCTCCTTAGGGAGTGGTGCGGTCGCTGTGTCTTCCTACCAGAACACGCGCAGCGTCCTCACCGGCTGTGGCCTGGGAGGCTAGCCTCCCAGGCCACAGCTACCGAGCGCCTCGATGACGATCGCGATGGTGTGTGCGGTGGTGTACATGGTTCCGAAAATCACTGCGGTGATTCCGGCAGTGCGCACGATACGGCCTCCCCTAGGGGTGATGGGATTGCCTTCCTTTTCGTTTTCATTGTTGGCTGGGTCATTATTTTCGGGCATGATTATTATCCTTTATTTTGGCATGGGTTTTTGGCAAGATCTCTTAACTGCATAGGAACGCTAGCGCAGCCCTAAGCCGGGAGCGAGATCCGACCTCGTTCAACCAGACCGCGGCCTGGTTCAGCGCCAGCGGCAGGTCGCCGAGCTCCTCGGCGATCTCCGGAACGCGCCCTCCCAGGGCGAGCAGGCGTCGCCTGACACCGGGGCGGAACTCCCACGTCACCGCACCGGGCGCCGGTTCCCCGTGCGGTTCCGTTCCGGTCGGTTCGGTACCGAGCAGTCCGCCGAAGAAGAACTCCGCCAGTTCCGTCGGCACCGGCTCCGGCTCCAGGGGGACGGCCGCCAGCACCACGGCGAGTTCGAAGGTCTCGGGGGAGGCCGTCCTCTGGAACCCACTGACGAGTGCCGCCGCGTCCTCCACGGCTTCTCCCTCAGGCACTGGAGAGGCCATGCGGCCGGAGAACACTGTCACCGGGGTCCACAGCTCCTCTGTGTTCCGGCCCATCACGAAGACTGCCCAGTCCCTGAGCGCGTTCGCCTTCAGGGAGAACACTGGGAACGTGGTCCCCTCGGGCAGCGGAGCACCATCGGCGCCCTTCGCCAGGTACCGCGTGTTCGGGTGCCCCGGCTGAGCGCCCCACGGGGCCCGCAACCGGGCTGGGAACGGACTTAGCCCGCTCCTGCGCCACAGACGGGGGTGGAGCAGGTGCACGAAGCCCTCCACCACCCCCTGGTGGAAGACCATGGACGCACCCGTGTCGACCAGCAGTGTCACATCCGTGACCCGACGTTCGACAGGCCTGGTGGCGGCGGGGATCTCGACAGCGCTTCCTGTCCGCTCCTCAGGTGTCCGGTACCGACTCTCCAGCAGAGCTGCGGCGTATCCCCGGGCGACGCCCCGGAGGTCGAGTTCCTCACCTGGCCCCGCCGGTTTCCCTGAGGTGGAAAGGGCGAAGCGCGGCGAGCAGGGCCTGTCGGTCGACCAGTTCCGGACGACCGCGTGGAGTCCACAGAACAGGTCCCTCACCCGCACCCGGTTCCGCGCGTGGGGCGGGTCCGACCCCCGTCGACGCTTCCCCCGCGTTTCCCGTGCCCGGCGGTGCCTCCCGGCCCGCGCGCTCCGAGCACAGTGTGACGAGGTAGACGGCGTCGGCCAGGTCCGTCGCACTGGCCGTACCGGGCTCGCCGAACAGCCGAGCCCGACCGGACGCCCCCCGCGTTCCGTGATCCTCCGTACCGTGCCCGGAGCCCCCCGGTCGTCCCTGAGTCGGTGCCAGAGCATCTCCGACAGGTGCCGCACCTGGTCAGGGCTGGTTGCGGACGAGGCGTTGTTCACCTCGCTGACAAGCTGGACCGCGTTCAGCAACTGGTCGATGGCCGGCGGTTCCCCCTCAGCCCCGAGCCGAAGGAACTCCTGGACGATGTCGGTGGCAACGTTAGGCGCGTACTCGCCGAAGTGCCCGGCGACGATCGACGTCAGTTCCTCCTCACCGGGTGGCGCGACCCGTACCGGTAGACAGGCGCGCAGGAAGGACGGCGGCAGCTCGCGAGCGCTGCCGCAGGCGATCCCCACCACGGGAAAGGCCGAGCACTCGACTCGTCCCCGCGTGACGGGGACGACCGTGTCCGGGTCGTCGGTGCCCGCGTCGATCGTGTCCGCGGCACCGGCCAGCCTGGCCAGCTCCGGAATCCGGTAACCACCGTTCTCGAACAAGTCGACCAGGTCATCAGCGAGGTCGTAGAAGGCCGTACCCAGCGGACCGAGGCGCAGGTAGCGGCCGATGGACCGCGCGCTGTCGCGCAGGCGCGCGCCGTCGTCGCCCCCTTCGGCGTAGCGGCGGTCATCGGTGCCGAACGCGCGTCGGCGGGCGTTCTCCAGGTTGAGATCGTGGACCTGGGTGAGGGGGTCGTACTCGTACAGGGCCGATGTGACCGTGGACCGGCTGTTCACCGACCACCGCAGGACCCGCCCGAGGCCCTGTTCGCGGAAGATCTGGTGGGCGGGGCTGGGCTTGCCAGAGCCGGGAGCTCCCACCAGAAGCAACGGGCGGCGCAGCAGCAGACTCGCGTTGACCTTGTCGATGAGGGTTCTGCGTTCGGACCCCTGCGGCGGGACGGCGTCCACCGGGGGCACGGCGCCCAGGAGGCGTTCGCTCTCCTTGTCCTCCGGCCGCGGCGCCATCCACGGTTCGCCGCCGAACGCGCGCCACGGCGGTGGCGGCGGCAGTTGCACGCCCAGGTCCAGATGCGGCCGGGGTCGGCCGCTCCCACGGAAGAGCCACCAGTCCGGAACGCCCGAAATCGGACCAATGTGCCCCAAGTCTGCGGATGTGGTCATCGATCGCCCTTCCAACCGCTCCCAACGGGGAGGTACTGGATGCTGCTGACGGACAGGGGCCTGGCTTCGGGTGGACTGACAGGTTGTGAGTCGTGGTAGATGACGGAGACACCGAAGCTGTCCTGGATATACCCGGGTTCTCCGCGTCGCACGGGCTGAATTCGGGAGTGATACATAATTACAAGTAGATCCCTGACATTAGGAAATGATGCAAGAGTACGGGTAAATTCCTAATTCGTGCGAGCAGGACCATGTTTTTCGCATCTGCTCTCACCGTCCCCAAAGAGTCCGTAATACGGTGCCCGTAGTGATCCGACCGCCACATCACCACCGGCACCCCGGCCGTCACAGCGGAACTCACATCGCGGAACCAATTCTCGTTTGAACACGAGCTGGTCGCGTAAATGGCCAGGTCATTGTCATCAATGAGGCACAGGCCCTGCTTCGCGCCGTGTGGGTCGGGATGTCCGTTCACGCTGTGCGCGTCGAGGAGAGCGCCACTGCCGATCCTGGACAACCGTCCCCACTTCCTCTCACAGGCCTCCTCAACACCAGCCCACCCATCCCTTCGCCCGATGAATTCGGCCAACCGGTAGACGACCTGGGCCCGAGCACCCATGCGCTGGTCGCCGACGGCGTCGCTGGGGGCGATGGCCTGCTGCCACAGTTCGGCGCGCAACTCCCGGATGAGGGGCAGCGGCAGGCCCCACGCCACCCGGACCCCGCTGTGGAACCCCATCCGGCGATCCCGGTCCAGGGCGTTGATCAGCTCGCAGACGTAGAGTTCGATCTCCTCGGAGCGCAGGGTGTCGGGCTGGCCGTGCTCGCGGAACTCCACGGCCCCGTGCGGTGTCTCGCGCAGGAGCGTCCAGTGCTCGACGAGGAACCGGTCCCGCCGGTCGGCGTGTGCCACCCACACCACAAGCCGGGCCGGAGGCCGCGTGTCCTCGTCCCGCGACTCGCCAGGCCCGTACTCGCGGCCGCGGTGGAACGAGCCCTCGCCCATCTGAAGAACTGGCGTATGCCCCAGACCCGCTACCGCGCTCCGCTGGTCAAGTTCAGCGAGGCCTGTCCGTGATCATCGGCCTGTACTACTTCACCCGATACTTCGAGGCTTATAAATAAGCCTCAAGGAACTCCTGACCTGAAGATCGTCTTCTCCGGACTACTCCCCCTGATCATCGAGGACATCAACGACGGAGGCTCCGTGATCCGACTGCGCGCCCGCACCCCCGACCAGCCGGCCCCCTGCCCGGTCTGCGGCGCCCAATCACGAAGATTCACGCCTTCTGCGAACGCAGTCGCCCATGCCAATGGCACTCTCTGCGCCACAAAGTTTCTGCTCGAACACAACAATTAGCCAAAACTCCCATATATCAAAAAAACACCCTTCCGGCATAGAATCCTCCTCTAAACCAAACCCGGTGGGGAAGGTTCTTCGAGAACCTTCCCAGATTCCCTTCGTATCCGGCCCGACCCGAGCGATGGTCGGTCCCATGGCAACCATCAACCAGCGCAAACTCGCCAGCGGGGCCACCCGGTACTGGGTCAAATGGCGGCTCGGCGGCACCCGCGACGGGGCACCCCAGTCCGAACCATTCGACTCCCAAGCCGACGCCCACACCTTCAAACTCCACGTCGAAGCCGCAGACCACCAATGGCCCGAGAACTGGGTCCCCCGCCAAGGCTGGGCCGAAGGGTGGGTCCCCGGCCACGGATGGGTAAAAACCGAAGAGGAGCCCCAGGACGAGCCGGTGCTGTTCGCCGACTTCGCCCGAACCCACATCGACTCGCTGTCCGGGATCGACGAGCGCACCCGCGCCGACTACCACCGCGACCTCAAACGCCACCTGCTCCCCTACTTCGCCAAGGCGAACCTGCGCGAACCCGGCGAGCTGACAGCCCAGGACGTACGCGAGTGGGTCAACCACCTCCAGGCCGGGGTGCCCGACCCGCGCACGCCCATCAACCCGATCAACGGCAAGGGCTCCAAGAAGGGCGCCAAACGGGGGCAGAAGAACGGGTGGCTGCGCCCACCCCTGGCCCCGAAGACGATCCAGAACCTGCACGGGCTGCTGTTCATCGTCCTTGCTGAAGCCACCCGCACCGAGCCGCCGCTGCGCCAATCCAATCCCGCCGCCCGCACCCGCCTGCCCCGGGTCGATGACGGTGAGGGCAGCCGGGAGATGTGCTTCCTGACCAACGACGAGGCGCGCCTGCTCATCGAGGCCATGGACCCCGATGTGCGCGACATGGTGGAGGTGCTGCTGCGCACCGCGCTGCGCTACAGCGAACTCGCCGCCCTGCAGGTCCGCGACATCACCACCACCACGCTCCGCGCGGTGGACGGAACGCGGGTGCACCGCGGCTACCTCGAGGTCAAACGGGCGTGGAAGCGCCAGAAGGACAACAGCTTCAAACTCGGGGCCCCGAAGACCAAGACCTCCCGCCGTCGGGTGCCGCTGACCCCCGACACCATCCGCCTCCTACGCCCACGGCTGGAGGGCAAGGGGCCCGAGGATTTCGTGTTCACCACCTCCACCGGGGTGTGGTGGCGCCACTCCTCCTTCTACTCCCGCCGCTGGGCGCCCGGGGTCAAACGCGCCCAGGAACGGGGTCTGGGCAAGAAGCCGCGCATCCACGACCTGCGCCACACCCACGTGGCCCGGCTCATCGACAAGGACGTGCACGTGTTCAAGATCCAGCGCCGCCTGGGCCACTCCTCGATCACCACCACCATGGACCGCTACGGGCACCTCATGGCCGACCTGGACGAGACCATGATCGAGGCCATCGACGGCACCACCACCGACACTCCCGGGCTCGGGCTCGATGACCAGCGCCGCCTACGCCTGATCTCATAAACACCACACCACAGGAAAGGGTGGGGCGGGCCTCAAGGCCCGCCCCACCCTCCCTCACTCCCCCGGCTACCGGGAGTGCGGCCAGCGCCGCCTCTCGCGCTGGCGGATCACGACCTGCTGGGCCGCCCCTTCCACGATCCGCTCCAGGTCCTGGCTGCTGAAGCGCACGTGCTTGCCCAACCTCCGGTGGGGCACCTTGCGCAGCCGGACCTTCTCGCGCAGCCACGACTCCGGGACCGCCAACACCCGCGCCGCCTCGGGGATGGTCACCAACCTCTCCGGAACCGCCTGCGCGTCCTGCTCAGGCCGCTCGACCGGTGCCATCGGCCACCTCCACGTTTGCGAACGGTCCTGCGAACGGTTGTGTGATCCTGCGACCGCTCTTGCGAGTGGTTTTGCGAATGGTCCGGAATAGGCGGCGCTCGTCCTCGGAGGAGCCGCCCCACACCCCGAACCGCTCGCCCCGCCTCATCGCGTCGGCCAGGCAGTTGATCTGGACGGGGCACCGGCGGCAGACCTGTTTGGCCGCGCGGACCGAACCGCCCTGGTCTGGGAACCACAGGGCCGGGTCCCGCCCCTGGCACGCCGCGTGTTCTGGCCAGCCGTCCCCGTACCCGGCGCTGGGCCGTGTGGGGCCGTCAGAGGGACCGTCCGCCCCCGACACGGCGTCCTGCCCCCGTGTGGGCCGTCCCGGGGTCGGGGCCGTCCCGGGCCCCGCTGGTGCCCGTGTCCCCCGTGGGGCCTTGCGGTCCGCACCCCCCATGACCGCCTCTTGCGTGCTCAACCTCGGTTCCCTCGCGATCACCGCACCTCAATCCCGCTTTGTCCTTTTCGTCGACCATGCCCCGTCCGGGGGTGTGGCCGTCACAGGCCCGGTCCGCCCCGAGCCCGCCCCGGTCCCGGACGGGGCGGCCTGGCCGGGCGGTGGGGGCGGTGTGGGGCGCGTGAACGCCCCGCACCGCCCTGTGGGCCCCGGGCCACTACCCCCGGGACGCCAGGACGGGTCAGTCCGGGCGGACGTTCCCGGGCCAGGTCAGCCACGCCCGGTAGGAGGCCCGGACCAGTGCGGGGATGGCCACCGCCCGGTAGCGGCCCGCGCCCTGGTGGTGCTCGACCACGTAGTGCTCGCCCTCCCAGACGGGCATGCGCCCCAGTCGGGCCCCGGCTTCGGCCACCTCGCCGAACGCGGCCTCGTCGTGGTCGATGCGCGGGAAGTAGGACACGTCCACGCTGGTGTGCGGGCTGATCGGCAGCTCGGGGTGCTCCTCCAGGAAGTCCGCGAGCGACCTGATGTCGCCGATGATCCGGGCCCGCAACCCCGGGCTCGCGGCATCGGAGAAGCAGACCTGCGCCGACTGCTCCTTCAGGTGGGCGGTGTGGTCCCCGCCCTCGCGTGGCCGGCCGTCGCCGTGCTGCCTCATGCCGCTTCCCCTTGCGTGTTCGCACTGTCCTGGGACGGGCCGGGATTGGTGAACACCAGCGCGTCCTCGTGCTGGATCACGTGCACCGGGCGGCCCTCCTTGCGCAGCCGCCGCGTCTCGATGGTCTGGAAGAACGAGGTCCGCGCCACCAGCTCGCCCTCGCGCAGCGCACACAGCAGCGCGGCACACCGGTCGACCTGCACCAGCCCCGCACGCCGGCCCGCCTCGGCCACCTGACCCGGGAAGTCCACGAGGCGGCCCTGGGTCCGGTAGGGGCGGGTGGTCACCACGACCACCCCGCCCGGGGCGAGCAGCGTCCGACAGGCGGCCATGATCCGGGTGAACGATCCGGACAGCACCTCGGGTTTCTGATAGGCGAGGTTGGACGCGCGCCGGTCCCGGTCCCGCGAGTAGGTGTGGGCGTGCTTCTGCACCGCGCGGGCCCCGTCCCGGCGGGAACGGACCTGTCCGTGGGTCATCGCCCCGTACGGGGGCGAGGTCAACACCAGTCGCACCCGCCCCGCCAGGGACGAATCGGCCAACCGGGTGGCGACCTCGGCGCCCTCCCCGGTGTGCACCCGCCCGTGCCCGTTCGCCCCCTGCACAGCGGCCGTGTCCAGGTTCAGCCGTGCGACGGAGGCCCACTTGGGCTCCAGCTCGATCCCCACCGCGTTGCGGCCCAGGTGGACGGCCTCGACCAGGGTGGTGCCGATCCCGCACATCGGGTCGAGCACCACATCACCAGGCCGGGTGTAGGCGGTGATGGCGTGCTGGGCGATGGCGGGAAGCATCTTGGCCGGGTGCTCCACCGACAGCCGGGAGTACCGGTTGCCGCGCTGGTAGCGGGCCTGCTGTTGCCCGGTGGCCCACACCGACCAGCCCGCGCCCCCGGCCTGTTCGGGGTGCTCCTGCAGATAGGCCGCTTGGTTGAACTCCTCACCTTCTCCGCGAAGGTGGTGGTCGGCACTGTGGTCATCGCCGTGGTGCTGCTTCACGCGCCTACCTCCCCACGCGTGGCCGCGGTGGCCGAACGTCCCCGCCTGGGGAGCCGGAACACGCTGACGTTGAGGTGAGCGGGCGAGGTGATCGTCGCAGCCGCGTCAGCCACCGAGGCCGGCAACCCCGTATCGACCTCCTCCGGGTCCGGGTCGAGGTCGATCCCCGCCTCGCGGACGGGGATCGTGGCCCCGAGCCCGGCTTCGCAGATCGGGGCCATCAGCGCGATGACGTGCTGCAGGTACACCAGCCCCGCACAGGTGGCGGCGCGCACCACCCCTGGTGCCGGGTCCACCACCGCCCCTTCGGGGGTGTGGCCGAGCGGGGTGATGACGGCGACGATGCCGCCGGGTCGGGCGATGGTCGCGGCGAAGCCCAGGCGGGCCCGTAGCCGCCGGTGGCGGACTTGCTCGGCGTGTGCGGCGTGGGCGGGGACGGCGGTTGCCACGAGGTCGGCCCAGGCCACCCCGCTCACCTGTACCTCGCCCTGTTCTGGGAAGGTGCGGGTGCCCGCCTCGCAGGTCCGCCCCGCCGCTTCGGCTTGGGCCGCGACCACGCTGGTGCCCGTCAGGTCAGCGACCACCTGCCCCGGGCGGGTGTATTCGGTGACCAGGCGGTGAGTCAACCGCTCCGGAAGCGTCTCACCTGCTCCGGGATAGGGCGGCTGGTGCGCTTGCGGTGCGCACGGCCAGACCGCCAACGGCGGCCTCCCCCGGTCGGTGCCGTGGTGGGTGTGTGTCATCAGGAGCACCCCTCTTTCTTCTCGCCCTGATGAACCCTTAAAAAGACACCCCGCGAGGCCGATACGACACCGGAGCCGAAAAAAGTTCGGAGAAAGCTGAAGGCCCGGGACCCGCACCAGCGGTGTGCTGGTGCGGGTCCCGGGCCTTCACCCGGTCAACACGGTCGGGTCAGGGGCGCCTGCCTTGGAGTCGGCAGGGGCACCCCGCCTGCTGCAGCTTGTCCCGCACCAGCAGGGGCATGGGCAGGGCGATGACCATCGCGAGGTGGTCCAGCGGGGTGCCGTGGCAGCAGCGCCCCGTGGCCCTGTCGTGGACCGCGAGGTGGTGGCCGCACGGTCCGCAGATCGTTCCCGGGCCCATCTCCTCCCGGTGCACGATCCCCGGCCAGCGGGCCTCGACGTAGTAGGTCCGCAGGAGCCGAGTGGTGCGGTTGACGACTCCGACCAGGGTCGCGGTCACACACAACGCGGCCAGGACCAGGCCGTACACCCACCTCACGCATCCTGGATCAGTCCAGTGCCACACGAAACTCAACATTGCATACTCCCCTAGGGTATTTGAAAGGTGGGGGTGTGGGCTGGTGTTGGCCCACACCCCGGGGCGGGTCGGGCTAGTTCACGGTTCGCCCGGACTGGTAGCGGCGCGGCCGGTCGCTGGTCTGCACGGCGTTGCCTTCCTGGGCCAGGCGGGCGAGGTTGTTCTGGATTGCGCCGATGGAGCGGCCCTGGAGGATGTGGCTGATCGCGGTCGCGGTGAACTCCTCGCCCGGGTCGGCGTCGAGGATCGCCCGCACCATGAGCTTCAGTTCCCCCGGTGCAAGCCGTGCCGACCCGCTGACCGGGTTGAGGCCCGTCTCCTGCTCCCCGACCCTCTGGGCGCGCACCCGTGTGACGGGGGCGGGCTGTGCGGGCACAGCGCTCGTGGCGGTAGCGGCCGAGGGCGAGGCAGCGGTGTTGGCTTCGCCCGAGGTGGTGTTCACGGCTTCCCCGCTGATGCCGTCCTCGGAGCCGGGGCCAGTCGTGACGGTGGCGGTGTCCGAGGTGGTCTGGCCCAGGTCCGTACCGGCGGTTTCCTCGGGGGCACCGGCGCAGCCGTCCGGTGCCGTGTCGGGGTCGGGCACGCTCACCTGGGCCTCGTCCTCGTCGGTTGCGGTGACGGCGGAGGCCCAGGAGTCGGGCAGGCGGCGCTGCCCGTCGCGGCCGCCCGGGGTGCGCCGTGCGAGGCCGTCCTTCTCCAGGGCGGGCAGGTGCTTGCTCAGGGTGGACTTGCCCAGCCCTGCGGCGTCGGCGATCTCGGTCACGGTGAGGGGTGCGCGGGTTGTGGCCAGGGCGGTGAGGATGGTCTGGCGGGTGTGCTCGGCCGAGCGGCGCGTGGTGGTGTTCGTGGTCATGACGAGTCATCCCTTCGTAGAAGCGGTGTTGCAGGGGCCGCCCCGCCCCGGTGACAGGGCGGCCCGGTGATACAGGGGTCAGGTGCGGGTGCGGCGCAGGTAGGCGTCGGCCTCGGTGCGCACGCGGTGGGCCGCGCGGGCGGCGGCGACCTGGTTCAAGACCTTGCACGGCCAGCCGGTGACGTGGCGGTTGTGGTCGTAGAGGCGCACGACCGAGTACCCGGCCCTGGTGTCGGCGCTGGGCGCCTTGATGTTGACCGCCAGGTGCGGGTGTGTGCGGTGGGCGTAGAAGTCGGTGACCGTGCGCCTACCGGCCACGTCGCGGTACTCGGGTGCGCCGTTGAGGTCGAACCCGCGTGCCTGCATGTGTTCGCGCAGGCAGGTGATGACGTGGCTGGTGTGCGCGATGTCCTCGACCCGCTGGTCCATGCCCTCCCAGACGGTGCAGTCCACGGCCGCGACCAGGCCCTCCTGGTCCAGCTCCCCGTCGCCGGAGGTGAAGGCGGGCAGGGTGTGGGCGAGGTCGTCGTAGCCGAAGACGATGAAGCGGGTGTGGGTGGCCGGGGCCAGGGTGCGGGCGTGGATGACCCGGAACTCCCGCTCGAGCAGGTCGGCGACGATGAGGCCGCCGGGTCCGATCCGGTCCAGGGTGCGCAGCATCCGGCCGGTGATCTCCCGGGACATGAACCAGTCCGACACAGCAGCGGCGGTCGCGTTGGGCACAGGATTGTTCACAGTGAGTCCCTCTCTGTGGGCGCGCCAAACAGGGCGCTCGGCGCGAAGGCGTGTGTGGGTGGTGGGGTCGCCCCGCCCCGCATGGCGGGGCGACCCGGTCAGGCGCGTCGCGTTAGTGGTTCTGGTCGAGGGTCTGCCAGACCGTGCCCGCGATCAGGTCCGAGATCACCCGGTGGGTGAGCATCCCGCCGGTGGCCAGGGTCAGGTCCGCGAACGCCCGCCTGTCATCGATCGGGTCGCGGGTGCGGATCCGGGTGGGTTCGGTGAAGGCCCAGGTGACCGTCACGTGGGCGATGCGCTGCCCGCCGGTGAGGCGGTAGTGGTCCGTCATCCGGGGTGCCCCGGGCGAGGAGTCTTCGTAGATGGGCGGGGCCGCGAGGTAGGCGCAGGTGTCGGCGAGTTGGTCGCGCAGGTCCTGGCACATGAGGTTCATCGTGCGGATCTGGGGCCAGTCGATGGCGTAGTCCGAGGCGATGTCGGTCAGGTCGCTGGCGAGGTCATCCTCGGTGGCCTGGCGTCCGTCCTCGGTGTGCTGGTCGGCTACCTCGCCCAGCCCCCGGTGCGAGGCGATGATCATGCGCCTGGGGTCGAGCGCCTCGCGGGGGGTGACCGCTTCGATGGCGGCGGTGTCCTCGTGCCAGGTCAGGCAGGCACCCGGCCCCCGCTCGCGCAGGGCTGCGACATCCTCGCTCGTGATGACGATCGGTGGCGTGTAGGGCATACTCGTGCGCACAGCACACTCCAAATTCTTTGGTGGTGTTGGGCCCGCGCCCACCCGTTTTGGGCTTCACACCTGGTGGGGTGGGCGCGGGTGTTGCGGTGGGGCCGGTCCCGGGGCGGCTACCTCGGGACCGGCCGCACTAGGTGGCCGGAACGATCCGGTGGGCCCGCAGCTGGAACAGCGTGGTCCCGAGCTGCTCGCAGTCGCGCTGGGCCCGCCGGTAGTCGTCGGCCGCGCGCCGCGCGGCCGGGCTCTCGCCCTCGGCGCGGTGCAGGTGCGCCGCCCTGCCCCGTACGGCCAGCTCCCGGGTGATCGCGTCCTGGTAGTCAGTGGCCACCTCCTGGGCGCGTCGGGCCCGTGCCCGGTTCGCGATCAGGGCCTCGGTGGGCGGCTTCGGCCGGGCGAATACCCGCCCCGCTATCACCGCAATGGCACACATGGTGCGCAATTCGATAACCTCCTCGAATGGCCGGTTCTTTCTCGTTGACGGTCCGAGGTTCACTTGGTCGGCGCGTGTTTGTCAACTCGTGCCGTGAACCTTTTTCCGCCCGCCCCGTGAACGGTGCCCGTTTCCGGGGCGGAACCCAAGGTGAACTTGAGTGCCACGGGTTT
Source organism: Nocardiopsis sp. Huas11 (assembly GCF_003634495.1). Classification (GTDB taxonomy): domain Bacteria; phylum Actinomycetota; class Actinomycetes; order Streptosporangiales; family Streptosporangiaceae; genus Nocardiopsis. The sequence continues at coordinate 2,966,348 of NZ_RBKY01000001.1, read as the reverse complement.
GTCAACTCGTGTCGCGGAAGAATGTTCCACCCCGCCCCGGAACCGTGTTGCCGTTCCGGGAACACCCCAATAGCAACTTGGTCGAGGCGGGGTTGTCAAACCGTGTCGCGGGTTTTTCGGAGAATCTTTTCGCCGGACGTCCGGCATGGAGTGGAACCGCGCTCGCGCGCGCACGCGCGTGGGGCCGGCCGCAGGCATGGACGGGGCCGGGCTGGGCGATCATGATTTCCATGAGCGGAACTGTTCTGGGCGGTCACCACAATGCACAGGAACGTTAGATAGGAAAGTATAATGAGGAGAGAGAAAGCCCGAGAGGAGAGGAGAGGGAGGGGATGGGGGGAGGCCGTAGGCCGGAGATGAGGGGGCGGGTCGGCCGGTAGGCCGACCCGCTGCCGGGGAGGGGGCCGCCCGCCCCCTACGTGAAGATGACTACCCACTGGGTATAAGTCTGGATTCTCAACGGCCCACCCGCGAGCGTCCTGACCTGTACTGATAACGCTACGGGGCTGGGCCGTTCAAAGCGGCCCAGTCACAGGCGGAGTCACAGGCCCAAGGCAGGGCCCAGGCACAGGCGGAGTCACAGGCGGAGTCACAGCCCCGCTTTCGGCCCACCGGGGCCCTACGGCCCCGGACTCACCTTTGCCACAGCAGGCGGCCCGCCTGCTGCTCGACTCGGGAACTTCAGCGGACGAGACTATCGAATAGGTCACGCGAATCCGGACCGGGCACGCCCCCGGACTGCTGGAGTTCATCTTTCATCGACTGGAATCACCGGTGGACCGCGTCCTTCCGCTCCAGCTCGGCGTTGTGTTTCATTTTCTCTTAGTGCAGCGCTTCATTCATCCGTTCCACTCGCACTACACGGTCGATGAGCCATATACGCTCCTCTTCGTCGTCGACGCAGCCGAGCAGACAGATACACAAATCTGCTGCGGCAGCTTGTAGTTTCCAGCGGACTTCCGAGACCCCTTCACCTTGGCTACCCAAAAGAGACCAGCGTTGCACAGGATCGCCTTTTTCGCAGATAGGATTCTCTCTCAAGCATGCTCGCCGTTCCCACATCAGCGTACAGACGCCAGGATTTGCGGGCGTCGATATCGAAGAACTCCCGCTGCAGCCAGTATCGGCCTTTATCGTTCTCCATAATCGGAGCTGTGTCTGTTGCCTACTGTCAGCGGATGTGCGTGACCACGTGGTGGATCTCGCTCACCGGCACCGCGACGGTCGAAGACGTCGTCAGCCCTTCCAGGCCGCCGCCCCGGCCGTCAGTAGTGGACCAGGACACCGCCCACTCCCACACCGCGACCAGGTCCACCGTCGCCCCGGCCCCGCCCGCCGGAAGAGCGGTGTAGGTGTGGCCGCAGTCCGGCGAGCCCTCCTCCCGGAACACCGCCTCAGAGAAGACCGTGCCGGGCCCGGTGCACACCACCTCATGGCCGTCCCCGGTGTCCCACACCACCCGCTCCGGGGCCGCGGTCACCGTCACCGACCCCGCGCTCACCGACGCCGTCGCCGACACCGGACCCCAGTCCTGCGCCTCGACCCACATCCACGACGGCAGGTTCACGAACCGGGGCTTGCCCAGAGCAGGGGCCGTGCCGATGTCCGGCTCGGGCAGACGCATCACCGCCCGCGCCTGCTCCGCCAACACCGCAGGATCGAACACCTCAGCACCCGTGCCGCTCGCCGTCGCCGCACATTCGGCCAAGCCCAACGGGATCTCCAGAGGCCCCTCCGCCCCGGATTGCGCGAACTCCACATCCGGGATCGCGCAGGCGGGACCGCTCTCGCCGCTCACCTCACCTTCCTCGGCCCGTGGAGCTCCCGAGTCTGGTGGAACCCGACCCGAACCCCCGGCCTTCACCTCGCAGAAGGCGTTGGCGCACGAGGCGTGCCCGTCGAACCCCGTGGTCTCCGCTTGGGCCGCAGGGACAAGCACGAGCATGGCCACTCCAGAGGAGACCCCGCACGCCAGCCAGCGCCGCGCCTGCCTCAGCACGCGTTCTGCTCCCCCAGCCACAGGTCCTCCACCTTCCACTCACTGCCGGACAGGGTGACCGTGGCCGTGTACAGCCTTGTGTGCTCTTCCGAAAGGTCGCGAGACGGCTGACCCACCAGAGTCCATTCGGTGTTGTCCATGCAGTCCTCGATGACGACCGTCGGCGGGTCGCCCTCCAGGTCCGATTCCGTGACCTCGGGGCGCAGCACGGGCTCACCTGCGGCGGTGGCACCGTCCAACATGTCCGTGGTCAGTTGAAGTGCTTGTCCCCGCGCGTGCACCTCCAGGTCGGGATGGTTCTCAGCGCCTTGCGTGGACCCTTCGACCAGGGCGCGCATCATGCCGAGGTAGGCGTCCGTCGCCCGCCCCTCCGCCGACGGAGTGGCGGGCGCCGCCAGGGCGGGCGGCGTGCGATCCGGAGAAGTCACGGGATCGCTCACTTCCGTCGCGCATCCCGTGAACACCACCGTGACCGCTACTGCCGCCCAGCACGCTGCCCGCACGCCCCACCGCCGATTCCCCACCGGGCACGGCCCTGACACCGCGCTTTCGATGAGTGACACTAACCACACAAAGAGTCACTGCACAACTGTTCTCCAGGCACTCACGGTGACGAAAAATGTGAAGAGAACCACCGGGATTCGATGTCGTACGCTCTACCTGCGAAAACTCCACACACGGCATATGGAAAGGGCTGCCCCCTGTGGAGACAGCCCCGAAATCACGGCCCAAGGTCAGGCGACGGGTACTCGTTGTACGTTCCACTGGCGGACCAGCCCGGCCAGCTCGTCCCACTCACCGGACACACCCGGAGCAGCCGCCTGGACGGGAACCCTCGGCACAGGCTCCCCCTGGTAGGAGACGCGGGGCGCACCCCGCTGTCGCATGGTCCGTTGGCGCTGTTCGTGCGCCACCAGGTACGGGCGCACCGCGCGCACCCCGTCATCGTCCACGCACCAGCCCAACTCCGGCAGTTCGGCCAGCGCATCGGACACAGCCCCCTCACTACCCTCAGTGAAGAGGGCCCAGGCCCGATCGGTGTGGGTGCGCCGCGCCCGGTCGTAGCCCCGCACCCACTCCGGTTCCCGGTGCGGGGACGAGGTCGCGGGGTTCGGGGATTTCCCACGCGGCGAGGCCCTGCGCCCTTCCAGCGGCGCCGGACATCGGGGAGGAGCGGGCCCTGCTCCCGCAACGGCCGCCAACGCAGCGCCTACGGCCCACCGCACACGGCTGGCCCAGCCCTGTCGGCGCCTTCGGTGCCGACCCGTACCATGACTCATAGATCTTCCTCCTGGCTGATTCAGGTGGGGGATCACGCCTCGGGCGGTGTTCCAGCACCGTTCGAGGCGGCTTCTTTTTCTTCTCGGTTTTTCTTCGCGGGCCCAGGCCGCTTACTTGTGCATGGCGGGTGTCAATGGCCTCACAAGGTCGTACGCCCCCGCGAGACTGAGCTTCCTCACCTCCGCCGCCACGGACCTGAAATGTGGCTATCCGGTTTCTTCGCTGGTCGGGGCCGCCTCGGACCATGCGGCCTCTGCGATGTGTGCTGACATGGAAAACAACCCCTTTTCGGGCATACGAATTAATCCAGCCATATGGGAATTGTCGCGTTCACCCGGGTTGAACGCGGCGGTTTTGATGTTTCCCCATACTCGCGAGAAGTTTCAACCCGTCCCGTTGCGAAAAGTCATCGCGACCCAAAAAAGAGGGGGCTGTGTGGGCGGTACCGCCCACACAGCCCCCTCAGCGCCCCACACACCCCCGCACCGGCCCGGACCCGCCGGGTTGCCCTACCCGGCCGCACCGAACCCGGGACAGGGCCGTGTGGGGGCGGTCAACCCGGCCTGACGGCCGCCACGAACCGGGCGGAATAGTAGTCCCCGGCCACCGGCTCCACACGGATGGACTGGCCCGTACGGGGCACGTTGACCATCTGCCCGTCACCGACGTACATGGTCACGCGCGAGGGAGAACCCCCAGGCGCACCCGTGTCGTAGAACAGCAGGTCCCCCGGCAGCAGCTCGCCGAGCTCAAAGCGGGTTCCGATGCTGGACCTGGCCGGTGGTCACCCGCGGAATGCCCACACCCGCCGCCTCCCACGCCCGCATCACCAGTCCCGAGCAGTCGAACGCCCCCGGCCCGGTCCCACCCCACAGATATGGCTTGCCAACCTGCGCGAGCGCCACTCCGCGGCGGCCCGCCCCTGCGCGCTCATGGCACCGGACCGACCGCCGGGACCTGCACAGCCGCCTGCGCCCCATGGTGGGTACCCCCATCGAGGGCAAGACACGGGGCGGCCCGCATCGCGACGATGGCGATCACCGGGGAACGGCTCTCACGGCTGTCTCCCCGGTTCTGGGCCCGGCGGGTGGCACCCCTGCATTCCCATCCCGTCCCTGGTTTTCCTGTCACCGGTCGGGTCCTCACCAGCAGAAGCTGCGCCCCGATGAACGCGCAGACCTTGCCGCGCCGCCTCGTGTCCGTCGAACGGCCACGAGACGGACCCCGGATTCGTCACCGACCTGGGAGGACAGGTTGACCCCTCGTACCGTTGTGGCCGCCTCTGGCGGCCTGGACAGCACCGTGCTCGCCTACGACCTCGCTCGCAGCGGGCATGAGCTCGCGCTGCTGTCCTTCGACTACGGGCAGCGCCACCGGCGCGAGCTGCACGCCGCCCGGCGCCTCGCCCACCGGCTGAGTGCCAACCACCGGGTCGTGGACCTGAGCTCACTGAAGACGCTCTTCAGCGGATCGGCGCTCACCAACCCCGACATCACGGTTCCGGCCGGTCAATACACCGCTGAGACCCTGCGCACCACGGTCGTCCCGGCCCGCAACGCGATCTTCCTGAGCGTGGCCATTGGCGCCGCCGTTTCCTGGGACGCGCAGGCCGTGGCCTTCGCCGCGCACTCGGGAGACCACCAGGTGTATCCGGACTGCCGTCCCGCGTTCGTGCGGGCCGTGCAGGAACTCGCCCGCGCCTCCACTGAGGGCTTCGGTGACGTGGGGGTCCTGGCCCCGTACGTGACCTGGTCCAAGGCCCAGATCGTGGAGCACGGCCAGCGTCTGGGCGTGCCCTTCGAGACCACCTGGTCCTGTTACCAGGGGCTGGAGTGGCACTGCGGGACCTGCTCGACCTGCCGCGAACGACGTAGCGCGTTCGTCTCCGCCCAGGTGCCCGACCCCACCGAGTACATGGAAACGGCGGGTGCGTGATGGGGTACAGGATCGGCAAGTCGTTCTCGTTCGACGCCGCGCACTTCCTGGGTGATCTGCCCGCCGGCCACAAGTGCTCTCGGTTGCACGGCCACACCTACACGGTGACGGTCGAGTTGGCGGCACAGTCGCTGGTGCCCCCGGGTTTCGTCACGGACTTCGGCGACCTCGCACTTTTCGCCGCCTATCTCGACGAGCAGCTTGACCACCGGCTGCTCAACGAGGTGCTCGACGGGGAGCCGACGAGCGAGCTACTGGCCCGGTACTTGGGCGAATGGTTCATCGCCAACGTCGAACCGGGTCTGCCCGCGAACCTGCGAGCGGTCACGGTCTCGGAGAGCCCGACGAGCTGGGGCCGTTGGGAGGTGGAGCGGTGAACCTCCTGCTCAGTCCCACCTTCGACGGCCCCGACCTGGTGGTCAGTGAAGTGTTCGGGCCCACCGTGCAGGGCGAGGGTCCCAACTGCGGCCGGCGGGCGGTGTTCGTGCGCCTGGCGGACTGCAACCTCGCCTGTTCCTGGTGCGACACGCCCTACTCCTGGAAGTGGAACGAGTACGTCCGCCGGGAGGAGACCTACCGGTGCAACGCGGAGGAGGTCCTCGACCGGGCACGCTCGTCCGGTGTCGGCTTGGTGGTGGTCACCGGTGGTGAGCCCCTCCTCCAGAAGGCCCTGGAGCCGTTGGTCGCCACGCTGACCGACGGGGGCCTGGACGTGGAGGTGGAGACCAACGGCACCCGCCTGCCGAGCCCGGACCTACTGTTCCGAGCGCGGTTCAACGTCTCCCCCAAGCTGGCCAACGCGGGGGTGCCCCAGCGGCGGCGCATCCGTGCGGGGGTCCTGCGCGCGCTCGCGCGGAGCGGGAACGCCGTCTTCAAGTTCGTGGTCCAGCGCTCCGAGGAGTTGGACGAGGTCGCGGACCTGGTCGAGCGGTGCCGTCTGGCACCGGTGTGGATCATGCCGCAGGGCACATCGGCCGAGGAGGTCCTCGCTCACCAGTCGGCGCTCGCTGACGAGGTGATCAAGCGGGGGTGGAACCTGTCCACGCGGTTGCACGTGCTGCTCTGGGGTGATCAGCGTGGTCGCTGAACGCAGTGCGCCCGCAGGGCCTGGACAGGGCCGTCTTTTCCCTTCCGGGCGGCCACACGTGTTGGGAAGTGGCCCTCAGCGGCGGGGAAGCGTTCCTGCTGCCCAGGTTGAGACGATCCTAGCGCGAACCGCGTGGGATGTCCGCTGGATTCGAGTTCCCGGAGGATGTACCGGATCCGGCGAGACCGTGGCGAACCTGTGGTGGGCGGCGACCCCTCTCCTGCACCCGTTGTGGAACGCTCGGGCCGGACTTCCGATCACCGGAATCTGCCAGGGCGAGGCCGAACGCCTGGCCCGCGAGGTCGGCGGACGCCTCCCGACCAGCACCGAGTGGGGGTGGATGGCCGGGGCCGGGCAGCGCCTCTATCCGTGGGGACAGGAAGAGCCGACGTCCGCGCACGCCAACCTGCGCGGACTCGGCCCGGGACGGCCGACGCCTCCGTGGAGCCGCGCCGCTGGAGCGACCCCCGACGGAGTCCTGGACGTCGCGGGCAACGTGTGGGAGTGGACCCGCACCTCCGTCCCCGGTGACGGAGCGGTGATCCGTGGCGGCTCCTACAACTCGCTCACCCTGTATGCCCAAGCCACCTACGAGACCGAGGCCCCCGTACACCTGCGGTCGGCGGGGATCGGTGTGCGCCCCGTGAAGGAGGAGACGACATGCTGGTGACCCCAGGACTGGTCATCGTCGGGTGTTCCCGTGAGAAGAAGTCCGCACCCGCGCCGGCCCTGAGCCTCTACGAGGGTTGGGGTGTACCGCCCCTGCGTGCACGGGTCGGCTCCTACCGGGAGTACCGGCAGCGGGTGATGATCCTGTCGGCCCGCCACGGGCTGCTGCGTGCCGAGGAGACGGTGGCCCCCTACGACCAGGCGATGACGCCTGAGCGTGCGCGCCAACTGCGGCCCGCCACCAAGAAGTTCATCGAGGACTACCGTTCCCGAACGGTGGTCGAGGAAGCACTGCTGCTGGTCGCCCCGGAGTATCTCGACGCCCTGCCCCTGGCCGACCTCGCCCCGGTGACCCACCTGGTCTGTGACCCCCTCACCCACTGGGAACAGGCCGACGCGCTGCTCTCCGGTTGGGGGTGGCCGTGACCGGCTCTCATGCGCACCGCCGCTTCAGTGACGACTGCCTGTGGACTCTGGACTACCCGACCGCGGTGGCTGCCGCCCGCCTGCTCGCCCAGTCCTCAGCGGCGGCCGACGCCGAGGTCGTGGTCGCGGTGGCGCGCGGTGGCCTGTGGCCCGCCGCCGTGATCGCGGCACGGCTGCGTCTGCCGATGGTCTCGGTCACCGCCAGCCACAACACCGGAGAAGGTGTGCGGCTGCACGCCACCCACGACGCCTCCGTCTCGTGCCCTGTCGATCTCATGCCCATCACCGGTGCTCACGCGCTGATCGTCGATGACATCTACGGCACCGGTGCCACGCTGCGCGCCGTCCGTGACGCGGTACCGCACCTGAACTCGGCCCCGGCCGTGGCACTGTGCCGCAACACCGGTGCGGACGGCGCTCCGCAAGCGTGGGTGTGGGACGTGGCCGACTGGGTGTGCTTCCCCTGGGAAGACCCGCCACCGGCCACCGCCACGACCCGACCGCTCTCCACTCCTGACACCCTCCACACTTCCCGGAGGCTCCCGTGAACATCGCTTTCGTCCTGCTCACCTACGGCGTGAACGAACCGGCGGGGATCGAGCGCAGCATCGGAGCCCTGGCCAGTGGCTGCCGTGCTCTGGGACACCGCTCCCTCATCCTCACCGCCGCTTCGGCCCGTGGACACCAGGAAGGGCTGGTCCGGTTGGCGTCGGTACGCCTGCCCCGACCCGCGACCGAGGATGACCTGCTCCACGCGCTGACCAACCCGACCGCAGTGTGCGCCGAGGTCGCCGCCGTCCTGGAGCGGGAGCGAGTGGACCTGGTGTGTTGGGCCGACGCCAGTTGGGGCCTGGGGTACCTGGCCCCGGCACCGCCCCGGGTACGAACCGTGTTGCGCGTGGGGGTGCTGCGCACGGACGAGTTCATGGACCGCGCGCTGGCCCAACGCCCCCGGGCGGCGTTCACCTGCTCGCCCTTCTTGACCGGGCAGGCCCGTGACGCCGGGCTGGACACCACCGGCTGGCACGACGTCCCAGACCCGCTCGCCTGCCCACCATCGCCGGTGCCCTCCCGTACACGGGAGTTTCTGCGGACGGAGGGACCGGTCCGGGTCGCCGCGCGCGCTGAACCCCACAAGGGCATCGCCGAGCTCATCGACGCCGTCCCCGCCTCCTTCGACCGGCCGGTGGAGATCGCCCTGGCACCCGCCGCCTTCGAGTACTGGCCCGGCATGCAGGCCCAGGTGATCGCGGACTGCCGGGAACGCGCCGCGCGCACCCGCCAGGTCCGCATCGTCCCACCGCTGCCTTGGGATGCGGTCCAGCCCTTCTTCGCTCAGGCGGCCATCAGCGTGAACTGCTCCACCTCACCGGAGACGTTCGGTCTGGCCGCGGCGGAGTCGTTGAACGTGGGTACGCCCGTGGCCCACTACGCCCTGGGGCACCTGCCCGCACTCATCGGCCCGGCCGGACCCTTCGTTCCCCTGCACTCCGGCCCCGCCCTCCTGTGGGAGGCGGTGGGCGCCTTCCTCGACGACCGCGAGCTCTACCACCGAGCCGCCCGACAGGCGGTAAAGCGTGTCGCCCACCTGACCCCGCACGAGAGCGCGCGCCGCTTCCTCTCCCTCACGTCCTGATCCCGCTCCAGCTGTAGAAGGGGTTCACCATGCCTGCATTCGGCCTGCCCATCGGCAGCCGCGCACTGATCATCGCCCCGCACCCCGACGACGAGACCCTCGGCGCCGGAGGCACCCTCGCCCGCCTGGCCCGGGAAGGGGTACAGGTGCACGTCCTGGTCCTCGGCGCTCCTTGCGTCGACGCCGACCTGCGCGCCAAGGAGTTCGACGCCGCCTGCCGCGTCCTGAGGGCGACGGATCACCTCATCGCCTCGAAAGTGCCGGCCGACCCCTACGACCTGGTGGGATTCATCGAGTCCGGCACCCGCATGGGACTGGACCGGCTGGCCCCCGAGCTTCTGCTGCTTCCCGCGGCGGGCAGCCACCACCACGACCACCGCAGGGGCCACGAGGCCGCGCTCGCCGCCGCACGGCCCCGGACCGGGGCGCCGGGCATCGTCCTGGGCTACCGGGGCCCGGACGACCACTGGCCCGAACCGGTCGATCCCGGGCGGATCAGCGTGGACACCACCCGAACCCGGTCCGTCAAATACGAGGCCCTGGACTGCTACGCCAGCCAGCTACGGCCCGACCCGCACCCGCGCAGTCTGCCCCGCATCCACGCCGTGGAGAGCACGGCGGGGGCGCGGGCCGGAGTGGATGCGGCCGAGCAGTTCTGCGTCTACCGGATGGTGGTGTGAGCATGTCCGGCCGTCCCGCCGTACTGGTCGCCCACCAACCCGCCTACCTGCCCTGGGGCGGGTACTTCTCCCGGCTGCTGGACGTGGACGAGCTGGTGCTCCTGGACCACGTGCAGTTCGTCGAACGAGGGCCCCAGCGCCGGAACGTGATCCGGGCACCGCGCGGAGGACCGCTGCGGTTGACGGTCCCGGTCCTGCGCGGTTTCGGCCAGCCGATCAACCGGGTGCGGATCGCCGAGGGGCCCTGGGCCGCACGCCACTGGAGATCGATCACCGACAGCTATCGGAGAGCCCCCTACTGGGAGCTGTACGCGGAGTCGTTGCACGAGATCTACCACCGGCCGTGGACCCGTCTCGCCGAGCTGAACACCGCGTTGATCCACCTGGTGCTGGAGGCGTTGGGGATGCGGGTCACCCTCACCTCCTCCAGCCGTCTCCGCCCCCGTGACACACGGACACAGATGCTGCTCGACCTCGCCCGGATGAAGGGCGCTACCCGGCTTCGTGTGGGCCCGAGCGGCCCGTCCTATCTGGACCGCGACCTGATCGCCCGCGCCGGAGTCGACGTGGAGGTGGCCACCTACACCCCGCCCATCTACCGGCAGGGGCGCGGGGATTTCACACCGGGCCTGGCGGCCCTGGGCACGCTCATGTGGACCGGACCCGCCGCGCGGGAACTGCTCGCGGACGCCTCGGTCGTGCGCCCATTGGAGGAGGTGGTGAACCCGTGCGGGTCGCGGCCCACAGCCTGATGCCGCTGCTCACCCAGGTGCGGTGGCTCAAACGAGCCGCACGGTCCTGCATGCGCCGCCCCGGAGCCCCCGGCCCGGACGGACTCACCTGGACCGATTACCGCGACGGGCTCGACGCGCGCCTGCGTCAGCTGGCCGAGCGCCTGGCCGACCACGCCTGGGCACCGGTCGCCCCTCGGCTGGTCTCCTGGCCCAGTTGGGGCAAGGAGCTGCGGATCTGTGTGCCCACCGTCGAGGACCGGATCGTGCACCGGGCGCTGCGCCAAGCCGCCGAACCCGTCCTGGACCGCGACGCCTACCCGCCGTGGCTGTTCGGGTGGCGGCCCCGCCGGGGACGGGTGGAGGCCGTCGCCGCCGCAGCCTCACACATCGAGGTTGGGCGGTGCTGGGTGGCCGACCTGGACGTGGCCAAGGTGACCGCCGGAGCCAAGACGGAGGAGATCGTCACCGCCCTGGCCGAGCACATCCACGACGGCCCCTTCCTGGCGACCATGCGCACCGCACTGGACGCGCTCCCCTCCCCGCTCTACCCGGGAAGCGGGCTCAGCCCCATGCTCACCAACGTGCGCCTGCTCGGAGTCGACCGGCACGAGGCCCTGCACGGCCTGGAGGTGGTGCGGTAGACCGACAACTACACCGCCTTCACCCGAACACGCACCGAAGCGGATACGGCCATGGACGCGCTGGTGTCAGCGCTCGGCGAGTACGGGATGCTCCCCCACCCGGAGAAGTCGAAGGTATGGCGCCCCAACCCCGAGGACCTGTTCCTGGCCGGATGAAGGACACCGAAGTGACCGAACGACGTGCCCTGCTGTACTGCACCTTCAACGGCGTCGCCAACTGCACCAACGGCATCGCCCGCCAAACGCAGACTCTGCTGTCGGCCTTCGAGCACCGACGCGAGGAACTCTTCACGAACGCGGGCCGCTTCGACCTGCACGTGGCTATCCCCGCCCCAGGCCCGTACATGTGGGGCTACGACCCCGCCCTCCTGGCACGCTCCCGCGCACGCCTGTCCACCTCGGGAGCGTTCCTGCACTTCCTCGACCCTGGCCCCGCTTCCGAGTTCTGGTCCCTGCCGGTGTGGGAACACCTCTCCCGGCAAGCCTCCGCCCTGGCGGTGCGGCTGGCCGGGGACTACGACCAGGTGCTGCTCATCGCGATGGACACCCCTTACGCCGGAACGGGAGGCCACCTGGCCTCCCTCCGCACCCCTGCTTCCGAAGGGGTACGGGTGCTGGTCGCGCTGTACGGCACCGCGCTGCTGCACCGCACCAACGAGCCCGGGCGGCTGGAATGGGAGAAAGCGGCCATCACCAGCACGGGCGACCCCCGGGTCCGGGTGGGCGACGTCGGGGACTTCTTCACCCGCCACCTGGTGGAGGACTACGGCCTGCCGCCCGAGCGGCTCGTGCCCTATACCTCCAGCCTCGATCTGAGCGCCGCCGACCTGCGCCCCCTGCCTCGCGACCATGCACACCAGATCCTGGACTCCTACGGCGTACCCCTTGACCGGCCGATCGTGGCGGCCTTCGGACGGACCGACCCCGTCAAGGGCATGGACCTGCTCATCAACGCACTCGGCCCCTTGGCCCACCGCGTGCACCTGGCAGCCGTCGTCGTCCCCTTCCACAACCGCGATCCTCTGTTGCAGCGCTATCGCGACCAGATCCGTGCCGCAGGACTGCGCGCCACTCTGGTACCGCGCTTCACCCGGGACCTGCCCCGGGCACTGTGCAGCGTGCCCATCACCCGGACCGTCGTGTGCCCCTCCCGCTCGGAGACACTCGCCAATGTCCCCTTCGAGGTCGCCTGCTGGGCACGCCAAGGCGGGCCCGTCGTCACTGCGCCCCGACTCGGGGGATTCATCGAGCAGATCCGCCATGGCACCACCGGGCGCCTGTACCCGCCGGACCGCACCTCGGCGCTGACCGACGCGGTCAGTGAGGCCCTCACGCTCCCCGCATCCCGTCTGGAGCGCATGCGGTCGGCCGCGCATGCCGAGGTCGCCGCGAACCGTGACATCGTCCCCAACCTCAGCGCCACGCTGCGCACTTTCTGGAGTGGGCGGGCGGACGGTGCGCTAACCTGACACTCCCGCCAGCGGGACCCGTTCGCCCCGGTCACAGGCTCTCCTCGTCCTGTCCACGCACCCACCGGGGTCGATATGCCACCCACACCCGTGCTCCTCGTAGACGGGCACCACCTGCTCTACCGCTGCTACTTCGGGTTCCCCGCGCGCATCACCTCACGCGACCGCACACGCGACCTGACCGGCGTTTTCGGCTTCCTCGCCCTGCTCCGCAAAGCCCACATGGCCCACGCCGCAGACCACCAGATCGTCGTGGTCTTCGACGGAGAACACGGCAGCGCCGCCCGTACCCAGGCCGATCCCGCCTACAAGGCCAACCGCGCCGAGGCCGACCACAGCCCCATCCAGTCGCTCCCGGACACCAAGAACGGTCTGGACCTGGTCGGGGTGCCCTGGATCGAGATCGACACCGCCGAGGGCGACGACGTGATCGCGACCCTGACCGCGGTCGCGTCCGAGGCCGACAGGCCCGTCCTGGTGATGTCCGGGGACAAGGACCTCCTCCAGTTGCTGGACCGCCCCCGAACGCGCGTGCTCAACACCGCAGCCAAGTCCGATCGCCAGATCACCACCCCGGCCGACGTCCTCGACCGGGGTGGTGTCCTTCCACGCCAGTGGCCCGACTTCCGGGCTCTGACTGGAGATCCCGCCGACAACATCACCGGGGTGCGCGGCGTCGGCCCCGCCACCGCTGCCCGGCTGCTGTCGGGCGGTATTGGCTTGGAGGAGGTGTTCTCCTCCGACCGGTTGAGCGGGGCCATCGGCCAGCGCGTCCTCAACTGCCGCCAGGACCTGCTCCGGTGGCGCGAACTCATCCGCCTCGACCACAAGGTGCCCCTCACACCGCCGACAGGCACCGAACCCACACCGGAACTCCCCCCGGCAGCCCGCGTCCTGGACGGGTTGCGGCTGTGGTGACGGCGATGCATGCACCGCTGTGCCTCGATGAACCGGTGGTGTTCGTCGATGCCGAGTTCACCACCCTGGACGAGCGCTACCGACGCCCGTGGGAGATCGCCGTCATCCGCTACGCGGACGGCCGCGTGACCGAGCACACCTGGATGATCCGCGACATCGACCTCACCGGAGCCGCTCCCGAGGCACTGGCAGTCGGCGGGTTCGGCCACCGCTACCTGACCGCCCCCGGGCCCGGGACCGAGGTCGTGTCCGAGGCAGAGGCCGCCCTGGCAGTGGCCGAGTTGACTCAAGGAGCAAGGTGGGTCGGCGTCGTCCCCGACGCCGACTCCAGCACGGTCACCGCGATGCTCCGCCGACACGGACTCACCCCTGGCTGGCACTACCAGCTCATCGACGCCGCGATCTACGCCGCCGGTTCCCTCGGCATGGTGCCACCGCCCAGCTCCTGGCAGGTCTCGGCCAAGTTCGGCATCCCCGCCGAAGACAGGACCCTGCACCATGCGCTGGAGGACGCCCGCTGGGCGAGGGACCTGTTCTTCGCCGCCCTGGACCACACCGGTCCGTGAACATTCAGGATCCCGTCACCGGCCGCCCTTCCTGGAGGTAGAGCGGCCCTCCACCCGCCAGCACCTCCAGGGCGGCCCGGGTGCGGCGCCAGACGTCACCGCGCAGGAGCTCTTCGGCCTGCTGGTAGGTGCACCACCGCACCTCCCGCAGTTCCTCGTCGGCCGGATACAGAGACGCCGCTTGGCTTGCCGGAAGAGTTCCGCCGTCGAAGACGAACATCAACAGGTCATCCCAGGGCCCGTGCGGGGCGACCCAGTCCACGCACAGCAGGGTCCCGAGGGAGAGGTCGAGCCGGAGCTCTTCGCGGAGCTCACGGACCGCCGCCAGGGCAGGGGGCTCGTTGGCCTCGGCCATTCCCCCAGGGATGTCCCAGTAGGGCTTGTAGGAAGGGTCCACGAGAAGCAGGCGTCCCGTTTCATCGTGGAGGATGACTTCGGAGGCCACCCGCTTGCGGGCCTGGCGGCGGTTGCCCTCGGCCAACTGCTTTCGCCACGCGGCGGGGTCCCGCAGGTACAGCGGTGATTCGCCCTCACCCATAGGCCCCCTCTTCCCGGTCATCACCCAACCAGTGGTACATCCCCCGGTGCTGGGTAAGGACACCCCTCAGTTCTGCCAGCACCGTACCGACCCCCTCCGCTCCTTCGTAAGGGGCCAGTGCGTTGGCCACCCCGCTGAGCTGCCCGCTGACCACCAGCGAACCGACCCCGGCCGCTGTACGGCCGACGCCCTGGGCGATAGCGCTCGCCCCGTCCACGTGGCCCTGGCCGATCAACGCGCGCGCCAACGTCAGCGATGCCAGCGCGCGAGCGCGCACCCTGTCCGCGCCGCGCAGCTCCATGACCAGATGGGCGTGCTCGACGGCCGCGGCGTAGTCGCCGACATCGCACATGCTCCGTGCGGCCTCGCTGGCGAGGGAACCGGAATCGAAAGGGCTGGTCCACTCCGAGCCCGGTGGGCCCTGTGCCGTCGACAGCAGGCGCTCGGCCTGCGCGAGCGCGCTCCGGCAGGCTGGACCGTCGCCGTTCACAGCATGGGCACGCGCACGCATGGTCAGGACCCTGCCGCGCAGTGCGGTGTCCTCGCTGCCGTCCAGGTGCTGCCAGGCCTGGTCTGCGGCTACGAGGGCAGCGGTGTTGTCCGCCCGGTGCAGGGCCAGGTGGGCTCGGCTCGCCCACACCTGGGCGGTGAGAGCAGCGGCTTCACCCGCGCTCGCCAGATTGAGGGCGCGGTGGAAGTGACGGGCGGCGACGGCGTCGCGTCCCGAGTCGTGGGCCATCCAGCCTGCCATCTCCGTCAGCCCGGCTGCCGCGACGAAAGAGGCGGGGGTGCTGGACTCGGCGACCAGCCCCGGCCCGATCCGGGTCGAGAGGTACTGCATGACGGCGGCGTAGAGATGGCCGCCTCCGACCTGTCGGTCGGCCATGCGGAAGGCGTGGACCGCTTCGGCCTCACTTCCCTGTGTTCCAAAGTGTCCGGCCTGCGCTGAAACTCCGGGGAAGCGTGGAGGGGGTATCAGCGAGGGGGCCGCCGGTGGGGTCGCGTTGTTCTCCTCACGCGCGGCCACGGTTCGGGGACTCTGCCGGGAGGCGGTGGTCTCCCAGGGCCGGGGAAGGAGGCCGAGGGTGTGCCCGGGGATCCGCAGGGCGTCACAGACCTGGAGGATCTTGTCGTGTGTGGTGATGGCGCCCTCACCGCGCGCCAGCGCCCCCACGCGTTCCGACTTGATGTCGCAGGCCTCGGCGATCTTACTGAAGCTGATCCCGCCCCACTTGCGCGCCAGCCGGAACACCTCCCCGAAGTCACGCCGGGCCAAGGCCTGCTGCACGTCCGCGCGCTCCAAGACGTGCGCCGGCAGAGCGGCCGGGTTCGGGAAGGCGTCCATCCGGTCTCCAGTCATCCGTGATCGTCTCGTTCATAGTGCGGGAGGAGCAGTTCGTCTATGCCCATCCCGGCCGGAAGTGCGCCGCCGCACCGGCTCGCGCCGTTCGCCCCGCCCCCGAGGGGCGAACGGCTGGTCTTCAATCCGTTGCCGGAGTGACGCTAGCGGTCCGCAGGGAGTAGACCTCGCTGGATGGATACCGGCGGTGCCCGCCCGGGGTGCGGAAGCTGGGGAGTTTGCCGTCCTGCGCCCAGCGGGTCACGGTCTTGGGATCCACCCGGAACAGGGCGGCCACCTCGGCAGGTGTCAGCGGCACCGGGATGCTGGTGGTCACGGGGTCGGGAGTCACGTTCGGCCTTCCTTTCCGGCCAGGGCCGGGGTTCGGCTGGTCAGGGCGCCGTGCCGGTCGTGCACGTCGGGGTGGTGGCGGCGCAGGGCCTGGCGTTCGGAGTGGGTCACCCCGCCCCACAGCCCGGTGGTCACGCCCAGGGTGAGGGCGTCGGCCAGGCAGGTCAGGCGCACCGGGCACGGGGTGTGAACAATGGTCGGTGTCGTCATGGCTGGGAAGGCCGAGGACAGGGGGTGTGGATGGTCCGGTTGATCGAGGTCCAGCCGCACCCTGCGACGGGGCAACGCCAGTAGGAAGCCGGGTGGGTGCGGGCGATCACCATCTGGGCGTGGCGAATCCGGTTGTCCAGCCCCTGCGGGGACGGGTCCGAGAGCGGTGCGAGATCGGCGTCTCCCTGATAGAACGCGAAGAACCGCCTCGCGCCCGGAGCCCACATCACGTACCACAACGGACAGTGCCGTGCGTGCAACCACTCGGCGTCCGCGTACTGCGCGCTGTCCACGCTCACGTTCCAGGCCACCGCGCTCACCGGACCGGTTCCGGAAACAGATGCGGGAAGTGGTCGATGTCGAACCAGGCACTCGCACAGCCGTCCTCGTAGCGCATGGTGCCCCAACGCGATGCCTCGATCGCCATCGGGCGAAGCCCGAGTCCGCCCTCACCGTCCAAGTCGGCCTCCACGGGGAGGAGATCGTCCGAGCCCCTCAGGCAGGTACGTACCAACGGTGGCGGGGGCGTAGGCGCACCACGTGTCCTTGTTCCTGATCCCTGAACGGGACGAACTTCCATACTCGACACCTCGTTAGTCGTTGTCGCCTCGGGGCAACCACCGCTCCAAGCGGCCACCACGAGACCGCTTGATCTACACCATGGCTGCACCAAGAACCGTTGACTAGGCCCTTCACCAGCTAGAGGTATTTAGTCGAAGTCGGGGGGATATGGAGTATCCCAGGTGCAGAATGGAGCATGTTGGAGTACATCCATGCGAGGAGAGATTGTGGACCGAGAGGGCAAGCCTGAGTGGGCGGTGTTCGGATCCGCGGTGCGCAGGCTCAGGAAGAAGAGCGAGCGCACCGGCACCTACGTGGCCGGGACCATCGGCTTGTCACCGACGATGTACTCGTCCATCGAGCGCGGGAAGCGCTTCTGTCTGGAGGGCCATGCCGCCAGGATCGACAAGGCGCTGGCGACCGGTGATCAGGTGATGCGGCTCTGGATCCAGATGATGAGCGATCAGCTACCGGACTGGTTCTACAAGGTGCCGGAACTGGAGCAGGCCGCTTCCGAGATCCGCGAATACCAGCCACTTGTGGCTCCAGGACTGGTCCAGACGAAGGCGTACGCGAAGGCCCTCTTCAAGCAGGAACGCCCCTGGGAGAGGGTCCAGGCCATGGCCCGGATGCTCGAGGCCCGCACCTCCCGATGGGAGCTGCTGGACAGCGACACGTGCCCGCTACTCTGGTTTGTGCTGAGCGATCGTGTCCTCCGCAGTCCTGTGGGTTCCGCGTCGTGCATGCGGGAACAGTTGGACCACCTGGTCGCGCTCATCGAGCAGGACAAGATCCACCTTCAGGTGCTTCCGGCCGAAGCTCCGGCCCCGGGAAAGGACGGCCCCTTCAGGATCTACGGGTTCCCTGACAAGCCCACCCTGGCGTCTGCGGAGTACATGACCGGCGAGATCATCATCGACACACGGGAGAAGCTGCGGCAGTGCGAAGTGGTGTTTGGCGCCCTGCAGGCAGCGGCCCTTCCGCCCGAGCAGTCGCTCGACCAGATCAAGAAGGCAAGGGACGAATTCCAATGACGAGCGAGCAGGCCGCCTGGCATAAGAGCAGCTACAGCGGGTCGAGCGGCTCCTGCGTCGAGGTGGCCGAAGGCGAGCAGGTTCTCGTCCGGGACACCCAGAACTACCCGCTTGGGCACATCGCGCTCACGACGGGTGCCTGGAGTACCTTCCTCCTAGGGCTCAAGTCCCACCACTCCTGAGCTTCCGACCTCGCAAGACATGCTGAGGACCTCTCACAGGGTTCTACTTCTGCACTGGCAGCGCGTTCACCGCAGGCGACCGCAGTGGGTTGGCGGGCCAAAGAACTCCTGCGCGACCTCCTCCGTCTGGCCTTCAAGCACACCCGCCAGCCCGGACCGCTCCGCGATCTCCGCGGCACGCCACCGCTTCAACTCCCACATCGCCGACTACTCCCATCTCCCCGAACTCCGTGCTCGCGCCGAGACATCAACAACTGGTGGGACGGTGTCGAGGCGTACGTCACAACCGGCAGCACCAACGCCGCGAGCGAGGGCAGCAACCACCTCATCAAGCTCGAAGCCCGCAACGCCTTCGGCTTCCGCAACCGCGCGAACCAACCGCTGCGCTACGACTCGGCAAAGCCGACGGAGGCAGCACCCCCACTAAATTCGAAGACCCACTACGTGGGTGGAGGTGTGTTTTGAGCGAGGCGGACGCGGTGTCCCTCTGCTGTGTCGCCGAAGTCGCGCTCGTCGGCATCGCGGAAGCGTTGGTAGAACCAGGTGGGTACTCGGGTGGTGTCCAAGCGGGTGCGGAGTGCGCCGTCCTGCACGTCCCGTGCGACGTTCCGCAGGCGCTGCCATTCGTCGTCGGGGACGGGGCCAGGGCGCCCGTTGCGCAGTTCGGTACCGACGACCTTGGAAAGTCGGTCGCGTTCGTCGGCTACCTTGCGTTGGCCGGACCAGATCTCGTAGGCGATCTGGTAGGCCGCCAAGGACGGGACGAAGAAGCTGAGGAGGGTATCGAGCATCGTGGCGTCAGTAATCACGAGACCGACGACGAGGCCGATGGTGGTCCACAGAATCACGATGGCGGCGATGAAGTGGCTGTAGCGGCGGCGGAGACGGGCGTCCCAGACAAGGTTCTGTTCCTGGGCGATGAACACGTCATAGGGGTGGTGGACGCCGTTGGTGGGGTCGTACCAGCCCTTGATGATGTTCTTTTCCTTCGCTCCGTCTCGGGGAAGCTTGCGCGCCAGACGGCGGACGTCGGGTTCGGGGATGGGGTCGCCTGCCACGGTGGCGCGCCACGGCAAGTAGAACAGGGCGGTGTCGAACATCTCCTGGAGCAGGGCGCCCTGGCGGGCGGTGTTCCCGGCAAAGCCCTTGAGCAGGAACGCGGAGACGACGAACCAGAAGAACCCGACGATCAAGACGATTGTCCGGCCGTCGCCGATCAGCGTGAACAGGACACCGGCGGCGGCGAGTGCGAGGGCTGCAGTGACGCGCCCGGCTTCGAGGAGCTGGCCTCGTTCGTGGCTTGCCGATGCGGCACGCTGCAGGAGCAGCATGTCGTCGTCGAGCTGCCGCTCGTGGATGGCCCGAGGCGGGATCCCGTGGACGCCCCCGGGGTTGGTGGAGAGGTTCATGGCTTGGTCATCCGGTTCCCGAACAGCTTCTTCCACTCGTCGTAAGCGGCGCGTTCCTGCTCCTCGTCCTCCAGGTCGACCGCCCGTTCTGCGATGGCACGGGCCTGGTCGAGCGCGTTGACCGCAGCGCGTTTCTGGGTCGTGTTCATGGCGGCGTTGACGTCACCGCCCAGGCCGGCGGGGTCGGGCCACTCCTCGCCGATGCGTTCGGCGGCGGTGGCCAGGAACAGCACGATCTCGTCCTGGTAACGCCCGATCGGGGGCTTCACGAGCGACTGGGCCATGACCTCCAGCAGGAAGGAGGGCTTCACGGGCTCGCCGAGTTCGCGGTTGATGCCCTTGACCATCTTGACGAAGGGTACGAACTTGCCGTCACAGTCGGCGTTCTTGGCGATGCTCAGCTCGTGGTGGTGCTTGGGGTTGGTCGCGATCCATGCGCCCGCTGAGGGATCGGGGATGTAGTAGCCGCCGCCGTCGCGCTTGAACGCGGGGACTACGTCAATCGACATGACCTCGTCGTCGGGACCGTAGGGGATGACGACGGCCATGCCGTCGCTTGTTGCGGCGCTCCACTTCTGACGGAGCAGAGTCTCCAGGGCGTTGATCACCTGGATGGGGGCCTGGTTGCGGAAGCTGGCCTGGGAGCCGCTGGCGTCGATGACCACGAAGATGTCGATGTCCTTGAGCTTCTTCGTCTTGGTGTCACGCCGGTAGCTACCAGTGAGGAAGTCATCGTCGAGATCCCAGTATGAGCGGACGAAGTCGCGGATGGCCTCGTGCCGTGCCTTCGCCACCTTCTGCTCGGACGGGGTGATCTCCAGGTTGTGTTTGAGGTTGGCGAAGGCGTCGTCGATGTATCCCATAGCGGTATTTCCCTACTCGTGGTGTCAGTTGCCGTAGTAGCGCATGCCGGTCGAAGCGTGCGGAGCGGAGCCAAGGGTGCCGAAGGTGATGCCGCGCAGGCCGTCGATGCTCGCCCGATGGCCGGGTCCCCAGCCTGGTTGCGGAGTGCGTGGCCCGTTGAAGGTGCAGAACAGCCGGTAGGTGGTACCTGCCGGCACTTGGTCGAGCTTGGCGCGGAACCGTGCGGCTCGGGCACGGGAGGCGGTGAACTCGGCATTGCCGTTGCCGGAGGTGGTGTAGGACACCGGGAACTCGATCACCGGTGCCACGGCGCCTGAGGGCTGGTGGCACTCGAGGACGACCGCGTCGAGGGAGCCCTCCTCGATCCACGCTTTGATCGCGCTCTCGTTCTGCGTCCAGTCGTGGTGCAGCCGGTCCATGTTGATGCCCAGGTCGGCGAGGATGTCGGTGATGGTGCCGAGGATGACGTCGGTCAGGTGCGTGGCGGTGTGGGTCCGCGTGTAGCTGTAGGTATAGGTCGAGGTCATCGCTGAGTCACCGCCCGTCGCAGAGCCTCACGGTCGATCAGCGGACCGGAGTTGGCAACCTTCGTCTCCGGAGCGGGCGGGACAGCGTCAGACAGCCGGGCGTGCTTGTCCGCAACTGCCTTCACCTGCTCTTGGAGCGGGGCTGGGGAGGGGAGGTAGATCATGAAGTTGTCGGCGCCCGCCGCGCCAGGAACGGGGTTGAGGTTCTCCTCCAGTGTCAGCGCCGCCGTGCCGGACACCGTCGTGATCTCGCAGTGCACTTTGCCGGCCACCAGGGTGATCGGGTGCTTGTGCAGGTGCCCTGCCGCGATCAGCATCCGCCCGACCGCCTCAGCGGCCGACATCGCCTGCACCGCCTCGTCGCGGGACAGCGCGGAGGACTGCGCCACGGTGTCTGCCAGGAGGTCCGAGATCACTGCCCAGGTTTCGCTGGCGCTGCGCACGGGAGAGGCCGCTACCTGCCTAGTACGCCGCACGGGACACCTCCGGCTGACCCGTCTCCGCGACGGCGCCGCGCACTGCGGCGGCCAGGTCGTCTTCGGTGAGGCTGCCGGGGTCCAGCACCGTGTCCAGTCGCTGGGCCAGGGCTTCGAAGACCACCTTGCGCGTACGGCGGCCATCCAGCCCGTGGGCCGCCTCGGCGATGCGGTCCATCGCCGAGGAACGCGCCAGCACACCCAAGGGCGGGTACTTGTCGGCCAGCGTCAGCAGCGTGGAGGCCAGGATCTGCCGCAACGCCTCCGGCTCGGGAAACGGTACGAGGATGGCGGCGTCAGAGCGGGAGAGGAACGCCTCGTCCAAGGCAGTGGTGAAGTTGCTGGTCGCGATGAAGAACAGATGCGGGTGCTCGGCGGCGTTGCGGTCCATGGCGGTGAGCACCGCGTCGGTGGCGCGGTGGACGTCGGCCGGGTTGGCGACCAATGACGCAGCCGATCGGGCGACCGCCATCGACTCGACCTCATCGAGGATCACCACGGTCGGCATACCGTCCGAGGCGAGACCGGGCACGTATTCGCCGAGCAGCTCGCTGACCCGCTGCTGAGACTGCCCGTGCTCGGCCCTCATCAGCCCGTGCGGGTCGATCTCGATCCGCCGGACCGCGCCTCCGGGGACGTAGCGGGCGATCTGCGCTGGCAGACCCCGTGCCAGGGTGGTCTTGCCGGTACCGGGAGGACCGTAGAGCGTGCACAGCCCGTGCAACGCCGTCACCGCGAACGGTAGGTCGGGCCGCACGAGCAGCGACAGCATGGTCTGGTTGCGCAGCCGCTCCTTGATCGTCTGGGGCACCACGATGGCGTCCCACAACGCGGTCTCCGCCGAGTCGGCGGTGATCACCTCGTCCGACAGCACACACTCCTGAACCTTCATACCTCAACTCCACTCCCCCGCCCATCGCAGGCAGACTCAGATTTGAACATCTTTTTCTCGATGCTGGGTAGGTTACACGACAGAACAGGCATCCACTACGACACACTTCACTCGGGCGTGTCCTGCTGGAAGCCGGACAATGTGACCGTCCGGTAACCAAGGTGTGCCTAAGATGCGAGCGGAGCAATCAAGATCGAGAATCGTCCGCTGATCGGTGGACCTCGACTGGCGCGGAGACGAGCGACGTGAACAACCCGCAACTGGACCCCGGAGACATCGCAGCCCTGTTCGATCGCGCCAGGCTGCGCATGGCGCGCGAGCTTCGTGGGCTCACCCAGGTGCAGCTGGCCCGGGAAGTCGGTTCCGTTGCCGCTGCCTCGATCAGCCAGTTCGAGAACGGACATACCAAGCCCGCCACATCAACGCTTCTCCGGCTCGCGGTCGCGTTGCGGGTGCCTCCGTCGTTTTTCGCCGCGCCAGTCCGTCCCCCTGCCAAGGATCAGGTCAACGGGTTCTTTCGCAGCCTTCGGTCCACCTCCCCCCGGGATCGCCAACAAGCGCTCGCCTATGTGCACCTCGCGCGAGAACTCGCGCTAGAGCTCGAAAAACACGTCGCGTTGCCCGATCTCAACCTGCCGCGCGTCCCAATCGAGGAAGATCATCCTCTTCAGCACGCCGATATCGAACAAGCAGCGGCCCAGGTTCGTGCCCACTGGAACGTCCCACACGGCCCAGTCCAAGATGTTGTACGACTGCTGGAAATGAATGGAATTATTGTCGTCCGCTTCCGTGTCAGCATCGAAAAGGTTGATGCATTCTGCGTCGACTTCCCCGACAGGCCCGTTGTTGCTCTCGGGGCCGACAAGGGCCTTCGTGATCGCTCTCGCTTCGATGGGGCGCACGAACTAGGCCACCTGGTCTTGCATGGCGTCACTGGAAAAATTGGCGACAAGGTCACTGAAAACCAAGCTCACGCGTTCGCCGCCGCGTTCCTCATGCCAGCCGACGACATCAAATCCGAGCTTCCGGAACGGCTCGATTGGCCTGCCTTCCTCCGGTTGAAGGCGAAATGGCACGTCTCGCTAGCCGCTCTCCTGGTCAGGGCAAAAACGCTCGGCGTCATGAGTGAGCACACCTACGCGCAGGGATGGAAAGCCTTGTCCGTCCGAGGATGGAGGAAAGTAGAGCCAGGCCCCTTGGGGAATCCAGAGGCTCCTGTACTCCTGCAACGCGCACTAGAACTCATGGAAACAACCGGCGTCTCCTTCGACGATTTCATCAATCGTTCCGGACTTCCGGAAGCCGACGTTCGAACCCTACTCAGCCGGGATATCAGCGAACGGCCCCGTGTGGAGTTCTGATGCGATGAAGGGGCGGGTCCTCCACTCCACGTGACGCTCCCCCCGAGCACATACTCGGAGGTGTCGTCACAAGCCCTCACGGGCAGGGAGGCCCCTGAGGACCGCAGGGTATGACGGTCAGCAGATCGTGGGAATGGACCTGCACCGGCGGCGGAGCGTGCTGGTGCGGATGACACCCGAGGGCGAGCGGCTGGGCAAGGCACGTATCACCAACGCCCCGGCCGCGCCGCGAGCGGAGATCGCCAAGGCAGGCCAGCGCCCCAAGGTCGTGGTGAAGGGGCCACCTCACTCCGTCCGGGCGGGTGGTCACCTGCAGCCGGCCGCCGGTCACAGCGTCCGCTTCGCTCAGCGCCTGCGCGGTCTCGGCGGTCTTCATAACGACCGCGAATCCCACGGCTGCCGCCGCGAGCGCGTTGGACACCTGGGGCCGGCCGACCACCCGCAGGTGTACGGGGGCGTTCCCCTCCGGTGTGTGCAGGATGAACAAAGCCCGCCCCAACGTATCCAGGGTGACGTCCGTGGCGTAGACGTCGGCATCCTCGGACAGCCCGAACGCGACCACGCGGACGCTGGTGCGCGTGGCCATGGCGAAGACTCGATGGTCGTCGGCGTTCAGCACCGCCACACCACCCTCGGCCTCGGTCGGAAGCACCTCGACGAGTTCGCCCTTGGCGCGGGCCGTCATGTCGGGGCCGCCGAACTCTCCGGCGTGCGCGGTGTCGACGTTGAGGACCACGCCGACCTGCGGCGGGGTGATCCGGGTGAGGTAGGTGATGTGTCCCTGCCCGCGCGCACCCATCTCGACCACCAGGTGCCGGGTGTCGGTGGTGGTCTCCAACCCGGCGAGCCGGAGCCCGATCTCGTTGTTGAACGACCCCACGGTGGCCACAGTCGGCCCCACCTGCTCGACCACCTGGGCGATCAGGTCCTTCGTGGAGGTCTTCCCCGACGGCCCGGTCACACTGATCACGGTCGGCGCGTGCTCGGCGGGCACGACGCGCGCGAAGTCTCCCAACGCGGTCAGGGGATCGCCTACGATCACCGCAGGCGCCCCCACGGGTCAAGCCGCGAGGACGGCCACCGCACCGGCATCGATCGCGGACCGGGCGAACAGGTGTGGTTATGATCGTTCCCTCGTCCAGCCTTGAGTTTCAATGCCCTGCGGGCTTTGCACTGCAGTGGAACGGTATTCTTGGCTGGGAGCGTGAGCTTATGGGCGTTTCCATTTGTACTGCAGTGGAGCGGGCAGGAAAAACTACAGCATGTGCCGAGCACACATGTTTCCATGCCCTACGGGCTTTGTACTGCAGTGGAACCCTTCCCGATTTTCATGGCCCCTGGCCTGCGGTGATGCACCCCTCCTGCACGCAACCCGCCTCCCACTGCCCTGGAGGCGTATGACCCAGGTAACATTTCACCTCGACAAGCCCGTGAACAGCGGAAATGATCTGCACACAAACCCGGGTCTTTGCACCCGAACCGGGTCCGGTGTAAGCGCCACCTGGTCATACGATCCAGAAGTCCTCCCGCTCTTCCAGTCTACGATTACCTAACACCATCACCTTGTCCAGATCCGGTATTCGCAGCGGGTACACCCGCACCTGGTCCTCATCCGGCTCGATCGCCTCCGCCAACGCCTTGCGCAACTCCTCGAAGGCGCGCGGAGAGGCCACCGCCGCCTCGAAGACGCTGTACTGCACCCGGGCTCCATACCCTGCCAGCAGCTCCGACACCGCCTGGCGGCGGTCGTCGTCGGCCACGTCGTAGCACACCAGGTAGAACCGGCGCCGCTGCGGATGCTCACCCATGACGGATCACCGCCAGACCAACGGTGCGTAGGAATCCTCACGCCCCACGAGCGCCCCGGCCAGCAACCGGGCCTGCGCGGTCAGCGCCACCCGGTAGGACACCCGGCGCCCCAGACCCGGATGGCGCGCCACAGTGAGCATCCGCTTCTCATAAGCGGCCAGGAACACCTTCAACGTCTCCGGCGCCATCCGGCACCCCCGGTCCTCCTGCGCCGGGTGGTCGAACCCCTCCGGAGCCACCTTGGCGCCCAGCACCAGACCGGTCACGACGGTGTCCACCACCACGGGGCGGAACTCCTCCATCAGGTCCAAAGCGAGGCTGGCCCGCCCCTGGGCCAGCGAGTGCAGATACCCGCCCTCCGGGTCGAGCCCGGCAATGTGGCAGGCCACCACCGCGTCGTTGAGCAGCAGCGTGTACCCGAAGGAGAGCATCGCGTTGACCGGATCCGGAGGCGGTCGCCGCCTGCGGTGGGTGAAGCCCCACACCGGGTCGAACATCCTCCCCCAACACGCGAAGTAGTCACGGCTGGCAGCACCCTCGTGCCCCATCAGCGCCGCGAGCCCGCCCGCCTCCAGCGCCCCTGCACGCGCCTGGGCCAGCCGGTCCGCCACCACGGCCACGTCCTGCGCAGACTCTTCAGGAGCGTTGACTGAACGGGAGGCCCGCAGCAGGGCGGTGCGCAGGTTGGTGAGCTTGCCCGCCACGAACGCACGGGCGAAGTGCAGAGCCCGGGCCCCGTCCAGTGCGGCCTCGTACTGGGCGGCGCGCACGTGTACGTCCCCGCCCATCGCCCGGGACAGGCGCCCCTGGAAGCGTCCGATGTCGTCCAGCAGCACCAGCTCCACTCCCTGGCGCAGGGCCCGGTGCAGGAACGGGGTGCTGAACCCGACCCGGCCGACCCCTACGATCTGGCGCACCCGTTTGAGGTTGACCGACAGCAGCTTCTTCTCGCCGTGCTCGATGCGCACCCGGTCGTCGCGGCTGCGAACCAGTGCCCCAGGAGTGGTGACGTAGACGGTGGCTTCCAACGGGCTGGCCCGGTCCTCAGCCGCTACGGAGTCGCGGGAACCCACCGTGCGCCCCAGGAACTCCACGCCCTCATCGAAGGACACGATCCGGGACTTGGACTCATTCAGCTCCAGCCCCCACTCGGCCAAGACCTCACCCGCCTCGCTCAAAGCGCCTTCAGCCTCAGTCTGCGAATCGGCGGGAATGGCGAAGTCGTCGGCATAACGCAGCACCTGGTACCCGCGGCCGAGCATGGCCTTGTCGAAGGCGTCCAGGTACAGGTTGGTCAGCGCCGGGGACAGCGCGCTGCCCTGGTGCAGGCCCCGCCCCTGTTTGCGGCCCGCCCTGACCCGGTGGGCCGCACGGCCGGTGGCGTCACGGGAGATCAGGTGCTGCACGAGGAGGCACAGCTCGGCGTCGGGAAGTATCTCCTTGACCCGGGTCATGACCGGCCAGCGGGGGATGCGCTCGAAGCAGTCGGAGATGTCGGAGCGCACCACCCACCGGGCTCCCGCGTCACGGGCTTGGGCCAGGGCGCGTATCGCGTCGGCCACGCCCAGCCCGGACCGGTAGGCGAAGCTCCACGGGGACAGGACCGGGTCCAGATAGGGGTCCATGACCTCCAGCACGGCGCGTTCGACGATGCGGTCCCGCACCGTGGGGATCGCGAGGAGCCGTGTCCCGCCCGAGGACTTGGGTACCTCGATGGCCACCACCGGCCCGGGTTCGTACTCACCGGCCGAGAGCTGTTCGCTCAGCTCCACCAGGTTACGCAGAGCGCCCCGCTCGAAGTCTTGGACCTGGTCTGATTTGACACCGTCCTCCAAATCGTTGTCGCGAACCTCATTCCACGCCGAGAAGAGCCGTTCGCTGTCCGCGACCTGGCGAAGAAGATCTCCCATTATGCCCACTTCCCGGCAGGCTTACAGAAGGCCTGCATACCCTTCGGGCTTTGACGTCCCGCGGAACACGATGCTGTCCATCCTCTACGGAGGAGGACTCGTGTGTTTCCATGCCCTACGGGCTTTGGCGCCCTGCGGAACTTGAGCAACCTTGAACGATAAATTCTTGGCCAAGTCGTTTCCATGCCCTACGGGCTTTGACGTCCTGCGGAATTTGCACCTCGACCCGAGCCAAAAGCTCTCGTCTGAGGAGGTTTCCATGCCCTACGGGCTTTGACGTCCTGCGGAACGGATGATCAGCCCGATGTTCACGAACGCCCTTGAGTTTCCATGCCCTACGGGCTTTGACGTCCTGCGGAACAGATCAGGGCGGCCGAAGCGGACTTCAACCGGAGTCCCGTTTCCATGCCCTACGGGCTTTGACGTCCTGCGGAACGGCAGCACTCTGTGCGAATCCCCTTCAAGGGGGGGTTTCCATGCCCTACGGGCTTTGACGTCCTGCGGAACCCTTCCCATTTTTCAGGGCCTCTGAACTGCGGAGACACACCCCTTCTGCACGCGACGGCCCTCCAACCCACCTCAACCCATGTGACCCAGACAACAAAACGCAGATCCAACGCTATGACCAGCGCAAATGCCTTGCACGCGCCCCGCACTCTCAAACCCGAACGAGGTTCGGTGTACACGGCCACCGATTCAGTCAGGAGCCGTGCCCTCATTCTTACCCACCAACGTCCACAACCACCACCTCCCTGCCGCAAGTGGCCACACATCCTCCTCCCCCGACACACCTCCACCGGTGTCGCGAGCGTTGAGACCGGAACCTGCGCAACGAGGGGCATCTCTCGTGCACCTCACAGGGACTTGAGACTCGAGTTGATCCACCTCCCGGTTCGCTCACGCACATGGGTGTCGGTCACGTCCAGTTGGCGGTTTCGATCCGCGGCGTTTCGCAGCCATACCCGATGGTTTCTGTCCGTGGGGAGAAACTTGTTATGGAACGCGAACGAGAACACTCGCCACTCCTCTAGGGCAGGGTCACAGACGAACCGCAGCCACAGCGGCGAGGCCCTGCGTAGGGTCTCTTTGGCTCCGGAACTGCTGTCTCCTTGACTGGGGCTCCATTCCGGCTGGACAACTTCCCCTTTGTAGTAGTTCACCGGGAGCCCGAGCGCGCCCACTGGGTAAGGCTTCCTGTACGTGTGAAGGATCACTCCCTTGTACTCGCCGGTGGAACGGAA
This sequence comes from Nocardiopsis sp. Huas11, assembly GCF_003634495.1. Classification (GTDB taxonomy): domain Bacteria; phylum Actinomycetota; class Actinomycetes; order Streptosporangiales; family Streptosporangiaceae; genus Nocardiopsis. Next base: position 2,937,603 of record NZ_RBKY01000001.1, on the reverse strand, counting down.
CTGTTTGAATACTTCGCCGGTGCGGGCTGCGGCTTTGGCCCAGCCGGAGAAACTCCGGGAGGACAGCCCGGCCAGGGTGTACTTCTCCCCCAGTACCGGGTATTCGGGCCTGTCGTCGTCGGAGCACGGTTTTGGGACCAGTGCTTGCAGGTGCGGAGCACAGAGATCACGCAACCGGGCCGGTTCCAGGCCTTTGAGAGAGCGGTAGTGGTCCAGCCCCGGAGGGGACAGGTCAGCAGCCGTCCACGGCTCGGGCAGCCCTCCATCACGATGTTTCAGGTGCAGGCCGCCGAAGCCTCGGCGGGTGCGGGCTCCCACACCCCCGTAGGCGCACATGAGCCACAGCGAGGCCAGAAAGAGTGCGTTGGCGTGCTCGTCGTCGCTGAAGGCGACCTTCAACCCGATGCTCTGCCCGGAGTCGATGTAGCGGCGGGCGACAGTAGTTCCGGAGGTCAGGCCCTGCCCGGCGAGATAGCACAACGCGGCCCTCTCGCTCCCGTTCAGAGACTCGCCCCAGCGCCCGGTACCGGATTCGGGCTGGTCGTGGATACGCATCCGTATCGGGGAGAGCCGCTCGGTGGAGCCGAACACGTGTTCTTCGGCCTTGAACAGCAACTCGGAATTGTTGCCCACGCGCTGGCCGATGAGGGCACGGAACCAGAACCGCAGGGCACCTCGCAGCGAGGACACCCTCACACTGCCATCAGTGTGGTCGTTGAACAGCGGTGTGGTCACGGTGAGGGTGAAGTCGGTCCAAGGCATCGGGGTCACCTTCCGTGTTTCCATCGACGGTGGGCCAGGGATGCGGTGATGGGCTGGTCGTCCCACAGGATCTGGGAGAAGACACCGGCGGCCAGGCACCACGTGGTCGCGTTGAACAGCGGAGTCCACAGGTCGGACGCGGGACCGGACCACACGGTGGTCAGGGCCGAGCCCTCCTCGGAGAAGGCGGGCAGGATCGCCATGGTGCCGATGACGGACACCAGTAAGGCATGCGCGATCCCGATGAAGGCGACGGCAAGGGCCCGTCGCAGGGCCGTCCACCTACCGGCGACGGTGAGGGACCGCCACAGGGTTGTCCACCAACGGGGCTGCGGCCGGGACGCATCGCCGTCTACTCGGTAGGTGTCTACGGGCCCGACCCCATGGTTGCGGGCCTCGACCGACAGGTACCACAGCGAAGCCGCTGCCAGGACCAGCACGGCCGGCCATTTCGGCCCCTCCCCCTGCCACCAGTCAAAGTGCAGGGCCACGAGCACGATCAGACCCACTGCGGATGCGGCGGGCAGCCGCAAAAGCCACGGCATCGCCCACTGCCGCCCGTACAGATAGACACCAACCCCGATGAACAGGTACGTCAAGGCTGCGGGTACGGCCGCCCACGGATAGGGCCCTATGTCCGCGAACGGGGCGAACCACAGGACCGCGACGGTCACCGGGGTCAGGACCGCGCAGACCACCGCCGCCCCGGCCAAGAACGCCCAAAAGCGAGGCCGGAAGTGGTCGCGGGCCAAGAACAGCGACTCCAGGACCGCCCCCATGGAGAAACGCGGCAGGAGGTGCTCCTGGAGGACGTGATCAACGAGCGCGACGTCCTCTGCCCGGGGAAGCACGGCTTCATCCAGACGGTGGGCGGACAGCACCAGGGGTCCGCTGCGCGGCCCGGCCCGGAAGGCCAGAGCGGCCACCTCCTCCTCCAGGTCGTGGGAGGCTGCCTCGGCCAGGACGGGGTGGGACTGGTAGGTGTCCAGGTAGGCCGCCCAGGCCTGTCGGGCCTCGTTGGCCCGGCGCACCAGCTCCGCCCCACTGTTGCGGCCGAATACCAGCTCGGTCTGGCGCGTCAGTTCGTCCTTGCCCCAGTCCGGGGGGCTGCCCGCTCGGAAGCGGAAGGGGTAGGACAGCGCCAGGAACCGTGACCGCGCCGCCAATGGGAGCAGTCTTCGGTGGTGGGAGTGGGTGGGGGCGGTGCGCTCAAGGTAGGCCCACACGGTGTCGGCGCACGCGGCCAGGACACGCCAGCGCCGGGCCGGGGGCCAGTGGCCGGGTAGCGCGTCTGATTGGGGGTCGAGAAGGAGGTGGGGGCTGTGCACGAGGGCCCGCAGGAGGCCGGGCCGGGTGTGCAGGTAATCGGCCAGTCGTGTGGCGGCCTGGTCGAACTCCTGTGTCGTGGCCATCCCCGGCTGGACGGCTGCACCGTTCTCTTGTTCCTCGGCCACGCAGGCGACCATCGCGTGCCAGTCGGGGGCGGTCAGAGCCGCACGGTCGGCGTCTGGGGATGCCACGCGCTGGTGCTCGGCGGTCACGGCCATACCTGTGGCGAGCTGGGTCCCCAGCGACGGTCCACTGGCGGCGGGGCCGGTGTCGTGTTTCATCACGCCTCGGGCTCGGGGATTTCGCGCACCAGCTCCCTCAGGGCGGTCCCGAAGGGGGTCAGGGCTACCTTGCCTTGCGGGGTCTCCTCGTACAGGAATCCGTTGAGTGTCGGGTCGCCGCCGGGGATGGCGGGCAGTGTGCCGTCGGCACCAACGAGGTCCTCGCGCAGCCGCCGCAGGTCCAGGTCCAGGGAGCGCAGGGGGATGGGCAGGGACTGTTGGTCGAAGGCCGATTCGTGCAGGGAGTGGGCGCTGACGACCTTTCGCCCGCACACCGTGCGCATGGCCTCGGCGAGGTTGAGCAGGTAGGGCAGGGCTGCTTTGAACCCGCCGGAGAGGTGGAAGCGGAACCGGGTCGGTTCGGCCTTCGCCGTCTGGTAGAGGTTTCTGCCGAGCGCTCCCAGGGTGCGCATGGCGTTGTGGAAGAGCGGTGCCGCCTCGTCGGGCCCGGATGGGGTGGCTAGCCCGGTCAGGCGCAGGACGACGACCATGCCGCGTGCTTGGTCCACATCCAGGCTGGTGTCGGATAGGTAGCGGACACGCTCTGTGTCTCCACCGGTCATCACCAGCGCGTTGAGCAGCGAGGCCCGCAACCCGGCGGCGGTGTCGCTGGTGATCAGGACAGCGGTGTCCTCTTTCCTCAGGCGGGGGGAGGTGCTGCGGTAGTAGGCCGCCAGGGAGTTGAGTTCGGCGCTCATCGTGTGTGGCCAGTCGCGCAGGCTCAGCTCTTGCAGGGCCGCCGACAGTTCGTGGTCGGGGTTCGTCCCGCCGTGCGGGGCGCCCAGGAGCGCGTTGATCTCCTCCCACGACCGTTTGGTGTAGTCGGCTGCGCGGGTGTTGTTGTCGTCCTCCTCGTCGTAGAGGACGGTCCTGTTCTCCCGGAGCGCCTCGATCATGCCTTCGTCCAGCTTGAGCTTCTCCAGGCCTGAATCGGGACCGTGGGTTTTGTCGAGCAGGCTGAGTCCCGCGGTGATCAGGTGTACCAGGCGGGGGTGGTCGCTCACAGCGTCTCCTGCGCGGGTGCGGGGGTGTGGTCGGTGAAGTAGCCGTATCCGGCGGTGGTGCGTCCGCCACCGCCGATCTCGTCCCCGGCCCAGCGCAGCCAGGAGGCCGCCAGGCGCAGATGGGCGGGGTCCAGGCCGAGCAGGTCAACGGCGAAGGTGCCCGACACGGACAAGAACTCCACCGGCACGGGGTTGTGGTGCTCGCCGGGTAGCCGACGTGTGCGGTTCGAGCGGGCCTGGGGGCCGTTGGTGGTGTAGTAGGGCTGCTGGTGAGGGGTGATGACGTCCTCGTGGACGCACAGGCCGTCCACCACCAGGGCGTCCAGGAAGCGCACGCCCCCGCGCCCCACGGTGCCTTCGGTCTGCTTGCGGCCGGGGCGCGGGCCGCCCAGTACCTGGCGTATCAGGTCGTCGTCGACTTTCTGCGCGGACGCCGCGGCTGCGGCCAGCCCTTTGAGTGCGGAGGCGCTCAGCAGAGGCCATCCGTAGGTTCCGTGCAGTGAGGCTCCGGTCTCCTGGGCTCCGAACCGCAGGCCCAGGCCGGGGGCGATCCGCCATTCGGTGCTCAATTGCAGGCGCAGGACACCGTCGGATCCCGGTCCCGGCACTGCGGGCAGGGGCCGGTGAGCGCGCCGCCATGCCTGCAGGAACGCCGTCCTGCGGGCCAGGACGTCCGGGGCCAGGCCGTTGTCTTGCTGGCCCAGTCCGTGTAGGCCGGCCCAGGCGTGCAGGGGCCGGTCGGGGTTCTTGTCGTTCCAATCCTGGGGGGACTTGCGGGGTGCCAGGGTCAGGCGTCGCAGTACGACGAGCGCGTTGGCCCCCTGGTCCACAGGGGTCTGCTGGGGGCCGAGCACCAGGTCGTGGCGCTTCTCCGCAGAGTTGTGGGTGGTCCTGACGGCCCTGCCGAAGGGGCCGCGAGCCTTTCCGGAGGCCGCGCGTGGTGTCGCTTTACCGCCCTTGTCCTTCTTGTTGTTCTTATTCTTGGCCACGGTCACCTCCCTGGTCGCTCTGGGGCTCCAGCGCATCGGACAGGCGGCTCATCCATCCGGCCAGTGCTTCCACGCGCAGGGAGATGCGGGTGTAGGTGGTCGGGGTCATCTTCGACTTCGACAACTGTTCGAGGAACAGGTAGGGGTCCATCTGTTCGGGGCCGTCTGGGATGAGCCGGTGCTCGGCGACGTACCGGGCGATGACTTCGGCCAGCCGTGTGTAGGCCTTCTCGACGGCATTGGCCTGTCCGGAGTGGGAGAGGATGAACGCGTAGGTGGCGGCCAGCCCTCCGCCGCGCAGCCGGGCGGGGAGTTGGCGCATGCGCGTGCGCACTTCCAGGGTGAAGCCCGGTTGGAGGATCTGGTAGGCCAGTCCGGCCATCTGGTTGTCCAGGCGTTTGGCCGTGCTCACTGGTGGGCCTCCACCAGCTTGGACCACACCAGCCCCTTGCCGACGGTCTCGTCACCGCCGATCTGCAGCACGGAGTCCTCCAGCAGTTCCTGGACGAGGATTTGGTGCTCCTCGCTCCTGTCGGGGTGTTCGCGCAGGGTCAGCACGGCCGCCAGCACGGTCTCCGCGGGCAGGTACTCACTGCTGAACAGTTGTTTGACCTCCTTGGTATCGGGGACGAGCTGGACGCGTACGGTGTGCTCGGTGCCCTGGCGGACGAGCAGTTGCATCACGTCCTCCCCGACGACGAGCAGGTCCTTCTTGAGTTTGCTGGCGAAGGGCTCCAGTGCCTCGCGCTCGCCCAGCGCTTCCTGGGCCAGGAGTTCGCCCCACTGGTAGACCGGATCCGCGCTCCTGTCCTCGCCCTTGTCCTCGCTTGTGCTCTCCTGCTCGTCCTTACTCTTGTCCTCGGACTCGTCCTTGTTGTTGTCCTTGGCCTGCGGCGAGGGCACCAGGGACTCGAAGTTGACCAGGCAGGGACCCACGACCTGCTCTTCGTGTTCGGATCCCACCCATACCTGGTCACCGGCGTACCCGCGTGCGGCGTTGGGGGTCGGGATCGTGGGCAGGGTCCGGTCAGCTTCGGCGTAGCGGTACTTGCGGGCCAGGCGGCTCAGCGCCGTGGCCGAGGTCGCCCAGGCGAAGGTGCGCTGCATCGTGGCCACCGGCAGGGCGACCAGTTGGGCGTCCCCCACCCGCAGGAGTCCGGCCTGCGGGTTCACCCCGGGCTCGTCACCTTGCGAGGGCGGGGGGCCGAACACCTCGTTGACGGTCTGGGACCCGAAGCTGTCGTCGTCCAAGCCCCGGTCCCGTGCAGCCTGTCGCAGGGCGCCCTTGAGGCTCTGCCCCCACACCACCGGGTAGCCCGTGGCCACCTCCCTCTGGATGGGCAGGTCCAGGGCCCCGTCGGAGCCGGAGGCCCCAGCGTGCACAGGCGATTCCGCGTACAGGTACAGCAGGTAGTTGATCACGGCCACACTCCAGTCAGGACGACACCGAATCCCGCCGTGTCCAGGCGCGGACGGGCGGGCTCCAGCGCATGGTTGTGCCATGTGCGGGCCCACACCAGGGCGGTCTCGGGGGAAGGGAACTTCAGGTAGTAGACAGATCCCGCGGGGACGGCCCAGTACGAAGCACGGCTGGCCAGGAACTCCCGGTAGGTGTCGTTGGGGGAGGCGGTGGAGACCACCACAGGCTCGGGCACGCACGCCCCGACCAGGACGGTGCCCGGATCCAGCGGCGGGATCCACCCCCGCGCCCAGATCCCCGGGGTGACCACGTACAGCAGCATCTGGCCGTTGGGGAACTCATCAGGAACGGGGGGCCAGGCGAGCTGCTCGTCGAGGCAGATCTCGGCCAGCCTGCCGCGCCCTCCGAACGGCACCGGACCACGGGGCGGGGGCTCGTCATCGCGTGCGGGGACGTATTGGGCCGCGAACTGCCACCGGTCCTGCAGGCGGATGTGGCTGGTGCGGTAGAGCTTGCCGTCCTCGGCGGTCCGGGTGTCTGCGTCGCGCCCCAGCCCGACCCTGGTCTCGAAGAGCACGGGATCGCGCAGGCGGATGTCCGCTGTGCTGGTGGAGCGCCGACTGCCGAACAGTGTCCCGGCCAGATAGGAGGACAGGACCGTGGCGGGTACCCAGCCGGTGAGTGGTTCGCTTCGGCGAGCGTAGGAGGGCACGCGGGCCCCCTTGGCCTGGGGTGCCTGCTCATCCAGGTCGGTGACCACGCCCTCCGGGGCCCGGTCCGGGACGGACAGGCGCCACACCTCCGACCGGCCTGCTTGGGAAGAGGTGACCAGGTCGGCGGGGACGGGAAAGAACACCTCGCGCTTGTCCGGCTTGGGCTGGTGCACCAGGACGGGGCCCCGTACACACGAGGGTTCACCGCCCAGGGCCTTGGCGAGCGCACCGGCCACCGTCGACGGCCACGGGCGCACGGTGTAGGCCGTCGAATCCTCTCCCGCGTCGAAGGCGCGCCCGTCGCGCACGTGCACGGTGTCGCGGGGCTCGATCACGGCCCAGCGGCCCTCGCGGGCCTCCTCGGCAGTGGGACCGGTCGGACTCACAACACCTCCTGACGTAGGAACACAGCGACCCTGGCCGCGGATTCGTCCACCCGCCGCTTCCCGGACTGGGTAGCCATCCACTCCAGCGAGGCGGCGGCCCGCTCGGCGAAGCGGCGCCGTTCGTCCTGCTCGTTTGGGCCCTCGACGGCCGAGCTCGGGGCCGTGGTGCCGGGCACGGCGTCCAGGGACACGGTGTGGCGCAGGGTGAGCCTGCGGACCTCGGCGCGGGCCACCTCCACAGGCAGCCCTTTGTCGTTGTTGAGCGCATCAGCGCACTCGACCAGGTCCTGCACCAGGCCCGGGGACAGCCGTGCACGGTCTCCGGCGGAGGGGACGAACACCGACAGGTGCTTTGTGGCCGTGCTGTTCTCGGCCTGCCAGGGCAGCACGCACTGGGCGTGGGAGCCGCTGTGGCGGACGAACCCCACCCCCAGCCCGTGCTTGTGCTTGCGGGCCTTGGCCGCGGCCAGGGCGTCCTGCGCGCGCAGCAGGCCATGGCGCAGCGACGAGCGGTGGTGGAAGAACAGCACGCCGCTACTCACCGTCGGCAGCGTCGCGGGAACGTCTTCCCGGCAGCGGTCGGCGACGGCCAGGGCATCTGCTGCGGGCACCAGGGCCAACAGGTCGTCCCCGCCCGCGTAGACCACCCGGCCCCGCACACCGTGCACCAACACCCGCTGGTGTGCGGCCGCCTGTCCCAGCGCCTCGGAGACGCGGGTGTGCTCGTCCCGGGCCACCGTGATGCACCTGCCATCGCGATCGGGCGCCTCACCCGACAGGAACGCCCCCATCGAATCCAGGTCCTGCACCAGGACCGCCAGATACGCGCAGGGAGCCCCCACCCCGTGCTTCTCCAAGGCCTCGGCGAGTTCCTTGGCTGCCGCGTGACCGGCGGCCACCTTCGCGGCCACTTTCTGGTCGGCGGCGTCGAGCTCGAACTCGCGGGCCAGTGACGCCGCGTTCCAGGTGGAGGGGTAGACCCACCGTCCGCCGTTCACGGCCAGCCAGTCGGCCGCCCGCTCCCCCTTGACTCGGCGCACCCCGGGCAGGGGGTGGTCCCGCACCCCTTGGGTGTCGATTCCCGATGCTGCCGTGTGCAGGCTCCAGATCGTCCGGGTGACCACCTCGTCGCGCCCCCACAGGCGCAGAGCCGCGTCCCGGTAGGGCGCCGAGGCGATCGCGCTGGTCGAGGCGATCCCCGATCCGGGTTCGATGTCGGCGTGCCATCGGCGCCGCACCCAGTTCACCGCGCACAGCACGTCCTTCTCGTGCGGGCGCAGCCCGGGCGGCAGGGGCGATGCCGGCCAGCGCGGGGACAGCGAGCACGGCTCTTCCTGCTCTGCCCAGTCCTGGGCGAAGTCCCGGATATTCTTGCGGGCCGCCAGGTGCTCCTGGGCCCGGTGCCACTGCTGGTCATAGGAACCGCCTGTGTCCGGGGCGACCACCCACTGCACCAGCGGCCAGTTCAACGCGGGCAGGGGGTCCCCGTCCGGGGCGAACACGGTCTCCACCCAAGAAGGCCAGACCGTGTGGCACAGGTGTTCCTTGACCTGCCGCGCCACGGTCTCACCGGTCCTGGCGGGCAGCAGGGCGATGACACGGTTGGGCATGGCCTCTCCGGCCAAGGCGCGGTCGGACGTGTCCTGCCCCTCCGGTCGGCCGGTGCCACAGGCGGGGAAGACCAGGCTCGCGCCCGGGACCGCGGCGATCAGGTCGGTGGCCTCGGCCGCCAGGCGGGCGATGATCCTGCTGGCCGCGCGCAGGTCCAGGGTGCTCCGGGACTCGGTGATGAAGCGCTGCACACCGGACAGGGAGATGACGACCAGGTCGCGTTCACTCATGTGCCTGCGTTCTGTGTACGGGGCGGAGTCGGTCTGGTGGATACGGGCCTGTTGCGGCCGGTCCGTTGTGGCCGGTCCGTGCCTCCTCGTTGGGTGGGGTGGCCGGTCTCCGGGCGCAGGCGGACCCGCACGTGCCCCAACCCGTGGGTGGTCTGAGCGCCCACCCCGGCGAACTCGGCGAACGCCCACAGGGCGGTAAAGGACCGCCGGGCGGCAGGCGAGGCCCGGGGCAGTCCGAAGACGGCGTGCCCGACGAACCCGGTGCGCTGGTGGCGTCCGGTACCGACAGGCACGGTGCGGGTGTCGTGGCGGGCCAGGTGCACCATCCCCAGGGCCTCGGCGGTGGCGTCGCAGGGCAGCGGGTGGGGGCTGAACGCGGCCCAGCGGCGCGCGAGCCCCTCCAGCAGGAGTTCGGGGTCGGGCAGGGGGAGTTGGCGTCCGCCCCGGTTGACGTAGGCGGGGGTGGTGAACTCGACCCGGACCCGGGGCGTGGGCGCCGTGGCGGCCAAGCGCGTGTAGGGCACGGTGCGGCGCGCGGCCAGGGACAGGTGGGCTGTGTGCGAGCCGAGACGGACCGGGCCGGTGATCCGGCTGGCCAGGTCGGGTTCGGTGGGCTCGTCCAGCCAGCTCAGCAGCAGCGTCGGCGCCGAGGCGGCCACGGATCCCCGGGCGGTCCCGGCGGGCAGGGCCGCGGTGAAGGCTTTGACCTGGGCGGTGTGCTCGCTCGCCGGGTCCTCCAGTAGGAGGCAGGCCAGAGCGTGCACGTGCGAGGGGGAGACGCCAGGGGGTGGCGGGGGCGTGGGGGTGAGTGACCACTGGGTGGGCACATGACCTCCTTGGGGCACCTGCGCGAGGCCGTAGAGGTTCGATGGTGTGGGGGCGCGGGAGGCTCCACATCTGGGCGCTCACGTTAGCAACGCGAAGGGCGCCGTGTCAGGGGAAACGGGGATGTATGGCCGTTTGCGGCACAGGGGTGGCGGTCGCAGCTCTGAGCGGGTAAGGATGAGGGACTGCGGCCTTGCGGAAAGGTACGGCGCTGGACGTGTACACCGAATCCCGTTCTGGTGTGGAAACCCCGGTTTGCGTGCAGCGTGTTTGTGCTGGTCAGGGGCTGCCAACCGTGATTTGTCGCCTGGGTCACATGCCCTCGGATGGCTGGGAGGTCGATCGCGTGCAACAGGGGTGTATCGCCGCAGCTCACGAGCCATGAAAATCGGGAAGGGTTCCGCAGGACGACAAAGCCCGTAGGGCATGGAAACAAGCCGGTGACGATGCCGACGAACGGGAGAACGTACGTTCCGCAGGACGACAAAGCCCGTAGGGCATGGAAACCAGGCTTGGAGCCGTGCTCCGGACATTCCGGGTCTACCCGGAGCGTGTAGGGTTCCGCAGGACGACAAAGCCCGTAGGGCATGGAAGCAGGAACGCTTCTTTCGTGACGATTCCATCGTATGTTCCGCAGGACGACAAAGCCCGTAGGGCATGGAAACCACTTGGGCCCTTCTTTGGCTTCGTTCTCCTTTTGTTCCGGAGGACGACAAAGCCCGTAGGGCATGGAAACTTCCGCCACAGCTGTTGCCGTGGCGAGTCACGAGTTCCGCAGGACGACAAATCCCCTAGGGCATGGAAACGCTGACGGGTGTCACGGCACCAGCAAGGAGGAGGGTTCCGCAGGACGACAAATGCCCGTAGGGCATGGAAACACAAGCGTGGGGGTTGCTCTGATTAGTAAAATACCCTGGTTCCACTGCAGCACAAAGCCCGCAGGGTAAGAAAAATAGCGCCGAGTGAACTGCTCACATTTCAGTTGGAGCTTGACACCTTGGAGATTTGGCGGTCCATTAGGCCATAGATACCCCAAACACATAATCACCCAAAAACAGTCGATTTTGAATTCACTCGATGACTTTGGATTCCACTCGTGGTGCACCCGCGAGGGTGCACCAGACAGGGAAAGGTCGTGCACCCGGAGGGTGCACGACTCGTGGTGGAACTCAAGACAACCGAGCACAACGCGGGAACGCCTACCCCACTGAACTGGCACTTCTCGTGTTTGTGCAGGTCAGGCATCTGGGGCTGGGCGGTTCGATTCCCGTCATCCGCTCCACGCATGAATAAGGCCAGGTAGATCGGTGAAAACCGAACACCTGGCCGAACTGCTTTCCAGGGGTCTGTGGTGACGGATCGTCGCCGTCGTCGGAATCGGTCCGCTTCGACTTGAGTTCCTCGGCGACCCGCTCCCCCAGCCGGTCAGTGATCTCCCGTTCCCGTTCCTCCCGGGCGTGCACCCCGTTTACCGGGGAGTATCCATGGTGGGTTCCTCAGTCCTGGTCGGCCAGCCCCAGGCTGCGGTGTGCAGCGACGAAGGCCTTGCCGTCCGGCTTGTCTTCCGCTACTCGGTTCACGGGCGCAGCCGGGGACGTGTGCGGGCGGTCGGCAGGGGCACTGGAGCCGCTCCGGCGACCACGGTGTTGGAGACACTGCCGATGCCCTCGACCGTGAGGGTGACGGTGTCTCCGGGCTTCAGCGGTGGCGGGTCCTGGCGGCCGCGCACACCCCAGAGCTCAGCGAGGCAGCCGCCGTTGCCGCAGGTGCCGGAGCCGAGCACATCTCCGGGGCGTACGTATGTGCCCCTGGAGGCGTACGCGGTCATCTCCTCGAAGGTCCAGCTCATGTTGGACAGCAGGTCCTTACCGATGACCTCGCCGTTGATCTCGGCAGTCAGCGCCAGGCGCAGGAATCCGTCGCTGTCGCGGTACGGCTCCAGTTCGTCGGCGGTGACGAAGTACGGGCCGAGGGTCGTGGCGGTGTCCTTGGCCTTGCAGGGGCCGAGGCCGACCTTCATCTCGCGGGACTGAAGGTCGCGTGCGGACCAGTCGTTGTAGATGGTGTAGCCGATGATGTGGTCGCGGGCCTGCTCGGGGGTGAGGTCGCTGCCCTCGCGGCCGATGACCGCGGCGACTTCGAGCTCGAAGTCCAGTGCCTGACAGCCGGGCGGCACGGGGACGGGATCGCCCGGGCCGATGACCGCGTAGGGGTTGGTGAAGTAGAAGGTGGGCGCGTCGTACCAGGCGTCCGGGGCGCCCGAGATCCCGTCGACGCTGCGTCGTACGCCCTCGACGTGCTCCTCGAACGTGACGAAGTCGCGCACGGACGGCGGTCGGAGCGGCGGCAACAGTCGCACTTGGGAGACGTGCGGCCCGCGCGGCACGTCCAGGCTTGCGGTGCCCGCCGCGCGCAGGGCCTCGGGACCGAGTTGGATCAGATCGAGAAGCGAGGCTCGGTCGGGGCAGGGGTGGAGGACACCGTCGTCCTCGACGGTGGCGAGACGGCTGCGGCCGTGCTGCTCGTACGTGGCGAAACGCATGGCATTCCTAGGGAACTGGGTGGGTTGACACAGGCCGGGGGCGCGGCGGCATCGCAGGGAGGGGGAACGCGCCGAGCCCCCGGGGCCAAGGGGTCAGACCGGCGGAGCGACGAAGACGCCGGGGTCGACGTCGTTCTGCATTTCCTTGCCGACCATCTCGTTCATCGGGTTGGCCGTGCCCCACTGGTCGGAGTTCTCGGGCTGGGACAGGTCGTAGATGTGCGGGTGCCAGGTGTCCTCGTCCAGCTCTTCGAGCTCGGTGGTGTACTCCACGGTGTTGCCGTGCGGGTCGAGGAAGTACATGAAGGTGTTGTCGCCCGCCATGTGCCGCCCGGGGCCCCAGATATTGCGGGCGCCGGAGCGCATCACGCGGCCGGAGCCGCGCATGTACTCGTCGATGCCGCGCATCTCGAAGGAGATGTGCTGCAGGGAGGTGTGCGGACCGCTGGCGATGGCCATGGAGTGGTGCTGGCTGCTGATCCGCATGAAGTGCATGATCTCGCCCATGTGCGGAATGCTGAGCGAGTCGGACAGCCGGAAGCCGAGGTGCTGCTCGTACCAGGCGCGGGTGGCGGTCGCGTCGGTGGAGTTGAGGACGACGTGCGAGAGGCGGACGGGGATGGACTCCTTCTCCTCGATACGGCGGTGCCGGCGCGCCTCGACGTCGGCGGAGACCTCGATGGTGCGGCCGTCGATGTCGAAGAAGCGGAAGCCGTAGCCGCCACCGGGGGTGTCGACTCTGCCCGGCTCGGAGATCAACTGCACTCCACCCGCGAGGAGCTGCGCGGCGATCGTGTCCACGTCGGCGGGGTTCGCCGCGCCGTAGGAGATGAGGTCGAGGCGCTTCTCCTTCGCCTTGCGGAGGCGGACGATGTACTGCTCGGGGGAGCCCTCGGCGGCCAGGAAGGAGATGCCGGAGTCCTCGGCGACCTTGGTCAGGCCCCAGACGCCGGCGTAGAAGTCGAGCTGCTTGTCATAGTCCGGCACGGCCAGGTCGACGTGCCGCAGGTGGGTGAGCAGGCGTGCGTTCATGGTGAGGGTTCTCCTCTTCGCGGTTCAGATGGTTCGGACGCGGTTCAGATGGTTCGGACGCGGTTCAGATGGTTCGGACGCGGTTCAGATGGTTCGGACGCGGTTCAGATGGTGCGGGCAAGGTGGAGCAGCGCTGCCGCGTTGCCGCCGCGTACTGCGTGGAAGTGGGCGGCAGGCAGGTCCGTGACGGCGCGCAGCGCGCTGAGCGGGTCGTCGGTGCCCATGTCGAAGGGGAAGTCGGAGCCGAGCAGGACCCTGTCGGGGCCGGCCACCCGGATCAGCTCGCGCAGGACGTACGGGTCGTGGACGAGTGAGTCGAAGTACAGCTGCTTGAGGTAGCTGCTGGGCGGGCGGGCGCAGCCGCGGGTGTCGGTTCGGGCGAGCCAGGCGTGGTCGGAACGGCCGATGTGCGTGGGCAGGTAGCCGCCGCCGTGAGCGGCGACGATGCGCGCCCCCGGGTGTCTGTCCAGGACTCCGGAGAAGATCAGGTGGGAGAGCGCGACGGCGTTCTCGGTGGGCTGGCCGACGGTATTGGACAGGTACCAGCGGTCGAGGCGCTCGTCGAGCGTGCAGCCGAAGGGGTGCAGGAAGAGGATCGCTCCGGTTTCCTCGGCCCGTGTCCACAGCGGTTCGTATGCGGGGTCCGACAGTTCGCGTCCCGGCGCGTGGCTGGAGATCTCGACACCGCGCAGGCCCAGGTCGAGGGCGTGATCGAGTGCTTCGACGGCGAGGTCCGGGTGCTGGAGCGGGACGAGGCCGAGGCCGTGCAGCCGTTCCGGGGCCTGGGCGACGTGCGCGGCGGTGCCCTCGTTGGCCAGTTCCCACACCGTACGGGCCAGGTCCTCGTCGGCCCAGTAGTGGTAGTGGGACGGAGACGGCGAGACCATCTGGACGTCGATCCCGGAGGCGTCCATCGCGGCGAGCCGGGCCTTGACGTCGGTCAGCCTCGGGATACGGTCCCGGAACATCGGGCCGCTGACGGCGATGGCTTCGGGGCCGTTGCGGCGGGTGTCGAGATCGCGGGCGGCGGCCAGCCCGGGGTGTCCGGCGACGGCGTCCTCGACCGGCGGCAGCAGGACGTGCGCGTGGACGTCGATCGTGGGTGCGCTGTTCTGGGGACCCACGGGGTTCACGGGGTCTCCTTCAGGACGGACATCGTGCGGCCCATCAGACCGGGTGCGTCGGCGTCACGGACGCCGTTCAGCTGCCACTGACCGAGTTGCACGGACGCTTCGACCACCGTGCGGACACGGTCGATCCGGCGTTCGTAGTAGCCGGTCAGTAGGGCGTCGAGGGAGCTCCAGTCCTGCTCCTCGCTCAGCATCTCGGCCAGTACGGAGGCGTCCTCCAGCGACATGGCCGCCCCCTGGGCGAGCGTGGGGGGACAGACGTGGGCCGCGTCGCCGATCAGGACGACCCGGCCGCGGTGCCAGGAGCCCTCGACGAGCAGCCGGTTGAACCAGGTGTAGTTGACCTCGGCGGGGTCGGTGATGCTCGCGGCGATCTCCGGCCACGCACCCCCGTAGGGCGCGGCCAGCCGCCGCATCTCGTCCGCGTACGAGGCCGGCTCGATGGAGGCGCGGTCGCGGTTGGCCTCGACGAGGTAGGCGTAGATGGTGTTCTTGCTGGTGGGGCAGTAGCCGGCGATGTAGCACGTTCCGCCGTAGGACAGGGTCATGCGCTCCACGCCCTCGGGGCGGGGTGCGGGGACGCGCCAGATGGCCATGCCGGTCGGTTCGGGCTTGTCGCTGATGCCGATCATCGCGCGCGTGCGGGAGTTGACGCCGTCGGAGGCGATGACGAGGTCGTAGCGGCCCTCGGTGCCGTCGCTGAACCGGGCGGTGACGCCGGACGCGTCCTGGACCAGTTCCTCGGCTGTGGTGCCGAGGCGTACCGCCGCGCCGCTCTCGCGAACGGCCTCACACAGAATCTCCTGGAGCCGGGGCCGCTGCATGCCGAAGATCGGGGGCAGGTCGTCCCCGCCGGTGCGGATGTCCTGCTGGACATGGAACACGGTCCCGTCGGGTGCGGCCAGGCCGACGTCGTCGACGGCGTAGCCGCTCTCCTGGACCTTGTCCCATACGCCCACTTCGCGCAGCACGCGCAGCGCGTTGCCCTGGAGGGTGATACCGGAGCCGAGCACGTTCCAGTCGGGTTTGGCCTCGACCAGTTCCACGGCGATGCCCGCCCGACGCAGCAGCACGGTCACGGCGTTGCCGGACGCGCCGCCGCCTATGACGAGGACGGTGCGGGGGCGGGTGTCGTTCATGGGTTCTCCCTGAGATGGTGCCGCGCGACGGCGAGCGGCAGAGGGGTGGCGGGCCGGGCGGGTGAAGGTGGCGTGGCCGTTCGGGCGCGGCCCGCCCGGCCGTCCAGGGCGTTACTTGACGGCGATGGGATTCACCGGTGAGCCGACGGACCCGGTGATGGGCAGTGGCGCGGCGGTGAGCCAGAACTCGTACCGGCCGTCGGCGGCGCAATGTGCGGCGAGGGCGTCGAGGTCCCACATCTCACCGATGAGCAGGCCGATGTGGGGGATGGCGACCTGGTGCAGGGGCTGGAAGGCGTGGTCGAACTCGTTGGGCCGCACCTCGAACCCCCAGGTGTCGGTGGCGATTCCGGCGATCTCGCTTCGGCGCAGCCAGCCGGCCGTGCTGAAGCTCAGCCCCGGCGCCGGTCCGCCCGCGTAGTCTCCCCAGCCTTCGTGACGGGCGCGGGCCAGCCGCCCGGTGCGCACGAGGACCAGGTCTCCGCGACCGACGGTCACCCCTTGCGAGGCGGCGGTCGTGGTCAGGTGCTCCTCGGTGATGGCGAAGCCGTCGGGCAGTTCGCCGTCCTGGCCGATGGCCAGGCCCACGTCGAGGAGGACGCCTCGCCCTGCGACGTGCGGAGCCATGTGCTCGATGCCGGTGACCAGGTCTCCTTCGGAGGTGACGACCTCCTCCGCCGGGCGGCCGTTCCACGCCTTGCCGTGATCGAAGATGTGCCCGAGCCCGTCCCATTGGGTGGAGCACTGCAGGGGCATGGCGATCACGTCGTCGGCGCCGCCGAACCCGTGTGGAAAGCCCTGGCCGCCCAGGGCGGCGTCGGTGCCGGTGGCGAGCATGGTGTGCACCGGGTTCGTACGCCGACGCCAGCCTTTCTGCGGGCCGTCCATGTCGAAGGCCTGCGACAAGGAGAAGCTGACGCCGTCGCGGATCAGGGCCGCGCCCTCGCGGCGCTTGGCTTCGTCGAGGAAGTTGAGCGTGCCGAGCACGTCGTCCTCGCCCCAGCGGCCCCAGTTCGAGTAGGCCTTCGCCGCCTCGGCGATCGCCGCCTCGGGATCCGTACGGTCGATACGATCGGCCGTCATCGGGCCTCCTCCGTGACACAGCGGGTGCGCTGGGCGCCGAGTCCGGTGACCGAGCCGTCCATCACGTCACCGTCGCGCAGCAGTCGGCCCCAGTGGATGCCGTTGCCGGCCGGGCTGCCGGTGAGAACCAGGTCGCCGGGGAGCAGCCGGGCGCTCTGGGAGATGTACGAGATGATCCGTGCGACGTCGAAGACCATGTCCTCGGTGGACTCGTCCTGCATGGTCTCGCCGTTGAGTTTCAGGGTGACCCGCAGGTCGGAGGGGTCCGCGATGGAGTCGGCCGGGACGATCCACGGGCCGAGCGGGGTGAAACCGGGGGCGTTCTTGCTGCGCAGCCAGTCGGTGCCGATCGGGGGCATGTCCCGGCGGAAGACGGTCGCGCGGTCGGTGAGGTCGTTGGCGATGGTGTAGCCCGCGACGTGTTCCAGCGCCTCTTCCACGGTGATCCGGTAGGTGGGACGGGAGATCACCGCGGCCAGTTCCAGCTCCCAGTCCGGCTTTTCGGCCCAGGAGGGCAGCACCACGTCGTCGTAGGGGCCGCTGATCGAGGTCGGCAGACCCATAAAGACGTACGGGAGGTCCTCGATGGCCCGCTTGTCCATGACCGCCGCGATCTCGGCGCGGGCCTCCTCGGCGCTGCGCGGGTCGTCCGGAGCGCGGTGGGCGACCCCCAGGTCGATCACGTGCTGCCGGTAGTTGGCGCCGGACTGGAAGATCTGCCGGGGCTCGACCGGCGCGTGCACCGCCAGATCCGCCAGTGGCCGCCAGTGGCCCACAGGGTCCCTGGCGAGGTTGTGCAGGCGTGGCAGCTCCTCGTCCCAGCGCTCCAGGAGCGCAAGCGTGGTCAGCGCGGGTTCGTCCAGTGCCGTGCGCAGGTCGAGCACCCGGCCGTCCGGGGTCACGAGGCCCGGCCACCGGGCCTCGCCCGGTGCCGAAAGGGTGCTGATGGCGAACGGCCCCGAGAAGGGGGCGAAGGGTGCCGACGCGGCTGCGGATTTCACGGTGATGTCCTCACGATTGCGGTGCAATGAGTCTGGCCTGTAACTTGTGTTCTGGGAAATAGATTCCCCGGATATCTGCATCCAGGGGACAAATGCCCGCCCGCTTCTGACACGGCACTGGGACGCTTCGTGAATCTGGCAAGCCTCGACCTCAACCTCGTCGTCGCCCTGCGCGCCCTCCTGGAAGAGCGCAACGTCACCAATGCCGGCCGACGCATCGGGCTCAGCCAGCCCGCCATGAGCGCCGCCCTGGCACGGCTGCGCCGCCACTTCGGCGACGACCTTCTCTCCCGGGAGGGCGGACACTACGAACTGACCGCCCTCGGCCTGGCCCTCCTCGACCGCACCGCCACCGCCTGTGACCTGCTGGAGCGCGTCTTCGGCAGCCAGACCGACTTCGATCCGGCCCGCGAGGAACACGAGTTCACTCTGATCTCCTCCGACTACGCGGTGGCCGTCTTCGGTGCCGAGCTGGCCCGCACCGTCCACGCCGAGGCACCAGGCATCCGGCTCCGGTTCAAACAGACGCCGACGGAGATCATCGACAACACCGGGGCGCTGCTGAGCACCGCCGACGGGCTACTGATGCCGCACGGCATCGTCAGCGGCTTCCCCACGGTCGAGCTCTACCGGGACCGCTGGGTCTACCTCGTCGCCGACGACAACCCCGAGGTCGGCGAGCACCTCACCCTCGACGATCTGGCCCGACTGCCGTGGGTGACGTACCAGCGCACCTACGATGCGCCCGCCGCCCACCAGATCGGCATGCTCGGAATCGAGCCGCACGTGGAGGTCTCCGTCGACAGCTTCCAGTCGATGCCCTTCCTGGTCGCCGGCACCCGGAGGGTGGCCCTCATCCAGGGACGTCTCGCCGAGCTGCTGGACGGACTCGCCCCCGTACGCGTCATGGAACCGCCCTACGACGCCGTGCCGCTCCAGGAGACCCTGTTGTGGCACCCGGTGCACACGCACGACGCGGCGCACGTCTGGCTGCGGGAGACGGCGGCCCGGGTCGCCGGGGCCGTGGAGACCCGGCGGCCACCGAACTCTGCTCCTGCGGGGTGAGGATGGCCGGCCCTTCAACGGCAGGACACCGATCACCGGCAAAGACCGCCGTTGCCCTGCCGTCCACCTTCGGACGCGGTGCTCGTCCAGCCGGGCCGGATCCCGTCGGCCGGCGCCACGTCGGGACGAGCTGGAAGCACGGCTGTCGAGGTTGAGGTCGAGGCGTGCCAGATTCACGAAGCGTCCCAGTGCCCGCGTCGGAAGCCTTTGGGTATTTGCCACATGGATGCGTATATCCGAGAAATCTATTTCCCAGGCCATAAGTTAAAATCGAGGCGAATGGAACCGCGACCGGGAGGACCTCCCCGCAAAGTCCGCTGACTTGCGGACTGTCGGGGCGGACCACGCCGAATTCGCTGCCTTCGGGTCACCCCGAAACTCAACGGCGAGACCAACGGCATCCACTGGGGCCGACCGCTGCGCGACGGTGACGTGATGGACGGCTCGGTCACCGGACTCGGCGCCCAGCGCACCCGCTGTGTCACGGGGGAAGCCCGATGACCGCCGCGGTTTCGCTTTCCGCCACGTACGCATCGAAGGACAGTGAGACAGCCCGGATCGTGGTCGACTTCGACGGCTGCGAGGGCCACGGGCTGTGCGAACAGACCGCGCGCGTAGGCGTGACATCAAGACTCATGCCGCATCGGCATCCGGGCCTTCGTCTGGTGCACCCGGAGGGTGCACGACTCGTGGGGGAACTCAAGACAACCGAGCACACCGCGGGAACACCTACCTCACTTACCTGCTAATTCTCGGTGTTTTCGCAGGTCAGGACATTCGCCGACTCCAGTTCGATTCCCGTCATCCGCTCCACGCATGAATAAGGCCAGGCAGATCGGTGAAAACCGAACACCTGGCCTCACGCGTTTCTCAAGGGTCATACGGGCCGCGTGCCCGTTACGTGCCCGATCCTCGGACCGGAGCACCCGCCGAGGGCGGACCGTCGCCGTCGTCCGCACGGGTTCACCGCAGCTCCTCGGCCACCCTCTCCCCCAGCCGCCGGCCCTTGAGCACGCTCCTGCCAGGCGTGAAGGTGGACGACGGACCCGCCGTGCGCGGGTATGGCTTCATCCAGGCGAACGATCACGTTCATCCGACGTGGCTATCGTCCCACTGGACCGGATGACCACAGGCGGAGGGCAAGGCGATGCTGCGACCGATCATGGCGACGATGACGGGGCTGGCCGGGATCCTCGTGGCGGTGCCCGCTGTGGCCGCCGAGCGGGCGCACGCTCCGGAGATCGAGCTGCTCGGCGAGGTACGACTGCCCACGGGTCACCAGGTGGAAGGCACCGAGATGGGCGGGATCTCCGGCCTGGCGTACGACGCCGAGGCCGACCGCTTCCTGGCGATCTCCGACGATCGCAGCGACCGCGACGACGCCCGTTTCTACGAGTTGAGCCTCGACCTGGCCGACGGCGACCTGGTGGAGGGCGACGTCGACTTCACCGGCGTGACCACGCTGCGCGGCGCGGACGGCCGGCCCTACCCACAGGGCACGGTCGACCCCGAGGGCATCGCGCTGGACGGTGACGGCGACGTGTACGTCTCCTCCGAGGGCGACGCCGGCGACCTGGTCTCCCCATCCGTCCACCGCTACACCCGTGACGGTGCGTCGGCCGCCGAGCTGCCGGTGCCGCGGGACTACGCACCGACCGCCGACGGCGACGCCGGCATCCGCGACAACCTGGCCTTCGAGTCGCTCACGTTGACCCCGTCCGGACGGCGCCTGGTGACCGCTACCGAGAACGCCCTGGTCCAGGACGGCGAAGCGGCCACGCTCGAGGCCGGCAGTCGGTCCCGGATCCTGGAGTACCACACGCGGCGTGAGCAGCCGAAGACCGAATACGTCTACGAGACCGACCCGATCCCGGACGCCCCCGTGCCGGCCGGCGGGCACGCGGACAACGGCCTGGTCGAGCTGCTGGCACTCGACGACACCACGTTCCTCGCTCTGGAGCGGTCCTACTCTCAGGGCGTCGGCAACGACGTCCGGATCTACGAGGTCTCGACTCGACCGGCGGACCGGATCCGGCCCGGCCGTGCGGTGACGGAGACCCCGGCCGTCACCAAGACCCTCGTCGCGAACATCGAGGACGACTTCGGCGTCGCCCCGGACAACCTCGAGGGCATGGCGCTGGGCCCGGACCTGCCGGACGGCCGCCGGACGCTGGTCATGGTCTCCGACAACAACTTCAGCGCGGGCCAGGTGACGCAGTTCCTCGCCTTCGCGATCGACCAGGGCTGACGTCGCCCCGGTCCGTTTCCCGACACGGGAGCGGCCAGGTGTCGGCGGGGTCCGAACACCTGGCCGCTCCCGGCGCGGATCCGCCTACCGCCGGTCGGCGGTGAAGCGGCGCCGCCAGGCCAGTGACACGTAGACCAGGGCGATGAGGACCGGCACCTCGATCAGCGGCCCGACGACCCCGGCCAGGGCCTGGCCCGAGGTGACGCCGAAGGTGGCGATGGCGACCGCGATGGCCAGTTCGAAGTTGTTGCCCGCCGCGGTGAAGGCCAGCGTCGTGGTGCGGCCGTAGTCCATCCCGATCGCCTTGGCGAAGGCGAAGGTGCCGAACCACACCACGACGAAGTAGACCAGCAGCGGCAACGCGATGCGGGCCACGTCCAGCGGCCGGCTCGTGATGGTCCCGCCCTGGAGCGCGAAGAGCAGCACGATGGTGAACAGCAGCCCGTACAGCGCCCAGGGGCCGATGCGGGGCAGGAACTTCGACTCGTAGCGTTCCCGGCCCATCCGCCGCTCGCCCAGGTGGCGGGTCAGGAAGCCCGCGACCAGGGGGATGCCCAAGAAGATGACCACGTTCAGCGCGATCATCCACGGCGAGACGTCGATCCCGTCGGTGTCCAGGCCCAGCCAGCCGGGCAGCAGATCGAGGTAGAACCAGCCCAGGAGTCCGAAGGCGAGCACCTGGAACACGGAGTTCAGGGCGACCAGGACGGCGGCCGCCTCCCGGTTCCCGCAGGCCAGGTCGTTCCAGATGATGACCATGGCGATGCAGCGGGCCAGCCCGACGATGATGAGCCCGGTGCGGTACTCGGGCAGGTCGGCGAGGAAGATCCAGGCCAGCGCGAACATCACCGCGGGGCCCACGACCCAGTTCACGACCAGCGAGGAGATCAGCAGCCGCCGATCGCGGGTGACGCTGTCGAGCCGGTCGTAGCGGACCTTGGCCAGCACGGGGTACATCATGACGAGCAGACCGAGGGCGATGGGCAGCGAGATGCCGCCCACCTCCAGGGCGGCCAGCGCCTCGTCGAGTCCGGGGACCACTCGGCCCAGGCCGAGGCCGATCGCCATGGCCAGCAGGATCCACACCGCGAGGAAGCGGTCGAGCGTGGAGAGCCGGGCGGCGACGGCGCCGGGTGCGGGGGCCGGGGTGTCGGCGCGGGTCATGGGCAGGCCCTCTTGGTGTCGGCGGCGATGGTCGCACGTGCGGTGGCGGCGAGCTCTCCCAGCGCACCGGAGAGGGCCTCCAGGGCCTCGGGGCGCAGCCGGTAGTAGGTGAACCGGCCACACGGCTCGGTCTCGACCACACCGGCCTCGCGGAGCACGCGCAGGTGGTTGGACAGGTTGGTCTGCTTCGCACCGGTCTCCTCGACCAGGTGCGTGGTACAGAGGGTTTCGTGGGCGAGCAGGGAGACGATGCGCAGGCGCAGCGGATCCCCCAGCACCCTGATCAGATCAGTGTCCACTGATGTCAGCATGTACTGATGATGCCATATCATTCGAGGCTGATGCGAATCGTTCGCTGACCTGGACCGACGACCAGGCCAGATCCGAAAAAGAGAAGGTGGGATCATATGGCTGACACCCCGTCCGTGCTGTTCGTCTGCGTCCACAACGCGGGCCGTTCCCAGATGGCCGCCGCCTGGCTGCGGCACCTGGCCGGCGACCGTGTGGAGGTGCGCTCGGCGGGTTCGGCCCCCGCCGACTCGATCAACCCCGCCGTCGTGGCGGCCATGGACGAGGTCGGCATCGACATCACCGACCAGAGCCCCAAGATCCTGACCAGCGACGCCGTCGAGGCCTCCGACGTCTGCATCACCATGGGCTGCGGCGACGTGTGCCCGATCTTCCCCGGCAAGCGCTACCTCGACTGGACCCTGCCCGATCCGGCGGGCCAGGGCGTGGCGGCCGTGCGGCCCATCCGCGACGACATCGAGCAGCGCGTGCGCACCCTGCTGACGGAGCTGGGCGTCTCCGCCTGACGGACCCGCCGCGATCCACCGAGGCCGGCCCGAGTCCCGCACGCGGGTCCCATCCCCGGACTCGGGCACGGCCCCTGGCCTGCGGGCCAGCGGGCCAGCGGGCCAGCGGGTGTGCGCTGCCTGCCTGCCTGCGGACCCGCGCCACGGCCGGTCTCACGCACCGCGCATCGACACCAGCAACGCGGCCGTGGAGCCCAGGCACGCCGTTCCCAGGACGAACACCAGCCACAGGGTCACGACCCAGTCGGATCTGGGCGCGACGTCGGGGTCCTCCTGCCGCGCGATGTGGAGCCGGACCATGCGGCCGCGCACCGGGAGCAGCGCGACGGGGATGGCGACGAACGACGTGCTGTAGAGGAACAGGATGGTCGACGGCGGATCGGAACGGAGCACGCTCGCCCCCAGGACGATCGCGGCGAACGCCGGGGTCACGACGTAGAACGCCCGCATCCCCTGCCTGCCCTGCTCCTTCCAGGTGCCGGGGACCCCGTCCCCGGAGGTCGCTCCGATGACCAGCGCGCGCATGCCGACCATGAAGACGACCGTCGCCACCGCCGCGATCAGGAGCCACCCCGTCCCGGGGATCGAGAAGAGCATGTTCCTCCGCTTTCCATGCCTTGGGAACCAAGACCCTATGGGGTGACCGACCGATCACCGTCCTTCCCGACCGGCCGCCGCCCCGCCCCCGCCGCGTGGAACCGGACTGGCAGAAATATATAGATCGGTCTAGTGTGGCCTCCATGGGAACCAAGGGGACGGCGACGCGGGCCAGGCTCATCGAGGGTGCGCGCGAGCTGCTCGAGGCGCACGGCTACGCGGGCACGGGGCTCAACCAGGTCCTGTCCGCCAGCGGGGCCCCGCGGGGCTCGCTGTACTTCCACTTCCCCGGCGGCAAGGACGAACTGGTCACCGCGGCGTTGGAAGCCGCGGGCGAGGAGGTGGGCGCCGCGCTCGCGGGCCTGGCCGACGAGGCGCCCGACACCGCGGGTCTGGTCCAGGGGCTGGTCGACCTCTTCACCGACAGGATGGTGGGCTCGGCCTTCACCAAGGGCTGCCCGCTGGCGGCCACCGCGGTCGACGTCGCGGCCACGAACGACCGCGTGCACGAGGTCTGCACCCGGGTCTACTCCTCGTGGCAGAGGGAGCTCGCGGCCCGGCTGCTGGCCGAGGGGCGCACCTCGGAAGCGGCGGACGCGCAGGCCTGGTCCGTACTGTCCCTCATCGAGGGCGCCATCCTGCTCTCCCGGGCGACGCGCAGCCGCGCCCCGCTCGACCGGGCCCGGGCGTCGGTCGCGCTCCTCCTCCAGGACGACCGCCCCGCCCGAAGCGAGGCCTGACCCCCCAGGCCGGGGCAGAGGCCGGAACCGGGACCAAGGGCGTGCCCCCGGGTGCGGCAGGCCCCCGGGCACGCCCTCGCGCACGGAGATCCGGATCGCGAGACGCCGTCGTTCGCCACAAAAATATGTAGATCGATCTATCTAGGAGTTCGCATGCCACCACTCCACGCAGCACCGAACCCACAGACGCTCGTACTCGGGTCCACCGGGCTCATCGGGCGCCGGCTCGTGGCCGAGCTGCTCCACGGCGGACAGGCCGTGGCCGCGGGCACGCGCGGCGACCGCGGCGAGGCCGCCCTGCTCACCTGGCTCGGGGAGCACGCCGTGCCCACCGCACGCCTGACCACCGTCCACGTCGAACTCGGCCGACCCGATCTCGGACTCGGTCTCGGACTCGGACTCGGCGGCGACGCCGCGCGCCGCCTCCGGGACGTGCGCGACGTCTACAACTGCGCCGGGCTCTACCGCTTCGGCCTGAGCAGGGAGGAGGCGCGGGCGGCCAACGTCGACAGCGCGCTGCACGCGCTCACCTGGGCGTCCCGGCTTTCCTCGCTCAGGCGCGCGGTGCACGTCACCGGGTACCGCGCGAGCGGGGTCCTGGCCGCCCCGCCGACGCCGGCCGAGGCCGGCCGGCTCTACCGGGACCGCGGCGCCTACGAGGCCGCCAAGATCGAGGCGGACGCCCTGGTGCGGGACTTCGCCGTACGGGAGGGCGTGCCGCTGAGCATCGTCAACCCCGCGACCGTCATCGGCGACTCCGAGACCGGGGAGGCCGGCCAGTACATCGGCCTGGCCCGGACCGTCCGCGACCTGTGGCGGGGGCGGCTGCCGCTCCTGCCGGGCGGACCGTCGACCTTCGTGCCGGTGGTGACCGTCGACCACCTGGCGCGCTTCCTCGCCGCGGTCCCGGTCCACGACTCCACCGAAACCGAGGACGCCGCCGACGCCGACGCCGCCGCCGACGGCCGCGGGTCACGCGCGAGCGACCCCGCCCGCGTCCCCGCCCACTGGGTGCTCGACGACGGCACCCCCGCGCTGCACGACCTCCTGCGCGGCCTGGCCGCGCACCTGGACGTGCGCGCTCCGCGGGGCAGGGTTCCGGTCGGTCTGCTGCGGCGACTCCCCCGCGCGTTGACCGGTGTCGAGCCCGAGACCCTGTCCTTCCTCAGCGACGACCGCTATGACACGGCCTCGGCCGACGCCCTCACACGCGCGGCGGGCCTGACCCCGCCGCCCGTGTGGCCGTCGCTCACCCGGTGGGCCGATCGCCTGGTGGCCGAGGACTTCGGCGAGCGTGCCGTGCCCGCCGCGCGGCCGTGACCCGAGGGCGCCCACACCTGAAGTCAGGCCCCGTGCCCAAGGCTGCGGCGACCGATGAGAGGCGCCGCTCCCCCGCGACCGGGTCCACCGCCGCTCCGGCGACCGAGGGAAGGCGCCCCTCCCCCGCGAGCAGGCCCGTGCCCCGGCTCCGGCGGCCGGGACGCGGCGCTCACGCCCGTGGGCCGGAACCGGTCCTGGCGGGGGCATCGATGTCGACGCGGTAACCGTGGATCCAGGAGGTGCCGTCGAACCGGGAGATGATCGCGAACACGGCGCGCAGCATCAGGTCGCGCATGACCAGCGCCACCGGGTGGTCCGAGCCGATCTTCTGGTTGCTGCGCCTGCGGCCCTCCGCCGCGATCTTCTCCACCCGGTCGCGGCGCTGCGCCTCGTACTCCGCCAGCGCGTCGGGGACGGCGGGGATGTCGCGCAGGCACCGGGCGAGCACCAGGGCGTCCTCGATCGCGAGCGAGGCGCCCTGGCCGGAGGAGCTGGAGACCGCGTGGGCGGCGTCGCCGAGCAGGCCGGCGCGGCCCCGGTGCCAGCGGGGCAGCGAGGCCATGTCGTAGCTGCCCAGGGGACGCAGCCGCGCGGGGTCCTCGGCTTCGAGGATCGTCGTGATCACCGGCGGGTCACCGGCGAAGGCGTCCAGGGCGAACCGCTTCCACTCCTCGTCCCCGCGCGCCGCGATCTCCTCCCTCGTCAGCTCGGAATGCCCCAGGTTGGTGAACCAGAAGACCCCTCCCTCCGGAGTGGTCTGGTATCC
Source organism: Nocardiopsis sp. Huas11 (assembly GCF_003634495.1). Taxonomy (GTDB): domain Bacteria; phylum Actinomycetota; class Actinomycetes; order Streptosporangiales; family Streptosporangiaceae; genus Nocardiopsis. The sequence continues at coordinate 2,911,411 of NZ_RBKY01000001.1, read as the reverse complement.
GAAGAAGGCACGGCGGCCGTAGACCATCCGCGTGGTGGCGGGCGGCGTCGGCTCGATGTCCAGCGCGGGCACGTGTCCGCCGCTGCCGATGACCCCCGTGTAGTCCGGCCGGGGCGCGTCGGGGTCCATGACGCCGCGGACGCGGGAGTGCAGCCCGTCGGCGCCGATCAGCACGTCCCCCTCGGCGGTGCTCCCGTCGGCGAACTCGGCGACCACGCCGTCCGGCCCCTCGGTGTAGCCGGTGAAGCGCCGTCCGTACTCGATGGGCACGCCCTGGTCGAGGGCCGATTCGGCCAGCGCGCGCTGGAGGGCGCCCCGGGTGACGGTGATGGTGCGCAAACGGTCCGGCAGCCGGTCCGAGCCGTCATCGAGGAGACCCAGCCTGCGGCCCTTGCGGTCGACCATCTCGATGCGCGTGCTGGGGAAGGCGGAGGCGGCCAGCACCGGGTCGAGCATGCCCAACGTGTCCAGGCCGGCCAGACCGTTGGGCGCCAGGCCGAGGAAGGACCCCAGGTGGTCCCCGGGACCCGCGTGGGCCTCGTACACGACGGCGTCCACGCCCACCCGCCGCAGCGCGGCCGCGGCCACCGGGCCGCCGATCCCGCCTCCGATGATCAGTGCCTTCGTCATGGCCGACTCCCTTCATTGTTGATAGTCATATTATGACTATACATATGATGATCATCGAAACAACGCCCCACGACCCTGAGGCGGCCCCTGAGATATCCCTGGGTCCCAAGAGCCGGGAACCGGGAGCCGGCCCCGGGTTCGACACCCGCACCCGCACCGCGTCCGCGCCCACACCCGGCGGGGCGGCCCGGAAAGGAGCCCGATGCCCTCGCGGCCCCACAAGCGCTCGTCCCTCGCGGTCCAGCTGCTCCTGCTGCTGGAAGAGGAGCCGATGCACGCCTACCGGATGCAGCAGCTCATCAAGGAGCGGCGCAAGGACGCGATCGTCAACATCGCGCAGCGCAACAGCGTCTACCAGACGCTGGACCGCCTGCTGCGGGACGGGCTGATCGAGGTACGCGAGACCGCGCGGGAGGGGAAGCGGCCGCGGAGCACCGTCTACCAGCTGACCGCCGAGGGCCGCGAGACGCTGCTGTCCTGGCTGCGCACCATGCTCTCCACCCCCGCGCGGGAGTTCCCCGAGTTCCCGGTCGCGCTCGCCTCGTTGCCCGCGCTCCCGGCCGCGGAGGTCGCCGACCTGCTGGAACGACGGGTCTCGGCGCTGGAGGAGCTCCTCGGCACGATCGCCGACGACGGCCGCGCCGCCGCCGCGATGGGCGTGCCCCGCCTCTTCCTCGTCGAGGACGAGTACCGGCGGACGATGGCCGAGTCCGAACTGCGCTGGGTGAGGGAGTTGATCGCCGACCTCAGGGAGGGCCGGCTGACCTGGCGGCGGTGAGCGGCCCGGCCGGATCGGATACGGCCGGACCGGGCCGGACCGGACCGGGCCGGGCCGGACCAGACCGGGCCGGACCAGATTCGGGCGGCCGGACTGCGCCCGGCCGGACCTGGCACGACCGGATCCGGGGCGCGCGCCCACGGGTCGAATCGGCGACAGGGCCGTGGGAGCTGTACGATCGGGGCGGCCAATCCTCCCTCATCCCGTGCCCCCGGGCAGCGTGCGGCGGGGCCCACGGCGACCACGGAAACGGACACTCATGGACGTCGAGGCAACCCAGGTGATGACCCGGACGGGTCAGTTCACCACCCCTGTCAGCTGGGAGACCCCGGTGCGCGGCAGGCTGGCCGCGGCGATCGACCGGCTGTCGGGACCGCTGGCCGAGCTGATCGAACGCGACGCCAACGACGGAGACACCCGTCTGCTGGTCGCCGACTTCCTCAGCGTCGGCCTGAACTACAGCAAGTACCAGGAGCTGACGACCGAGTACCGGACCAGCGGTGACTCCGTCGACTACGCCATCCTCCTCGACGGTGAGGTGTTCGCCCCCGTCGAGGTGAAGGGCGTCGGCCAGGAACTGGACATCCGCAACATCCAGATGGCCCGCCGGGTCGCCGCCGAACAGGGCGCCCGGTGGATCGTGCTCACCAACGGCCGGTTGTGGAAGGTCTACCACCTGCGCCCCCAGGAGGACGACGGGGCGACACAGCCGGTGCCGGTGATCGACGTCGACCTCATGGACCCCGAGTCCCACGAGCGCACCGTTGACCTGCTGTTCCACATCACCCACGAGGCGGTCGAGCACGGGCGGCTCGACGCCCTGCGCCGCTGGCGGGAATCCACGGAGGCGGTTCCGCTCGCCCAGATCCTGCGGTGGGACACCGTGGTGTCGGCGATCCTCGCCGAGCTGCGCGAGGTGTCCGAGCACCCGGGCCACACGGGCGACGCCGCCGAGGTGCTGCGCGCGCTGACCGAGGAGGTCATCGCCCGGGGCCTGCTGCCGGCCGAGGGCGACCCGGCCGGCGACGAGGGGAACGACGAGGCCGACCAGGCCTGAGCACACGCGCTTCGCGATCGACCCGCCCCGGCTCCGCCGCGGGCGGGTCTCGTCATGCGCGGACACCCCCGGTCGCCACCTCCGACCCGAAGCCTGACGCTTCTTTGTCCACAGGCTGTGGACAGGCCGGCCGAACGCCAAGTTGTCCACAGCCTGTGGACGAACTCGATCCGCGCGCCCGTTGCGTTCCCCACACGACCCACACGCCTGGAACCCCCGGAGTGACCCGTGAACGACGACGTGACCATCCGCTTGTCCCAGGACCAGGCCCTGGTGCTCTCCGACTGGCTGGACCGGGCCGAGGGCGGACCGGCCCTGGACGCCGCGATCGACGACCGGGCGGTCTGGAGCGCTCTGCACACGATCTCGGGGACACTCGACACGTCGCTGCCCGGAATCTTCGCCGCCGACTACGCCGGACGCCTCGCGGCCGCGCGGGAACGGCTGATCGAGACCCTGGGCGACGGTCCCTGACCGCCGGTCACGCCCGCTCCGGCGATCGGAACGAACGCCGGGGCGGAGCGTGTCTCCCGTTTACCCCCATTGACAGGCGTGGCCGCTCCCACAACCATGCATGTGGGAGCGCTCCCAACCTCCGCGGCGGCCGACCCGGTCGCCCACCCCCAGCGGAAGGAAGCCATGACCGTCCCGACCAGGGCGCTCGCGCTCAGCGCGTGCGCCGCCCTCACCTGCGGCCTCCTCACGGCCGCACCCGCCCAGGCCGCCGACGATCCCGTCGAGCAGATCGTCAACGGCGACTTCTCCGACGGCGCCACCGGCTGGTGGGCCAGTTCCGGCATCGAGATGAGCGTCGTCGACGGCGCCCTGTGCGCCGACGTCCCCGGCGGAACCGACAATCCATGGGACGCCATCATCGGCCAGGACGGCGTCCACCTCGAAGCCGACGAGTCCTACGACTTCACCTACACCGCCTCGGGCGCCGACGGCGTCGTGGTGCGGACGCTCGTCCAGGAACCCGTCGACCCCTGGCGCACCCAGCTGGACGAACGCCCGGCCCTGGGCGCCGACCCGGCCACCTACGGCCACGTCTTCACCGCCTCCACGGACCTGCCGGACGCCCAGGTCGCCTTCCAGATCGGCGGCGCCGCCCAGGACTGGACCTTCTGCCTGGACGACGTGTCCCTGCTCGGCGGGGCCGAACCTCCCGTGTACGAGCCCGACACAGGCCCGCGCGTGCGCGTCAACCAGGTCGGCTACCTGCCCCAGGGCCCCAAGAACGCCACCGTGGTCACCGACGCCGAACAGCCCCTGGACTGGGAACTGGCCGACGCCGAGGGCGCGGTCGTCGCCGACGGAGAGACCGTCCCCGAAGGCGTGGACCCGAGTTCGGACCAGAACGTCCACTCGCTCGACTTCAGCGGTTTCACCGAGGCGGGCACCGGCTTCACCGTGACCGCGGACGGCGAGACGAGCCACCCGTTCGACATCGCCGCCGAACCCTACGCCGACCTGGCGACCGACGCCCTGGACTTCTACTACACCCAGCGCAGCGGCATCGAGATCAGCGACGAGATCGCCCCCGGCTACGGCCGTCCGGCGGGCCACGCCGGCGTGGAGCCCAACCAGGGCGACACCGAGGTCACCTGCCATCCGGACACGCCGTGCGACTACTCCCTGGACGTGTCCGGCGGCTGGTACGACGCCGGTGACCACGGCAAGTACGTGGTGAACGGCGGGATCTCCGTCCACCAGCTGATGAGCGTGTACGAGCGCGCCCACCACGCCCCCACCGGAGACCCCGACCGGGTCGCCGACTCCACGTTGGCGGTCCCCGAACGCGACAACGGCGTGCCCGACGTCCTGGACGAGGCCCGCTGGGAGATGGAGTTCCTGCTCAGCATGCAGGTGCCCGAGGGCGAGGAACTCGCGGGGATGGCGCACCACAAGGTGCACGACGCCGCGTGGACCGGCCTGCCGCTCATGCCCGACCGCGACCCCCAGCCCCGCTACCTGCACCCGCCGTCGACGGCGGCGACCCTGAACCTGGCCGCCACCGCCGCCCAGTGCGCCCGGGTGTTCGCGCCCTACGACGCCGACTTCGCCGACACCTGCGAGCGGGCGGGCGAGGCCGCGTGGGACGCGGCACTGGAGCACCCCGACCGCTTCGCGACGGCCGGCGGCGAGGGCGGCGGCCCCTACGACGACGACACCGTGGCCGACGAGTTCTACTGGGCGGCGGCCGAGCTGTACCTCGCCACGGGCGCGGCCGAGTACGAGGACGCCGTGACCGGTGCGGAGCTGCACACCGGTGAGGCCTTCACCGACGCCGCCTTCGACTGGCGCTGGACCGCGCCCCTGGGCCGGCTCCAGCTCGCGACCGTCCCCAACGCCCTCGACGACCGCGAGGACGTCCGCGCGTCCGTGGTCGCCGCCGCCGACGACTACCTCGCGGCCGCCGACGAGCACCCCTACGGACTGGTCCTGAACCCCGAGGACGGGGTCCTCGTATGGGGCTCCAACGGTCTGGTCCTCAACACCATGGTCGTCCTGGCGACCGCCTACGACCTGACCGGGGACGCGCGCTACCGCGACGCCGTCCTGGAGGGGATGGACTACGTGCTGGGGCGCAACGCGCTCAACCAGTCCTACGTCACCGGGTACGGCGAGAACGACGCGGTCAACCAGCACAGCCGGTGGTACGCCGCCCAGCTGGACCCGTCACTGCCGAACCCGCCCGACGGCACCCTGTCGGGCGGACCGAACTCCGACACCGCCACCTGGGACCCGGTCAGCCAGGCCAACCTGGCCGGGTGCGCACCGCAGTTCTGCTACATCGACCACATCGACGCGTGGTCGACCAACGAGCTGACCATCAACTGGAACTCGGCTCTGGCGTGGGTGTCCGCGTTCGTCACCGACCAGGGCGAGGCGGCCCTCCCGGCCGCGTCGACGTGCGAGGTGGACTACACGGTGCACGGCGCGTGGGACAGCGGGTTCACCACCCAGGTGACGATCCGCAACACCGGGGACGAGCCCGTGGCCGACTGGGAGCTCGGGTGGTCGTTCACCGGCGGACAGTCGGCGGGCCGGCACTGGAGCGGTGAGCTGGAGCAGTCCGGGCCCCGGGTGAGCACGCGGAGTCTGGACTGGAACGGGTCGATCGACCCCGGCGAGGAGGCGACGTTCGGCTTCGTCGGAACGCGCTCGGGCGGACCGGCTCCGGCCCCCGAGCTCTTCCGGCTCAACGGCGCGGTCTGCGGCTGAGATCGCCGGCGGGGAGGGTTCGGCTCGGCGCCGGGCCCTCCCCGCCGTGTGCGCGGCGACCGGGGCGGCGGGCACCGCCCGCTGAGCCCGGGGCGGGGTCCCGTCCCCGGCCCGGGGCGGCGGCCGGCCTCACTCCAGCGGGACCCGCAGCACGCGGTCGTCCTCGTCGGCGGGCGAGCCGCGCCCGTCGTGGTTGCTCGTGGTGAGCCACAGCGCTTCGCCGCCCGGCTCGGCGACCACCGTGCGCAGGCGGCCGTGGTCGCCCTCGAAGTAGGCCTCCGGCTCGCCGAGTCCGCCCTCGCCGTCCAGGGGGATCCGCCACAGGCGCTCGCCGCGCAGCGCGGCCGTCCACAGGGCGCCGCCCGCGATGGCCGCGCCGCTGGGCGAGGCCTCCTCGGGCGACCACGTCACCAGGGGATCGGTGTACTCGTCCCCGCCCCCGGGTCCCTCCACCTCGGGCCACCCGTAGTTCGCGCCCGGCTCGATCAGGTTGACCTCGTCCAGTTCGTTGGCCCCGAACTCGGTGGCGTACAGGCGCCCGTCGCCGTCCCAGGCCAGGCCCTGCACGTTGCGGTGCCCGTAGCTGTACACGTAGTTGTCGAAGGGGTTGCCCTCAGCGGGCTCACCGTCCTCGGTGACACGCAGGATCTTGCCCGCCGGCGAGTCGGTGTCCTGGGCCAGCGCCCCCTGGGCGGCGTCGCCGGTGCCCACGTACAGGAATCCGTCGGGGCCGAAGGCGATGCGGCCGCCATTGTGGTTGCCCGCCTTCGGCAGGCCGTCCAGGACGGCCTCGGCCCCGGCCAGACGGTTCTCGTCCGCGTCGTACTCGATCCGGTCGATCCGGTTGTCGGACTCCGCCGTGTAGTAGACGTACACGTACGGGTCCTCGGGGAACTCGGGATCGACGGCCAGCCCGAGGAGTCCGCCCTCGCCGCCGGGCACGACCCCCTCCACGCTCCCGGCCCCGGTCACGGCGCCGTCGGGGGCCACGTACGCGACCTCGGCGGAGTCGCGCTGGGCGATCAGGGCCGATCCGTCCGGCAGGAAGCCCACCCCCCACGGAACGTCGAGGCCGGTGGCCAGGTCGGTGGGCTCACCGGGCTCGCCGGGTTCCCCGGATCCGGTGCCCTCGGCCTCCGTGCCCTCCTGTCCCGGTGGCCCGTACCCCCCGGGTTCCGACGTGGGTTCGCCGTCCGTCGCGCACGCGCCCGTCAACAGCAGGACGCCGAGCGCCGCGGCGGTTCTGGTGCGGTGTCCGCGATGCGCCATACCGATCCCCTGCCCCGCTCGCGGTGGCCGTACTCCCGCACGGACACCCACCGGATTCCCACTCGGATTCCCCGTACTCCCGCACGGACTCCCGTCCAGGTCCGCGGTCCGGCGGCCGCCCTGGCGAGGGTCCCGCGGTTCAGTCGCGCGGCTTCGTCGCCACGTAGACGGTGTTGGTGGCGGGGCGGTCCTGGTACGGGTTGGGGAAGCTGACGACCTCCGCGCGCACCCCGGTGAACTCCCCGCGCAGGACGTCGAGATAGGCCTCGTCCGGCGGATCGTTGGACCACAGGGTGAACACGCCCCCGGGACGCACGTGCTCGGCGAGCCGCCGTGTCCCCTCCGGTTCGTAGAAGGGCGCGTGGGCGGGGTTGAGCAGGTGGCGGGGCGAGTGGTCGATGTCCACGACCACCGCGTGGAAGCGCGCTCCGGGCGAACTCGGCCCCAGCCCGCCCGTCGCCCGCCATCGCCCGTGGGGGCGCTCCACGTCGGGACGGTCCACCACCCTCGACGGAGGGCCTTCGGCCCCAGCCAACCCGCCCTCCGGATCGGCCGCGCGTGCGAAGAAGTCGCCCTGCGACAGGTGGCAGCGCGGGTCGGCGGTCAGCGTCTCCCCGGCCGGGATGAGCTTCTCCTCGTGCCAGTCGATCACCTCCTGGAGCGCCTCCACCACCACGAGGGAGCCGACGCCGTCGTCGTTCAGGACGGTGAGCGCGGTGTGGCCGAGGCCGAGCCCGCCCACGGCGACGTCGAAGCCGCCTTCGGGAGGCGGGCCCGCGGACCGCAGTTCGGCGAGGGCGATCCGGGCGACCTCCACCTCAGCGGCGACGAACAGGCTCGACATGAGGAACTCGTCGTCGAGCTTGATCTCGTAGACGTCGGTGCGCGCGGCGGGGTCCCAGCGCCGGCGCAGGCTGATCTCCCCCATCGGGGTGGCGCGCCAGCCCAGTTCCTGGATGCGAAGACTCATCGGACTCCCTTGTCACGTCGGCGGTCGTGGACCCGTCCCCCGACCCTACGGGGCGCCGAACGTCGTCCTCGCTGTTCACCACCGGTCGTTGTCCACTGGAGTCCGCCCGGATCCGCCGAAGCGGAGCCCATCGGCGTCCGCCCGGATCCGCTCACTCGTCCTCGGCGTCCGACCGGCCCTCCTGGAGCTCGTGCAGCAGGCGCTCGACGTCGGTGAGCAGCGATCCGCGCACGTGCCAGTGGCTCCCGCTCTCGCCGCGTTCCAGGTCCGTCCGGCACCGGTCGACGACCTCCAGGGCGCGGTCCAGCCGTCGGCTCAGGCCTTCCGGCACCCGGTCGCTCTCCCAGGCCCGGTCCTCGTGCAGCGTCCACAGGACGTCCGAGACGGCGTCCAGCAGATCGCCGTACACGCGCAGGAAGCCCTCGCTCTCGGCGGGCAGCCGGCTCGTGCCCCGCTCCAGGGTGTCCAGCGTGCTCGTGATGGACCGCAGGTGCCAGGACGCGCGGTCCATGGCGGCGATCCACTTCCGATAGGTCCCCAGGCTGACCGTGGATCCGCTCCTCATCAGGACCCGGCGCGGGTTGAGCCGGACCCGTTCGTCCTGGCGTTCCACGGCGGCCCGGGCGTTCTCCCTCGTGGAGGAAAGGCTTTGGGCCATACGGACCCATCGGCGGGTGTCCAGGCCGTCCCGCCCCTCGCGCATCCCGTTGGCGATCTCGTCGACCAGGTAGGCGAGGGAGTCGGCGAACCCGCGCACGGCGTCCTCCGCGTCACGGAAGCGCACGGACGGGGCGAGGACGAGCTGGGTCAGCAGGGCCGAACCCGAGCCGACGCAGACCATGAGCAGCAGTTCGCCGATCTCCGACGCGCTCGCCGCGGATCCCCCGGCGAACGCGAACGCCGCCACCACGGGGATCTGGCGTCCCTGGTCCCGGAAGAGGGAGGCCTGCCCGAGGATCAGGGCCACCAGGACGACCAGGACGAACGCCCACAGCTGCACGCCGACGGTGATCCCGGCGGCTCCGGCCAGCAGCGCCCCCAGGAAGACCGCCGCGACGTAGCGGCCGGAGTCGAGCACGGACCGGTAGACGCTCGGGCGGACCACGAGCAGTGCGGAGAACGGCGCGAACGCCACCTGCGAGGTGTCCACGAGCTGGGCCGCCACCGCCCACGCCAGTGTGCTGGCGATGACGCTGCGCAGGATGAGGACCGCCCGCTCGCGCTCGCGCCCGCGGCCTCTGACGGCGCGTCGCAGTCCCTCCATCAGCTGTTCGCCCACCACGGCCCCTCCTCGGTCCGACCTGACCACGGCCCGGAGGCGCCCTCCGGCCGCGTGCCCCTCCACGCCCGCCCGCTCCGTGCCGTTCGCCTGCCACGCCCCGGGCCCTAGACGCGTTCCGGCACTACGTCCACGCCCGGCTCGCCCGCCAGCGTCCGCGCCGCCTCCTCCCAGCTCAACGGCTCGGGCAGGGGGTGGCGCCCCCGCACCCGCGCCAGTTCGCGGCGGAAGCGGAAGAGCACCGCGAAGTCGCGCGGATAGCGCTCGGGGTCCGTGCCCAGGAAGGTGCCCACCTTGGTGGCCCGTTCCAGCACGCGCGCCCAGTCGGCGGCCCCGGCCAGGCCCACCGACTCCACCCCGTGGGAGAACAGCCCGAGCCGGATCTCCTCGAAGTCCGGGGACCGGTCGAGGTAGGCGGCCAGGGCCCGCTGTGCGGGCTGGGTGTTGAACACCGCCCAGTAGGGTACCGAGCCCGTGCGCAGCGCCCAGTACGGTTCCACGAGCATGAAGGTCTCCGCGAGCAGGCGGTCGGGCGGCACACCGCGCCGCCGGTACTGGCCGCGGTACAGGTCGGCGACGGCGGGGCTCAGCGACTCGGGTTCGTCGTAGCGCAGCCGGACCAGCTTCCAGCCCTCCCGGGCGGCGAGCTCGTCCAGGTCCGCCATCAGCTCGGGCGCGAACCCCCACTCGGCCTCCGGGTGCTCGCCGTCCGGTTCCGGCGCGTCGAAGGCGCGGCGGTCGGACCCGTGGGCCCGCAGGAAGGCGCGCACGCGCGGGCCGCCGTACCGGAGTTCGTCCTGGGTGGCGCCGCCCAGACCGCCGTGCTGGAACACGTAGCGCTCCCCCACGGCCGTGGTCGGCCGACGCAGGGCGCAGTCGGACACCACGAGCGTGCCCCCGCGCGGAAGGGTCGCCCGCAGGAACGCGCGGTAGGCCGCGGGCAGCCGCAGCCACTTGACCCTGAAGTAGCACATGTGCTCGATCATCAGCCGGTCCTGGACCGGGTCGTGCATGTGGTGCAGCCGCCAGTCGGGGTTGCGCCGTACGAGGGCCTCACCGGTGGACCGCATCCGGCGCAGGTCCTCCCGTCCGTCCTCCGGCGGTACGCCGTGCCGCCGGACGGGGATGAGCAGGGTCTGCGGCAGCCAGGGCGCACCGAGCGCCGCGGCCAGATGGGTGAGCGCGCCGTTGGCGGAGCCGAGGAAGGCGACGTCCGACCGGCCGCCCCGGTAGTGGTCGGCGACCCACTCGGCGAGGGCGTCGGAGTCGATCTCGGCGACCCGGCGCCGGGGGACGGCCTCCGCCCAACCGGACACCGCGTAGAGCCTCTCCTTCGCCGCGCGGGGCGCGCGGCCGGCGGCCGCGGCCACGGCGGAGAGCACGTGTGTGCCCGGGCCGGGGGCCTCGGGGTCCCGACCGGCCACTGGGCCGGTGTCCGCTCCGACGCTCCGTTCCTCCCGTTCCTTCCGTGCCACCTCGTCGAACGACGCCAGACTCCGCAGCATCGCGGTGGCGGAGTCGAACCCCGCGACGATCCTGCGCGGCCTCATCCGCGCCCCTCGGCCAGGAAGCGCTCGACGAGGCGCGCCAGCCGTCCCGGGCTCGCCCAGGACAGCGCGTGGGGCTGCCCGGGGACGGTCACCAGGCGTCCGCGCGGCAGCAGGCGCGCGGCGTCCTCGGCCCAGGGGCCCGGACACACCCGGTCCTTGGATCCGCGTACGACCAGGGCGGGCTGCGGCACATCCGGCAGGACCAGCTCGATGCGGTGGTCACGGCTCGCCGTCCAACTGCGCGCCGCCCGGCCGGGACCGGTCTCGCGGTAGTCGCGCAGGCTCTGCGTGACGACGGAGGGGGGTTCGTACAGGTTGTTCCAGAGCAGTCGCAGCGCCAGACGCGGCATCGACCGCGCCTCGGGATCGGTGGTGGGTCCGACCAGCACGACGGAGCCCACGTCCTGGGAGTGCCGGGCCGCCGCCTCCGCCACCACCTGGGTGCCCAGGGACAGGCCGAGCAGACAGGGGTCGGTCAGCCCGCGCTCACGCGTCCACTCCACGAGCGCGTCGGCCAGGTCGGGCACGGTCCACCGGCGTCCGCCCGCGTCGCTGGAGCCGAAGCCTGGCAGGTCCACCGCCCACGCCTCGGTCCGCCCGTCGAAGGCCGACAGCAGTGGTGCCATCTGCCGGGAGGTGACCCCCGCGCCGTGCACGCACACCACCGCCGGAGTGCGGCCGGGCACCCCCCACGCGGCCATGGCGGCCCCCGCCACCGTGTCCGTGGTCCGTTCGGTTCCCATCTCACCCCCTACTCGAGGCCCGTTCCACGGAGGAAGCGGACCGTGGGCGGTCACTCCGTGTGCACATCTCCCGCTACCCAGTCGCGGCGGGGGTGAACCGGGGCCGCGGACGGGTGGAGCGCCCCCGCGGGCGGCGGACGGCCGGGACGGCGCACGAGCCCCGCGGCGGCTCGGCCGTGGGGAGCGATGTGTGGCACGGGCGTGTTCGGGCTAGAGGGGAGGGGAACGGGAACCCATCGGCGAGAGGAGCCCGCCATGTCCAGATCGACCCACCCGCCGCGACTCCCGCTGCTCCGGGGCGCCGCCCGAGGCATCGTCGGTTCCATGGCCATGACCGGCATGCGGCAGCTCGCGGTCGGGATCGGCGCGATCGAGCGCACACCGCCCGACGCCATCCTCCACGAGGGCGTACCGTCCGCGTTGGAGGCCGTGCCCGAACACCGCCGGACGGCCGCGATCGAACTGGCCCACTGGGCCTACGGATCCGCGGCGGGCCTGGCATTCGGCCTGCTCCCCGGCCGTGTACGGCGCTGGCGGATCTCGGGGCCGCTGTACGGCGTCGCCGTGTGGGGCTTGTTCGAGTTCGCCATCGCCCCCGCGCTCGGGCTCGGCCACGCCGAGCACTCGCGGCCGCGTGAGCGGACGGCCCTGCTGATCGACCACGCGATGTTCGGGCTCATCGTGGGCGCCCCGGGCGAGACGGCCGTGGCGGGGCCCGAGTCGGGTAACCCGGAGGACGAGCCGGACCCGGAGCCGGACTCGCGAGCGTCCGAGTAGGAGCCCCGACCTCCAGGAGCCCGTGTAGGAGTCCGGGCGAGCGCCCGGGCGTCAGGCCCGGCCGGCCGTGGCCCCGGCCGGGCCGGGCCCCTGGCTCCGGGCCGGATCCAGCCGCGGGGCCGGCCGTGGGTCCAGCCGCAGGTCCGGCCGCGGGCCCGGAGGCCTCACTCCTGGACCTGCTGCAGGCGCGCGTACCCGAGTTGCAGCCAGTCCGACACCGCCACGGCGCTGAAGACCGCCCCCGCGGCGCGGGTGAGTCCGGGGGCGAACGCGAGTCCGAAGACGTACCCGGTCGCGACCCACTGCGCGGTGCAGAACGGGCAGGTGATCAGCTCGCCCACCGCGCGGCGCCCGCTCTCGTCGCGGACCTCCTCCTCCAGCTCGGACGGCCCGGAGACACCGCGGTACCGGGTGAAGAGCGCGCGGAGCGGACTGGTCACCGGATCCTTGGCCAGCAGCCGGGAGAACTTGTGGGTGGTCAGGCCCATGAGCGCCAGGTCCCACGGCCCCACGTTCGCCGCCACGCCCCGGCGCCCGGTCGCACGCGCCGCCAGCACACCCGCGGCCACCAGCGCCGTGTATCCCGCCACGACGGCGGCGTATCCGCCCAGGGGCTGCTCGCTTCCGTCGCGGTAGGCCTGCGCCTCCTGTTCGATCTTCTCCTTGGGGTCGGTCATGCCGGCGCCTCCCTCCCTGACGGTGTCGCCTGCGAACTGCTCTGCACACTCGCCCGGCTACCCGCTCGGCGGCGTGCCCACGCGTGCAGGGCCTCGACATCCTCCGCGGAGTCCAGGTTGACCGCGGCGTTGATCAGCGCCAGGTGGGAGAAGGCCTGGGGGAAGTTGCCGAGCATGGTGCCGTCCGCGTCCATCTCCTCGGAGAACAGCCCGAGCCGACCGCCCCGGCCGCACAACCGCTGGAAGCGGCGCTCGGCCTCCTCGACGCGGCCCGCGAGCACGAGCGCGGAGACCATGTCGAACGAACACAGGAGGAAGGCCCCCTCCTCGGTGTCGAGCCCGTCATGGGTCTGGACCGGGTGGTAGCGCAGCAGAAGGTCGGTGTCGATGCCGAGTTCGGCGTCGATGCGCTCCAGCGTGCGCACGACCCGCTGGTCATGGCCCGGCAGGAAGCCGACGATCGGCATGCGGGTCAGGGATCCGTCCACCCTGTCCCCGCCGTAGGACTGCACGAAGGCGCCCGACTCGGGGTCGAGCCCCCGTTCGAGGATCTCCGCGTGCAGCGAGTGGGCCTCCTCCCGCCACTCGGCCAGCCCCGGCGGCCGATGGCCGGTCAGCTCCGCGAGCTGGACCCCCCGGTCCAGGCAGACCCACAGGTACACGCGGGACGTGGTCCAGTGCCGGGGCACCCCGCGTGACTCCCACGGCCCCTGGCCGGGGCTCGTGCGCATGCCGCGGGCCACCTCCACGATCTTCCAGAGCCCGTCGAGATCGCTCTCGGAGAGGTCGCCCACGGCCTGCTGGTACGAGAGCGCCGCGTCGAGGACGTGGCCGTACACGTCGATCTGGACCTGGTCGCGGGCGCCGTTGCCGACGCGCACGGGACGGCTGCCGACGTGCCCGTCGAGGTGGTCGAGGGTCGTCTCCTCCGGTGGGAGGTCACCGTGGAGGGTGTGCATGGGTTCGAGGGTCTCGGGTGTGCGCAGGAACGTACGCAACAGGTAGTCGAGGTACGCGCGGGCCTCCGACCCGTGGCCGAGGCGCAGGAAGGACAGCACGGCCAGGGCCGCGTCCCGGTGCCAGACGTAGCGGTAGTCCCAGTTCCGGGGCGCGCCGGGCCATTCCGGCAGGGAGGTCGTCGGAGCGGCGATCAGGGCCCCGGACTCCTCGTGCAGGAGCCCGCGCAGCACGATGGCGCTCTGGCGGACGTGCTCGGCTCCGGCGCCGTCGTAGCGGGTCCGGTCGGACCAGGCCCGCCAGGCCGCCAGGGTCTGTTCGACGAAGGCGTGGCAGTCGACCCCGCCGGGACCGAAGGACTCGCCGAGGTAGTCGAGGGCGTACGCGGCGGTCTCGCCCTCGGAGAGCTCCTGGCGGTACTCCACGGAACCGTCGGCGGCGGTGCGAGCCGGCGCGGATCCCCACAGCAGGGCGCCGGAGCTCTCCCGTAGGACGCCGTCACCGTTCGGCCGCCAGTCGGCGGCGCGGCGGGCGTAGTCGGGGGCCGCGTCCACGTGGGAGACCACGGTGGCGCGGCCCGAGAGGCAGCGCACCACGCGCACCAGCACGCCCTGGCGGCACAGCCGGGGACCCGACCGCCGTACGGCCAGCAGGTCGGTCACCACCGCGCCGACGCCGTCGCCCTCCCAGTGGGTCTCCAGGGCCAGAGTGCCCTCGACATAGCGCCAGTCCGCGGGGCGGGCGCCCTCCACCTCCAGACGCCACCCTCCGCCGCGGCGGGTGTCGAGGACACCCGCGAAGAGGGACGGCGAGTCGAAGTGCGGCGCGCACATCCAGTCGATGGTGCCGTCCGGCGCCACGAGGGCGGCCGTGCCGCAGTCGGAGAGGAAGGCGTGTCCGCCGATCCACGGTTCGGGCCGGGCCCCGTCCATGCCACCACCCCCGCATCACGGTGTTCGCACGATCGGTCTGCGCGCGTTCGGTCCCCCCGCGGTCGGTGTCCGCGGGATCGGTCTCTCCGCGGCCGGTCTCCCCCGCGGTCGGTCCGCGCGATCCGCATTCCTCCGTCTGCCCAACGGCCGCCGCGGCGAAACAGCAGGTCCGCGGCTCGCACGAGGGACGTATGACCGGGGGCGACCCTGGGTAGCGCACCCGTTGAGGGTCGGACAGCGTCACGAAGGGAGCCGGATGACGGGCACACGCAAGCCGAGGAGCGACCGGGTCGCGCTCGTCTGCGGAGCGAGCGCCGGTGTGGGCCGGGCGACGGTCCGCGAGTTCGCCCGCCGCGGCTACATGGTCGGGCTCGTCGCTCGGGGCTCCGAAGGGCTGGAGGCGGCGGCCGGGGAGGCCCGGGCCGCGGGGACGCTGGCCGTGGTCGCCGAGGCGGACGTGGCGGACCCCGCGGCCGTGGAGGAGGCGGCCGAGCGCGTCGAGTCGGAACTCGGACCGATCGACGTGTGGGTGAACGCCCCGCTGGTGTCGGTCATCGCCCGCTTCACCGACGTCTCCCCCGAGGAGTTCCACCGGGTGACCGACGTCTGTTATCACGGCTACGTCCACGGCACCCGGGCCGCTCTGGACCGGATGCTGCCCAGGGACACGGGCGTCGTCGTCCAGGTGGGCTCGGCCCTGGCCTACCGGGGGATCCCGCTGCAGGCCGCCTACTGCGCGGCCAAGCACGCCGTGCGGGGCTTCGACGACTCGGTGCGCGCGGAGCTGGCCGGCCAGGGATCGAACGTGCGCATCACGGAGGTGCACCTGCCCGCCGTGAACACGCCGCAGTTCTCGTGGGTGCGCTCGCGCGTGGGCTCCCCCACCCGCCCGGTGCCTCCCGTGTACCAGCCGGAGGTGGCCGCGCGGGCGATCGTGTGGGCCGCCGAGCACCCGCGCCGGCGCAGCACCTGGGTGGGCGCGTCGACCATCGCCACCGCCCTCGGGCAGCGCCTGGCGCCGCGGCTGCTCGACCGCAGGCTCGGGGACACGGGGGCCGAGTCGCAGATGCGCGAGGACGAGGGGTCCCCTCCGAGGGAGGACAACCTGTTCCGCCCCTTGGACGAGGACCGCGACTACGGCGCGCACGGCGTGTTCGACGACGAGGCGCGTGCGCGCAGCCTCCAACAGGAACTGAACCAGCGGCGCCTCGGCGTCGCCGCGGTGGTCGCGGGCGTCTGCGTCACGGCGGCGGCCGGGTACACGGCCCTGCGCGGACGGCGCGGGGCGCACGCGTCGCACGGACCCCGGTGGCGGACGCGGCCGGGCCGGTCGAAGAGAGGAGGAGGAGCATGGCTCAGCACGATCCCGAGGTGGACGAGGTCTGGGACGACTTCCACTCCGTGGTGAACATGCCCGGGGAGGAACTACGGCAGTGGTTGCTCACCGACGCCTCGGGAGAGGAGGCGTTCGAACAGCCCGAGCCCGATCTGAACGTCTCCGGCAGGGGCGAGGAGATCGTCGCGGTGCTCAACAAGCGCAAGGTCGACGTCACCGATTCCGACGTGCGCCTGATGGGGGACGTGGCTCGCTTCGTCCATGACGCGCTGGCCGAGCCGCGCCGGGAGGACCCCGGGTGGCGGCGGCGCCTGATGTCGGTCGGCCACGACCCGCTGCGGCCGGACTCGGTCTGGCCGGGCGAGGACGAGGCCACGACGTAGAGCAGGACCGGCGGCCCGGACGCCCCGGACGCCCCGGACGGGCGAGGCTGGTGGGGCGTGGGGCGTGGCGCGGGCCGCGAGCCGCGGCGTGCGGGCTCGCGGGGCCCGGGTCCGCGGGGTGGAACCCGCGGGACCTGGTCCGCGGGATGTGGGCTCGCGGGGGCCTGGGCCGGCCGCCGCGGGCCCTCAGGCGCGGATCAGCACGAGCACGCCGCAGGACCGGTCGAGCGGCAGGACGATCCAGCCCGCTCGCTCCAGGTCCGCCACCAGCTCGCCGACCGCCGGGGGGCGCTCGTCGGACGCCGCGGCCTCGGGCCGACGGTCCCGGTCGACGAGTACATAGAACCCGCCCCGGCGCACGAGGGCGAGTGCCTCGTCCGGGCGGGCGGACGTGCCGGGCGGGGTGAACACCAGGTCGTAGCCGGGTCCCCCGGCCCGGCCCGCGAGCCACGGCCCGCCCTCGGCCTCGTGGAAGGTCAGGCGCGGGTCGCCTGCGTGGTGGCGGCGCGCCACCGCCAGGGCGTCGGGGTCGTGGTCGACGGTGTCGAGGGTGGTCTGGCCGTCCATGCCCGCGAGCAGCCAGGCGGTACCCGCGCCGGTGCCCGTGCCCAGTTCGAGCAGGCGACCACCGGGCTTGGCGGCCGCGAGGGCGCGGAGCAGGCGTCCGACCGGCTCCTCGCACGAGAGGGTGCGGCCGATGGCCTCGGTGTCGGCCTCGATCGCCGCCAGGGCCACGGGCCGACCGGTCACCAGCGGATCGAAGGCCGAGGTCTCGGCCGATTCCGGGGACGCGGAGGCGGAGGAGTCCGCGGGATCAGCGGTCACCGACGCCTCGTCGGGGCCCGTCGGGTCGGAGGAGTCCGACGACCCGGGAGGTCGCGCGGGCGCGGGACGCGCCGTGCGGTCGAGGACGGGCAGCTCCGCTCCGTGCACCGTGTCCCCGATGTCGTCCAGGAGGTCGCCGCCCTCCGGGTTCCCCGCGCCGCGCTCCTCCGGCAGGTTGAAGCCGAAGTAGGCGGTCACGGCCCTGCGGGCGTCGCCCAGCCCGTCCGCGAATCCAGTCACACCGCTCCCCCGTCTCCCGCACACCGACGACGGCCCGCCGGTGCCGGCCGGGCCGTCGCGTCCATCATCCACGGCGGGACGGCCCGGCCGGTCACTCTGTCCGCAATCGGCCAGGTCAGCCGACCCGCGACCCCTGATCGGCCCCGCGCCGGTTCAGCACGCACACCCCCACCACGACGACCGCGGTGAGCCCGCCCAGGAAGAGGGCCACGGTGTGGAAGGCGGCGGTGAACTCCGCGCCCTCCAGCCGGCCGCCGGTCAGGACCGCCAGGACGGCGCCGACCACGGCGATCGCGATCGTCTCCAGCGTGAGGCGGACCGCGTTGAACACCCCCGCCGCCGTCCCGGCCCGCTCAGCGGGGACCGCCCCCACCGCCAGGCCGTCGATGAGGCCGTTGGTCAGCCCCACGCCCGCACCGACCAGAACGAACGGGAGCGCCAGCGAGACCGGGGTGACGTCCGGCCCCAGCACCAGCAGTCCCAGGGCACCCGTTCCGCACAGGACCAGGGCGCCGACCACGACGGCCGTGTGCGGCAGCCGCGCGGCCAGTTCGGCTCCCACCGTGGGCAGGAGCAGCGTCGGCACGGTCAGCATCAGCAGCCACAGGCCGGTCTGCGCCGCGGACAGCCCGACCACGGCGATCAGGTACGACGGCAGGTACACGAGCAGCGGGACGAGCACCGCCATGAAGGTGGCCGCCGCGAGCGCGTAGGCGACGAAGCGCCGGTCGGTCAGCAGCGCGAGGTCCACCAGGGGCTCCCGGCGTCCCCGCTCGACCAGCACGAACGCGCCGAGGAGCAGCGCCGAGGCCGCGAGGGCCCCGACGGCCGTGGGCACGCCCCGCTCGGGCCCCTCGACCAGTGCCGCCAGGAGCGTCAACAGGCCCAGGGTGAACAGCGTCGCGCCCAGCAGGTCGATCCGGCGCCCCGTGCCCCGTGCCGACGGCAGCAGGGGCACCAGCACCAGGACGGCCCCGGCGACCAGGGCCGGTGCGACGAAGGCCGCCCGCCACCCCAGGGTCTGCACCAGCAGGCCGGAGACCGCGGGACCGAACGCGGTCCCCGCGCCGAGCACCGTGCCGAGCAGGCCGAAGGCGCGGGCCCGCGCCGGCCCCTCGAACGTGGCGGCGAGCAGCGAGGTGCCGCCCGCGACCGCGGCGGCGGCCCCGACCCCGCCCACGGCGCGCAGGACGACCAGGCCGGCGACGTCCTGGACGAAGGGGACCAGCACGCCGCTCAGGAGGAACAGGCCGACGCCCACGGCGTAGACCCTGCGCCGGCCGACCGCGTCGGCCACCGAGCCGGCGACCACGAGGAAGGCGGCGAAACAGGCGTTGTAGGCGTTGACGACCCACTGCGCGGCGCTCAGCCCGCCGCCGAGGTGCGCCTGCATCTCGGGAAGGGCGGTGGAGGCGCCGGTGATGGACAGGGGGAAGACGAGTGTGGACAGCAGAACGGCGGCGAGGACGACCCCGCCGCGGTGGCGTTCGTGCACGAGAAGCTCCGAGCCTCAGACGTGAAGCCGGGCAGCACCGAGGGCCGCACCGGCGATGGACGCTGATGCGGCGGACCTGCTGTGGGGCGGGCCGCCGCTAGGCGGCCACGTCTTTCGACTCGGGCACGGTCGGAAGGTTAACACCCACCCGCCTCGCACCAGGCCATCCGTCTTTGCACCACGGACGGCCGTGAGGGGCTATCGAGCCGGACTGGCCCTGGCGGGGTGCTTCAGAAGCGGAACCCGAAGAGCCCTCCGGTTTCGGAGTCGTCGAGCCGGGGCGTGATGACGTACTGATCCGCGTCGAAGCCCAGCCGCTGGGCCTTGGCGAGATCATCGGAGTTCATCGTCACGATGTACTGCATGCCTTCGTCCTCCATGACCCGCGCGGCCAACTCCAGGGCACGGGCGACCTGGCGTTCGTCCACCCCGTCGTAGATCTTGCTGTCGTGAACGAGGAAGTCGGGGCCGCGTCCGGCGCGATGGGCGGTCACCGCCCACGTCAGGTCGAAGCAGAACATCTTCATGTTGGAGATGCCTGTGCTGTCATCGGCTTCGAGCTTGAGCTCGATCTCCAGGTGGCTCCTTCGGGCGTTGAAGGTCAGTAGGGGCTCGCGCGCGTCGCCGTACAGATAGCGGGCGTACTCGTTGAAGCGTAGGTTGGCCTGCCGTGCCTGTTCCTGCCTGGTATCGATGTCATCGCGGACTTCCCTCTCCAGAGCGGCCTTGTCCTCGTCGATCTCCACACGGCTGCGCTCCAGGGTGCGGGCGGCCTCGAAACGGTGTTGAAGCAGCTCCCGGTGGGCCTCCTCCTTGGCCAGCGCGCTCTGCATGACCGTGAGCGTGTCCAGGGCGCCACCCTCCTTGAGAGTTCTGAGAAGTTCGGCCTGCCGGTCACCCAGCTCCTTGCGTTCCCGCTCGCTTCCCGCGAGCTTCTCGCGCAGCCTGGCCGCTTCCTCCTCCAGGTACTGCCTCCGGTTGTGCACCACGGCCCGGTGGAACTCCTCCACCTGCCCGAAACGGGCACGCACCTGATCGCCGAGCAGTACCCCCATCTCCGCGTACGCCTGTTCCAGGTAGTCGTGGCCGGGTTCCCTGGCCTCCGCCATGGAGCGCTCGGTGTCGGTGAGGTTGCGCTGGTCGACGACGTCGTCCTCACGCAGGGCGCGGATGCGTGTGTCGAGACGCTCGGCCTCCCGGCGGATCTCCTCGTACTCGGGAACGACCTGGAACGCGGTGATCTGCCTCCGTAGATCGGCGATCCTGCGCTCCGCGACGGTGAGCTGCCCGCGCAGGTCACCTGACCTGCCGACGATGTCCTTCCAGAGGGGGTCCTTGGCCGCCTGGCCGAGCTTCTTGCGGGTCTGCTCCCTCTCGGACAGTTTTCCGTAGCGCTGGGCCAGTGACCAGTCCATACCGAGCAGATAGCACAGGTTGGCGGTGGCCTGGTGCCGGTTGGCCTGGGTGTTCGGCCGGAGGGCGTCGGCGAAGCCGTTCTTCTCCGTCCTTCGGAGGTAGAAGCCGAGCAGCGTCCTCCCGCTCAGCCCCTCGTCGGCTTCCCGGATGCCGAACAGCTCCCCTTCGAGGGCACTCTTCCACTCCTTCGCGCGGACTGTCCCGCCCCTCGGGATGAGCGCACCCGGGTCGTGACCGAGGATGTCCGGATCGATCTGGACCTTCGCCGGGTCCTTGCCAGAGCGCCGTACGCTGAGGAGCCCACCGGGAGCGGAGGGCCAGTCCAGGACGAGCTCGAACGCCCTTTCCCTGTTCTCCCTGCGGGTGACCAGTGGTGTTTTGTCGGCGCCGAGGAGGAACTGGAGGAGTTCCACCATGCTGGTCTTGCCAACGGCGTTACGGCTCTGGTCGTCGGTGGAGGCGGTGGTCCGGTCGGCGACCAGCAAGTTGAGGCCGGGACGGAAGGAAACCGCGCGGAACCTAGAATCGCTGGCCTTCAGCTCACGCAACACCCGATACCTCCCGGAAGACGAGCAGGTCGTCGCGCAGTTCGACGGTGCCCAACGCGTACAGGACGTCGAGAGCGAGAACGAACCACCAGAACGGCACGGGGGCGTTGTGGGCGTGGTCGGCGCGCCATTTCTGGAGCCTGCGCCATGCCTGGGTGACGGTGACACTCTGCCGTTCGCTCGACATGAGGATCTGGGCTCCCACGGTCAGCAGTGCTCGTTGCGGTGCGATGCCTTTGGTCGGCACGATCACACTGCACCCCCTCCCCCGACCTCGCCGTGAGGTCTCCACTCCGTCGGCGGGACCCTGAAGACCTCGCACCGGCCGAAGAAGTGCATGAGCACGACGTTGGCGTCGATCTGGTCCTTGAGTGAGGCCGCCTTGTTGCCAAGGATGTACCACCGCAGGTGGTCTGCCACAGTGTCAGGGTCCTCGTGCGAGTCGGCCAGCTCCACGTACTCCTGACGGAAGGCGGCCGCCACCTCGTCCTCCTCGAAGGGGTTGTTCAGCCCTCGGTAGTAGTCGCCCACCAACCGCACGTAGGGCAGCGCCTTGAGGAGGAAGTCCCGCATCTCGTCGCTGAACCGGTTGTACTCCAGTTTCCGGCTCGACGGGACGGGAACCCCGTCCGGGGTGACACTATGCCGCTTCCGAGTCGAGAGGTGTTCGAGGAGAGGGGCGAGTTCGCCCATGCCGACCCCGGTCACCAGTTCCGTCGCGGGAAAGGGCCCGACGAGGTCTTCGACGGTCGCGTCGTCGAGCTTCGTGAGTACCTGGCACATACGGGTGAGGCCGAAGTTCTCGAAGCGCAGCGGCGCGTACTCCTTCTGGGCCTCGGAAATCTCCTTCGTCACCTCGGGCGAGACGCCGCGCAACTCATTGTGCACGAACACAAAGCGGTCGAAGTCGCCCCCACGGTTCTCAACCGCCTTGACGAGGTCGCCGCGGAACTTCTCACGGACCTCGCTCGGCTTGAACACCCGCGGACCATAGCAGGCGTAGAGCTTTCGGTCACTGATGGCCAGGCCGTCGGCACCCAAGTCGCCCTGGCTGGTGCGTACAGGGAAGAAACCGGGATCGGCGAGCTCCATGAGTTCGTGGAAGAAGTCCTCGAAAGACTGACCGTGCAGGGTCGCGAGCTTGTTTCCCAGCTTCGGCCGTGCGAACTCACGCCTCCAGGAATGCATACAGCTCCGGCCTTTGCGTTCGCTTTACCAGTTCTCGCGTCCTTACCTATCAGTCACAGACTGTCACCACCAGGCTTTTGACCATATGTGGCCGCACCGGAACCCTCACGCTGGGTGCGGCCTCCACGCCGGCTCACAGTCAGCCAAGTAGTGCGATCACGGGCTGGACGAGGGTTCCGGCCGTGGCGGCCAGGGCGTAACCGGTGAGCGCCCAACCGACGCGGCGGCGGGGTCTGCGGTGGCTCGCTGGGCGACGGGGGCGGTCCGAGCGGCGCGGGAGCGGAGGACGTTCACGCCTGGGGCGGGGTACGCGCACCGGTTCGGGTTCTGGTTCGGGGCCGTCTTCCGGCCGGGGCCGGGGAGCGGGTCCGGGCCCCTTGCGGGGGTGTGGGTCCGGCGGCTCGGAAGCGATCATCCACAGGGGCAGATCGCCGTGGGCGAGCCGGTGGCGCAGCCGAGCGGTGTCGGGCATGTGAGCCAGGAGCGCGCGTTCCCTCGGGGTCCGGCCCAGCGAAGTGAGCGGCGGCGCGGGGGCGTTCGAGGGGCGTGAGGGGAGCGTGGGACGGCTGAATCGCCGACCCCTGGGCGCGTTCAGAACTCGGCGCATGCCGGGGGCGATACCGGAGGCCGAGGCGGCCGTCACCGTCGTCATACCGTCTCCCGGAACGTGGGGTAGGTGAACTCCGCCCAGATCACGGTGCCGAGGACGCCGTGCGTGCCGGTACCGGCCCAGCGCTGGGTGCCCCACTCCGTGGCCAGGCGGTCGATGAGCAGCAGGCCGCGGCCACGTTCGGCGTCCTCCCACTCCTCAGCCGTGCGCTGGGCGGGGATCATCGGCCGGGAGTCCACGGGCCCGTCGTCGATGACGGACAACCGGAGCGTGGTCTCCCGGGTGGTGACGACAGGCGTGGACAGGATGCGCATCACCGTCCCGTCGGGCCGCCCCGACCTGCTGTGGGCGACGGCGTTGGCGAACGCCTCGCTCGCACACAGGGCGGCGCTGGCGACCAGGTCGTCGGGGATCCCACCGAGTTCGGCGAGGTCCTCACGCATGTCGGCGCGGACGCGAGCCGTGATCGCGGCCCTGCCGGGGTAGAGGCGCGCTGCCCAGCGCCGCCCCGGGTAGGCGGGCGTCGGACTCTGCGATACAACAGGCATGTCGGTGACTCCTCAGTTCTGCGCGAATTGACCGCCGACCATGCCCTGGGGGTGTTCACAGCACCCGCCAGGGCTTCGTCGTGCCTCGTCTTGGGCACGTTGCCAGCGAGTACAGCCGATTCTCAGCACGTCGATCTCCCTGATCTCCCGTGCTAGCGGGGCGAACCAACCATAGTTAGAGTATGACCCTGAGTAATCTTCTTGGCAAGGCTAACTGGCAACTCTAATTAGATGGGACGTCCATGCCGATCACCACACCCACCGTGGCCCAGTGGCAACTGGGCAGGGAGCTCCAGCGACTCCGGGAGCGGCACAGCCTCACGATCACCGACGTCGCTCGGATTCTCGAAGTCACCATCTCCACCGTGAGCCGTTGGGAGGCCGCGCTCCGGGTGCCTCGCGAGAAGGAGCTTCGGCAGCTCACCAGGCACTACGAGTTGTCATCCCAGGAAGCCGAAGCCTTGATCCAGATCCGCCGTCAAGCGGGCAAGCGGGGTTGGTGGCAGTCCTACGACCTGCAACAGCGCTACGGAACATTCATCGGACTTGAGGCCAGCGCCTCGGAGATCGAGGCGTACACGAGTTCCGTGGTCACGGGTCTCTTCCAGACCGAGGACTACGCGCGTGCCGTGATCACCGGGGTCAGCAGCTCTGTCACCCCGGACGATCTCGAACGGCAGATCGAGGTTCGCCGACAACGCGTCAGTCGAGTGCTGTCCGAAGGCGGACCCGACATGTGGGTGATCCTCGGCGAGAGCGCGGTGCGCCAGCAGGTCGGGGGCGTGGACGTCATGCGTGAGCAGCTCACGCATCTGCTGGAGCTGTCCGCGCACTCCAAGGTCACCCTCCAGGTCATCCCGCATGTCGCCGGAGCCCACATCGGAATGGTGGTACCGACCTTCATGATCCTGAAGCTGCCCGAGTCCGGACTCTCGACCGTTTATGTGGAGAGCTACCGGAGTAACCTCTTTCTCGAAAGCGCTGAGGATCTGCACGACCACGAGGCGATCTTCAACCAGCTTCGGCTGGCCGGAGTCGGTGGCAACATGCTGCGGAAGCTGCTGTCGGACATCCGCAGAGATCTGTAGAAGGACGAGCGATGACACCTGAGAGTCAGTCCATCATCCCGAATGCCGCGACCTGGAGAAAGGCGAGCTACAGCGCCGACCAGACCGCGTGTGTGGAGGTGGCCGACTGGGCGACGGGGGCCGCCGTCCGCGACACCCGGCACCGGGACCTCGGCAGTCTCACCTTCGCCCCCGGTGAATGGCAGGCCTTCCTCGACACCGCCAAGGGCAGCCTCCGCTAGCCAGTCCGGTCGTCGGCCACCGGAACAGGTCCTGGTGGCCAACGTCCGGTACCGGTCCGTGCCGACACGACGAGTGGAGCCAGTCCCCCATGTGGTCCTTCTTCCGTCGCGGAAGATCTCGGCCCGAATCTCCATCGACCCCTTCGATCCCTCCGGTCGAGGAGATGGAGGGCGAGTTCCCCCGGCACTACGACCACGAAGTCCGGCTCGGCGTACGCGTCCCCCAGGCCCAGGGCGCGGCCTTCCTCGCGCTGGTGCGCGGCCAACCCTGGCGGTTCCTGGAGGTGGCGGCGACTCCCGAACACCGGGAC
Source organism: Nocardiopsis sp. Huas11 (assembly GCF_003634495.1). Classification (GTDB taxonomy): domain Bacteria; phylum Actinomycetota; class Actinomycetes; order Streptosporangiales; family Streptosporangiaceae; genus Nocardiopsis. The sequence continues at coordinate 2,886,358 of NZ_RBKY01000001.1, read as the reverse complement.
TACGACGTCCACCTCCCGGTCTCCGGCGCCGCCGTCGGCTCAGCCGTCGCGGCTGCCACCAGGTTCCGCAAGGCATGTGACCGGTCAGGTGTCGACGCGCGGATCACCACCTCCGCACGGCTGCGGTCACGCCCGAACAGCACTCACGCCTACCTCGTGCTGCCCGACGCGCCCACGCGCCGGATACCGGCCGCCCTCTTCCTCGCGCTGACCTGGTGGCGGGCCAAGGGGCGGGTCCACGCGCAGAGCCTGACCGAGGCCCGGGCCCGGGTACCGGAGTTCGTGGCCAGGAACCCCGAGGCCGGCCCCGCGGAGGCACTCACGGTCGTCGGTCTCCCTGACCGAATCCACACCTCCGACCGCAACCCGGTGCTGGGCGCCGTGGCGCTGGGTGTCTTCCTACTGGTGTGCGGCGCGATGCTGTTCTACGCGTGGCGCGCCGGAGACGTCGTCATCGGACCCCTGATCACCACCATGATCGCCGTCCCCTGCCTCTTCGGCCTGTGGCAGGTCCTGATCCGGATCCCGGAGAGTCTGGCCAACACCTGGTTTCCCCTGATCATCACCGTCCTGGCGATCCCCGCCATGGTGGCGTTGGGCGACTTCAGCCTGACCGTCTACCTGGACGCCTTCGGTATCGGCGCCGACGAGGTGGCGCTCTCCGGCATCAGCCGCTTCGCGGCGACGACCGAGAGCGCGCCCCGGGTGTTACAGGCCCTGGTCGTCTCACTCGGCCTGTTCGGCCTGATCCGGCACTTCCATCTGGTCACGATCGGCGGTGCCCCGTTCCTCATCGGAGTGTTGGCGGTCCTGTTCGGCCTCGCCTACGTGCTGGGCGCGCTGACGGACCAGCTCCGCGAGGACGCCGCCCAGGGCGAGGCCCATGTCGAGACCTACCGCGCCGAGGGCGGCGAGTCCCGATTCCACAGCGGTGTGGAACCCGCGGTGGTGTGCGTCGATCCGGGCGAGGACCCCGTCACCCGTGTCGGACCGCCGCTGACGACGGACCGGCCGGTCCTGTACTTCGCGGGCGCCAACGACGTCGACCTGCTCTGGGACCGGGAGGAGGGCGTCACCCGCGTGCCCCGGTTCTCGGTCGCCCTCACCCCGGTCGACACTCTCGACGATCCCTGCCCCGCGACGGACTGAACGCGCCCGGTCGGGCGAACGGAACGCCACGTGCGCGGGCCCTTCGGCGGACAGGCCACAAAAGGGTTCCGGTCCGTCCCAGTCCGCCAGAATCAGGGAGATTTGCACCAAATGTCCGCGCCCGGCCGCGTGACCCGGGCTTGGCTCCGTTTTGGTGCGGCCTTGACGGGCATGGGAGCTCTGCGGGAGGTGCGCGTCTTGAGCGGAACCGTCGTCCTGATCACCGTGCTGGTGGCCGCAGCCGTGGCGGCCGTTCTCATCGCCGCCTACTTTCGGTTGCTTCCCGCTTGGCGCGGCGCCCGCCTGAGGAAGCGCTTCGGTCCCGAGTACGACGCCGCGGTCGCGGCGGCCCAGGGCGACCGGTCGGTCGCCGAGAGGGAGCTGGACGAGCGACTGAGACGGCACCGGCAGACATCGGTGCGCACGCTCACCGACGCCGAACGCGACGGCCACACCCGGTCCTGGTCGACGGTCCAGGAGGGTTTCGTCGACGATCCGGCCGCGGCCGTGGGCGACGCCCGGGCGCTGGTGGAGCGGATCATGACGGACCTGGGTTACCCCGACCGCGCCGGAGGGTTCGAGGACCGTCTGCGGGACCTGTCCGTGGAGCACGCCCACGCGGTCGCCGAAGCCCGTCGTGCGAACGTCGCGCTGTCTCCAGCGGAACAGGCCGACACGGAGCACCTGCGGGAGGCCCTGGTGGCCTGCCGGGGGCTGGTGACCGCCCTCCTGGGCACGCCACCGCCCACGCTGCGCTCCGAACCCGGCCTCGCGCCGAAGAGACCGAAGGACCCGGCGCCGGAGGCCACACGTTGAGCGACACCCCGGAGCAGCAGCACGCGCGGTGGACCATGCGCGCTCGCCGCACGGAGGACCGTTTCCGGCAGCACGACGGCGCGGCCGCGCCCCCGGCCGCGCACCCGACCGGATCCGCACACCGACCAGGTCTGGAGAGACCCGTGGCCGAACGCGCGAAACCACCCGAGAGGAAGCCCGAAGCGAAGGCCCCGGCGCCGCGGAGCTCGGGCGGCGCCTCCTCGCCCGCCCCCGCCACCACGACCCGCGGCACCGCCCGTCGAAGGTCGACCGATCGGTCCCGGACCCCGTGGAAGCCGCGGCCGCGGAGCACGGCGGGCGCCAGGGACGACCTGCGGGAGGCCCGGGGCGCGTTCGTCGACGACCCGGCACAGGCGGTGGAGCAGGCCGACGCCCTGGCCGAGAAGATGACCGACGCCCTGGTCAACGCCCTGACCGAGCGCCGCGCCGAACTGCGTTCCGCGTGGAGCGCCGAGGAGCCGGACACCGAGGCGCTGCGCCTGGCCCTGCTGGAGTACCAGTCCTACGTCGAGGGGCTCATCGACCTCACGAAGTAGGGCGGGGCCCGGGCGCGAGAGCCACCGACCGCGCCCGGTCGGGGGCCGCACCGCGCGGCGCGGCCCCCGACCGGTCACTCGTCCTGGTGCTTGTCGACCCACGCGGTCAGGGGCAGGCCCTGGATGGCGGCGGCCATGAGCTCCGGGAAGGCGTCCGGGGTACAGGCGAACGCGGGGACGTCCATCTCCGCCAGGGCCGCGGCGTTCGTGCGGTCGTAGAACGGCGCGCCCTCGTCGGACAGGGCGAGCAGGACCACCACCTGCACGCCGGCGGACTTCATCGCGGCCACGCGCTTGAGCATCTCCGCGCGGACGCCGCCCTCGTACAGGTCGCTGATCAGCACGAACACCGAGTCGTTGGGCTTGGTGATCAGCCCTTGGCAGTAGGCGATGGCCCGGTTGATGTCGGTACCGCCGCCGAGCTGGGTGCCGAACAGGACCTCGACGGGGTCGGTGAGCTCCTCGGTCAGGTCGACGACCGCGGTGTCGAAGGCCACCAGCGAGGTCCGCAGCGCGCTCATCGAGGCAAGGACCGCGCCGAACACGCTGGCGTACACCACGGAGGAGGCCATCGAGCCGCTCTGGTCGATCGCCAGCACCACGTCCTTCTGCACCCCCCGGCTGCGCCGCCCGTACCCCACGAGGGTCTGCGGCACGATCGTGTTGTGCTCGGGCAGGTAGTGCGCCAGGTTGCGGCGGATCGTGGCGTTCCAGTCGATGTCGGCGGCCCGGCGCGGCCGGGTCGTGCGCGACGACCGGTCGATGGCGCCGCGCACCACCGAGCGGGTCTTCTGCGCCACCCGGCGCTCCAGGTCCTCGACCACCTTGCGCACCACCGCGCGGGCGGACTCGCGGGCCTCGGCCGGCATCACCCGGTTGAGCGAGAGCAGCGTGCCCACCAGGTGCACGTCGGGTTCGACGGCCTCCATCATCTCCGGCTCCAGCAGGAGCCGGTGCAGACCGAGGCGCTCCATGGCGTCCTTCTGCATGACCTGCACGACGGAGGTCGGGAAGTACTCACGGATGTCGCCCAGCCACCGCGACACCCGCGGGGCGGAGGCGCCCAGGCCCGCGGAGCGGCGGCCGGACCCGCGGCCGGCGGCGCCGTCTCCCTGGTTGTACAGGGCCTCCAGGGCGGCGTCCATCCCCTGGTCCGCGCTGCTCAGACCGCCCCCGCACTGGGCCTCCCGGCCCAGGACCAGCCGCCAGCGGCGTTCCCGTTCGTCCACGGCGTTCACGCGAGACTCCTTCCGTTGGTGAGCAGGGCCGCCACCGCCGCCACGGCGGGCGCGGCTCGGCCCGCGTCGACGAGGCGGCGCTCGGCGTCCGCGTCGTCGGAGCGGGGCGACCCGTCGATCCGGGCGGCGGCGTCACCGATCGCGCGCCGCTCCGGTGCGTCGAAGGCGCCGAACGTGCGCCGCAGCAGCGGCAGCACCGCCGTGAACCGCTCCTCGGGCAGGCTCAGCAGCCAGGTGTCGATGAGCCCGAACAGGCGGTCGTCGTGGACCAGGATGAGCCCGCTGCCCCGCAGGAACCCCTCCAGCCACGCGGCCGCGTCAGCGGGCTCGGTGCCCGGCGACATCGCCAGTCCGAGGCGTCGGCGCAGTTCGTCGGCGGCCAGCAGCCCGCCGTCGGACAGCATCCGGGTGAGCCGGCCGGCGATCCGTCCGGGCAGGGTGTCGCGCCGCGCCAGGGCGACGAGCGCGGCCGTCCAGGCGTCGAAGGCGTCGCCGCCCAGCAGGGACGCCGCGTCGTGCGTGTGGTCGATGCGCCGGACGAACTCGGCCGCCGCGTCGTCGTCCAGTCCGTGCACCGCCGGGCCCAGTCCCACGCACACCCGCCGCAGGATCTGCTCGGCGACCGCGCGCAGGTGGCCGCCGTCCGTCCCGCGCACGTCGCCGTACCTGGCCGACCGCGCCAGCGCCGGGAGCGCGGCCATCAGGTGGGTGACGTCGCTGTCGGTGGCCGCGCGGTCGGTGAGCAGGGACAGCACGTGCGGCAGCGCCTCGCCGAGTTCGGCGAGCAGGCACTGCTCGGTGAGGGCGGTGAGCCCCGGCAGGTCGGCGTCGGCGGCGAGGTCGGCCGCCCGGGCTCCGGCGGCCGAGGCCACCGTGGTGCCCCACCGGCTCGCCTCGATCAGCGCCACGTCCATATCCGGTTCCCAGCGCAGCCGCCAGGCCTCCCGGAACGTGCCGCGCCGCCCGCCGTCCCCCTCCCGGGGCACGCCCCACGCCACGCCGAGCATCCGCAGCCGGTGCAGCAGCACGCCGCGCTCGCGCTGGCTCTCCTTGCGCAGGTCGAGGTCGAGATCGCGGTCGAAGGGCTCGGGCTTGAGCCGCAGCCGTTTCTGGGCGGCGGTGAGGTCGCGCTGCAACGGCACCATGGGCGTGCTCGGCGGCACCGCTCCCATGCGCTCGCCGATCGCCATCGTGCGGTGGACGAGCGCCGCGCGGGCGGTCTCGCCCTCGCACAGGACGCAGGTGAGCGCCTCGGACACCTCGTCGAGGCCGGCGAGGGGCCGCCCGCGCAGGACCGACAGCGTCTCCGCCAGCCGCACGCCCTCGATGACGTGCGACGAGGAGACCGGCTGGCCCTCCTCGCGCAGCAGCCGCGCGGCGTCGGTGAGCCAGCGGTGCACCGGCCGGTCGGGCGCGGTGAACAGGTGGTGGTACCAGCCCGGCGAGGACACCCCCGCCCCGTAGCCGCTGTCGGACGCCAGCCGCCCGTGGGTCCACGGCACCCACGTGGCGTTGACCTTCACCTTGGGCAGTCCGCGCAGCAGCGCGGTGTCGTCCTTGACCGGGTAGTCGGCCACGTCGCGCAGGGCGGGCGCGTGCCAGGCGCCGCACACCACGGCGACCCGGTCGTGCCCCTCCCTGAGCACCGCGCGCAGGGTCTGGCGCATGTACGCCTCCCGTCGCGCGTCCCAGCCCCGTTCCGGGCCGGTCTCGGCGCGCACGGCCGCCATGGCGTCGGCGATCGCGGGGAACGGCGACGGCTGGGCGTCGCGCCGCTGCTCGATGACGTCGTCCCACCAGCGCTCGGTGTCGTCGTAGCCGGCGGCCCGGGCGAGCACGCCCAGCGGGTCCACCCGGACCCCGGGGGCGTCGTCGGCATCACCGCCGTCACCGTCGCCGCCGTCCCCGTCTCCCGACTCCGCCGGGGATCCTCCCTCCTGCTCCTCCTGCTCCTCCTTCGCGGTCTCCTCCGTCCCGCTCTCCTGCCTCTCGGCCCGCGCCCGCGCCTCGGCACGGGCCACGCGCTCGGCCAGGGTGTGCGCGGCGGGCAGGTCGCAAAAGCGCACGGGAACGTCGTTCTCGACGGCGTACCGCAGCGCCTGCCACTCCGGGGAGAAGGACGCGAACGGCCAGAACGCCCACCCCTCCCCCGCCCTCGGCGCGTCCCCCTTGGGGGTGTCGGCGAGATAGGCCAGCAGGGCGACCGGCGGCTCCAGCTCGCCGACCAGGCCGGTGAGGGCGTCCGCCTCGGGCGGCCCCTCGATCAGCACGGCGTCCGGCTTGATCTCCTCCAGGGCCGCGCGGACCGCCCTGGCCGAGCCCGGACCGTGGTGCCGCACGCCCAGGACGTGCAGCCCACTGGTGTCCAGTCGTGCCATCAGGCGCTCACCTCGCGGCAGGCGCGGTAGAACTCGCTCCACCCCTCGCGGCCGCGCGCCACGGTCTCCAGGTACTCGCGCCACACCACGCCGTCGGAGACGCGGTCCTGGACCACCGCCCCCTGGATGCCCGCGGCGACGTCGGCCGGACGCAGCTGCCCGTCGCCGAAGTGGGCGGCCAGGGCGATGCCGTTGGTGAGGACCGAGATCGCCTCGGCCGTGCTCAGGGTGCCGCTGGGCGACTTGACCTTGGTGCCGTTGTCCTCGGTCACCCCCGAGCGCAGTTCACGGAAGACGGTGACCACCCGCTGGATCTCGGTGAGGCTCGTGGGCACCTCGGGCAGCTCCAGCGCCCGGCCGAGCTGCTCCACCCGCTGGGTGACGATGCGCACCTCGTCCTCCGCGCTGTCGGGCACGGGCAGCACCACCGTGTTGAAGCGGCGGCGCAGCGCGCTGGAGAGGTCGTTGACGCCCCGGTCGCGGTCGTTGGCGGTGGCGATGACGTTGAAGCCGCGCTGGGCCTGGACCTCCACGCCCAGTTCGGCGACGGGCAGCGCCTTCTCCGACAGGACCGTGATGAGCCCGTCCTGGACGTCGGAGGGCATACGGGTGAGCTCCTCGATCCGCGCGATCGAGCCGCGCGCCATCGCGTTCATCACCGGGCTGGGGACCATCGCGGCCTCGGAGGGCCCCTCCGCGAGCAGCCGGGCGTAGTTCCAGCCGTAGCGGACGGCCTCCTCCGAGGTTCCGGCGGTGCCCTGCACCAGCAGGGTCGAGTCGCCGGCGATCGCGGCGGCCAGGTGCTCGGAGAGCCAGGTCTTGGCGGTGCCGGGCACGCCGATCAGCAGCAGCGCGCGGTCCGTGGCCAGGGTCGCGACGGCGATCTCCACGACCCGGCGGGAGCCGATGTACTTGGGCGTGATCTCGGTGCCGTCGTCCATCGTGGTGCCCAGCAGGTACTGGGTGACCGCCCACGGGGACAGCTTCCAGCCCGGGGGGCGCCGGCGGTCGTCGGCCTTGGCCAGCGCCTCCAGCTCGGTGGCGTAGGTCTGCTCGGCGTGGGGGCGAAGAGCACCGGAGGGACTGGGCCGGAGGTCTCCGTCGAGGGTGGTGGCGGGCGACGGGTGGGCGGTCGTGGCGGCGTCGGTGGAGGTGGACAACTAGAGCTCCCGGGTCATGTCGTGTCGGAATCGGAGGGTGTCCCGCAACCGGAGGTAGGGCGCCTCGGCGGCGGAGTCGCCGTCGGCGGGCGGGCTGTCGGGGAGTGCGGTGTGGAGTTCGGGGGCCAGGTGCTCGGCGGCGACGGAGCAGAACACCCGGAAGCCCGAGACGTCGCTCTTGCGCTTCAGGGGCCTCTGCAACCGCCGGACGACCCAGTCGCACAGCTCCGGGGACCACGGGCCCGGCACCATCCGGATCACCTGGTCCAGGGCCAGCAGCGTGGTGTCGTCGTCGACAGCGTCCAGCAGCACGCGGCAGCGCTCGTCCGGGGCGAGTGCGGCGAACAGCCCGGCGAGCCGGAGGGCGCCGCGGTCGCGGTAGTGGCGCGAGCGGGGGTCCACCAGGCCGGTGCCGACCGCCCCGAGCAGGGCACGGGCCCATACGGTGTCGCCCTGGAGCCCGGCCGCGCCGGCGAAGGTCTCGCGCAGCCGGACGTCGTCGGAGCGCTCCAGTCGGGCGACCAGCTCATCGGGCGTCTGGCCCAACAGGTCGGTCCACACGTCCATCGGGGTGTGCGTGACCAGGGTCGAGGCGCGTTCGGCCCGCGTCGCGGCGGTCTCGGGTTCGCCGTCGGCGGCCACGAGGGTGAGGTCGCGCAGGATGTCGCTCCGGTCGGGGGCGACCGGGTCCACGGTGAGGCCGCCGCGCTCGTCGACGCGGGCGAGCTCGCGCACGTAGCCGCGCAGCCGGTGCGCGTGCGCACTCTCGGGCAGCCGGGTGAGCAGGGCCAGGGCCTGGCCGCGCACGGTGGCGCTCCGGTCGTCCAGGGCGCGGTCGAGCAGGGGTTCGTCGTCGTTCCCCAGCCCCGTGGCGAGCGTCTCCAGCAGGTGGCGGCGCTGGTCGGCCTGGCGCAGTCCGGGCCAGGCCGCCTCGAGCAGTGCGCGCGCCGCGGCGGGGTCGGTGGCGCGCAGGGCGGCCAGGGCGTGGCGGCGCTCGCCCGGCGTGCCGTGGGTCCAGTCCCGCTCCCGGTAGCGGTCGCCGGGCAGCGGGACCGCGTGCGCGTAGGACCAGGCGGGTGTGAACCGGGCCAGCCAGCGGGCGCGCGGCCCGACCGCCGCGACGATCATCGGACGCAGCTCGCTGTCGCCGACGCCCCGGTCCAGCAGGTCCGGCACGGTGGCGCGCGCGGGGCTGAGACCGGCCGCCGCGGCCAGGCGCAGCCACTCCGGGAGGAGTTCGGGCCGCGAGGCCAGGACCTCGGCCAGGCGGCGCTCGGCGGCGGCGCCGACCTCGGGGCGTTCGGGCTCCTCGTCGGGCGTGACGGGCGTGCGGGTGGAGGGCGTGTACCCGGCGTCCCGGCGCACGGCGGCCAGGGCGGCGCGGTCCAGCAGGACCCGGGCGGGCGCGTCCGCCGGAGTGGCGGGCAGTTCGGGGGTGTCGGGGACCGCGCGGCGGCCGGTGCCGACCAGGGCGGCGGAGACCAGCAGGTCCCAGGAGTCGGAGGGCGGGGTGGTCACAGGGTGATCGCCTTTCCATGTGCGTCCCACACGGTCAGGGGCGTGAGCCCCTCCCGGGGCGACCACTCCCCGGCGACCGTGGCCGGGTGGCCGCCGGTGACGGCGAGGAGCCGCCAGGGCTCGGGATCGGACAGCGGCAGCGCGGCGCCGGAGGGATCGGCCAGGTACCACCGGCCGTCGAGCGCCGGCGCGGCCGCGCCCAGGACCACCGGCCAGGAGTCCCTCCAGGGGTCTTCGGCCAGGGCCGCGGCGTAGGAGTCGAGCGCCTCGGCGACCGTGCCCGCCTCGGGGGGCGCGGCCGGCGCGGCGTGGTGGCCGTCGTCGACGGGGACGGCGCGGTGGCCGTCGGGGTAGAACGCGAGCTCGGTGTCGGCCTCCGTGGCGTCGCGGAAGGGGGACGCGGGCGCCTGTTCCGGCCGCGCGAAGGCCAGGGACAGCGCGATCCGCCCCGTGCCGCGGCCGCGCAGCCACACCCGGCGGGCGCGGATGTCGGGGTCGGCAGTGCCGACGTCCCGTCGGCCCAGGACCTGCCAGGTGTCGCGGACGCGCTCGCCCTCGGCCAGGACCTCCTCGACCCGGGTGGTGATGCCGGCCCGGGCGCGGACCACGCCGCGCGTGCGCGCGCCGAGCTCCTCACCGGCCCGCCGGCCCCCGTCGCCCGCGGAAGGGGCCTTCGACTCCTCCTTCATCTCCTCCGGCGCGGCCGCGACCGCCCGGTAGGCGTTGACCAGCAGGTGCAGCCGCCCGAGCCGGTCCAGGACCGCCTCCGGCCAGCCCTGCTCCCGGACCGCTCCGGGCAGCTCCGACACGAGCGCGGCGGCCCCGCCCGCCTTGGCGTCGACCAGGCGCTTGGCCATGCGGTCCCAGTGGTCGTAGCCGTGCTTGGGGGCCTCCGCCAGACCGGCGTCGATCTGGTCGTCCAGCCACAGCCGGAGTTCGTCCATTCCGCCGGCGACGGCCTCCTCGCGGGCCCGGAGCGTGGCCGCGGCGCGCTTGGGGTCGACGGGGGCCGCCTCCGGCCTCGTCCGGCGCGCGGCGCGCCCGGCCAGCCACTTCGCGACCCACTCGGGCCGCTCCTCACGGGTCTGGACCTCCTCCTGTGCCCACAGGGCCAGCAGCCCCAGGACGTGCTTGCAGGGGATCTTGCGGCTGGGACAGCTGCACTTGAAGGCCGGTCCGCCGTCCAGGTGGACGGCGGCGAGGTAGGGCTTGGACCCGCTCCCCTTGCACTCGCCCCACACGGCGGCGGTCCCGCCCGTGTCCGCGGCGACCGCTCCGCGCTCGGGCCAGGATCCGGTCCTGGCCACCTTCAGAGCGGCCTTGTGCGATGAGGGGTCCGGGGCCAGGGCCCAGACGTCGTCAGTACTCCATCGATCGCTCACAAGGACAACACTAGGGATCGCCAGTGACAGAACAGGGGCTTCTCGGAGCCTTTTTCGCGACGAATCCGGAAGCTTCAGGAACTGTCCGAAGGATGTGAGAGGATCCCACTCCGAGCGCCTCCCCCGGGCACCGCGTCCGGGCTCCCCCAGGCGCTCCCGTGCCCTGGTCGGCGCGGGCCCACGGCCCTGCGAGCGGTGACGGCCCCGCCTCGGAACGCGTCCGACGAACGGCGCCCCTTGTTCCCCTTTCCTTCGGAAAAAGGAAAAGGGGATCGGCGGATTTCCACGAAACATCGCACGATTCGCCGTTTCCCGCCTACAATTCCAGAACCGGCGCTTCCCGCGCCGTCGGCCCTCCCACGTGCGCTCACTCCCGGAAGGGAGGGAAGCGGGTCCCGCGCCGCCGGAACCGCGCCCCGATGTCTCCCACTCGGCCCGCCCGCCTCTACGCCCCGGTCCCCTCGTGCGGCCGGTCCGAACTCTGGGAAAGGCTGCGCGAAATCCACGGCGCCGTCGCCCCGGTGGAACTGGAGCCCGGCGTGCCCGCCTGGCTCCTGCTCGGCTACCACGAGAACCTGTCCGTCCTGCAGAACCCGCACCTGTTCTCCCGGGACACCCGCCAGTGGCGCGAGGTCACCGACGGCCGCGTGGACCTGTCCGACTCACGGCCGACCCTGTCCTGGCGGCCCAACGCCCTGTACGCCGACGGCCCCGAGCACACCCGGCTGCGCGCTCCCGTCGCCGACGCCCTGGTCCGGGTCGACCTGACGGCCACCTCACGCACCGTGCGCCGCATCGCCGACGACCTCGTCGACGCCTTCGTGGCGACCGGGCGCGCCGACCTCATCGGGGAGTTCGCCGCGCCCCTGCCGGTCCTGGTGCTCAACCACCTCTACGGGCTCCCCGACTCCTACGGGCACATGCTCGGCGACCTCACGGCCGTCCTGTTCGGAGCCGACGCCCGGCGCGGTGAGGACGCCGTCGCCCGTGTGCACCAGTACTTCGCGGGCCTGGTCTCGCGCAAGCGCGTGCGGCCGGGCCCGGACCTGGTCTCGTGGATGATGGCGCACCCCTCGCGGCTCAGCGACCACGAACTCGCGCACGCGGCGGCTCTCATCAACAACGCCAGCCACCAGCCCACCGCGCACCTCATCGGGAACACCCTGCGCACGCTGCTCACCGACGGCCGCGTCCGCACGGCCCACGCCGACGCACGCCTGAGCGTGCAGGACCTGCTCGACCACGTGATGTGGACCGACACGCCCTTCCAGGTCCTGCCCGCGCGGATCGCCCTCCAGGACGTCCGGATCGGCGACTGCGACATCCGCGGCGGAGACGCCCTCCTCATCGGCTTCGAGGCGGCGCACCAGGACCCGGCCGTACGGGCGGCGGGCGGCGGGCGCGCGCACCTGATGTTCGGCGCGGGCCCGCACGCCTGCCCCGCGCGCAACCTGGCCCGGACGATCGCCGCCACCGCGGTCACGGCGGTCCACGAGCGGTTGGGCGGGCTGAGCCTGGCCGTGCCGCCCAGGGAGCTGCGCCTGAGGCCGTCCCCGTTCCTGCGCGGGCTGGTGGAGCTGCCCGTGGCCTTCACCCCGGGCGAGCCCGTCCAGCCGGCGGCCGACCCGGACCGCCCGCGGGCCGCGGAGCACACCGACCTGTTGTCCCGCCTCCTCAGCCGCTGGCGTCGTAGCGCTTGAGCGCCCGGACCGGCTCGGCCAGCTCCTGCTCGAAGAACCGGAAGAACCCCTCGGGATCGGGGCCCGAGTTGACCAGGCACAGGTGGTCGTACCCGGCCGCGGCGAACTCGCGAACGGCCGCCAGGTGGCGCTCGGGGTCGGGTCCGTAGCCGATCGCGTCGCGCATGTGGTCACGGGTGATCAGCGCGGTGGCCGCCTCGAAGTTCACCGGGTTGGGCAGTTCCGACATGACCTTCCATCCGGTCAGGCCGAAGCGGAAGGTCTCCCGTGCCGAGTCCAGGGCGCTCGCCTCGTCCGGCGCCCACGCCAGGGGCACCTCGCAGTAGCGCGGGCCGTCGCCGCCCCTGTTCTCGTACGCCCCGGTGAGCACGCGGCTGGGCTCGGTGCCGAACAGGCCGTCGCCCAGCTCGGCGGCGATCGCCGCGGACCGCTCACCGCCCGCCGCCACGACGATGGGCGGCGACTCCTCGGGCAGGTCGAACACCCGGGCGTCCTCCAGGGACAGGTAGCGCCCGTCGTAGGAGTGGTATCCGCCCGACCACAGCAGGCGGATGATCTCGATCGCCTCGCGCAGCATCTCCTGGCGCTTGGTCGCGTTGGGCCAGCCCCGGCCCACCACGTGCTCGTTGAGCCGCTCCCCCGTTCCCAGTCCGAGGACGAAGCGCCCCTCCGCCAGCAGCGCCGTGGTGGCCGCCGCCTGCGCCACGATCGCGGGGTGGACCCGGATGATGGGGCAGGTGACGCCCGTGGCCATCTGGATCCGCTCGGTGCGTTCGGCGATGGCGGCCAGCATCGACCAGACGAACGCCGAGTGCCCGTGGCTGTAGAGCCACGGATGGAAGTGGTCGCTGACCTCCACGAAGTCGAATCCGGCCTCCTCGGCCCGCACCGCCTGGTCGACGATCTCCCGAGGGCCGAAACCCTCGGCGAACAGCTTGTATCCCACGCGCATGGTGACCCCCTCAGGCCGGAATCGCCGACGTCGCCCGGTTCCAGAACCGGTGCGCGCCGATGAGCCGGGCGAACTCCGTGATGAGGTCGTCGCCGGCCCGCCCCGACTTGACCACTCCCATCACGCTGTGCGTCTCGTTCTCCACCGGACCCGCGACGCCCTCCGGCAGCGGCGGCGCGGTGAGCAGGGATCCGCCCGCCCCGATCGCGGCCAGCGGCTTGTGGTGCTTGTAGGCCTCCAGCAGGAAGTGCCGGGCGGTACCGTCGCCGGCCAGCGTGACGGCGCACTCCGTCCCCCCGGTGACGGCGACCGCGTCGTAGAGCACCGACGACACGGTCGTGTAGGCCCGGTCGACCGTGACGGCCGACCCGTCCGTGGCGCGGACCGCACCGTCCCTGGACGCCAGCAGCTCCACCACGGCGCCCTCCGCGACCAGCGAGTCCCGCAGGGCCGAGACGTCCTGGGCGTCCACGCCGTCGGCGACCAGCACGGCCACCTGCCGGCCCACGAGCGACCCGAACGCGGTGTTGGCCTGGCTGAGCGCGGGCGAGGAGCGCCCGTGGTTGGGGGTGCCGTCCTCCGCCGAGGGCGGCACGACACCGATCCCCTCGGCCACGCTCACGGCCAGCCCGTGGTCCACGTGGTTGAGGTTGGCCACGACCCGCTGCCGCACCTCCAGCTCCTCGCACTTGCCCAGTTCGAACCGGAAGGCGGCCCGCAGGTGCTCCTTCTCCCAGTCCGCCAGGCTGTTGTAGAAGAGCGTGGCCTGCGAGTAGTGGTCCGCGAAGCTGTCGCTGCGCACCTTGATCTTCTGGCCCTCCACCTTCTCCGTGTAGTGGCGGTAGCCGCCCCCCTCGGTCAGGGCGGGGCAGCCGCCGCCGACCCGGTTGGGGAAGTAGGAGGTCTTGCCCCGGTGCACCCGGTGCTGGGCGAACCCGTCCCGCTGGTTGTCGCTCACCGGCGCCACCGGGCGGTTCACCGGGATCTGCTGGAAGTTGGAGCCGCCCAGGCGCAGCAGCTGGGTGTCCAGGTAGGAGAAGTTGCGCGCCTGCAGGAGCGGGTCGTTGGTGAAGTCGATGCCCGGCACGACGTTCGCGGTGTGGAAGGCCACCTGCTCGGTCTCGGCGAAGAAGTTGTCCGGGTTGCGGTCCAGGACCAGCTTGCCCACCGGCTGCACCGGCACCTGCTCCTCCGGAATGATCTTGGTGGCGTCCAGCAGGTCGAAGTCGAAGGCGTGCTCGTCCTCCTCCTCCACGAGCTGGACCCCCAGCTCCCACTCCGGGTACTGGCCGCGCTCGATGGACTCCCACAGGTCGCGCCGGTTGAAGTCCGGGTCCTTGCCCTGCACGCGCTGGGCCTCGTCCCAGACCAGGGAGTGGGTCCCCAGCAGCGGGCGCCAGTGGAACTTGACGAACGTGCCCCGGCCCTCGGCGTTCACGAAGCGGAAGGTGTGCACGCCGAAGCCCTGCATCGTCCGGTAGCTGCGTGGCAGGGACCGGTCCGACATCAGCCACATCATCATGTGCATGGCCTCGGGCTGGAGTCCCACGAAGTCCCACAGGGTGTCGTGGGCGGACTGCGCCTGGGGGATCTCGTTGTGCGGCTCGGGCTTGGCGGCGTGGACGAAGTCGGGGAACTTCACGCCGTCCTGGATGAAGAAGACCGGCATGTTGTTGCCGACGAGGTCGTAGTTGCCCTCCTCGGTGTAGAACTTCACGGCGAACCCGCGTACGTCGCGCACCGTGTCGGCCGACCCGCGCGACCCGGCCACGGTGGAGAAGCGCACGAACACCGGGGTGGTGACGCCCGGGCCCCGCAGGAAGTGCGCGGTGGTCCGGTTCTGCAGACCGCGGTACGTGGTGAAGTGCCCGTAGGCCCCCGCCCCGCGCGCGTGCACGACCCGTTCCGGGATGCGCTCGTGGTCGAAGTGGGTGATCTTCTCCCTCGCGTGGAAGTCCTCCAGCAGGGTCGGCCCGCGGACCCCCGCCCGCAGCGAGTTGTCCGTGCTCCCCACCGGCACACCCGTCTCGGTGGTCAGCGGTTCCGTGGAGTCGGTCCTGTACTGGTCGAGCTGGCGGTCCTTCGCGTCCCGTCCATCCGTGCTCATCACTACCTCCGCACTGCCTCCGCGCCGGTTCGCGTTCGGTCCCTCCCCCTCCACTGACCGACCGCTCGCGCGGACAAACACGCCTTGCCCGGAATTGACCCTCGCCCCCCGCGTACCAAACCAGGACCACGATCCGTCCACACCCCGGGTCACCACCGCCGCTCTCGGGTAGGCGTGCCCAGGAAGGCGAAGCGAAGCGGAGTGGAAAGGAGTGAGGCGACATGTCCGAGACGCCGCCACCGGCGCAGAGCCAGCCCCACCCGGGTCGGACCGAACCGATGCGTCCCCACCCGAAGGACGAGATGAGGGACTACGAGGGCCGCGGGCTCCTGAAGGGTCGGCGGGCCCTGATCACGGGCGGCGACTCCGGGATCGGCCGCGCGGTCGCCGTGGCCTTCGCCAAGGAGGGCGCCGACGTCGTCTTCGGCTACCTGAACGAGGAGGACGACGCCCAGCACACGGTCGACCTGGTGCGCGCGGAGGGGCGCACGGCGGTCGCGGTCAAGGGCGACCTGGCCGACGAGTCGTTCTGCGCCGAACTGGTCCGGCGCGCGGTCGACGAACTCGGCGGCATCGACGTCCTGGTCGAGCACGCCGCGACCCAGAGCCCCGTGGAGAAGTTCACCGACCTCACCACGGAGCAGCTGCGGCGGACCTTCGACGTGAACGTCATGGGGGTGTTCTGGACGGTCCGCGAGGCGCTGCCGCACATGCCCGAGGGCAGCGCGATCATCATCACCGGGTCGATCAACGGCCTGCGCGGCAACGCGAAGCTGATCGACTACGCGTCGAGCAAGGCCGCCGTGATGAACCTGTCCTCGTCCCTGTCGCAGACGCTCCGGGACCAGGGCATCCGCGTGAACTGCGTGGCGCCGGGACCGGTGTGGACTCCGCTCATCCCGGCCACGCTGGGCGAGAAGGGCGCCGAGGGGTTCGGGGAGCAGGCTCCGATCGGCCGGGCCGCGGAACCGGACGAGATCGCCCCCTCGTTCGTGTTCTTCGCCAGTGACCGGCTCTCCTCGTACTACACGGGCGAGACCCTGGCACCGACGGGCGGGGAGATCCAGGCCGGCTGACCGGCCGTAGGCCGTAGGTCCCGCGCGGGGGCCACGACCCACACGAGGGGCGGGGACCGATGTCCCCGCCCCTTCCTCCATGTCCCCCGCGCGGTCTCTCCCCCGTGGTCACACCACCGCGCGGCGGGAGTCTCTAGGAACCGCGCGCACGCGAGGTGCGCCGTTCGCTCTCCTTGCGCAGCGCGTCCACGAGTTCGTCCTTGTCCATCTTCGAGCGGCCGGAGACGCCGAGGTCGCGTGCCTGCTCGTAGAGCTCCTTCTTGCTGGCGTTGGCGTCCACCCCGCCGGCGGTCGGCTTGTCCTTGCCCCGGCCGCGCGCGGCGTCGGGGTTCTCCGCCTGCGCGTCCGAGGGCCCCGACCGCTGCTTGGGCACCCACCGGTCGCCCTTCTTCTGGTACGAGTGCTTGAGCGCGGCGAACGCGACGCGGTGCGCCCGCTCGCCCTCCCCGTACTCGTCCACCGCCGAATCGTGCGCCTTGATCCAGGTGCGCTGGGCCTTCTCCGGCGATCGCTTCAACGTGTCCGGTAGTTCACTGGCTCCCGGCATGGCCGTCACCCCCTTACGGACGGCACTGCCCGAGGGCCCTCCGCACGAAACCTACCGGCGAGTTAACTACCACTGGTGATCTCACGGATGCGTATTCACACATTCGTCACCATAGTTGAGTCGTCCATCGAAATGAGGCGCGCAACACATCGGCACCCCTGAACCGGTACGCGCTCTCATTCCCCCCAGGGACAACCCGCGTTCTACGCGGGCCCCCGCTGCACGAGATAAGGACAACCCGTGCGAACTCAGAATGCCCCCGAGAAAACGACCCCCCGATCCTGGGCCAGTAGGCTCGCCATGAAGACCGCCCTGGTCCTGGGCGTGGCCGTGGCGACCGCCGCCACCGTCATCGCCCCGGCGCAGGCTGCCGACTACCAGCGCGGACCCGACCCCACCGAGTCCAGCATCGAGGCGCTCCGCGGGTCCTTCGCCACCGACTCCACCAGCGTGTCATCCTGGGTGAGCGGCTTCGGTGGCGGCACCATCTACTACCCGACGGACACCAGCCAGGGCACCTTCGGCGGTGTCGTCGTGGCTCCCGGCTACACCGCGAGCAGCTCGACGATGTCGTGGCTGGGCCACCGACTGGCCTCCCAGGGCTTCGTGATCTTCACGATCGACACCAACTCCCGCTACGACCAGCCCAACAGCCGCGGCCGTCAGATCGAGGCCGCGCTGGACTACCTGGTCGAGGACAGCGACGTGACGGACACCGTGGACGGCGACCGCCTCGCGGTGATGGGCCACTCCATGGGCGGCGGCGGCACGCTCGCCGCGGCCGACGACCGGCCGGAGCTCAAGGCCGCCATCCCGCTGACCCCGTGGCACACCCAGAAGAGCTGGTCGCGGGTCACGGTGCCCACCATGATCATCGGCGCCGAGAACGACAGCGTCGCCTCGGTGCGCTCCCACTCCATCCCGTTCTACGAGAGCCTCAACCGCTCGGTGGACAAGGCCTACGTCGAGCTGGACGGCGCGAGCCACTTCGCTCCGAACACCAACAACACCCCGATCGCCCGGAACAGCATCGCCTGGCTGAAGCTGTTCGTCGACGAGGACGAGCGGTACGCGCAGTTCCTCTGCCCGGCGCCCAGCACGGGCTGGGGCTCGGACTACTCCGACTACCGCGACACCTGCCCCTACGGTTCCTGATCCCCACCGTTGAGGCATGAACGGCGGGCCGCCTCCAGCGGCCCGCCGTTTCCTTGTGTCCGGGAACGCGCGCGGTTCCCGAGATGATCGATCGCTTCACTTTGAAATGCGTCCGATATCGCGCCGCCATTCCCGTCGTGCCGAAGGTGGGCGGGACCGGTCGCCCTGGAACAGGTCCCCGCGGAAAGCCCTCTTCGGTGTTCACCGCTCGGTCGCTTTCCCGAGCGGACCGGGGCACCGCGCGGTGCGGACGCCGCGGCACCGGAGGCCGTTCCTCCGCCCGGGATCACATCCCGCGGCCCTGAGGCGTCGGGAGCGGTGTGGCCGAGGTCCCGCGGGTGGACCCGCGGTGGGCGACTCCCGTCAGAGGTGGAGTCCCGCGGCGGGCGCGCCCGGGAGGGCGATCCCAGGCGGGCGGGCTCCCGCGGTGGGCACTCCCGCGGTGAGTGGCTCCTCTCGGAAGGCTCCCATGGGGCCGGAGCCCCACGGGCCGGCGGTGCCGGAGCCCCGCGGCGGCACGCACAAGGCGGCGGCCCGGGGAACACTCCCCGGGCCGCCGCCCGCCTCCGGTCCGTCTGTGGGACCTAGAGCGATCAGTCGTGGAAGTCCAGCTCCTCGGGCAGCACGCGCTCGAAGTCCGTCTCCTCGATGGGGCCGCCCTCGCGGTCGGTCACCCGGGCCTCCTGGACCATCTCGATGTCGTTGCCGGCTCCGTACTGGACGACGTACACGCCCTCGTGGCCGCCGTGGTCACCGTCGGACGAGGAGAACGGCACCAGGCCCGGGCCCTGCCACTCCTGGCTCTCCAGCGCGTCGATCAGCGACTGGCGGGTGAGGTCCTCGCCCGCCGCCTTCAGGGCCTGCGAGAACATCACGGCCTGCGTCATGCCGAACAGGTGCGTGTTGGTCAGCGGGCCGTCCTCCCCGTACTCCTCCCACACGGAGGTGAAGAACTGGGACCACTCGTCCTCGGTGTCCTCCACCCGAGGGAGGTAGCTCGTGATGATCATCTCGTCCAGGAAGGCGTCGGCGGGAACCTCCTCCGCGTCCGTGCCCTCGGTGAAGTTCGCGAGCAGGCCCTGGAGCGTGGCGGTGTCGCCGCCGATGCTGGAGACCACCCACTGCGGCTCGTAGCCGATGCTCGCCGACTCCAGCAGGGCGAGGGCGACGAAGGCCGGGATGCAGGAGCACACGACGACCTCGGCGCCGGAGCGCTCCAGCTCGGCGATCTGCGCGCTCATGTCGGTGTTGTCGGACTCGTAGTGCTCACGGGCCACGACGTCGTTGTTGAGGTACTGGTCGAGGCCGGCCTGCGCGTCCTCGCCGACGTCGTCGTTCTGGAACAGGTAGCCGACGGGCTGTCCGGAGAAGTTCTCCGCGACGTACTCGCCCTGGATCTTGGCTTCCTTGGTGTAGTCCGTCTGCCACCCGTAGGTCAGCGGGTACTCTTCCGGGTTGTTCCACGCCAGGGCGCCCGACGAGGGGAACACGTCCGGGACGCCCTCGTCGTTGAGGTAGTCGAGGACACCGCTGTGCGTGGGCGTGCCCAGCCCGCCCATCATCGCGAAGATCTCCTGCTCGATGACGAGCTCGCGCGTGACGTCGATCGTCTGCGAGGGGTCGTAGACGTCGTCCTCGACCCGGTAGTCGATCTCGCGTCCGTTCACACCTCCCTGCGCGTTCACGTAGTCGAACACGGCGCCCGCCGCCTGGGAGATCGACAGGTATCCGGGCGCGGCGGGCCCGGTGAGGGGCTGGTGCGTACCGATGATGACGGACTCGTCGGTGACACCCGGGGCCACGTCCAGGTCGACGTCGCCGGTCTCGGCGACGTCGCCGGCGCCCGTGCAGGCCGACGCCATCATCGTCAGCGCGAGGGCCGCCGCCGTGGCGGCCAGTGTTCCTCTGCGGAATCGCATCGTGTTCTCCTTCGTCAGGGGGTGGAGATGACGTCTCACGGGCCCCGAGGCGGGTCCCGCGGCGGGTTTCAAGAGGTGCCCCTGGAGCCGTCGGTGTCAGGAGCGGCACCGTCCGACGAGGCACTGTTCGGGGTGGCGCCCTGGGAAGGGGCGCCGTTCGGGGCAGCGGGCGCGGCGGCGGTCCTGCGCTTGTACGCCATCACCTGGAACACGCCCTGGATCCCGTAGGGCCAAAAGCGCAGGACGAGGATGAGGACGACGCCGAACACCACGACCGGGAGGTTGTTCTCCACGTTCGGGCTGAAGTTCATGGCGCCCGCGAGGTCGGAGACCCAGACCTCCAGGTAGACCAGCGCCAGCGCGGCCCAGAAGGCGCCCCACATGCTGCCGATGCCGCCCAGGACGAGTACGGCGAGCAGGCTCAGCGACAGCGCCAGCGTGAACGTGCTGGGCGTGACCGTGCCGAGCACGTAGGCCTGGAGTCCGCCGGCCAGACCGCCGGCGGCCGACGCGATGACGAACGCGACCACCTTCGTGCTGCCGACGGGCACGCCGGACATCGCCGCCGCGGTCTCGTCGTCGCGCACCGCGCGCATGCGGCGGCCGAGGCGGCCCGTGCTCACGGTCGCCAGGACCGCGAGTCCGATGACGACCGTGGTCCACACCACGATCGCCTTCCACTCGCTGCCGGAGAAGATCCCCTGCAGGGCGGGCGGAGCGCCCGCGGTGCGGATGTTGAGCCCGTTGCTGCCGCCGAGGAACTCGTGGTAGCGGTGGGTGAGCCCCGGCAGGCCCACGGCCAGGATCAGCGTGGCCCCCGCGAGGTAGGGGCCGTGCAGCCGCGCGGTCGCGGCGCCGACCGCGATACCGGCCACGATCGAGACGACCACGATGATCAGCAGGTTCGCGGCCAGCGGCAGCATCGGCTGGTGCCCGATCAGCAGCGCCATGGTGTACGCGCCGATCATCATGAACGCGCCGTGGCCCAGGGACACCTGGCCGCTGCCGCCGACCAGCAGTTGCAGGCCGGCCAGGGCCAGCATCGTGTAGCCGACGGCGGCCAACCGCAGCGCGGTCAGGTCGCCCGTCACGAACAACAGGGCGGTGACCGCGCCGAGGCCGAGGGCGGCGAGCACCAGGTGGCGCAGCGGCGAGGGCAGGCCCCGCCATCCTCCGGTCGCGCCCTTGGACGCGGCCGGCGCTGCGGGGGTCGTGGCGCGCTCCGCGCGCTGTCTGGTGGGCGAGGACATGGCTACACCTTTCGCGCGGTCGGGCGGGACAGGATGCCGTCGGGCCGCACGCTGAGCACGAGGACCACGATGACGAGGGCGGCGAGGGTCGCCAGTTCGGGACCGGCGTAGCCGGACACGTAGGTCAGGCCGAGGCCGATGAGCAGGCCGCCGATGACGGCGCCGAAGGGGTTGTCCAGACCGCCCACCACGGCCGCGGTGATGCCGAAGACGAAGACGACGTCGAACACGTTCGGGGAGAGGAACGGCGGGCCGGCGAGCATGCCCGCCAGCGCACCGATGGCCGAGGCGATCCCCCAGCCGGCGGTGAGCATCAGGCCCACCTTGACCCCGCTGAGCCGGGCCGCCTCCGGCCGGAAGGCGGCGGCGCGCATGCGCAGCCCGAGCGGCGTGTAGCGGTACAGGGCGAACAGCAGCAGGGCCACGACCGCGACCGAGCCGACGGTGAAGGCGTCGGCGGGCGAGAAGCGCCCGACGTAGCTGAACGCGTACTGGAGTCCGTGCTGCTCGTTGCCCCAGATCATCCCGACGCCGCCCTGGACGATGAGCAGGAGTCCGAGGGTGACGATGATGCCGTTGAGTTCGGAGACGCGGGCGATCGGCCGGATGATGACCCGTTCGACCACGGCCCCGGCGACCAGGCCGATCGTCAGGGCGCTGGCGAAGCCGATCCAGTAGGAGCCGGTCAGCTGGACCACGGTGTAGGCGGTGTAGACCGACATCAGGGCGAGCGCGGGCTGGGCGAAGTTCACCAGCCGCGTGGCCTGGTAGATGATGACCAGGGACAGCGCCAGCGCCGCGTACGTGGCCCCGGACGCCAACCCGCTCAGGGTCAGGTTGATGAAGTGGTTCATGGGGGGTCTCCTCAGAAGCCGAGGTAGGCGTGGCGCATGCGGTCGTCGGAGAGCAGGTCGGCCGAGGAGCCCTCGGCGGCCACACGTCCCTGGTTCAGGACGAACCCGTGGTCGGTGACCGACAGGGCGCCGGCCGCGTTCTGCTCCACGAGGACGACCGTCAGGCCGGTGCGCTCCCGCAGGTCGCGCAGCAGGGCGAAGATCTGCTGCGTGATGAGGGGGGCCAGGCCCAGGGAGGGCTCGTCCAGGAGCAGGACCTTGGGACGGGCCATCAGCGCGCGTCCGATGGCCAGCATCTGGCGCTCACCGCCGGACAGCGTGCTCGCGGACTTGTGGCGCCGCTCGACCAGCGGCGGGAACAGGTCCATGACCTCGTCCATCGTGGAGCGGTCGCGGCGGTCCCGGCGCCACAGGCCGCCCAGGCGCAGGTTCTCCTCGACCGTGAGCTCGACGATCACTCCCCCGCCCTCGGGGACGTGGGCGAGGCCGCGGGTGATGACCTTCTCCGCGGGAAGCCGCGTGATGTCCTCGCCCTCCAGCACGACCCGGCCGGAGGAGGCCCGGTGCAGCCCGGTGAGGGTCCGCAGGAGGGTGGTCTTGCCCGCGCCGTTGGCGCCGAGGACCCCGCACATGCCCTGCGGCGGGACCGCGAGGGACACGTCGGCCAGGGCGCGGACCGCGCCGAAGTGGGCGCTCAGGCCCTCCACCCGCAGGATCGGTTCGGCGTCGCCGTTCCAGGCGGGGGCCGCCGCCGGTGCCGTGCCGGAGCCGGCGCCCGGGGCGGCGCCGTTCGCGTGCTGCGCGCTCATCGTGTGCCTCCGTCGGAGTGCGAGGGGTCGACCTTGACGGGGCCGTCGCCGGTACGGCCCACGGCGGACTCGTCCGCGGGGGTGCCGAGGTAGGCCTGGGTGACGGCGGGGTCGGCCTGCACCTCCTCCGGTGTTCCGGTGGAGATGACCTTGCCGAAGTTCAGGACCACGATGTGGTCGCACACCCGCATGACCAGGTCCATGTGGTGCTCGACCAGGACCACGGCCATGTGCTCGCTGAAGCCGCGGATCTGGCCGGCGAGGTCGTCGATCTGCTTGCCGGACAGTCCGCTGGCGGGCTCGTCCAGCAGCAGGACCTCCGGGTCGGCCACACACGCCCGCGCCAGCGCCACCTGCTTCTGGATGCCGTAGGGCAGGGTGCCCGGGAGCCGGGCGGCGAACTCGGCGATGCCGAAGCGCTCCAGGGTCGCCACGGCGCGGGCCCGGAGCTCGCGCTCGTCGCGGTGGTGCCGGCCCAGGCCGGTGACCAGCGACAGGGGGCCGCCGCGGGCGGTCCGGTCGGCGCCCGCCACCACGTTCTCCAGGACCGACATCATCGGGAAGAGGTTCAGCCCCTGGAACGTGCGCGAGATCCCCGCCCTGGCCAGGTGGTGCGGACGACGGCCGGGTGGCGGTGCGCCCTTCCACGAGATGGTGCCGGACGTGGGCCGCAGGACACCGGAGAGCACGTTGAACAACGTGGTCTTGCCCGCTCCGTTGGGGCCGATGAGACCGACGACGCTTCCGGGGGCGACCCGCAGCCCGACGTCGTCGAGGGCGGTCAGGCCCCCGAAGCGCACGGTCACCCCGTCCGCGCTCAGTAGTTGGTCACGTGCGGTCGTTGTCATGGAGTCCTCTCTCCCGGTTGACCTGCGATTCCGTACCGACCAGTTGGTACGGGATCGTGATCGAACCGCACCGTCCCGCCGTCCACCGGACCGACCGTCACCTTCCCGGTCGGCGCCGGTCCGGCGCGGTCAGTTGAACAGGCGTGCCAGGTCCACCCGGGACCTGATGTTGAGCTTTCGGAAGATGCCGCGCAGGTGGTGTTCGACCGTGCGCGGGCTGATGAACATGTGCGCGGCCACCTCGCGGTTGGTGGCCCCCTCCGCGACGAGCCGGGCGATCTGCTGTTGCTGAGCGGTCAGCTCGCTGGTGGCGGAGGGATCGGGGCCCCGCTCGGAGGTCCCGATGGCTCGCAGCTCGGCGCGGGTCTGTCGCACCCACAGCCGGGCTCCGAAGCGCTCGAACGACTCCAACGCGTTGTAGAGGTGTTCGCGGGCCCTCCCGGGGAGGCGGGCCCTGCGCAGGAACGCGCCGAAGAGCAGTTGGGTGCGCGCGTGTTCGACGTCGTCGTCACCGCAGGCCCGGTGCAGGGCCAGAGCGTTCTCGAAGTGGTCCGCGGCCTCGTCGCCGCAGGCCAGCAACCCGGAGCAGCGGGCGGCCAGGGCCAGTACGCCCGGGCTGTCCACCGCCTCCGCCCAGCGTCGGTAGCCCGCCAGGGAGGTGTGCGCCCAGTCGGTCTCCCCCATGCGGGTCGCGGCCTCCACGAAGTGGGGCGCGGTGAGCAGCCGCATGGTCGGGTGGCCGTGGCCGGGGCCGGCGTGCGCGAGCGCGCGCAGCCGGAAGAACGCGTCGGCGGCGTTGCCGCGCGACAGCTCCAGGACGGCCTGGGCCCAGGCCGCCAGCGCCGAGGCCAGGCCGAGGCTGTTCTCGCCCGCCTGGGCGGCCACGGCCTTGGCCCGGATCCGGCAGGTCTCCACGTCGCCCTGGATGGCGGCGATCATGGCCAGTGACGCCAGGTGCTGGGTGGCCCACACCGACTGGCCGCACTCGCGGGCGACCCGCAGCCCGGTCAGCGCGGTGCCCGCCGCCGACGGGAAGCGTCCGCTCCAGAACTCCGAGAAGACCAGGAACCCCAGGGCGGCCGGGATGTTGGCGGTCTCGACCCGCACGCGCGCGACCTCCACGGCCCGCGAGGTCACCGACCGCACGTAGGGCGCGTCGCCCAGGCGCAGACCGGTCACGCCGGCCCAGATGAGTTCCGAGGGCCGGTCGATCTCGGCGGCGAGCGCGTTGACGCTGCGCAGCAGCGGCGCGGAGTGGACGTAGTCGCCGCGGAAGGAGACCGCGCACCCCTCCAGGTAGGCGCCGATGAGGCGCGTGGACGGCGAGCTGTCCGGCTTCACCAGCGGCAGGGCCAGGTCGGTGATGCGGCCGAAGCGCACGGGGTCGCCCGCCAGGGACGCGGAGTCGGCGGCGCGGACGAAGGCGCGCAGGGCCAGCGCGTGGTCGTGCGGGACGAGCTCGCGGCCCGCGGCCAGCAGCCGGTCCGCGGCGTCGATGGCGTTCCCGCCGCGCATGTACAGCTGGGCGTCGATGAGGTCGACGGTGGCCCGGCGCCGGTCGGTGACCGCCAGGGGGCGCGCGCGGCCGAGCAGCCGGGCGGCGCGGTCGGAGCGTCCGCCCACGTAGGACTCGTAGGCCGCCGAGGCGAGCCGACAGGCCCGCTCGTCGGACTCGGGGGTCAGACCGGCGGCGCGCTCGTGGGTGAAGGAGGCGGCCAGGGAGCCCTCCAGCCGCTTGGCGTGCCGTGCGGCCTCCGCGACGGCCGCGGCCAGGTCGGTGTCCGGGCTTCCGGTCCCGGAGGCGGTGTGCAGCGCGAAGTCGACGGGGGCGTGTTCGGCGTCGGTGACCGCCGCGAGCTCCCGGTGGGCGGCGCGCAGGCGGCCGGCCGAGCCGCCCTGCGCGATGGCCTCGCGCAGGAGGGGGTCGGTGAAGACGACGGCGTCGCCGTCCACGCGCACGAGGCCGCGCTCCTCGGCGGGCTCCAGGTCGGCGATGGTCGGGTCGGCGCCCTCGGACGCGTTCCCGTCCGTGCCCGGCGCGGCGGCGGCCTCGCCGGCCTCACGGTCCACGCCCTCCTGGCCGCCCGCGCGGGCGGCCAGGATGACATGGGCGCGCGGCTCGCGGGAGAGCGCGGCGAGGAGGAGCAGATGCCGTGTGGGCTCGGCCAGCTCCAGGTAGGGGGTGAGGAGGTCGGCGCGCAGGCGGCCGTCGAGCCGCAGGGTCTCGGGGAGCGGGTCGTCCCCGAGCAGTTGGGCGTCGGTGAGGCAGCGCAGGAAGCCCAGGACGGCCGCGGGGTTGCCGTGGGCGGCGGCCACGAGCGCGGTGCGCACGGCCGAACCGACCGTGACGGGCGCGTGGTCGGTGATGATGTCGTGGACCGCGCGTTCGGGCAGCGGCTCGACGATGTGCTCGGCCACGCCCGGGATGAGCGCGTCAGGGGTGGGTTCGTCGACGGAGGAGGGCAGCCGCGCCCCGGTGGGCTTGTCGTGACCGCCGTGCGCGGCGAAGACCGCCGCCACCGGAGTGCCGGTCAGTCGACGGGCGACGAAGGCGAGCGAGTCCAGCGACGGGCCGTCCAGCCGGTCGGTGTCGTCGACGCAGAGCAGGAGCGGCTGCTCCTCGGCCGCCAGGACGAGGAGTTCCAGGACACCGGTGTAGAAGGCGAACCGGTCCGCGTCGGCGACCGTGCCACCGCCCAGGGTGCGGCGCAGCAGGTCCCGGCGGTCCGCGTCCACGCGGTCGGTGACGGACTCGACCGGGCGCAGCAGCCGCTGCAGCCCGGCGAAGGGCAGGTCGGACTCGTCGGGGACGCCACCGGCGTGCAGGACGGTGAAATCACCGGCCATGGCGCGGGTGTGTTCGAGGAGGGAGGTCTTGCCGCGGCCCGGGCCGCCGGAGAGCAGCAGGCACGCCCCGCGTCGACCCCTCGCTTCGCCGAGTGCGTCGGCGAGGAGCCTCAGTTCGTTTTCGCGGCCCCGGAGCCGAAGGCTCGGGGGTCCCGTGTAACTGCCAGCCACGTGCTCACAGTTTCACAGGAGAACCCCATCGCGGCAGGTGCGAGCAGGCACACTGGTCGTTTCACCGATACCCGCACGGAGTCGCACGGGACGGTCTCTCCTGGCCCGGGAGGGGGTGGGCCAGGGGCACCCGCGAGGCGTGAACCAGTGTGACAGACGAGGGCCCACCTGCGGTTCCGTTGCGAGGCAAGCGTGACGCGACTCACGCGAAGGGGTGCCGCGGAGCACCCTCGCGCCCCCACCCCGGCCACACCACGGTTACCAAGCCGTAATGCGCGAACAGCACTCCCCCGCGATAAGGACAAACGGAACTAATGCCTCATAGCGGAGGAAACAACCTGATATCCACCCCTCATCGTGCGACGCCGCTCCCGGAGCACGGGCCGGCCCCGTGCGATCCCCGGCCCCGTGCTCCGGCCGCCCTCGCCGGCGACCGGGGCGCCGCTCCGGCGGCGACGCCCTCGGGCTCCCGGGGCGGCCGCCGCGGCTACTCGCTCTGACGCACCTCCACCTGCCCGATGGTCGGCGGGTCCGCGCCCTCCCTCGTCACGGTGTAGGCGGCCGCCCGCGCGGCGAAGCGGAGCAGGTCCTCCACATCCGCCGCGGCCAGGCCCGCCAGTCGGGCCCGGGGGCCCTCGCCCAGCAGGTCCGCGCGGTCCAGCCAGTACAGCAGGGCGCCCATGAAGGAGTCCCCCGCCCCGACGGTGTCCACCACCTCGACCTCGGGCGCGGAGACCGCGACCTCCTCCCCGTGGCAGAGCGCCAGGGCTCCGTCCCCGCCGAGCGTGGCCACGACCAGGGCGGGGCCCAGCGCCGCGAGCGCCCGGACCGCCTCCCGGGGCGTCAGGTCCGGGTACAGGAAGGCGAGGTCCTCGTCACTGGCCTTGACCACGTGCGCCTGCGCGACGTGCCGCAGGGCCAGGGCCCGGGCGGAGGCGGGGTCACCGATCACCTCGTGGCGGATGTTGGGGTCGATGGTGATCGTGGCGCCGCCGCGCCCGTGCTCACGGCGCAGCATCGCCTCGATGAGCGTGGCGCCGGGCTCCCGGAACAGCGCGATGGAGGCCGCGTGCACGGCACGCACACCGGGTTCCAGCTTCTCGGGGAGCTCGCCCGCGCGCCAGCGCCAGTCGGCCGCGTCCTCCATGCGGAAGTCGTAGCGGGCCGAGCCGTCCGGGCCGAGCGAGGCCAGCGCGAGCGCGGAGGGCTCCTCCGCCGCGAGCAGGCCGGCGGGGTCCAGGCCCTCGGCCAGGAGCCGCCGGCGGATGCGGTCGCCGAACCCGTCGGACCCGATGCGGGCCAGCAGACGGGTGGGAACGCCCAGGCGGGACGCCGCGACCGCGGTGTTGGCGGGGCCGCCGCCGGGAGCCGCGCGCAGGAGGGCGCCGTCCTCCCCCGCCGGCAGCAGGTCCATGACGTTCTCGCCGATGACGAGGAGACGGGGGTGTCCGTGGCTCACGTGCTCACCTCGGGGTGGTCGGAGGGGTCGGAGGAGGCGGGCTCGGCAGCGGTCGGGATGCCGGCCGCGATCGAGGCCGCCAGGTCCCCCTGGGGCAGGAGGACCGCCTGGTAGGCGTGGTAGACGTCGGGCTTGCCCGGCCACACGGTGGCCGCGGGGGCGTTGGCGGCGTCGAGCTCGTGCCGCCAGCTGCCGAGTTCGCGGTCGACGTGGAAGCGGTCGGCGTAGTCCCACCAGCGCTCGTAGTCGCGGGTGTAGCGCTCCCCGCCGGTGCGCCGGGCCAGGGCCCAGGCGGCCATCGTGGCCTCGGCGACCACCCAGTGCATGCGCTCCCGGACGACCGGGCGGTCCTCCCAGTCCAGCGTGTAGACGAAGCCGTCGGCGCCGTCGACCGCCCAGCCCCGCCGGACGGCGTGCTCGAACAGGAGCTCGGCGTCGGTGACCAGCCAGTCGGGGACCGGGTCGCCCGCCGCGGCGAGGGCGGACTCCAGGTGGAGCAGGAGGCGCGCCCACTCCAGGAGGTGGCCGGTGGTGCTGCCGAACGGCCGGAAGGGGTGGTCGGGGCGGTCCCGGTTGTAGTCCGGCAACGGCGACCAGTCCGCGGTGAAGTGCTCGGGCAGGCGCCAGTCGTGCCCGGCGGCCACGCCGTGGACCAGGCGTTCGGCGATGGACAGGGCGCGGTGGGTCCACCGGTGGTCCCCCGTGGCGTCGGCGGCGGCGAGGAAGGCCTCGACGCTGTGCATGTTGCTGTTCGCGCCCCGGTAGTCCTCGGTGCGCGTCCACGCGGCGTCCCAGCTCTCGCGGACCGCCCCGGCGGACTCCTCCCAGAACCGGGTCTCCACGACCTCCAGCGCCTCCGCCAGCAGCGCGGCGGCACCCGGGCGGCCGGCGACGGTGGCCGTGGCCGCGGCCAGGACGACGAAGGCGTGTTCGTAGGCGGACTTGCGCGGCGGCGCGGGGACCTCGTCGCCGGCCGCGGGCGCAGCGCTCTGGGAGCGCTCCCAGAGCGCAGTCGCGGCGGGCGCCTCGTCGAACCAGCCGCCGTGCTCGGCGTCGCGCAGCGGGCCCGCGAGCGCCGCCAGCCCGTGGTCGGCCAGACGCCCGGCGTCCTCCCGGCCCCGCAGGGACGCCAGTGAGAACACGTGCGTCATACGGGCGGTGATCCACGTGGCGGTCGGCCGGTCACGGCCCACCCGCCCGTGCGAGTCCAGCCATCCGAAGCCGTCGGGTACCGCCGCACCCTCGGCGAAGGCGTACAGCCCGCGCTCCTGGTCGCGCAGCCACGCGGGGCCGCCCGGAGCCACCTGTCGATCCTGAGTCAATCCACTGCCTCCTGTCGGGTTCACCGGCCCCACGCTATCCCCAGCGCTCGCTTTCGCGGAAGTCCGGCCCCACCGCAGGCCAGGGGGCCGGCCGCCGACCCCGCCCTCGGTGGGCCGCCCGTGCGACGGGCGCCGGCCCGGCCCGGATAAGGTCCATAGCGCCCCCTTCGGCCCAGGGACCACCGAACCTGGCACCGGGCCGAAGGGGGCACAGGCCCGCATGGCGGGAACCCCACACCTTCACGGGAGGCCCACAGTGATGCTCGCGGCGGGCGAGACGCCCGAATTCCTCGGCCCGATCGTGGCACTGCTGGTGTCGGCGGGCCTGATCGGCGCGCTCTTCGTCAGGATCAGGGTCGTCCCGATCGTGGGCTTCCTCCTGGCCGGGGTCCTCCTCGGCCCCCACCAGCTCGGGCTGATCGCCGATGAGGAGTCCGTGCGCAGCGCGGCCGACATCGGCGTGATGCTGCTCCTGTTCACCATCGGCGCGGAGTTCTCCGTCGAACGGCTGTCCAGGATCAAGCGCTTCGTGCTGGGCGGCGGCACCGTCCAGGTGGTGCTGACCACGAGCGTCGTGGCCGGGCTCTTCGTCCTCTTCGGCCAGGACTGGCGGATCGGTGTCTTCACCGGCTTCCTCGTCGCCCTGTCCTCCACCGCGATCGTGCTCAAGGTGGTCGCGGCCAAGGGCCTCACCCAGCAACCGGTCGGCCAGGCCGCGGTGGGCACGCTGATCTTCCAGGACCTCGCCATCATCGTGATGGTGCTCCTGATCCCGCTCCTGGGCGGGGACAGCGACGGAGGAGCGCTGGGGATCGCGCGGGCCCTCGGGACCGCCGCCCTGGTGCTGACCGCCGTCCTGTTCGTGGCGCGCAAGGTCATGCCGCCGCTGCTGGAGCGGGTCGCCCGGCTCTGCTCGCCGGAGATCTTCCTGCTGACCATCGTGGCCATCGCGCTCGGCGTGGCCTACGTGACCTCGCTCGCCGGGATCAGCGAGGCCCTGGGGGCCTTCCTCGCGGGCATGGTGCTGAGCGAGTCCCGGCACAGCGCCCACGCGCTCAGCGAGATCATGCCGCTGCAGATGATCTTCAGCGCGGTGTTCTTCGTCTCCATCGGCATGCTGCTGGACGTCGCCGTCCTGGCGCGGCTGTGGTGGATGGTCCTCATCGCGGCCGGCGCCGTCGTGGTGATCAAGGCGGTGACGGCCTACACCGCGGTCGCCGTCCTGGGGGTCGGAGCGCCCACCGCGGTGGGCGCCGCCTTCCTCCTCGCGCAGATCGGCGAGTTCTCGTTCGTCCTGCAACAGGTCGGGGCGGGCTACGGGCTGACCCCCGCCGGCCTGGGCGCCGAGGGCGACCAGCTGCTGGTCGCGGTGACCGTGCTCCTGATGGCGGCCACGCCAGCGCTCGGCGCGCTCGGCGGCGCCCTCGCCCGGCGCCTGCCCGAAGGCGCGGCGCCCGCCCCGTCCGGCGACGAAGAGGGCCCGGCCCACGCCGACACCCGCGACCGCGTCCTGCTGTCGGGGTGGGGGCCGGTCGCCCGGAACCTGAGCCACTACCTGAGCGTCAACGGCGTCCCGGTCACCGTGACCACGCTCAGCCCCGACCTCGCCGCCGAGGCGGAGGCGCTCGGACACACGGTCGTGCGCGGTGAGGCGATCAAGGCCGGCGTGCTGCACGAGGTCGACATGGAGCGGGTCAAGCTCATCGTCATCGCGGAGAACTCCGCGGAGGAGGCCACCCACATCGCGCACGTCCTGCACGCCGTCGCCCCCGGGGTCCCGATCGTGGTCCGCTCGACCGACGCCCCGGACGTCCCGGGGCTGTACGAGGCCGACGTGCGCCGGGTGGTGGACACCCATCGCGCCGTGACGGAGCCGCTGGGGCGGACCGTCCTGGACCTGCTCAAGATCGACCACGTGGACATGGGCCGTCCCAACCCGACCGCCGTCGACCACTTCCGGATCGATCCCGACACCGCCTGCGCGCACGCCGGGACGATCCAGCCGGTGCTGCCCAAGAGCGCCGGGTGCACCGAGTGCCTGCGCCAGGGACGGACCGACTGGATCCACCTGCGCCTGTGCACCAGCTGCGGGTTCGTCGGCTGCTGCGACGACTCGCCGGGGCGGCACGCCGGCCTGCACGCCGACCGGTTCGGCCACCCGATCGTCCGCTCGGTGGAGCCCGGGGAGACCTGGGCGTGGTGCTACCTGGACTCGGTCATGCTCGCCTCGGCCGACACCCCGGCCGACCGGCGCTGACCGCCACGGGGCCCCTCAGTGCCCAGAGCCCCGTCGCGGGCTCGCGAGCGCGTCAAAGGCACGATCGGCGGCGCGGCAGGTCCAGCGGATCTGCGCGGCGACGGAGCCCGGGTCGTCGGCCATCGGGATGTGGCCGCAGCCGATCAGCGACACCATCCGCGCGTGCGGCACCCTCAGGTGCGCGGCGACCGCGCTGGACGGCAGCAGCGTGCGGTCGCGGTCGCCCCAGGCGATCGTGACCGGGCACGCGATCGGCCGGGCCTGGAAGAAGTACGCGGCGACCCTGGGGACCAACCGCAGGAAGGGCGATCCGGGTTCCAGGCCCCGCACCGCGAAACGCGTCGCCCTGGCCTCGGGCGAGGCGGGGTTCCCGCGCAGGACGGCCCGGGCCAGGGCCCGGGCGGGAGCCGTGTCGGCCAGGCGTTCCTTGTAGCGCAGGGGCACGTGGCCGGCCAGGCGGGCCCCGCCGCCGGCGACGCGCATCCCGAGGCGGGCCAGCGGGTCGGAGAACCCGATCGGTGAGAACACCGTCACCGACCCGGCGACGCCGCGCACCCCCAGTTCGAGTGCGATGGCCCCGCCGAGGGAGTTGCCCGCCACGTGCGGCCGTTCGAATCCGTGCAGGGCACAGAACTCCTGGACGGCCGTGGTCAGGGAGTGGACGTCGTAGGACTCACCGGCGGGCGGAGCCGGGCTGGACCCGAAACCCGGCAGGTCCACGCAGACGACCTCGTACTCGCGGAGCAGGTCCGCCGACACCGCGCGCCAGCACTGGCGCCGGTCACCGAGGCCGTGCAGCAAGATCAGGGGGCGCCCGGCGCCCCGGCGCTCACAACTGATGAGTGTCGGATCCATGAACATCGGTCTACCTCCCGGCGACACCCGTTTCCAAGCCCGAACACCCCCGGTACGGGCAAGGACTTCACCGGCTCGGGCGTGACCTGTGGGAACGGGGGCGCGGCCAAGTGCGGCCGCGGGCCGACGGGACCGGCCGACCCGACCCGCTCGACGGGGGCAGGACCGCTCAGCGGAAGAGGTCGACCGCCACGCGCGGCACGGTCGCCACGGACGTGGCCCGAGGGCGCGGTGCGCGGGTCAGGGCCAGGCCGGACACGACCGCCAGGAGGCCGAGCAGGGGCACCAGGCCCACGCCCAGGCCGGACACCGTCAGGACCAGCAGGCCGCCGCCCACCAGCGCCGCGGCGGCGAGCACGCGCACCGTCCCGGGGGCTCCGGACAGCACGGCCGGGGGCTCCTCCAGCCGGACCGCGCAGCGGGCCAGCGGTACGGAGAGCGCCAGCAGGGCCACCGTCCCCAGCGCGCCCCACAGCACCCACGCCCCGGTCATCGGCTCCGGGGTGTTCATCCCCAGGCCGAACACCAGCACACCGGCGATCACGCTCAGCGGCACCATGTGCCACAGGTACACGGTCATCAGCTGCGGGCACACCCGGTCCAGCAGGCGGGCGGGGCCGGGGCGGGCCGCCCAGGCGTTGATCCGGTCCCGCAGCAGGACCGCGACACCGACCTGCGCGGTGCCCAGGGCGGCGAGCACCAGGGTCGGCGGGGAGACGTTGGAGGACTCCAGGGCGAACACGCCGGTCATGTTCGGCGAGTAGGGGCCGACGATGGCCAGGGTCAGCGCCGCCGCCACACCGCCGACCGCCATCAGCACGGCGTGCGGGCGGCGGATCGCGCCGTGGCCGTAGGCGAAGCCGAGCTGGTGCACGCCCAGCCACACGAAGGCGATGTTGGCGAAGCCGAACGCCTCCACGCCGGTGCCGAAGCGGAGCACGTCCACGACGGCCGCCCCCGTGAAGAGGGCCGCCGTGACCCGCCAGCCGAACCGCTCCTGGGCGGCCGACAGCAGGGGCGTGCACACGACCACGAGCACGTACACGGCCAGGAACCACAGCACCATGCCGGCCGCGCCCGAGCCGGCCGCCATCGCCGTCTCCGGGACGCCGCCGAGCACCATGGCGTGGCTGGTGACGATCCACAGGACCGCGAGCGGCACGACGGGCCAGGCCAGCCGCCGCAGGCGCCGGGCGATCCACGTGGAGGCCGCCGTGCCCCGTCCGGAGGCGGAACGCCAGCTGATGAGGTTGGCGGCCCCGCCGACGAAGAAGATGAGCGGCATGACCTGCACGCCCCACGTCAGCAGGAAGCCGCCGTCATGGGACAGGACGCTGCCGACCGTGAGGCCGTCCGCGTCGCCGACCAGGGTCGGCAGCCACCAGTGCTGCGCCACGACCAGCCCCATGACCAGGAGCCGGATGACGTCCAGGAAACGGTCCCGCCCGGCGCCGCGGCGCCCCTGCGCGGGGATCCGGAGCAACTGGGCGGTGGGGGGTGGCTGCTGCGCGCCCTCGGGTGCCGACTCGGCGGTCACGGTCATCGCTCGCTCCTTGGTCTTCCCGGCCGCGTGGGCCCACGTGGGCACAGGCGGCCCGCATGGGCCGTATCGACCGGGATCAGGGGGTCGTGACGCGCGGACGAACCGAGTAACGCGCCGTACTACGACCCTAGGTGCGCGCACATGGATCGCGCGATGGATGCAGCGCCACTTCCGCCGCGGTGGGCCACCCACCCCACAGCGGTAGTGTCTGCACCACCCCCCGGTCCGGGAGCCCCCGGAGGAGGACCGCCATCGCACCAGGTCAGGCGAGGTCCGGGGCGGTGGGGACCGCGCGCTTGTGCGCGGTGGCGCGGTAGCGGGCGACCAGGGTGGTCTCGACGTCCTCGGAGACCGGTCGGCCCTCCAGGAAGTCGTCGATCCGATCGTAGGTCAGACCGAGCGCCTCCTCGTCGGGCTTTTGCGGGTCCAGCGTCTCCAGGTCGGCCGTGGGCACCTTCTCGACCAGGTCCTTCGGGGCGCCGAGTTCGGCGGCGAGGGCGCGCACCCGGCGCTTGGTCAGGCCGGTGAGCGGCACGATGTCCACGCCGCCGTCGCCGTACTTGGTGAAGAAGCCGGTGACGGCCTCGGCCGCGTGGTCGGTGCCGACCACCAGTCCGCCCAGGCCCCCGGCGACCGCGTACTGGGCGATCATGCGCTGGCGGGCCTTGACGTTGCCGATGACGAAGTCCTCGGCGGCGGGGCTCTCGTAGGCCATGCCGGCCGTGGTGAGGGAGGCCGCCATGGCGTCGGTGGCGGGCTTGACGTCCACGGTGAGGCAGCGGTCCGGCGCCGTGAACTCGACGGAGCGCGTGGCGTCCTCCTCGTCCTTCTGCACGCCGTAGGGCAGGCGCATGGCCACGTACTCCGCGGTGTGCCCGGCCTCGACGGCGCGGTCCACGGCCAGGCGGCACAGGCGGCCGGCGGTCAGGGAGTCGACGCCGCCGCTGATGCCCAGGACCAGGGCCGCGGCGCCCGTCGTGGTCAGCCGCTCGGCGAGGAAGGCGACGCGGCGCTCGATCTCCGCGCGCGCGTCGAAGTCGGCGGCGACCTCCAGGTCGCGGATGATCTCGCGGCGGGCCGGGCTCAGGTTGGTCTCGGTCACTGCGTCCCCCGTGGGTGTGGTGCGTGTGCCCGCCGATTATCGCGCGCGGGACGGACGGCTCACTCCTCGGGGCGCAGTCGGCGGGCGAAGCGCTCGTAGTCCACCACGACCCCGTCGCCGTCGACGGTCAGGTGGTACTCGCCGTGGTGGGGGTCGCGGTAGGTGTACTGCTCCAGACCGTCCTCGGGCGCGTGGCGGGTGTAGCGCTGCCTGACGCGGCGGATCCGCAGTGAGGGGATGTCGATCCAGGCGACGGCGATGTCCCGGTACTCGCCGGGTCTGAGTCCCAGGCGGCGGATGGGCAGGGTGTTGGTGAGCGGAGTGGCGGCGACGTCGGCGTCGAGGCAGCCGACGAGCTCGGGGACGGGCCGGCCCGCGGCGTCGGTCCAGTGGCCGTCCCGCGCGGTGAGGTCGACGGAGGTCAGCCCCTTGCGGGAGACGACCTCCACCCGTACCTCGCGCGTCGTCCAGGCCAGGTCGGTGCGGACCGTGAAGCGGGTGAAGAAGCGCTCCTCGCCCTCGACCACGGTCTCGCCCCCCTCCAGGCGGAAGCCGCCGGGCTCGGGGATGAGGGCACCGAGTCCGAGCCCTTCGGGCACGTCGGTGCGAGTCCATGCGGCGGGGTGTTTCGTCAGTGACGACATGTCACCGTTCTACCGCTCCACCGCGCACGTGCGCCAGAGAGGGCTCCGGGCCCGCACCGCGGTGGCGGTACGGGCCCGGCAGGCCTGCGGTCGAGGCGTTGCGGCCGTGTGGGAACGGCCGGCGCCGGAAGGGCGTCAGCCCGCGGCGACCCCGTCGGGCGAGGAGCCGGACCGGGCCTCGCGCACCTCGGCCTGGACGCGGTCGAAGTCGCTCTCCATCGCCCCGGTCACGCGGCCGAAGCCGTTGAAGACCACGATCGCCAGGAAGCTCAGGATCACGGCGGGGACCATGGCGTAGAGGCCGGTTCCGATGTAGGCCGCGTCCAGGATGTCCCACAGGATCGCGGTGCCGCCGCCGACGACCATGCCGGCGATGGCGCCGATCGAGGTCATCCGCTTCCAGAACACCGCCAGGATGAGGACGGGGCCGAACCCGGCGCCGAACCCGGCCCAGGCGTAGCCGACCAGGTCCATGACGGACTGGTTGCCCCAGAGGGCGATGGCGCCGGCGGCGATCGCGACCGCCAGCACGGTGCCGCGGCTGATCCACAGCAGGGTGCGCGGGTCGGCGTCGCGGTCCACGAAGGCCTTGTACCCGTCCTCGGTGAGCGAGGAGGCGGCGACCAGCAGCTGGGAGTCGGCGGTGCTCATCACGGCGGCGAGGATGGCGGCGAGCAGGATGCCGGCCACGAGCGGGTGGGTGAGCGCCTCGATCAGCTGCGGGAAGGCCTGCTCGGGGTTGGCCAGCGGGGTGTCGAAGTAGGCGATGCCGATGAAGCCGACCAGCACGGCCAGGGCCATGGCGGTGACGGCCCAGGTGACGCTGACCACGCCGGCCACGCGGATGTCCTTGACCGAGCGGATGCCCATGAAGCGGGCGAGGATGTGGGGCTGGCCGAAGTAGCCGAGGCCCCAGGCCAGGCCGGACACGATGACGACCCAGCCGAGGGTCTCGGTGTTGACCCAGGCTTCGCCTTCGAGGGCCACGCCGCCGACGACGGAGAGCAGGCCGTCGCTCTTCTCGCCGACGCTGGCGGACACGCCGCCGAAGCCGCCCAGGGCGACGACCGCCATGACCGGGACGACCAGCAGGGCCAGCCACATCATGGCGGCCTGGATGACGTCGGTGTAGGAGACCGCGAGGAAGCCGCCGAGCACGGTGTAGAGCACCACGATGCTCAGGCCGATGGCGATCGCGGGCGCCGGGTCCAGGCCGAAGACCTGGTCGAAGAGGGCGGCCATGGCGACGAGGCCGGAGGCGACGTAGAAGAAGTAGAAGACGATGATCAGGACGGCCGAGATGCCGCGCAGGAGGCGGGTCCGGTCGTTGAACCGGTTCTCCAGGAAGGAGGACAGGGTCAGCGAGTCGGAGTCGCCGCCGGCCCGGGAGTCGGTGACGCGCTCGGTGTAGACGCGCAGGCGGGGGGCGAGCAGGATCCAGCTGCCGGCGAAGCCCGTGGCCAGGCCGACCGCGATCCAGGCCTCACCGAGGCCGGACACGTAGATGGCACCGGGCAGGCCGAGCAGCAGCCAGCCGCTGAAGTCCGAGGCGTTGGCGCTCAGACCGGCGACCCACGGGTTGAGCTGGCGACCACCGAGGACGAAGTCCGACTGCGAGACGGTTCGCCTGTAGACCCACAGTCCGATGGCCACCATCACGGCGAGATACACGCCGAAGGTGGCGATCGAGCCGAGAACGGAGTCGTTCACGATGCCTTCTCCCTTCCTTGAGCGCGCGGCCGAGACCCTGACGCGCTGGTATGTGGATGTAAGTGGCGATCATGTCCGGTTGTCATCACGGTCACAATGCCCTGTTGGTGGAACAACACCGCTTCGAGACCCCGCTGAGTCTTTGACCAGGCACGATTGTCCGCCCGGCCACGGCCGGGACGCCCCGTTTGTCCGATCGGACAAACGATACCCGGGATGACCACGTCATCCCACCTATTGGTCCGCGCCGGCCCGCGCAGCCGGTTCCGGCCGGGCACCGACGGGGATCCGGTCGGCCGCGGGGGACGACCCCGCCGGGCCCGCTCCGGGTCGGCGCGACGGTCCCGCTCCGGGGCGGCGCGACGGTCCCGCTCCGGGGCGGCGCGACGGTCCCGCTCCGGGGCGGCGCGACGGTCGGCCGCCGACGGACCGCGCACAGGTCCGTTCGGGTCCGGGTCGGAGCGTGCCCGGAGGGTCCGTGGGGCGACGCGCACAAGGACGCGGTCCCGGAAGCTGGGCAGCGGCGCCCGCGCGGGCTACCGTTACGGCATGGACGCTCAGCCCGCCCCCGCCCGTTCCCGCACGATCGGCCCCTCGGGGATATGCCCCCGTGGCGAGCACGACTGGCAGCCGTCGTCACCGGGATCGGCCCGTCACATGTGCACCAAATGCAACTCCATGATGATGCGCAACTATGAGCCGGACGTTCCAGAGAAAGCCGGCCGTTAAAAACGGACCTCCCGCCACAAAGGCCACACGAACAACACAGGCCGCGTCGCACACCACGACTCCGGTATCGCCCCGATGCCGCTCACCCGTGCCGCCGCACCGTTCTCCAGTCGATATCCACCGCCGGTGGACGCCTATCGACAGCGCGTTTTCCAGCACTTAGCCTTTGAATAGGGCGGAACGCGCCCAAGGCGAGGCGTCTCCGCCACCGGCTCCGTCCACCGGTCACGGGACCTCGGCCACCCTCACGCACCCCCGGGTCGACACGCGGGACTGGATGGACGACATGACCACACACCGAGCATCCGTGCACGCCCCCGTACTGGGCGGAGTCCCCCGCCTCGACTCCGGCTTCACCGGACGAGAGACCCTCCTCGAACAGATCCACGAGGGCCTGAGCTCCCATGCCGGGGCGCGGTTCCTCGTGGACGGGGGCAGCGGGGTGGGCAAGAGCCAACTCGCCGCCGCCTACGTGCACCGCTACGCCCGTCACTACGACCTCGTCTGGTGGGTCACGGCCGTCTCGGACGTGGAGGCGCACCGCTCCTTCCTGCGCCTGGCCGAGCACATCGGCCTCCCGGTCTCCTTCGAGCACGTGCCCCGCACCGTCCAGACGGTGCGGCGGGCCCTCGCGGACGACCCCGGCATCGGCCGGTGGCTCCTGGTCTTCGACGACGCCTCGGACGTCGAGGCGCTGGCCGCCGACTACTTCCCCCTCGGCGGCCAGGGGCGCGTCCTGATCACCACGCGGTCGCCCCGCCGGATCCCGCGTGGCCTGGTCGGCGGCCGGGTGGTCCCCCGGCTGGACACCGCTGAGAGCCTGTCGCTGCTGCGCGGCGTGTGCCCGGACCGGCTGGAGCCCTCCAGCGCGGGAGAACGGCTGGCCGAGCACCTCGAACACCTCCCCCTTGCCCTCGCCCAGGTCGGCGCCTTCCTGCGGGACTCGCCCCTGACCACCGAGGAGTTCCTCGACCGCTTCACCGAGCGGCACGCCGACCTCGTCAGCCGCATGGGCGCCGAGGACGACCACACGGCCCCGCTCGCCGCCGCCTGGAGCATCCAGGCCGAGGAGCTGCGCCGCGAGCGGCCCGGGAGCACCGGCCGGATCGGGCGCATGGCCCTGGAACTCGTGCAGATCAGCGCGTTCCTGGCGCCGGGCCCGATCCCGCGCGCCCTGTTCTCCCGCGCCGAGGGGCTGGGCGGGGACCCCGACCAGCGGTGCCTGCTGGGTGAGGACCACCGCCTCGGCGAGGTCCTGGCCTACCTGGGCGAACACCACCTCGTGCGCTACGACGAGGAAGCGGGCACGTTCCAGCTGCACGAGCTCTTCCAGACGGTGACCCGCAACGCCCTGCCCCTGGCCGAGCGGCTGCGGTACTGGGAGCTGGCCCAGCTGATCCTCACCCGAAGCGACCCGGGCGACCCCGCCGACCCCGCCCACCGGGACGCGTACCTCGCGCTGTACGCGCACGTGAAGTCGACCAAGGCCTGGTCCAGCCGTGACCCGCGGGTCCGCGACCTCGTGCTCAACGTGGTCGACTTCCTCACCGAGGCGGGCAGCTACGACGACGCCGTCAAACTCGTCGACCAGTCGGTCAACGCCTGGCGCGACGACGAGGGCCGTGTCCTGCACGCGCGGCTGCGGCGCAACCGGATCCGGCGGATCCACGGCGAGTACGAGACCGCGCTGGCCGAGGCCCGGGAACTCCACGAACGGCAGGCGCGGTCCTCCCCGGACGGCGAGGAGCCGCTGGAGGCCCACCGCGCCGTCGCCCTCGCACTGAGCGGGCTCGCCCGGTTCGACGAGGCCGAGCGGATCTTCCAGCACATCCTGGACCGCAGGCGGACGCTGCACACCGAGTCGGACCCGCAGACCCTGGACGCCGCGCACGACTACGGCAGGGTCCTGCAGGAGCAGGGCCGCTTCTCCGCCTCGCTCGCGGTCGACGAGCGCAACGCCGAGCTCCGTGCCCGCCTCCTGGGCGAGGACAGCGTGCCCACGCTGCGCACCGAGCTCTCGCTGGGGCTCAACCTCGTCTTCCTCGGTCGCCTGGAGGAGGCCAGGGACCGGATCGACGCGTGCATGCGCCGCTTCGCCGCCATCGCGGCGGACGACGGACCGCACGCCCTGCACGGCCTGCTGTTCCTGTCGGTGATCCACCGCAGGCTCGGAGAGTACGAGGCGGCGCTGGAGCACTCCTCCCGCGCCCTCGACCTCTACGGGCGCAGGCACCCGCCGACGGTGCGGCAGATGCTGTACTGCCGGGTCGTGCACATGGTGACCCTCTGCTACGCGGGAGAACAGGACCAGGCGCTGCGGGAGGCGGAGCAGCTGCCGCGACCGCTCAACGAGCGGTATCCGAAGGAGCACCCGTTCCTGGCCACGAGCCGGGTCAGCGCCGCGATCGTGCTCCGCGCCTCGCGGCGCTACTCCGAGGCGCTCCAGCTCGACCGGGACGGTCTGGAGCACCTGCGGGGCGTCTACGGGCAGGGGGCTCTGAGCACCCTGCCCGCCGCGCTCAACCTGGCGACCGACCTGTACGCGCTCGACCGCGTCGAGGAGGCCCGTGAGCTGGACGCGTCGGTCGAGCGGATCTGCCGGGACCGCCTGCCGGACGGACACCCGACCATGCTCACGGCACGCCGGAACCATCTGGTGAGCCGGCGTGCCGCGGGTGCGGACGTGGAACGGGAGTGGGAACGGCTGTGTGAGGACTACACCGCCCGGTTCGGCCCCGGCCACCCGTCGGTGGCCTCCCTCTCCTCCTTCGTCCGGGAGAACTGCGACACGCTGTCGCTGGTGGCCCTCTGAAGGGTCAGAGGGAGCCCTTCGACACAGTGAGGAACGTGGTCCACTCGAAGTTGTCGAATCGCAGCCGCGCCGCCTCGGGATTCTGGGAGTCCCGGAACCAGGATTCCCCGTTGGTCAGGTTGAGCACTTCACAACACGCGCCCGTTTCGTATGAGTAATGCGATTTACGCCACTGGCCGAAGAATGCCGACGATTCTCCTGCGCGCGTTTCACTCATCTTGCTCGTCCTGACCGTGATCGGTAGTGGATATCCCTTGTGTTTCCCACGCGCGCAGAAGGGAGCAGACCAGGACAGGTGTACGGAAAGCGCTGTTCAGGAGACCCCTCCACGCGGGAGGGCGCGGGTGAACACGCGCTCCGGCGGGAAATCACAGTGAACGCTAGCGCAGGGAGGAGCCCCACGCGAGAGCCGACCGGAGCGCCGGAATGGCGTTATCCAGATCGTTATCCACGCCGCTGGAAACGGCCTCTGCGGCGGCTCTACCGGGATGGGCTCGTCGTGCTTCACCGGAGTCAGACATGGGTCCTTTGACATATCGCAACCACGGTCCGGCCGGCGGCATCCCACCACCACGCCCACCGACGCACCGCCCACGAGCGCACCGGACCTCCCGGCGGGCACCGCTCCGAGCCCACGGCCCCACCGTGGGTTCGCGTTCTCCCGGCAGGGAACCCTTGTGGGCATATGGAGACGAGAGGGGCCATTCACCAGTGTCCACCCCCCGACCCCCTTCCGGGCTGCAGCCGAACGAGCCCCCCTGGCAGCTGCGCATGCTCGGCTACGCGGACGCCGTCGTCGGCGGCGCCGTCCTGCTGTCCCCCCATCTGCTGGTGACCTGCGCGCACGTCGTCAACGCGGCCCTGGACCGCCACGGAGACACCGAGGCGCATCCGGGCCCCCAGGCCACGGTGCGCCTGCGCTCGTTCGACGACCGGTTGTGGCAGGCGCGGGTCCTGCCGGAGCTGTGGGCGGCCGGTCCCGGCAGCCGCGACCTGGCCATGCTGCACCTGACGGGTCCCGGCCTGCCCGACACGGGCTTCCCCGTCCTCCGGGAGTGCGCCGACCTGGCGGACGAGCAGAGGCTCTACACGACCGGCTATCCGACCGGCATGCGGTCCCTGCGCGCCTCCCTGGTCTACCTCGGCCCGGGCGGCCCCACACAGGTCACGCACCAGGCCGAGACCCCGGCCGACCGGTCGGCCCAGATCACCGGCGGATTCAGCGGCTGCGCCGTGCGCACCGGGACCGGCGAACTCGTCGGGATCATGCAGAAGAACCACTACTACGCGTGGGACGACCCCGACCAGCCCTCGGGCATCGCGTTCCTGCTGCCGGTCGAGGAACTCGTCGGCCCGCGGGACGGTGACGAGACCGTGTCCGCGCAGCGCCTGACGGACGAGTCGCTCTGCGGGCGGGCGGCCTACGACCGGCTGCACGACCTCCTCGACTCGGTGGCCGTGGACGAGGTCCCGCCCGAGACGGTCCTGCGGCCCGACGAACTGCACCACGTCCGGCGGCACGGCTCCGGTGCCACGGCCTGGCGTGTGCTCACCGCCCTGTGGGACCTGGTTCCGCCCGCCGGGGAGCCGCCGCCGCGGGTCGCCTGGGTCCATCACGTGTATCGGGAGCTCAAGGGCCGGCGGCCGCTGCCCCCGCTGGTCTGGCCGTGGATCAGGGAGGAGGCCCTGTCCCTGGGCCGTGGCTGGGAGGCCGCACTCA
The DNA here is from genome assembly GCF_003634495.1 of Nocardiopsis sp. Huas11. Classification (GTDB taxonomy): domain Bacteria; phylum Actinomycetota; class Actinomycetes; order Streptosporangiales; family Streptosporangiaceae; genus Nocardiopsis. Next base: position 2,843,772 of record NZ_RBKY01000001.1, on the reverse strand, counting down.
AGGAGAACCGGCAGCAGCGGTTGGCGAACCACCGCGGACCCGCCGCGCACGTCGACGCCGCCCCCGCCGAGGACAGGCCCGAGACGGTGGTGCGGTTCGACCTGGAACCGTTGACCGGCGGCTACAAGCTGTCCTACGGCATCGCCCATCTGCACGGACGGACGTACCGGCTGCTCCCCCATGACACCAGGGTGGTCGACGAGGCCGACATCTGCGACGTGGTCGGGGACCTCATGGGCGAGTTCGCCATGCAGCGGCTGATCATTCCGGACGAGGAGTCGCTCCGGCTGCGCTTCTGGCTGCCGAAGCACCTCCTGCACCTGCGCCTGGGCCAGGCCGCGCCGCATCGCGACCTGATGAAGCACCCGCCCAGGCTCGGGACGACGTACGAGATCGTCTACCACGTGTGGGAAAGGGTCCAGAACCCGGGCTACCTGGGCACTCCTCCGCAGAGGTGGCAGCGGCGCTCCGAGCAGCAGCTGGCCCACCCGTGGCTGGACGACAGCAACGTCCTGCCCACCTGGAAGCGCGAGGTCGGCGAGATCGTCCACGTGCTCGGCAACAAGAACATGACCGTGTGCGCCGTCGACTCCGACCACGACGAAGTCCTCCACGTCTACGACGCCGCCATCCACCAGGGCATCCCGACCCTGATCCGCGGCCCCCGACAGGCGGTGCACCACCTCGTCGACGAACTGCTGGAACGCGAGCCGGGCTCGCGTGTGCGGGTCCCGAGCCTGCCCCGGTTCCTGCGCGACCGCGCCCAGGAGAACGCCGAGAGCAGGGAGATCGCCCTTATCCAGGATGATTTCGACGACCATCTCTGGAACCGCTTCCTCCGGGACGGCGGCCCCGGCAGGGACGACCCGGAGGGCGATCCAGGAGACGGCTTGGTAGACGACCCGGGAGACGGCCCGGGGGAGGGCCCTTCATTCCCACAGGACGACTCCGGTCCCATCAACACAACGTGACCAGAACGGTGAATATATCCCGCTTTCGCACCTTTTCGCTGCTGACAGCGGTGGCCGAAGCGGATTTACGGCACGAATCGACACGACGGCGCGGCAACACACTCATCGCTTCGCAGACGAGCTCGGAGAGGACCGAACGCATGTGACAGAATCGATGGGGACAGCGCCCGGAGGAGTTCGACGGGGAACGACGGAATGCGCAGTTACCTCGTTGGGTCCATAATGTGGACATAACTGACATAATGGATGATTTGTCGAACAGGTACCAGAGCATACTCCATGACCTGGTGGGCGGCCCGTCCCACCTGGTCGTCCTCGTCGACTCATCCCCGCTCATGGAGCTGCACCGCCACGCCGTGACCGAGCTGGTCGAGGCCGCCGAAGCGGCGGGGTCCACCGTCATCCGATTCGGCCCCGGGCACCGCTCGCACGGCGCGCCCGCGCGCGCCTCCTCCTGGCCCGGTCCGGACGGACTCCCGCACACCGCCACTGCCGCCGTCATCGTCACCGACGCCCAGGACCGGGGCTGGCGCCAGCCGAGGCCGCGCGCCTGGGCGGCCGCGCTCGCCACCCGACTGCCCACCGCGGTCCTGCACCTCCTCGACCGCTCCGTCTGGTCGCGCGGCGCGCTGCCGCCCCAGCCGATGCGCATGACCGGGGCTCCCCCCACCTCGTCCGCCGCATGGTCGGCGGCCGACCTGCCGGACGACGCCGAGGACACCCGTCTGCCCCCGGACCTGGCCGTCCTGCCGGTCCTGGAGTTCGGCCCGACCGCCCTCGCCGCGTGGATCGCCGTGGTGAACGGCACCGCGACCCGCTGGGAGGCGGACGCGTGCGTGCTCCCGCCCGACGGCGCCCGGCCGCCCGACCCCGTTCTCCTCGATCCCGACCCCGTCTCGCGCTTCCTCTCCCAGGCCTCCCGCGGCGCCCGGGAGCTCGCGGTGCGGCTGGCCCAGACGCCCGTCAACCTCACCGTCGCCGAACTGCTCCAGCGCACGATCCCCCGTGCCTCGCACAACCCGCGGACCACCATCACGGAGATCGCGGAGGTCTTCAGCGGCGACCTGATGGACCCGACTCTGCCCCTGGGCGACCTCCACGACCCCGCCGCGCCGGCTCTGGACTTCCTCCCCGGTGTGCGCAGGGAGCTGCTGGGCCGGTTCGGCGACCTCAGCGTCATGCGGTCGGTCTGCTACTCGCTCGGCATCGAGTTCAAGGACCACGCGCAGATCTACCGGTGGCTGTCCAAGCTCGAAACGGGCGCCCCGAGGGTGGACTCGGTCGAGGGCGAGGAGGGCCTGGCCCGGGCCATGATCCCCGCGCTCGCCGAGATGCCCGGCGAGTACCGCCGCTTCGCCGAGCGCCTGCGCACGGCCCTCGGGGAGACGCCCCAGCCCGGCGACCTCCCCGCCGCGGATCCCGACCGGACTCCGTCGCCCATACCCCCCCGAGAGGAACCGAGCCCGACCGTGACCGACACCGAGACCTCCGCGACGGAACCCAGCCGCTCGGAGCCCATCCTCCGGCGGCGCTCCCAGGACAGGCGCCCCAGGCCGAGGTCGCTCGCCAAGCTCCGCGGAGTCCCCCCGCACAACCTGAACTTCACCGGCCGGTCGGCGATCCTCGGCCGGATCCACGACCTCCTCGCGGAGTCCGCGGGCCGGGTGTACCTGCTGGCGGGCGGCGGCGGCATCGGCAAGACACAGATCGCCACCGAGTACGCCCACCGGTTCCGGGACGACTACGACCTCATCTGGTGGATTCCGGCCACCACCCTCTCCGACATCCAGCAGTCGTACCTGCGACTGGCCCGCTATCTGGGGATCGGCGAGGACACCGGCAACCTGGAGAAGACCGCCCAGAGCGTCCGTGAGGTGCTGGAGACCGACCCCGACGTGGGGCACTGGCTCCTGGTCCTGGACGACGTGGGGGACCTGGACCAGTTGAACGGGGCCGAGCTGCCCACCAACGGTCCCGGCGACATCATCATCACCTCTCGCGACCAGAGCTGGATCCCCAGCGGCCGCAGCGAGGGTTCGGTCGTGCCCAGCCTGACCCCCGAGGAGAGCATCGCGCTGCTCCGCAAGGTCTGCCCGCAGGGGTTGGAGGAGGACGAGCACGCCCTGCGCATCGCGGAGCGGCTGGAGCACCTCCCCCTCGCCCTGGCGCAGGTCGGCGCCTACCTGCGCGACTCGCTGATGAGCGTCGACGACTTCCTCGACCTGCTCCAGAACAAGTTCGACGACCTCGTCACGCACGTCGAGCCGGACGACACCTACCCCCGGCCCCTGGCCGCGGCGTGGAACATGCAGCTCGACGACCTTCGCCGGGGAGCCGGGTCGGACCGGCCGCTCAAGCGCATGGTCCGCGAGTTCGTCCAGCTGTGCTCGTTCTTCGCCCCGCTGCCGCTGTCGCGCACGCTCTTCCACCGCGCGCGGGGTCTGAGCACCAACCCCGACCTGGCCAGGATCCTCGGGAACGAGATGGAGCTGTCGCGGGTCCTGCGCTACGTCAGCCGGCACAGCCTCGCCGAACTCAACCGCACCAACCACACGTTCCAGCTGCACGTCACCTTCCAGTCCGTCGTGCAGGGCACTCTCGACGACGAGGCGCGGGTGCGGTACCGCGACCTCGCGCACCGCCTGCTGGCGCAGAGCGACCCGCTCGGCCCGGAGCTCCCGCTGAACTGGCCGGAGTACCAGTTGCTGTTCACGCACGTGCGGACCTCGGAGGCCTGGCGCAGCCACGACCCGCAGGTACGCGGCCTGGTGAGCAACGTGATCACCTTCCTGCTGGAGACCGGCAACGAGACGGAGGCGCTGGAGCTGGCGGACCGCGCCATCGAGGCGTGGTACGACGACACCGCCCAGCGGTTCCAAATCCAGCTGTTCCGCGTCAGGGTGCTGCAACTGCGCGGCGACAACGAGATCGCCCTCTCCGAGGCCGAGCGGATGTTCGCGGAGCAGACGGAGCTGGAGGGGCCGGAGAGCGAGGAGTCCCTGGACGCCAACCGCGCCCGGGCCATCTCGCTCACCAACCTCGGCCACTACGGCCAGGCCCTGGCCATGTTCGAGGAGATCCACCGGATCAGGGTCGCGCTGTTCGCCGAGGACGACGAGAACACGCTCGTCGCCGCGCACGACATCGCGGCCTGCCTGCGCCGCCTGGGCCGTTTCCAGGACGCCCTGGACCTGGACCGGCACACCCTGGAGCAGCGCAAGTACCTGTTCGGACCCAACGGGATCCCGACCCTGCGCACCCGGCTGTCGATCGGCCTCAGTCTCATGGCGCTGAGCCATCTGGAGGAGGCCCGGGAGATCCTGGAGGACTGCGAGCGGCGCTTCGAGGCCGCCGACGCGGACGCGAGCGTCCACACCACGGACATCCCCGTCTTCCTGTCGGTGGTCAACCGCAGGCTCGGCAACCACAAGCTGGCCGCGGAACTGTCCGGGCAGGCACGCAGGGCCACGCTGGCCGGCTACCGGCCGCGCTCGCGACCCGTCCTGCACATCGACAGCATCCACATGGTGAACCTGGCCTTCACCCGGCAGGTGACCCTGGCCGTGGAGCTGGCCGAGGAGGTCCTGGCGCACATGGACGCCGTGTACCCGAGCCGCCACCTCTTCCCCTGGGCCTCGCGGGCCAACGCGGCCATCGTGTTCCGGGTGGCGGGCGAGTACGAGCGGGCCCATGACCTCGACCGCACGGCCCTGACGGAGATCCGGCGGCTGTTCCCGGACGCGCGGATCACCCTCGCCGCTCTGGAGGTCAACCTGGGCAACGACCTGTTCGCGCTCGGGCGGCTCCAGGAGGCCCGCGCCCAGGACGCGGCCAGTGTGGACCTGTGCCGGGAGGCCCTGGGCGACCACCACATCTTCCTGAGCACCGCGCAGCGCAACCTGCTCATCAGCCGCCGGGCCCTGGGCGAGGACGTGGAGGCCGAGTGGCGGGAGCTCCGCGACCTGTACGCCGCACGGTTCGGCCCCGACCACCACTTCGTGACCACGATGGCGGAGTTCGTCCGGCTGGACACCGACGTCATCTCGATGCGGGACTGAGCCGGGGGTGCCGGATCGGCGTGCCGGGCTCCGGCGGGAGTGCGGAGGGAGCACGGCGTGCGCCGGCGCCCTCAGGACAGGGACGAGAGCAGCGACAGCCACTCCCGGGAGCGGAAGCGCAGGACGGCGTCGTCCGGATGCACGGAGTCGCGCAGGAGGACCTCACGCGGCCGTCTCAGGGATGCCTCGCAGCACTCACTTCTGTTCGGCGACCTCGACGACTTGCGCCATGCGGTGCCGTCCCGTCCGTCCCGCCAGGTGGTGCGTGCGCTGTTTCGCCCGGTCATGACTGGTTCTTCCCACCATTTCCTCCGCTCGGACGGCAGCGGAATCTGCTATTTTCCGGACATCCCCCATGATTTTACTTTCCGCGCTGCTCAACAGGAATACCAATACCCCCTTCAATGAATGCGTGAGGTCCACGTGAACAGAGTGATCGACTTCGTCACCGACGACGGCACCGTGGTCAGCATCGAGTCCACCCCCGTTCGCAAGGAGGGCGCCTCCAACGTCGCGCGCGACGACGAGAGGATTCTCGGCGGCCGACAGCTCGACTCGGTGCTGCTCCGTATCCGAAAAGTCGCCGACGCCGTGTCGACACAGCTGAAGGACCTCTCCTCTTCTCCCATGGCACCGGCCGAGACCGAGGTCGAATTCGGCCTCAGCGTCAGTGCCGACGCCGATGCCGTGATCGTCAAGGGAAAGGGCGAGGCCACGTTCAAGGTGAAGATGACCTGGTCGAACCGGGAGTGATCCGAGGCCCGTGAGACGCTGGTGATCCAGGCGGCACAGCGGCGGAGGGACCCCCATGGCGGACGTCGACGCGGTGGTGGTCGGCAGCGGACCCAACGGGCTCTCCGCCGCGGTCACCCTCGCCCGCGCGGGGCTGGCCGTCGAACTCCACGAACGGCACGACACCATCGGCGGAGGGCTGCGCACCGAGGCCCTGTTCGACTCCGACGTCGTCCACGACCTCTGCGCGGCCGTGCACCCGATGGCCGAGGCGTCCCGGTTCTTCCGCGAGTTCGACCTCGCGGCCCGGGGCGTGGAACTGCTGCGGCCCGCCGCCTCCTACGCCCACCCGCTGCCCGGCGGCGGAGCGGCCGTGGCGTGGCGAGACCTGGAGGACACCTGCGCCGGACTGGGCGTGGACGGGGACCGGTGGCGCCGTCTCATGGGCCCGCTCGTCGCGCGCAGCCGCGGTGTGGTCGACCTGGTCATGTCCGGCCAGCGCTCGGTGCCCGCCGATCCGGCGGCGGCGCTGCTGTTGGCCCGCGGCGTCCTCACGCACGGGTTCGGTCGGGGCCCCCTCACCACCGAGCGGGCCAGAGCCCTGCTCGCGGGGGTGGCCGCGCACGTGGTCGGCCCCCTGCCCTCGCTTCCCGGCGCCGCCGTGGCCGCCCTGCTCGGCCACCTGGCCCACACCGGCACCGGATGGCCGCTGCCCCGGGGCGGCAGCTCCGCGGTCGCCGACGCCCTGGCCGCCGACTTCACCGCGCACGGCGGCGTCATCCGCACCGGGCACCCCGTCGAGGACCTGCGCGACCTCCCGCGTGCCCGCTCGGTGCTGCTGGACGTGGCGCCCAAGGGCTTCCTGCGCCTGGCGCGCGGCCGGCTCCCCCCGGCCTACCGACGGGCCCTGGCCCGCTTCCGCTACGCCCCCGGGGCGGCCAAGGCGGACTTCCTCGTCAGCGAACCCATCCCCTGGGCCGCTCCGGAGGTGGCCGCCGCCGGCACCGTCCACCTGGGCGGCAGCGCGGCGGCGATCGCCGCCGCGGAGACCGCCACCGCCCGGGGACGGCGGGTCGCCGCACCCTTCGTCCTGCTGGTCGATCCGGCCGTGGCCGATCCCGGCCGCGCCCGGAACGGCCGCCGTCCGGTGTGGGCCTACGCGCACGTGCCCAACGGCGACACCCGCGACCCCGTGGACCTGGTCCGGCGCCGGATCGAGGCCTACGCCCCCGGTTTCTCCGACACCGTTGTCGCCGCGCGGGGCGTCTCCGCCGCGCGGATGGAGGAGTACAACCCGAACTACGTGGGCGGCGACATCTCCGCCGGAGCCATGTCCCTGCGGCAGGCGGTCCTGCGCCCCGCGCCACGCTGGGATCCGTACCGCACGCCCCTGCCGGGGGTCTACCTGTGCTCGGCCTCCACGCCGCCCGGCCCCGGGGTGCACGGGATGGCGGGGTACCTGGCGGCCCTGTCCGCGCTGCGCCGCGACCACGGGCTGCGCACCGCGCCCGACCTCTCCCCGTGACTCCCGCTCAGCCGACGCCCATCTCGGCCAGCGCCTGGTCGACGAAGGTGTCCGGCGCGGCGTCGATCGCGCCGATCCGTACCAGCGCGGCGATGCCCAGATAGCTGCCGTATCCGGCGACCACCCGCGACCGCGCCTCCTCCTCGGGCTGCCCGAGCAGGCGCAGGGCGTCCTGCATGACCGCCATCCGCCGGTCGGTCACCCGCCGGGCGACCTCCGCCACGGCCGGGTCGTCGGCCCCGCTGATCAGCCAGAACGAGATCGCGGCGTCCGTGGGCTCGCCGAGCGCGAGTTCCAGGAGGGTGCGCATGCGCCGTGCGGGGTCGGCGATCTCCGCCAGCTCGGCGATGACCTCCTCGGTGTCGGACTCCCACAGCCGCAGCGCGGCGTCCACGAGGTCCCGGCGGGTACCGAAGTGCCAGTAGAAGCTTCCCTTGGACACGCCCAGGCGCGCGGCGACCGACTCCACCGCGACCGCGCGCAGCCCGCCTTCGGCCAGCGCTCCCAGCGCCGCGCGTGCCCAGTCCTTCGCCTGTAGTCGACCCATCCGGCCATGGTCCCATACGGTGGCGTATGGTTGTTCCATACGCAACCGTATGGAGGTTGGGCATGATCCTCAACGTGCACGAACGCACCGTGACCGGAACACCCGACGAGGTCTGGGAGGTCCTCGCGCTCCTCGGCGGCGAGGACGACCCCCTCTGGCCCGAGGAGAGCGGCACCTTCCGGATCGAGGGAGGCCTGCGGCCGGGGGCACGGGTCGTCCACGGGCCCATGCGCTACGTCGTCGGGGAGGTCGAGCCCGGGCGCCGGCTGATGTTCGACGCGCCCCGGGGCGGACAGCCGGGCTTCCACGGCTCGCACGGGTTCACGCTCACCCCGACCGGGGACGGCACGCTCGTCCGGCACGAGCTCAGGGCCGGGGGCGCGCTCTTCCGCCTCGCGTGGGCGCTCGTCGTCCGCCGCGAGCACGACACCACGCTGGAGGAGATCCTCGACCGCCTCCAGCGCCTGACCGCGACGGCCTGACCGGCCCCGATCGGGCGGGCGGCGCCCCTCAGGGCACGCATGCCGAGGGGCCCCGGCCGCACGCCCGGCCAGGGCCCCTGTGAGGAGGGAGGCGTCCGGTTCTCCCGGCGTACTCCCATGGCGGTCCCCCGTCCCCCGCCGCCGACGGGGGACGGGGACCGCGCTCGTTCGGGTCAGTCCCAGTCCAGGCCGCCGCCGGTCTGGTACTCGATGACCCGGGTCTCGAAGAAGTTCTTCTCCTTCTGGAGGTCCATCATCTCGCTCATCCACGGGAAGGGGTTCTCGGACTCCCCGAAGATCGGCGCCAGGCCGATCTGCTCCGCGCGCCGGTCGGTGATGAAGTGCATGTACTTCTCGCACAGTTCGGAGTTGAGCCCCAGCACGCCGCGCGGCATGGTCTCGCGACCGTAGGCCACCTCCAGCTCGCAGGCCTCGGTGAGCATGGTGCGGACCTCGTCCTGGAACTCGGCGCTCCACAGGTGCGGGTTCTCGATCTTGATCTGGTTGATCACGTCGATGCCGAAGTTCAGGTGGATCGACTCGTCGCGCAGGATGTACTGGTACTGCTCGGCGATGCCGATCATCTTGTTGCGCCGGCCCAGCGACAGGATCTGCGCGAAGCCCGTGTAGAACCACATGCCCTCGAAGATGACGTAGAAGGCCACGAGGTCGCGCAGGAACGCCTGGTCGGCCTCGGGGGTCCCCGTGCGGAACTCCGGGTTCTCCAGGTTCTGGGTGTACTTGAGCGCCCAGGCGTCCTTGGCGGTGATCGAGGGGACCTCGCGGTACATGTTGAAGAGCTCGCCCTCGTCCAGGCCGAGGCTCTCGCAGATGTACTGGAAGGTGTGGGTGTGCACCGCCTCCTCGAAGGCCTGGCGCAGCAGGTACTGGCGGCACTCGGGGTTGGTCAGCTGGCGGTAGACGGCCAGGACGATGTTGTTGGCCACCAGCGACTCCGCGGTCGCGAAGAACCCGAGGTTGCGCTTGAGCATGAGGCGCTCGTCCTCGGTCAGCCCGTCCTTGGACTTCCACAGGGCGATGTCGGCCTGCATGGCGACCTCGGTGGGCATCCAGTGGTTGTTGCAGCCCGCGAGGTACTTGTCCCACGCCCAGGTGTACTTGAGCGGGAGCAGCTGGTTGACGTCGGCGCGGGCGTTGATCATCGCCTTGTCGTCGACGTTGACGCGCTCGGCGTCGCGCTGGATCTCGCCGAGGCCGCTGGTGGCGCCGGCGCTGTTCTCGGACACGGTGGTCATGGTGGTGCTTCCGTTCACCGGCCGCGGGGCCGGACGTGTGGTGTCGGGTGAGAGGGGGCCGGCCGGACCGGGACCGCCGGCGACGTGCGCGGGCGGCCCCGCGGCCCGGGCCCGGGGTCCCCGGGACGGCGCCCGGGGACCGCCGCGACTACTGGCAGGCCTCGCACTCGGGGTCGTCGATGCCGCAGGCCTCGCCCGGGTTCTCGTCCACGATGGTGGCGGGAACCGGCGACGGCGCGGGCGACGAGGACGGCGCCGGGCCGGAGGAGACGGCGTTGAGGCGGCCGTCCGTGCCCTTGAGCGTGCTCTTCTCCACGTGCGTGGCGCTCTGCGAACGCAGGTAGTACGTGGTCTTGAGCCCGGACTTCCAGGCACGCCGGTACAGGGCGTCCAGCTTGCGGCCGCTCGGAGCCGCCATGTACAGGTTCAGCGACTGGGCCTGGTCGATCCACTTCTGGCGGCGCGAGCCCGCGTCCACCAGCCACTCGGGGTCGACCTCGAACGCGGTCGCGTAGAGCGCCTTGAGGTCGGCGGGCACGCGGTCGATGGCGCCCAGGCTGCCGTCGTGCATCTTCAGGTCGGAGACCATCTGGTCGTCCCACAGGCCGCGTTCCTTGAGGTCGCGCACCAGGTAGGGGTTGACGACCGTGAAGTCGCCGGACATGTTCGACTTCACGAACAGGTTCCGGTAGACGGGCTCGATCGACTGGCTGACGCCGGTGATGTTGGCGATGGTCGCGGTGGGCGCGATGGCCATGACGTTGGAGTTGCGCATGCCGGTCGAGCGGACGCGCTCACGCAGGGAGTCCCAGTCCAGGGTCTCGCCGCGGTCCATGTCCAACCGGCCGCCGCGCGACTCGGCCAGCAGGCGCAGCGAGTCGATCGGCAGAATGCCCCGGCTCCACAGCGATCCGTCGAAGGACTCGTAGGAGCCGCGCTCGGCGGCCAGCTCCGAGGAGGCCTCGATCGCGTAGTAGCTGATCAGCTCCATGCTCTCGTCGGCGAACGTGACGGCGCCGTCCGAGGCGAAGGGGGTGCGCAGCTTGAACAGCGCGTCCTGGAAGCCCATCAGGCCCAGGCCCACCGGGCGGTGGCGCATGTTCGCGCGGCGCGCCTCGGGGATGGTGTAGAAGTTCACGTCGATGACGTTGTCGAGCATGCGCACGGCGGTGCGCACGGTCCGGCGCAGCCGGTCGGCGTCCAGCCCCTGCGGGCCCACGTGCTGGGCGAGGTTGACCGAGCCCAGGTTGCAGACGGCGACCTCGTCGGCGCTGGTGTTCAGCGTGATCTCGGTGCACAGGTTCGAGGAGTGGACCACGCCCACGTGCTGCTGGGGCGAGCGCAGGTTGGAGGGGTCCTTGAAGGTGATCCACGGGTGGCCGGTCTCGAACAGCATGGTGAGCATGCGGCGCCACAGCTCGACGGCCGGCATGGTCTTGGCGACCTTGATCCGGCCCGCCGCGGCCTCGGCCTCGTAGCGGGTGTAGGCCTCGACGAACTCCGTGCCGTACTTGTCGTGCAGGTCGGGGACCTCGTCCGGGGAGAACAGGGTCCAGTCGCCGCCCTCCTCGACGCGCTGCATGAACAGGTCGGGGACCCAGTTCGCGGTGTTCATGTCGTGGGTGCGGCGGCGCTCGTCACCGGTGTTCTTGCGGAGGTCGAGGAACTCCTCGATGTCGATGTGCCAGGTCTCCAGGTAGGCGCAGACCGCACCCTTGCGCTTGCCGCCGTTGTGCGCCAGGCCAGCGGCGGTCATGTAGGTCTCATCGGTCTCGACCTTGAGGTCGAACACCGTGGGAACGACGTCGGTGCTCGCGACGTCCCTGACGCGGGTGAAGACCATCCCCTTGTGGTCGATCCAGTTCCGCTTCGTCAGCGGTCGGCAGCCGACCAGCTCGGCGATGCCCTCCACGGCCGGAACCCGGATATCGAACGCCTTGACCGGGCCGGAGAAGCCGATCTCGCTCCCGTCCGACCGGCGACCGGTGTGCGACTGCTCGCGCTCGCGGTACTGTCCGGCCGCCGGAACGCCCAGACGGAGCAGTTGGTAGCGAATACCCATCGCCAGCGGACGGGACGTCGTCGTGAAGTAGATCTCCACGCCCCGAGAGACACCGCCGTCGGTTTCCAGGAGACCGCGCAGGAGCGCCCTCGTCTGGGCGTGCGGCAGGTGGCTGAACCGGCGGGAGATCCGCTTGGCGTGGTCGGCGTCGTAGATGTCCTCGTAGGAGAACGGGAGCGTCGGCTCGCCGCCGCCGGTGATGCGTCCGGTTCCGCTGTCGCGCACCGCTCTGCGGCCGAAGGCCCAGTGGATCTGAAGGTAGGTGTCGCCCCGCCCGTTCTCCCAGTAGTGGATGCCGCGGCGCTCCAGGTACTCGCGCACGAATTCGAGGTGGACGTCGAGCTCGGGGTTGCCCGAGACACCCCACTGTGTCCCGTTCTTGGACAGGTGTCCGTCTCCCAGGAGGATGCCGTAGAGGCGGGCGTCCTCCTCGGTGAGGCCCTGCACCGGGACGATCTCCGTGGGAACGACCTGGGCGACGTAGTCACCGGCGGACAGCTGTCCGGCCTCGACCCACTCCGGCCGCACCTTGTCGTCGGCCAGCCACTTCAGGGTGCGGCTGTTCGACTGCCCGAGCGGGACGCCCTGGATCGCGTAGAAGGGGTGCCCGGAGGTGACCTTGAGCTTCTCGACGGAGTGCTTGATGTTCACCTCCACCATGGGGTCGACCTGGTCGTACATCATGACGTCGGTGACCTCGCGGTAGCTGCCGCTGTGCCCGAGGACCAGGTCTCCGACCCGGATCTCGGAGATGGGCTTGCAGCCGTCCGACGTGTACACGGGCGTGTCGGGAGCGAAGCACTGATTGACCGCCACCGCGGTGTCGTTGGCGATCTTCAGGAAGGGGACGACGCCCTGGCTCTTGCCGTTGGTGCCGCGGATGTGCGACCCGAGGCCGCGGACCGGGGTCCAGTCGTTGCCGAGCCCGCCCGAGTACTTCGACAGCATCGCGTTGTTGCTGATGCTGTGGAAGATGTCCTGGAGGTCGTCGCCGACGGTCGTGAGGAAGCACGACGACAGCTGGGCGCGCACCGTGCCCGCGTTGAACAGGGTGGGCGTGGAGGCCATGAAGTCGAACGAGGAGAGCAGCTCGTAGAACTCGATCGCGCGGGCCTCGCGGTCGTCCTCGTTGAGCGCCAGGCCCATCGCCACGCGCATGAAGAACACCTGCGGCAGCTCGTAGCGGACCTCGTCGCTGTGCAGGAAGTAGCGGTCGTAGAGGGTCTGGATGCCCAGGAAGGTGAACTGCTCGTCGCGCTCGGGGCGCAGTGCCTTGCCCAGGCGGTCCAGGTCGAACCGGGCCAGGGCCGGGTCGAGCTGCCCGAGGTCGATGCCGCGGCCGACGTAGGCGGCCAGGTAGGCGGGGTAGCGCTCGGCCATCTCGGACTGGCCGGCGGCGTCGGGGGCGCCGCTGATGAAGGTGAGGGCCTCGCGGCGGAGCTTGTCCAGCAGCAGGCGCGCGGCCACGTAGGAGTAGTCGGGGTCGACCTCCACGAAGCTGCGGGCGGCCATGACCAGCGCCAGCTCGACCTCGGCGTCGGAGATGCCGGGGAAGAAGCCGCGGCGGGCCTCCGTGAGGACCTTGTCCGCCGAAACACCCGACAGCCGCGCACAGGCTTCGATCACGACGTGCTCGATCCGGTCGATGGCGGCGGGGGGCGCGCCGTCGGTGGCCGTCTCGGGCCGGACGGATGCGGGCACGGCCTCGACGTCAAGGGTCATACAGCGGCTCCAACCTCGGTAGAAGAGTCCCGGCGGGGAGGGGACACGAGTCAGCAAGGCGCACGGCACACCGGCGGGACCGACGCACTGGATGCGCAAGGTCGACGGACCGGCGGGTCGGCGCGGCTCACCCTCGAAGCCCCGTCGTCGGCGCACGTCTCACGTGCGCGCCGGTGGCAGGTCTTCGGGCTCGTGGGCGGCCTACCGACCGTCGCTTCCCGGGACTCTCAGGGGTTCCCAGTGCGTGTGACGGCCTTCGTTCCCACTTACCGCTGCGGGGCAGCCCCGGATTCGCACCGGGTTCCCTCTTTCCTCACCCCGTGGGGTGAACCACCAGCGGGAGCGATACTACATCTAGGGGATGGCGGCTCGGAACACCGCAAGATGATGGCGTGTCGCTGATTTCTCGGGTTCGGTCCGCGCGAGGATGAGCACGCCGCGGGCATGGTATGACGCGCCGCGGACCCCAGGCGGAACGGGGGTTCGGCGGCCCTCGCGGGCACCGTTCACAGGCGGCCCGACTCAGACTAGGCCCCCGTGGCGGTGGTGGCGATCAGGGTGGGCGTGAACTTTCCGACGCTCGCGAAGCGGCCTCCCGGAGCCGGCGCGGGACCGACCCGGGAGTGGGCGCGGGACCGGCCCGGGAGTGCGCGCTCAGTCGGAGTCGACCCACCCGTCCAGATCGTCCTCGTCCAGCCCGAGATCGTTGCGGATGCGGAACCGGATGCGCAGCAGCTCCATCAACAGGTCGTGCACGTAGGGGGACGCCGCGTCGCCGATGTGCAGGCGGGCTCCGGCGGTGGCCCACCGCTCGGCTCCCGCGAGGTCGTCGTGCGCGTAGAGCGCCTCGGCGATGTGGATGTGGGTGGACAGGCCGTGCGGGCCCTCGGTCTCCAGACGTTTGAGCTGGGCCTGCGCGCGCTCCACCTCGTCCAGGTTCAGGAGCGCTCCGGCGCGCAGCGCGCGGGCGTCGATCACCGTGGAGCCGCCGTCGTCGATCGCCCGCTGGTAGGCGGCGCAGGCGCGCTCGAACTCCTGCGCGATCTCCCACTGCTCGCCCGCCCGCACGAACAGCTCCGCCCGGCCGATCTCACTGCCGGCGTCGACCCGGTTGGCCAGGTCCAGGAGCTGGGCGGCGACTCCTTCGTGTTCGCCGGACCTGACGGCATGGAACTCCAGACGATCGAGCTCCGCCGTCGTCACGTGCGTCAACCGCATCGCCGCCATCCCCTACTCGCACTCCCACACGCCGCTCAAGGCCTGGCGCGCTCCAGTGCCTGCCAGAACCCCTGGCGCAGTCCGTCCCGGACCTCGTCGCGCAACAGGTGGTCGATCGGAAGCGAGGACCCCTGGAGCAGACGCGCCTCCAAGTCGGAGGGCATCCGGGGCCTACGCGCGAGAACGGCCTCCACCCACAGGGCGGGCGCCTCGCGGGCGATCGACTCCGCGAAGTCGTTCCCTTCTTTGTGCGCGACATGCACCGCTTCGTCAACGGTATGCGCGCCGGGACCGCTCTGCTGTGGATATCCAGGACTTGAACGCGGTTCCTGATAACCGTCGGTACCGAACCGAACGGTGTCATGGTCGGGACCAGTAGGCTGCCGCACCCCGTAGCCGGGTGCCGGCCCGCCGCGACGTGCGGCGTCAGTTTCCGTACTGGTCCCATAGGTAGGGTTTGCTTCGTGCCCACCTCCGAAACCGGAGTCGTCCCCGGCCCCGTACCGCTGGTCCGGCGGTGGAGCGCTTCTCTGCGGTGGCGCGTGGCCCGCCTGCGGGTCGGACGCGAACGAGGGCTGTGGTCCCGTTCCCGGCGCGAAGGACTGCTGCGGCCCGGTCCCGCCGGCGAAGGACTGCTGTGGGCCGGTCCCGCCCGCGAAGGAGCGCTGCGGGCCCGTGCCGGGCGAGTACGGGCGCTGGGAGCCGGTCATCGGCTGCCCCCCGCCCATCGACTGCCCGCCGCCCGGGGCCTGTCTGCCCGGCAGGGTGTAGCCCTCCGGGCGGCCCAGGCCGCCGTGGGAGCCCGTCCCCGGATAGCTCCCCTGGCCGTTGGGGCCGGAGGGCGCCCCGCCCCCGGGTGCGCTCGGGTACGGCACGCCGGAGCCGACCGCGGACTGGCCGCCGGACGGGAAGCCGTTGGCGTCGATCGGGCCGGACGGCTGGGAGTCGGCGCCGCGCCCGGCGAGGTGGTCGCCTCCGCCGCGCTGCTGCGCGAGGGACCTGCGCATGGCGCGCAGCTGGTCCATGGCGCTGCCCTGGGGGGCGGGCTGTGCGCCGGTCCCGGCGAACATCGCCTCCAGGCCCCCGGTGGAGGTGGCGGCCGGCTCGACCCGGCTCCCGCCGGGTTGGGCGGCCACCGGCTGGCGGGGGGCCTCCGGCGCCGACCGGGCACGGCCGTTGGCGAACGGCGTGGTGGTCTTGGAGGCGTTCTCCTGGGAGGCCTCGCTGCCGGTCAGCAGGTTGACGTGCGGTCGCAGGTGCCCGGCGCCGATCTCGATGAGGTCGTCGCACTCGCGGCGCAGCTGGCGGGAGATCGTCCAGTTGCCCTCGACGGAGATGTGCACGACGGTGACCCGCACTCCGAGGTCCTGGACGTCCGCGACGACCGACGCCATGTCCTCGTCCCCGCTGACCAGGACGGCGTCGCACAGGACCCCGGTCCGCGCCAGGGTGGTGAGGTCCCGTTGGACGTAGCTCTCCACGCCCTCGCGGCGCCCGGGTCTGATCCGCGCGGCGCGGAACTTGATGCCCGGGATGTCGGCGATGCCGTCCTGTTCCTGGGAGCGACGATCGTCGGCGACGGCCTCGTACCAGTAGCAGCGCAGGAGCGGCAGGCCCGTGCGGTCGCGCGCGACCTCGTTGAGGAACTGGACGAGTCCGGAGTAGTCCCAGGAGACGGAGTCCCGGTTGCGGGTTCCGTGTACGGCCATCGCGCCGTCAGCGAGAAGGTACCCCGCGTCGACGAACAACGCGCAGCGGTCCACGTGACACCGCCCCCTTCCCTATCGACTCTGGGCCATATCCATGGCCGGGGCACAGCCTAGCCAAATCCGTCTGGTTTTGTGCGCCACCTGTACATACTAAGAGTTACTTAGCAACTACGTATGGCCGACTTTCGGCCTCGTGTCCGGCGCATCGCCCCCACGGAGCGTCACCTCGACGGCGCCACCGGCCCCCTACGTTCGCATGGGCGCCGTCACCGCCACGACACCGACCAGGACCGCGTCCCCGTCCGAGACCACCCGCAGTTCCGACTCGCGTCCCAGGACCGGCTCGGTGCGGAGCACGTCGGTCCCGAACGCCATGGGGTCGCCGACCGCTCCGCGCGCCGACCCGACGAAGGCGTTGTCGCCCGTCGCGTACTCCCCCCGCGGGATCAGCACCCGGCCGTCCACGGTCAGCTGGTCGCCGTAGAGCTCGTCGTCGCCCTCCCAGGCGGTCACGTCGACCACGGCGGGGACCGACGACGGCAGCAGTCCCGACACCGGGAAGCCGAGCCCGGCCGGGTCCTGGAAGACCGCACCGGCCGCGTCCAGGACCATGGTCTGGTTGTAGGAGCCGACCTCCGGATCCTCCATCACGACCAACAGGTTCCAGCCGGCGTAGACCGCGCGGCCCTCGCGCGCGGGGACGTCGGCCACCCACCACTCACCGCCGCCCTGGGCCCGCACGAGGTCCGTGACGTCGGCGAAGGCCTGGTAGGCGGGGTAGCCGGGCAGCTCGGCGACCCGGGTCTCGGCGGCCGCGACGTCGGCGTAGGAGGCCATACCGGGGCCCTTGATCCGAGCCGTGGCCGCGTCGGGCGCGCCCGCGCCGGAGAAGTACAGTCCGGCCCAGCGCACGGAGCCGCCCTCGGGCAGCCGCCAGGTCGCCGAACTGGACGCCGTGGTCGTGGGATCCCAGTCGCGGTCCAGCGGGGCCATCTCCCAGTGGTCGTTGTCGCGGCGGTCGCCCTGGCGGGCCCGGGCCTGGGCGCAGGGGCCGTCCGCAGCGCCCTCCTCGACCTCCGGGGCGGGCGGCGGGGAGGGGTCGGCGTAGGCGTCCTCGTCCGCCTCGGGCACCTCGGACCCGTCACTCTCGGGAACGGAGGGGGCGGTCGGCGCCGAGGGCGGCACGGGCACATCGTTGTCCGATTCGTGATCCGGCGTCTGCGGCGTCACGTCCGCCCCGGGGGGATCGCTTTGCTCAGGCGTCCCAGGTGTTTCCCCCTGCCCCAGGCCGAGGGGGCCGCCCGGGTCCGCGGGGGGCCGCCGCAGGTCGCCGTCGCCGTCCTCGTCGGCGGTCCCATCGCCGTCGCCCTCGCCCTGCCCGCCGGGGCCGGGCACCTCCGGCGGCTCCTGCGGCTCGACCCCGGGCTCGCCGGACCCCCACCAGGGCCAGGGCCAGTGCGGGGACTCGGGTTCGACACAGGTCATCAGAGCGTTGCCGACGCTCTCGGCCCGGACCCGCCCCGCCGTCGCGTAGCGCGCCGCCACACCGTGCGGGCTCACGCCCCGCTCGCCCGTCGCGGTGGCGGTGACGTCCCCCGAGGAGACGGTCACGCGGGCGGGAACACCGAGGTCGGCGTCGGGGGCCACGCGCACGTCGAAGAACTGGGTGCCGTCCTGGCCCGCCTCCATCCCCGCGTGCACGCAGCGGCCGCCGTCCCCGTCGACCGCGCAGCTCCAGTCGCCGTCGCCCACCGCGGCGGGCACGGCCGTCCCGGCGCCGCCGTCGGCGATCATCGTCACGCCCGGGGGCAGGGTGATGAGCGCGATGACGTCCTCGACCGTGCTCGCCCCGATGTTGCGCACGTCCAGGACCATGATCCCGTCCACGCCCGGGATGAGCGCCCCCACGGGGTCGATCCCCGCCGCGAACAGGGGGCCGGGCGCCTCCTCCAGCGGGAGTTCGTCCTCGGGAACGTCGGCGGGGGGCAGGACCGCGCTCAGGACCGACGGCGGATCGGCGTCCTCCGGTGCGTCGGCCTGGGCGGCGGGAGGGTCGGCGGGCGCGCCGGGCGGCGGATCGGCGGGCGCCCCCGGCGGGACTCCGGGCGGGTCCGCGGGAGCGCCGGGCGGGGGTTCGTCCGGCGGGGCGGCGTGGCCGGGCGGCGCCGCGACCGGCGCGGTCTCCTCCTCCCGCAGCGGCTCCTGACCGCCGACCAGGGCGAGCGCGATCGCGACCGCCATCCCGGCCGCGGCGGCGGCCCCGGCCGTCACCTGCTGCCGGCGCCGGGACATGCGGCTCCACAGCGCTCCGGTGGCCGCGCCCCCGGGCGTGGTCGCCAGGTAGCCGGCGGCGCCGACGCCGACGAAGATCGGCAGCACCACCCCGCGCAGCCCGACGTTGACGTCCATCAGCTCCGCGTACACCTCGCGGCAGTCCGCGCAGCCGTCCATGTGGCCGTCGACCTTGGCGGTGTCGCGCTTGGACAGGCCGCCGCGGACGTAGGCGCCGAGCAGGTTGAGCGCGGGACGGCAGGCCTCCGGCGCGGCCCCGCCCGCCAGGTGCATCTGGAGGTAGGCCTGCCGGAGCCCCTCCCTGGCCCGGTAGGCCAGGGCGGCGACCCCGTTGGCGTTCATCCCGAGGATGGGCGCCGCCTCGGCCGGCTTGATGCCCTCGATCTCGGTGTGCCAGAGCACGGACTGCCAGCGTTCGGGCAGGGAGAGGAAGGCACGGGCGATCAGGGAGCGTTCGAGGCCCTCCAGCGCGGGGTCCACGAACGGTTCGCCCGAGTCGTAGCTCTCCATGTCGTCCGTGACGACCTGGCGCTTGTCGCCCCGTCCGCGGTCGTAGGCCGCGTTGCGCACGGCGGTGAGCAGGTAGGGGCGGAAGGAGTCGGTGGGGCCCGCGCCCCGCTGGATGACGCTCAGGACGCGCGTGAAGGCCTCGGCGACCGCGTCCTCGACCTCCGCGTCGCCCCGCAGCAACTGCCGGGCGAGTCCGCGTGAGGCGGCCGCGTGGCGTTCGTAGAGCGTGGCGTAGGCACCGGTGTCACCGCTTCGGACCCGCTTGATGATCTCCGCGTCACCAAGGAGAACCTCTGTGTGATTGCCGTCGGCGTCGGTCACCAGCGCCCCTCTCTCGTAGATCCCGCCACAAGCCAGAAGGAACGCTGGTCGGGGGTCAGAAAACTCGTGCTCGGAAAAATATCCCGCATCCGCGTCATGGTCGCCACCGATCTCCGTATTTAGGTCGAAGGCGAAAGGCGGCGGCCCACCGCGGGGGCGCGGGCCCCACCTCTCGCCAGGAGAGATCCACCGACCGGGAGCGGAGCCATGCGCGAGACGGAAGTGAGTGCCGGGTGTGGCCGTACGGCCCGCGCCCGCGAACTGCGCGCCGCTTGGGGGCGGCGCAGCCAGGAGTCCGGCTGGGTCCCGCCCGGCGACTGGTGGACGCCCGCCGTGGACACGGTGTGCGAGGCCTTCACCTCGGGGTCCGACCTGATCGACGCCTGCGCCCGCCTGGGCGAGGCGCGGGGCAGGTCGGGGATCGGCGTCGGCCCCAGTCTGTCGGACCTGGCGACCTTCACGGGGGTCGCCGGTTGGGAGCACCCGCCGTTCGAGCTCACGCGGGCCCTGGCCGAGGGGTGGGTCGACGCCGGGCGCGCCCAGGACCACTGCCAGGATTCGCTGACCGGCCTGGGCACCCACGCCTACCTGCGCACACGCGTCGGTGAACTGTACCGGTCTCCGGAGGGCTCGGCCCCGCCCGCGCTGGGCCACCAGCTCGTCGTGCTGGCCCTGGACCCGTCGATCGACCCGTGGCGGCGGACGGCGCGGCTCATCGTGCTCGGCTACGAGCTGCGGCGGTACTTCAGCCGCGGGGAGTCGGTGTGCGTGGTCGACCGGGGACGGATCGCGGTGGTCGCCTCCCGCTCGGAACCGGTGGAGCGGGAGCTGGAGGTGCTGCGCCGGGGGCCGGGGTGGGAACACGGTGTGGCCGTGTGGTCCGTGCCTCTGCCGCCCACGCACCGGGAGGCCCTGACGCTGCTCGACGGCATGGGGAGGCGGCGCGGATGACCATGTGACGCCGTCCGGCGTCGCGCGGTCCCACCATGAGGGGGGAGGGACCCGGCGCCGGACGGTCGCGCCGACCGCTGTGTGGCTCT
Source organism: Nocardiopsis sp. Huas11 (assembly GCF_003634495.1). GTDB lineage: Bacteria > Actinomycetota > Actinomycetes > Streptosporangiales > Streptosporangiaceae > Nocardiopsis. The sequence continues at coordinate 2,823,327 of NZ_RBKY01000001.1, read as the reverse complement.
GAGGGGAAGCACACGGCCGGGTCGGCGCACCGGACGGGTACCGCGCGGTCCTCTGGCCCCCACGTGAGGGCGGCCCCGCGACCTCGTCCGGAACAGAGGGGGTGCCGCCGAGCGGCACGCCCGGAGGCGCGTCCGCATGGGGAGGCGGGCGCGCCTCCCATCAGATCACCCGATCACGGACTCATCCGAGGTTCAGGCGACCGCCCGTCGCGGCGAAGAGCGCCCTGCCCCACCGGGAGGCGGGCACGGGGGCGAGCGCGAGGATGCGTTGTTCGTAACCGCCCGACACCGGGACGTGCCCGGGTTCGGCGGGCGCCGCGTCGGCGCCCGCGTCCCGCGCAGGGGACGGCGGGACGGTCTCACGGGTGGCGGCGGAGGCCCTCCGGTCGGCGGCGCGCACGGTGAAGGTGTCGGTCTCCTCCGCGTCCGGGTTCGGGGAGTCGCCCACCCCGGGCACGGTGACCACCGTCGGCGTGCGGCGGTTCGACGGCCGGACCGCCGGCGGCCTGCGGGCCTCGGTCTCCGAGGCGGCCCCGAACCACGCCTGCGCGGGGCGGATGAACGTCTCCGTGGCCTCGGCGTCGACCGGGTCCGCGGGCTCGCGCGAGGACTGCGGCGCGGCGGGTTCGGCGGACGCGCTCGGTTCCGGGGCGGGGTCCGCCGGGGTCTCCGGCTCCGGGGCGGGAGGCGGCGACACGGCTGTCGCGGGCTCCGGGGGCGCGGTCTCCGGGGGCGCGGTCCTCGCTTCGGGCGAGGGAGCGGTCGGCTCCGGTGACGGTGCGGCGGGCTCCGGAGGCGCGGCGGGATCGGTTCGCTCCGGCACGAGGGTCGCGGATTCCGGTGCCGACGCCGGAGCGCCCGGCGCGTCGGACCCGGATGGCTCCTCGGACGCGGGCACCGGCTCGGGTGTCGGCGGCACCACGGGCGGAGCCGCCGGGGGCGCGGTGGAAGCGCTCGGCTTCACCTCGGGTTCCGCGCGCGCCTCGTCCACAGGCCACGCGGACCAGTCCCGCGCGCTCTGGGGGGCGGGTTCGGGAGCCCGCGACGGCACGGCCGGGTCGGGGTAGGCGGGCCGCCGTACGGGCGCGGCCGGGGGTTCGGGGGCCGGTCGTGGGGGTGCGGGCATCGGGGCGCCGGAGAGGAAGGCCTCCGCCACCGAGTCACTGGCGACCGTGTTCGGGGCCGACTCGCCGTGCGACGCCTGCGGCCCGGACACGCGGGCTTCGGGCGGCGCGGGCGGGTACGGGTAGGAAGGATTCTGCGGCGCGTACGGCGACGGAGGTGCGGGGGCGCCGTAGGGAAGCTGTGGGCCCGAGGTCGCCGAACCGGCCGACTCGCCCGGCGCAGCGGCCCCATAGGGATACCGCTGACCCGACGCCGCACGGGGCGCCGGACCGCCTCGCGGGCCCCGGGAACCCTGGGGCATCTGCGGACCGGATGGCTTCTGCGCAACACCAGGACGCTCGGGCGCCTGCGGACCCGACGGACCCTGCGCAACGTCAGGACCCTGCTGCCCGAACGTCTCTCCAGATACCGGTCCACCCCATGCATCCGCCGAGCCCTGGGGCACCTGCGGACCCTGCGGGTCCCGCGAAACCTGCGGCCCTTGCGGAACAACTCGGCCCTGCGGGCCGGACCGCCCTCCAGGCACCGGCCCACCCCAAGCGTCCCCCGAACCCGGGGGCACCTGCGAACCCGACGACCCTGGCGGGACACCGGGAGCTTGCGGCCCGGACGGACCTTGCGGAACACCAGAACCCTGCGGACCCGACGGACCCCGCACAACACCAGGACCCTGTGGCCCGGCCGGACCGTGCGGCGCCTGCGGGCCTGACGGCCCATACGCCTCTCCAGGCAACCGCGAACCCTGAGGGGCCTGCGGACCCGACGACCCGTGCGGGACACCGGGAGCTTGTGGCCCGGGCGGACTTTGCGGAACACCAGAACCCTGTGGCCCCGACGCCCCGTGCGGCGCCTGCGGGCCTGACGGCGCATACGCCTCTCCAGGCAACTGTGAACCCTGGGGCGCTTGCGGACCCGACGGACCCTGCGACCCGTACGCCTCTCCAGGCGCCGGTCCGCCCCACGCATTCCCGGAACCCTGCGGCACCTGGGGACCCGAGGGGGCGTACGAGGGCGGAACTCCCGGCTGACCCTGCGGTCCCGGGGCGCCCGGCACGGGGCGGTCGGCCGGAGGCCGGGGGTCCGAGCCCTGCGGGGAGTGCTGGGGGCCGGTGGGCTCTCCCGGAGCGGGACGCTGCACCGCGTACGGGAACTGGATGTCGTCGGGCAGCACGGGCGTCTGCTCGTCGGCGGGCTCGGGGTGTGGATCGTGCTGGTTCATGGCGCGCTTCCCTGTCGCACGGTCGGGCGGCCGCCGTCGACCGCCCTGTTCAAGGCCTCGGCGGCCACGTGGAGGACCGTTCGGTGCGTGGCCTCGCTGATCCGGCGGGGCGAGACGGCGAGCCCCTGGGCCAGATGGCGGTCGTGCGGCCAGATCACCACGTCGGCGCCGGACTCGCCCACGACGCGTGCCGTGCGTACGGCGTCGAACCCGGGGTCCTCGCGGCCCTGGTGGTCGAACACGACCACCACGGTCCGCCCGAGCTCGTCCTCCCGCCCCTCCTGGACGAGCCGGTCGAGCCCGCGGCCCAGTAGGACGGCCGCGTCCCGGGTCGCTCGGACCACCCGGACCCGGGCGTGCGCACCCGCCCCCACCGCGTCCACGAAGCCCCCGCTCGAGCCCGCGACCAGCGTCACCCCGAAGAACCGGGACAGCGGCAGCAGCCCGGACACGTAGGCGCTCGGGTCCGCGGCGTCGGCCGGAACCGTCCACAGCCGCTCGCCGACCTCCCCCAACGAGGACCGGGCCGACTCGAACGACGTCGTGTCCACCCCGCCGTCGAGTCCGCCCTCGTGCACGGTGTCCAGCCTGGTGCCCAGCGAGGGGAGACCGGCGGTCGCGTCCACCGCGAGGACGCGGTCGTGCCGGTAGTGCGCGAACACCCGGCCCAGGAGCGCGGTCACCACCGCGGTGTCCGCCCCCGTGCCGAGGTCGTCGACCACGATCCGCCGACCCGTCGCGGTGGACCGCTGCAGCCGCGCCCCCACCTCGATCGTGTCGGCCACCTCGCCCACCGGGCGGAACGGCCGGAGCACCGCGCGGCCCACCCGGCGCGGCCAACGGTCCCCCGGCACGGGCCGGGGCGTCGCGGTCTGCGTTGCGCTCATCGTCTCTCCCCGGTCAGAACGTCGCGAGCAGGCGCTCGTAGGTACCGAAGGCCCCGATCGCCACCGGCACCATCACCACGACGGCGATCGCCTCCAACCTGCTGGTCACACCGCGCAGCCGGGCCCTGACGTGCTCGGGCTGTTCGACGGACAGGACCACCACGGGAATCGCGGCCACCGCGGCGGCGACGCCCAGCGCGGGCCACACACCCCAGGACACCGTCTGGGTCAAGGACACCAGGAAACTCAGCAGCACCACCAGGCTCGCGGCGACCAGGACCGCCTTCTGCGCCACCAGCGGGAACAGCCGGGCCCGGCTGGCGATCACGAGCGCCAACACCACCAGCAGCGCGGCCGTCCAGGGGGTGAGCTCGGAGGCCATCCCCACACCGGCGCCGGCCGCCGCCACCGCCACGGAGACCGTCGCGATGACCAGGCTCCGGTGCGCACCCGCCACGGAGGTGAACACGTCGACGCGCGCGACGGCGCCGCCGGAGCTGCGCTCGTCGTCCAGGCCCGCCAGTCCGGAGAACATCAGCGCCAGCCGTAGCAGGACGCTCAACAGGATCATGCAGGTCACCGAGACGATCACGCCCACCTGGTCGGCGGGCAGCCCCAGCGCGGCGCTCACCGACCACACCGCGGCCAGCGCCAGTCCCGCCCCGCCGCCGGTGAGTCCGCCCCGGCCCAGGCCGGACGTGAGCCCCAGCAGCAGGACCAGTGCCGACGCCAGCGCGGCCAGCCCGCCCCACCGGACCCACTCCGGCCAGCCGAGGAGGTCGCACGCCGACCACAGAGCCAGCCCGCCCATCGCGGTGCCGCTGATCGTCAGCGCGGTGCCCAGGGGCTCGCGCCAGGTCGGCCCGACGGCCGCGCCGACCGCCACGAGCAGGGCCGCGACCACCGCCACGGCCACCAGACCCGAGGTCCCCGGCCACTGCGACGCGACCACCCATCCGGCGCCCAGGGCCAGCACGGCCAGGGAGGCCGTCGCCGTCCACCGGGCCGCCACCGGCGACCAGCGCCCGCCGTGCTCGTCCAGTGCCCGGGACACGGCCTCGGGCACCTCGTGCACCACCGGCGCGGGCACCGGGTCCTCGGCGTGGACCAACCGCAGCACCGCGCCGTCCGCGACCTGCCGGTCGGCGAGCGTGACGTCGCCGTCGAGCACCGCCCCGGAGGCCGTGACCAGGTGGCGCAGGCGCGCCGGGTTCTGCACCTGGTCGCCGAGGAGGTCGAGCACCTCCGGCATGAGCGCGCCGACGGGCTCGGCCGCGGGCAGGACGGCGTCGACCCGGCGCCCCTCACCGACGAGGGTCACTCGGCTCCAAGCAGTCATCGCCTACTCCTGAGTGTCTTGCTGGTACGGCCGCTCACGCATCCGCATGTGGTCATTCGGGGACGTCCGCGACCGCGACTCGTTCGAGGTAGCCGCTGCCGATCAGCCAGCGGATGGTGGGCGCCGGGGGGACCTCGGCGAAACCGGCGGTGTCCAGGGTGAACCGGACGCCGCCCCCGGAGGCGATGGTCGCACTCACTTGGAACGGGTGCAGGACCCGGTACCGGTGGTAGAGCTCCTCGCCCTCCGGTCCGGTCCGAACGTAGTCGGGCAGCCCGCGTTCGGCGAAGGGCGTGCCGTCCGGGTTCAGGACGCGTCCGCTCTCCTGGCCGAAGGCGTCCAGGACGTCGCCGACCTCCAGTGTGTGCAGGTAGGAGTCGCCGCTGCGCTCCTCCAGGTCGGAGTGGACACCGTCGACCATCTCCGTGACGGCCTCCGCGGCCGCCGTCTCCTCGGCCGGTGTGAGGCCGACGGGCTCGGGCTCGGTGGTGGCCAGTTCCTGGAACAGCCACCGCGCGGCCTGGTCCTCGGTCGTGAACTCCAGTCCGGGGCGCCCCCGGTCGAAGTCCATGACGGCGGCCGACAGGTAGCCCTCCGAGTCCTGGGTGAGCAGGTAGTAGCTGTCGAGGGTCTCCGGGGCCGGCCGGGTGTCGCCCGGCAGGACGTAGAGGCTCTCGGGGACGCCCGCGGCGTCGAGTTCCTCGCGCAGCATGTCCAGGGTGACCTCGGTCCCCACCCAGTCGCCGGGGACGGGCGGCACGGCGTTGTTGGCCGGCCCGGAGGAGGCCTGCTCCTGCTCGATCCGCTGGCTGCTGAGGGTGTTGCTGACGAAGGACCAGCCGACGGTCCCGCCGCAGACGACCGCGGCGAGACAGGCGCTGATCACCACCTTGCCGATGTTCTCGTCCAGCCGGCGACGGGTGCGCTGGCCTCCGAAGAGCACCGCCTCGCGCAGCCGCTGGCGGCGCACGGCGACGGATTCGAGAAGTTGGCTGTCGTAGTCGCGGGCCAACAGCACTCCTTCGCAGTGTCCCGCGTGCGCGGGGGGTGGTGATTCGGGCTACCTGTCCCGCCGACGGCGGCGGTCAGATGTTGGCGACCGCCGTGCTCGCGCGGCTGAGGGACTCCTCCGCGGTGGCGTCGTTGGTCTCCAGGGTGTCGCGGACGAGACGGATGATCGCACGAACCTCGTTAGCGGCGTTGTGCCACTTGATCTCCTTCTCGTTGTACTCCTCCGAGACACCGTCGATCTCCATGTCGGCCATCGCCTGGCTGACGTCGGTGTCGTGCTCGCCGATGATCGCCTCGAGGCGGCTGACGATGGTGCTGATGTCGCCCTGGACCTCCTGGGAGGCACCGACGTCGTACGAGTTGCGTCCACTCATCGAGTTGCTCCTTCGGTGTGGTCGGTCAGCGGAACTTGGCGGCGTCGAAGTTGGCCGCGCCCATGTTCTGGTTGGCGTCGTCGGCCATGGTCTCGGCACCGCCGGCGAGCGAGGCGTTGACGCCGGTCTGGCCCTCCTGGATGGAGCCGAGGCCGGCCCTCAGGTCGGCGGAGATGCCGTCGGCCCTGGCCTTGAAGGAGTCGAAGGCGGCCTTGCCCGGGCCGTCGAACTTGCCGGACAGGGGTTCCGCGGCCTGGACGAGCTGTCCGATGAGGCTGGAGAGCTCGTCACCCGTGCCCGCGGTGCTCTGCGAGAGCGTGGTCAGCGTGCTCTCGCCGACGTCCCAGCGTGACATCCGTTCACCTGCTTTCCTCGGGGGTCCTCGTGAGGCGGTCGCCTCCCGCATGGGAGATGCGTGTCGAGTATCTCTGGTTCGCCCTGAACGCACCGGAACCAGTTGCCTGTGATCGTCGTCCTACCGACCGGAACCAAGGACACCACAATGGTCGGAACGGGCACGAACCCGGGCCCGGGGAAGGGGAGGACATGAAGTTCGACGTCGTCGGGATCGAGATCGATCCGGCCGCCGGCCCGGAACCGGGCCCCCCGTCGGCCGGGCCGGACACGGCCTCCGGCGCGGCCTCGGACCCCCCCGCTGCCCACCCCCGGCTGCGCATGGCCGCCGAGCGGATGCACACCCAGGTCAGAACCGATCTGGCGACGCTGAACCAGTCCCTCGGCCGACTCCGTGAACGTCTGGAGCGCGCGCAGGCGCACGCCCCCGACGACTATCCCGACGCGCGTCCGCCCTCGGACTTCCGGGCGGACGCCTTCTCCGCCGGCTCCGGCCGGACGGGCCACTGACTCCACAGCAGGCAGGGAAGCAGGGAAGGGAAGACCCGCATGTCGACGTGGGACATCCAGCCGAGCGAGGTCGGCGGCGTCCTGACCACCGTCTCCGGATTCATCGGCGAGGAGGGCGGTTCCGAATGCCTGGTCGGATGCATGGAGAAGATCGAGGCGCGCATCGTCGAGATCAGCGAGGAAGCGAACAGCGGCCCCGTCTCGATCGCCCTGGGCGAGTTCGCCGAGGTGCAGTTCGGCGTGATGGGCGGCATGGCGAGCCTGACCGTGAGCGCACTCACCGGCGCGAGCGAGGCCACCACCCACTACGTCGAGGGCAACCTGACGATGGCCGCGGAGGCCCAGGCCGGAGCGGGCGAGGTGCCCGAACCGGAGAACCTCCCGGAGCCGCAGCCCTGACGTCCCCCTGACCGCGCTTCCCCCGCTCCCCCGACGCGCGACACGTCACCCACCCCCATGAACGGGCACAGCCGCACGGCGCCCGGATCACTGACTCCCCTCAGCCCCGGATGGAGACCCCGCCAGTGACCGCTGACATGTGCACGCCGAACCCCGGCGGCGCCATCAACCCCGACGCCTTCCCGATCCCCACGGTCTCGCCGGCCGCGCTCGAAGGACTCGCCTCCCGGCTGAGGGCCCACGGCACCGAGCTCGCCGGTGTCGGCCAGGACATCAAGACCCACTGGGGCGGGCTCTCCTCCTGCTACAGGGCGCCGGAGGCGGAGACCCTGTTCTCGGTGCTCGACCCCGTCGCCTCCGACGGCGACGACGTCGAGACCTCGATGGGCGACGCCGCCACCGCCCTGGAGACCTTCGCCGAGCGGGCGCGCGACATCAAGAGCCGCTGGAACACGCTGAAGGCCGACGCCAACGCCTTCCTGGCCACCATCGACACCAGCACCGACGAGTGGCGCAAGGCCGAGGGCTGGTGGGACCGGCTCTGGGGCAAGGAGAGCGGCAACGTCGGCAGGAACAACGAGCTGCACGCCGAGGCCGCCGCGCTCCAGCAGGAGTACGAGGAGGCCGAGCGGGACTGCGCCAACGCCATCAACGCCGGGATCGCCGGCCGCACCAACTTCGTCGCGGGCGACCTCAGCGGCGAGCAGACCCTGGGCGACAACGACTACGTGCACGGCTACGAGGGCGACCTGTCCGAGGTGCCCATGGCCTGGGGCGCGCCCGTGGAGACCGACCACGGCTGGTGGGTGGACGCGAGCCACGCGGTGTGGGACTTCGGCGTGGGCGCGGTCGAGGGTCTGGGCAGCATGGTGGGCGCCTACAGCTCCGAGGGCTGGTTCGAGGCCTCCTGGGGCGACGCCCTGTGGGAGCACTGGGAGGGCACGGCGCAGTCCGCCGCGTCCCTGGTGGGCATGTACGACGCCGAGGCCGACAGCTGGGGCTGGTCCGGCATGGACAGCGTCGGCGCGGCGTGGAAGGACGCCGCGCACGCGGTCGTTCCCTGGGAGGAGTGGGGCGACCGGCCGGGCTACGTCATCGGCACGGCGCTGCTCAACATCGGCGCGACCGTCGGCGGCGCGCTCCTGACCGCCACCGGGGTGGGCGCGGTGGTCGGTGTGCCGCTGATGGCCTGGCGCGGCGCCGCGATGCTCGACAAGATGGGCGGTTCCCGGGTCCCGGACCTGGACGCCGACGGGCTCCGCATCGACGTGTCGAACGGGCTTCCCAGCTACGGCAACCCCCGCCTGCCGAGTCTCACGTTCGACCTGAGCAACCTGAATCCCCTGAAGAACCTCAGCTTCAGCCCGAGCCAGCTCACGGACCTGCGCGGCACGCTCGACAAGCTGATCGGCTTCAACCTCCGGGGCGACCACGACACGGCCACGGCCGGGGGCGACCAGCGCCGGACGACGGGCGGCTCCGACGACGCGGACGCGAACACCGACGCGGACGCCGGCAACGGCACGCTCGACCCCACGATCGAACACGTCTCGGTGGCCCAGCGCCTGGTGGACGATCTGGGACTGGACCCTTCACTCGGCCGCACCTTCGACGGCATGAGCACGAGGGCGCAGGACCACCCGGGTTGGGAGCTGTCGCAGTACTCCGACTCCACGCCCGGCTCGTCCGCGGACCCGGCCAGAGTGCCCGCCGGTGTCGGCGCCCGGTCGGACGCCGCGGAGGCCGGGGCCACTCCGGACCGCCGTGTCGACCTGACCGGCACCGGCGACCGCGACGGGCTCGAAGGGCCCGACGGGCTCGACCGCCTCGACATCGACGCCTCGAACAACCGCCCCGTCGTCACCAACAGCGTCGACAACAACACCGGCACCACGCCCCGCAACGGCACCGGGGACACCGGAGGCATCGACGTCCGCGAGAACGGGTCCGGCCCGGGTGACGGCACGGGCGGGCGTTCCGGTCCCCCCGCTCCCCCGCCCGGCCGCGGCGGCCTTCCCGACGACGACGGCCGACCGTTCACCGACCGCGAGGACGGCGACCCGGCCCGCGACGACGGCGACCCCTCCTGGCAGGACGGACCGAGGACCGAGGTCCACGAGGGTGACCTGACGACCAGACGGGACGGCCAGGACGGCGACGCCGGCAACGGCGACCGCGACCGCGATGGGGACCGCGGCGGCGATGGCGATGGCGACGACCTCGACCCCCGCTACCGGGCGCCGGAGGTCGACCCCGAGAACGTCCACGAGATCAAGAAGGGCGACAAGGGGTTCCCCGGGCGCAACTCCGTCTTCAATCCGAAGAACCTCCAACCGAACTCGATGTACGACGTCGAGGGCCGCGGGAGGTTCTACACCGACGAGAACCGGAAGATCACCTACATCGAGACGCACCCGGGAGAGAAGGGCAACCGGAACCCGGAACTGAGGAACCCCCGGGCGGACACCACCTACGCCGTCGAGGTGCTCGAGAACAAGGGCCACAGGTACTACTACGAGACCGACGACAAGTCGCGCACCGCGCACGCCCACGGCGACCTCCAGAGGGTCAGGTCGGAAGCGGACACCGGCGGCCTCAGCCTCGAGGAGAAGAACGAGCTGTACCGTGCGAACGACCAGGGGGTCGAAGGGCGCAAGGGCGGCGGCGAGTACGACCCGAACGCCGACTTCCACTCGGCCGACTGGGACGGCGGCCACTTCATCGGGACCGGGTTCGGTGGCAGTGGTCACCGCCTCAACCTGTACGCACAACTCCGCGAGCTCAACCAGATCCAGACGGGCACGACGAAGGAGACCAACTTCTTCCGCCTGGAGCAGTTCTGGCGCGAGCAGGTGGACAGTGGAAAGAAGGTCGAGGTCTCGTTCGAGGCGGTCTACCCTGAAAAGGGAGAGGTGCCGACGGTCGTCGAAGTGAACTACTCCATCGACGGCGTTCCGCAGAATCCCATCCAGTACGAGAACGTTCCGGACCGCAAGAACGGATCGGCTCCCGCGAGGTCCTACGCGGAACGCATCGCCGCCGCCGCTCTGTCCATTCCCGTCGTCGCCGGGCTGACCGGATACGATGACCCCGGCGCAGTGCCCGAACTGCCGGACACCGAGGCTTCCAGCCCAGGCCCGGAGCCCGGCCGTGACACCGACGTGCCCCACATCTGAAACGAGTAGCCACCCATGACGATGCCACCCGACGAACAGCACCAGATCCTCCAGAACGTGGGCGGCCTGGTATTGGACAGCGTCGACGACGACTGGGACGAGATCACCGCCACCTATTCCGCACTGGTGGGAATGTCCACCACGAGCCTCACCGTGACGACGCGCGACGGCCGAACGCGGAAGGGAAAGTTCCCACTCAGGGCCGTGCCGATGATGAGCGAACTTCGCGCTGGAATGCACGACGAAGAGAAGGGCACCTGGTACACCGCGAAGTACACCATCCAGCGGCCGGGGAAGTTCTCCGTCTCCTACGAATACGACACCGAGCCGGTTTTCGGTTTCGAGATCGATCCACGGACTTTCTACGAGGACCTCGACCACTACCCCCGCCCCTTCGAGACGTTGCCGGAATGGCTCCGGGGAAAACTGGTGGAGGCCCTCGAACTCATCAAGCAGGACGAGCGGAACGGCTGAGGCGGCGCCGCGGGGCGCGTGCGTCGACCCGCTCCCCGCGACTGTTCGGCATCCGAAAGTAGGCACGATGACCCGCTACGTTCCCCGGCACGACCTGGCCATCGAGGTCTCCCCGAACCGCTGGGACCTGGACAGGAAGAACCGCGAGCACTGGGCCGACCGCCTGGACCACGGCGCCGACAGCATCGACATGTCGCTGTCCACGCTCTACCTCGACGCGTTGTTCAGCGTGCACGCCGACCCCGAGGCGGCCATGTTGGAGACCTGGGAGGCCTGGGTCGCCGCGATGCAGATGCACCACGCGTTCTTCATGCTGACCACCAGCGCCCCGGGCACCGAGCTGGAGCTCATGGTCGACCACAAGGTCCGCCGCCCCGTGGCCACCGGCCCCGAGTCCTGCACCAACGCCGACAACTGGACCACGGCCTTCCACCTGGCCGTCATCTGCCGCGACCACGAGCGTTACCGGCAGCTGTGCGAGATCCCCGTCGACCTGCTCCGCGAGGCCGGCGAGAGCAAGGGCACCGAGTACAACCCCTACACCTACCACTGGATCTCCGCCATCCAGGACTTCGTCCTCAACCGCCCCGGCCTGGGCGATCACCTCCGGTCCGCGATGGAGCTGTCCGCCCCCGAACGCGCCGACTTCGGCAGCCCCGAGGTCCTCGACACGATCGTGTTCCCGCAGATGAGGGTCTTCCTTCACCTCGTGCGGCGCGACACCGACAAGTTCAACGACGTCCTGGTCCGGAGCCTGGAGCGGTTCCGCGCCTTCCAGACCGCCGACGAGCAGCGCGCCAGGAAGGTCTCCGGCATCGTGCCGCTCGGGCTGCTCTCCCTGGCCTGCCTGGCCTTCGACACCGGCCGGCACGACCCCGACTTCCGCATGGAGGTGGAGTCCGGCTACCTGCCCGAACACCTGTTGCAGGCCGACTGGCACGGCGAGTTCCCCATCTAGAACACACCCGAAGGAGTTCCCCTTGAGCCACGACGTGGTCGCACTGCTGGCGACGTCCCCCAGCCGGGACGCCCTGCTGCAGGCTCTGCTGCAGGCCGGCCCCCAGCTGCGCATGCGGCTCGTCGCCGAAGGCGCGATCATCGAGCTGCGCGACGACTCCGGACGTCTCGTGGCCGCCGTCCAGGCCGCCCAGCGCCTGGCCCTGTCCGCCGAGGCCGACCGCCTGCTCACCGACGGGATCAGCGACGACCTGCCCGCCCAGCCCTACTGGGTGGAGGCCCGGGGCGCCGACCTCGCCGACGTCGACACCGCCGGGATCGCGCGCCGCTTCGCCCGCGCCCTGGCCGACGACCACGGCGGCCTCGTGTGGGAGCCCGAGACCCGGCTCGACCGCGGCGGCGCCCTGGAGGGCACCACCGACCACCCGGCCGTCACGGCGCGCACCGACACCTCCTTCGTCGTCGTCCAGGACCGGCCGCTGGTCTCGATCTCCCCCTGGCTCGTGGACGCCATCGCCGCCCACGGCCGCGTGGGCCGCCGCCTCCAGCTCGTCACCCCCTCCACCAGCCGCATCACCCATGCCCTGCGCTCCCTGCTCGCCGCCCCGGCCTCCCGCTGGGTCGTGCGCGCGCCGGACGGCGGTTTCTACGACGGCTTCTTCGGCGTGCCCCTGGTCTGGAGCGCCGAGGAGGGCTTCGTCGTCGACTCCACCGCCCGGGCCGAGGACGGACCGCACGAGGAGTTCCGCGGCTCGGGGCGCGACCTCGGCTCCCAGCTGCTCATCGACCTGCACGTGGAGCACCCGGCCGAGGACGACCTGGTCCTGGGCTCGGCCGCCGAGCTCCTCGCCGAGACCCTCGGCGGCTCCCTGCCGTCCCTGTGGGGCACCAGCGAGCCCGCGCCCCTGGCCTGGGACCGCGACGCCCTCACCGCGGCCTGCCGCCGCCGAGTCCCCGGGCAGACCTGGACCGTCTTCACCGGTCCGCCGCCCGCGGTGCGCGAGAGCGGCGTGCGGCCCTTCGCCGGCACGCTCAAGGTGGGCCGCTCCGCGCACGGCGTCCGCGAGAGCATCACCTTCGCGGTGGGCTACGAGCCCGGCGCCGAACCGGACTTCGACGCGCTGGCCCCCCTCGTCGAGGAACTGACCGGGCGCGACGTCCTGCGGACGATGGTCGTGCAGCGCCTGGCCGGCCGCCCGGACCTGACCTACGCCCCTCGCTGGTCGGGCGCGCCCGCGCCCGTGGGCATGGCGGTCGGGGTGGAGGGCGTCTCCGAAACCGGACGGGACCACGCCCTGTCCGCGCCCGTGGACGGCGTCCCGTTCGGGCCGCCGCTGACCCCCGCGATCTGGTACCGCGTCGGGGACGGCCTCGAACCCGACGCCTGGGACCGCTTCCGCGCCCTCATGGACCACCTTCGGCCGAAGGGCGCTCCCGCCGGGCGATGACCCGTACGCGGGGCGCGAGCACCGATTCACACCCCGCGAACGCGAACCGACCCGCCGGTCCAGGCGTCGGAGAGCAACAGGACCGTCTGCGCACCCATGGTCCGCGACGTCCCGATCCGTCCGCCTCCGATAGGGTTCCGCACGTCGCACGTCACTCGTGTTCCCCGCACATGAGCCGAGAGGAAAGCCGATGAGCCTCCGCGTCGTGCACCGTCCGGCACGGGCCGTCCACCCGACTCCCGCGCAGGAGCCGCACGAGGTGGAGGCGCCGCCGACCCTCCCCGACGGCAAGGCGCAGGGCAACCCGCTCATGACCGTCCTGCCGATGGTCGGCATGATGGCCTCGCTCACGATCATGATGGTGATGCGCAACCCGGCGTTCATGGCGCTGGGCGCCGTGATGCTGTGCGTGGCGCTGCTCGCCGCCCTGGCCATGCTGTTCTCGCGGCGCGGACAGGTCGGCCGCCAGCGCCGCAACCAGCGTGAGCTGTACCTGCAGTACCTGGAGGAGCTGCGCGAGGAGCTCGGCGGCTGGGAGCAGCGCACCCGCGCGCACGCCCGCCTGCTCGACCCGCCGCCCGAGGCGCTGTACGACGTCGTGCGCGACCCCACCCGGCTCTGGGAGCGCCGCCGGCGCAACCGCGACTTCCTGCGGGTGCGGGTGGGCACCGGCCTGACCGAGGGCCGCCACCTGCGCCTGGCCGAACAGGGCACCGCGCTCACCCCCACCGACCCCTTCATGCTGTCCGAGGCCCAGGCGGCCATCCGCCGCTTCGAGTCCATCCCCGAGATGCCGCTCACCCTGCCCCTGGACATGGCGGGCAACGTGAGCGTGATCGGGGAGCGCGAGGACGTCATGCGCCTCGTGCGCGCGCTGACCGTCCAGTTCGGCGCCTTCCACGCCCCCGAGGACGCCGGTCTGGCCGTGTCCTACCCCGCCGACCGCGCCGACGACTGGGCGTGGCTGCCGTGGCTGCCCCAGGTGCTCGACCCCCAGCGGCGCGAGGGCGGGGCGGCCGTACGCCTCATCGCCCCGGACCCCGGCAAGCTCGGCGGTCTGCTCGCCGACGAACTGCGGGCCCGCACCGACTTCGCCTCCGAGGTCCGCCGGGGCATGGGCAAGCGCGAGGCCTACCAGATGCTGCGGCGCCTGCTCGTCATCCACGACACCCACGGCCAGGTCGCCACCGAGCTGGTGCGCCCCGACCACGCGATCGACCCCGTCGACCTCGGCGTCACCGTGCTGCACCTGGTGTCCCGCCAGATCGACGAGCCCAGCGACGTCAACGTGCGCGTCACCGTCACCGGCGACCAGGTCCGCGTGGAGGAGCTGCGGGCCGCGGACCCGATCGTGAGCTCCGGGACCGTGGACGACGTCCCGGCGGCCACCACCCTGGGTCTGGCGCGCATGCTCGCGCCGCTGCGGCTGTCCCCGGAGTCGATCGAGGAGACCGCCCAGGAGGGCGGCAGCGTCGACTTCCCGGCGATGATGGGCGTGCACGACCCCGGGGACATGGACGTCCCCCGGATGTGGGCGCCGCGCAGCGAACGCGCGTTCCTGCGGGTCCCGATCGGTGTCGACGACATGGGGCAGCCGGTGGTGCTCGACCTCAAGGAGTCCGCGCAGCTGGGCATGGGTCCGCACGGATTGTGCGTGGGCGCCACGGGTTCGGGCAAGAGCGAGATGCTCCGGACGCTCGTCCTGGCGCTGGCCGCCTCCCACCCGCCCGAGCGGGTGAGCATGGTGCTGGTCGACTACAAGGGCGGCGCGACCTTCGCCCCCTTCGAGGACATGCCGCACGTCGCGGGCGTCATCACCAACCTGGAGGACGACGCCGCGCTCATCGAGCGGGTCCACGCCAGCCTGTCGGGCGAGGTGCAGCGCCGACAGCAGGTGCTGCGCGACGCCGGGAACGTACCCAACATCGGCGACTACACCTTCAAGCGCGAGCAGGACCCGAGCCTGCCGCCGCTGCCGCACCTGCTCGTCATCATCGACGAGTTCGGCGAGCTGCTCACCGCGCGGCCGGACTTCATCGAGCTGTTCCTGTCCATCGGCCGCATCGGCCGGAGCATCGGCGTACACCTGCTGCTGTCCAGTCAGCGCATCGAGGGCGGCAAGCTGCGCGGCCTGGACACCTACCTCTCCTACCGGCTCGGCCTGCGCACGTTCTCCGAGGAGGAGAGCCGCACCGTCCTCAACACCCCCGACGCCTTCCACCTGCCGTCCCTTCCGGGGTTCGGCTATCTGAAGGTGGACACCAGCGTCTACCAGCGGTTCAAGGCGGGGTACGTGTCCGGTGCCTACCGCGGGCCGGTCGCCGAGGAGGAGCCCGGCGACGGCAGGCCGTCGGTGCGCCCCTACACCGCCTACAACACCGGCGGCGACGAGCCCGCGCAGGGGCGGGGAAGCGCGTCCTCCGACAGCGGTCCCGTCATGCCGTCCCGGACGACCGGACCGACCCTGCTCGACGTCATGGTCGGCCAGTTCGACCGGCACGGAGAGCACACGCGCGAGATCTGGCTGCCCCCGCTGCCGGCGGCGACGACGCTGGCCGCGGTGGTCGGCGAGCCCGAGGAGACCGACCGCGGGCTCCGGCTGCCCGGCGACCACGGCCTGCTGAACGTGCCGCTCGGCCTGCTGGACGACGCCACCAAGCAGTGGCAGGGCCCGTGGCTGCTGGACCTGACCGCCTCGGGCGGGCACGCCGCGGTCATCGGCGGTCCGCAGAGCGGCAAGACGACGCTGCTGCGCACCCTGGTGCTCTCCCTGGCACTGACCCACACCCCCGACCAGGTCGCCGTGTACTGCCTGGACCTGCTGGGCGGCGGGCTCCAATCGCTCTCGCGGCTTCCGCACGTGGGCGGCGTGGCGGTGCGCACCGACGCCGAGCGGGTGCGGCGCACGGTCGAGGAGGTGCGCGGGATGCTCGACCACCGCCAGGAGGTCTTCCGCACCCGCGGCATCGACTCGGTCCAGCAGCTGCGCCGACGGCACGCGCGGGGCGAGGTCCCCGAGCTGGCCAGCGCGGACGTGGTGTTCTGCATCGACGGGTTCGGGGCGATCCGCAAGGACTTCGAGGACATCGACCCCATCGTCACCGACCTGCTCCAGCGCGGCGGCGGCTACGGCATCCACGTCGTGGCGGGCATGCTGCGGTGGAACGACGTGCGCATCGCCGCCCAGTCCAACTTCGGGCAGAAGGTGGAGCTGCACCTGAACGACTCCTCGGAGTCGCAGATCGACCGGAAGCTCTCCGAGACGATCAGCGCCGGGGCCCAGGGCCGCGTGCTCACCGACACCAAGCTGTTCGGCCAGGTGGCGCTGCCCCGACTGGACCTGGAGGCCCGCGACGACGACCTGGGCGAGCGGGTCGAGGAGGCGGTCGCGGCCGTGGACCGCGCCTGGCGCGGCGCACGCGCGCCCGAGGTGCGCATCCTGCCGCACAAGCTGCCCGCCCGCAGCCTGCCCACCATCGCGGCCGAGCCCAAGACCGTGCCGATCGGCGTGGACGAGCGGGCCATGGAACCGGTGCTGCTGGACCTGTTCGACCGCGACCAGAACCTGCTGGTCCTGGGAGACGGCGAGTGCGGCAAGACCAACCTGCTCAAGCTGGTCGCCGAGGGCCTGGTGGCGCGCTACCCCTCGGACGAGCTCGTGTTCGCGGTGATGGACCCGCGGCGCACCCTGCGCGGCGTGGTGCCCGAGGAGTACACGGGCGGGTACGCGAGCAGCCCGAAGGTGTGCGCGGGACTGGCCGCGGGCGTGGCCAAGGAGTTGGAGGCCCGGATGCCCGAGGACGGGGACCTGGACTCGCTGGAGCCCGGTTCGATCAAGGGCCCCCGGATCGTGGTGCTCGCCGACGACTACGACGTGCTCACCACGGCCGGACAGAAGCCGCTGGCGCCGTTCGTGCCGTTCGTGTCCAACGGGCGCGACATCGGCCTGCACTTCGTGGTCGCCCGCCGTATCGCGGGAGCGAGCCGGGGCATGTTCGACCCGCTCGTGCAGTCGGTGCGCGAGATCGGCACGAGCGCCCTGGTGATGAGCGGCGACCGCAGCGAGGGCCAGATCCTGCCCCGCCTGTACGCGACCGCCCAGCCGCCCGGCCGCGGCCAGTGGGTGACCCGCGGCGGTTCGGCCCGCCTCATCCAGACCGCCCTGCGCGATGCCGAGGCCACCGACCGGCCCTGACCCGATGCAGCACGAACGAGCACAGGAAAGCGCGGACCAGCCAGTGCATGCGAGATGGCGGCGGGAGCCCCGGCCGACTCCGGCGGTGTCCTCGACCGAACGATTCCGCCGCCGCGCCTTCCCGGGCGCGACCACATCCGGCCACGGGCGGCACTGCCCCCGCCGACCCGGCCCTGCTAGGTTCACTCGGTGACACGATTCCTTGGGGTCTACATCGGTGCCGGCTTCGGGCTCGCGTTCGTCCTCGCCAACGCGGGACCGCCGCTCGACCCGACCCTCGCCCTCGTGCTGCGCGTACTGGCCGTCGCCGCGCTGATCGGCATCGTCGTCCTGACCCTGCTCCTGGCACGCCGGCCCGCGCCGGAGGGGGGCACGCCCGAAGGCGACACCCCCGCGCTCCGCTTCGGACCGTTCTACGGCGCCGTCGTGGCCGCGGAGGTCGTTCTCATCATCGGCGGGTTCCAGGTGCTGCGGCTCCTCGGCCTGCCGGAACAGGCCAACGTCTGCTGGATCGCGCTGGTGGTCGGACTCCACTTCTTCCCGCTGGCCTGGTACTGGCGGACCCGAGAGATCCTCGTGGTGGCCCTCTACCTGTCGGTCCTCGGCGCCGCCGGCCTGACCATGGTCGCGACCGGCCACCCCGACTGGGCGCCCTTCGTCAGTGGCGTGCTCTCCGGTGTGGGCATGCTGGGCGGACTGCTGGTCTCGCTCATCGGCCCCTTCCTCGCCGGACGGCGCGGCGCCGAGGCGAACGGCACCTAGGCCGTGTTTTTTGCAGCATTCCGGGCTCGCGGCCGCCAGGACCGCCTCTCGCCACGCCTCTGCGCTCGTGCAGCACCACCAGGCTGAACTTCGCACATCGGCTTGCGAGAGACGGCCTGACGACCGCGAGCTCACCCGAAAGCCTTCAGAAGAACACGGCCTCGGTCTGAGCCCTCCCATCGGGCGGCGGGACGCCGGACCCGGCGGCATCGGGCGGCTCAGTCCTCCTCGGTCAGGCCGAGGCCGAAGAACGGCAGGCACGGCTCCAGACCGCTCACCGTGACCGGGACGGTCCGGTGCCGTTCCCAGTCCTGTCTGGTCAGCCGGTAGTGCAGCCCCTGCACCGCCTTGCCCCTGACCGCGACCGTGTCCACACCGTTCGGCCGGTAGCCCAGGCGGCGCGACACCGCGGCGGAGGCCTCGTTGCCCTCGAAGGCCGTCGACAGCGCGCTCAGCGCGCCCAGTCCCTCGAAGGCCAGGTGGAGCACGGCCGCCCGCATCTCGGTGCCGATCCCCCGGCCCTGGAACGATCGGCCGAGCCACGAGCCCGTACCCACCTCCCGCCGGACCGCGAAGTCCTTGGCGCCCACGTCCTGGACGCCCGCGACGGCGCCCTCGTGCACGACGACCAGGTTCATGTTCCAGTCCGCCGGCGTCCACGCGGCCAGCTTCCCCAGGTTGTACTGGATCACCGACAGCGCCACCTTCGCGGGCGGCTGGTCCGTCCACGGCTCCGAGAACGGCATCTGCTCGGGGGTGTGGATCCCCGCCGCCGCGACGTCCCCCAGGGCCGCGAGGTCCTCCATCGAGGGCAGGCGGAGTTCGAGGCGCGGGGTGCGCACACGCAGTCCCATGGGCGGAAAGTGCTCACTGATCATGAGCCGATTCTCCGGTCGGGCCCAGGCACTGTCACCCGGTTTTCCCGGACCCGGGCGCCCCACCCCGCGTCCGCGCGGTCAGATCCCCCGGAGTTCGGTCAGCAGCCCGGCCAGCACCGCCGGGGCGTCCTCCGGATCGGCCTCGCGTACCGCCCACCCGCGCATCCGGGCCACGTGCGCCACGTGCGCGCGGTCCGGCCGCGTCAGCAGGTAGCCGCACGGGGCGTCCGGCCAGTCCGACGCCATCGGCAGGTGCTCGGTGCGGTACCCGGGCGGCTCGTCCTCGCCCAGCGGCCCCACGCCCGGCTCAGCGCCCTCCGGCTCCTCTTCGGCTCCCCCTGTCCTCGCCGGTGACTGGGCCGCCGTGATCTCGGCCAGGGTGGAGCCGCCCGGCTGCGGAAGGAAGGCGTCCACCAGCACGTAGGCGAGCACCGGTCGGTGCGCGGCCCGCTGGGCGGCGCCGACCGCCGCCAACAGGGGCCCCGCTTCGCCCTCGGCGACCAGGGCGATCCGCGCGTCGGCGGCCACCGCGGCGCTGATCTCCAGGCTGGCGTGCGCGACGTAGCGGCCCGCGTACGGCGGCCGGTCGTCGGCCCCGCCGCCGATCCGCACGGCGGACACGCCGTGCTCGGGCAACCGTTCCGGCAGGTCGGGCAGGCTCTCGGGCGCGCCGAGGCGCGGAGGCAGCAGGACGGCGATCACGCGGTCCCCGCCGTCTCCTCGCGCACCCAGTCCAGATAGGCGGGGTTGCCGCCGGTGACCGGCACGGCGACGATCTCGGGGACGTCGTAGGGGTGGATCTCCAGCAGGTGCGCGGTGAGGTCGGACAGGCGCGCCGCGGCGGTCTTGATCACCACGGTCCACTCCTCGTCCGCCTGGACCGCCCCCTCCCACCGGTAGAAGCTCCGGATCGGGCCGCCCACCTGGGCGCAGGCCGCCAGCCGGCGCTCGACCACCGACGCCGCCAGCCGTTCGGCCGCCTCCCTGCCGTCGACGGTGGTCTCGACCCGGACGGTGTCCGCGGACTGCGGCATGGTCACCCCTTACGGCCTGGGAACACGTGCGGCCGGGTCCGTGCCGTACCGCCCGGTGTTCTAGGCTCACTGATCATGAGCGAACGTGATGAACTCCTGCGACAGATCAACGATAAGGCTGTCGTGCGCGGGAAGGTGACCCTGTCCTCCGGTATCGAGGCCGACTACTACGTCGACCTGCGCCGGGTGACCCTGGACGGGGAGGCCGCGCCGCTGGTCGGCTCGGTCATGCTGGACAACGTCGAAGACCTGGACTTCGACGCCGTGGGCGGTCTGACCCTGGGCGCCGACCCGGTGGCGACCGCGATGGTGCACGCCGCGCACGCGCGCGGACGCAAGCTGGACGCCTTCGTGGTGCGCAAGGCCGGCAAGGCGCACGGCCTCCAGCGCCGGATCGAGGGACCCGACGTCAAGGGGCGGCGCGTGCTGGCGCTGGAGGACACCTCGACCACGGGGAACTCGGTGCTGACCGCGGTGGAGGCGCTGCGCGAGGCGGGCGCCGAGGTGGTCGCGACCGCGCTGATCCTGGACCGGGGCGCACGCGAGCGGGTCACTCAGGAGGGGCTGGAGTACCGGGCGGTGTACGGGGTCGAGGACCTCGACCTCTGAGGCCAGGGGAACCGCTGGGGGTCCGGGAACCGCGCGGGTCCCGGGCCCGGGATCAGCTCTCGCCGCTGATGGTGAAGCTGTAGCCGGGGTCCTCGTCGGACACGTCGCGCAGCTCGCCGTTGACGAACACCTCGACGGCGCTCGGGTCGTCGATGGCCACCTCGAGCCCTTCGCCCGCGTCGGCGAAGTTGATCGAGCCGCCCTGCCGTATCACCTGGTCGTGCAGGACGTCGCCGCCGGGGATGCGCACGAACACGTTGCTGGACTCGCCGATCACGCGAATGTAGAGCGCTCCCATGTCCCTGGCCTCATCGCCCGCGGACGAGGCGGCTTCGGAGGCATTGGCGCTCACGCTCGGTCCGGTGCCTGGGAGGGATCGGTACAAGAAGTACCCGCCGAGGGCGATCAGCACCACCAGGAGCACGACGGCCCCGACGATGGCCATCACCTGACCAGCGCCGCGAGGATCGTTCCTATGCCTTCCCACGGCGTTGAATGTAGCGTGTATCACGACAAAAAGCGACAGCGCTCCCTCTGATCCCGCCCCTGCCCACTGATGCGGCGGCGCCCCGGGCGGATCGCGCACCCGTTTCCTCCACCCGGCGGCGGCCCCGGAATCGCGCCATCCTGAGCTGCGCGGACGCCGACGAGTCGGGGCAACTTGGTCTAGACCTTTCCAACGGCGCCGGGGATTCGGGATACTTGGTCGACACCTGGTGGACACGTCCGGACGCTCGGCCCCGCAGGGGGCCTCCCCCAGCCGTTCCGGGCCTTCACCGGGGCAACGCACGTGGGGTACCGCGGGTCCACGACCGGCGGCCGCTCGCTCCAGGCCGAACCCAGGGAGAGTCAAACCATGCCCATCGCCAGCCCCGAGGTCTACACCGAGATGCTGAGCCGCGCGAAGTCGGAGGGCTTCGCCTACCCGGCCATCAACGTGACCTCCAGCCAGACGCTCCACGCCGCCCTGCGCGGCTTCGCCGAGGCGGAGAGCGACGGGATCGTCCAGATCTCCACCGGCGGCGCCGACTTCCTCTCCGGGACCACCGTCAAGGACATGGTCACCGGGTCCGTCGCCTTCGCGGAGTTCGCCCGCGTCGTGGCCGACAAGTACCCGGTGAACGTCGCCCTGCACACCGACCACTGCCCCAAGAACAAGCTCGACGGCTTCGTCCGCCCGCTCCTGGAGATCTCCAAGGAGCGCGTGGCCAAGGGCCAGGAGCCGCTGTTCCAGTCCCACATGTGGGACGGCTCGGCCGTCGAGCTGGGTGAGAACCTGGAGATCGCCCAGGAGCTGCTCGCCGCGTCCAAGGAGGCCCGCACCATCCTCGAGATCGAGGTGGGCGTGGTCGGCGGCGAGGAGGACGGCATCGTCGGCGAGATCAACGAGAAGCTGTACACCACCCCGGAGGACGCCCTGCGCACCGCCGAGGCCCTGGGCCTGGGCGAGAAGGGCTACTACATGACCGCCCTGACCTTCGGCAACGTGCACGGCTCCTACAAGCCGGGCTTCGTGAAGCTGCGTCCGGAGGTCCTCAAGGAGGCCCAGGACGCCGTGGCCGAGAAGTACGGCAAGGCCAAGGCGTTCGACTTCGTCTTCCACGGCGGCTCCGGCTCCACCATGGAGGAGATCCACGAGGCGATCGGCTACGGCGTGGTGAAGATGAACGTCGACACCGACACGCAGTACGCCTTCACCCGCCCGATCGTCGACCACATCATGAAGAACTACGACGGTGTGCTGAAGGTCGACGGCGAGATCGGCAGCAAGAAGGTCTACGACCCCCGCGCCTACGGCAAGGCCGCCGAGGCGGGCATGGCCGCGCGCGTGGTGGAGGCCGCCCAGCACCTGAAGGCCGCCGGCAACAAGATGAAGTAGTCCGACCGGCGAACGCCGGGGGTCCGTGGGCGCGGCGCGCCCACGGACCCCCGGCGACTCCCGGCCGTGTCCTACGCGGTGCTCCGGGCCCGCGCACGCCGCGAGGCGTGCGCGGGCCCGCCGCGTTCAGCCCCGGTCGACGCGTCCGTACACCAGCCGCCGCAGCAGGGCCTCGGCCGGTCCGCGGCGTCCGGCGCGTTGCAGGGCGTAGGCTCCCGCGACCGTCACCAGCCACACCCCGACGGTGAACAGCGCCATCGACGCGCTGTTCAGGTGGGCTCCCAGCCCCAGCCCCCAGGCGGCCAGGACGGGCGAGAACAGCACGGAGTGCGCCAGGTAGCCCGACAGGGACCGCTGCCCCAGGGCGCTCACCGCCCGCACCGGCACGCTCGCGCGGGCCCGCTGTGACAGCCAGTGGGCGATGAGCCCGAACAGCGCCGCGTAGCCGACGCCGCCGGGCAGCCCGGTGAGCACCTGCCACATGAACACCGGCCCGTCCGGCCCGTGGGCCGCCTCCGGCACCGCGAGCACCCCGATGTGGTCCAGGGCCACCGGCAGGCCGCCCAGCCAACCCACGGTGATCCCCAGTCCGGCGGTCCACCCCAGCAGCCGCAGGTGGCGTCCCGGCTCCTCCAGCAGGCGGTGGCGCGCCGCCCAGCAGCCCAGCAGCATGGCCGCGTGGAAGGCGAAGCCGAACAGGGACCCCAGCAGGGTGACGCCCAGGCTCCAGGTCTCCAGGCGGGTGAGGACCGAGGCCGCGTAGGAGGTCTCGACGGCGGCGTAGGCGACCGTGTCCGGCACCCGCGCGGACGTGTCGTCGCCGTCGAGGAAGCCCAGGAAGGTCAGTGCCGCCAGGGCGGCGAGCAGCGCCGTGAGGATCCCGGCCCACACCAGCAGGGTCCGGTCGGCCCGGCGCAGGAACAGCCATCCCAGCACCAGGCCGATCAGGCCGTAGAGGCCGAGGATGTCGCCGGCCAGCAGCAGCGCGGCGTGCACCGCGCCGAAGACGATCAGCCAGAGGCCGCGCCGTCTCAACAGGGCCATCGCCCGGCGCTCGGAGGTGCCGGCCGCCCTCTGGCGCTGGTACAGCCGCACCATGCCGTACCCGAAGAGGAAGGCGAACATCGGGTAGGCCCGCACGTCCAGGGCGGTGAGCATGGCGAACCGCACCGCGGCGTCCCAGAGCGAGCCGTCCACCGGATGCCAGCCCGAGGCGCCGTGCCGCGCGGCGTAGAGGTGGAAGCCGGTGTTCGACAGCACGATCATCAGCAGCATGAACCCCCGCGCCAGATCCGGGGCGAGGGCGCGTTCGTCGGCGCGGACTCCGCCGCGCGCGGGTCGGGCGGTCTCTTCGGCCGGTGAGCCGTGCGCGGGTCGTGCCATGGGGGCCTGCCTCTCGGTGTGCCGGGTCGTGGAACCGGCCGGAGTGAAACTCCGAACGATGTTCGATATACTCCGAACAGTATTCGGAGTTTTTGGATCCGGCAAGCCGCCCAGAAGACCGTGGACAGAGGAGAGGCCCGCATGAGCACGGACCACAGCGACCCGCAGCGGATCCTGGAGCTGTTGTGGGGCAGGTCCCCGCGCCCGAGCCGCGGCCCCCGCCAGGCGCTGACCGTCGAGCGGATCGTGTCCGCGGCCGCGGACCTCGCCGACACCGACGGCCTGGAGTCGCTGTCCATGCGCCGCCTCGCCGCGCGGCTCGGTGTCGGGGTGGCGTCCCTGTACACCTACGTCCCGGGCAAGGACGAACTCCTGGCCCTGATGCTGGACCACTCGATCTCCCAGGACGTGCTGCCGCACACCGAGCCCGGCACGTGGAGGGACAAGGTCGCCGCCTGGGCCCGCCGGGACTGGAACGACTACGTCTCCCGCCCCTGGGCCATCCAGTTGGTGGCGACCCGGCAGCCGGCCGGCCCCGGCGCCCTCGGGTGGCTGGAGTCCGCGCTGCGCGTCTTCGACGGCACCGGGCTCAGCCGGCCGGAGGCGATCGCCGCGGTGCAGAGCGTGGACGCCTTCGTCCGGGGCCAGGCCCAGGCCGCGGTCAGCGAGGCCGCGACCGAGCGGCCCGAGGGCCCCGACGGCACCTCGTGGCGCGGGGTCGAGGACGAGTTCCTCGAACACCACGTCGACCTCGGCGCCTACCCGGCCCTGGCCGACGCGTTCGCCCACGGACCGCTCCCCGACCCGCAGGAGACCTTCGAGTTCGGCCTGCGGGCCCTCCTGGACGGGATCCAGGCGCGCATCGAGCACACCGCCTGAGTACGGACGGCACGAAAACCCGTCCAAGGCGTGTCCGCGATCCCCGCCCACCGGTGCCCCGCGCGCCGGAGAGCGGGCAGGACGGCCGCACATCGCCCCGCATACCCACCCAAGCCACCCGGAGGAGAGGACAGAACCCGCCCTCCGCCGTTTCACCGCCCCAGGGCCGGGGATTCGAGGACATGTGACGGACAGGACCCGGGCCCTCGGCCCCACGGCCGCCGACGTGCCCGAGACGGCCCGCGGACTCCACGGTCGGCCCTCCGGGTGCCGGACGGCGCTGACCGGAAAGCGCCCCTGACCCGCCATGGACGAGAACGGACGAGCCATACGCGTCACCGCCGAGGGCCTGGTCTTCGGCTACCGGGGCCGGCGCGGAGTCCTGGACGGCCTCACCTGGACGATCGAGCCCGGCGTCACCGGGCTCCTCGGTCCGAACGGGGCCGGCAAGAGCACCCTGCTGTCGCTCATCGTGACGCTGCTCCCCGTCCGCGGCGGGCGCCTGCTCATCGGCGAGCACGACCTGTCCACCGCGGTCGGCCGGTCCCGCGCACGGCGGGAGCTGGGGTTCGTCCCCCAGCGGTTCTCCCTGGCGGGAGAACTGACCGTGGCGGACACGGTGGCCTACGCGGCCTGGGCGCACGGGCTGGACCGGCGCGAGTGCGGGCGCGCGGCCCTGCGGGCGCTGGAGTCGGTCGACCTGGCCGGGCTCGCCGACCGGCGCACGCGCACCCTGTCCGGGGGCCAGCGCCAGCGCGTCGGCATCGCCGCGGCCCTCGCCCACGACCCCCGGGTCCTGATCCTGGACGAGCCCACGGCGGGACTCGATCCCGGGCAGCGGCTCCGGGTGCGCGAGGTGGTGGCCGGGCTGAGCGAGGACCGGACCGTGCTGGTCTCCACCCACCTCATCGAGGACGTCGCCCATCTGTGCTCCCGCGTCGGGGTGCTGGCGGGCGGGCGGATCGAGTTCCACGGCACGTTCCCCGAACTGGAGTCCCTGATCGAGGACACGCCCGAGGGGAGCCGCTACGGCTCCGGCTTCGAACGGGCCTACGGCCGGTTGATCGCGCGGGTCGGAGAGCGCCGGTGAACCCGGCCCGGCGCCGGTCGAGGGCCTCGCCCCTCTTCTGGCCGCTCCCGCCGTCCCTGGTCCTGGTCCCGGCCGGGCTCATCCTCGTCCTGACACTGGTATCGACCTGGGGCCGGCTCTCCTGGCGGGCCCTGGACTGGGTGTACCTGTCCGGCCAGGTCGGCGCCCAGGCCCGGCTGCCGGTCGTGGTGGCCGCCGGGGCCGCGGCCCTGGCGGCGGCCCGCTATACCCGGGCCGACCTGGTGTTCGCCCAGCCCTGGCAGCCGCGGATGGAGCGGGACGTCCCGCTGCGGCACGCGACGGTGGTCACCGGCTGGTGCCTGGGCGCCTACCTGGTGGGCCTGGTCCCGCTGACGGCCGCCGTCGCCGCGCACGGCGCGGGAGCGCCGAACCCGCTGCCCGTCCTGGGCGCGCCGGCCGGGTTCGCGGCGCTCACCCTGCTCGGGTACCTGTGCGGGGTCGCGCTGCGCGGGCCGATCGCGGTCCCCGTGGCGGTCGGCCTGGTCTTCGTGCTCACCAGCCTGCCGCTGGTCGCCGACCCCTGGTCGGCGGTGTCCCTCCAACTGCCGTTCACCCCCTCGCTCGGGACGCGGGAGGGGACCGCGCTCGGCCTCTACCGCCTGGGATTCTTCCTGCTCCTGGCGACGGCCGCCGCGCGGACAGCCGTCTGGCTCCTGCGCGCCCCGCGCCGGTGGTCGGGCCCGCACCTCGCGGCGCCCGTCGCCGCGGCCGCGGCGGTGGCCGCGGCCGCGGTCCTGCCCCACCTGCACGCGTTCCCGCTCGTGGCCCGCACCGGGGACGGCGCCGAGGTCTGCGCGGAGCGCGGCGGCGTCCGCTACTGCGTGCACGAGGGCCACGCCGGCGAGCTCGACCTCATCGTCGACCTGGCCGCCCCGGTCCTCGCCGCCCACGGGTCGGCCGACGCCGCCCCGGACGAGGTGCGCGACCACAGCCTGGCCACCGAGGACGACGCCGTGCTCCACGGCGCGGACCACGGCGTGCTCTGGACACACGTCCACCCGGGATGGGACCCGCACCAGGAGGTTCCCGGGGCGGCGGCCGCGTGGCTGGTCCCCGATCTGGGCGTGTGCGGGTCCGACGGTGTGGCCCGCACGGACGAGGGCGCGGAGCCCCAGGAGCGCCGAGCGGCCGTGCTGACCGGGCTCCGGACCTGGCTGGCCTCTCGGGCCCACGGCGGCGAAACCTACGACGACGACGGCGGCCCCTTCGCCGAGGCCGACCCCGATGAGGTCCGGGCCTGGATCGACCGGAACGAGGAGCGCCTGGCGGACTGCGCGGTGGAACCGGAGGAGCTGCCGTGGCGGCCGTGACACTGCGCCCCTCCCTGCTGCCGATGCTCGTCGCGCTGGCCGCGGCCGCCGTGGCGGGGGCCCTCGGCCTGGCCACGGCGGGCATCGTGGTGCCGGTGGCGGTGTTCGACCGGCCCCACGAGGAGCAGCGGATCCCCGTCGCCGAACTGCTGTGCGTGAGCGCGGCCGCGGTGGGCGCGTGGTCGAACCGGCCCCGGCTGTGGGTGTGGGAGCGGCTGGGCGGCGCCCGGACCCGGACCCGCGCCGGCGCGGTGGCCGCGGCCGGCGTCCTGCTGCCCTGCGCGGCGGCCCTGGCCCTGCTGCCCTCCGCCTCGGAGGGGGCGAACGCGTGGCTGCTGTTGACGAACGTCCTACTGGCGGTCTCCGCCGTGTACCTGCTGGCCCCCTTCCTGGGCGCGGTGCCGGCCGGGCTGGCCGTACCGGCGGGGATCCTCCTGGGCGCGGCGGCCTGCCACATGGTGCCGGGACTGCACCGGCTGAGCCCGTACGCCTACGTCGGCTCCGACGGGTGGACGGCCCCGGACCTGCTGCCCGGGGCGACGGTGCCCGCGCTGGCGGCCGGACTGGCCGCCCTGGCGGTCGGGGCGCACGCGGTGACGCACGGCTCCACCCCCGGGGTCCGGCGGCGCGGCGCCGACGACGGGTGAGTCCCGCGCCGTCGGGGACCGGTGGGCCCGCGATGGCAGGATGGGGTCATGAACCTGCACCAGAACCTGCTCGGCGAGCCGCCCGCCACCCGCCTGCCCGACCACCCCGAGGCCCGCGAGGCACTGGCCGCCTCCGACGACCCCACCCCGGTCGCCGGCCGCTTCCCCGACTTCTCCGCGGCCTGGGCCGCCCTGGCCGAGAACGCCCTGGCAGCGGGCGAGCCCGTCACCGCCTACGCCTACGCGCGCACCGGGTACCACCGCGGCCTCGACCAGCTGCGGCGCGCCGGCTGGAAGGGCCACGGCCCCATCCCCTGGGAGCACGAGCCCAACCGCGGCTTCCTGCGGGCCCTGCACGCCCTGTCCGTGGCCTCCGAGCGCATCGGCGACGCGGAGGAGGCCGAGCGCTGCGCCACCTTCCTGCGCGACTCCAGCGCCGAGGCCGCCGACGCGCTCAAGGCCTGATCCCCCGTCGGCCCGGGCCCGCGCGGGAGCGTCCGCGGCCCTGGCCGGCGCCGGCGGGGGACGCGGCGCGGCGTGTGTGACCCGCGCGGCGCCACCACCCCCTTAACCGGGATCAACAGGTCGTGTACGCTCTATACGCAACGGCCCCTGTCGCTGCCTTGCGCCAGGGGTTCTTCCATGTTCGGGGTCGAGAGTGCCCCGGTCAGGTGTCGAGCGAAGAGGTAGAGACCAATGCCGGCGATCACGCTCGTGGGTGCCCAGTGGGGCGACGAGGGCAAGGGCAAGGCGACCGACCTTGTCGGCGACCGCGTGGACTACGTGGTCCGGTACCAGGGCGGCAACAACGCCGGCCACACGGTGGTCATCGGCGACCAAAAGTACGCCCTCCACCTGCTCCCCTCGGGCATCCTGTCCCCGAACGTGGTCCCGGTGATCGCCAACGGCGTCGTCATCGACCCGGGCGTCCTGCTGGAGGAGCTCCAGGGGCTCGACGAGCGCGGCGTGGACACCTCGCGGCTGCTCATCTCGGCCAACGCGCACCTGATCATGCCCTACCACCGGGCCCTGGACAAGGTCAGCGAGCGCTTCCTCGGCAAGGGCAAGATCGGCACCACCGGCCGCGGTATCGGCCCGACCTACGCGGACAAGGTCTCGCGCCAGGGCGTGCGCGTCCAGGACATGTTCGACCCCAAGATCCTGCGCAAGAAGATCGAGCTGGCCCTGCACGACAAGAACCAGCTGCTCACCAAGGTGTACAACCGGCGCGGCCTGGAGGCCGAGCCGATCATCGCGGAGTACCTGGACTACGCGGAGAAGCTGCGCCCCTTCGTCGCCGACACCTCGCTGATCCTCAACAAGGCGCTCGACGAGGGCAAGACCGTCTACCTCGAGGGCTCCCAGGGCACGCTCCTGGACATCGACCACGGCACCTACCCGTTCGTCACCTCCTCCTCGCCCACCTCGGGCGGCGCGGCGGCCGGCTCCGGCATCGGCCCCACCCGCATCACCAAGGTCGTGGGCATCCTCAAGGCCTACACCACGCGTGTGGGCTCGGGCCCCTTCCCCACCGAGCTCCTCGACGAGCAGGGCGAGTGGCTGCGCACCCAGGGCGGCGAGTACGGCGTCACCACCGGCCGCAACCGGCGCTGCGGCTGGTTCGACGCGCCCATCGCGCGCTACGCCACCCGCATCAACGGCATCACCGACTTCTTCCTCACCAAGCTGGACGTGCTCACCGGGCTCGACCGCATCCCGGTGTGCGTGGCCTATGACGTCGACGGCGTCCGCCACGACGAGATCCCGATGACGCAGACCGACTTCCACCACGCCACGCCGGTCTACGAGTACCTCGACGGCTGGTCCGAGGACATCACCGCGGCACGCGAGTTCGAGGATCTTCCCAAGAACGCGCAGACGTACGTGCGTACCCTTGAGGAGATGGCCGGAGCCCCCATCTCCGCCATCGGCGTCGGTCCGGGCCGCGACGAGACACTGCAGCTGCGCTCCCTCGTCTGACCCGGCGCACCAGCGCCAGCCCGTCTGTCCGCCTTCAACACGAAGAGGCCCCCGTAGTGAAAGCCCTCGTTCTCGGCGGCGGAGGCCGCGAGCACGCACTCGTCCGCGCCCTGTCACTGGACCCGGGCGTCACCGGTATCCACTGTGCCCCCGGCAACCCCGGCATCTCGGACCTGGCGGAGAACCACGTCATCAACGCGACCGACGGGCTGGCGGTGACCGAGCTGGCGGCGCGCATCCGCGCCGAGCTGGTCGTCATCGGCCCCGAGGCCCCGTTGGTCGCCGGCGTGGCCGACGCGCTGCGCGACCGCGGCATCCCGGTGTTCGGCCCCGACCAGGAGGCGGCCCGCCTGGAGGGCTCCAAGGCCTTCGCCAAGGAGGTCATGGAGGCCGCCGGCGTGCCCACGGCCAAGGCCAGGGTGTGCCGCTCGGCGGGACAGGTCTCCGAGGCGCTCAACGAGTTCGGCCCCCCGTACGTGGTCAAGGACGACGGCCTGGCCGCGGGCAAGGGCGTCGTGGTGACCGAGGACCGCGCCCTGGCCGAGCAGCACGCGCGCGAGTGCGGCCGCGTGGTCATCGAGGAGTTCCTCGACGGCCCCGAGGTGTCCCTGTTCGTGCTCAGCGACGGACTGCACGCGCTTCCGCTGCTGCCCGCCCAGGACTTCAAGCGCGCCTACGACGGCGACCAGGGCCCCAACACCGGCGGCATGGGCGCCTACGCCCCCGTGCCGTGGGCCCCGGCGGGCCTGGTCGACGAGGTGATGGAGTCGGTCGTGCGGCCCACCCTCGCCGAGATGAACCGCCGCGGCACCCGCTACCAGGGCCTGCTGTACGTCGGCCTGGCGCTCACCTCGGGCGGCCCCCGGGTGGTGGAGTTCAACGCCCGCTTCGGCGACCCCGAGACCCAGGTCGTGCTGGACCGCCTGGCCACGCCGATCGGCGCGGTCCTGCAGGCCACCGACACCAGCGGGCTCGGCGCCATCGGCTCCCTGCAGTGGAAGCCGGGCGCCGCGGTCACCGTGGTGGTCTCCGCCGAGGGCTACCCGGCCGACCCGGTCAAGGGCGACGCCATCGGCGGCCTGGCCGCGGCCGACGCCCTGGACGGCGCCTACGTGTTGCACGCGGGCACCGCCTGGGACGGCGTGAGCGACGTCAAGTCCAACGGCGGGCGCGTGCTGAACGTGGTCGGGACCGGAACCGACCTGCGCCAGGCCCGCGAGCGCGCCTACGAGGCCGTCTCGCGGATCGAGATGCGCGGGTCCTTCCACCGGACCGACATCGCCGAGCGCGCCGCCGCCGAGCTCTGAGGGCCCCGCGCGCATGACACGACACACCGAGGACGCCACGCCATGAGCGGTTTCGTCAAGCAGCCAGGACACGTCGAGGTCGAGGGGCTGACCCACCTGCACACCGGGAAGGTGCGCGACCTCTACTCCACCGCCGCGGGCGAGCTGGTGATGGTGGCCAGCGACCGCGTCTCGGCCTACGACTGGGTCCTGCCCACCGAGATCCCCGGCAAGGGGCGCCTGCTCACCCAGCTGTCCCTGTGGTGGTTCGAGCGACTGCGCGACCTGGTGCCCGACCACGTGCTGTCCGACACGCCGCCGCCCGGTGCGCCCGCCGACTGGGCCGGGCGCACCCTGGTGTGCCGGAACCTGGACATGGTCCCGGTGGAGTGCGTGGCGCGCGGCTACCTCGCCGGCTCGGGGCTCGCCGAGTACCGCGTGGACCGCACGGTGTGCGGCGTGCCGCTGCCCGAGGGGCTCACCGACGGCTCCGAACTGCCCGAGCCGATCTTCACCCCGGCCACCAAGGCCGCGGTCGGTGACCACGACGAGAACGTCTCCTTCGAGGTCGTCGCCGAGCGGCACGGCGAGAAGCAGGCCGCGGAGCTGCGCGACCTCACCCTGGCCGTGTACGCCCGCGGCCGCGAGATCGCGCGGGAGCGGGGGGTCGTCCTCGCCGACACCAAGTTCGAGTTCGGCCGCGACGCCGACGGGACGCTGGTGCTCGCCGACGAGGTGTTCACCCCCGACTCCTCCCGGTACTGGCCCGCGGACGAGTGGGCGCCGGGCGGCCCGCAGCCGTCCTTCGACAAGCAGATCCTGCGCGACTGGCTGACCTCCCCCGCCTCCGGCT
Source organism: Nocardiopsis sp. Huas11 (assembly GCF_003634495.1). Lineage (GTDB taxonomy): Bacteria > Actinomycetota > Actinomycetes > Streptosporangiales > Streptosporangiaceae > Nocardiopsis. Next base: position 2,791,248 of record NZ_RBKY01000001.1, on the reverse strand, counting down.
GGGACCGGGCCGCGGACACGCCGCCGCCCGAGCTCCCCGAGCACGTGGTGGAGCGCACGATCGAGCGCTACCGGGAGATCCACCGGCGTCTGACCGGCGGCGAAATCGGGCTCTGAGGCGACTCGCGCGCGTGATTCCGCGCACGTGAGCACCGATCGGCACCCCCGAGAGCGTATGGTGGTGACGTTGTGCCCGGCGCCCATCCAAGGCGATCGCACACACGACACCCTGGTCTTCTCCGCCGAAAGAGTGCCGCCTCGGCCGTTCGGTGGGACTCTGTCCGCGATCTGCGGGTATACCACGCTCCAGGCGGTTCAGGCACCCAGGTGCTATAGAGTCGTCGCGAACATCGGTTCACTGGCCGCGCAGGTCACGCGCAAGTTGGTCGCAACGTTCCAGGGGAAACCCGCGTCTAAAACGCATAGAGGCGAAACCCGACGAGGGTGGCCTTTCTACACATCTGCCTCACAAAGGAGCACATGAGCATGGGCCAGGAGGTTCGTTACCGCGTCCGCGGCGGACGCCCCCTCAGCGGAACGGCGTTCATCCAAGGCGCGAAGAACGCCGTCCTGCCGATGATCGGCGCCGCCCTCCTCGCGGCCAAGGGCCGTACCGTACTGCGGAACGTCCCGGTCATCGAGGACGTGTACCGCGCGCTCGAACTCGCCGAGCACATCGGCGCCAAGGTCGCCTTCCACGAGGACGAGCGCACCGTCGTCATCGACGCCTCGGGTCTGAACGACCCCGAGCGCGCCGTCCTCCCCGCCGACATCGCCGCGCGTTTCCGCGGTTCCGTGCTCTTCGTGCCCGCGCTGATGCACCGCACCGGCCGCGCCCGCATCGAGGGCGTCGGCGGCTGCAATCTCGGCAGCCGGAACCTGGACTTCCACTACCGCGGCTTCGCGCGGCTGGGCGCCGAGGTCACCGAGGACACCGAGCGCAACCACATCAACGTCGAGGCCAGCAACCTCCGTGGCGGCCGCCTCTACCTCGACACCCCCTCGCACACGGGCACCGAGAACCTGCTCATGGCCGCGGTCCTGGCCCCCGGGACCACCGTGATCGAGCACGCCGCGCTCGAGCCCGAGGTCATCGACGTCATCAACTTCCTCTCCGCCATGGGCGCGAAGATCACCGGTGGCGGCACCGGCCTGATCACCGTCGAGGGCGTGGAGGAGCTCACCGCCGTCGAGCACAGCATCATGTCCGACCGCATCGACGCCGGCGTGTTCGCGATGACCGTCGCCGCCACCGGTGGCGAGGTCAGCCTCGTGGGCGCCCACCTGGACCACCTGGGTGTGGCCCGCTGGAAACTCGAGCAGATGGGCGTGGGCTTCTCCCAGGAGGGCGCCGTGCTGCACGTGCAGCGGGACCCCTCCGTGCCGCTGCGTCCGATCAACGCGGTCACGTCGCCGTTCCCCGGCTTCGCGACCGACCTCCAGTCGCCGCTCATGGCGCTGGCCACCCTCGCCGAGGGTGAGAGCTACATCCACGAGGCGATCTACGACGGCCGCTTCGCCCTGGCCGACGAGCTCAACAAGATGGGCGCCAAGATCGAGGTGGAGGGGACCCGCGCGATCGTGCACGGCCCCACCAAGCTGCGCGGCGCCGAGGTCATCGCACACGACCTGCGGACCGGCGCGGCACTCGTCCTCGCCGGACTGGTCGCCGAAGGTGAGACAATCGTGGCGCCCGGTTATCTGGTGGACCGAGGTCACTCTCAGTTCGCTTCGCGGCTCGCCGCGCTGGGCGGGGACGTGGAGCGCGTCGTCGTCTCGTAGGAGCCGAATGCGCAGTTCAAGCCGGGGTGGGAGCTCGTCTCCCACCCGGGCTTTCGGCGTTGATATGGAAAACGATCTTCTTTGGCCCCGCACAATGGGTACGATCTCGGCAATCATGCCGTGACAGAGATCGGGTCGGGAAACCAGTGGGCGCACATAGTGAAGAGCGTGGAATGGTAGCGGGGAGCAACCCGAGGTGAGTGCCCAGCGTACGGGCGATTTGACGATCGGCGTCATAGGGCCCCATGAGGTGGTCGAACGGGTCATGCTCATGGGCCCGGGGTCCACGGGGCCCCTCAACGCCAGACTCATCGCCGCCGCGTACCGAGATGAGCAAGAGGCGACGGACAAGGTCGTGAGACTGGGGTCGGCGATCGACGCCTACCTGTTCGCCAGCCCCGTGCCGTACGAGTTCGCGCGCAAGGCCGGGGTGCTGACGATGCCCGCGACCTTCGTGCCGCTCGGCGGGGCGAGCCTGCACGAGGCCTTGCTCCGAGCGACGCTGGACGAGCGCTTCGACCCGACCAGAGCCAGCCTGGACGTCCTCAGCCGCGCCGACGTCGTGGAGGCCTACTCCGAGGTCGACCTGCCCGTCGACGGTATCCACGTGCACGAGGAGCTCACCAACACCGCCCAGCTCACGTCCTTCCACGAGGGACTGTGGCGGCGCAAGGCCACCCGTATGGCGATCACGTGCGTGCGCGGCGTAGCCGAGCGGCTGGAGGCCATCGGGGTCCCGGTCATGCGGCTGCGCCCGACCAACGCCGGGGTGCGCAGCGCGCTGCAGACCGCCGGCCTGCTCGGCGCGCACCACCGTCTGGAGGAGGCCCAGCTGGGCGTGGTCGTGGTGGACGTGCCCACGCTCCGCGACTCGTCCCGGCGGTCCACCCCGCGGTACTGGCGTGAGGAGCTACGGCTCTCGTTGCACCGGTTGCTCCTCCAGGAGGCCCACCGGATCAACGCCACGGCGCACCGGTTGGACGATCATTCGTTCATGATCACCGCGACACGGGGGTCACTGGTCACGGCGACCGAGGGATTCCGGCAACCGCCCTTCGTCGAACGGATCAAGGCCGAGCTGGGGATCGCGATCGAGGTCGGGATCGGGATGGGGCGCACCACCCAGGACGCCGAGGCGCACGCCAGGGCGGCGCTGAACCGCGCCCAGGCCTCGCGTCAGAGCTTCGCGGTGGACCGTGAGGGCCGCTCCCTGGTCCCGGCGCAGCGCGCGCCGGCACGGCAGTCCTCCGAACCGCTGCGTACCAAGGGCCGGGAGACGTTGATTCGCCTTTCGGAGAAGATCGCCGAGGAGGACGGCCCGTTGGTCGTCGACGCGGAGAACGCCGGGCGGATGCTGGGCGTGACCTCGCGGACCGCGCGCCGACTGCTCCGGACCCTGGTGGAGGAGGGGTTGGCGTGGCCGCTGCCGCCCAACCGGACCCTCCAGCCGGGACGTCCGCGTCAGCTGTACCGGCTGATCGTGGAGAAGCTCGACAAGGACGCCGCGGGCAAGTAGCCGCGTACGCGCGCAGACGGGGGCGGGCACGGGCCCGCCCCCGTTGTCGTGTCCGGGCCCGGTCCGGCGCACTCGGTCCGCGCGGGCCGGTGCCGGAGCGGTGCCGGGCCGGTGCCGGAGCGGTGCCGGAGCGGTGCCGGGCCGGTGTCGGGCCGGTCGGCGTCCACAGGCTGTGGATAACCAGGTGCGTCCGCCCCGCCGCTCCGGCAGGCTGGTGGACCATGGACGACTCATCGATCGCGGGACCGCGCCAGGTGCTGCTCATCGGCGGCGGCGCCGGTGTCGGCAAGACGTCCGTCGGGTGGGAGGTCTCGGTCCTGCTCCGCGCCGGGGACGTCGCGCACTGCGTGATCGAGGGCGACGTGCTGGACCAGGTCCACCCCGCCCCGGTCGGCGACCCGGCCCGCTCACGCATCACCGAGCGCAACCTGGCCGCGCTCTGGTCGAACTACGCCGGCCTCGGCCGGCACCGGCTGGTGTACACCAACACCGTGAGCGTCCTCGAGGTGCCGATGTTCCGCAGGGCGATGGGCCCGGGTCCGCTGGACTTCACGCTCGTCCTGCTCACGGCCGGCGAGGACGTGGTCCGCGAGCGGCTCGCCCGGCGCGAGACGGGATCACAGCTGCGGCCGCACATCGAACGCAGCCTGCGCATGGCCGCCCTCCTGGAGGCCGAGGCCCCGGAAGGCACCGTGCGCGTGGCCACGGACGGTCTCAGCGTCGAACAGGTCGCCGCGCGGGTCGTCGCCGCGGCCTCCTGGTAGCGGACCGCTCACACACGGTTCGCAGGGGCCGCCGGCGCCCGGCACCGACGGCCCCTCTCCTGACGCCCGCGGGCACGGGCACGGCGGTCGCCCGCCGCGCCGCGCCCGCGGATCACTCCCTAGCGGCGCTTGGCGTAGGCGGTGGCCACGGCGAGGAACACGTCGTTCTCCTCGGGCGTCCCCAGGCTCACCCGGGCGCCCTCCCCGTCGAAGGGCCGGATCGCCACGCCCTCGTGCGCGCACGCGGCCGCGAAGTCGAGGGTGTCCGCGTCCACCCGCAGCCACACGAAGTTGGCCTCGGTGCGCGGCACCGTCCAGCCGGCGGCCACGAGGGCGTCGCGCACGCGCTCACGCTCCTTGACGGTGAGCGCGACCCGCTCCAGCAGCTCGTCCTCGGCCGCGAGGGAGGCGATCCCGGCGGCCTGCGCGAGGTGGTTCACCGCGAACGGCACGATGGTCTTGCGGACCGCGCCGGCCACGTGCGGGTGGCCGACGAGGTACCCGAGCCGGACGGCGGCGAGCCCGTAGGCCTTGGAGAAGGTCCGCAGGACCGCGACGTTGGGGCGGTCGCGGTACAGGTCCAGGCCGTCGGGCACCTCGGAGTCGCGCACGTACTCGCGGTAGGCCTCGTCCAGGATCACCAGCACGTGGTCGGGGACCCGGTCCAGGAAGGCCGTCAGCTCCCGCTCGCGGACCGCGGTGCCGGTCGGGTTGTTGGGGTTGCACACCAACACCATGCGGGTCCGGTCCGTGATGGCCTCGGCGAGGGCGTCGAGGTCGTGCGTCTCGTCCTTGAGCGGCACCCGCACGGAGGTCACCCCGGCCAGGTCCGCGAGCAGCGGGTAGGCCTCGAAGGAGCGCCACGCGTAGACGAGTTCCACGCCCGGTTCCGCGACGGCCGCCAGGAGCTGCTGGAGCAGGCCGACCGAGCCGGCGCCGAGGGCGACGTGCTCCTCGGGGACGTCCAGGTGCCCGGCGAGCGCGGTGACCAGGCCGGCCGCGCCCGGGTCCGGGTACCGGTTCAGATCCGCGGAGGCCCGGGCGATGGCCTCACGCACGGACGGGAGCGGCCCGTACGGACTCTCGTTGGAGGAAAGCTTGATCGATCGCCCGTCGGGTCCCACGACGCGGAGACCGGGTTTGTAGGCGGGCATGCTCTCCAGCACGGACCGCAGATATGGCGATTTCGACTCCGACACCATTGTCCTTCCTCAATACTTTGTGCTAGCCCCGCGACACGCTCAGCAACATCGCGCCCGGGTCGCTCACCGCTCCCAGCGGAAATATCGCACAAACGAGGAGATACCACCATGCGTTTGCGTCATCGTCCCGCCGATCGGAATCGGATCACGGCTGGTCGGCGCCCTCGCGCCGAGGAGGCCAGGACATACATCCGATCATTGGCCCTCCCCGTCGCCCTGTCCTCGGTGGTCATGGTCAGCGCGTGCGGCGGCGGTGGAGAAGAGGAGACCGGCGGACCGGGCTCCGAAGCCGCCGCGGAACTGCACGACGCGCAGGTCCTGAGCCTGCACGACGCCACGCTGATGCCCGAGGGCAGTGAGAGCGGCGTCTACTCCGAGCTTGTCACAGTGCAGTACAGCGAGGAAGTACGGGCCAGCACCGAGCTGGACAAACCCGAGTGCGTCGACGCCGCCAACCGCTGGGGCGACCTGGACGGCGTCCAGGACGCCCCCGCCTCGATCGCGGCCTACGAGTGGTCCGAGGGGTCGCTCTCGCACATGCTCGTGCGGCTCGACCCGTCCGTGGCGGAGGAGGCCATGTCCACCGAGCCGCCGGAGTCCTGCGCGTCCTACAGCGCCACCTACGAGGACGGCTCCTCGTCGGACTACGGGGTCAGCGAGCTGGACCTGCCCGCGTTCGCCGACGAGTCGCGGGCCTACGCCATCGAGGTCTCCTCGGCGGACGAGCACAACAACATGTACAGCGTCATGTACCGCAACGGCGACCTGTTGGGCACGACCTCGATCCTGGGCGCGGGCGGCCTGGAGGACTACGAGGACATGCTGGTGGAGTTCACCGAGGCCGCCATCGAGCGCCAGGGACAGATGCTCGGCGACTAGGGAGCGCGGACCGCGCGGACGGCCGGCCCCGACGGCGGCCCCGGAGCGACTACCCGCCGGCGGGCTGCCGTCCGGCGTCGCCGTCCCGGACGTCGCCGCCTCGGGCGTCGTGCTCGCCCGCGCCCTGCGCGGGCACCGGGGCCGCGTCCGGCCGCTCCCCGGGCGCGTGCCCGGCCGGGTGCTCCCGCGCGGCGCGCAGGGTCCGCGCGGCGCGCTCGGCGTCGATCCTGGCCGCCTCCACGGGCGAGCGCAGACGGCGGGGCGGGCCGACGAGCTCGCGCGTGGTCACCGCCCCGAACGAGGCGGACACCGCACCGCTCTCCCGGTCGACCAGGACCGCGCGGACCGACGTCCGGCGATGGCCGCCCACCCGCACCGCGAAGACCACGTCGACGCGGCGCCCGTGGCGCATCCCGTCGTAGCGCAGGAAGCACCAGCAGCCGTGCCGCCACTCGTCCTCGGGCTCGTCGGCGAGCAGCACGGGACGGTTGGTCCGCCACACGTCGCTGGACCGCAGCCGTGCCCTCGTCCGGCGCGGGGAGATCTCGCGCAGCTCGCAGGCCTCGGCGGCGAGCGCGCGGGCGGCCGTGTCCCGCAGTTCGGGGCTGAGCAGGGCCAGGAGCAGCAGTTCGACACCCAGTACCCAGCCGTGCGCGGCCGTGGGCCCGGAGGCGACCTGCCAGCCGGTGGGCGCCACGCCGAGCGTGGCCAGGGCCGCCGCGGAGAGCAGCCCGGCCCGGGCCAGGGTGCGCCGTCCGATCGGGGTCCGGCTCAGTCCGCCGAAACAGCCGCAGCCCGCCTCCGGGTCGCGGCGGCGCACCAGGACGAGGACCACCACCGATCCGGCGAAGAGGGCGGCGGTGCCCAGCCGGGCGGCCGTCCCCCAGGGCCCGGTGAGGACCAGCAGCCCCACGCCCAGGACGAGTTCCAGGGCGCCGGTGCCGAACGCGACCGGGCGGCGCAGGTGTGGAGGAAGGAGGACGGCCGGCCCCGACCCCTCCGAACGGCTCAGGATCTTGGCCGCCGCCCCGAGCAGCAGCAGGGCGGCCAGCAGTGGCAGCTGGACCTGCCGGACGGCGTCGACGGTCTCCGGAGCCACGATGGACTCGAGCATGGTCATCCCTCCCCCTGCGCGACGGTGATCGTCGCGTTGAAACAGCCGTCCTCCAGGCGTCCGCCCAGCCCGACGAACCCGGTCATGGTGAGGGAGGCGACCCGTCCCGCGCCCTGGCCCCCGCACGCGGGACACAGGTCGCACATCCAGCTGTCGGCCGCCGCGCAGTCGATGACGGGGACCACGGCGGTGGCGCGCGTGCAGTCGTTGCGCAGCCGCAGGGTGGCCCCGGTCGACAGCAGCGGCAGCGGCACGCACGGTGTGCGGCGGTCGCAGCCGTCGTGGCCCACGCGGTCCAGGGCCGGATAGGCGATTCCCTGGACCCGGGCCCGCGGGTCCAGGTGGCTGGCACGGCCCCACGCGGGGTCGTACCAGGTCGCGATGCCGCTGACCGTGCCCGAGCCCTCGGGCACCGGCGGACGGACGGGCGCGGCGCCGAGGGGGTAGGGCGGCTGGGTGGTGGCGGGGCGCACGGCCCGGACCTCGCCGCCGTGCCACACGCCCACGGCGTCGAAGACGTAGCCGGGCTCCAGCCGCGGGTGGCGTACGGCCATGCGCCCCGACGAGCGGTAGGGGATGACGGCGACCACGCGCGGCCGCCCGTGCCCGGGGTCGATCTCCAGGGCGTCGCGCTCGCGTGCGGTGATGACTCCGCTGACGCGGGCCGCCTGCGCCCAGACGCGTTCCGCCACCAGGCCGCCGTCGTGCGCGCACAGGACGACCACGTCGTCGCCGAGCCTGATCTCGCCGGCCCCGACCTCTTCGCCGCGCCAGAACGAGGTGAAGCGCTCGAAGAGGTAGCGCTCCTCTCCGTCCGGCGTGGCCAGGCACAGCATGTACGAGGTGGTGTCCACCACGACCCCGCGGGCCACGCGAGGGCTGACGGGTGTCGGCTCGGGCACGGTGTCGGCGCCCAGCACCGCAGCCGTGAACCTCCGCCGGTCCCGCCCGTGTTCGGTCATCAGTGACATGTCGCCCGCGCCCCCTTGTCGCCCGACTCGTCCTCTGTGCCCATTGTGCTGGTCGGACCGCCCGATCACCGCTCACACGCCGACACGTGCCCCGACATGTCGCTCCGATGGCCGGGGCATTGCGTCCGCAGGTGCTCCGGGCACGCGGACCGGCGGATCGCGGACGGGACGAGGTACGGCGCGGGGCCGGATCTCCGCTCGGCCGCGCCGTTTGTCGGCACATGGCATGCCCGAGGCGAAACGTTTGCGCGGCTTGTGTGAGAGTGAAGGGAACAGACGTGACCGGTCCCACATAGCGCGAAATCGGTGGTCGATGTGGCGGAGGCGACCCGGACCCCCCGGTACGACGAGTTCAGCAGCTACGTGGCCGAGCGCGGGCCTGCCCTGTTGCGCATGGCGCGGTCCCTCACGAACAGCCATGCCGACGCCGAGGACCTGCTCCAGGCCGCGCTGGTCAAGACCTTCCTGGCCTGGGAGCGGATCTCCAATCCCAAGGCCCGCGACGGGTACGTGCGCCGCGCGATGGTCAACACCCAGATCTCCGAGTGGCGCCGCACCCGCCTCGACGTCTACCCGACCGACGAGATCCCGGAGCAGCGCGTCGACGACCCGACCTGGCGCAGCGACCTCGCCGACGTGGTCGGGCGGTCGATCGAGCGCCTTCCCGACCGCCAGCGCACCACGGTCGTCCTGCGCTACTACGAGGACCTCACGGAGAACCAGATCGCCTCGCGCATGGGCGTCACCCTCGGCACCGTCAAGAGCACCCTCTCCCGCGCGGTGGAGAAGCTGCGCCGCGACGCCGACCTGATCATCGAGCGCACCACGTCCTGACCGGGCCCGCTCACTCGGCCGGCCCGGCCACCGGGGGGAACTCGCGTTCGGCGATCGTCGCGATGGTGCGCCGCAGGGCCCGGTCCAGCGGCACGCGCGGCCGCCACCCGGTCGCCGACCTGAACGCCGACGAGTCGACGACCATGTCGGCGAAGTCGGCCGCCACGGCATGCTCGGGCGCCGGTACCCGGACGACGGGAACCGGGTCCTCGCCCGTGAGCTCGGACACGAGCGCCGCGATCGCTCCCAGCAGGTCGACGAGGCGTGCGGGCCGATCGCCGCCCAGGCACCAGGACCGTCCGGAGAGGGCGTCCGCGTGGTCGAGCGCCAGGCGCACGGCTTCGGCCACGTCGTCGACGTAGAGCAGGTCCCGTCGCACCGTGCCGTCGTGCCACATGGTGAGGGGTTCCCCGGCGAGCGCGCGCCTGGCCATGGTGCTCACGATGCCCCGGCCCCCCGCCGGCGCCGGCCCGAAGACCGTCGGCAGGCGCAGCGCGACGGCGCGCAGGACACCCTCGGCGGTCGCCGCACGCAGCACCGCCTCGGCCTCCTCCTTCTGGCGGTCGTAGTCGCTCACCGGGCCCGGCGGGCCCTGAGACCCCGGTGCCAGGGTGCTTCCGGGCTGGGTGGTGGACCCGGCGAAGACGACGACCGGCGGTGCCCCGCCGTCCGAGCACCCGCGCAGGGCGGCGACCAGTGCACGCGCCACCTCCACATCGAGGTGCCGGACCACCGCGCCGGACCCGCGCCACCCTCCCCGGTCGAGCACCAGGTGGACGACCGCGTCCGCGCCCGCGACCGCCCGCCCTACCGCTCCGGGCAGGGTGAGGTCGGCCGCCCAGTTCCGCACACCCGGACCGCCGGACGCCGCGGCCGGAACGCGGCGGGCCACGGCGCGCACGTCGGCTCGCCGGCCGGCGAGCACCGACGTCACCGCGGAACCGATCAGGCCCGAGGCGCCCAGGACGACGACCAGCGGGCGGTTCGGGTCCGCGTCGCGCACCCGGCTCACGCGCCGGGTGCGGCGCCCGGGGCGCCCCGCTGGTACAGCGCCTGCCAGTAGTAGGGCCACAGGCTGTTCCGGTCGTCCGCCACACACGTCCACTGCTCGCCCGGCCGGTAGGCGTCGACGAAGACGGGCCCTCGCGCGGCGACCGCGCGGTTGTCGTGGATGTCGACGATGTCCCTCAGGATGCCCGTGCTCAGGGCGAGGGATACCAGTTCCTGGCCCTGCGCGTGCCCGTCGAGGGAGGGGTCCATGTACTTCCCGACCGGGTTGTTCACGTAGAAGCCGGTGCACCCGGTGTCGACGAGGGCCAGGTAGGCCCGCACGATGTCCTCGTCCATCTCCGCGAACGAGTCGATGTTCAGGCACAGGTCGAACGAGGTCTCCCGGAAGAGCGACGCGGCCTCGTCCACCCCGTGGAAGTGCACCCGGTCCAGCGTCGACTCGTCCAGGACGGCGCCCAGGTAGTCACGGCACAGGCGCAGGGAGGGGGACAGGTCGACCACGTGGTAGGCGGCGACGTCGTGGTTGGAGAGGATGGCGTGGCACGTACGCCCGTAGCCCGCGCCGATCTCCACGACGGTCGCCCCGTCCAGGCGGGTGTGCGCGGCGATGAACTCCAGTTCGCGCACCGCCATGAGATAGTCCAGGCACACGTCCTCGCCGTCGTAGGTCACGGTGATGGGCGAGCCGACGTCGCGCCTGGCGATCCTGGTGAGCCGCTCCCAATTCTCCGGACCGAGCCCCGAACACAGCGTGTGGATCAGGGTCTTGACGTACCTGACCCCGTTCGTGCGCGGATCCCAGAGCGCGAGTTTGAAATTGATGTCGCTCGACTTGAAACCGGTCAGATCGGAGTCGTCGGTGAGCCTCGTGGCGTTGTAGTGCTCCCAGAGAGCACTGCTTCCGTACTCTTCGTCCATTCTCACTCCGGATCGAGGGGTCGCTCTTCGCGCTGGAGCGGGAGTGTAGCGGTGCGCTCGGCCCCGGCGTCGGCGTCGACGGACTCCGGTGATCCGTCCGGTCCGCCACCGTGGGGCCGGCCCCTCCGCACCGTCGGATTCGTACGCATATATCACAAAGGCGGCGCCATTCGCGCCTACGGTACTGTCGTCCCGCTCGTGCACGGGAGGAATTCGCCGTGCGGGCCCGGGGGAGAATCCGCCGCGTACGAGAGCACCGGCCCACGGTCCCGATCGCCCCGGCACGGCTTATCGGCACCCGGGACAAGAGGAGAGACCGGACCATGGACACGACGAGCCCCACCTTCGACCCCTCGTGCCGGATCTGCGCGGGCGAGGTCATCGAGTGCCTGGACCTGGGACCGCAGCCCGTGTCGAGCAACTACCCGAGCGAGGCCGCCGAGGACTCGGGGCTCCGCTTCCGCCTGGCCGTGGGGTTGTGCACGTCCTGCACCATGGTCCAGCAGCTGGAGGAGATCCCCCCGTCCAGCATGTTCGGAAAGGCCTACCCCTTCCGTACCTCCACCTCCCGGCGCATGGAGGCCCACTTCCACACCGCCGCCGGCCGGCTCGTGCGCGGAGTCGCGGCCTCCGTCGACCCCTTCGTCGTGGAGATCGGCTCCAACGACGGCACCCTGCTGCGGACCCTGGCCGAGGCCGGGGTGCGGCACCTGGGAGTGGACCCCTCCAGCGACGCCGGGACGGCCGGAGGCCGCGTGCTCGTGGACTTCTTCCACGAGGAGACGGCGAAGGCGGTCCGGGCCGAGCACGGGGAGGCCGACGTCGTCTACTCGGCGAACACGGTCAGCCACATCTCCGGTCTCGGGGACGTCCTGCGCGGGTTGGACGTCCTCCTGAAACGGGACGGGGTCTTCGTCTGCGAGGACCGCTACCTGTCCGACATCGTGGGCAACACGGCCTTCGACCAGATCTACGACGAGCACTTCTACCTGTTCTCCGTGCGTTCGGTCCAGGCGCTGGCCGCGCGGTTCGGGTTCGAACTCGTCGACGCCGAGCACCTGGACGTGCACGGCGGCTCCATGCGCTACACCATCGCGCGCGCCGGGGCCCGGAGCGCCTCCCCGTCGGTCTCCGCGCTGCTGGCCCGCGAGCGCGAGCTCGGGCTCGACGACCCCGCCACCTTCGTGCGCTTCGGCGAGCGGGTGAGGTCGATCAGCCGAGGGCTCGTCGAGCTCCTGCGCGAGCTGAGGGAGAAGGGGGCGACCGTCGTCGGCTACGCCGCGACGGCCAAGAGCGCCACCGTCCTCAACTACTGCGGGATCGGCCCCGAACTCCTGCCCTTCATCTGCGACTCGACCCCGGCGAAGCAGGGACGCCTGGCCCCGGGGACGCTGATCCCGATCCGCTCGCCCGAGGCCTTCGTCCCCTACCCCGACTACGCCCTGCTCTTCGCCTGGAACCACGCCGAGGAGGTCATGGCCAAGGAGCGCTCCTTCACCGAGGGCGGCGGGCGCTGGATCACCTACGTGCCCGAGGTCCGGGTCATCGGCGCCCGGCACTGAGCCCCCGGCACCGGACGCCCGCCCGGCCTCATCCGCCGACGAACTCGCGGATGGACGAGACGACGTAGTCGATCATCTCGTCCGTGAGTCCCGGGTACACACCGGTCCAGAACGTGTTCTCCGTGACGATGTCGCTGTTGGCGAGGCCCCCCACCACCCGGTGGGGCCGGTCGAGGTAGGCCGGGTGGCGGGTCAGGTTCCCGGAGAACAGCAGGCGGGTGCCGATCCTGCGCGACTCCAGGAAGTGGACGAGTTCTCCCCTGGTGAAGGGCGCGTCGGGCTCCACGGTCATGACGAAGCCGAACCAGCTCGGATCGCTACCCGGCACCGCCTCGGGCAGGATGATCCCGGGGACGCCGTCGAGCCCCTCCCGCATCCTCCCCCAGTTGTGGCGGCGCGCCCTCCCGAACTCGTCCAGCCGGGAGAGCTGGCTCAGCCCCAGAGCGGCCTGGAGGTCGGTCGCCTTCAGGTTGTATCCCACGTGCGAGAACGTGTACTTGTGGTCGTAGCCCTTCGGCAGGGTCCCCAACTGGTACTGGAACCGCTTGCGGCAGGTGTCGCTCTCGCCCGGCTCGCACCAGCAGTCACGGCCCCAGTCGCGCATCGACTCCACGACCCGGGCGAGCATGAGGTTGGACGTCAGTACGCAGCCGCCCTCCCCCATCGCGATGTGGTGGGCCGGGTAGAAGCTGGCCGTGGACAGGTCGCCGAAGGATCCGGTGGGAGCCCCCTTGTACAGGGATCCGATCGCGTCACAGTTGTCCTCGATGAGGAACAGTCCCCTCTCTTCGGCCAGCTCGGCGACCTCCTTCACGGGGAAGGGGTTGCCCAGGGCGTGGGCGATCATGATCGCTCGAGTGCGGGGGCCGATGGCCTGCTCGATCCGGTCCACCGTGGTGTTGTACGTCCCGACGTCGATGTCCACGAAGACCGGTATCAGGCTGTTCTGGAGGATGGGGTTGACCGTGGTGGGGAAACCCGCCGCGACCGTGATGACCTCGTCGCCGGGAACGAGCCGCTGGTCCTCCAGCAGGTGGGACGTGAGGGAGGACAGCGCCAGCAGGTTGGCGGAGGAGCCGGAGTTGGTGAGGTGCGCCTTGCGTACGCCCAGCCTGCGCGCGAGGAGCGACTCGAACCTGCGCGAACTGCGCCCCGCGACGATGCGCATGTCCAGGGCGGCTTCCACCAGGGCGACACGGTCGTCCTCGTCGAGTACCGCTCCCGAGGGCCAGATCTCGGTCACGCCCGGGACGAACTCCGCACGTTCGCCCCGCACGGACCTGTCGTAGGCACGCACGGCTTCCAGGACGACCGCCGCCTCCGCATTCGTCTCCATGCTGTTCTCCCCTGGTCGGTGCTCGGCGGTCCTCGTCGTCGCCCGCTGGGCGTCCGACACAATAAGGGATGAAACGCCATCCCGTCCTTGGTGCTCTGACAGCATGGCGGCGCTGGAAGCGGGCGTGCACCATACTGACGCCGGTGCCCGACGAACCACGCCGACTCCGAAGGAGGGATCCGTGCTTTCAACACGGGAAGGTACTGAGGAAGAGCCGGTACGTCTGGGCGTGGTCGGATGCGCCGACATCGCCTGGCGACGGGTTCTGCCGGCGGCGGCCGAGGCGTCCTCGATCACCGTCACCGCGATCGCCAGCCGCGATTCGGGCAAGGCGCGCCGTTTCGCCGAGCGATTCGGCTGCGAGGCCGTCACCGGATACAAGGCCCTCCTGGACCGCGACGATATCGACGCCGTGTACATTCCGCTGCCCGTGGGAATTCGCCACGACTGGGTGGAAACCGCGTTGCACCGGGGTCTGCACGTCCTGTCCGAGAAACCCCTCACCACGGACGCCTCGTCCGCCGAATTCCTCGTGGGAGAGGCCCACCGGCTCGGTCTCGTCCTGATGGAGGCCTTCGCGTTCCGCCATCACTCCCAGCACCGCGCGGTGGCGCGGCTGGTGGAGGAGGGCGCGATCGGCGCCGTGCGCTCCCTGATGTGCGAGTTCGGCGTCCCCGAACGCGCCGACGACGACATCCGATATCGACCCGACCTCGGCGGCGGAGCCCTTCTCGACGTCGGCGTGTACCCGCTGGGCATCACCCGCGCGCTGCTCGGTGACGACCTGCGCGTGACGGGGGCGTCCCTGAGTTTCGGCCGAGGCGTCGACCTCGGCGGCGGCGTGCTGATCGAGGCGCCCGAAGGTGTGACCGCGCAGCTCGGCTTCGGGCTGGGTACGGGCTACCGCAACACGTACACACTGTGGGGCGAGACGGGTTCGATCACCGTCGGCCGGGCCTTCACCCCGCCGCCGACCCTCACTCCCCTCGTCGACCTGGAGTCGGGTTCGCACACGCGCCGGATCGACCTGGAGCCGGACCACCAGTTCCTGAACCTGCTGGAGGCGTTCGCCGACGGGGTCCGCGGGCGCGCTCCCGTCGCCACGGATCCGATCCTCGCCCAGGCCCGCCTCGTCGACCGGGTACGCGCGGCATCCGACCCCTCCGGAGTGTGAGGGCCGGCCCTCACACCAGGCCGGCGAGCTCCCCTGCCAGGCGGCCGGGGGAAGGCATCGCGTGCATGGCCTCGCTCAGCCGCACGGCGCCGTCCCGGTACGACGTGTCCGAGAGCAGGGTCTCCAGGGACGCGCGAGTGCTCTCGGGGGTCAGGGAACGGGGGTCCAGCGAGACGGCCGCCCCCTCCTCGGCCAGCATGCCCGCGAGCATCGGGTTGTCGAACCAGTGCGGCACGATGACCTGGGGAACCGCGGCGTCCATCGCCGTGAGCACCGTCCCCCAGCCCCCGTGGTCCACCATGGCGTGGCAGGTGGCGGCGATCAGGTGGAGCGCGGTGTAGTCGACGAGGCGGGTGTTGGGCGGGACCGTGCCCAGGCGCTCGCGTTCGGCGAGCGGGAGGGTGGCCACGACCTCCGCGTCCAGATCCGCCAACCCCTCCAGGATGTCCCGGAAGAGGGTGTCCCCCCGGTCCTGGGCCATGAGCGTGGTCCCGAGCGTGACGCACACACGGGGCCTGTCCGGTGGTGTGCGCAGCCAGTCGGGGACGACCGCGCGGCCGTTGTAGGGGACGTAGCGCACCGGCAGGTAGCGCAGCCGCGCGGGCAGGCGCAGGGCCGGGGGGATCTGCTCGATCGTGGCGTGCCCGTTCACCAGGGTCTCGGAGTAGTCGACCCCGTGGCGGGCGGCGGTCCGGGTGAGCCAGGCGGCGAGGGGGTCCTCGCGTTCGTCCTCCGGCCGCTCGGCCCACCGGGACAGGAATCGCTCCCTCGTGCGCGCGAACAGGTCGGCGCCCCACAGGTAGCGCGCGTGCCGGGCTCCGCAGGCCTCGGCGGCGACCGCCCCGGAGTAGGTCACCGCACCCCAGACGACGAGGTCCGGGCGCCAGGTCCGGCAGAGGTCGACCAGGTCGTCGGTCATGGGGTCGTTCACCAGCCGCCACCACCAGGGGACGACCCTGCGGTAGCCGTCGACGAAGTACTCCCACGGAACCCGTTCGTAAGGCTCGCGGACACGGCCGAAGAGAGGCGCGTCGCCCACGGCCCCGTGGAGGTCGAAGGCCTTCATCGTCCGCCAGAGCGCGTGGTCGCGGCCCACGCTCGCATACGGCAGGCCGGTGGCGCGCACGACGGGTTCGAGCGCGGGCTGGCTGGCCACGAGGACCTCATGGCCCTCGGCGCGCAGGGCCGAGCACAGGGGGACCATTCCGAGGAAGTGGGGCTTCTCCGCGGTGACCGCGGCCAGGACACGCATACGTGGGGCTCCTCCTCGCGCACAGGTGGCAAAGAGTAGGGGAGACCGCGATACCCGTCCATTCCGGGCGGGCCCCGAACGCGATCTGGTACACATGGCGTCGCTCAGGGCGGTGACCGTACCTCCGCCGCCCGGCGCGCCCACCGCCACGCGTACGGGAAGAGAGCCGGACTTGCGAGTCGTGCTGGTGTCCCTGGCCGAGAGAACGAACTTTCTGAGCCTGGTCCCCCTGGGCTGGGCGCTGCGCACGGCCGGCCACGACGTCCTCGTGGCCAGCCAGCCCGCGCTCGGACCGGTCGTGCGCGCCACCGGCCTGGCCTACGCGGGCGTGGGCCGGGACCACGCGTTCTGGAGACACCTCAAGACGGTCTCCTCCTTCGACGGGGTACGTGGCGGCGTGCCCCTGTTCGCCGACTTCGAGGAGGGCTTCGGCGGCAGGTCCTGGGACGAGGTGCGGCACTCCTACCGGCAGGTCGTGAACTGGTGGTGGCGGATGGTCAACGACCCCATGACCGACGACCTGGTCGACCTCTGCCGGACCTGGCGCCCCGACCTCGTCGTCTGGGAGCCCACCACCTACTCCGGGGCGATCGCCGCCGAGGCCTGCGGAGCCCGGCACGTGCGCTACCCATGGGGCAGCGACCTGTCCGGCGTCGTACGCGCGACCTTCCTGTCCCGGCGGGCCGAGCGGCCGGAGGACGAACGGGAGGACCCCCTGGCGGCCTGGCTCACCCGGACGGCCGCCCGCCACGGGGTCGACTACTCCGAGTCCCTGGTGGACGGGCACGCCACGATCGAGCAGATCCCCCCGGCCCTGCGCCTGCCCACACCCGGACACGTCCGCTACCTGCCGGTGCGCTACGTCCCCTACAACGGCCGCGCGGTGGTCCCCGACTGGCTGCGCGCACCGCCCGAGCGCCCCCGCATCGGACTGTGCCTGGGCAGCAGTACCGCCGCGTGGCTGGGCCGGTTCGGCATGGACACGCGTGCGGTCCTGGAGGGGCTGGCGGATCTGGACGCCGAGGTCGTGGCCACCCTCCCCGCGACAGAGCGTGAACGCCTGGGCACGGTCCCGCCCAACACCCGGCTCGTCGACTACGTGCCCCTCCACGCCCTCGCCCCCACCTGCGCCGCCATGATCACCCACGGCGGAACCGGAACCGTCCTCAGCGGCCTCGCCCACGGCGTCCCCCAGATCATCTCCCCGCGGCCGACCTACGACGAGGCGCTCATGGCCCGAACCGTCGCCCGGCGAGGTGCGGCGATCGCTCTCGACCCCGAGGACGTGACGGGCGAGGCCATGGCCGAGACCATGCGAACCCTGCTCGCAGACGCCCGCTTCACGCACGCGGCCCGCGCCCTGCGCGAGCAGGTCGAGGAGATGCCCTCACCCGCGGAACTCGCCGGGCGGCTCGCCGACGACGACTGATGAATCCCGCTCAAGGCGAAGACTCCCGCTCACTTCCCCTCCGATAATTATTACCGTCCTGGCGTAGAATCGCTGCCGCAATAAGATCGATTCCCCCACTCACATCGCCCGGGCCGCGGAATAAAGAAACGCAGAAGATCAAGAGGAACGCCATGTCCATCCTTGAAGCAAGAGGTATCTCCAAAAGATACGGAGACAACCTGGCAGTCGACGACATCAGCTTCTCCATTGAGGAAGGAGAGACGTACGGGCTCCTCGGACCCAACGGCGCGGGAAAATCGACGACGATCCAGATGATCGCCGGAATCTCCACGATGGACGCAGGCGAAATTCTCATTGCCGGCATCGAGCACGGCCCGACGAATCGAAAGAGCAAGGCCCTCATCGGCTACGTCCCACAGGAAGTCGCGGTTTACGAGGAGCTGAGCGCCAGGGACAATCTCCGCTTCTTCGGACGCATGTACGGCCTGTCGGGCGCCGAGGCCAGGAAGCGGGCGGACGAGATCCTGGAGACCATCGGGCTCACGGACCGGGCGCGGGAGGCGGTCTCCAAGTACTCGGGCGGTATGACCCGGCGCCTGAACATCGGCGTCGGCCTGCTGAACCGCCCCCGCCTGCTCATCCTCGACGAACCGACGGTCGGGGTGGACCCCCAGAGCCGCCACTCCATCCTGGAGAGCATCCACGCACTCGCCCAGGACGGGATGTCGGTCCTCTACACGACCCACTACATGGAGGAGGCGGAGCAGCTGTGCGACCGCATCGGCATCCTCGAAGGCGGCAGGATCCGGGCTGAGGGAACCCAGCGGGAGCTCGTCGCGCAGGTCGGCGAGAACGACACCGTCCTCGTCGACCTCGGGACCGAGGGCAGGGAGTTCACCGACTCCCTCGAAGCGATCGAGGCCGTGCGGGAGGTCGTCTTCGAAGGCGACCAGATGCGGCTGCTGGCGGAGGACGCCCGCGGCTGCCTCCCCCTCGTCATGAAGGTCCTCACCGAGAGCGGCGCCGACGTCCGCTCCGTACGGATCCAGGAACCCGACCTGGAGACCGTGTTCCTGAGTCTGACCGGCAAGGCTCTGAGGGAGTAGCGATGACGACGACCCTCTCGGCGGTCTGGACGATCGTCGTCAAGGACATGCGCCGATACGTACGCAACGGCGGTCTGCTGACCTTCGGGCTGCTCCTCCCCCTGTGCACCACCCTCTTCTTCAACCTCGTGCTCGGCGGCGGTTCCGCCGAGCGGGAGGCGGCCGTCTACGCCGTCGTCGACGCGGACGACGGGGACATGGGCTCCGGGTTCGTCGACGACGTCCTGGCCCCCCTGGAGGAGGAGGGGGTCCTACGGATCGCGGAGGCCGGATCCGAGGACGAGGCCCGGGCGATGATCGAGGACCGTGACGCGCGGGCCGCCTTCCTCATCCCCTCGGACTTCACCGAGGCCCTGGAGTCGGGCCAGGAGACGGTCCTGACCATCGTGGGCGACGCGAACTCCGCCATGGAGACGCACATCGCCCGCGAGATCGCGAACGCCTACTCGACCGAGCACATGCGCCTGCGCCTGGCGGTGGCCGCGAGCTTCGAGGGCGAACCCTCCCAGGAGGAGGCGCAGACGCTGATGGAGGAGGCCGCGGCGGCGCCGCCCCCGCTCCGGGTCGCCGAGGAGGACGGCGTGCGCGACCGTGAACTGGACACATCCAGCTACTACTCGGCGTCCATGGCCTACTTCTTCGTCTTCTTCGCCGCGATGCTCAGCGTCACGAGCATCTTCGAGGAGCGGTCACGGGGCACGCTGGCGCGCCTCCAGGCGGCTCCGGTGCCGCGTTCGGCGATCATCCTGGGCAAGCTGGCGGGCGGCCTGATCGTCGGCCTGACCAGCATGGGGGTCCTGGCCCTGGCCACCTCCACCGTCTTCGGCGCCGACTGGGGCCACCCCGTGGGCGCGACCGTGCTCGTCGTCACGGGCGTCATCGCCGCCATCGGCCTGACCGCCGCCGTGGCCGGCTTCGCCAGGACGGGCGACCAGGCCGCGAACCGCGTCTCGGTCCTGGCCATGCTCATGGGTGTGCTCGGCGGCGCCCTCGTACCGATCACCCAACTCAACGCCTTCGCCTTCCTGAGCCATCTGACTCCGCACCGGTGGTTCCTGGAGGGTCTGGTCGGCCTCACCTCCGACGACCTCGGCACGGTGGTCCTGGCCTGCGGAGTGCTGCTGGCCATCGGTGTGACCGGGCTGTCTATCGCGATGTTCCGCATGGGACGGATGGTGAACTCATGAAGACTCTGGTGATCGGCGCCCTCAGTCTGCGCCGTGTCTTCAGCGACAGGGCGAACATCTTCTTCGTCGTGCTCCTGCCGTTCCTCATGGTCTTCGCCGTGGGACTCATGCACGGCGACGACCGCCCCCTGCTGGCGGTGGCGGACCGGTCGGAGGGGGAACTGAGCGAGCGGCTCGCGGACGCGCTCGCCGAGGACGACCGGCTCGACGTCGTCGACGTCGAGGAGGATGAGGCCCTGTCCCTCGTGGAGGACGGTGCCGCTCAGGCGGCCCTGGTCATCCCCGACGACTACGACTCCCGGATCGCGGAAGGGGGCTCCGTCGAACTCCGGCTGCTCACCCGGGACGACAGCCAGGCGGGGGCCGACGTGGCGACCTGGACCCGGTCCCTGGTCGCCCAGGAGTCCTCCGTTCTGAGCGCGGCCCAGGTGGCCGAGTCCGCTCGTGGCGGCGACTTCCTCGACCTGGTGGAGTCCACGACGAGCGCCGACGTCGAAGGGGTCGTGGTGGAGACGACCACGCTCGGTGTGGCGCCCTTCCCCGAGGGGCTGTCCGCGCACAGCCTCGCGGCGCCGCCGATGCTGCTGCTGTACACGTTCATCACGGCCCTGACGACCTCGTTGACCATCGTGCAGGCCAGGAATTCGGGCATCCTGCGACGTCTGTACGCCACACCGACGTCGGCGTCCGGGCTCGTCCTCGGCGAGGTCCTCGGCCGGTTCCTCATCTCCCTCACACAGGCGCTGCTCATCCTCTTCGGATCGGCCCTGGTGTTCCGCGTCGACTGGGGGAACCTGTGGGCCACCTCGCTCGTGGTCGCCGCGTTCTGCCTCGTCAGCAGCGGCGCCGCGCTGCTGCTGGGCAGCACCGTGCGCTCCGAGGGAGGGGTCATCGGCGTCGCCGTGGGCGTCAGCCTCGGAGCCGGCGCGCTGGGCGGGACGATGGTCCCGCTGGAGGCCTTCGGCGGCGGATCGGAACTGACCGTGTCCTTCCTGACCCCACACGCCTGGGGGTACACGGCCTTCAGCGAACTGGTCCGCGAACAGGCGGGCCTGGTCGATGTCCTCCCCCAACTGGGCGTCCTGCTGGCCTACGCGGCCGTGCTGCTGCTCCTGGGAACGTGGCGGTTCCGTGTCGTCCTCACCCGCTGACCCGGCGGGGGCCGCGGCACACCGTCCCTGACCGTGCGCGGCCCGGGCGGTCCGCTGGTTCTGTCCCGCTGGCGGGACAGAACCAGCGGTTTCGGAGGAACCGCTGACCCCGACGGCCCTCCGAATCAGCTTCGTTCTTCGCTATCGTGCACAAACCGGGGGCCAGAAAAGTGCGCAGAGGAAAGGGATACCGATAATGATCGACATCAGCCAGGACGACGTCCTGTCAGAACTCATGGCGCAGGCGAAGGCCGTCCTCATCTTCACGTCGACCAATCCACAGGACGAAATCCCCGAGCCTTCGACGATGGACGACCTCGACTCCTTTTCGATCGTGCAGATCATCCTGATGATGGAGGAGGTCTACAATGCGTCCTTCCTCGAGGAGATGTCGGATTTCAAGGGGAAGACCTTCGAGGAGATGGCGGCGTTCCTCGCGGAATGCGTTCGTTCCCAGAAGACGGCGTGACGGAAGGGTGAACGGCTCCCCGGAAGTGCGGGACATCCGGTTCCCCGGGGAGCCGCGGGCGGCGGCACCGACCTTCCCGCACCCCTCAGCCGAGGGTGTGCACGCACAGGAGGAGCGTCCTGGCCTCGATGTTGAGGTAGCGGCCGTGTCGGACGAGCTCCATCAGCTGCGCGACGGTCACCCAGCAGAAGTCCTCGGGGACCTCCGTCGACAGCTCGGGCGTCGCCTCGACGATCCGGTAGCGGGTCTGGGCATGGTGGAAGCGCCCTCCCTCCTCTGACAGGAGGTTGTCGTAGAGCACACGCCCACGCGTTCGCACCTCGTCGGCGTAGGGCTCGGTCCGGCCGAGGGCCGCGGCGGACGGCGAGTCCTGCACCGTGGGCGCCATCTCGACACCGTCCCTGGTGCCGGGCTCCGCCCTCGACCGGACCAGGACGTGGAGCACCCCGTCGATGTCCTTGACCAGGAAGGCCGCGAACCCCGGCCCGGTGGGGGCCAGCAGCGGCTGGACCCAGGAGTCGACCTCGCGGATCCGCGCCCGGACCGAGACCATGATGATGTGGAACCCGGCGTGCCGCAGGGGCCTGATCTCGTCGTCCGTGCGCTCCCAGCCGGCCAGTCCGCCCAGGGGGACCAGCCGCGACCTCGCCTCGTTCACCGCCTTGGCCTCGGTGAACCAGCTGAGCACCTCCGTCATGGAGTGCAGCGACGCGTCCTCGTAGGAGCGGTACAGGGCCCTGGTGAAGGGGTCGGCCCCCTCGGGCGCGTCAGCGCGCTCCACGGGGAGAGTCGACAGGACCGTCCGGGTGTCCATGTTGACGACGTTGTCGCGGTGCAGCATGCGGTGGATCTGCGCGAGCGTGCACCAACGGTGGTCCTGCCTCGCGGGGACCTCGGTGTCCGGAGGCACCTCCACCACGATGTTGCGGTTGTGCTTGTGCCAGAACCACTCCCCCTGTTCGGACTGGAGCACGTCTGACAGGACCCGGCCCGGGCGCGGCGCGCGGAAGTACTCCATGTAGGGCGTACTCCGGCCGCCGTGCACCGCCGTGTAGTTGCTTTTGGTGGCCTGGACGGTCGGGGAGAGCTGGCGGAGGTTGACGTTGCCGGGTTCGAACTTCGCCTGCATGAGGAAGTGCGGGACACCGGCGATCTCCTTCACCAGGATCCCGAGGACGCCGATCTCGGACTGGTGGATGGCGGGCTGGTGGACAGTACGGCCGGAGTCCGAGGCCTCCAGCCCGCGCACACTGAAGAACCCACCGCTGCGATGGGCGAGGTCGCCGGTGTCCGCACTGAAGTACCACTGGTCGGTGGCGTCGAACCCGGTCCTGTCGACGGAGAGCAGCTCGTGCCTGGGGCGGGAGAGCCACCACTCCTCCAGTTCGGCGTCGGAGGACGACGGGGTCGCGTCCCCCGACGCCGACAGGGCGATCCTGCGTCCCAGCGGGGCCGCCGTCACAGCTTCGCCAGGATGTCGCGGAGCGCGCCGATGATCCGACTCTGCTCGGCTTCCGGCAGCGAGGGGTACATGGGAAGGGAGAAGATCTCGTGGGCCAGCTCCTCGGTCACGGGCAGACTGCCGGCCCCGTGACCGAGGTGCTGGAATCCGGACATGGTGTGGACCGGCCATGGATAGCTGATGTTGAGCTCCACGTCGTGGGCCCTCATCGCCTCGATGATCCGGTCGCGTTCCGGGTGGCGGACCACGTAGAGGTAGTACGCGTGCTCGTTCCCGGGCGCGACCGTGGGGAGGACGAGGCCGGTGTCGGCCAGAGCGTCCTGGTAGCGCCGGGCGATGGTCCGCCGACCGGTGATGTAGGCGTCGATCCGGGTCAGCTTCCGCCGGAGGATCTCCGCCTGCACCTCATCGAGCCGAGCGTTCTGGCCATGTGGGGTGACCACGTAGTAACGCTCGGAATCCATGCCGTAGTAGCGGAGGCGGCGCAGGTCCTCGTCGATCCGGGGATCGTCGGTGACCGCGGCGCCCGCGTGACCGTAGGCGCCGAGGATCTTGGTGGGGTAGAACGAGAAGGCGGCCGCGCGCCCCATCGTTCCCGCGATCCTGCCCTTGTAGGTCGCGCCGTGGGCTTGGGCGCAGTCCTCCAGGACGACGAGACCGTGTCGGTCGGCGATCTCCTGGAGCGGGTCCATGTCGACGCACTGCCCGTAGAGGTGGACCGGAAGGATGCAACGGGTCGCGTCCGTCACGGCGTCCTCCACCTGCCCCACACGCATGAGGTAGGTGTCCGGGTCGATATCGACGAAAACAGGTGTGGCACCGACGGCCGTGATCGCGAGAACTGTGGGAGCAGCGGTGTTGGAGACCGTGATGACCTCGTCCCCCTCGCCGATTCCGAGAGCTCTCAGCGCGAGCACGATGGCGTTGGTACCGTTGTCCACGCCGACACAGTGCGAAAGACCGTGGTAATCGGCGAACTCCTTTTCGAAGCCGGCGAGCGAGGGCCCCCAGATCAGACTGCCAGACTTGAAGACGGTATCGACCGCGTCGAGGATATCTTCCCGTTCCCGGGCGTACTCCTCAAGGTATCCCCATACATAAGTGGCCATACGCACCCTCAGTCCCGAGCCTTCTCATCCTTCAGGGAAGGCGTCATTGACGTTCCTGTAGAAAACATCTACGAGAGATACCACAAGCTGCCAGGAGCCACGATCACACGGCCCAGGACCCTAGGCCACTTCGGGTGTTCCCTGAGCGGCTCTGTCAAGGACCTCGGAAGCCCATTGCGGAAGGCTCATACCGGAGCTCTCAGCCGCTTTCTGCCACTGGTTCTTTCGTTCCGGGTTGATCGCCACCTGCACATACGTGGTCTCGGGTAGCATGCTCTCCCCTCGACTCCACATCCTGATCCTGCGGCGCAACTCATTGCGGGACCAGTCGCCCGCCTCCGCTCGGGCCAACCACTGTTCCTGTTCGCTCTCCGTGAGACTGCACACCTCCGCGTGGTGCTGGAAACTGAGCTTCTCACGCCGGCGCCCGGGGATGAACTTCCGAGCGACCCACGCGTAGTTCCGCAGCGTCTGATAGTCCAGCGAGGTCTTCTCGATTGCGCGCTTGTAGCGGTTGGGATAGTTTCGCTGACCGTAGATCAGCCAATCTCCGAGCCACCAGCCGGAAGCATCGGAGATGATGAAAATGTGGTTCCCCCACTTTTCCCACTCAGCGATGATCAGACCATCCGGGAGCTGAAGGCTCGTCCGTTTGGTGAGGCTCTTCTCGACGGGAACCCGTCCAGTTGCTACCCCGTTTCCATGTGGCACTCTTCGCCGCGCCAGAGGCTTCTCGCTCAAAATTTGACTCAGTCCCTTCCGTATAGCCCTCAAACATCCAATTAATCACATAAACTTGCGGCGCCAGAAGACAAGAATCCTAAAACAATATTGAGCAGAACTAACATAGGAAAACGTTTTCAATGTGACCACCCGGGGCCGCACGCAGGCAGAGTACGAGACACCACCCCAACCAGACAAGAGTATTAGTCCTAATCACCTATAGCAGCAATGAATTCACTCTCGGTTACGGGAGTTGATCGCCTTCATCCACCACGATCTCTTCACCTTGAATTACCCCGGCAGCAACCAAGGGCAATAGTTCCGACCTGGCGAAATCACCAGACGAGAAGAATGGGTCTCCTATGCGCATCTTGTTCGCAACGATCTCGGAGAGAACGCACTTCATCGGTGCGGTGCCCTTGGCTTGGGCGTTTCGGGCCGCGGGCCACGAGGTTCTGGTCGCCAGCCAACCGGAGCTGGGCCCCGTGGTGCGGGCGACGGGTCTGCCGTTCGCGCAGGTCGGCAAGGACCATCTGCTCGCGCAGATCATCGCCCTGGGCAAGCGCACGCCGGGCGGCGAGGATTTCGGATTCGACATCATGCGGGTGGCGCAGGAACCCGAGCCGGAGCTGGAGGTGCTGCACTCGGCCTACCGGGACTCCTACATCCCCTGGTGGTGGCGGCTGGTGAACGACCCCATGACCGACGACCTGGTCGACCTCTGCCGGACCTGGCGCCCCGACCTCGTCGTCTGGGAGCCCATCACCTACGCCGGGGCGATCGCCGCCGAGGCCTGCGGAGCCCGGCACGTACGCCACCTGTGGAGCCTGGACCTGTTCGCCGCCATGCGCCACCTGTTCCTGACGAGGGTGGAGGAGCGAGCGGGTGAGGAGTGGGACGACCCCCTTCGCGCCTGGTTGGAGCACCGGGCCGCGCGCCACGGTGTCGACTTCTCCGAAGCCCTGGTGACGGGACACGCCGGCATCGACTACCTGCCTCCGTCACTCGATGTGCCCCTGTCCACCGGCACCAGCCGGCTGCACATGCGTTACGTGCCCTACAACGGCCGCGCGGTGGTCCCCGCCTGGCTGCGCACGCCGCCCGAGCGCCCCCGCATCGGACTCAGCCTCGGCACGACGGCCACGCAGCGCATGGGGGGCTACACGGTGGACGTGAGCGCGGTCCTGGAGGGGTTGGCGGACCTGGACGCCGAAGTCGTGGCCACCCTGCCCGCCACCGAACGCGAACGCCTGGGCACCGTCCCGCCCAACACACGCCTCGTCGACTACGTCCCCCTCCACGCCCTCGCCCCCACCTGCGCCGCCATGATCACCCACGGCGGCACCGGCACCGTCCTCAGCGGCCTCGCCCACGGCGTCCCCCAGATCACCATCCCCCACCAGATGTACGACGAGATCCTGGTCGCGTCGGCACTGGAGGGGGCCGGCGGAGGCATCGCGCTGAGCCCGGAGCACGCCTCCCCCGGGAACGTGCGCGAGGCGGTCGGGGCCCTCCTGACGGAGGAGAACTACGCGAAGGCCGGGGCGCGCCTGCGTGACGAGATCACGCGGATGCCCTCACCCGCCGAACTCACACGCACGCTGGTCGACGTCTGACTCCGGCGCCCGACCTCCGGGGTCAGACGACCCGGACCTCGGGGACGTAGTGGATCCAGCGTCCCCCCGCGTCGCGGAACCCCGTCTCCTTGGCCATGATCTCGTCCGCGTGGTTCCAGGCCAGGAGAAGCGCGTAGTCGGGGTAGGCCTCGGTGAAGCGGTCGTGGCCGACCACGGGCACGTGCGACCCCGGGGTGAGCCTGCCCTGCTTGTCGGGCGTCGTGTCGCAGACGTACTCCAGGAGGTCGGGCCCGATCCCGCAGAAGTTGAGGACGGTCGCGCTCTTGGCCGTGGCCCCGTAGCCCACGACCCGCTTGCCCTGGTCCCGCAGCGCGCGCAGTTCACCGACCAGGCGATCGCCGTTGGCACGCACCCGGTCGGCGAACGCGCGCAGCGCGGCCGGGGAGGTCAACCCGCGGCGGGCCTCCTCCTGGAGCATCCGCGCCACGCGGAGGGTGGGCGTCCGGCGCCCCTCTCTCGCGAGGGTGTACCGGAGCTCGCCTCCATGCGTCGGCAGCCGCTCCACGTCCACGAGTGAGAACCCGAACCGTCGCGCCATGCCCGCCACGGAGGTGGCCGTGAAGAGGAAGAAGTGCTCGTCATAGAACTGGTCGAAGGAGGCCTTCTCGATCACGTCCCCGAAGTAGGGGTCCTCGAAGACGAAGACGCCCTCCGGTACCAGCAGTTCCCCGAGGCCGGCCAGGACCGAGTCCACGTAGGGGATGTGGCAGAAGGTGTTGGCGGCGTAGACCACGTCGGCGGGGCCGTCCTGTTCCAGGATCTCCAGGGCGGTGGCCTTCTCGAAGAAGGCCTCGCGGACCCTGACCCCCTTGCTCCGGGCGACCTCGGCCACCGAGGCGGAGGGCTCCATGCCCAGGTGCCGGATGCCCGCCCGGGCCACGGACTCCAGCATGACGCCGTCGTTGCTGCCCAGCTCGACGATGAACGGGTCCTCCCCCGTCGCGTACTCGGAGATGAGCCTGGCCGCCGTGGTCTGGAAATGGGACCGCATCACGGTCGAACCGGACGAGTAGTAGGGGTACCCCTCGTGGAACATGCGCTCGCGGGGCACCGCCTCCATGAGCTGGACCATGTCGCAGCCGGAGCAGTGTCCGACGGCGAGTCCGTAGAAGAACTCCTCGGTCTCGTCCGAGGGGTCGCGAAAGGCGTCGGAGAGCGGCTGCTCCCCGAAGTCGACGAACCTCCTCACGGTTCCCTCGCAGATGCGGCACGTGCTTGTCTCGGTCACCCTGTGCTCCCCTGTGTTCGTGTCCCACTCGGACGGTCGCAACCGGGCGCCCCCTCAACGGGAGGCGCCCTCCGGCCGGTCGAGCCACCGCGGGTTCTCCCTCGCCCAGCGGACGGTCCGGGCGAGCCCGTCACGGAGGCCGACCGAACTCTCCCAGCCCAGCAGCGACCGGATCCTGGCCGTGTCGGGCGAGTTCCGGTGCAGGCCCTGGTGCGAGGCGCCCGACCGGCTTCCCGCGTCCACCGAGGCGACACCGTCGACCGTTCCCGTGAGTTCGACGATCAGCTCGACCGCCGCGCGGATCGAGACCTCCTCGGTGTCGCCCACGTTGAAGCACTCACCGGCCGCCCGCGGGCTCGAACCGGCGAGGATGGTGGCCTCGACCGCGTCCTCGACGAAGGCGAAACTCCTCCTCTGATCGCCCCGTCCGTAGACCACGGGCGGTTCTCCGCGCAGTGCGCGATGGATGCTTCTACTGATCAGGAAGGCCGGCCTCTGCCGTGGCCCGTACACATTGAAATAGCGGACGACGGAAGCCCACAGGCCCCTCTCCCGCACATATCCCAGGACCAGGTGCTCGGCGAGCCCCTTGCTCGAGGAATAAACCCACTGTTCGGCGGCGGTGGAGCCCAGGACACGGTCGGCGTCCTCGTCCCACGGCGCCTTCGGATTCTTTCCGAACACCTCGCTCGTGCTCGCGTAGACGACCCTCGCCCCGACCTCCAGGGACCGGTCGACGACGTTCCGGGTCCCGACGAAGTTGACGTCGATGACGTCCAGGGGCGAGGCGAGGTACTTGTCGACCCCCACGAGGGCGGCAAGGTGGTAGACCACGTCCACACCCGGTGTGATGACGCGTTCGAGGTCGGCGCGGGAGGTCACGCTGCCCCGCACGTACTCCGCCTTCTCCCACAGGGGCGAGGGGAACTCCGGAGCTCCCCGGGGGCCGAGCACGGCCACCTCGTCCCCGCGGGCGACGAGCGCGTCGACGAGGTGGCTTCCGATGAAACCGGTCCCCCCTGTCACCACGACACGTGCCACGGCTACCGCCCGGTTCCGGCTGCGGCGGCCCCGGCCCGGACCGGGCGCGCGGAGTCGCGGAGGTCACCGCACCTGTGGCGGTACAACGGGAAATTCATATATGAACCCCATTCTCAAATTGGACTGAGGCACCAGGACAGGGTGGCAGGATACACGTCGACATAATGGTCCGACACAGCCGCCACCGAGCGACAGAACGCGGATGCCGACGGTTTCCCGGTAATCCCCTACAATGCGTTTACGAGAAGATGATAATAGTCGGACCTACCACACAAAGGAGATGCCGATCCAGTGAGGGTACTCATCGCGTCGGTCGCGGAACGGAGCCATTTCCTGAACCTGGTTCCCCTGGGCTGGGCCCTGCGTTCGGCCGGTCACGAGGTGCTGGTGGCCAGCCAGCCCGCGCTCGAACCCGTCGTGCGCGCCACCGGCCTGTCCTACGTGAGCGTCGGACGCGACCACCAGCTCAGGCGGGTCATGCGCACCAGGCACCGTGCGGCTCCCGGCGAGCTGGGCGAGTTCACCATGACCGAGGACCGCCCCGAGGTTCTCACCTGGGAGTACCTCCTCGGCGGTCTGAAGAAGACCGTCACGTGGTGGTGGCGCATGGTCAATGAGCCCATGGCCGATGATCTGGTCGACCTGTGCCGTGCGTGGCGTCCCGACCTCGTGGTCTGGGAGCCCACCACCTTCTCGGCGGCCATCGCCGCCGAGGCCTGCGAAGCCCGCCACGTCCGCTACCTGTGGGGCGCCGACGACTTCGGCTGCACGAGGGACCGCTTCCTGTCCCAGTGGGCCGAGCGGCCGGAGGACGAACGCGAGGACCCCCTCGCCGACTGGCTCACCCGCATCGCCGGACGCAACGGCGTCGACTACTCCGAGACCCTGGTGACCGGGCACGCGACCGTCGAGCAGGTCCCACCCGACCTGCGGCTGCCCACACCCGAGAGCATCCGCTACCTGCCGGTGCGCTACGTCCCCTACAACGGCCGCGCCGCCCTCCCGCACTGGCTCCGCACACCACCCGACCGCCCCCGCATCGGGCTCAGCCTCGGCACCAGCGTGAACGACTGGTACGGGGACCGCGAGATCGACCTCTCCGAGGTCCTGGAGGGGCTGGCGGAACTGGACGCCGAGGTCGTGGCCACCCTTCCCGCCGCCGAACGCGAACGCCTGGGCACCACCCCTCCCAACACCCGCCTCGTCGAGTACACCCCTGTCCACGCCCTGGCCCCCACCTGCGCCGCCATGATCACCCAGGGGGGACCGGGCACCACGCTGACGGCCCTGTCCCACGGTGTCCCCCAACTGCTCACACCCAGCACCACCATGTTCGACCAGGTCCGCACGTCCCGGCTCGTGGAGCGCGCCGGAGCGGGCCGGCTCCTGGCCCCCGACCAGGTCACCGCCCAGAGCGTGGAGCGAGAGGTCCGCCTCCTCCTGGAGGACGCCCGGCACACCGCCGCGGCGGGCGACGTGCGTGACCGCATGGCCGCCATGCCCGCCCCCGCCGACCTCGCCCGGACCCTCACCTCTCCCGACTGAGGCGGCGGGGCCGACCTCAGGAGAGGTCCGGCAGCCGCCACTCCCCCGCGCGGGCCGCGGCCTCCTCGGCGAGCACGTCCCGCACCGCACGGACCTCGGCGGCCAGGGGCCGGTCCCGGTCCAGGGGCGGGGAGAGCTCGGCGACGCGCGCCCAGACCCCGGTCTCC
Organism: Nocardiopsis sp. Huas11; assembly: GCF_003634495.1. Taxonomy (GTDB): domain Bacteria; phylum Actinomycetota; class Actinomycetes; order Streptosporangiales; family Streptosporangiaceae; genus Nocardiopsis. The sequence continues at coordinate 2,760,698 of NZ_RBKY01000001.1, read as the reverse complement.
TCCCGGCGCCCCAGAATCGCGGCGAGCTGGGCCAGGCCCACACCCAGCGATCCGACCACCAGCCACGCCAGATCGACGGCCTGGGCTACGGAATTGGCCCCGTTCAGGGCGACCGGCACGTGATCCTGGTTGCCGTTGTTACAGGGGAGGGCGGTGAGACTCGACGGCGTGACCAACTGGCGGATACGCGAGACGAACGACGTGGCACTGATCTGGACCCCGGCCAGCCCGCTGCCGGCCCCGGGAATGGGCGTCAGCATGGGCGGCAGGCCGCCGTTGGTCTCCGACGCGCAGAGCAGGGAGAGCTGGCGGTCGGCCAGGAAGGCGACCTGCTGGAGGCAGAGCCCCATCTGGTCGGAGGCCAAACCCACCGGCATCGCGTGGAAGTTGCCCCCGTGCAGGATCTCCCCGTCGTGACTGACGGGATTGTCGGTGGTACCGCCCGCCTCGCGCAGGAGGATGCACTCGGCCGCCGCGAGCTGGTCCGCGACCGCGCCGAGGACCTGCGAGGCGCACCGCAGGCTGTAGGGCTCCTGAAGGGGACGGGAGGGATCGCGTACGGCGCCCGGGGTCAGGCCCTCACGGATCCAGCCCGCGACCGCGGCCTGGCCGACCTGTCCCCGTGCACTGGCGATCCCCTCACTGTAGGCCTGGGGGTTGGCGCCCAGGAGCTCGGCCATCCGGGAGGTCAGCAGGGCGACGGCGCGGACCGCGTCCGAGATCCGCTTGAGGTTGTGCAGGGCGAGCGCGAGGCCCACCCCGCTGCCGTTGACGAACGCCAACGCCTCCCGAGCCGTCCACCGCACGGGTTCGACGTCCAGGTCGGCCAGGGCTTCCGCCGAGTCGACCCGGCGAAAACCGCCTCCCTCCGCCCGGACCCAGGCCTCACCCTGGCCCGCGAGCGAGAGCGCGGCGCTCGCCAGGGGCTGGAGGTCGCCGCTGGCGCTCACCGTGCCCTCACAGGGGATCACCGGGGTGAACCCCCGGTTCCACAGGTCGACCAGCCCCTTCCAGAACCCGACGTCGACCGCGGAGTGGCCGCGGCGCATGCTGAGGATGCGCAGAGCGAAGACGAGCCGGCTGACCTCGGCGGACAAGGGCTCTCCCTGGGCACTGCCCAGATGGGAGATGAGGCCTTCGCCCTGGGCTCCGGCGCTCTCCGACGCGGGGAAGGCCACGAGCGGACCGAAGCCGCGGGTGACCCCGTAGACCTCCTCGCCCTCGGCGAGGTGCTTGGCCATCGTCGTGGCGCTCTCCCGCATCCGCGCCAGGTCGTCCGCGGTCCACCCGATCCGGGCCTCCGGGTCCGTCAGACGGAGGATCTCGTCGAGTCCGCTCGACTTCGAACTCATGCATCGGCTCCTTCGGAACGGACGTGCGCCGACTGCACACGCCTCAACTTGCCTGTCTCCGAGCGGTCGATCCGCTCCACCACCCGCACGGCCCGGGGCCGGTACTCGGCGGAGCGCACCGCCTCGGCCAGGACCCGGTCGGTCGGCGGCCCCTCGGCACCGGGGACGATCCACAGCTCGAAGTGCTCACCGGTCATGGAGTCGGTGACGGGCACGCAGGCCAGGTCCGCGCACCGCACGACCCCGCGGAGGCGGTCCTCCATGGACTCCAGGTCCAGGCGGTGGCCGTTGACGTTGACCAGACGCGTCCTGCGTCCGGCGAAACCGAAGGACCGGTCCCCGAGACGGACCACATGGTCGTCCATGCACCACTCGGTCGCGACGGTTCCCCCTTCCGGGGCGGCCAGCCGAGGGCTGCGGACGACGAGTCCGCTCTCCTCTCCCCTGGCACCGGCCCCCTCACCGAACTCCACGTCGGGGAAGAGGGTCCAGGGCCGGTTCGCGGGGCTCCACCGGCGGTGGGCCACGCCCCCCGTCTCCGTGGAGCCGAAGATCTCCGTCAGCGTCGCCCTCTCCCCGAGCCGGCCCATGAGCTCGGCCGCGCTCTCCGGAAGCGTCGACGTGCTGTGCAGGAAGGCGAGGCGTTCGGCCCGGTCGAGCCAGTCCCCGCGCCTGTTGAGGATGGGGAAGGTCCAGGGGATGGACACCACGGCCCAACCGCGCGGTCCCTCGGGCGGCAACGGTGCGAACCGCGGAACGTACCAGACGGGCACCCCGAGCAGCGCGGGCATGAGGACGCTCGCGAGCATCCCGTAGACGTGTTTGGGGGGAGCGAAGGTCACGACCGCCTCGGGCGCGGAGTCGGCGAGCAGGTCCGCGAGCATCCGGGCCTCGGACAGGAGCTGGTCCCGGCCACGGAACCAGGAGCGGGGGCCGCCGGTGCTCCCCGACGTGGAGAACTCCATCCGTTCGGGCACCAGCTCGCGGAGGAGGTCCGCGGGGGCGCTGGTCTGCGCCGCCCAGTCCACCGTCCAGGGACGGTCCATGACTTCAGGGGACGAGGGAAGCAGAGCGAAGAGCTCGGCGGGGGAGAGTCGGTCAGACACCGTGTCCTCTTGTCCTGGTTCTCCGGCGCCCGTGCGGCGCCGAGCTTCTGAGCGGGACCGTTCTCCCTGTCCCGCTGGCGGGACAGGGAGAACGGTCCCGCGCGGGCGTGTCACAGGACCGCCTCGGTAGCCCGCTTCTTGAGCGGCTCCCACCACCAGCGGTTGGCCGCGTACCAGGCGATGGTGCGCTCCAGGCCCTCTCCGAAGGGGACCGCCGGCGCGTAGCCGAGTTCGCGCACGGCCTTGGAGTCGTCGACCGAGTACCTGCGGTCGTGGCCCTTGCGGTCCTGGACGTAGCGGACCATCGAGTCGTCGTGGCCCAGAAGCCCGAGGATCGCCTCGGTCACCTCGATGTTCGTGCGCTCGGCCGTCCCACCGATGTTGTAGACCTCTCCCGCCGCCCCGTGCTCGGCCGCCAGGGCCAGGGCGTCGCAGTGGTCGTCCACGTGGACCCACTCCCGCACGTTGCCGCCGTCGCCGTAGAGCGGAACCGGCAGTCCGTCCAGCAGGTTGGTCGCGAACAGGGGGATCATCTTCTCGGGGAACTGGAACGGGCCGTAGTTGTTGGCGCAGCGTGTGACACAGACCCGCATCCCGTAGGTCCGGTGGAAGGCGCGGGCCAGGAGGTCGGACCCGCTCTTGCTGGCCGAGTAGGGAGAGTTCGGCTCCAGCGGGTCGGTCTCGGTCCACGCACCCGAGTCCAGGGTTCCGTAGACCTCGTCGGTCGAGACGAGGACGAAGCGCTCCACCCCCGCGGCCAGCGCCTGTTCGAGGAGCGTGTGGGTCCCGAGGACGTTGGTCCGGACGAAGCCCGCGGAGTCGGTGATCGACCGGTCCACGTGGGTCTCGGCCGCGCAGTGGACGACCGTGGACACCTCGTCCAGCAGACCGCGCACGAGCTCCTCGTCGCAGATGTCGCCCTGGACGAAGCGCAGGCGGGGGTCGTCCTCGACCGGGGAGAGGCTGCCCAGGGTTCCCGCGTAGGTCAGCTTGTCGAGGACCACGACCTCGGCCCCCTCGAAGAAGGGGTAGACGTCCGAGAGCACACGCCTGACGAAATTGGAACCGATGAATCCGGCTCCTCCGGTGACCAAGATTCTCATACGGCCGCACCCTGCCATACGAGGGCATCGAGCGCGGGTTTCTCACCGGTACCCCGCCCCTGGGCCACGGACATGACGTACTCGCCGTAGGGAGAGGCTCCCATCGCCTCTCCCAGGCGGTGGCACTGCTCCGGGCCGATGAATCCCATACGCAATGCGATCTCTTCGAGGCAGGCGACCCGAGAACCGGAGTCCCGCAGCACGGAGGACACGTATCCGGCGCCTTCCATCAAGGAATCCTCCGTGCCGAGATCAAGCCACTTGATTTCCTTTCCCATCGTCACCACCTGGACGTCGTCGAGTTTCATGTAGGCCCGGTTGACGTCCGTCACCTCCAACTCGCCGCGGCCGGAGGGGACGACCTGTTCGGCGATTTCCACCACGCGTTCGTCGTAGAAGTAGAGGCCGGCGACGGCGTAGTCGGAGACCGGCTCGGCCGGCTTCTCGACCAAGGAGTCCAGCCGGCCGTCGTCACCGAAACCCGCGACGGCGTAACGCTGGGGTTCGGCGACCTCGCAGCCGAAGAGGACGCAGCCCGCCGAGGCGGAGGCGGCCCGATCCAACAGGGAGAACATGCTCTCACCATGGAAGATGTTGTCCCCGAGGACCAGCGCGCTGCGCCCTCCCTCGATGTGGGAGCGCCCGATGAGAAAGGCTTCCGCGATCCCCCTGGGCTCCGCCTGCGCCGCGTAGGAGAACTCGACCCCCAGCTGGTTCCCGTCCCCCAGCACCCGACGGATCAGGGGAAGCGTCTCGGGCGTGGAGATGATGAGTATCTCCCTGACCCCCGCCTGCATGAGAACGGAGACCGGGTAGTAGAACATCGGCTTGTCATACACAGGGAAAAGATGCTTCGACACGCCACGGGTGGACGGGAAGAGACGGCTACCCGTACCTCCGGCCAGAACAATACCTTTCAAGAGGGTCTCCCAACGAGGGTCGAACATCGATATTGCTGGGCAAGCACACCAGGGGCATACTACGAGCCTTTAGCGAAAGTACACATCAGGCGCCTGGTGCTAAGCTCGGAGAAACTCTTCCGAACGAACCATCACAGCAGATCCACCACCTGGGTCCACCGGGGGCGGCGAAACCGCGACGCGACGAATGAACAGGCGGCGCATCCGGCTTGTCAAGGAACGGCATCGCCTTTCCTGCCTCCGAGCACCGACCCGGCGATAATCCTGGAAGTGAGGGGACACGGTGCGAATCGTCGTCGCTACATACCCGGACAGAGCCCATTTCTTCGGCATGGTGCCGACGGCCTGGGCGCTGCGCGCGGCCGGGCACGAGGTGCGTATCGGCACCGGGCCGTCCATGACCGATGCCGCGGCCGACACCGGCCTGACCGTGATGCCGGTGGGCGAGAGCGCCGACGGGGCCACCGAGGACGCCGCGGCGGGTCCGGCCGGCCGGGGCCGTGCCGCGTGGTGGAGCGCGGTCAACGATCCGCTGGTCACGGACCTGGTCGCCGTGTGCCGTGAATGGGAGCCCGATCTGGTCCTGTGGGAGTCCGCGACCCTCGCCGGCGCGATCGCCGCGGAGGCGGTCGGAGCCGCGCACGGGAGGTTCCTGGCCGGGTCGGACCCCCTCGTCCACGGCCGCGCGGCCGCCGGGGACGCCGGTCCGGGCACGCCGCGGGCGTGGCTGGAGGAGACGGCCCCGCGGTTCGGTGTCTCCCCCTCGGACTCCCTCCTCCTGGGCCGGTTCTCGGTCCACCAGCTGCCGGAGGGCCTGCGCTCCGAGGTGCGGGAGGCGGAGGGGCCCCGGTTGTCCGTACGGCCCGTGCCCTACCGCGGCGCCGCCTCACTCCCCTCCTGGGCACGCGGTGAGGCGGCGGGGCCAAGGGTCCTGGTGGACTGGTCGTCCTGGGACAGGAGCGCCGAGGGGTCGGAGCTCCTCGCCGCGGCGGCCACGGGCCTGGACGCCGAACTCGTCGTGCTCTGTCCGGCCGGTCGGGAGGAGGAGCTGCCGTCCCTTCCAGAGGACGTGCGCGTGGCCGACGCGTCGGCCACCCACCTGCTCCTGGACTCGGCTTCGCTGCTGGTCCACGGTGGCGGCTTCGACGTCGCCTGCGCGGCGGCGGCCCATCTGCTGCCCCAGGTGGCGGTGCTCAACCCGGCCTTCCCCGACGCGGCCGCCCTGATGCGGCCCCTGGTGGAACGGGGATGCGCGGTCTCGCTCACTCCGGCCGAGGCACTCGGAGGCGCCCTGCGCGACACGGTCTCGCGCGCGCTCGCCGGTGCCGACGGGACCGCTGTGCAGGCCCTGGGCAAGGAGGTGGCGGCGACGCCCGCGCCCAGCGAGCTCGTCTCCGTCCTGGAGGAGCTCGCCGGGGCCGCGCACGCTTCCTGACCCGGCCTCAGTCGAGTGTGGTCAGGGTCCTGGCGAGGTCGGCGGGGGCGGGCATGGCGGCCATGCGGTCACGCACGTCGCCCGCCGCGGCGGTGTGGCGAGAGTCCTCCAACAGGAGGCGGACCTCTCGTTCCACGCTCTGGGCGGTGACCTGGTCGGGGGCCAGGAGCCGGCCCGCTCCCGCGCGCTCCACGAGCCGGGCGATCAGCACCGTGTCGAACATGTTCGTGCCCGGTGTGAGCAGTTGGGGGACACCGTGGGACAGGGCCGTCAGCGCCGAACCCGGCCCGCCGTGGGTGATCATGGCGGCGCAGGTGGGGGCCAGCGCGTGCAGCGGGGTGTAGTCCACCAGCCGAACGTTCGGGGGCACCGTGCCGAGGCGCTCGCGCTCCGCGTCGGGAAGCGTGGCCACGACCTCGGCGTCCAGGTCCGCCAGCCCCTCCAGGACCGCGGAGAGGTCGATCTCGTGGCCCCCGTACCACTCGGTGGTGCTGCTCCCCAGACACAGGCCGACGCGTGGGCGGTCCGGCGGAGTGCGCAGCCAGTCGGGTACGACCGCGCGGCCGTTGTAGGGGACGTAGCGCACCGGCAGGTAGCGGATGCGCTCCGGGGTGGGCACACGCAGCGGTGAAGGGACCTGCTCGATCGTGGCGTGTCCGGTCACCAGGGTCTCGGAGAACTCCACCCCCTGGCGCACCGCCATCCGGGTGAGCCAGGCGGCCAGGGGGTCCTCGCGCTCGTCCTCCGGCTGCTCGGCCCATCGGGCCAGGAACCGCTCCCTGATGCGCGCGAACAGATCGGCGCCCCACAGGTAGCGGACGTGGCGGACCCCGCAGGCCTCGGCGGCGACCGCCGCCGAGAAGGTGATGGGCTCCCAGACCACGAGGTCGGGACGCCACGCGCGGCACAGGTCGGCCAGGTCGTCGGCCATCGGCTCGTTGACCATCCGCCACCACCACGTCAGGGCCCTGTCGTAGCCCTCGCGGAGGTAGTCCCACGTGAGGACGTCGTCGCTGTCCTCGGCCATGTCGAAACCGAAGTGCTCGGCCGGCCTGCCCGGGAGCAGACGGAGCTTGTGGCGCAACACCCGCCTGAGCTGGTGGTCGCGCCCGACGCTCGCGTAGGGCAGGCCGACGGCGCGCACGACGGGTTCGAGCGCGGGCTGGCTGGCCACCAGCACCTCGTGGCCCGCGGCTCGCAGGGCCCAGCCCAGGGGGACCAGGTTCAGGAAATGGCTGCGCTCGGCCTCCGTGGCGATGAGAATCCTCATCCCGCCGCCCCCGCCCCCACGGCCTCCTCGACGAACCCCGCGCCCCCGTGGTCCCAGTCGTCCCGGAACACCGCGAAGACGCTCACGTCCCGCAGCCGGCCCTCATCGAGCACGTATTCGGTGAGCAGGCCCTCCCTGACGACGTTCGAGGAGACGGCGCGGAGTGCCGACAGGGACCTCTCGACGGTCCAGAAGTTGATCTTGCGCACGCCCCACATGGCGAAGGCGTAGTTGATCGCGAGGGCGTAGGCGTGGGCGAGGACCGCGTCGTCGGTCCTGACCGGGTCGGCCACGACGGAGCAGTCGACATGGCGCGAGTTGAGGCCGAGCGCGTGGAGGGAGGAGTACCCGACCACCTCCCCGTCCCCGCCCTGGATGAGGAACTGCGCCGACACCCGCTCGTGCTCCTTGGGCCACAAGGACCTGAACACGTCCCTGCTCGGAAGTCCGGACAGCCCCCGTTCCTCGAGTTCGTCGAGGACCGCGTCCCCGAAGCGCACCCGTGTCGGAACCAGTCGTGTCAGGGGGGTCGACACGTGGGGGTAGATGATCCTGGTCAAGAGCTCTCCATGATCCGTTCGGTCAGGGATGGGGGACGGCTCGGACACACGCTCGCCGAGGCCGGCCACCCGTACAGCGCGGTATCCGTCCTCGGAGCGTGTGGGAGGGGGCCTGGGCCGAACCCGGCCTAGGCCGTGTTTTTCTGAAGGCTTTCGGATCAGCTCGCGGCCGTCAGGCCGTCTCTCGCAAGACGATGTGCGAAGTTCAGCCTGGTGGTGCTGCACGGGCGCAGAGGCGCAGCGAGAGGCGGTCCTGGCGGCCGCGAGCCCGGAATGCTGCAAAAAACACGGCCTAGTCGCAGCCGCAGGTATGGGTGATCGCGCTGCAGAGCAGAACCGACTCGTCGACCACGCTGCCCATCCCCTGCAGGGACAGAACGTCAGAGAGAACCACCACGGAACTCCTTTCCGAGCGGCACCGGCCCGAGCACCCGAAGGGTAAGGTGACCGCCCCATTCGCGGCGGGGCCACCTCGCCCCCGGGCAGAGAACATCCGCCTTCAAAGGGCACACGAAGGGCTACCCGCAGTCGCAGGTAACGCTGATGCCGCTGCAGAGCAGAACCGACTCGTCGACCACGCTGCCCATCCCCTGCAGGGACAGAACGTCAGAGAGAACCACCACGGAACTCCTTTCCGAGCGGCACCGGCCCGAGCACCCGAAGGGTAAGGTGACCGCCCCATTCGCGGCGGGGCCACCTCGCCCCCGGGCAGAGAACATCCGCCTTCAAAGGGCACACGAAGGGCTACCCGCAGTCGCAGGTAACGCTGATGCCGCTGCAGAGCAGAACCGACTCGTCGACCACGCTGTCCATCCCCTGCAGGGACAGAACGTCAGAGAGGACCATCACATAACTCCTTTCCGAACATAGAAAGCCAACACCGACGGAAAGGAACCTAGCAAGCCCACGGAGCAACAAGGACCGTTGCGGCCGGAGCGGGGCGACCGCTCCGTTCCTGGAGCGGCCGCCCCTGCCCCAGAGCGTAGGACGTCCGCGCTCAGGGCGCGTTCACGCCACTAGCACTGGCAGGTAGCGCTCATGCCACTGCAGAGCAGAACCGACTCGTCGACCACGCTGTCCATCCCCTGCAGGGACAGAACGTCAGAGAGAGCCATCGCAGAACTCCTTTCCGAACATAGAAAACCGACACCGACGGAAAGGAACCTAGAACAAGCCCACGGAGGAACACAAGAACCGTTGAGGCCGGAGCGGGGCGGCCGCTCCGTGCCTGGAGCGGCCGCCCCTGCCCCAGAGCGTGGGACGTCCGCGCTCAGGGCGCGTTCACGCCACTAGCACTGGCAGGTGACGCTGGAACCGCTGCAGAGCAGAACGGACTCGTCGACCAGGCTGTCCATCCCCTGCAGGGACAGAACGTCAGAGAGAGCCATCGCAGAACTCCTTTCCGAACATAGAAAGCCAACACGGGCGGAAAGGAACCTAGAACAAGCCCACGGAGGAAGACAAGAACCGGGATCACACGCTGCGACGACGACAGGACCTTCCGGGCTCCTGTCCCGCCAGCGGGACAGGAATGACCCCGCGCGCGCCCCCGCGGATAACTCCCATGGATAAGGTTCCGTCCATGCTGACCCTCCACCTAGAGACGCCCCGCATCACCTTCAGGGCCATGCAGGAAGAAAGCGTCCCGGAACTGTACAACCTACTGATGAAACTGGGCCTGGAAAGCCTGCCGTCCCTGGATGAATACACCGAAGGGTACAGAAAGGTGGTAGAGGACGGCCTGGTCGAGATGATCGAAATAGAACTCAAGCAGACCGGGGAAACCGTCGGCTTCGGCTCGATCCGGGAACACGATCCGGCCGGCCACGTGAAACTCGGCATCTTCACCGATTCCGAGAGACTTCCCGTCGGGGTGGGCGCCGAGGCGATGATGATGCTGGTCAACTACTCATTCGCCACTTGGGAGGACCTGCGGAAAGTGTACGCGATGACGACCGAGGCGAGCCTGAAGTCGTTCAGTTCCGCGCTCGCGACGTCGCCCCGTGAGGCCCTGCTCAGCGAACAGATGTATTTCCAGGGGCGCGCCTGGGATCTGCACTACTTCTCCGTCACCAGGAGCAGTTGGACCGCGCACGGCAGGCCCATCCTCGACCGGATCGTCAACGGAAAGCGCTCCGGGCGCCCGACCGACAGCACCCAGGCTCCCCCCACCGCGACACGAGGTGCCCAGTGATCGAACTCATCGAGATGTACACCCTCGCGGACCGGTCCTTCTACGAGACACCGGTCCGCATCCCCGATGACTCCCCCCGGTCCCTGTGCCCCCCGGCACGGTTCACCGTCACGGACAGGGAGGCGCCGCCCGGATGGCGCACGCGCGTGGAAGGCCTGTGGAACGTGGTCTTCCCCGAGGAACCGAACCTCCCCGAACAAGGGTGGAAGATCCACGTCTCCACCACCCTGGACGAGGCGGACCGGACCTGCGCGGACGTGTGGGACTACTGCGTCGCGAACGGCCTGCCGTTCAAGTACCTGTTGAACAAGAACATCGCGGTCGTGGTGAACACCAAGTACGCGGCCAGGGGATCCAGCGGAAAGCTGGTCACCGTGTACCCGCGGGACGAGGCCGAGCTGCACAAGACCCTTCTCGGACTCTCCGAGCGGATCGGCGGCCGCCCCGGCCCCTACGTGCTGAGCGACCTCCGTTGGGAGCAGGGCCCCCTCTACGTCAGGTACGGGGCCTTTCGCCTCATGACCTGCCTCGACGCCGACGGGGAGAAGGTGCCGGCCCTCCGCCGGCCCGACGGGGTGCTCGTGCCCGACCGCCGGGCGCCGGTCTTCACCCCTCCCGGCTGGGTCACCCTTCCGGACTTCCTCGCCCCGCACCTGGCGGCCCGCTCGGGGTCGGGCGAGAACGAGGAGAGGCAGCCGTACGTCGTGGAGGAGGCGCTGCACTTCTCCAACGCCGGGGGCGTCTACCGCGCCCGCAGCGAGAGGACCGGGGCGCAGGTCGTGCTGAAGGAGGGCCGGCCGAACGCGGGCGTCGACTTCGACTTCCACGACGCGATCGCTCGCCTGCGACGGGAGGAGGCCAACCTCCGTGCCCTCGAAGGCGTGGAAGGGGTCCCCCGGCTCGTCGACAGCTTCGTCCTCGGGGGGCACTTCTTCCTCGTGGAGGAGTTCGTCCAGGGAAGGCCGCTCAACGCGTGGTGCGCGCTCCACCACCCCGGGGTGCGGACCGACGCCTCACCCGAGGAGCTCTCGGCGTTCACGGAGCGCGCCCTGGCCGTCTTCGACCGGTTGGAGCGGGTCCTCGCCGCGATCCACGAGCGCGGCCTGGTCTTCGGCGACCTGCACCCGAACAACGTCATGGTCGACGACGACGGCAACGTCACCCTCATCGACTTCGAGGTGGCCTTCGACCGCTCCCAGGAGGACCACCGCGCCCCGATGAACGCCCCTGGATTCGCCAAGCGCGGCCTGACCGGGCGGGCGGTGGACCGCTACGGCCTGGCGGCCACCAAGCTGAACACCCTTCTTCCCTTCGCCCGGATCGCGGCGCTCGACCAGGGAAAGATCCCCGAGCTGATGCGGGTGGTGCGCGAGTACTTCCCAGTCCGGCCGGACTGGGCCGACGCTCTCGAACGTGACCTGCTCGCGGGTGAGGACGTCCCGGCCGGGCAGGACGCCCGGGTGGAGCCCGAGGAGATCGGCCTCGGCATCCTGGCCTCGGCCACGCCCGAGCGGACGGACCGCCTCTTCCCAGGGGACGTCCGGCAGTTCGTCAGTGGCGGGTACGGCATGGCGCACGGGGCCGCGGGCGTCCTGTGGGCCCTCGACGCCGCGGGGCTGGAGCGCCGGCCGGAGCACGAGGAGTGGCTATTGGAGGCCGTCCGGGACCTGAAGTCGCCCCGGATCGGCTTCTACGACGGCGTCTCCGGGGCCGCCTACGCCCTCGACCACCTCGGGCACACCCGGGCCGCGACCGATCTGCTGGAGCGGTACTCCGAGGAACCGGTCGGAGGCATCTCCCTCTACGCCGGTATGGCGGGCGTGTGCGCCAACCTGGCGCACTTCTCGGAACGGCTGTCGGACCGGAGCCTGCTCGACCGGGCGCTGGAGTTGGCGCAGAGGCTGGAATCGCAGGTCCGGTCCGTGTCCGACTCCGGTGACCACGGTCCGGCCGGGAGCAGGGCGGGGCTGATGCGCGGTTGGAGCGGAGTCGCCCTGGCCCTGGTCCGGCTCCACCGGGCCACGGGGGACACCGCCCTGCTCGACACGGCGGTACGGGCCCTGCACCTGGACCTGGACCAGTGCGAGACGAGTCCCGAAGGCACGCTCCTGGTGCGCTCCTCCGGGAGCAGGGGGCTGCCCAACATCGACGGAGGCGCGATGGGGGTGGCCCTCGCCGCCGACGAACTCCTGAGGTACAGGCACGACGACCGGTGCGCCGAGACCGTCCCGCTCCTGTTGGACTCGTGCCGCGCCCTGTTCCACGTGCAGGCGGACCTCTTCTACGGCAAGGCGGGGCAGGTCGCCACACTGGCCCGGGTCGGGGGCCGCTCCGAACTGCTGGAGGACCGGGTCCGCGAGCTGGAGTGGTACGCGCTCCCCTTCCGGGGCCACACCGCCTTCCACGGCGGCAGGCTGCCGCGCTTCAGCATGGAGCTGGCCTCGGGGACCGCCGGCGTCCTCCTGGCGCTGTCGGCCGCCCGCGGCGACGGGGACGCGTTCCTCCCGTTCTTCAGCGAGTAGTGACGGGCCCCGTGGCCCCTCGCGCCACCGCGGCGGGGGGCGGGGCCGGCTACGCGGGCAGGGGGTCCTGCTCGGCCGCGGAGCCCGGCTCCTGGTCGAGCGCCCTGCCCGTACGTTCGAGGAAGACGTCGTCCAGGGAGGGGGAGCTGACCCGGACCGAGGTGATGGGGCTCCTGACCCGGGAGAACAGGTCCGGCAGGAAACTGCTCCCCTCCTTCACGGAGAAGCGCACCGTCGACCCCTCCACGGACGTGTCGATGCCGAACTCGGTCCGTACGTCCTCCGCCAGGGCCACGGCGTCCTCCGCCGTCACCTCCACACGGTCACGGCCGATGCCGGCCTTGAGCTCGGCCGGGCTGCCGAGCGCCACGATCCTGCCCTGGTCGACGATGGCGATCCGGTCGCAGTGCTCGGCTTCCTCCAGGTAGTGGGTGGTCATGAAGACCGTGACCCCCTCCTCCTTGTTGAGCCGGTGGACGCGTTCCCAGATCTGCTCCCGCGAACGGGGGTCCAGGCCGGCGGTGGGCTCGTCGAGGAAGAGCAGGCGGGGGCTGTGCAGGAGGCCCCGCGCGATCTCCAGGCGACGGCGCATACCTCCGGAGAACGTTCCGGCCAGGCGCAACCGCTCATCCCACAGTCCGACGTCGTGCAGCGCCGCGGTGACGCGCTCGTCCACCTGGGCGCGCGGCACACCGTAGATCTCGGCGTGGAACCTGAGGTTGTGCCAGGCGGTCAGATAGCGGTCGAGGGTCTGTTCCTGGAAGACCAGGCCGATGTTCCGGCGTACCTGGGCCCGCTCCCAGAGGATGTCGTGCCCCGCGACCTCGCCGACCCCGGCCGTGGGGGTGAGGATCGTCGCGAGCATCCCGATGAACGTCGACTTGCCCGCGCCGTTGGGACCGAGCAGACCGAAGAGCTCCCCCTTCTCCACATCGAGGTCGATCCCGCGCACCGCGTGAACCTGCCCATAGCTCTTCTCCAGATCCCGGACCATGATCATGGGATCGTCCGCGCCGCTTTCCTCGAAAGCGTTGTCCACCTGTCCTCCAAAATGAAATGTGAACCGCATGAATTCCGGCGCCCATGACGATGAACGCGTCGACACCGGCCACCCTGCCACCCACTCTGACCAGGGCATGAATTCGCGAGGGGCGCAGGATCCGGTCATCGGTGAAAACGCCCTCCCCGCAGGCGATACCCCTGGACGCGCTCAGGAACATACGTGACCGGGAATGCGAGCACAAGCACAAAGTCCGTGGAAGTGAAAGTGGCACGGCCTCCGGTACGTTGTCGTCCTGATCGAACCGCGCCCGAGGAAATCGAAGCGGCCGAAGACCGCTACTGTCGGCACGAACTCACGACTGGCGCACCCCTCTCTCCAGAGGAAGACGAATGAACACACAGACCACGCCCCTCACCACCACGCCCTTCGGGTTCGCCCATGATCTTCGGACCGTGGGAGTGGTGGTCAAGAGGGATCTCTTCCGGTTCGTCCACGACATCAGCCGTGCCGTCTCGATGCTCCTCCAGGCGCTCCTCTGGCTGTTCGTGATCGGGGTCGGCTTCGGCTCCCTCATCCCGAGTGGGAGCGACGGCCTCGCCCTGAGCACGGTGATCTTCCCCGGCGTCCTGGTCATGACCACCATCAGCGTCGCGCTGGTCTCGGCCGCCAGGATCGTGACCGAACGGGAGACAGGGTTCCTGCGGGGGATGCTCGTGGCCCCGGCACGCCGTTCGGCGCTCATCCTCGGCAAGGTACTGGCCGGAGCGATCCAGGCCACCATCCAGGCGTGCATCGTCCTGGCGATGGCGGGACTGGCCGGGATCCCCTACGCACCAGGGCTCATGCTCAGCCTCCTCGGACTGATCTTCCTCGTGGCCCTGACCGCCTCCTCCATCGGCGTCCTGCTCGCCATCTCCGTCAAGGAGAACGAGGCCTTCATGGGCCTGACCACGCTCGTGATCTCCCCGCTGGTACTGCTCTCCGGCGCCATGTTCCCCCTCGGCAACCTGCCGACGTGGCTGTCCGCGATCGCGCTCGTCAACCCGATCACCTACACCGTCGACCCCATGCGGCAGATGGTCTTCAGGTATCTGGACGCCGCGCCGGAGACCGAGGCGCTCTACAACAGCGGGGTCGAGTGGTTCGGCTGGCGGGTCCCCTGGGGGATCGAGGTGGGCCTGGTCGCGGGAGCCTGTGCGTTCATCGTCGCGCTCACAGTGGCACGGTTCAACAAGACCGACTGAGGCCGGCCGAGCGCGGGACCGGCGGCCCGACCGGTACGGGGGCGGATCGGTCCGGTCACACCCCGTGCTCCCGGCCGCGGTTCTTGTACTCTCATCCCCCGGTGCTACAGGTGGGGTTCCCGACCGCGGGGCCCGCCGAGGATCCGCGAGGCACGGCCCAGTCCTGTTCCCGAGCCGTCGCGCAACGCGGCACGGGTCGGGAAGGGGCACAGTGAGAGGTGAGGAGAGCATGCCCGAGAACCGACGGAGCGGGCGAGAGTCCCTCCCGGGTCCGGTGGAGACCGAGACGATGAGCGTGCGCGCCTTGGACGTCGAAGGCGCCTTCGAGTTCACCCCGCGGGTCTTCCCGGACGAGCGCGGGATCTTCGCGTCCCAGTTCCAGGAGAGCGCGTTCACCCAGGCGGTGGGCGGACCGCTGTTCCCCGTGGCGCAGATCAGCCACAGCAGGTCCAAGCGCGGCGTCGTGCGCGGGATCCACTTCACCGCGGCCCCTCCGGGAGCGGCCAAGTACGTCTGCTGTCCGCGTGGCCGGGCCCTGGACATCGTCGTGGACACCCGGGTCGGTTCGCCGACCTTCGGCCGGTGGGACGCGGTCCTCCTCGACCCGCAGGACCTGCGCGCGGTCTACTTTCCCGTGGGGGTCGGCCACGCGTTCGTCGCCCTGGAGGACGACACCGTGATGTCCTACCTGCTCTCCGCGTCCTACGTGGCGGAGAACGAACTCGCGGTCTCCCCCCTGGATCCGGAACTGGCGCTGCCGATCCCGGAGGGGCGCGCGCCTGTGATGTCCGCCCGGGACTGGGCGGCGCCGACGCTGGCGGAGGCCCGGGTGCGGGACGTACTCCCCTCGTACGAGCGGTGTCAGGAGATCCAGCGGGCGCTGTGGAGGTGACCGCGACGGCACCTGGGACGGCCTCCCCGGGCGTCCGCGGACCTTCGTTTTGCGCAGCGGACCGCGGGGCCGTAGTCTGGTGCGAGCCAGGAGGATTCGCCTAGAGGCCTAGGGCGCCGCACTGCTAATGCGGTTGGGGGGCAACCCCCTCATGGGTTCAAATCCCATATCCTCCGCGCTTGGACCTGGGGCCTTCCGCACGACGGAAGGCCCCAGGTCCTTTTTCGTACTCCGGGGACCGCTGGACCGGACGCTTCCGATCAGCGCGCGTGCTCGCCGGTCGCCCTCGGGCGACCGTAGGTGAGCCGCCGGAGCAGGACCTCGGCCGGGCCGCGCAGAGAGCGTCGCCGCATCAGGTCGGCGCCGACGACGGTGACGCCCCAGACGCCCACCGCGCAACAAACCGCGAAGAGGGTGGGCTCCTCGAACCGGGTGCCGAGCGCGAACGTGTACGGCGACGCCAGGACCACCCACACGAGCGACTGGAACAGGTAGCCGCTCAGCGAGCGCTGCCCGAGCGCGGCCAGTGCGCCGACGACGACGTGAGGCGTCCCCGCCTTCGACGGCGCCAGGGAGAGCAGCCCGAACAGCGAGACGTAGCCGATGCCGCCGAACACACCGGACACCTGGTGCAGCACGCGGATCCACGTCGCGGCGAACTCGTCGGCGCGCAGCAGGCCCGCGTCGAACAGGCCCATCGGCAGGCCGCCGGCGACGCCGACGGCGAATCCGCCGACGACGCCCGCCCACAGCATCCGGCGGTGGGCCGCGGGAGCCTCCAGCACCCGGTGCCGCGCGGCCCACGCGCCGAACCAGACCGGCAGCAGGAACCCGGCCACGATGAGTCCGGTGTGCACCGGCCACTCCCCCAGGCGCGCGAGGACGGAGGCCGGGTAGGTCGACGCGCTCAGGGACGACGTCTCCTCCAGCACCGACGCGGGGACCGGTGCCCCGGAACCGGTGGCGAGGGCCCAGGCGACCAGACCGCCCAGACCCAGCACGTACACCAGCAGCACGCCCCCGATCCACCGGAGGGCGCGGTACACGCGATCGCCGCGGCGCAGGAGCACGAGCGTGAACACCAGGCCCAGGACGCCGTACGCCCCGAGGATGTCGCCGGAGAAGAGCAGGGCTCCGTGCACCAGACCGAAGACGGCCAGCCAGCCGTTGCGGCGCAGCAGAACCGCGCGAGCCGCCCTGGGGGAACCGGTGACCGCGTCCTGCCGTCGCGCGATCTGGACCAGGCCGTAGCCGAACATGATGGCGAACATCGGGATCGCGCGTGCTTCCACGAGCGTGGACATGGCGATCTCGAAGGCCCGCTCGGCGCCGCTCATCGTCTGCCCGCCGTGGGCGGCGACGAAGAAGACTCCGGTCGTGTGAGCCAGCGCGATCAGCAGCAGCATGGCCCCGCGTGCGAGGTCGGGGGCGAGCGCTCGTTCGGAGTCCCTCGTCGGCCCCCGTGACGGGGGCCGGGCGGGCTCGGGGACGGGGTGCGGCGTGGCCCGGGTGTCGGTCATCGGGGAGGCTCCCAAGGAAATTGAGTACTCCATACACTGTATCTGATACACAGTACAGCGTTCTATCCTCGGGGCAAGGCGGGACGTCGCAACGCCGATCGTCCCGCGGCCGGTGGTCCGAGGGAGAGGACGAAGACGCGCGCTGAGCGCGGGCGGGCAGGAGGCCCCCGGGGAGGAGGAGGCGGCCGGCCTGGCGGAGTACTCCGCGATCCTCACCGAGGTCCTTGAGCCCGAGACCTACCCCGCGCTCGCCGCGGCGGTCGGGGCGGACGCCTTCGGCGGAGGTCAGGACTGGATCGACGACGGCGACTTCGGCTTCGGACTCGGCCTGCTCCTCGACGGCGTCGAGTCACTCATCCGGGCTCGCCGTACGACGCACGACCAGGCACGGTGACCCGACGACCGTTCGCCCGGTCCGCACAGCACCCCGACCGGCCGGCACCTGGCGCACCTGGCGCACCTGGCGCACCTGGCGCGCCCGGCCGGGCTACCCGCCGAGGTTGAGCCGCCACATGGTGAAGCTCAGCAGCGCGGCGAAGGTCGTCCAGGCCCAGTAGGGGACCAGGAGCCAGGCCGCCGGGCGCGAGAGCCTCGCGAAGAGGGCGATCGTCGCGGACAGGACCACCCAGAGCACGGCGATGTCGGCGAAGGCGGTCCCGCGCAGCCCCAGGGTGAAGAACAAGGGGCTCCACGCGGCGTTGAGCAGCAGCTGCAACGCGAACAGCGAGAGCGCCAAGCGCGCCCCCTGCCAGCCGAAGCGTCGCCATACCAGCCATCCCGCCAGGGCGATCATGGCGTAGAGGGTCGTCCACACGGGGCCGAACAGCCAGGACGGGGGCGCCCAGTCCGGCTGTTCGAGCCGTGCGTACTCCTGGGCGGTGTCAGGGCTCAGGAGCACGCCCGACAGAGCGGCGGCGGCTACCGCCGCCACGAACACCACGAGGCCCGCCAGCGCTCTGGCGCCACCGTGTCGCTGCTCGGACGGTGTGATCGTCACGTCCGCCCTCCCTGGTCGCCGTACGCCAGAGACCGCGGACCGGTACTGACGCCTCACACAGCGTCATTCCACCTGCGCGCCGAATTAACCTCGAAAAGCGAGCATCTCTGTATCCGCGCTGTTTTTCGGCGCGTGCTCACCGCCCGGCGGTGGTCCAGCAATGGCCGGCCACGCCCCGCTCGGTCTCGTGGTCGGTGGCCCGGAGCTCCAGGTCCCACCCCTGCGCGGCCAGCCAGGCCTCGACGGCCGCCTTCTCGTGCCGCAACGAGTGGTACCGGGCCCGGCAGCGGTCCCGCCGCGCGGTGTTCCTCGGTGCCTGGCGCAGCGCACGGGCCGCCTGAGCGACGCGCCGTTCATAGAACACGTCGATGACGGCGGCGGCGTTCGCGTGACTGAGGTATCCGTACTGCTGCCACGCGGAGAGGTCTTCGGCGTGCAGCTCCGCCATGGCCTCCCCCGCGCCCCGCTCGGCCCCGTCCGCCTGTCGCGCTTTGCGGTACACGCTCAGCGTCCTCTCCAGGCGGCCCGCGAGGAACTCCTCGATGGCCGCGCACGCGGCGGCTTCGGTGTCCCGGGTGTCAGACTCCTGCACCATGGTCGTCCACCACTCCCTCCGCAGCCGATTTTAGGCCCGTGTCCGGGACTTCTCGAAGGTCACGCGGCCGGGACCGGGGCAGCCAGCGCAGCGCGGCGGCGCCGAGCACGGCGTGGAGCGCCGACGCGACCAGAGCGACCAGGTGCAGTCCGCTGACGAAGGCGGACTCGGCCTCCAGCACCGCGGCGCCGGCGAGGTCGGGCAGGTGGAGCGTCTCCTCCAGGGTCGGGGCCAGGCCCGGCCCCTCCAGGCGGAACACGAGTGCGGCGAGCGAGCCGAGGAGGGCGATGCCCAACGCGTTGCCGATCTCGTTGCTCGTCTCGGCGATGGCCCCGGCCGACCCGGCGCGCTCGACCGGCACCGCGCCGACGGCGGTGTCGGCGACGACGCTGAAGGAGATCCCGTAACCGATGCCCGCGACGGCGGCGGACAGGATGTACCAGCCCGTCCCGCCCGTGACCGTGGTGGCGAGGAGGAACAGCAGCCCCACCGCGATGGCGGCGTGCGCGGTGACCAGCACCGCGCGCTTGCCCACGCGGTCGACGACGGCGGGCGTGACGATCGACGTGATCGTCAGGACGGCCGCGCCCGGCAGGGCGAGCAGGGCCGCGGTGAGAATGTCCAGTCCGAGGACGGACTGCAGGTACATCCCGGCCAGGTAGGCGATCGCCGACCAGGCGGCCAGCGGCAGCAGGCCCGTGATGATCGCGATGGTGAAGACGCGGTCGCGGAAGAGGGAGAAGTCGATCAGCGGGTCGGCGAGGGTGCGCTGGCGCACGACGAACCAGGCGACCAGGGCGACGCCGACCGCGAGGGCGGCCAGGGCCGGGAGGGACACCCCTTCGGCCGCCAGGTGCTTGAGGCCGTAGATCGCCAGCAGCAGGCCCGCCGCGGAGGTCGCCACGCTCAGGACGTCGACGCGTCCGGGACGGGTCGCGCGCACCTCGCCGAGCAGGATCGGCGCGAACACCAGGAACAGCGCGATCACGGGGAGGTTCACCAGGAAGACCGAGCCCCACCAGAACCGCTCCAGCAGCACGCCTCCCACGACGGGGCCGATCGCGAAGCCGGCCGCGAACGCGGCGGCGAAGATGCCGATGGCGCGCGCCCTGAGCCGGGGCTCGGGGAACAGCTCGCTCAGCACGGCGAGCGCGGAGGGCAGCAGGGTCGCTCCGGCCACCCCCATCACGGCCCGGGCGGCGATCAGCAGTTCGGGTGTGGGGGCGAAGGCCGCTCCGACGGAGGCGAGTCCGAACACCGCCGCTCCGATGAGCAGCAGTCGCAGCCGGCCGTAGCGGTCACCGAGGTTGCCGAAGGCGATCAGCAGGGAGCCGACCGCGAAGCCGTACACGTCCAGGATCCACAGCGCCTGGTCGGCGCTCGGCGCGAGGGCCTGGCTGACCCGGGGCATGGCCAGGAACAGGATCGATCCGTCCATGGACACGAGGAGGACCGGCCCGAGGACGACCAGGAGGCCGAGCCAGGCGCGAGGGGCCGAGGAGGTGCCGACATTGCGTCGTCGTGGTGTCTTCGTCATGCCGATCATGCTGGTCGCGGGCCGACGCCCCAGCCATCCCCGTGCTGTGGGTACACCCGACAGGTACAGGCTGGACCGCGGCGGACCGTCTAGGGTCGGCGGCATGGAGAGCCTCGGGTCGTTTCTCAAGAACCGCCGTGACCGGATCACCCCCGCCGACATCGGTCTGCGGACCTACGGGTCCTCCCGGCGCGTGCCCGGCCTGCGCCGCGAGGAGCTGGCCCAGCTCGCCGGGGTGAGCGCGGGCTACTACACGCGGCTGGAGCAGGGCCTGGCCGAGACCGCCTCCGACCAGGTCCTCGACGCCCTCGCGCGGGTGCTGCGGCTCGACGACGTCGAGTCCGCGCACCTGCGCAACCTCGCCCGCCGTTCCACGAGGTCGGGGTTGAGCGAACCTCCCGAGGAGCACCCGCACGACCGCGTCCTCGCCCTCCTCGACTCGCTCGACGAGGCCACGCCGGCGGTCGTGCTGGGCCGACGCGGCGACGTCCTGGCCTGGAACCGCGCCGGCCACGCGCTCACGGCCGAGCACCTGCCCTTCGACGCCCCGCGCGACCCGGCCAACCGACCGTCCGTCCCGCGCCTGTTCTTCCTCGACCCCCTCACCCGCGGCCTCTTCCGGAACTGGTCCGAGCTCGCCGAGATCCACGTCGGCTACCTGCGCCTGACCGCCGGCCGCTATCCCGACGACGCCCGGCTGGCCGCCCTCATCGGCGAGATCACCATGGGCAGTTCCACGTTCGCCACGCTATGGGCCGAGGGCGAGGTCGCCGACTGCACCGCGGCGCCGATGCACGTCCAGCACCCCACGGCGGGCGCGCTCAGCGTGACCTACCAGGTGTGGCTCCAGCCGGACAGCCCGGACCACCGCCTGGAGGTCTACACCCCGAACGATCCCGGCTCGGCCGACGCGCTGCGCCTCCTGGCCCGGCCGCAGGAGGCGTCGAGCGACGAAGAGCGCGCCCCACTGCGGTCGTAGCCGCCCCGTGGGCCCGTCCCGCGGCCCCCGTCCCACCGCCGCGTGCCGGGGCCGCCCGTCACGACGCGCGGGCGGGCGCGCCGGCCCGGGCGGCCCGCGCGGCGCGGGCGCGCGCTTGGAGCCCCGCGGCCGTGGCGCGCACGATCTCCTGCCACGGGGTGGCCTCGATCCCGAAGACCTCGGTGGTCACGTCGGCGTCGATGACGTAGGGGGCGTCCCACTGGTAGAGCAGCTCCCCCATCTCCCGCAGGAACGGTGAGAAGGGGAAGGTCGCCCGCAGCAAGGGGCGCGGGATCCGCGACACGGAGCGGCGGCCCACTCCGAACTCCCGCGCCATGTCGGCCACCATCTCCCGCACCGTGCGCGCCCTCGGCGAGGGCACGTGCCAGCCCAGCCCCCACGCCCGCTCGTCGGTGGCCACCGCTGCCAGGGTGCGGGCGACGTCGGGGACGTAGGTGACGCTGTGCACCAGGTCGGGGTCGGCGAAGGTGAGGACGCGGCGACGGGTGCGCGCCTGGTCGGCGTAGAGCTCCGGGTAGCTGCCCATGGGGTTCATGGAGCCCATGTAGTCCGAGGCGCGCACCTCGGTCACCCGGACCGCGCCGGCCTCGTGGCGGGCCAGCGCCTCCGACCAGATCCGCGCGCGCATCCGCCCCTTGTGGTCGGTGGCGGCCAACGGGAGGTCGCGGTGCATCGGTCCCTCGACCGGGCCGTACCCGTAGAGGCAGCCGCCGATGGCCAGGACCGCCCCGGTCCGCTCGGCGGTCTCCAGCAGTGACGCCGCCAGCGGGGGCCAGAGGCGCTCCCACATCTCGTAGGAGGGCGGGTTGGCGCAGTTGTAGAGGACGTCGGCGCCCCGGGCGAGCCGGGAGAGCTCGGCGGCGTCGGTCGCGTCGGCCCGGACCCGCTCGACCAGGGGGTGGTCGGGGCCGCCGCCGGAGCGAGTGACGATCCGGACCCTGGTCCCGGCGTCGGCGAGCTGGAGTGCGAGCGAGGTGCCGAGCGCACCCGCGCCGACGATGACGTGGAAAGACATGGTGGACCCTTCTCCGGTGGCGACGAGAACACTGATCTCGCTTAAGAGCAGCGTTCCACCATGAGGCCACCGAGTCAAGATCAGTGTTCACACTTCACATCACTGATCTTTCGTGGCAGACTCGCCGCATGCCTGGCATCCGAGACCGCGTCCGCACCGAGTACGTCGCCGAGATCACCGAGGTCGCCCGCCGCCACCTGGCCGAACACGGTGCCGCGGGCCTGTCGGTGCGCGCCGTCACACGCGAGCTCGGCATGGCCGCGTCGGCGGTCTACCGGTACTTCCCGAACCGGGACGCGCTGCTGACGGCGCTCATCGTCGCGGCCTACGAAGGGGCCGGTGAGGCGGCCAGCCAGGCGGAGTCCGCCGTCGACCGCGACGACCACGCCGACCGCTGGATCGCCGTCTTCCGGGCGGTGCGCGCGTGGGCGCTGGCCCACCCGCACGAGTACGCCCTCATCTACGGCTCACCGGTCCCCGGCTACTCCGCTCCCCGGGACACCACCGAGCCGGCCACCCGCGTGGTCCTGCTCCTCACCCGGATCGCCCACGACGCCCGCCTGGGCCCGGGATTGACTCCCGCGGACCCCGCGCCGCTCAGCGAGGAGCTGCGGGCCGACCTCGTCGCCCGGATCGAGCACATCGCCGCGGACATGGACGCCGAGCGGGCCGCGATGCTCACCGACGCGCCTCCGGAGACGGCACTCGCCGTCATCGACGGATGGACGACGCTGTTCGGGACGGTCGGCTTCGAACTCTTCGGGCACTACGACAACATCATCGACGCCCGCGAGGCCCACCTGGAGCGCGTGGCACGCGCGACGGCACGCGCGGTCGGCATCCCCGGCGCCTGAGGCGACCGGGCCGCTCACACCCCGGTCGGCCAGGGCGTGTACCGGCAGAACCGGTAGGCGTGGTCGACGAAGGCTGCGAGGATGCGGTCATGGAGCAGACACTGAGCCGGCGGGAAGCGTCGGAGGCGGTCCAGGACCACGGGTGGCGCTACATCCTGGGCACCTTGCAGACATCGGTTCCGGTCGGGACGCTGGCCCAGGCGATCAGCGTGGCAGCGGACGCCGTCGCGGTGTGCGGCGACGATGCCGACCGCCATCTCCGGGTCGACGTCCGCCCCGATCGGGCCGTCCTCACTCTGCAGTCGTCGCACCACGCGTCGGTGACCACCCGGGATGTCGAACTCGCGCGTTCGATCTCCGCCACCGCTGACACGTCCGGGTTCGGGCCGGAGCCCGGAACAGGAACGGGGGCACCACGGTCCGTCCAACTGCTGGAGATCGCGATCGATGCCCTGAGCATCGCCGACATCCGGCCGTTCTGGAAGGCGGTGCTGGGCTATACCGATGAGGCGGGCGCCGAGGGACCGGAGGATCCGCTCGTCGACCCGGTCAGGCAGGGCCCGGCCCTCTGGTTCCAGCAGATGGACCACGCGCGTCCGCAGCGCAATCGCGTCCACATCGACATCAGTGTTCCGCATGACGAGGCGGCCCGACGGGTCGAAACCGCGCTGGCGGCCGGGGGCCGGCTCGTGTCCGCGACCCGTGCCCCCGCCTTCTGGGTGCTCGCCGACCTGGAGGGGAACGAGGCCTGTGTCACCACATGGCAGGGCCGAGACGGCTGACGACGTACCGGTCACGGACACTCGTCGACGGCCGCCGCCCGGTCCATGTCGGAGGCCGTCCCGGCTGCCTGCCCCGGGGCGACGACGGCCCCGTTCGGGCCCGCCGCGCCCCTAGTCCAGACCCTTGCGGCGCAGCAGCGGGCCCATCTGCGCGTCGCGCCCGAGGAACTCCCGGAAGGCGTCCAGGGGGTCGACGCTGCCTCCGCGCGCCAGCACCAGCTCCCGGAAGCGGTCACCGTTCTCCCTGGTCAGGCCGCCGTTGGCGGTGAACCACTCCACGCTCTCCGCGTCGAAGACCTGGCTCCACACGTAGGAGTAGTAGCCCGCGTGGTAGTCGCCGGCGAAGATGTGCAGGAAGTAGGCGGTGCGGTAGCGGGGGCGGACCTGGGCGAGGTCCAGGCCCCACCGCTCCAGCGCACGCGCCTCGAACGTGGACGGGTCCACCTCCTCGCCGGGCTCGATCCGGTGCCAGGACCAGTCGAGCAGGGCGGCCGCGAGGTACTCGACCGTGGCGAAGCCCTGGTTGAACCGCTCGGCCTCGGACAACTTGGCCACGAGGTCGCCGGGAAGCGGCTCGCCTGTCTCGTGGTGCCTGGCGTAGTCGGCGAGGATCTCCGGCCAGAACATCCACATCTCGTTGACCTGGGACGGGTACTCCACGAAGTCGCGCGGCACGTTGGTGCCCTCGACCCGGGGGAAGCGCACCGCGGAGAACAGGCCGTGCAGGGCGTGGCCGAACTCGTGGAAGGCCGTCCGGACCTCGTCCAGGGTGAGCAGGGCCGGTCCGGTCTCGGGCTTGGTGATGTTGAGGTTGTTGACGACCACCGGGCGTTCGTCCAACAGGTACGACTGCTCGACCAGGTTGTGCATCCAGGCGCCGCCGCGCTTGGTGGGGCGGGCGTAGGCGTCGAGCAGGAAGAGTCCGAGCGCGGTGCCGTCCTCGTCGAAGACCTCCCACACGCGCACGTCGGGGTGGTAGCCGCGCAGGTCGTCCCGCTCGGTGAGGGTGACGCCGTACAGGAGGGCGGCGGCCCGGAAGACCCCGTCCTCGTAGACCCGGTTCAGCTCGAAGTAGGGCCGCAGCGCGTCCTTGTCGATGTCGTAGCGCGCCCGGCGGACCTTCTCGGTGTAGAAGGACCAGTCCCACGGCTCGATGGCGTGCCCGGCCTGCTCGGCCAGGACCTCCGCCTCCTTCAGGGTGTTGCGGACGGCGGGCCCGATGAGCTGTTCGAGCCGCTCCTCGACCGCGTCGACGGTCTTGGCCGTCTGGTCGGCGACCTTGAACGCCGCATGGTCGGGATAGCCGAGCAGGGCGGCGCGCTCGGCGCGCAGCGTCGCCATCCGCACCGCGAGGGCGAGGTTGTCCGGGGCGCGCTCGGTGCTCAGGGTGTAGAGCCGCTCGCGCGTGCCACGGTCGGTGAGCTGGGCGAGCGCAGGCTGCACGGTGCTGTTCAGCAGCGGGAGGACGTACTCGCCGTCCTTCTCGATCGCCTTGATCCGTGCCTCGTCGAGCCCGTCGAGCTCGGCGGCGTCCCGCACCACCAGCGCGGACTCGGTGGCCGACCTCAGGGCGTTCTGCGCGAAGTCCGTGGAGAGCTCGGCGAGCTCCCCGTTGATCTCACGCAGCCGGGCCTGCCGGTCCTCGTCCAGGTCGGCTCCGGCCTTGACGAAGTCGGTGCGGTACCGCTCCAGCAGCCGGGCCTCCTCCGGGTCGGCCGCGGTGACGCGCTTGATCCGCTCCCACAGGGGGCGGTGGAGCGCGATCGCGTCCCTGTGCCGGGCGATCCGCGGCGCCATCTCCCGCTCGATCGCCCAGATGCCCTCGCTGCCGTCGGACTCGGCCAGGGTGTCGAGCACCGTCTGGACGCGGTGCAGGATCCGACCGGACCGCTCCAGGGCGGCGAGCGTGTTGTCGAAGGTCGGCGGCTCGGGATCGTGCGCGATCGCCTCGACCTCGGCCAGGTGGTCGGCCATGCCCCGCTCGTACGCCGGGACGAAGTGTTCCTCACGGACGGCGGCGAAGTCCGGCAACCCGTAGGGCAGGGCACTGGGCGCGAAGAAGGGGTTGTCGGTCAAGACCGGGGCTCCTGGAGTCGGCTGGGCACTGCTTGCCGTTCTACCGCGCCCGACTCGCCCTGTCACGCGCCTTTCGGATGGTGTTGGACGGTCGCGCCCCGCAGCACACAGAACGTGCGCACATGTCTCACTTCCTGGTCACGGGGTGGGCGGCCTGGTGGGCCAGACGTTCGTCGGCGCCCTCGGCCAGGGCCCGGAGGGCGTCGTCCAGACCAGCGAAGACCTCCCACGCCGGCCGTCCCTCCTCGTGGGCGATCCACCGCACCACCCGCAGTTCCAGGTCCTCCTTCCGGGCGCCCTTCCACACCTTGTCGGCCAGGCTGACCAGCAGGTCCTCCGGTTCCCGGTCCGCTTGGGCCCAGTCCCTGTGGGTGGCGCAGAACCGCGCCAGCCGCGGGGGCGTACCGCGGTCCAGCAGCAGCCGCTCCCCCGCCGGTTCGTGGCGGTGCCCCGGAGCGGACAACTCCTCGGGGTGGACGGTCTTGCCGATGTCGTGCACGGCGGCCCCGAAGCGGACAGCCTCGGTGTCCACCTCCAGGGCGGGGTGGTGCCGGCCGAGCCAGTCGAGCAGTCGGACCGCGACGTCGTGCACGAGCCGGCCGTGGGCGACGAGCCTGGGCGGCGCACCGCACTCCACCAGGGCACGGACCGCCGCCTCGGGCAGCGGTTCGAGCTCCTCCATCACGCCGCCGTCTCCTCCGGCGAGAGGAACTCCAGCCGGTTCCCGAGCGGATCGCGAACGTAGAAGGCGCGGCACACCCCTTCGGAGTTCGCGGGGACGCACACCAGGACGTGGTGCAGTCCGTAGCCGAGGGGGGTCGCGGTCATGGCACCCTCTCCGCCGGTTCCGAACCGGCACTTATCTTGATGTCAAGAGATATGGCAGTCTAGGATCCGGAACGCCCCGGCGGCAAGACCACCGGGCGCTCGTACAGGTACTCCAGACCGTCCGCCTTCTCCCACTGCTGGCCCACGTGCTCGAAACCGAATCCGGCGATGACCGCCAGCGACGCGGGGTTGTCCGGACGGATCGCCGCGCGCACCGTGGTGACCTCCGGGTTCGTGGCGGCCTTGGCGATCAGCGCCGCCACGATGCCACGGGCGTAGCCGCGGCGGCGGAACTCCGGCGCCACCGCGTAGCCGACCTCGACCATGC
Source organism: Nocardiopsis sp. Huas11 (assembly GCF_003634495.1). Taxonomy (GTDB): domain Bacteria; phylum Actinomycetota; class Actinomycetes; order Streptosporangiales; family Streptosporangiaceae; genus Nocardiopsis. The sequence continues at coordinate 2,733,565 of NZ_RBKY01000001.1, read as the reverse complement.
CGTGGTCGTCCGGCGGCCCGTGGAAGCTGGCGAACCCGACCGCCGTGTTCGGCCCCTCGGGGTCGACGGCGACGTGGGCCAGCCACCCGGCGCGGCTCGGATCGTCCAGGAGCTGGGACTCCCGCAGCCGCCACCACCAGGTCTCGCCCAGGAAGTAGGTCCCCAACTCGGTCCCCGCGACGGCACCGGCCGTGGCCAGGTCGTCGTCGGCCAGTGCCGCGAGAGCCGCCGCCCCGAGTTCCACCAGGCGTACCCGCCGGGTGCCCTGGCCGGGCGGGCCGGCGCTCGCGTCGATATCCGTCATGGCTCGATCCTCCTCCACCGAGCGCCCCGGCCACAACGCCGCGCGCCCGCCCTGTCCCCCCGCGCTGCCACCATGGGAGTCGACCGCCGCAGACGCACCGAGGAGTGGCCATGGCCCCGACCGACGACCGACTGTGTTCCTGGGCGCGGGGATCCTCGGAACTGATGCGCGCTTACCACGACCAGGAGTGGGGGCGCCCCTCCCGCGACGACCACCACCTGTTCGAGATGCTGGTGCTGGAGGGCGCCCAGGCCGGACTCTCCTGGTCCACCGTGCTCAACAAGCGCGAGAACTACCGCGCGGCCATGGACGGCTTCGACGTCCGCCGGGTCGCGGAGTACGGCCAGGCCGACACCGACCGGCTCCTCCAGGACGCGGGGATCATCCGCAACCGCCTCAAGATCGCCTCCGCGGTCCGCAACGCCCAGGCCTTCCTGCGCGTGCAGGAGGAGTTCGGGACCTTCGCCGACTACCTGTGGGCGTGGGTGGACCACACGCCGGTCGTCCACCACTTCACGGACGCCTCCGAGGTCCCGGCCAGCACTCCGTTGTCGGACCGGGTCGGCAAGGACCTGAAGAAGCGCGGCTTCGGCTTCGTCGGAACCACCATCGTCTACTCCTACCTCCAGGCCAGCGGCCTGGTCGAGGACCACCTGGTCGGCTGTCCCGCCAAGCCGGCGTCGCCCTAGGGCGACGGGTGGTTCAGCCGCCGTCCCGGGCGGGCGTGTCCCGCGGCGCGCGCCCCCGGGCGAGGGTCCACCGCCGGGTGGCCCCGACCTCCCGCAGGAAGGCCTCGTCGTGGCCGGCCACCAGCAGTGCGCCCCGGTAGCCCGACAGGGCCTCGGCCAACTGCCGCTGGCTGTCCAGGTCCAGGTTGTTGGTGGGCTCGTCCAGGACCAGTAGGCGGGGCGGGACGTCGGCGAGCAGCAGCCGGGCCAGGCAGACCCGGAACCGCTCCCCGCCGGAGAGGTCCCCGGCCCGCTGGTCCACCCGGTCGCCCCGGAGGAGGAACCGCGCCAGGTCGGCCCGCACCCGGTGCGGCGTGGCCGACGGGGCCGCGGCGCGCACGTTGTCGAGCACGCTGAGGTCGTCGTCGAGCACGTCCAGCCGTTGCGGCAGGTAGCCGATCCGATCGGTGACCCGCACGACCTCCGTGCCAGGGCTCTCCCCCTGTCCCACGACGGCCCTGAGCAGTGTGGTCTTGCCCGAACCGTTCGGGCCGACCACGGCGATCCGCTCCGGACCGCGCACGAACAGCCGCCGGCCGTCGCCGGCGAGCAGCTCCAGCAGGTCCTGCCCGGCCGGGACCTCGGTGCCCGGCAGCTCCACGCGGATCGCGTCGTCGTCGCGCACCGCGGCCTCCGCCCGGCCCAGATCCCGCCTGGCGTCGGCGAGTCTGCCCTCCTGCATGATCCGGTGCTTGCCCGCGGCGACCTGGGCGTCGCGCTTGCGCTGTTTCATCACCACGCGCGGCTCGCGCTTGGTGTCGTACATCTTCTTGCCGTAGCGCACCCTCCTGGCGAGCTTGACCTGCGCGTCGGCCAGCTGGCGCTTCTCCCGGCGCATGTCGGACTCGGCCGCGCGCACCATCCGCCGGGCGGCCTCCTGTTCCGCCGCCAGCTGCTCGGCGTAGTCGGAGTAGCCCCCGCCCCACGTCCGCAGGCGGCCCTCGCGCAGTTCGGCGATCTGATCGACCCGCTCCAGCAGCTCCCTGTCGTGGCTGACCACGATGAGGACGCCCGGCCAGGAGCCGACCGCGTCGTAGAGCCGTTCGCGGGCGTGGCGGTCGAGGTTGTTGGTGGGTTCGTCGAGCAGGGTGACGGAGGGCCGGAGCAGGGCCAGCCCGGCGAGCCCGGTCAGGACCGCCTCGCCGCCCGAGAGGGTCCCCACGGGCCGGTCGAGCGGCTCCGCCCCGTCGAGCCCGACCCCGAACCGCTGGAGTTGGGCGAGCGCGCGCTCCTCGATGTCCCAGTCCTGGCCCACGGCGGCGAAGTTCTCCTCGGTGGCCCGGCCCGCCTCGATCTCCCGCAGGGCGTCACGGGCCCGGTCGATCCCGAGCAGCGCCGCTACGGAGCGCCCGGTGTCCAGGGTGAGCCCCTGGTCCAGGTAGCCCACGGTGCCGGACACGGACACGGTGCCCGCGTTCGGCCGGTCGCGCCCCGCGATGAGGGTGAGCAGCGTGGACTTGCCACAGCCGTTGCGGCCGATGAGACCGGTGCGGCCCGGACCGAAGGTCGCGTCCAGCCCGGTGAAGACGGGTGTTCCCCCGAACCGGGGCCTGGGCCGGAGGCCGTCGTCCGACGGTGGGACACGGGCGGGCCAGTGGAAGGTCAGGCCGGAGATGACGACGGAAAAGGACAAGCGAACCTCGCAAGGGATGGGGAACACCGACGGGACCTGGGGGCGCGGGCGAGGTGGCCCATCGTGATCTCCTCCTTCGAGCGAGCTTCATGCGACTCTTGTCGCGGTAGTCAGCATGGCACACACGGACTTCAAATGCAACTATAGTTGCGTTATGACCTCGGACACGAAGAGCCCCGGCTCCAGCCGCCCCGGCGGGCGCACCGCCCGCAACACCGCCGCCGTCCTTCGCGCCACCCTCGACGAACTGGGCGAACACGGCTACGGCGCGCTCACCGCCGAGCGCGTGGCCACCCGCTCCGGCGTGCACAAGGCCACCGTCTACCGCCGCTGGGGCGGCGTCGACGGCCTACTGTCCGCGGCGCTGGAATGGTCGACCACCCACGCGTGGGAACCCGCTCGCACCGGCGAGCTGCGCGCGGACCTGTACGGCCTCGCCGAGACCGTGGTCCGGGGCTTCACCGACGCGCCCGAACGGGACGTGTCGGCCGCCTCTGTCGCCGCCGCCTTCGCCTCCCCCGAGGTCGCCGCGGCCCTGCGCGTGTTCATGGCCGACCGCCACGCGCGCGCCGCCGTGGTCGTGGCGGACGCGATCGACCGGGGCGAGGTCCCCGCGGACACCGACGCCCACGAGGTGGTGCGCGCCGCGGTCGCGCCCGTGTACTACCGGCTCTTCGTCAGCCGCGAGCCGGTCACCGAGGCCGACCTGCGGCGGGCGGCCGACCTCGCCGCCGACGCCGCCGCCCGGGGCGCCTTCACGGCCGGGCCCGCGTCGTCGAGCCGAGCATGAGCCGCTCCGCGGGACGGGTCCGACGGGGGACGGGACTCGCGGCGCGAAGACCGTGCGTGCGCCGCGCCCGGCGATAAGGTGGACCACGCGTCGGCCGCGCGTCGGCGCGCGACCGCACCGCGTATCCCAGGAGGGGACGGTATGGAGGACCTCGACCTGTCGTTGATCGGTGACCTGTACCGCAGGTACCGCGATCCGCTGGCCGAGGTACGGGACGCCCAGCGGGAGTTCCTCCGGCGCACCAAGGGCCGGCTGACCCCCCAGCTGGACGACCTGGAAGCGGAGATCACCTACCTCCTCCTGCGCGAGCGGCGGCCGGACACGGTCATGGAGCTGGGCACCTTCCACGGCTGGTCCACCACCTGGATCCTGTCCGCGCTGCGCGACAACGGCCGGGGGACGCTGCACTCCTTCGACATCGTGGACAACGTGGTGGCGAACGTGCCCGACGAGCTGGCGCTGGGCCGCTGGGAGTTCCACAAGGGCGACGTGCGGCAGAACACGGCCGAGATCCCCGAGGGGATCGACTACCTGTTCGTGGACGCCGCGCACAACGCCCGGTTCGCGAAGTGGTACCTGGCCGAGCTGTTCCCGCGGGTGGCGCCCGGAACGCCGGTGAGCGTCCACGACGTGTTCCACGGCAAGCGGGCCCTGCCGCTGACCGAGGGCGCCGTGGTGCTCTCGTGGCTGCGCCGGACCGGCACGGAGTTCCTCACCGTCTCCCGCAGGAAGGCGCCCGCCCCCTACACCGCGCTCATGGAGCTGCGGGAGGACCTGGGCCTGGGCGCACCGGTCCGCACGAGCACCGACAACCCGATGATCTTCTTCCGCATGCCGGTGCAGCAGGCCGTGCGGCCCACCCGCTGACCCGGACCTCCTCCCACCCGGCCGAACTCTCGGCCCCGGCCCCGGCCCCGCCCCCTGCCCTTCGCGCGTGACCCGCCCCGCCTCCGGGCCCGTCGGAACCCCCTCCTGCCCAGGTTTCCTCCTCCCCTGCCCCGCGTCCCGGCCCAGGGCCCCTCCGCCCCGCCCGCGCCCCGCGCCCGACCCTGACCCGACCCAGGGCCCCTCCCGCACGCGCGCCCCTCCCCCACCGCCTCCGCCAGGCCCTCGGGGCGCCGGCGCGCCCGCGTCCCACGGAACCAGGCGGAACCAACTCTCGTACGTTGTACGGAATATCTCCGCGGACCCTTGCGTTCCAGTCTCCCGTACGCTGTACTGTACGGCGTACGACACCGAGGGAGGCGCCATGACGCACACACCGGCCGCCATCAGCGCGCGGGGCGTGGGCAAGAGGTACGGCAGGTCCTGGGCCCTGCGCGGATTCGACCTGGACGTGGCCGCCGGCAGCGTGCACGGGCTGCTCGGGCCCAACGGCGCGGGCAAGACCACGGCCGTGCGGATCCTCACCACCCTTCTGCGCGCCGACGAGGGGACCGTCCGCGTCGCCGGGTACGACGTGGCCGCCGAGGCGGCCCAGGTCCGGTACCGGATCGGTCTGGTCGGCCAGCACGCCGCCGTGGACGAGGTCCTCAGCGGACGCCAGAACCTGGAGATGTTCGGCCGCCTCTACCACCTCGGCACCCGCCCGGCCCGCCGCCGGGCCGAGGAGCTCCTGGAGCGCTTCGGCCTCCAGGACACCGGAACCAAGCCGGTCAGCGGCTACTCCGGTGGCATGCGCCGCAGGCTGGACCTGGCGGCGAGCCTGATCCTGTCCCCGCCCGTGCTCTTCCTGGACGAGCCCACCGTGGGCCTGGACCCGCGCGGGCGCGGCGAGGTGTGGTCGGCCGTCCGCCGGCTCGTCGCCGACGGCACCACGGTGCTGCTCACCACCCAGTACCTGGAGGAGGCGGACCAGCTCGCCGACGAGGTGTCGGTGATCGACGCCGGTCGGGTGATCGCCGAGGGCGGCCCGGAACAGCTCAAGGGTCGCCTGGGCGGCGACCGGATCGACGTGGTCCTGGACGACGCCGGACGGCTGGCCGAGTCCGTCCGACTGGTCGAGGAACTGGTCGGCGGCCCCGTGGTGGTCGGCGACGGCGAACGCCCGCCCGGCCGTCGCCCGGCACCGGGGCAGAGCGCGGAGGAAGAGGACACCGCCGCCGACCACAGCGCTTCGCACCCGACCCTGACCTTCGGCGTCGGCGCGGCGGACCGCGTGTCGGCCCTGACCGGGGTCGTACGCGCGCTGGAGGAGAAGGGCGTGGGGGTGGCCGACGTCGCCCTGCGCCGACCCACGCTGGACGAGGTCTTCCTGCACCTGACCGGTGACCGTGAGGACGAGACCGAGGAGGCCGCGCACCGATGAGCACCACCGCGATCGCACCCGACCCGCACACCGCCGTACCGACCGGACCGCCCACCGGGGCCGCCCGGCTCGCGTGGGCGGTGGCCGACGGCTGGACCGTCACGCGCCGCGACGTCACCCACTGGCTGCGCCGACCCGGGGCGCTCGTCGCCGGGCTGCTCTTCCCGATCCTGATGGTGCTGATCTTCGGCTACCTCTTCGGCGGCGGGATGACCGTGCCCGGCGGCGGGGACTACCGCGAGTTCATGATCCCGGGCATGTTCGCCATGACCATGGTCTTCGGCCTGGGCGAGACGGTGACCGCCGTCGTCAACGACACCTCCCGCGGAGTCACCGACCGCTTCCGCTCGATGCCGATGGCGCCGTCGGCGGTGGTCGTCGGCCGCTGCGCCGCCGACATGCTCAAGTCCGCGGTGACCCTCGCCGTCCTGGTCGGTTCCGGCCTCCTCGTCGGCTGGGAGTGGCACGGCGGGGCCGGGTCGACGCTGGCCGCGCTGGGCCTGCTGCTCCTCCTGCGGTTCGCCCTGGTCTGGGTCGGGATCTACCTCGGGCTCCTGGTGAAGGGCGACTCCGTGGTCACGACCGTGCAGACCCTGGAGTTCCCGCTGGGCTTCCTGTCCAACGCCTTCGTCGCGACCGCCACCATGCCCGTGTGGCTGGGCACGATGGCGGACTGGAACCCGATGTCGTCCACCGTCGCCGCCGCCCGGGAGCTCTTCGGCAACCCTGGCTGGGGCGGGGACTCCTGGATCGCGCAGAACGCCGTCCTCATGGCCGTCGTGTGGCCGCTGCTGATCACGGCGGTGTTCGCCCCGCTGTGCGTCCACCGGTTCCGCCACCTGGAGGACTGACCCGCCATCCCGTGTGCGCAGGGCGGTCCGGTCCCCTTCAGGGCGGACCGGACCGCTCCGACGTACACTGACGCGTACCGCCACGGCCCACGACCAGGACGGCCCATGTCCACGCAGCGCAACAAGCCCAGCGATCCCGCCCGCAGCATGGCCCTGCTGTGGCGCCGGGGGGAGCCGACCAGCCGTCGGCACAAACCGGACCTGAGCGTCGACCGGATCGTGGCCGCCGCCTCGGAGCTGGCCGACGCCGAAGGGCTGGGCGCGCTGTCCATGCGCCGGGTCGCCGACCGCCTGGGCGTGGGCACGATGTCGCTGTACACCTACGTTCCCGGCAAGGGCGAGCTCATCGACCTCATGGTCGACGCCGCCTACGCGAACATGTACGAGGCCGAGCCGCCGGAGCACTGGCGCGACCGGCTGACCGAGGTCGCCCACGCCAACCGCCGGCTGTACATGAGCCACCCGTGGATCCTGCAGACCGTCACCATGCGCCTGCTGGGTCCGCACTGCATCGCCAAGTACGACCGCGAGCTGGCCGCCGTGGACGGGCTCGGCCTCACCGAGATCGAGATGGACTCCACGGTCAGCCTCGTCAACGGCTACGTGGAGAGCACCGCCCGGCAGACCCTGGCCCTGACCGAGGCCGAGCGGGAGTCGGGGATGGACGTCGAGCAGTGGTGGCGCACCTACGACCCCCTGCTGTCGGCCCTCATCAACGAAGAGGACTACCCGCTGGCCTCCCGGGTGGGCGGTGCCGTGGGCGCCGCCCATCAGACCGTCTACGCCCCCGACCACGAGTTCGCGTTCGGTCTGGAGCGGGTGCTGGACGGGATCCAGGTCCTGGTGGAGGCCCGCGCGGCCGAGAACGGCACCGCCTGACGGCATCCGGCGGGAAGTACGCGGAACCTTCCTCGCGGTCGGCGCGCCCAAGGGAGAAGGAACCGACACCGGGAGCTTGTTCGGATGCTGCTCTTACTACTCCTCCTCTGCGTCGTGCTCGTGGCCGCGTGCTGGCCCTTCCACGCCCAGTTCGTATCCGAACGCCGCCTCCTGCTCGCCCGGATCACCCGGGCCAGGGAACAACTCGACGAACCCGGTGCCGGGCTCCTGCGCGTCCACGAGACGCTGACGCGCGACATCGCGCTCGTGCGGGGCGGGCACGCGCCGGAGGAGGCCGCGCAGACCCTCGGTACGGCCGAGGACGACCTGCGCCGGGCCGACGAACTCATCCGCCTCCACAACGAGCTCAGCCGGACGGCCGACGAAGGACGGTTCGGCTTCCGGCCGTCGAGGCTCGCCGACGCCGACCGCGCCTGGCGGGAACTGGAACAGGACGTGCGGACGTACCTGCCGCGGCTCGACGAGCACGAGGCGCGCCTGTCTGCGGTGGTCGCCGACACCGGCCGGATCCCGCAGCGGACGCGCGAGGCCGAGGACCTGGTCGGCGAGGTGACGGAGGTGGCGGAGGCCGGCCGCGACGAGGGTTTCGTGGTGACCGGGGAGACCCGCGTCCTCGGCACCGCGGCCGAACGCCTCGCCCAGGTCCGCTCCCTGGTCGCGGAACGCCGTCTCATCGCCGCCGTGGGCCCGTTGTCGACACTGGTCGACGAGCTCACCGCCGCCCGCGACGCCCTGCGGTCGCTCCGCCGCCGCCAGGAGACCCTGGCCGCGGGCACGGCCGGCCTGCGCGCGGACCAGGAGCGCCTGACCGGGCGGCGCGTGGCGGCGGAGGCGGCCCTGTCCGAACTGCTCGACCACCACGCCCCCTCGAACGCGGAGGGGATCGCCGAGCGGGTGGCGGCGGGATCCCGCGCGCTGGACAGGGCCGGTCTCCTCGCCGGTGAGGCCGGCGAGGCCCTGGCCGCGCGGGACGTCCACCGGGGCGAGCGTGCCGTCGCCGAGGCGCGCGACGCGCACGAGCGCGCGGAGGAGGAGCTGGCCGCCCCCGAACAGCGCCTCGCCCGCGTGAGGGAGCTCAGCCGATCGCTCCCCTATGAGTGCCGGGTCCTGGCCGGGCGGACCGAACAGGTCGGCAAGCGCGCGCTGAAGGCGCAGGAGACCAGGCCCCTCGCACCTGTGGCCGCCGGTCTGCGCGCCGCCGTCGAACGGCTGGACGTGGCCGCGCGGCGGCCGGACTGGCTCGTGATCGAGGCGCGCCTCGCCGAGACCTCGGCCCTCCTCGACCCCCTCGACAAGGCCGTGGAGGAGGTCGCCCGCGCCGCTTGGACCAAGCAGAAGGAGCTGGACCGGGTCCGGGGGGGAACTGCGCAACGCACGCCGGGACATCGACCGTCTCACCGCGCCGCGCCTGCTCGGGCTGCCCCCGGCCGACACCGACCGCCTGGACCGCGACTCCTCGAACTGAGGGGCGGAGCGGACGCGCCCGCCCTCCCCCGGTGTCCGGAGGCGGCCGGAACGCGGCCCGGTCCCGGGCACACGAACGGCCGTGCGCTCCCCGCGGGGAGCGCACGGCCGTTCAGGGTCGGACCTCAGCCGCGCAGGGCCGCGGCCTCGCGGGCCAGCGCCTCGACCTTGTCCCACGCGCCCGCCGACACCAGGTCGGTCGGGGTCAGCCAACTGCCGCCGACGCAGCCGACGTTGGGCAGCGCCAGGTAGGTGGGCGCCGACGCGGCCGTGATCCCGCCGGTCGGGCAGAAGCGCACCTGCGGCAGCGGGCCGCCCAGCGACTTCAGGAACGGCACCCCGCCCGCGGCCTCGGCCGGGAAGAACTTCATCGCGGTGATCCCGCGCTCCAGCAGCGCCAGGGCCTCGGAGACCGTGCCCACACCCGGCAGGAAGGGCAGTCCGGTGTCGGCCATCCCCTGGGCCAGGTCAGGGGTGCAGCCGGGGCTGACCAGGAAGCGGGAACCCGCCTCCGCCGCCGCCCGCGCCTGCTCCGGGGTGGCCACGGTGCCCGCGCCCACGACGGCCTCGGGCACCTCGGCGGCGATGCGCTCGATCGCCTCGAGCGCGGCGGGGGTCCGCAGGGTGACCTCGATGCCGGGCAGACCGCCCGCCACCAGGGCGCGGGCCAGCGGCACCGCGGTCTCGGCGTCGGAGACCACGACCACCGGCATGACCGGGGCGAGGTCCAGGATGTCCGCTCCAGAGCGGGGCGTCGTCGTCATACGTGCTCTCCAGGATGGGTCAGGACAAGACGGGGCTGGGGCGCGAAGCGCCTCGGTTGAGGGTGGTGCCCCACAGGGCGCGAAGCGCACACCCTGGGGCGATGCCGGGCGACGGGCGGGCGGTGGCCCACCCGCCGCCCAGCGCCACCGTGGACGGTGGCGGGCGACGGGTCAGAGGTGGAAGACCCCGGCGCCCTTCTCCGCGGGGCCGACCGAGCCGCGCATGGCCGCGAACAGCTCGCGGCCGGTGCCGAAGGAGGAGTCCGCGGTCGGCTGGGCGGGCTCGCGCCCGCTCAGGTCGGCCAGCACCTCCAGCGTGCCCTTGGCCGCGTCCAGCCGGATGAGGTCCCCGTCGCGCACGAACGCCAGCGGGCCGCCCGCCTTCGCCTCCGGGGAGACGTGGATGGCGGCGGGCACCTTGCCCGAGGCGCCGGACATGCGTCCGTCGGTCACCAGGGCGACCCTCTGCCCCCGGTCCTGGAGCACCGCCAGCGGCGGGGTGAGCTTGTGCAGCTCGGGCATGCCGTTGGCCTGCGGACCCTGGAAGCGCACCACGGCGACGAAGTCGCCGGTCAGCTCACCGGCGGAGAACGCCGTCTGGAGTTCGGACTGGTCACCGAACACCTTGGCCGGGGCCTCCACCACGTGCCGTTCGGGCGCCACGGCCGAGACCTTGATGACCGCGCGGCCCAGGTTGCCCGAGAGCATGCGCAGACCGCCGTCGCTGGCGAAGGGGTCCTCGACACCGCGCAGCACACTGGTGTCGCTGGTCTCCTTGACCTCGTCCACCCAGCTCAGCACGCCCTCGTCCAGGCGCGGGGCCAGCCGGTACCGCGACAGCCCCTCGCCCATCAGGGTACGCACGTCCTCGTGGAGCAGGCCGGCGTCGAGCAGCGAGCCGATCAGGTAGGCCATGCCGCCCGCCTCGTGGAACTGGTTCACGTCCGCGGCGCCGTTGGGGTACATGCGGGTGAGCAGCGGCACGACATCGGACAGGCTCGCGAAGTCGTCCCAGGTGAGCTCGATCCCCGCGGCGGCGGCCATGGCCACCAGGTGCAGGGTGTGGTTGGTGGAGCCGCCGGTGGCCAGCAGCGCGACCACGGCGTTGACGATCGCGCGCTCGTCGACCTGTTCGCCGATCGGGGTGTAGTGCTGCCCCAGGGCGGTGTGCCCCAGGACGCGGCGTCCGGCCTCGGCCGTGAAGGCCTCGCGCAGGGGCGTGCCCGGCTGCTCGAAGCTCGCGCCCGGCAGGTGCAGGCCCATGACCTCCATGAGCATCTGGTTGGAGTTGGCGGTGCCGTAGAACGTGCACGTACCCGCCGAGTGGTAGGCGGCGGACTCGGCCTGGAGCAGCTCGCGGCGCCCCACCTTGCCCTCGGCGAACTGCTGGCGCACCCGCGCCTTGTCCTTGTTGGGCAGGCCGGAGGGCATCGGACCGGCGGGCACGAAGGCCACCGGCAGGTGGCCGAAGGACAGCGCGCCGATGAGCAGGCCGGGCACGATCTTGTCGCACACGCCGAGCATGAGGGCGCCGTCGAACATGTCGTGGGAGAGCGCCACGGCGGTGGCCATGGCGATCACGTCCCGGCTGAACAGCGAGAGCTCCATGCCCGCGCGACCCTGCGTGATGCCGTCGCACATGGCGGGCACGCCGCCGGCGAACTGGGCCACACCGCCCGCCTCGGACACCGCGGCCTTGATGGTCTCGGGGTAGTTCTTCAGCGGCTGGTGCGCGGACAGCATGTCGTTGTAGGAGGAGACGATCGCCAGGTTCGGGGTCACGTCGCCCGCCAGCGCGAGCTTGTCGGAGACCCCGCAGGCGGCGAAGCCGTGGGCGAGGTTGGCGCAGCCGAGGGAGCCCCGCGCGGGGCCCTCGCTCGCGGCGGCGGCGATCCGCTCCAGGTAGGCGGAGCGGGTGGCGGCACTGCGCTCGGCCAGGCGTCGGGTGACGTCGGCGACGACGGGGTGGACGGCGGCGGTGCTTCCGTCCCCGGCGTCGGGGGTGTTCGCGGTCATCGGTGCTGCTCCTCTTCGTGCCACGTCCGGCCGGTACGGCCGATGAGCCGGTGGGCGCCCGCGGGGCCGGCGCTTCCGGCTGGATAGGTCTCGGGAGTGGTGCTCAGGCCGTTCCAGGCCTCGATGATGGGGTCCACCCAGCGCCAGGCGGCTTCGACCTCGTCGCGCCGCATGAACAGGGTGGAGTCCCCCGCCAACACGTCCATCAGCAGCCGCTCGTAGGCCTCGGGAGAGCGGGTGGCGAAGGTGTCGGCGAAGCTGAGTTCCAGGGGGACCGGCCGCAGCCGCAGCGCTCCCGCGCCCGGCGTCTTGGCCAGCATGGTCAGGTGGATGCCCTCGTCCGGCTGGAGGCTGATGACGAGGCTGCCCGCACCCGGGAGGCTGTTGGTCCCGGGGAAGATCGTGTGCGGGACCTCGCGGAAGCGGATCACGATCTCGGAGCGGGAGTGGCCCAGCCGCTTGCCGGTGCGCAGGTAGAACGGCACGCCCGCCCAGCGCCAGTTGGCGACCTCGGCGCGCAGGGCCACGAAGGTCTCGGTGGTGCTCGTCGGGGAACCGCCGGCCTCGTCGAGGTAGCCCGAGACCTCGGTGCCCTGGATGACGCCGCCTCCGTACTGGCCCCGCACGGTGTCCTCGATGACGCGCTCGCCGGACAGGGGGCGCAGGGACTGCAGGACCTTGAGCTTCTCGTCGCGCACGGCGTCGCGGTCGTAGCTGGCCGGGGGCTCCATGGCGGTGAGGCAGAGCAGCTGCAGCAGGTGGTTCTGGACCATGTCCCGCATCGCGCCGGAACCGTCGTAGTAGCCGCGGCGCCCGCCCACCCCGACGGTCTCGGCGGCGGTGATCTGGACGTGGTCGATCCAGCGGGAGTTCCACAGGGGTTCGAGGAAGACGTTGGCGAACCGCAGCACGAGCAGGTTCTGCACCGTCTCCTTCCCCAGGTAGTGGTCGATCCGGTAGATCTGCCGCTCGGTGAAGATGGCGCCGACCTCGTCGTTGACCTCCTGGGAGGAGACCAGGTCGCGCCCCAGGGGCTTTTCCATGACGACGCGCGACTCGGGGGTGACGAGCCCGGCGTCGCTGAGGCCGCGGCAGATCCCGCCGGAGATCATCGGCGGCACGGCGAGGTAGAAGACGCGGTCGCGGTCGGGCGACAGCGCCGCCGCGAGGTCGGCCCAGCCGGAGGTGTCGCCCCCGACGTCCACGGTGATGTGGGAGAGGCGGTCCAGGAAGCGGCTGAGCACATCGGGTTCGATCACCTGCACGGCCTGGTGTCCGCGGACCGCCGCCGCGGCCTTGTCGCGCAGGTCGGCGTCGGTGAGGCCGTCACGGGAGACCGCGACGACCCGGGTTCTCCCGTCCAGGTGCCCGTCGCGGTCCAGGAGGTAGAGGGAGGGGAGGAGTTTACGCATGGACAGGTCGCCGGTACCCCCGAAGACCACCAGGTCGGTGGGACGGGACACGGACTGCTGCGACATCTCGGCTACTCCTGCGGTGATGCGGACGGGGAGGGAGGGGGTGCGACGCCGACCGCCACGATGACGTGTGGCAGGTGAGAGGCGAACCACCGGTTCGACCCCCCTTGGCCTCTTTCGAGCCTAAGGCCGACTATGGTAAAAAACCAAGCACACTTCAGAACACTTCTTTACATAACCTCTCAGGCTTCCCATCGCATCGCGGGTGAAATGGTTCAATGAGACATGGCTAGAACCCCGGGACGCCTGTCCTCCTCGGCGACCAGCGGCCACATCCTGGAGATGATCCGCACCGGCACCGCGACGAGCAGGTCGGAGATCGGCCGCGCGACCGGGCTCTCCCGCCCGTCCGTCGCCCTGCGTGTCACGGAACTGATCGAGAGCGGCCTGGTCGTCGAGCGCACCGGCGCGGTCTCCAGCGGGGGGCGCCCGCCGACCCTGCTGGAGTTCAACGCCGAGAGCGGGCTCGTCCTCACCAGCGCCCTGGGCATGGTGCGCAGCCAGGCCGCCGTGTGCGACCTCAACGGCGCGGTCCTGGTCCGCACGCCGGGTTCACCCGACATGGAGCAGGGGCCCGACGCCACGGTCCCCTGGCTGCTGGACACCTGGTCCGAGCAGATCGCGGCCCTGGGCCGGGGCCCCGCCGACGTGCGCGGAGTGGGGGTCGGCCTGCCCGGCACGGTCGAGTTCCACGCCGGACGCGCCGAGGACCGGCCGTTCCTGGGCAAGTGGGCGGGCGTCGCCCTGGCCCCGCTGATCGCCGAGCGCTTCCCCGTGCCGGTCATGGTCGACAACGACGTGAACGTAATGGCGCTCGGGGAACACGTCGCCGGAGGGCACGGACACCCCGACGACATGGTCTTCGTCAAGGTCTCCACGGGGATCGGCGCCGGGCTGCTCTCCGGCGGGAACCTGCTGCGGGGCGCTCTGGGCGCGGCCGGCGAACTCGGTCACATCCCCGTGCGCGGGGGCGGCGGCCTGCCGTGCCGCTGCGGCAACACCGACTGCCTGGAGGCGGTGGCCGGGGGCCGCCGGCTCCTGGAGCGCGCCGCCGAACAGGGGCGGCCGGTCGCCGCCCTCAAGGACCTGGTGTCCCTGGCGGGTGAGGGCGACGCGGTGGCGGTCACCCTGATCCGCGAGGCGGGCCGACGCCTGGGCGAGACGCTCGCCGGCGCGGTCAACCTGCTCAACCCCGAGGTGATCGTGCTGGGCGGAGACCTGTCGGAGGCCTACGACCACCTGGTCGCGGGCGTGCGCGAGGTGGTCTTCCAGCAGTGCACCGCGCTGGCCACCCGCCAGTTGCGCGTGGTGCCCAGCAGCCTGTGGGACGAGGCGGGCGTGCGCGGCTGCGCGACACTGGTGACCGAGGAGATCCTCTCCCCGGAAGCGGTCAACAAGCTCCTGTCCGGCTGACGTCCGTTCCCGCGCTCACGAGCGCGGGGGCCCGGGCCGAGCGCGGTGGAGGAGTCCCCAGGCGGTCCGGGTTCCGGGGGCGCGTTCCGTCCACAGCCTGTGGACGGAAGGTTTGTCACCCCCACCGCCCCGGGCACGATCTCCACGGAGGGCCTGGCCCCTCCTCCCGCCCGTCATCCGCCATCGCCCCCAGGGGCGCTGCGCTGGAGGTGGGCTACCGCCCTCGACCGAGGCGCTCCGCGCCCAGCCCGCCCGCCCGTCACCCGCCATCGCCCACGTCGATCCCGGCCCCTGCCCCGCGCGCCGCCCCGACCGACCCCGCGGCACGGATATACCGCCCCGGACCTGCACGGACGCCGTTCACGACGAGCGTCGGCCCCGTCATGGCACTTGACAAGCACCCCCTTCGTGGCGAATAGTCCACCAGCACCGTTCCCGACCCCGCACACTCCCGTCACCCCCGTGACCGCACCCCGTGCGGACCCCCGCCCGGAAAGGTCCCCCGTGCTCACAGAAAACCCGATACTGCTGATCCTGTTGGGCGCCGCCATCAGCCTCGTCACCAGCGTGGTCGTGACCGCCGTCCAGGCCCGGATCATCCGGCGCGGCGACATCCGTGCCTCCTCGCGATCCTCGGCCCGCAGCCTGACCAGTGCGTTCATCGCGGAGCGCGACGCGAGCGACCCCACGGAGAGCTTCCTCGCCGAAGCGGAACTGACGGTCATGTCGATGACCGACCGCAAGACGCGCGACCGGCTCCGCGACACCATCCGGCTGCTGCGCGAGCGCACGCTCCCCGAGGTCGAGGAGCTCGGCGGCATCAAGGCCGAGCGTGCCCGGCAGGTGCTGTGCGACCACGCCCTGGAGGTCCTGGGGGCCCACCTGCGCGCCGAACGGCTGCCCGAGACGCCCCCGGCGATCCGTAAGATGCTGAGCATCGAGGAGGAGGCGCTGAGCATCCACTCCGGTGAGGCCCCGCGCCCCAACCCGCCCATCGCCAAGAGCGCCGTCACCTCCCGGCCCCGGCACACGCCCGCCAAGTCCGCGCCCGCCTCCGCGCGCAAGACCACCAAGAGCAGCACCAAGACCGCCGCCAAGCCCGCGGCCAAGGGCGGGACCGGCACCGCGACCGCCGAAGAGGACGAGAAGCCGAGCGGGTTCTGGGACGACTGATCCCCATGCCCGCCCCCGCGCTCACAGTGACCCGCCGTGCTCGATCACGGCGGGTCACGCGTGTTCGTTGGGGGTCTACTGAGAGGATCGGGGCGGAAGCGTCCACGGACGACGACCGACCAAGGATTTGTGCGCCGCAATTGTGGTCAGGACACGCGTGTGCGGACAACACGAGCGCGCACACCGACGGAACTTCACCTAGGATCACTGCGACGCGGGGATTCCGGAGTCGACGTCCGGTCTCCGCCGCCTGCGCGGTCGAGGTCCCCCGTGCCCCCGCCGTGCCCGCGGTCGGCCCCCTCGCCACCCGTGGTCTTCCCTGTGTGTACCCCTCGTGCCCTCCGGACTCCCCCGGTTCGGACACGCGCGTTCCCCTGGTGTCCGGCCGTTGGCACGCCCCGCCGTCCGCCCTGATCGAGATTGCGCTATGCCCGCTGACGAGAACTTTCCGCCCGACCCGGGCGAGGACCACACGCCGGACCGACCGTCCGACGACGGGACCGACGCCGTGAGCGGGGAGGACACCGGCGACCGGCCCGGTTCCGGCCCCGCGCCGGAAGAGGATCCCGCCGACGAAGCGACACCGGTTCCCGGCGCCGAGGACACCCCGGACGGCCCGGACGGCCCGCCGGATGCGGACGCCGAGCCCGAGACCGAACCGGAGGCTCCCGCCGAGGTTGAGGCGACCTCCGATGCGGGAGCCGAGCCGGAGGCGGAGGCTCCCACCGAGGACGAGGTCCCCACCGAGGCCGTGGCCGAGCCCGACACTGAAGCGGAGACGCCCGCCGAAGTTGAGGCTCCCACCGAGGCCGTGGCCGAGCCCGAGGCCGAACCGGAGGCTCCCGCCGAGGTTGAGGCGACCTCCGATGCGGGACCCGAGCCGGAAGCGGACGCTCCCTCCGAGGCCGAGGAACCCACCGAGCCCGAGGCCTCCTCTCAGGACGAGGTCCCCACCGAGGCCGAGGCCGCCGCCGAAGCGGAGACCCCTTCTGAGGGCGAGACTCCCACCGGTACCGAGCCTGAGACCCCCGTGTCGGCCGCCGCCACGACCGGAGCCGAAGCGGGTAACGGGCCCGGCACCAAGCCCGAACCCTCCGCGTCGGCCGCAGCGCCCCGACGCCGGCGCGCGCGCCGAGTGGTCCTGTGGGTCGCCGCGAGCCTGGTCCTGGTTCTGGGCGCCGGAGTCGCCACCGCCTTCGGCTACTACCACTCGCTGCGGGCGGGCATGGTCCAGCACGACCTGGAGTCCGTCCTGGACGAGGCCGACCGCCCCGACCGTCTCAGCGACGCCGTCAACATCCTCTTCATCGGTTCCGACGGCTACGAGGAGGGGAGCACGGCCTACTCGCAGGAGTTCGAGGGCGAGCGCTCGGACTCGATCATGCTCGCGCACATCTCCCCGGACAACCGGGTGTCGGTGATCAGCTTCCCCCGCGACTCGCTCGTGCAGCTGCCCGAGTGCGACGCCTACGCCCAGACGGAGGGCACCTCCGGCTACTTCGGGATGATCAACGCGGCCATGTACCACGGCGGCCCTCCGTGCGTCGTGCGCACGATCGAGAGCCTGACCGAGATCCGCGTCGACCACTTCGTACACCTGAGCTTCATGAGCTTCCGCGACGTGGTCGACGCCATCGGCGGCGTGCGGATGTGCATCCCCGAGCCCATGAGCGACCGCCGCTCCCACCTGGACATCGACGCGGGTGACCAGGTGCTCGACGGCGACGAGGCCCTGTCCTTCGTCCGGGCCCGCTACGAGATCGGCGACGGCGGCGACATCGGCCGCATCGACCGCCAGCAGATGTTCCTCGGGGCCCTGGCCGACCAGGTGACCAGCAGCGACGTCCTCACCAGCCCTTCGAAGCTCAACGGGGTCCTGGAGGCGGTCGCCCAGCACAGCGCCACCGACCAGGAGCTCACGCTCAACAAGATGCTGAGCGTGGCGGTGACGCTGACGGACGTGGACCTGTCCGACATCGAGTTCCACACCGTCCCCTGGTACCAGGCGCCCTACGACCCCAACCGGGTCATGTGGTACCCGGAGGAGTCCGAGGTCCTGTTCTCCGCCGTGCGCGAGGGGCGTCCCCTGCCGCCGCTGCCCGCGGACGAGGCCGGAGCCCCGCAGGAACCGCCGGGCGCCTCGCCGACTCCGGCGGACACGAACGCCGAGGAGGTCCGCGAGGCAGCCGAGGCGACTCCGGACTCCCTGAACGGCGGGGGCCGCGACGCCACCTCCAACCCGTGTGCCGACGGGCTGGGCTTCGGCGCGGAGGAGGACGAGGTCGAGGACCGCTAGGGCGTGTATGACGGACACTCACCCTGCTGCGCGACGCCCCAGCGGCACCCTCACTGCGTTCTCATCAGTCAACAGCCACACCAGGATGCTTCCTTCTTCGGCCTTGCGAGGCCACCACTGGAACGCCGCTCGCGACGGGCAGCATCCGTCATACACGCCCTAGGACGTAGGCGACGGCCCCCGCCCAGCACCACGGCGGGGGCCGTCGCACGTCCGGGGCCCGTTCGCACGAACGGATCCCGGCACGTGTGCGGGGTCCGACGAGGAGAGCCCGACACCAGGACAGGGCCCGCCGCGTAAACGGCCCCCGACACGTGCGCAGGGACCGACTCGTGCGCAGGGCCCGCCGGACGCAGGCGGCTCAACGCGCGTTCGTCCCGAGACGCGCCCAGGGCCCGCCGCACGGACGGGCCCTGGATATCGAACGGTGGAACAGGGCCGCGGCCCCGGACCGAAGTCCGGGGCCGCGGCGTGCCTCAGGTGGCGGGAACTCTTCGTCCTGCCGGTACGCACCGGGAACCCCCACAGTTCGACCGGTGCCACATCGGACGGACGTGGTTCCGCGCGCCACCCGAGGCTGTGCGCCCGCCACGACCGGCGGGCGCACGTTCGGGGTGGTCCTTCTGTCAGACCAGGCCTCCGGGCAGCAGCCCGGTGACCTGCTCGGTGTCGACGGTGGGCTCGCCCACCTCGGGCAGACCGTTCACGGCGGCCACGTCGCCGCCCAGGGCGTCCGACCCCACCAGGTCCGTCACCGCGGAGGTGTCGGGCAGGTTCGCGGCGTCGGGGGCCAGGTCGGTGACGGTGGAGGTACCGGGCGCGGCCATGGGCAGCACGTCGGTGTCGGCCGCGTCGGTGACCGAACCGGCGCCGCCCACGAGGTCGGTGACCTCGCCGGCCTCGGGCAGCACGGGCAGCTCAGGGGCGCCGGCCGCCATGGGCAGGACATCGTCGGTCGGCACCAGATCGGTGACCAGGTCGCCCGCGCCACCGGTCAGGTCGGTGTTCTCACCCGCGTCCAGGGCGATCGGCTGGTCCGAGTCGGCCATGGCGACGGTCTCGTCCAGGCCGACCAGCTCGCCGCCCACCTGCTCGGCGCCGGACTCGGCCATCGCGCCGACCTCGGACACCTGGTCCCCGGCCTGCTCGACGGACCCGGCCAGGTGCAGCGGCTGGCCCTTGGTGGCGGGCTTGAGGGTGCCGTTCAGCTTGTTGAGCGGCTGACCGTTCGTGGCGGGCTTGAGCGTCCCGTTCAGCTCGTTGAGCGGCTGACCGTTGGTCGGCTTGCTCATCGGCAGGGTCTCGGTCGGCAGAACGCCGGTCACTCCGCCGAGCGCGTCCCCGGTCGGCAGACCGCCGGTGACCCCGCTCAGCGCGTCGCCGAGCAGACCCGAGAGCGGGTCGGCCGCGGCGTTCGACAGCGGCACGACGTCGGACTGGGAGCCCAGCAGCGCACCGGTGGCGTCGCCGACCGGGTCCACCGCGGAGGCGGCGTCGGTCGCGTCGGACAGGGGCAGGGTCTCGGTCAGCGCCAGCGGGCCGAGGTCGGCCGCGTTGTCCTCCGACACCTCCAGAGGAGTGTCGGTCGAGAGGCCCTCACCGGCGGCCTCCCGGACGGGGGCCGTGTTGTGCTCGATCTCCGGAGCCGCCGAGACCTTCCCGGGGGTGACCTGGACCAGGTCACCCAGCGGGGTGGAGACACCCTCGGTCAGCGGTGCGGGGACCTGGCTGCCCAGGTCGTTGAGCGGGAGACCGTCCGTGGCACCACCGAGCGCGTCGGCTCCTGCGACCCCGGCGCCCAAAGCGACGAAGCTCGCGGCGCTGGCGGCCACCAGCAGGGCCCTGGCGGAGGTGCGGGCGGTGTTGAACATGGGAGTCCTTCCGAAAGTGCGTGGTCTCGCTATGACGTGTGTACGGCGGGACGGGTGTCGTGCCCCGCCGTACCGCGGGCCGGTTCCCCTTGGCCGGGGGGAATCCGGTGATCGCGGTGGGTCGAGCTCTCCGTCCGGGGTGCCCCGCCGTCCCTGGTGGGAACGGCGGACCCGGTCGGTCCTGTCCAGTCCTTGGTCTGGCCGACCACTGACTGACGTGAGCCTCGCCGCTGAGAGTGCGCGGCTCACGTCAATCCCCAGAGCTGTGCGGGATCGTCACCCACCGTGACGTGGGGGACCCGTGGCTGGGAAGGGCAATGCCAGGAGAGGGATCGCTCAGATGAGCGAACCGGGGGAGAGTCGCCGCGCTAGTCGGGCGAGAAGGTGGGCTCGTCGGCGTCTTCGGCGGGAACCGAGCGCAGGACGTGCCACGCGGCCTGGGACAGGCCGGGTTGCGGGGCCGATGCCCCGATGGTGAAGGGGTGGTCCGCGACCATGCCGCCGACCGCACTGGCCGGAGCGGAGGAGCCGGAGGACGAACCCGTGACGCTGCTCAGCGGCGAGACGACGGAGCCGTCCGCGGTGGCCGCGGGTGTGTCGGAGTCGACCGCGGACTCGTCGGCCTCGGCCTCCTCCACGGAGGCCTCGGCGGCCTCGGGGAACGCGAGATCCTCGACGGGAGCGAACTCCGCGTCGACGTCCACGACCGCCTCGTCCTCGACGACGTCCTCGTCCTCGGTGCCCTCGGGCTCCGGGGCGGTGTCGTCGGGCCGACCGTGGCCGGACCCCGAACCGTGGCCCTGACCGTGTCCGACGGCCTCCTCGGAGACATCGCCGACGGACTCGTGCACGGACTGGGAGACCTCGGACCCGCGCGTGGCCGCCTCGGAGACGACCGCGGCGGGTGTGGATCCAGAGTTGCCCTGAGCCGCCTGAACGGGCTTGGCGGCCTGGTCGACGACGGTCGAGACCGTGTCCGCCACCGGCTTGTCGAGCCCGGGCGGCACCTCGGGTGCGCGCCCCTGGGACCCGCCCGCGCCGGCGGCGCGCTCGGACCTGTCCGCCGCGGAGTTGGCCGCGGCCGACGGGTTCTCCCCCGCCTGGGCCGGGACGGCGGCCGCCAACCAGGCGGCGACCAGGATCCCGGCGACCAGGCCGACGAGCAGCAGGGCTCGGCGGACCGGTACGGAAAGCACGGCGGAACGGGCGCCGGGGGCGCTCGTCAGACCGTGGATTCCAGACACCGGGGGTTCCTTCCAGCGTGGGGGTGGTTCAGCAGAAGTCGATCCGACTGTGGGATGTCGGGCGGGACACGGTAGGTCAGACTACTCGGGCCCGTCGCGGCACGGAAGAGTTGAGACCCTTCGTCCGTCGACTGATCGCGACGTTAGCATGAATTACTGCGCGTGACCTCGCGACCCCGAGAATTACCGAGGGGTAGGAAGTTCGAGTCTGTCCAGCCTGAGGTGGCAAACCGGGAAAAAACCAACGACAATTCGACCATTGCAGGGAAAAGCGCGCTTCGCCAACAGAGTCCGCCCGAGCGGCTCTGCGGAGGTTGACCGACACCATGACAGAGATCCCCCAGAGCCACCGACCCTCTCCGGCCGGCCTGGACGACCTGCTCGGCGGGATGCGCACGCACCTCGACTCGGGCCTGTCGGCCCAGGGCCGGGTGCACTCGCTCCTCCAGGCGGTGCTGACCATCGGCGGTGACCTGGACCTGGCCACCGTGCTGCGCCGCCTGACCGAGGCGGCGGCGCAGCTGACCGGTGCCCGCTACGCCGGCCTGGGAGTGATCGATGACGACGGAGGCTTCGCCGAGTTCATCCCCGTGGGCATGAGCCGGAGCCAGGCCGAGCGGATCAACCGGTTCCCCCACGGGTTGGGCGTTCTGGGCGTTCCCCTGCACGCCCGCACCGCGCTGCGCCTGTCCGATCTGCGCGAGCATCCGGACTTTCGCGGATTCCCCGAGGGCCATCCCCAGATGACGACCTTTCTCGGCGTCCCCATCCAGGTTCGTGACGAGGTGTTCGGCAACCTCTATCTCACGGAGAAGGCCAACGGCGGGGAGTTCGACGGCGAGGACGAGGCGGTGGTCACGGCGCTCGCCACCGCGGCGGGCGTGGCGATCGAGAACGCCCGCCTGTACGAGGAGGCGCGGCTGCGCGAGCGCTGGCTGGCCGCCTCCACCGAGATCACCACCCGGTTGCTGTCGGGCGCCGACACCGAGGAGGTGCTCGTCTACATGGCGGGGCAGGCGCGCGAGATCGGCGGCGCCGACACCGCCGTGGTCCTGCTGCCCGACTCCCGCGCCCGGGGCCACCTGTTCGCGGAGTACGCCCACGGGCCCATCGCCCAGGAGGTCCTGGGGACCTCGGTGGCGATCCACGACACCGCGTGCGGGCGGGTGTTCGCCTCGGGTGAGCCGGAGAGCATCGCCGACCTGCGCCACGCCAACTGCCCGATGCTCACCCAGCGCGGCTACGGCCCCGGTCTCCTGGTGCCCCTGGGCACCCCGGGCAACACCCGGGGCGTGCTGCTGCTGGGCAAGCTCGCCGACCGGGCGCCGTTCGCGGGCTCCATACGGCGCATGCTGCACGGGTTCTCCGTCCAGGCGGGCGTGGCCCTCGAACTGGCCGAGGCCCGCCGGGACACCGAGCGGATCGTGGTTCTGGAGGAGCGCGACCGGATCGCCAAGGACCTGCACGACGTCGTCATCCAGAGGCTGTTCGCCTCCGCCATGACGCTGATGAGCACCGTGCGCCTGATCACCTCGCCCGACGCGGAGGAGCGGGTGCAGCGCACCATCGACGAGCTCGACGGCACCATCCGGGAGATCCGGTCGACGATCTTCGCGCTCCAGCACCCGCCGAGCCGGCGGGACACGTCGTTGCGCGGACGCATCCTGGAGCTGGCCGAGAACACCGCCCACAGTCTGGGCTGCCATCCCGGGGTGAGCCTGGACGGGCCGATCGACGCCTCCGTGCCGGACGAGATCGGGGAGCAGCTGCTCGCCGTACTCGGTGAGGGGCTGAGCAACGTGGCCCGCCACGCGGACGCCACGGAGGTGCACGTGTCGGTGTCGGTGGAGGCGACCGCGACCACCGGCCGCGCCACCACGCTGACGCTGACGATCACCGACAACGGTGTGGGGCTGCCCGAGGGCGGGCGCCGCAGCGGTCTGCGCAACCTGGACGAGCGGGCGCAGGCCCTGGGCGGCGGGTTCACGGCGCGCCGGGGCGAGGTCGCGGGCACGGTCCTGATGTGGCGGGTCCCGGTCCCCGACGACGCCGTACCGCCGCCGGACAGCTTCTGACCGCCCGGCGGGCAAGCCGCGGCCGGAGGCCGTCCGTTGAGGGCGGTAGTCCCGCCCCGCGCGGAGCGCCCCCGGGGCGATGGTGGGCGACGGGCGGGCTCAGCGCGCCCGGGGCGCCACGAGGCAGAACTCGTTGCCCTCGGGGTCGCGCAGCACCTGGAAGGAGCCCTGTGCGTCGGTGACGAGCCCGCCGACGCGCTCGGCGCCGCGCGCGAGCACGGACTCGGTGGCCGCGGCGATGTCGGCGACGCGCACGTCGGTGTGGATCCGGTTGCGTCCGTCCTTGGGCGCGGGGTCGGGCTGGAAGGACAGGCGGGGCCGCCCGGCGTCCCGGTCCCCCTCCACGAACGCCCAGCCGTCCGGCCGGGTCACCGCCTCACCGCCGAGCACGAAGGCCCAGAAGCGGGCCAGGGTCGAAGGGTCGGCGGCGTTCACGACCCACTGGTCGAGGTGTCCCACGGTCATGGCCGGACCCTATCGCCCGGCGCCCCGGGAGGCCCGGGGCGGTGGTGGGCGACGGGCGGGGGTCAGTAGCGGCGGCCGCGGAGCTCCGCGATGAGCACGGCCGCCTGGGTACGCCGCTTCAGGTCCAGCTTGGCCAGCAGCGCCGACACGTAGTTCTTGACGGTCTTCTCCGCCAGATAGAGGCGCTCGCCGATCTGCCGGTTGGTCATCCCCTCGCCGATGAGGTCGAGGATCTGGCGCTCCTGGGTGGTCAGCTCGGCCAGGGGGTCGGGCTCGGCCTGGGCGCCGCGCAGGCGCTCCAGCATCGCGCCCGTGCTGCCCGAGTCCAGCAGGGAACCGCCCGCCGCGACCGTGCGCACGGCCCCGACCAGGTCGGCGCCGTGGATCTGCTTGAGCACGTACCCGGCGGCGCCCGCCATGACGGCGTCGTACAGCGCGTCCTCGTCGGCGAAGGACGTGAGCATCAGGCAGGCGATCTCCGGGTGGTCCGAGCGGATCTCCCGGCACACCTGCACTCCGGATCCACCGGGCAGGCGCACGTCGAGGATCGCGACGTCGGGCAGGACCACGGGAATGCGGGACAGCGCCTGTTCGGCGGTCCCGGCCTCGCCGACGACGGTCATGTCGTCCTCGGTCTCCAGCATGGCCGCAACGCCCCGGCGCACCACCTCGTGGTCGTCCACGAGGAAGACCCTGATGCGCTTTCGCGCCTCGCCGGTTCCACCGCCGCTCATCCGCTCACCCTCAATCCTCCGCGCGGGTCCGACACGACTCCGAGGATGACGGTAGTACGACCGGGCGACACCGCGCGGGCCATTGGGCACGGAACTCCCCGGACGAAGGTCCCGGAAAGGGACAAACCCCCCGCCCGGGGAGGGAATCTCAGAAGGTGATCGGTATCGATCCCGTCACGGTCGGCGATCCGCCCACGGGCGGGCGATCTCCAGCGCCCGACAGGCCGCCAGCACCCGGGCGTCCGCGTGCCGGGGACCGACGATCTGCAGGCCCACGGGCAGCCCGGCGCCGTCGAATCCGCACGGGACGCTCGCGGCCGGCTGCTGGGTCATGTTGAACGGGTAGCTGAACCCGGCCCAGGAGGTCCACCGCTCGCCCGCCAGCTCGGGCGGCGACTCCAGCCCGGCCTCGAAGGCCGTGATCGGCATGGTCGGGGTGAGCAGCAGGTCGTACTCCGTGTGGAAGCGCCCCATCCGCGCGCCCATCTCCATGCGCAGCGCCATCGCCGTCAGGTAATCCTGCGCGGAGTAGGTCAGGCCCTCCTCGATGATCTCCCGCAGCCCCGGGTCCAGCAGGTCGCGGTCCCGCTCGGTGAGCTTCTCCGTGGCCTTGGCCGCGCCGGAGAACCAGAGCACGTGGAACTCGTCCCGTGATTCCGGCAGGCCGGGGTCGACCTCCTCCACCCGGGCGCCGAGCTCCTCGAACACGGCGACCGCCTCGGCGACCGCCCGCGCCACCTCCGGGTGGACGTCGATCCCGTTGAGCGTGGGGCTGAAGGCCACCCGCATCCCGCGCACCAGCTCCTCGGCGTCCGTGCGGTGCCGCACGTCGCCCAGTCCCGGCTCCGGAGTGGGCAGCGCCGCCCAGTCCCTGGGGTCGGGCCCGGTGATGACCTCCAGCATCAGGGCCGTGTCGCCCACCGTGCGGGCCATCGGACCGGAGTGCGCGAGCGATCCGAACGGGCTCGCCGGGTAGTGCGGCACCAGTCCCCAGGTGGGCTTGAGCCCGCAGATCCCGGTGAAGCTCGCCGGGATCCGGATCGAGCCGCCGCCGTCGGTCCCCGTCGCCAGCGGCCCCATGCCCGCGGCGATCGCCGCCGACGAGCCGCCGCTGGACCCGCCGGGCGTCGTGGACAGGTCCCACGGGTTGCGTGTGACACCGGTGAGCGGGCTGTCCGTGACGCCCTTCCAGGCCAGTTCCGGGGTGGTGGTCTTGCCGAAGAGCACCGCGCCCGCCTCCCGCAGCCGCGCCACCACCGGGGAGTCCTCGGGCCAGGGCCCCTTCTGGGCCGTGGTGACCGAGCCGCGAAGCGTGGGCCAGTCCTTGGTGAGGTGGATGTCCTTGACCGCGGTGGGTACCCCGTCGAGCCGGCCCGCGGGCTCGCCGCGCCGCCACCGCTCGGCGGAGGCGCCGGCGGCCTCGCGGGCTTCCTCGGGCCGGACCAGGCAGAAGGCGTTGAGCGCGGGATTGTCCTGCTCGACCCGTTCCAGGACGGCGTCGAGGGCCTCCACCGGCGATAGATCTCCGGCGGCGTAGGCCGCGAGCAGCTGCTCCGCGGACAGGTCGGCCGGTGTGGTGGGCTCCTCGGCTCGTGCGCGCGGGGCGCCGGCTACCGCCGACCCGGACGGACGCGCCCGGTCGGTGTCGGCCCGATCGATCGTCACTTCAGCCTCCTGTGTCATGCCTGGGCAGGGGTCACCCGGGGACGTAGCCCCGGGTCTTGTCGACGACATAGAGCAGTTCGCGCCCGTCCAGGTAGCGGGCGAGATTGTCCAGGAAGAGGTCGACCAGCTCGTCGCGCCAGCCGACGACGTCTCCGGACATGTGGGGGGAGACGAGCGATCCGGGCAGCCCCCACAGGGGGGAGACGGCTTCGAGCGGCTCGCGCTCGAACACGTCCAGGGCCGCTCCGGCGATGTCGCCGCGCTCCAGGGACACGGCCAGGTCGGACTCCACGACGATGGGGCCGCGCGCGACGTTGATCAGCCGCGCCGCGGGATTCATCAGGTCAAGGAAGCGGTGGTCGACCAGGCCCCGGGTCGCGTCGGTCAGCGGTGCGGCGATGACGACGTAGTCGGCCTCGGGGAGCTCGGTGGCCAGGGTGGGCCCGCCGTCGGCGCCCCGCTCCGCGAGGGAGGCCTCGGCCACGGTGCCGAAGTCGGCGTCGCCCGATCGCGCTCGGCGCCCCCCGCCCCGCACGTCCATGCCCACGGCGGAGAGCTTGCGGGCGATGTGGCGGCCGATCGGACCGGTACCGATCACCAGGGCCCGCTTGCCGGCCACGCGCTCGGTCTCGCGGTGCCGCCACTGCCGTCGGCCCTGCAGGTCCCAGGTCCGGTGGAAGTCCTTGGCGAAGGCGATCACCTGGCCGAGCACGTACTCCGCGATGGGTTCGTCGAAGATCCCGCGCGAGTTGGTGACGACGGTGTCGCTCTCCACCAGGCCCGGGAACATGAGGTTGTCCACGCCGGTGGTGGCGGCGTGCACCCAGGTGAGGGCGTCGGCCTTGGGCCAGGAGGCGGCGAGCGCCTCGGAGAACAGGTCCCACACGAGCAGTGCGTGGGTACCCGGCAGGGCGGCGTCGAGGCCGTCCGCCGTGGTGTAGACGACCTCGCCGAGGCGCGGATCGTCGTCGATCCGCTCGTGCCCCGGGGGCAGGTCGCCGCCGTGCAGGACCAGGAGCCGGGGTCGGTCCGGGGCGGTGGGGACGGCCGGTGCGGACGTGGTGGACGGGGCGGAACTGTTCACGGGCGTGCACTCCGGTTGGCGACGTGGTCGGACGGTCGTGTGCGGTGGGATGTTCGCCCTGCACGAGAAACGCTAGGGAGCCGACATAGGATTGTCAACAATCAACAAACCGGCCGATCCAGGGCGAAACACCACCTCGATCCCACCCTGACAGGCACGACACAGTCACGTCCGACGATCTATTGCCGCACCTGGCCTGTAGATCATACGATTGTCGACAATCAACAGTTGTGTTGTCGCGAAGTTCGTCGCGAAAGTCCGTCACCACCAGGCGCCCGTCGAAGGGACTCCCGACATTGCCGAGGTACATCACCATCACGCTGCCCAAACGCGGTGTCTCCTGCGTGGCCGAACTCCTGGACAAGGACGCCCCGCGCACGTGTGAGGCGGTGTGGAACGCGCTGCCCCAGGGCGACGCCGTGCAGCACGCCAAGTACGCGCGCAACGAGGTTTACACCATGGTTCCGCGCTTCGCCGAGACCGAACCGGGCCAGGAGAACCCCACCGTCACCCCCATCCCCGGCGACATCGTGTACTTCTCCTTCGACGGAGGCATGCTCGACCGCGGGTTCAAGGAGGACAAGGGCATCGGCCACCTCCCCGGCGTCATCGACCTCGCCCTGTTCTACGGGCGCAACAACCTGCTGCTCAACGGCGACGTCGGCTGGGTCCCCGGCAACGTGTTCGCCACCGTCGTCGAGAACCTGCCCGCGATGGCCGAGGCGTGCAACGACGTCTGGCGCTCCGGCAGTGTCGGCGAGCGCCTGCTGTACGAGCGGTCGTCCCGCTGACCGCGGCCGCGCCGTCCGCGACCGCGCCAGGCGGTCGCCGCACCCCATCAGCCCCGCCGACCGCGGCGGCCCTCGCACCCGGCCGTCATTTCCCACACACGACACACATCCCGGGAGGTGAGTGACCGATGCGAATCGACGGAGACAACAGGATCGTCGAGGACTCCGGAACCGATCACGAGGTCGTCGAACTGGCGGCCGCCACGCGGACGCCGTGGCAGTCGGGGGTCGGCGTGATCGCCCCCTACGACTTCGCGCTCGACCGCGAGTTGTGGCGGTGGACGCCCGACGACATCTCGCTGCACGTGACGCGACTGCCCTACGTGCACGTTCCGGTGACCGTCGACCAGGCCGCCGCGCTGAGCCAGGAGGACAACGTCGACCCCGCGGTCCGCGCGCTGCTCGCCCCCGAACCGCTGTCCCTCGGGTACATGTGCGCCTCCGGGAGCTTCGTGCACGGGGCCGAGGGCGAGCGCCGCCTGCACAGGACGATGATGGACGCCGGCGCGCCCGCCGCGGTGACCACCTCGGGCGCGCTCATCCAGGCGCTGACCGCCCTGGACGTCGAACGCGTCGCCGTCGTCACGCCCTACGTCGACAGCGTGACCGACCGCCTCCTGTCCTACCTGGGCGAACACCGCATCGACGTGACCTCCAGCGTGGGGCTGGGACTGCTCAGCCACATCTGGAAGGTCGACTACGCCGAGGTCTCCCGGGCGGTGCACTCGGTCGACCACCCGGACGCCCAGGCCGTGTACATCAGCTGCACCAACGTGCAGACCTACGACATCATCGCGCCCCTGGAGCGGGAGCTCGGCAAGCCCGTGATCGCCGCCAACCAGGTGACCATGTGGGCGGTGCTCAGGGCCGCGGGACGGCACGCGGTCGCACGCGGCCAGCGCCTGCTCAACGCGACGGCGCCGACCACCTTGGTGTGAGCCGCACGGGACCAGGGACGCAGTACCAACAGAAGGGACGGACATGACCCGCGTCGGATTCCTCTATCCCGGCTTCAGCGCCGAGGACGACTACAAGGCGTTCGAGTCCACGCTCGACGGCGTCGAGCTCCCCGTCGTGCACACGCTCATGCGGGAGGACGCCCACCGGGTGGACGCCCTCCTGGACGTGGGCAGCGGTGAGGTGCTCTCCGAGGGCGCCCGCGAGCTCGCCGGGATGGGGGTCGACGCGGCGGTCTGGGCGTGCACGAGCGGCAGCTTCGTGTTCGGCTGGGAGGGCGCCCGCGAGCAGGTGCGCGGGGTGCGGGAGGCCTCGGGCGCGCCGGCGTCGAGCACCTCGTTCGCGTTCGTGCACGCCCTGAGCCAGCTGCGGCTCTCCCGGGTGGCGATCGCGGCCACCTACCCCGACGACGTCGCGCAGCGCTTCGTCGAGTTCCTGTCCGCGGCCGGGGTGAGCGTGCTGTCCCTGGCCAGCCACGGCATCGCCACCGCGGCCGAGGTGGGGCGGCTCGACCCGGACGAGGCCGTGGACTTCGTCATCACCAACGACCACCCCCGGGCGGAGGCCGTGCTGGTCCCCGACACCGCCCTGCACAGCGCGGACCTCATCGAACCCCTGGAGGCGCTGCTGGGCAAGCCGGTCCTCACCGCGAACCAGGTCAGCATCTGGGAGGGTCTGCGGCTGGCGGGCGAGACCAGGATCAGGAGCGGACCGGGCGCCCTGTTCCGTGCCGGCTCGGCGGCGGTCACCGACGCTCTGGGCGCGCACTAGCCTCGACCACGGAAACGTCCCCTGTGTCCCAGGAACAACCGGAGAAGAAGGAAGATCACGTATGCCCGCCCCAGGTCAGCTGAGACCCGTGCCCCGGCGGTCGACCGCCGAACTCATCGCCGACCAGTTGCGTGAGGCGATCATGTACGGCTCGCTGGCCCCGGGCGACCAGCTCGGAGAGGCCGAACTGGCCGGGCAGTTGGGAGTGAGCCGCGGCCCGCTGCGCGAGGCGATGCAACGCCTGGTGCAGGAAGGGCTGCTGCGCAGTGAGCGGCACAGGGGACTGTTCGTGCGCGAGCTCACTCCCGACGACGTCCGTGACATCTACGTGGCACGCCTGGCGGTGGAGCGGACCGCGTGCGAGCTGATCATGCGGGGCAACCGGGGCGAGGCGCTGGCGCGGCTCACCCCGGCCCTGAACGCGCTCGCCGAGGCCGCCGCCGGACGCGACCGGACCGCGATGAGCAACGCCGACCAGGCCTTCCACCGCACGCTCGTCAGCTGTGCCGGCAACCGGCGGCTGGAACGGATGGCGCAGACGCTGCTGGTGGAGACCCGCATGTGCCTGTCGGTGATGCAGGGGGTGTACCCGGAGCCGGAGGAGATCCTGGAGGAGCACCGACGCCTGCTCGACGCCATCGTCGAGGGCGACGAGGAGCGGCTGCTCGCGCTGATCGAGTCGCACATGGTGGACACGGTCGAGCGGATCAACGCCGAGCGCGTGACCGCCGCCCCAGGCGCGGAGTCGGCGACCGGGCCGGAACAGGCACCGGAGCCGACGCCGAAGCCAGAGGCGGGCGTCTGACGGACGCGGAGCCGCCGGTGCCGGCGGCTCCGGCGCACGGGCCGGAGCCCGACGAGGGCGTCTGACGGGCCCCGGGCCGCTCGTCCGGTCCCCACGCGGGGTCTCGGTGCGCCCGGCTCCGGCCGGGGACGCACGCGGTCGCGGCCGGCCGCGAGGTCGCGCGTCCCTCACGCGCGCGGTCGGCTTCCCGCGCGCCCGACATCCCGTGGGCCCACGGGCGCGGGACGGTCAGGGGGAGCGCCCTACGACGCTCCCCCCGGTCCTCAGATGCCGCCGATGCCCACGTACTTCGTGTCCAGGAACTCGTCGATGCCCACGCGGCCGCCCTCACGCCCCAGGCCGGAGTGCTTCACGCCGCCGAACGGCGCCGCCGGGTTGGACACCACGCCCTGGTTCAGGCCGACCATGCCGGTCTCCAGGGCCTCGCTGACCCGCATCGCACGGTTGAGGTCGGTGGTGTACAGGTAGCTGACCAGGCCGAACTCGGTGTCGTTGGCGACGCGGAGCGCCTCCTCCTCGGTGTCGAAGGTGAGGACCGGGGCCACCGGTCCGAAGATCTCGGTGTTGGACAGCTCCGCCGAGAAGGGCACGTCGGCGAGCACGGTGGGCTGGTAGAAGTGCCCGGCGCCCTCGCCGGGGCCGCCGCCGACCAGGACGCGGGCGCCGCGGTCGACGGCGTCGTCGACCAGGCTCTGGACCTTGGTCCGCGCCTTGTCGTCGATGAGCGGGCCGACGTTGACGCCGTCGTCCAGGCCGCGGCCCATCCGCAGGGCCCCCATGCGGTCGCTCAGCCGCTGGGAGAACTCGTCGGCGATCCCCGCCTGGGCGTAGATGCGGTTGGCGGCGGTGCAGGCCTCACCGATGTTGCGCATCTTGGCCAGCATCGCGCCGTCGACGGCGGCGTCGAGGTCGGCGTCGTCGAAGACGAGGAAGGGCGCGTTCCCACCGAGCTCCATCGACGTGCGCAGGACCTGCCCCGCGCTCTGTTCGAGGAGCTTGCGGCCCACGGCGGTGGAACCGGTGAACGACAGCTTGCGGATGCGGCCGTCGCTGAGCAGGGGCTCGGTGACGCCGCCTGGGTCCGTGGTGGGCAGGACGCTCAGGACGCCCTCGGGCAGCCCCGCCTCGGCGAGGATCCCGGCCAGGGCCAGGGCGGACAGGGGCGTCTGGTGGGCCGGCTTGAGGATCATGGTGCAGCCCGCGGCGATGGCGGGCCCGATCTTGCGGGTGCCCATCGCCATGGGGAAGTTCCAGGGGGTGATGAGCATGCAGGGGCCGACCGGCTGGCGCATGATGAGGAAGCGCGACTTGCCGTCGGGCGAGGTGGAGAAACCTCCCTCGATCCGGACGGCCTCCTCGGAGAACCAGCGGAGGAACTCGGCGGCGTAGGCGATCTCGCCCCGGGCCTCGGCGAGGGGCTTGCCCATCTCCAGGGTCATCAGGACGGCCAGGTCCTCCTGGCGTTCCATGAGGAGCTGGTAGCCGCGGTAGAGGATCTCGCTCCGCTCGCGGGGAGCCACCTTGGCCCAGCTCGGCTGTGCCCGCTGTGCGGCGTCCAGCGCGGCGAGGGCGTCCTCCTTGCCCGCGTCGGCGACCTCGCAGAGGGTCTCGCGCGTGGAGGGGTCCTCGACGGCGAGGACGGCCCCCGAGGCGGCGTCGGTCCAGGCGCCTCCCACGAAGAGCTTCTTGTCCACCTGCGCGACGACGCGTGCTTCCCGATCCGACATGTTCGCTACTCCCCAGTCGATATATCGACCCGTGAACGGGCCTGTGGACAGAACTGCCCGACGTGCGCCCTCTGGACACCGTCCGGCGAGGATGTTTCCATAGCAGTGTCGATTGTCAACAATCCTACGGAACACGCAAGACGGAAGTGAGGCAGCGCATGGCGGAGCTCTCCCCGGCCCTCAAGCAGGCGACCCCGGTGGTGGCCGCACGGGGCGAGGGTGTCCACATCTACGACGAGGACGGTCGCCGCTATCTCGACTTCACCGCCGGCATCGGCGTCACCAGTACCGGGCACTGCCACCCCAAGGTCGTGGCCGCCGCCCAGGAACAGGTGGCGACGCTGATCCACGGCCAGTACACCACCGTGATGCACCGGCCCCTGCTGCGACTCACCGAGCGTCTGGGCGAGGTGCTGCCCGAGGGAGTCGACCGGCTGTTCTACGTGAACTCCGGCAGCGAGGCGGTCGAGGCGGCCCTGCGCCTGGCCCGCCAGGCCACGGGGCGCCAGAACGCCGTGGTGTTCCAGGGATCCTTCCACGGACGCACCATGGGGGCCGCGTCCCTGACGACCTCCGGCGTCAAGATCCGCGCGGGGATCGGCCCGCTCGTCCCCGGCGTGGTGGTCTCGCCCTTCCCCTACGCCTACCGGCTGGGCCTGTCCGAGGCCGAGGCCGTCGAGTACGCGCTCAAGGAGCTGGACTACCAGTTCGCCACCGTGACCTCGCCGAAGGACACCGCCGCCGTGTTCATCGAGCCGGTCCTCGGCGAGGGCGGCTACGTACCGGTTCCGGACGCCTTCCTCCAGGGCCTGCGCGAGCGCGCGGACCAGCACGGCTTCCTCCTGGTCATGGACGAGGTGCAGACGGGCTTCGGCCGCACCGGCACCTTCTGGGGGCACGAGCCCTCGGGGGTCCGCCCGGACATCGTCATCACCGCCAAGGGCCTCGCCAGCGGGTTCCCGCTCTCGGCGATCGCCGCCCCCAACGCGATCATGGAGAAGGCCTGGCCGGGCTCCCAGGGCGGCACCTACGGCGGCAACGCGGTCTCCTGCGCCGCCGCCCTGGCCACCTTGGACGTCATCCAGGAGGAGGGGCTGGTGGAGAACGCGGCCCGCCAGGGCGAGCGGCTCCGCGAGGGCCTGGAGAAGGTCGCGGGCGCCAACCCGGTCATCGGCGACGTGCGGGGCAAGGGCCTGATGCTGGGCAACGAGTTCACCGCCGCCGACGGCTCCCCCGACGGGGCCACGGCGCTGCGCGCCCAGCAGGTGGCCGCCGAGAACGGCCTGCTGCTGCTCACGTGCGGCCCGGCCGGCAACGTGGTCCGGATGATCCCGCCGCTGGTCGTCACCGGCGACCAGGTCGACACCGCCGTCTCCCTGTGGGCCGCCTCCGTGGAAGAGGCCACCGCGGACTGAGGCCCGACCTGCGAACGCCGCCCCGGCACGGGTTCCGCGCCGGGGCGGCTTCGTGCCACACGCGACAACGTTCACTCTCCACGCCGAAAATGGGCCCGCCTCCACATATGACATGGGTCACAGTCCGATGTGACGACCAGGACGAACACGAAGGCATCGCGGAAAGGATTCGGCTCCGGGTTGACGTGGTGACCGCCCCATCGACAGATTGGCCCCGTCTTTCCGGCCCCCACGCGAGGTGATTCCGATCGGTCGCGGACCGTTCCTGAGCGGAGTGTCCCTCGGCGTGCCGTCGGCCCTCGACCAGCCACCCCCCGGCCGGGGCACCCCGACCGCCCCGGCGCCCCCGAATCCGAGGTGTCTCCCGTGCCCACCCGCCTACGCACCGGCAGCGCCGCACTGGCCTGCGCCATCGCACTCCCCCTGACCTCGTGCGCGACAGGCTCGCCCGTCCAGGTGGAGACGGTCTCCGCCCCGGCCTCCGCGTCGTGCGGCCTGCTCTTCGACGACTTCGAGTACGACGGCCCTACGGATCCCACGCTGCACGACCAGGGCTGGAACGTGCGCAGCTGGGCCGGCGGCCCCGGCGTGCCCGGCGCGTCCTGGGACGTCGACAACGTGTCCTTCCCCGAGGAGGGCGGCGACTCCCTGCTGCGCCTGTCCTCGACCACGGACGGCACCCCGGCGGGCACGAGCCAGGCCGAGCTGACCTTCGGCGAGGAGAAGTTCCACGAGGGGACCTACGCCGCCAAGGTCAGGTTCGCCGACAGCCCGGTCTCCGGCCAGGACGGCGACACCGTGCTCCAGACCTTCTACACGATCACGCCCCTGGCCTACGACAACGATCCCGGCTACAGCGAGCTCGACTTCGAGTACCTGCCCAACTCCGGCTGGGGCGCCCCGGCGGAGGCCATGTACCTGACCTCGTACCACACCTACCAGCGCGACCCCTGGGAGGCGGACAACACCAGCGACGTGGTGGACCGCTCCTTCGAGGGGTGGCGCGACCTGGTCGTCCAGGTGGAGGGCGGCGTGGTCCGCTACTACGTGGACGCCCACCTGGTGGCCGAGCACAGCGGGAAGTACTACCCGTCGTCGCCGATGTCGATCAACTTCAACCAGTGGTTCATCGACATGAGCGGCCACACCGGCGGCCCGAGCACCTACGTGCAGGATGTCGACTGGGTGTACCACCAGCAGGGCGAGTCCGTGGAGCCGGAGGAGGTCAACCGGCGCGTGGGCGAGCAGCGCGACGCCGGAGTCTCCCGTGTCGACGAGGTCACCCTCGGCGGGACGTGCTGACCCGCTGACGCCTCCCCGCTCCCGGACCGGCGGCCCCGGCGCACGACCCACCCGTCCCGCGTCGGGGCCGCCGACCTCCGCCCCGGGCCGACCGAAAGGCACGGGCGAGCATGACCAGGCGCACACTCACAAATCGGTTCGAGGCCCGCTGACACCGTGATACAGTCGGAGACGTCGCCAGGGAGGCCAAGGGCCGAACGGGCGACACACAAATGAATACCTGCACTCGTAGCTCAATGGATAGAGCATCTGACTACGGATCAGAAGGTTGGGGGTTCGAGTCCTCCCGAGTGCACCACCATGAGACAGTGGAGAAGCCGCCCGAACTGCGAAAGCAGCTCGGGCGGCTTCTTTTGTGCCGCCCTTCGGAGAGACCGGTTCAAGGCTCCGATGCACATTCAATGCACATGGCTGGAGTAGGTGGACACCCGGCTCACGCGGCGAGCACCCGCAGCCGAGCGGCGTCCATGGCCTCGGCGACCTCGTCCAGGCGGTCGGGGAACAGGTGCCCGTACCGGTCCAGGGTCATGGTCGCGGTCGCGTGGCCGAGCATCGCCTGTACGACCTTGACGTCAGCGCCGGCCGCGATGGCGAGTGACGCGGCTGTACCAAGGTGGACCATTCTGGTTCAGGAGCGTTCCACCGCGTACCAGGGGTGAGCCAGGGCCCCGATATCAGACCAACCCATGCACCCACTGTTCCCACCACAGGGGAGAGGCTCCCATGGCGGTGGCCTCGGGAGAGAGTGGGCGCAGCCACGGGATGTCAGTGATCGCCGAGACGGTCCAGGATGTGCCGGGTATGGATTTGCAACGCGGGAAGGGCCCTCTCCGCCACCTCTTGGGCGCCCGGGGCGGAATCGGCAATCCCTTCCAGGGATTCCTCGAACGCCTTCGGGAACGCTTCGGCCAACCCCACCACACGCCCGATCAGGAGCTCCGGATCCAGACCGAGGGTTTCAGCGGCCTTCCTCAGTTGGTGGCGCCTGATCCGTGACGCGATGCGCTCGCCACCGATGGACAGGGCCACCGAGCGTTCGACATTCCGGGCATCGTAGGCCAGACCCGTCGCCAGGTCGTACAGCGGAGCCACACGCGTCAGCCCCGGTGCTCGAAGGATCGAGATGTTCTTCGCGTGCCCGTCGGGGGCACCGGCCACCAGGTTGATGAGCAGGAAGTCCGCGAGGGCGAGCCGGTCGTCGAACAGACCCGTCGATTCGCGGGTCATGATGCGCATCATGTCCGCCAGCCGTGGACCGTTCCCGGCCTCGTACTTGTGCGCCGGCATCCGTCCGCATGCCTGCGCGAAGTCCTCCTGGTGCGTGCGCAGGACACGGTCGCCGGACAGGGAGCGGTCGAAGCGGTCGATCACGATGGCCCACTGCTCACCGAACCGGGTGAAGGTGCTTTTGGCGACGACCACGCCCACGGCCGAAGCGGCCTCCATGGTCACGTGCTCGACCAGGGCCTGATGGTGGAGCTGCCTGATCCCCGGCTTGACGATGTGCGTGGTGGCGGCGCTGCCGTGGGCCGTGTGCCAGCGTCCGTCGATCTTCGCGAGTGCGAACTTCTCCTGCTGGCCGCCCAACGACCAGTGCTCGCCCGGCATCGTCCAGGACGGCTCCTCGTCAGCGAGTGCGCGGATCCGCTCTGCGATGTCGGTGTCGCTGATCGGGTGGTGTTCGCCGTCGCGTGTCCGGAGGTCTTCCAGGTCCTCCTCACGACAGAACTGGACGGCTCCCGGACAGTCCCAGCCCATCGCCGCGAGGATGCCGAAGGCGTCCTCGGCGGAGACTCCGAGCTGGTCGGACCACGCGGCACGGGCATTCTCGTTCTCGGGAAGCAGTCCGAACAGGTAGGGCTTGACCCTCTTCGCCGGATGGGTGCCTCGTTGGATGGGAAGGCGCGCGGACAGTGCCACCTCACCGTCCTGCACGTACTCGGCCGTGTAGGAGAAGGAGGGGTCGTCATCGGAGGCCGCGCGTTCCAGGTGGCCCACGACCTGGCCCGACAGCAGGACGACCAAACGCTCAGTCATCGCTGGTGTTCCTGGTACCACTGGCCGGCAGACCCCAGGCAGCTCGGCGCGCGCGCGAGGTCGCACGCAGATCGGTGTCGACGGCGTCCGGCGGACCCTGCTGGGTCGTGGGCTTCTCCGCGGACGCGGTGCGGGCCCGGTCAGGGTGCGACTTCACCTGTCGCTGCTCCTCGGCGTTCGATCGCAGGGTCAGCGTGAGATCCAGAGCGGCCAGCAGCCGAAGCAGGGGCTCCAGCTCGGCGCCGCGGTGGCCGGCCTCGACGCGGGCCAGCCAGGAACGGGCGACATTGGCCCGGGCGGCCAGAGCCGCCTGGCTGAGTCCCTTGGACATCCGGGCGTCGCGGACCAGACCACCGAGCTTCGACCACCCGGTCAGGGTGAACTCTTCTGACATCACATGTGCTCCGTCCTCGTTCGAGGACATTCTAGGCATGTCCTCGAACGAGGACAATCGCGAACTGTCCTTGTTCGAGGACAGAACGGGCCGAACATCTTCGGAGTGGGGTGAACGTGCGGAGCCCTCTGCACGGAACCCCTCCTGTCACCGGCGAGGTTCTGTGGGGTTCGTGCGACACGGCCAACGCAGCGGCGCAAGCCCATCGGGCACCCACCGTCCGACGCCGGCCATGGGACTCGAACCGGCCCCCACGGCATGAGGGGTCGCCAGATCCGCAGAGACCTCGGGAGCCGCCTTGGAGACAGATTCCGGCGGCGTGGCGCAAACGTGGATTTGTGCAGCGAGGAGGCGGTGCCACATGGGCTCTGACTTGCGGATATTCATCCCATCATGATCTGTCTACGGATCAGGAGGTCAGGGGTTCGAGTCCTCCCGAGTGCACCACCTTGAGACAGTGGAGAAGCCGCCCGAACTGCGAAAGCAGCTCGGGCGGCTTCTTGTGTGCCGTCTTTCGGGGAGGCCCGTTCAGGGCTCCGTCGGAACGTCGAAGACCTCGGTGAAACCGGTGGTGAGGTCCGTGCGCTGAAGGGGCACCGGGGCGAACGCGCACTCCCCGGTCGGCGGCGACCTTACGATCCAGGGGGTCACGCCGGCTGTTCGCCTCGTGTCCAGGTGCAACTGATGCAAAGTCAGACGCACCTTCACCGCAGGGGGTGGTGAGCTCCCCGATCGGGGTTCGCGCGCCGATCCTTGCCGATGACGCCGAGGTGGGTGTGGGTGAACGGGCCGAGTTTCAGCCCGTACCCCAGAGC
Source organism: Nocardiopsis sp. Huas11 (assembly GCF_003634495.1). Classification (GTDB taxonomy): domain Bacteria; phylum Actinomycetota; class Actinomycetes; order Streptosporangiales; family Streptosporangiaceae; genus Nocardiopsis. The sequence goes on along the minus strand of NZ_RBKY01000001.1, from coordinate 2,695,298 downwards.
GCGGTCGACGGCGACATGGAACCCCCAGCAGGCCGCGAGCAGCACCAGCCCATCGGCGTTGATATCACCGAGCTGCAGGCCGGCCCAGCCCGTGACCAGGGCCGCGGGGGCGGCGTAGTTGTGCACCAGGTTGTAACACCACGCCCCCACCCGTTGGCCCGCCAGGTAACCCAACGCGGAGAGGTCGAAGGCCAGGAACGCGACCAGCAGCAGCCACCACGGCTGCCCCCACGCGATCACCGCGAGGACGATGCCGACGGCGATCAGCGCGTTCTCCGCACGCTGCCACCCGTAGGCCTGACGATGCGATGGCTCGACGGACATGCCGGCTCCTTCTCGTTCCCTGTCACAGGCTGGTTCAGACGGCAGCGCGCCAGTCCCCGATGATCCGCACGACCTCGTCCAGGCGGGACTTGAAGAGGAAGTGACCACCGTCAAGGCGCTCGATACGCCCATCCGGTGCGTCGCGGCGGAACACCGTGGCGCCGGCGATGTCGAAGATCTCGTCGTTCTTCCCCCACACGACCAGCGCGGGGACACGGAGTCAAGCAGCCACTGGTGGACCTGTGGGTCCAGGGATCGATGGCCGGCGCAGTCGGCGAACAGGGCGAGCTGCGCCCGGTCGACACCAGGCCGAGCCATCAGAGCGATGGGCTCAGAGCTGGGTGGCCAGCAACTGCATCTCCCAGGCGAAGGCGACGCCGCTGGCACCGCCGTGCTGCATCAGGATCTCGGCTTGGCCCGATGCGGTCTCCTCACGAGCCCAGTCGCGCTGCCACTCGGCGACCACGGCCAACCAGTTGAGCGGCGTCACGTCGGCGTCGATCATGCGCCGCACGGCCATCTCGTGGGCTTCCACCGACACACCCCCCGACGCGTCGGTGACGGCGTAGACGTCGTAGTCCTCACCGGCCGCCTGGATCGCCGGCATGGCCACACAGATCTCCGTCCAGAGTCCGGCCATGATCACCTTCCTGCGGCCGGTCGCCCTGACGGCTTCGACGACCCGCTCGTCCTCCCAGGTATTGATGAGCGTCCGGTCGATCGGCTTCTGCTCCGGGAACACGTCCTGGATCCCCTGGATGAGGTGACCGCCGCGCTCCGCGAGCACGGTGGTCAGGATGGTCGGGACGTCGAACAGCTTGGCGGCCTTGGCCAGGCCGACCGCGTTGTTGAGAACGACGGACGGCTCATGGCTGTGCAGGTTGGCGACCTGGAACGGCTGGTGGTCGATCAGGAGGAGGACGCTCTCCTCCGGCGTCAGCAGGGCGTCGAGTCCGTTCTTTGCCTTGGTGCTCATGGCGGTACCTCTCGGGGGTTTCGTGTTCTGGGGGCTCGGACGGCGGGTGGCCGACCAAGTAGATGACACATCATCCACATTAGCATTTTTAGATGACGCGTCAACAAATGCGGGCACACATCCCAGACTCCCGGACCAAGCGCGGACCTCGCCATGAAGTTGACTCATCATCTACTATCTGGACTACGCATCAATTACTTCCGGGCCCGCGCCGAACCGGGGGCACCGCGGGCACAGGGCCCCATCGGCAGGACACGACCCCGCGCTCCCGGATGACACCGCGAAGGAAGCGAGAACCAGATGACCGACTCATCGACCACGAACTGGCCGAGCCTGCGGGTCTCGGACTGGACGGACACCCGTGAGACCCTGCACATGTGGACCCAGATCGTGGGCAAGATCCGCATGGCCCACGCCCCGCTGGTCAACCACTGGTGGCAAGTGCCCCTGTACGTCAGCCCGCGCGGACTGACCACCTCGACCGTCCCCTACCGCTCGGGGGCCTTCGAGATCGAGTTCGACCTCCTCGACCACCGGCTCGAGGTCCGCAGCAGCGACACCGGCACACGCGGCTTCCCCCTGCGGCCCATGACGGTCGCGGCGTTCTACTCCCAGGTGATGGACCTGCTCGACCGGCTCGGGATCAAGGCGCCGATCCGACCGGTCCCCAACGAGGTCGACCCGGCCATCCCCTTCGCGCAGGACCACGAACACGCCTCCTATGACGCCGAGGCGGTCACCCTGTTCTGGCGCCAGCTCCTGCAGGCCAACCGGGTGGTCGGCGAGTTCCGCTCGCACTTCGTCGGCAAGGTCAGCCCGGTGCACTTCTTCTGGGGCGGGATGGACCTGGCCTGCACCCGCTTCTCCGGACGACCGGCCCCCGAACACCCGGGCGGAGTGCCCAACTGCGGCGACTGGGTCATGGTCGAGGGCTACTCCCGAGAACTCTCCAGCTGCGGCTTCTGGCCCGGCGGTGGCGAGGAAGGCGCCTTCTACTCCTACGCCTACCCCGCACCCGACGGCTTCGCGGAACAGTCGCCCGGCCCCGAGGGCGCGTTCTACAGCACCGAGTTCCAGCAGTTCCTCTTCCCCTACGAGGCCGCCCGCACCGCGCCCGACCCCGACCGCGCCGTGGCCGAGTTCCTGCACAGCACCTACGAGGCCGCCGCGAACCTCGGCCACTGGGACCGCCCGGCACTGGAGGACGACCCCCTGCGCTGGCACGGAACACCCGCGACCACGGGGAGCGACGGAAACTGACCGGGGGTCCACTGGCGGCAACCGGCGGCCACGATCGGCAAGCAAGCACAATATGGTTGATGGGTCAATAAAATCCGAAGCATACAGTTGGCTGATCCACCGCACGGTGACGATGTCGGGACAGGAGCGACCAGGCCCGGCGCCTCGTTCACCACACCAGTCGAAGCAGCAACCACAGGGAGGTGGGTGCGATGCAGTTCGGGATCTTCACCGTCGGTGACATGACACAGGACCCCGCCACCGGTCGGACGCCGACCGAGCACGAGCGGATCAAGGCGATGGTCGCCATCGCCGGCAAGGCCGAGGAGATCGGGCTGGACGTGTTCGCCACCGGCGAGCACCACAACCGGCCGTTCGTGCCCTCGTCCCCGACCACCATGCTCGGCTACATCGCGGCGCGTACCGAGCGGATCATCCTGTCCACGTCCACCACGCTGATCACCACCAACGACCCGGTGAAGATCGCGGAGGACTACGCGATGCTCCAGCACCTGGCCGACGGGCGCGTGGACCTGATGATGGGCCGCGGCAACACCGGCCCGGTCTACCCCTGGTTCGGCCAGGACATCCGGCAGGGCATCCCGCTGGCGCTGGAGAACTACGCCCTCCTGCGCAAACTCTGGCGGGAGGACGTGGTCGACTGGGAGGGCAAGTTCCGCACACCGCTGCAGGGCTTCACCTCCACCCCCCGCCCGCTCGACGGCGTCCCCCCGTTCGTCTGGCACGGCTCGATCCGCTCCCCGGAGATCGCCGAGCAGGCGGCCTACTACGGAGACGGCTTCTTCGCCAACAACATCTTCTGGCCCAAACGGCACTTCCAGAAACTGATCAACCTCTACCGCAGGCGTTTCGCCCACTACGGCCACGGCACCCCGGAGCAGGCCATTGTCGGTGTCGGTGGTCACATCTTCATGCGTGCCAGGTCCCAGGACGCCGTCGAGGAGTTCCGGCCCTACTTCGACCACTCCCCCCTGATGGGCGGCGGGCCGTCGTTGGAGCAGTACATGGAGGAGACCCCGCTGACCGTCGGCAGTCCCCAGCAGGTCATCGACAAGACCCTCACCTTCCGCGAGAACTTCGGCGACTACCAACGCCAGCTGTTCAACGTCGATGGTGCCGGGGTCCCCCTGAAAACCGTGCTGGAGCAGCTCGACATCCTCGGTGAGGAGGTCCTGCCGGAGCTGAGGAGGGAATTCGCCAGAAACCGGCCGACCGGCGTGCCCGACGCCCCCACCCACGCCTCGCTGCTCGCCGCCCGCGCCGCCGGGGACGCCTCGGCGGCGGTGACGGGCTGAGGCGCGACGTCGAACCCGCGGGACGGACACCCGTTCCGATCCGTGCCGGCCCGCCGGGTCGCGCCCGTATCCACGTCCACGTCCGCGCCCGTATCCGTGTCCGTGTCCGTGCACCAGGAAGAGCACCGCAATGACCAATACAGAGATCCACCCTGACGCCTTCCTATGTAGCGAGGGCGGCCTCCCCGGCCCCTTGGCCGCGTGCGAGGGCGGCGCTCCGGTCGAGATCATCACCGCCCGCGAGGTGCCCCTGGGAGGGCCGCGCGCGATCAACGTGCGCCGCACCCTGCCGCAGCGGCAGCGCTCGCTGATCGGCGCGTGGTGCTTCGTCGACCACTTCGGCCCGCACGAGGTGGCGGACACCGGCGGAATGGACGTGGCCCCGCACCCGCACACGGGGCTGCAGACGGTCAGCTGGCTGTTCGACGGCGTCATCGAGCACAACGACTCCGGCGGGAACGCGGGCACCATCCTGCCCGGCCAGATGAACCTGATGACGGCGGGATCGGGTATCTGCCACTCCGAGACCTCCACCCCGGAGGCGGTCCGGATCCACGGCGTGCAGCTCTGGGTCGCCCTGCCCGACGAGGTCCGGCACAGCCCGGAACGCGGGTTCGAGCACTACGCGCCCGAGCCGGTCGAGTTCGATGCGGGCACGGCACTCGTGTTCCTCGGCTCACTGCTCGGTTCGCGGTCGCCGGTGCGCATGTACACGCCGCTGGTGGGGGCCGAGCTCAGGCTGAACCCCGGCGGGGTCCTCGCCCTGCCGGTCGACCCCGGGTTCGAGCACGGCCTGCTGGTGGACACCGGCGATCAGGTCAGGCTCGAAGGCGTGCGCGTACCCAAGGACGCCGTGGGCTACACCGGGGTGGGCGCACAGACCCTGCGGGTGGCCAACGAGGGCGACCAACAGGCGAGGCTCGTGCTCCTGGGTGGAACCCCCTTCGGCGAGGAGGTCCTCATGTGGTGGAACTTCCTGGGCCGTACGACGGAGGAGATCACGCGCTACCGGGAGGAATGGCAGAGCCGCGGCGAGCGGTTCGGGGAGGTGGAGGGCTACGTGGGGCACGGCGGCCCCGGCCGCAACCGCGAGGGGATGTCGAGGATTCCGGCCCCGGAGCTGCCGCCGGTGCGGATGCGCCCCAGGAAGAACCCGCCGCCGCACGCACAGTTCAACGGCTGACCGGCACCGCGCACACGACCTCCACCAGGAACCGGGGGCAGCCGCGTCCAGCGCGCCCACCAGAGAGACCGGGCCGAACACCGTGCCCGCAGACAAGCAAGAAGAGGTGTCCGACATGACCGAACAACGAACGGACAAGACGGGTGCGCCCGTGTCCATCGCACTCGACCAGGACCGCGCCATCAGCGCCTACACCGTGAGCGTGGACGGTGAGGCCCTCGCCGGACGCGCGGACTTCGTCGACCCGCCGCAGGCAGCCGACGAGCGCGTCTTCTTCCACACCGAGGTCGCCGAGGAGTTCGGCGGCCGGGGCCTGGCCGGGCTGCTCGTCCGCGAGGCACTGGCCGACAGCATTCGCAGGAACCTCACCGTCGTGCCCGTGTGCCCGCTGTTCGCCAGGCACCTGAAGGAGCACGGCGACGAGTACGAGGCTGGGGGCGGACGGTTCCGTCGGCCGCGACCGGCCGACCTCGCGCTGGTCAAGGAGACGGTCGAGAACGCGGGTGACGCGTGAACGCCGAACGCCCCTTCATCGACAAGGAACACCCCAAGGTCTACGGGGCGATGCTCAAGGCGGCCACGGCCTCCCGGGCCGCGTCGCACGAGGCCGGTCTGGGCGACGACCTCATCGAGATGGTCAACATCCGGGTGTCCCAGATCAACGGTTGCTCGACCTGCCTGAGCATCCACTTCCCCAAGGCCCGCAGGGCCGGGGTGGAGCAGAGCACCCTGGACGTGCTGCCCGCGTGGCGCGAGACGAAGCTGTTCACGGATCGGCAGCGGGCCGCGCTCGAACTGGCGGAGTCCCTGACCGTGATCGACCCGGCCCTCGACCGGCAGGCCGTCAACGCCCGTGCGGCCGCCCACCTGACCACCGCCCAGATCTCCGCGGTGGAGTGGACGACCACCCTGATCAACGCGTTCAACCGCATCTCGATCGCCAGCGGACATCCGGTGATCGGGTAGGAGCAGGCGGGACAGGCGGGAGTAGGCAGGAGAGCTCAGTGGTTCCTACTGTCGTGGCGGTCCGCGGCACGGACGGCCCGCCACGGCGGTAGGACAGCCGCACCGCACGAACGGGGTCTGGAACTGATGCGTGTCTCCCTGCTCGACCGCTCACGGACCCGCGAGGGCGATTCCGACGCGGAGTCCATCGCGACGACCGTCGAGCGGGCGGTACGCGCGGACGAACTGGGCTTCCACCGGTTCTGGACCGCCGAGCACCACGCGGTCCCGGGTATCGCCGGCGCCGCCCCCACCGTGCTGCTCGCGGCGATCGGCGCCCGCACGCGCCGTGTCCGCCTGGGCACCGGTGGGGTCATGGTGCCCAACCACAACCCGCTGGTGATCGCCGAGCAGGCGTTGCTGCTGGAGGCACTCTACCCGGGCAGGATCGACCTGGGGCTGGGCGGCTCCCTGGGCTTCACCGCTCCGATCCGGCGCGCGCTCGGGCGGACCGCGCTGCACGGGGACGACTATCCGATCGAGGTCGAGCGGGTTCGGGAGTATCTGGAAGGTCGGGCCGAGATCACCGCCAGACCCGACGTCGGGCCTCCACCGGTTTTCCTGCTGGCCGTCCGGGGCGGCCTGGCCCTGGCCGCGGAGCTCGGCCTCCCTGCGGTGGTCGGCGGGCCGACCGTGCGCGACGAGCCGCGCCTGGCCGCGTACTTCCGCGACTTCCGCCCGAACGCGACCGCGTCAGAGCCTTATCTGGTGCTGAACGTGGACGTCTCCGTCGCGGACACCGAGGAGCGGGCCCGCGAGCTTCTGCTGCCCGACGCCTGGGCCTACGCCGAATCGCGGGACGTCGGCGAGTTCCGCGCGCAGCGCCCGGTCGGGGAAGTACGCCGGCTGCTCGACGGCACCACCCGGGAGAGAAAGCTGAAGGCGGTGGACGACTGGGTGGCCGGCGCGCTCTTCGGTACCCCGGAGCAGGTGGAGGCCTCGCTCACCGAGCTCGTCGAGCGCACCGGTGCCTCGGAGGTCCTCGCGAACGTCAGCACCTACGACCGCGACGAGGTCCGGAGGACGGACGAGTTCCTCGCGTCGCTCCAGACCCCTGAGCGGATCGCGGTCGGGCCGTACGTGCGCCCCGACACCGGCGGGGCGCACGTACGGCGGTGACCCCTCATCAGGGGACCGGGCCGTCGAACTCCATCCAGAAGTCGACTGACTCCGGACGCGGGCGGGGCGCCACCGCACTGCCGCCGTCGAACTCCATGACCTGCTCGGGCTCCTGAGCCACCGTGGGCCAAGCGGGCAGGCCGGGCCCATTGGGGTCGCCGGTGCGCGCGAAGTTGACCCAGTAGGCGCTCATCTGGTCGCGGAGCCGGTAGTCGGTCTCGGTGTAGGCGGCGTCGCTGTCGGCGCCGAGGTTGTCGAAGGCGTAGGGCACCTCCGCTCCGTGGTAGGAGCCGTACTTCTCCAGCCCCTCCTCCGGTGGAACGTGGGAGAAGAAGTAGAGGAAGGCGTCCGACGCGCCGGACTGTGTCTGCAGCCGGGCCCAGCGGTGCATCGCCCGGGTCATGACCTTGTCCGTCTGGGCCTGCAGGAGCGAGTCGAGGACCTGCTCCTCGGTCTCTCCGGGGTAGAGCTCCAGGAACCGTTCCGCGTCCTCTCCGTGCTCCTCTTGGACCGACGCACGGTACTCGTCGACGGCGGTGTCGGGTGGCAGGGCCAAACCCAGGGAGGCCTCGTCCGCGTTGCTGCCTACCAGGAGCGGCACGTCCAGTTGGTCGCCTGAGGCGTAGACTTCCGCGGGTGTGGTGGGGAGCACGTGGCCGTCGATGAAGGGCCGCCAGTGGCCGACCAGCGGTTCCGCGGCGTCCAGGATCCGGTTCAGGGGCATCGCCCGCATCTCCTCCAGAGTGGCACCGCCCAGTTCCTCGCTCAGGCGGAGTCCGGCGTCCGTGGCCGTCTCGCGGGTGTCGAACTGGGCGCCGTCCTCGGTGTCTCCGGTGGTACCCATGCAGGCTCCGCTACCCCCGATGACGCGATCCACGAGGTCCTCGGCCAGAGGGGTCGCGCCCAGGAGGCAGACGCTCTCGCCGCCGGCCGACTCTCCGGCCACGGTCACCTCGTCTGGGTCGCCACCGAAGGCCGCGATGTTGTCGCGGATCCATTCCAGGGCGGCGATCTGGTCCTGGATACCGTAGTTGCCCGAGGCCTCGCCCCCGGATTCGTCGGCGAGGTCGGGATGGGCGAGGAAGCCCAGGACGCCCAGCCGGTAGTTGAGGGTCACGGTGATCACCTCGCCCCGGGAGGCCAGAGCGGCGCCGTCGTAGAGCGGCAGCGCGCCGGAGCCGGTCATGAAACCCCCGCCGGGGATGTAGACGAGGACGGGCAGCGGCTCCGCGCCGCGCTCGGTCGCCCGCCAGATGTTGAGGGTGAGGCTGTCCTCGCTGACCGGATACGGGTTGAGGAGGGTGCCCTCCAGCGGGACGTCGATGACCTGCGCGAGCGCCCGCGTGGTGAAGGCGGACTCGCTCTGGACGGGAACGTCGGAGAAGCGGTCGGCTTCGAACACCTCGGTACGCGGCAGTGGAGGCCGGGGCGCCCGCCAGCGCAGTTCTCCCTCCGGCGGTTGGGCGTAGGGGATGCCCGCGAAGACCTCGACCGTGCCCGGGTCGTTGAGGACCCCTCGGACCGGCCCCTCCCACGTCTCGACGAGTTCGGTCGGGGTACGGTCCTGACCTCCCGCGAGACGGTTCTGCGGTGCCGGGTAGGCGGCCATCGCCGTGGCGCTCACGAGTACGCCCGCGAGCAGCCACGCCCCGGTGCGCAGCAACCAGTGGCCACGCAGCCACCAGCGGGCCGTCGCGACCGGGGCCGCGAGCAGCACGGCGATCAGCGCCCACCCCCACCACGGGCTCTGGTTGAGCCACAGGAGCACACCTGCGACCACCGCGAGGGCGGGAAGCGGCAGCCAGCGCCGCAGGGCCCGGAGCGCGCGCAGGACACCGGCCGGGCGTGGCTTCAGCTCCTCGGTTCCCATCTCTCTCTTTCCGTGCCGCTACCCCGGTCAGGACCGCGATCAACGGCCCTGGCCACGGCAAGACCCTGCTCGGTGACGTGGGCGGGCATGAGGGTGGTCTGCAGAACGCTCGACACCGCGATGACCCCCCGGGGTCGAGCCGAGGACCAGCCGGTTGCGGAACAAGAACCGCCATCCGTCGTTCAGCCCGGGGACGAGCCGCCGGTTGCGGGCACCGTCGTCACCAAGGCCGTCTCCGTTCAGTCGCTGACATTGCTGCGGGACCGGTAGAGCAGGTCCTGGTACTCCGGGTGGCGGGACATCCAGCCCGAGAAGAAGGGGCAGGTCGGGAGGACCCCCAGGCCAGCGGAGCGGGCCTCGTCCAGAGCCGTGCGCACCAGTGCCGACCCGACCCCCCGGCCCTCGTACTCCGGCGACACCTCGGTGTGCACGAACGCGATGAGTTCGTCCGTGCGGATGTACTGTGCCAGGCCGGCCACGCCGGTCGCTCCGTCGACTCGGGCCTCGTAGCGCTTCGCCTCGGGCGCGTCACTCACTTCAACAGACATGCCTTCTCCTTCTGACGTCTTCGGATGCAGACGTACACTCACTGAATTTGAGTGATAAGTCAACTATTTTTCCGGTGGGGTCCACCACCGCCCCGGGCCGGTGGGCGTCAGTGCGCCCCCACCGGAACGCGACGCTTCCATGCGGCCCAGACGATCAGGCCGAGGAGTGCGACGGCTCCGGCCGCGCCGCTGGTCAGCGGCCATCCCACGGCATCCCAGAGGATCGCTGTGAGGGTGGAGCCGACGGCTCCCCCGATGAAGTTGCCGACGATGAGCGCGGTATTGAGCCGGCTGCGGGCCTTCGGGTCGATGGCCATCACGCTCGTCTGCACGAGGACGAGCACCGACTGGATCCCCACCGACGAGACGGCCGCAGCGGCGAAGACGACGGCGAGACTGCCGCCGGCGAGAGCGGCGGCGACCATCGACAGCAGGGTCAGCGCGAGCCCGGCACCGATCGCCGGGAGCGCCCAGCCGCGATCGGACAGTCGGCCGACGTTCTGCGCGGCGACGGCTCCGGCCACTCCGAGCAGGCTGACCAGCCCGATCTGGGTGACGGAGAATCCGTACGGCGCCGAGGAGAGCAGGAACGTCAGGCCGGTCCAGAACATCGTGAACACAGCCATGACGCACGCCCCGAGCAGCATGAGGACGCGCAGCCCCGCGGACTCCCGCACGGCGGCGAACACGGAACGGAGCAGCGCCCCGTAACCGGCGCTCGTGGTCGCGGGCATCCGGGGGATCGACCGTGCGAGCAGCAGTGCGAAGACCAGGTTCAGCACCGCGGCGAACACGAAGACCGATCGCCAGCCGGCCAGGTCGGCGACGAACCCGCTCACGACCCGGGCGATGAGGATGCCGAACAGCAGACCGGAGGCGACCGTCCCGATGGTGCGTCCGCGGTTTTCCGGACGGGCGAGGTCAGCCGCCAACGGGGTCAGGAGCTGACCGGTCACACTGCTCAGCCCGACGACGAGCATCGCGAGGACCAAGACGGCGTACGAGGGGGCCGCGGCGGTGGCGAGGAGGGCCAGGACCGACACGGCCATGACCGCGGGGATCAGCCGGTGGCGCTGGAGCGTGTCCCCGAGCGGAACGATCAGGAGGGCTCCGAGCGCGTAGCCGACCTGGACCCCGGTGATGATCAGACCCGCGAAGCTCGGCGGCACGCTCAGGCCCGCGCCGATGCCGTCAAGGAGTGGCTGCGCCCAGTAGAGGTTGCCGACGACGACACCTCCGGAGAGCGCGAAGATCAGCGTCAGGACTCCGCTCATCCGCGCTCGGGGGCGACGGGGACCGGCTGCTCGTTGTTGAGGGCTCACCGTGGCACTCATGGGATTCCTTCCGACCGACGTGGGGCCCCTGCCGACCGGTGCCGCGCAGGTACGCGGTACTAAGCCGTCGGTGGGGGTGGGGAAGCGGCCGTTCAGCGGCCGTTGGCAGCGGTTCGCGCGGATCGGACGAGTCGTCCGTGCGTACGGGATCCGTGCCGTGCAGTCCGGCGAGAGGGTCTGCGCCGGACCGCACGGATCCGGGTGCGCCGGGACGGCCAGTGGTCCTCGGCAACCGGCTGACCGCTAGCGGAGGAAGTCCAGGAGGGCGGTGTTGACCTCTTCGGCGTGCGTCCACAGCAGCCCGTGCGGGGCGTTGTCGACCTCCACGTACCGCGCCTGGGGCAGGAGCTTGTGGAACCGGCGAGCGGTGGCGTCGATGGGCAGGATGTTGTCCGCGGTGCCGTGCAGGATCAGGGCGGGCTTGCCGCTGGCACGGACCGCCTCGACGTCGGCGCGGAAGTCCTCGATCCAGGAGGAGACGACCGCGTAGGCCGCCACCGGGGCGCTGGAGGCCGCCACGTTCCAGCTGTTGGTGACCGCCTCCTGGCTGATCCTGGTGCCCAGGGTGTCGTCGAGGTTGTAGAAGTCGGCGAAGAACTGCGTGTACCAGGCGTAGCGGTCCTCCTTGGCCGCGGCCTCGATACCGTCGAAGACGTCCTGCGGAACACCTTCGGGGTTGTCGTCCCGGGCGACCAGGAAGGGCTCCAGCGAGGCGAGGAAGGCGAGCTTGGCGACCCGCTCGTGGCCGTACCGGGACACGTAGCGGGCGAGCTCGCCGGTACCCATCGAGAACCCGACCAGGACCACGTCGCGCAGGTCGAGGGTGGTGAGCACGGTGTCCAGGTCGGCGGCGAAGGTGTCGTAGTCGTACCCGGAGCCGACCTTGGACGACCTGCCGAACCCGCGGCGGTCGTAGGTGATGACGCGGTATCCGGCCGCGAGCAGCTCCCGCGTCTGGCGCTCCCAGCTGTGCCCGTTCAGCGGGTACCCGTGGATGAGCACGACGGGCTGGCCCTCGCCCTGGTCCTCGTAGTAGATCTCGACCGGGGAGCTGTTCTCGTTTCCGACAGTGACGTAACCCATGATCTGCCTTCTCTCAGCTTTCGGATGGTGCGGCGACAGGGCGTGTTCGCACCGAAGCCGTGTTTTCACTGGGCGCCGCGGCCCATGGGAAACCCTGTTCCCGACATCAGGTCAAGCGGAACCGCGCTTCGGGTCGGCATGGCCTGACGTGCCGCCCCGCCCTCCTCGACGACGAAGCTGCCCTGCGACGGCGACTCGAAGGTGGATTTCACCTTCAACGGCCCCAGGTCGAACTGGTAGCTCTTGCCGACCGATTGCGCGGTCATGGATTTCCTGCCTCTCACTGCCGGAGAAACCGGCGGTTGAGTTGAAAAGTCACGTCAGAGAGGTGTTCCGACCGTTCGACCCCGTTGCCCTCGGTCGTCGAAGTAGAAGGCCTTGCTGACCAGGTGGTCGCTGGATCCGGTGAACCATCCCGGGCGTATGCGGGCGACGGAGTAGACCGCCGCGGCCAGGGCGGCCTCGGTGAGGATGGCGGTGTGGAACAGCCCCGCCTCACCCGGTGAGGCGTGCCGCAGCTCCGGTGTCCGCACGAGAACGACGACCGGCCGGAGCGGCCGAGGGTCACCTTCGGCCCGCTCTGCTCCAGCACGCTCAGGCCGACCCCGTCGCGGTGGTAGACGGTCGTTCCGAGGTCCGCGACGTTCAGCGTGACGTCGCCCATCGAGGTGTCGGCCGCGAGTCGTGTACCTGTGCCCATGGTCCTCGCCCACTTGCTTGCATGCCGCCGTCTCATCCGACGCGGCGGTACTCCAGCGCACCCGAAGGACAGCGCCGCACCACCTCGGCCGTGCGATCGGCGGTGGCGTTGTCCGGCTGGATCCACGGACGCTGCTCGATGTCGAACACCTCGGGCAGACCGCGGACGCACTCGGCGGCGTGCCGGCAGCGCCCCGCCTCGAAGGTGACCGCGATCGAACGCCCCTCGTACGTCTTCTTTCCGGATCCGTCGCTCATGCCTGCCCCCGTCACCGCGGTGCCCGCCTTCGACCGGCCTGGGCCGGTCCTGCTTGGTTCGACCTGAACGCCACGCTAGCAAGATGTAGTTGACTCATCAACCCATGTGCCAAGAATTGGCCGACCGAACCCCGACCTTCGCAGCGCCAAAACTCCACGTCAGGGCAGCTTTTTGCACTCCTGAGCAGTACCGAGACTTGATGATTAGTCAACCAATGAGGTTTAATCATGCGCATCACCGCCGGAGTACCGACGGTCCGGCCACAGAGCGACCATGAGGGGAGGGCGATCCGACAGACGATGTCAGCCGGAGCCCGGCCCGCCGAGGGCCGCGACCGCCTGGGCGCCGAGCCAGGACTCGGCCCGTCCGTAGTCCCAGCCGCAGTCCTTGAGCAGGGTGCGCCAGGCGGCGATCCCGAAGCAGAACCAGAGGCGGTCCGAGACCTCCTCGACGTCCAGGCGCTCGGACACGAACCCCTTCGCGATGAGGACGGTCGCGGCTTCGCGCAGCGCGCCGCGGTAGCTCCCCACGACCTGCCCCCAGATCCGGTCGGCGCCCTCGTCGCCCAGCGAGGCGTACAGCAGGTCGATCGAGTCGCCGAAGCGTTCGTGGTCGGAACGGGTTCCCCGGGCGAGGCAGGCGGCGGCCGCGGCCAGGTCGGGAGCGGAACGGAGTTCCTCGATGGTCGCGGAGGCCGCGGATTCGGCCACGTCCAGCCTGAGCAGCTCGCGCAGGAGTTCGGCCTTGGTTCCGGCACTGGCGTACACCGTCTTGACCGCGGTTCCGGCCTCACGAGCGATATCGGCCATGGTCACCCGCAGGTACCCGCGGCTGACGAACAGCCCCCGCGCCGCGTGGAGGATCTCCTCCCGGGTGCGGGCGGCGTCGCGTTCACGGCGGGGGGAGCGGTAGGCCCTGGGCTCGGAAGACACGTCCGGATTCTAACTTCTACACACTTGACGAATTCAATGCACGCAGCCTAACCTCAATTCTGGCCGACAGCCGCGCCCCGCTGCCGAGCGTGCGGACCGAACCCAGTGAAACGAGATTCACCATGGCCCCAGAAGCGGCATCGGCCCCCTCGAACGAGCAGCCCTCCGGCGCGCTCTCCGCCCGGATGGCGGGGATGCTGTCGGGGTTCGCCGTCTCCCAGGCCCTCTACGCGGTCGCCAAGCTCGATCTCGCGGCGAAGCTGCTCGCGGGACCGCGCACACCGGCCGAGTTGGCGGAGGAGACCGGCGTGCTGGAAGACCCGCTGCGCCGGGTCCTGCACACCCTCAGCGGTGTCGGTGTGGTGACCCACCAGGAGGGCGGCCGCTTCGCCGTCACCGACCTGGGCGCCACCCTGGCCGAGGGAACCCCCGGATCCCTGCGCGGAACCGCGCTGCTGTGGATGGAGACCCACTACGAAGCGTTCGGGGAGCTCCTCGGCACACTGCGGACCGGCGACACCGGGTTCGCACTGCGCCACGACCAGGAGTTCGTCCCCTACCTGCGCGAACACCCCGAACACCTGCCCAGCCTGACCTCCGCGATGGCCGAGCTGAACGAGGGACCGCGTCAGGCCCTGCTGTCCGGCTACCGGCTGCCGGAAGGCGAGGTCGTCGCGGACATCGGCGGCGCCGACGGTTCGGTGCTCGCGGCCCTCCTCGCCGACGAGCCCCGGCGGCGCGGCGTCGTCATGGACCTGCCCGGGGTCGTTCCCGCCGCCACCGCCCGGATGAGCGCGGCCGGACTGGCCGACCGGGTGAGTGCGGTCGGCGGCGACTTCTTCGCCGGGGTGCCCTCGGCCGACGTCTACCTGCTTTCCGCGGTCCTGCACGACTGGCCCGATGAGGACTGCGCCCGGCTCCTGGCGCGCATCACCGAGGCGGCCCGACCGGGCGCCCGGCTGGTCGTGATCGAGTCGCTGCTGCCCCTGGGCGACGAGCCGCACCCGAGCAAGCTGAGCGATCTGATCATGTTGACGATGGCGGGCGGGCAGGAACGTACCGAGTCCGAGTACACGGCTCTTCTGGGCGCTGCCGGGTTCGTCGTCGACAGGACCGTCGTGGCCCCGGCCGGCGGTTACTGCGCCATCGAGGCGACCCTCAAGGCCGGTTGAAGACCGCAGACCGGGCCCTCACCACACCGTTGGCCCGCCACCGTTTCGCCCTCCCTTCGGCGCCGATCGGCGAGCCGAGGGGACGATTACACTGAGTTACCGGTCGACGCGGCCGGACCTCCGAAAGGACATCCCATGGCCGTACCCGTGAGCGAGAAGCCCGACTTCAGCGGGCTGCGCGCGCTCTACATCAACTGCACCCTCAACCGGTCCCCGCAGCTCAGCCACACCCAAGGGGTGATCGACCGAAGCGCGGCGATCATGGAGGCGAACGGGGTCAGCGTGGACCAGTTCCGCGCCGTCGACCACGACATCGCCACCGGAGTCCGCCCGGACATGACCGAGCACGGGTGGGAGAGCGACGAGTGGCCCGCGCTGCTGGAGCGGGTCCTGGCCGCTGACATCCTCGTCATCGGCGGGCCGATCTGGCTGGGCGACAACAGTTCGGTGACCCGTCGGGTGATCGAGCGGCTCTACGGCTACTCCGGCGTGCTCAACGAACAGGGGCAGTACGCCTACTACGGGCGCGTGGGCGGCACCCTGCTCACCGGTAACGAGGACGGCCTCAAGCACTGCGCGATGAGCATCCTCTTCAGCCTGCAGCACATCGGTTTCACGATCCCGCCCCAGGCCGACGCGGGTTGGATCGGTGAGGTCGGCCCTGGCCCGTCCTACCTGGACGAGGGCTCCGGCGGCCCGGAGAACGACTTCGCCAACCGCAACATCAGCTTCATGACCCACAACCTGATGCACACGGCCTCGATGCTCCGACGCGCCGGCGGCTTCCCGGCCTACGGCAACCAGCGCGCGGCCTGGGACGCCGGCTGCAGTCCCGACAACGCCAACCCCGAACACCGCTGACCGTCGGGGAAGGTTGACGCGCGTCCGCGCGAAGGCCGTGCCGCCGAATCAGTCCGACTGCTTCTCCATATGGTCCAGGACGCGTTGAGAGAGCCGGGCGAACGTGTTGAGCTGGTTCGGCGTCATGGCCTCGACGAACAGACGGCGGACGTGCTCGACGTGCACGGGCGCAGCCTCCTGGATCGCCTCGTAGCCGAGCGGAGTGGCGACGACGAACGCTCCGCGCGCGTCGTCGGGACATTCCTCCTTGGACACGAGCCCGCGCTTCACCATCCGCGAGATCTGGTGGGACATGCGGCTCTTCTCCCACTCGGCGAGTTTGGCCAGTTCCAGGAAGCGCATCTTGCCGTCCTTCGCCTCGGTGAGCCGGACGAGCACCATGTAGTCCGCGGCGGACAGTCCGGAGTCGGAGCGGACCAGGCGGGACAGCCTTCCGATGAGTGCTTCCTGCATACGGATGAAGTTCTCCCAGGCCCTCTGTTCGTCAGGGCTGAGCCAGCGTGGTTCCTCATTCATGGGCGCAGTCTACAGAGTTCGTTGACACTTCATCGAAATGAGCCCCCATGACCACGGCGGCGAACCCCGGCGGTCGAGGATCCGGATCGCCCGGATCCTCGACCGCGCCGAAGTGTCCGTTCCCCGCGGGGGCGCCGCAGCCTCGTGAACAACTACCTGCGCTACTTCGGTGACCCCGAGATCCCCGAGCAGAAGGCCGACATGCTGGCCCGCTCACCGATCAGCCGCGTCGACGACATCACCGCGCCGGTTCTGCTGATCCACGGAGCCAACGACGTCCGGGTGACGCGCCGCCACGCCGACCGGGTCTTCGAGGCTCTGCGTGCCCGCGGCACCGAAGTCGAGTACCTGCTGAACGAGAACGAGGGGCACTGGTTCATCGACACCGACAGCGACATCGAGTTGTACGGCGTACTCGAACGTTTCCTCGCCCGCCATCTCGGCGGCCGCTCCTCGACCACCACCTGACCCGCAATCCACCGGGGTACGGGCCCACCGTCGGGCCCCTGCGCTGCAACGGCGGCCTACCCGGAGCCGCGTTGGGATCTAGAACACGTCGCCCAAGGTCTCCAGAAGGCGGGCGATGTTCGCCTCGTCGCGGCGGTAGTAGGTCCACTTACCCCGCCGAGTGGCGACGACCAGCCCTGCCCGCCGCAGCATGGCGAGATACTGCGAGGTGGTCGACTGCCCCAGACCTGCACGCCGTTGAATGTCGGTCACGCAGACGCCGATCTCGACGTCGCCGGACTCCTGGCCGGGGAAGCTCATCGGCTCCTTGAGCCACACCAGCATCTGGCGGCGGGCCGGGTTGGACAGGGCCCGGAACACAGCCAGCAACTCCGTCTCCGAGAACATGTGGTGATCGTAACGCAGCTCATTGACGATTCGGGATATGGCGATCTGAGTCATATTGACTATTCGGGATATGGCGATCTAAGATCGGCGCGTGTCTACTTCGATGCGTGTGATGGAACTCGTCCGCTTCGGTGACGCGGACACCGCGTTCGCCGCCCAAGAGCTGCCAAGGCCCACTCCCGGACCCGGCCAGGTCCTGGTGCGCGTGCTGGCCACGTCCGTGAACCCCCTCGACCTCCAGACCCGGCGCGGCGACTACCGAGACCAGGTGGCGCTGCCCGCGGTGATCGGCAACGACGTGTCCGGCGTGGTGGTGGAGACCGGCCCCGGGGCGGACGACTTCCAGCCGGGTGACGAGGTCTGGTACCTGGCGCCGATCTTCGCCGGACAGGGAACCTACGCCGAGTTCCACGTGGTCGACCAGACCCTGGTCGCCCGCAAGCCTGCACGGTTGTCGCACGTCGAGGCCGCTGGTCTCGCGCTCGTGGGCGTGACGGTGTGGGAGGCGCTGGTCGACCGCACCGGGGTGCAGGTCGGCGAGCGGGTCTTGGTGCACGGCGGAGCGGGCGGGGTCGGCTCGGCCGCCATTCAGCTCGCCAAAGCGCTGGGAGCCGTGGTGGTGACCACCGCACGGGCAAGGGATCACGAGTACGTCACCGGCCTGGGAGCCGACGTCGCGATCGACTTCTCGGCCGGCGACTACGTGCCGCAGGTCCGCGCCCTGGGCGGGGTGGACGTCGTGCTGGACACGGTGGGTGGGGACACCCTCGCCCGTAGCCCGGAGATCCTCGCCGACCGGGGCCGTGTGGTGTCCATCGTGGACACCCCCGAACCCCAGAACCTGCTCGCCGCGTGGGGCGTGAACGCGACCTACCACTTCCTCTTCGTCAGCCCCGGCAGAGCGAAGCTTGAGGCCCTTGGCCGGATGGTCGACCAGGGCGAACTCCGGCCGATGATCGGCGCTGTGCTACCGCTGGCCGACATCGCACAGGCGCACGCGCTCTTGGAGGGCGGCTCTTCCGGCGAGGGCCACAGACGCCCACGCGGCAAGATCGCCGTCGCCGTGCACCCCCTGGACGAGCCACCCCACCGGGCCACGCCTTCGCCTTGAGCGACTCGTCCGTCCCAGCCCGGGACGGACGGCGCAAGGCCAACCCCCGCTCGCACTCCGACGTCGGTCATGGGACTCGAACCGGTCTCCACGCCGTGGAGGGCTTGACGTGAGCAGAGGCCTCGGAATCCGCCTCGCTGACGGATTGCGGCGGCGTGGCGCATACGCGGCGAGGGGTGGCCCTGCAGGGCCGATGTGACACCGTTGACCTGGCTTATTCATGGGTGATGGGATTACTACGGATCAGGAGGTCAGGGGTCCGAGTCCTCCCGAGTGCACCACCTTGAGACAGTGGAGAAGCCGCCCGAACCGCGAAAGCAGCTCGGGCGGCTTCTTGTGTGCCGTCTTTCGGGGAGGCCCGTTCAGGGCTCCGTCGGAACGTCGAAGACCTCGGTGGTGGTGAGGTCCGTGCGCCGAAGGGGCACCGGGGCGAACGCGCACTCCCCGGTCGGCGGCGACCTCGCGATCCAGGGGGTTGCACCACCTGTTCGCCTCGTGTCGACTTACCGACAGGCGCCGACATCAGCCCGCCCCCACGGCCACCCGGCAGGAGCACTCGTGACGGATCGCAGTCCCCGCCTGCTCCTGACGATGAGGGCGGCTCATGGAACGATGTTCCTGGGTGCCCTGGGGCTTCTGGTGATCGCCAGTCCTCTCATGGGTGAGCCGATCTGGCCATACATGCTTTTCGCGGGGACCATATTGGTGCTGTCCTCGGTGAGTTACTGGCTGATCCGCCGCAACGACCAGGAGGAGAGCCCCACGTCCTCGCCGGATGCGGCGTAGGCGGTGCATCTTGGTCGAGCCGGAGGCACGACACGCGCCATTGTGGATCGGTCGCGCCAGGACCCGTGCGGGGCCGGGACCGTGGTGCCCGCCCCAGACGGTTGCTGTAGTGGTGTCCGGAGTGAGTGGACCGACGACCCGCCCGAGAGAGGCCACCGTGCCGACCGAACCTCAGGAAGTGACCGTGCCACAGGAGTGGGACCGTGTCGACGAACTGCTCTTCGACGGCCGCCGCATCCAAGCGGCACAGGCGATCCGGGAGCAGTTCGGCCCCATGACCATCCACGAGACCATCGTGACCCTGGGCGAACGCTTCGAACACCTGAGCCAGAACCACCCGGAGAGCTTCAACGTGAGCCTGGACGGCTACTGGGACCACTTCTACTCGTAGACCAGGCCCTGCCGTACATCAGCCCGCCCCCGCCACCACGACCACAGAGCGGACGTCCCCCACCGCATGCAGCCCAAGCCACCTCGCCCATGGTTCGTGTTGATCAGCGGCGTCGTCGTGGTGTGCGCCGCCATCTGCATCGTGGTGGAGCCGGACGTGGGTGGCTCCTTCGTCTTCATGGCGTGGGACGTACTCATCACCTGGCTGATCTGCCTGGTCTTGGGCACCTACAAGTACGTCGTCCACAGACGTGCGTTCCGGGAGCATCGGCTCACGTCGCTCACCGACGGCGAACCCGACCCATAGACGCCGGTCATGGCCGCGTTCGACCACCGGCACCACCTTCCCCGTGGGCACACCACAGGACCGGACGAACTCGAGTCCGTCCGGCTCGCCACGGAGGGTCCGTACCTCGTCGCGGTCGCGCGGGAACTTGACGGGCCCCCGAATCGGGACGCGCGATGGGGCCCGGCGTCAGAATCCGCCGGTCACGTCAGGGCGTCTTCGAACTCCTCGACGCGTTCCGGGCACATGTGCTCGATCCCGATCCGTAGCGCATCGGGGCTGCCGCCCTCGTTGAGGAAGTCGAACACGACCAGGGACGGGTCGTCGGACTCGCACGCGGCCTCCACCGCCGCGGTGACGCCGTTCATGTCCTCGGGAACCGAAACACCGTGATCCTCCAGGGCCTGGCGGTGGGCGTCCTGGTCGTAGGCCTGGCTCGAGCACGCCGTGGCGGCGAGCAACCCGGCGGCGGTCATCAGGGGCAGGGCGACGCGCATGGGGGACGGCTCCTCATCATGGGGGATGGACCTATAGGACGCGGTCCACGCACGCACGGTTGACTCGGGCCTGGTCAGAGGCGTCTTCGCACCGCCGGCCATCGGCGTGTCCACAGCTTTTACTCACCCGCAGTGATAGAGGCCTTCCCCTGGGTATTATTCATTACGAAACGTGACGGCTCTCTCACAGTTCCCCCTTCCTCCTCTTCCGCCCCTGGAGGCGCCATGCCCGAACCGGACAAGCTTCAGTGGCGAAGCGACTTCGGATGGTCACCGCATTCGCCCGCTTCGTCGGCCAACCCCCGCTCCGGGCTGGTCATCCACTACGACAGCACCGACCAGGGGCTCGCCGACAAGCCGCACTCGGCGTGCGTCTCCTACTGGAAGCGCACGCGTGCCTTCCACACCGGGCCGAGCAGGGGCTGGGCCGATATCGGGTACTGCGTGGACGAAGCCACCGAGATCCTCACCGAGGACGGGTGGAAGAACTTCCGTCAGATCGAGAAGGGCGTCGTCGTCCTTACTCTGGACCACGAGACCGGCATGTCGCAGTGGCAGCCGATCGAGGCCGTGAACGTGTTTCCGGCGAAGTCGCGCGAACTCGTCCGCATGGAGGGCCGGGAACACTCCTCCCTGACCACCGCTCAGCACCGGTGGCCAGTTGAACGCTACTTCCGCCGGACCGGAACCCAGCGTCAGAAGTCAGCCGACGGCAGGTGGGCCGCCACAGGACGGTCCCCGCGCACGCAGCAAGGGCATGAGCGTGTGTGGGCGACGACTGGAAGCCTCACGTACTGGGACCGCATCCCCCTCTCCGCTCCATGCGACGACCTGCCGACCGAGCCCAAATGGTCGGATGCCCTCGTCGAACTGGTGGCGTGGTTCTGGACCGAAGGGCACATCAGGCCACAGAGCCGTAGCCGCCTCCCCAGTACTGCCGCGGCCATCTACCAGTCGCACGCCAAGAACCCGAAGCACGTGGCCCGGATCAGGAGCGCGCTGCACGTCCTCATCGGACCGCCATGCGAATCCTTCCCCCGATCGGGCAGCCAGTCGGACGGTCTCCCCCGGTGGAAGGAGGCCCGGAATCGGCAGCTGACCGAGTTCCACCTGTCCGTGGACGCAGGCCGCCTGATGCTCGAACAGGCACCCGATCGCGTTCCCACGTACGCATTCATGCGTTCCCTGACCAGAGCCCAACTCGAGCTGTTCATCGCCGTCTCTCTCATGGCCGACGGTCACAACAACCGAACGGTCAACGCGCAGGCACTCAGTCAGAAGAGCAGGGAGGCCGCGGAGGCGTTCCAGTTCGCGGTGACGCTGGCCGGACACGCGACATCACTGCGTCGTCGTCCGCCCAACGCGTCCACGAAGTACGACATGTGGAAAGTAGAGCTGCGCCGGAAGACCCACTTCTCTCCCCGAGCGGCGGCCGCGCGGAAGTCGGTCTTCCGGGTCTCTCGTGAGTCCTACGCCGGCCACATCTGGTGCCCTACGACACCGAACGGCACCTGGCTGGCCCGCCGGGAGGGGACGGTGTACTTCACAGGAAACTCCTTCATGTGCTGTGCACATGGATACGTGATGGAGGGGCGCGGCCTGTTCCGCACCCAGGCCGCGCAGCCGGGCGGGAACTCGACCTACTACTCGTGCTCACTGGCGACCGGCCCGAAGGACCCGATCACCGCCGCGCAGGTCAACGCGGTCCGTCAGCTGCGGGCCTGGCTCATGGAGCCGCAGTCGTCGATCGCCGGCACGGTCAAGGGGCACCGCGACTTCGTGTCGACCTCCTGCCCCGGTCAGAAGGCCTACGACATGGTGCGGGACGGCACGTTCCGCAAGGCGGCGAAGTGGGGCGACGACGCCCCCGACGAGGACGAGCGGCCCGCACCGGCTCCCGATCCGCCCCGGCCGCCCGGGCCTGGGACCGAGGCGCCGCCGTTCCCGCTGCCGAGCGGCCATGCCTTCGGCCCCAGAAGCGGGCCGGACTGGCAGGTCAGCGGCTACTACTCGCACCGTGAGGACCTGCGCCGGTGGCAGCGGAGGATGCGCGACCGGGGCTGGGTCATCACGCCCGACGGCCTGTACGGCGATCAGACCGAGGCGGTCACCAGAGCCTTCCAGCGGGAGAAGCAGCTGGGCGTCGACGGCCTCATCGGTGCCCGGACCTGGGCGGCCGCCTGGACCGCGACCATCACCTGACCGGATCGCGACGGTCACCGCCCCGGCTCACGCGCGGGGCGGCGGCCTCGACGTCCGGACTCGGCTCAGGGGTCGGGGGACCGTGCTTCGAGCACACCGACCAGAGCCGAGGCCACGCGGGCGACGGCGTGGTCGTCGTCGTGTGCCAGTCGGCGCAGGATCTCCAACCCGGTGGTTCCCGCGAGCTCGACCAGCGCCTGGGTGAGGCGGATCCGCGTCGCGGCGTCCGCGGTGGGCGCGGCGAGCTCGTCGGCCAGTGCGGTCGTGATCCGGCCCGCGCGTTCGGGGTCCTGCGACAGCAGTCCCAGAACCTCCGCGGCCTCCACGTCGTTGGCGCCCACGACCACCATGCCGACGAGCGTGGGGACCGCCGCGGCCACGCCCCGTCGGCCCAGGGCCAGCGCGGCGTGCCCGCGCACCGTCGTGTCCGTGTCCCGGAGGGCGTCGGTGAGCACCTCGACCGCCCCCGGGGCGTCCGGCATCCCGGCGATCGCCAGCACAGCGCGCCGCCGGGTGTCGGCGTCCTCCGAGCGTGCACCCGCCGCCAGCTCGGCCACGCCGCCGCCCGAACGGGCGAGCGCCCAGCGCAGGGCACCCGCGACATGGGGATCGGTCTCGTGCAGGACCGCCCCGGCGAGCAGTTCGGGGGAGGCCGACGCGTCGTCGGCCAGGACGGCCTGCTGCCTGCGCGCGGCGCTGGGCGAGTCGAGTTCCCGCATGAGTTCGACGATGCGCAGGACGTCCTGCCAGCCGGTGGGCGTGGAGGCGTCGATCGCGCGGAGCCGCTCGAGCAACTCCTGTTCCTTGGCCAGGCGGTCCTGCGTCCTCCTGATGAGGTCGCCGACCAGGGCGGCCGGTGTGAAGGCCGGATCCGCCAGGGCGCGCCCGATCTCCTTGAGCGAGAGCCCGAGGGACCGCAGGCTCTCCACGTGGAAGATCCTGCGGACGTCCTCGGCGGAGTACTCGCGGTAGCCGCCGGCGGTGCGCCCCGTGGGACGCACCAGACCCAGGGAGTCGTAGTGCCGGAGCATCCGGCTGCTTACTCCAGAGAGACGGGCGACCTCGCCGATCAGCAACGCGCGGCTCCGGTGTCCTCCGAGGCCCCTGTTGCTCCGACCGGCTCCGACGGCCTGTCAGCCTCCGATGACCCAGCCGCCCTGTTCGTCTCCGACGCCCCACCCGACTCCGACGGCTCGGTGTCCACCGCTGCCGCCGCCCTGGCGGCGGCAGCGGCGCGTTCCGGGCCGAGCGTGTTCACGCGCTCCGCCTCCTCCACGGCCGCGTCGAAACCGGCCTCCGGGTCCTGCCGGAGCGCTTCGGTGGCGCGGGCGTGCGCGGCCACCGCCGGGTCGGCGTGCTCCGCGGCCTGCGCCAACGCGGGTGCGATGACCTCGCCGAGGTCGACGAGTGCCCGGCTCAGGCTCAACCGCACGTCGCGGTCGCCGCGACCGAGCTGCCGGACCAGTTCGCCGGCCAGCTCCCTCTTCTCGTCTTCGGGCACGAGCATGACCGCGACGCGCCACGCGGTCCGCGCGACCTGGTCGTTGGCGTCGTGCAGCATGTCCCGGGTGATCCAGGCCCACGTGCTCCCGTCGCCGATCTTGGAGAGCAGGTGCAACGCCTGGCTGCGGGCCTGGGTGCGCTCGGAGTCGAGCTCTCGCAGGATCCTGGGCAGGGTGGTCTCCGGAGGGAGACGGATCAGGGCCCAGGTCAGCATGTCCCGGACGAAGAAGTCGGGCTCGACCGCGCAGCGTTCGACGAGCGTCTCCACGAGCTCGGGGTCGGGGTTCGAGCCGACCGCCAGGGCCGCCTGGAGCCGGACCGACGTGTCCCGGGCGGACAGGGCCCGGGCCACGCGGGTGTTCGGGGTCGTGCTGGTCGCGTCCATCGTGACCACCTCCTGCGCTCCAGTGAAGACCTTGTCACGGTGTCAAGGTCAAGTCCATGACCAGCGGAGGCGACACCACAGGCCACGGACCGGCCGAAGAGGGACGCGCCCCGGCGCCGGCCTCCGCACGGACCGGCCACCTCGGTCGGTACCGGCACACACGGCCGGCCCGCGCACTGGGCGGGAGACCGCTGGACCAGCGCCGCGAGCTGCGAGGTACCCTCGTCGAGCCAGTCGAACTCCACCTCGTGGGGCAGGGAACCCGGTGCGAATCCGGGACTGACGCGCAGCGGTGAGGGTGACGGGCGGGCACGCCCCGGGACACGTTCCTGGGGCAGTCACTGGAGCGGTACCAGGCTCCGGGAAGGCGCTCCGCACCGATCGATCCCGAGTCCGAAGACCTGCTGGCGCTGGCGGTGACGACCCGCCAGGTCACCCGGGTCCCGCGAAAAGGGCCCCTGACCCGAAGGACGCACGTGTCCCCGAAGGATGTCCCGTCCGCCGGTCCGCGGACCCGGCGCGACCGCTGTCCCGGCGCCCTGCGGCCGTGGCCGGCCGATGACGGGCTGCTCGTCCGGCTCCGGCTGGCCGGTGGCCGACTGCCCGCGCGAGCGCTGCGCGACGTGGCGGCCGTGGCCGCCGAGTTCGGCGACGGCCGGATCCACGTGACCGGCCGGGCCAACCTCCAGCTGCGGGCCCTGCCCGGGCGCGACGGGCGGCTGACCCCCGCGGCGCTGCGTGCCGTGGAAGGGACCGGCCTGCTGCCCTCACCGGCTCACGACCTGGTCCGCAACATCATGGCCTCCCCGCGCGTCGGCGGTACCGGAGGCCCCGGACGAGCGGGCGGGCGCGGTGACCTTCGCCCGCTCGCCGCCGAGCTGGACAGGCTGCTGTGCGCGGATCCACGGCGGGCCGAACTGCCGGGCCGCTTCCTGTTCGTCCTGGACGACGGCCGCGGCGACCTGCTCGAACGCTCCTGCGACCTGGGCGTGGTCGCCCTGGACGCACGTGTGGCCCAGCTCAGGGTCGGGGACGGCTGGGGCCCGGTCGTCCCGTTCGACGAGGCGCCGGCCGCGCTCGTGGGGCTCGCCGACGAGTTCCTGGCGCGGCGCGGCGAGGGCCCCACCGCCGCGTGGCATGTCGCCGAGCTCCCGACGCCGCTGACGGATCCCGTGGCGCCCGACCCGCGTCTGCCGACCCCCGCGCCGCCGCTGCCGTACGGGCCCCTGCCCGGTGGCGGTCGGCACGTCCCGGTCCCCGACGAAGGGCTGGACCGGGCCGCGGCCGAGGCGCTCGCGGAGGAGGCGATCGCCGCAGGGCACGGTGAGCACGACGATCTCGTCGTCACGCCCTGGCGCGGCGTCCTCGTCCCCGGAGGGCCACAGTGACCACCGCCGACAGACCGAATCCACCTCACCGGCCGGACCCGCTCGACCGACCGAGCACACCGGACCGACGTGAGACCGCGAACCAGCCGGACCGACGTGAGCAGATGAGACAGCCGAACCGAGCGGCCACACCCGACCAGCCGAACCGACCGGACCCGTGCGACACGGCGGAGCGGACGGGCACGCCCGACACGCCCCTCACGCCGCGCCGGCCCGGTCGGCGCTACGAGTACATCGACGACGGGCCCGCGATCTACGCGGACTCCTTCGCCATCATCCGCAGCGAGGCGCGGCTGTCGCACCTGCCCGCCAACGCCGAACGGCTCGCCGTGCGGATGATCCACGGCTCCGGCCAGGTCGACCTCGCCGACGACCTCGTCGTCCACCCCGAGCTGGTCCCCGCGGCGCGGGCCGCCCTCCGCTCCGGCGCGCCGATCCTGTGCGACGCCACGATGGTCGCCACCGGGGTGACCGCGAACCGCCTGCCCCGGGACAACGACGTGCTCTGCTTCCTCGGGGACGAGCGCGTTCCCGGCCTGGCCCGGGACTGGGGCACCACCCGCACGGCGGCCGCGGTGTCGCTGTGGGAACCCCTGCTGGACGGCGCCGTCGTCGCCGTCGGCAACGCCCCCACGGCGCTCTTCCACCTGCTGGAGATGCTGGCCGAGGGCGCCCCGCGCCCCGCCGCGATCATCGGCTGCCCCGTCGGCTTCGTCGGTGCCGCCGAGTCCAAGCAGGCCTTGACCGAGTTCGCCGATCGATTCGGCGTCGACGTCCCCTACGTGACCGCTCGCGGCCGTCGCGGAGGCTCCGCGATGACCTCGTCGGCTCTCAACGCACTCGCCAAGGAGGAGGAGTGACCGGTCGTTTCCACGGCGTCGGTGTCGGTCCCGGAGACCCCGAGCTGATCACCCTCAAGGCGGCCCGGCTGATCGCCGCCGCCGACGTCGTCGCCTACCACGCGGGCGTCGGCAAGACGTCCAACGCCCGACGCATCGCCGAGGGACTGATCCCGTCGACGGCGGTCGAGGAGCAGCTCACGTACCCGGTGACCACCGGCGCGACCGACCACCCGGGTGGGTACGCGGGCGCGCTGGCCGACTTCTACGAGCGGTCCGCCGCCCGGTTGGCGGCCCACCTGGACGCCGGCCGCGACGTCGTCCTGCTCTCCGAGGGCGATCCCCTCTTCTACGGGTCGTACATGTACATGCACGACCGGCTCTCCGAGCGGTACGAGACCGAGGTCGTGCCGGGGGTGCCGGCGTTCGCCGCCGCCACGGCGGCCCCGCTGGCCCGGCAGACCGACGTGCTCACCGTGCTGCCCGGAACCCTGCCCGAACCGGAACTGGCCCGCCGCCTCGCCGACACCGACGCGGCCGTGATCATGAAGCTCGGCCGGACCTTCCCGGCCGTGCGCCGGGCGTTGGAGGCCGCAGGGCGGTTGGAGCACGCGGAATACGTGGAGCGGGCCTCGATGCCGGGCGAACGGCGGCTGCCGGTCGCGGAGGTCGACCCGGCGACGGTGCCCTACTTCTCTCTGGTGCTGGTGACCGGTGACAGCCGCAACGGCCGACGCTCGCGAAGCGACGCGGCGACGTCCGCGCTCGCCGGGCACGACGGGCGCGACGGCACGAACGCGGAGACCGGCGTGGACGGTCGGGTCGGCCGAAACGCGCAGGTTGGCGGCGACGGCGACGACGGCCGGGCCGGTCGGGACGGCCAGGAGGGCCGGGAGCGCACGGAAGGCGCGGCCGAGCTGCTGGTCGTCGGCCTGGGGCCCGGCCCCGAGGACTGGCTCACGCCCGAGGCCGCGGCGGCGCTCGCCGAGGTGGACCACGTCGTGGGGTACGGCCCCTACGTCGCCCGGGTCGCGCAGCGCCCCGGCCTGACCCGGCACGCGTCCGGCAACACCGTCGAACTCGACCGGGCCCGCCTGGCGCTCGACCTCGCCGGGCGCGGAGAACGCGTCGCGGTGGTCTCCGGCGGCGATGCCGGGGTCTTCGGCATGGCGACGGCCGTGTTCGAGGCCGCCGAGGATCCCGCCTACCGGGACGTCCCGATCCGGGTGCTGCCCGGGGTGAGCGCGGTCCAGGCGGTCGCCGCGCGCGCGGGCGCCCCCGTCGGCGGCGACTTCGCGGTCATGAGCCTCTCCGACCGGCTGAAGCCCTGGGACGTGGTCGAGCGCCGGCTGCGCGCCGTCGCCGAGGCCGATCTGGCCCTGGCGGTCTACAATCCGGCCTCCCGGTCGCGGACCGAGCAGATCGTCACCGCCCGCCGGATCCTGTTGGAGCACCGCAAGCCCGACACCGTGGTCGTGGTCGGCCGCGACATCGGTCGGGACGGCGAGTCGCTCACGGTGACCACCCTCGCCGACCTGGACCCGGCCGCCGTCGACATGCGCTGCCTGCTGATCGTCGGCGCCTCCGGCACCCGGGTGTCCGAGACGGGCCGGGTCTGGACCCCCCGGTGGGTGAAGCCGTGACCGTGCACTTCGTGGGAGCGGGACCCGGCGCCGCCGACCTGCTGACGGTCCGCGCGACGCGGATGCTGGCCGCGGCGGACGTGGTGCTCTACCCCGGGACGTACCTGGATCCGGAGGTCCTCACCCACTGCGCGCCGGACGCCGAACTGGTGGACACCCAGGGGCTGGACCTGGACCGCATCACCGACCATCTGGTCGGCGCGCACGCCGCGGACCGGGACGTCGTCCGGCTCACCTCGGGCGACCCGTCGATCTACTCGGCCCTGGCCGAGCAGACGCGCCGGCTCGACGCGCACGGCGTCCCGTGGGACGTCACGCCGGGCGTGCCGGCGTACGCGGCGGCCTCGGCGCTGGTGGGACGGGAGTTGACCGTGCCGCTGGTGGCGCAGTCGGTGGTGCTGACGCGGACCCGCGCCCGCTCGACGGCCATGCCGGACACCGAGTCGCTGGCGGCGTTCGCGGCGACCCGGGCCACGCTGGTGCTGCACCTGGCGATCAGGCGGGTGCGGAAGCTGATGGCGGAGATCGGTCCCGAGTACGGCGCCGACTGCCCGGTCATCGTCGTCCACCGGGCGAGCCAGCCGGGTGAGGCGGTGCTGCGGGGCACGGTCGCCACCATCGCGGACGCGGTGGAGGAGGCCGGGTTCCGGCAGGCGGCGGTCGTGCTGGTGGGGTGGGCGCTGGACGCGGGCAGGGGCGGCGAGTCCTTCCTCTACGACCCGGCCCGGCCCAGGGGTGTGGACCCCGGCCGGTGACGAGCGGTCCCGCGGGGCACGTCGGCGGGACGGCCCGTCAGGACCTCACGACCTCAGGAACCACTGGGTGACCGTGCGGGCGGGCGCCCATCCGGTGAACGTGCCGATGGGCGCGGCGGTCTCGACGGCGATCCGGGTGAGCTCACCGCCGTGGCGCCGGTAGGCGTCCGCGAGCAGGGTCTCGGTCTCCAGCGTCACGCCGTGCACCACGATCCGGCCACCGGGCCGCAGTGCCCGCAGGCAGGCGTCCAGCACGCCGGGCCGGGTCGCGCCGCCGCCGACGAACACCGCGTCGGGGCGGGGCAGGCCGGCCAGGGCGTCCGGCGCCCGCCCGGCCACCACCGACAGGCCCGGCACACCGAGTCGTCCCGCGTTGCGCTCGATCCGCGCGGCGCGTTCGGGGTGGGACTCGATCGCCGTGGCCGCGCAGGTCGGATCGGCGCGCATCCACTCGATCCCGACCGATCCCGCGCCCGCGCCCACGTCCCACAGGTGCTCTCCAGGCGAGGGGGCCAGCCGGGCCAGCGCCGAGGCCCGCAGGTCGCGCTTGGTCAGTTGGCCGTCGTGCTCGAACGCGTCGTCGGGCAGGCCCGCGAGGAGGCCGTATCCGGACGGGCCGGCGAGTTCGAGGGCGAGCACGTGCAGCGGGGACACGGGCCCGGGCGGAGCCGACAGCCACGCGGCGGCCGTGGCGGAGAGCCGGGACTCCGGTCTCGGGGCCGCGGCGGAGCCCTCTTCCTGTTCCGGGCCCGGCTCAAGGTCCGGGTCCGGCTCCGGGTCGGCCTCTGAGCCCAGGTCGCCCAGGACGGTCATCCGACTGGCGCCGTAACCGGCCTCCGCCAGCAGGAGCGCGACCGCCGCGGGGGTGCCCGCGTCGGAGGAGAGCACCAGGACACGGCGGCCGGGCGCCAACCACCGCAGTACCAGCCGGGCATCGCGCCCGACCAGGCTCACCACCGCGCAGCGCTCCGCCGGCCAGCCCATCCGGGCCCGGGCCAGGGCGACCGAGGAGACGGCCGGCTCCACCCGCACGGCCCCGGCTCCCAGCAGGTCGATGAGTGTGGTGCCGATCCCGGAGACGAACGGATCCCCGGAAGCGAGGGCCACGGTGGCGGTGCCCTCGGGGGCGAGGGAGTCCAGCAGGGACGGCAGGCCCTCCCGCAGGGGCGAGGGCCAGGCCGCCCGGCGCTGTCCCGGCCGGTCCGGAAGCATGTCCAGGTGCCTGCGCCCGCCCAACACCACGTCCGCGTCGAGGACGTGCCGGCGCAACCGCTCCGGCACGCCTGACCAGCCGTCGGCACCGACGCCGACGACGGTGATCCGGGGTTCGGTGGGAGGGGGCGGGTCGGCCTGCATGGCCTCGACGCTATCGTGGCCACAGGCACGAGGTGCCCCTACGGCCCAGCCATCGGAAAGGGTGGGGACGGCGGAAGGGGAGAATCTGGGAAGCCCGGTGAGATTCCGGCACAGGCCCGCTGCGGTGAACCGAGCCTCCGTCGAGGAGGACTCGGTCAGTCCGAAGACCGGCCTCGCGCCCGTCCCAACGGATGGCGAAACGAGCGGGAGCCTCACATGCCATGGGTGCCTTCGCACTACCCCTTTTCCGCGATCGTCGGCTGTGACGCCGACGACCTCGACGACCTGGGCCTCTCCCTCATCCTCAGCAGCGTCTCGCCGGAGATCGGCGGGGTCCTGGTGCGCGGCGAGAAGGGCACGGCCAAGTCCACGGCCGTCCGGGCCCTGGCGTCCCTCCTGCCGCCCATCGACGTCTACCAGGGCGACCGCTTCTCCGTGGACCCCGCCGACGACGGCCAGCGCTCCCCGGACGGCCCGTTCGAGTCGGGGTCGGTCGTGGAGAGCCGGCCGGTGCGCCTGGTCGAACTGCCGGTCGGCGCCACCGAGGACCGCGTGCTCGGCTCCCTGCACCTCGAACAGGCGCTCACACACGGCCAGGTGTCCTACGAGCCCGGACTGCTCGCCCGGTCGCACCGGGGGCTCCTGTACGTCGACGAGGTGAACCTGCTGCACGACCACCTGGTGGACCTGCTGCTGGACGCCGCCGCGACCGGACGCGTGACCGTGGAGCGCGACGGGTTCTCCGTGGAGCACGCGGCCCGGTTCCTGCTCATCGGCACGATGAACCCGGAGGAGGGCGAGCTGCGCCCGCAGCTCCTCGACCGGTTCGGCCTCACCGTCGAGATCGCCGCGCCGCGTGAGCCCGCGGCCCGCGCCGAGGTGGTCCGCAGGCGCATGGCCTACGACGCGGACCCGGCCGCGTTCTCGGCTCGCTTCCACGAGACGGAGAAGGCGCTCGCCGCACGTATCGCCGAGGCCCGGGAGCTGGTCGCGAGGGTGCGGTTGTCCGAGGCCGCGCTGCTGAAGATCGCCGAGGTGTGCGCGGCGTTCGGGGTGGACGGCCTGCGGGCCGACATCGTCACCGCGCGCACGGCGGTGGCCCACGCGGCGTGGGCGGGCCGGACCTCGGTCACGCTGGCCGACATCCGCCGCGCCGCTCTGCTCGCGCTCCCGCACCGGCGGCGGCGCAATCCGTTCGACGCTCCGGGCCTGGACGAGGACCTGCTCGACCGGGTGCTGGGAGACGAGGAACCGCCGCCCGACCCGACCGACCCGCCGGAAACGGACGGGCCGGACGGAACGGACGGGCCGGAGGAGACGGTTGAGACGGGGGCGGAGGATCCGCCCGCCTCCGACGACCCCGCCGACGCGGAGGGCGGTTCCGGCCCGGAGGCCCGTGCCGAGGACTCCGGCGACGGATCGGCCGACGGGGAGGACGAGGGAACGGCCGACGCGCCGGCCGATGACGAGCGGGCTCCCGAGCCCGGGCCGAGTGAGCAGGACGGGCCCGCCTCCGACGGTGGCGCGTCGGTCATGTCCCGGGCCGCCGCCCCCTACCGGACCCGGACGCTCACCGTGCGGGGCTCCGGGGAGGGGGCCGACGGCAGGCGCAGCCGCGCCATCGGCACCCGGGGCCGCCGGATCGGCGCGACCCCGCCCGGCCAGGGACCGGGCACCTCGCTCCACCTGGTCGAGACCGTACGGGCCGCCGCATCCCGCCCGCGGAACCCGGACCAGGGCCGGGCCGAGGGCCCCACCTTCGACTCGAACCAGATGGAAGCCCGGACGCGGAACGCGCGTCCGGACTCGACCGACGTCCGAGCGCTCGACGCGGGCCGGGCGCACGAGGCGCACCAGAGCCAGGAAGGCCGAACGCTCAGCACGAATGCTGCCCAGGCCGAGGGCAGCACGCTCGACCGGGTCGGACGTCCCGCCGAGGCCGGAACGCACGGCGGAGGCCGGCTGCGGATCGAGCCCCGTGACCTGCGCGTCGCGGTGCGGGAAGGGCAGGAGACCAACCTGATCCTCTTCTGCGTGGACGCGTCCGGGTCGATGGCGGCGCGCAAGCGCATGACCGAAGTCAAGACCGCGGTCATGTCCCTGCTCCTCGACGCCTACCGCCGCCGGGACAAGGTGGGACTCATCACCTTCCGGGGCAGCACCGCCGAGCTCGCCCTGCCGCCGACCCGATCCGTCGACGTCGCCGCGGCCCGTCTCGACGACCTGCCCGCCGGCGGACGCACACCGATCGCCGAGGGCCTGGTGGAGGCCGCTCGCGTCCTGCGCCGCGAGCGGCTGCGCGACCCGAAGCTGCGCCCGCTCCTGGTCCTGGTCACCGACGGACGGGCCACCGGCGGCCGCGGCGCCGTCGCGCGCGCGATGAGCGCCGCCGACCACGTCGCGGGACTGGGCGTCACCACCGTCGTGGTGGACGGCGAGTCCGGACCGCTGCGCCTGGGACTGGCCGCCACCCTCGCCGCCCGACTGGGCGCCGACCATCTACCCGTCAGTGAAGTCAGCGCCGACGCGCTGGGCAGTGCCGTACGAGAGAGGGCCGCCTGATGCCTCAGGGACAACCGCTCGTCGTCCCCGACGACGGGCTCACGACGCGGCAGCGCCGCAACCAGCCGCTGCTCGCCGTCCACACCGGCGACGGGAAGGGCAAGTCGACCGCCGCGTTCGGGCTCGCCCTGCGCGGGTGGAACCAGGGCTGGCGGATCGGCGTGTTCCAGTTCGTCAAGTCGGCGAAGTGGCGCATCGGCGAGCAGACCGTGCTGGAACGTCTGGGGACGCTGCACGAGGAGACCGGCGAGGGCGGTCCCGTCGAGTGGCACAAGATGGGTTCGGGCTGGTCGTGGATCCGCCGCAAGGACGACACCGAGGACCACGCGGCGGCCGCGGTGGAGGGCTGGGCGGAGATCAAGCGCCGGCTCGCCGCCCAGACGCACGACCTGCTCATCCTGGACGAG
Organism: Nocardiopsis sp. Huas11; assembly: GCF_003634495.1. Lineage (GTDB taxonomy): Bacteria > Actinomycetota > Actinomycetes > Streptosporangiales > Streptosporangiaceae > Nocardiopsis. The sequence goes on along the minus strand of NZ_RBKY01000001.1, from coordinate 2,661,897 downwards.
TTCACCTACCCGATCGCCTGGGGCTGGATCGACGCCGACGACGTCGTGGCGGCTCTGCGGGACCGTCCGGGCCGCCAGCACGTGGTGATCACCGGACGCCGCGCCGATCCGCGGCTGCTGGAGGCCGCCGACCTCGTCACGGAGATGACCAAGGTGAAGCACCCGATGGACGCCGGGAGGAAGGGCCAGCGAGGGATCGAATGGTGACCTCCCCCGGCGGGTCCGACGCGGACTCTCCTGGAGGGCCCGCCACGGGTTCCCCCGGTGGGTCTCCCGGGTCCACCGACCGGCCGGCGGCCTCGGCTCTGCCCCGGCTGATGGTCGCCGCGCCCATGACCGGGCAGGGCAAGACGACGGTGGCGACCGGGCTGATGGCCGCGCTGCGCGCCGCCGGGCACGTGGTGAGCGGCCACAAAGTGGGCCCCGACTACATCGACCCCGGCTATCACGCCCTGGCGACCGGTCGCCCCGGCCGCAACCTCGACCCCCACCTGGTGGGCGAGGACCGGGTCGCGCCGCTGCTCCTGCACGGGGCGCGGGGCGCGGACGTCGCCGTCGTCGAAGGTGTGATGGGCCTGCACGACGGGCGGCTCGGCACCGACGGGTTCGCCTCTTCGGCGCACGTGGCGACCCTGACCCGGACGCCGGTGGTACTGGTGGTGGACGTGTCCCGGATGTCCCGGTCGGTGGGCGCGCTGGTGGCGGGCATGGCGGACTACGACCCCGCCGTCGAGGTGGCGGGGGTGATCCTCAACCAGGCGGGCTCCGCCCGCAACGTCGCCGAGATCATCCGGTCGGTCCGTCTGCCCGTGTTCGGTGTCGTCCACCGCGACGAAGCCCTCGCGACCCCGTCGCGTCATCTCGGGCTCGTCCCGGCGGCGGAACGGGCGGAGTCGGCGCAGGTGGTCGAGCGGCTCGGCGAGCACATCGCGCGGCAGGTGGATCTGGACGCCCTGCTCGGCGTGGCCCGCTCAGCGCCGGACCTGGACGCCGTGCCCTGGACGCCGCAACGGGAGGCGGCGCGGATGACGGCGCCGGTGTCGGCATCGGCCCCGGGCCGTGCCCGGGACGTCCGGCGGCCGGTGGTCGCGATGGCGGGCGGCCGGGCCTTCACGTTCCGCTACACGGAGACGGAGGAGCTGCTCACGGCCGCAGGGTGCGAGGTCGTCGGCTTCGATCCGCTCACCGACACCGAACTGCCCGCCGGCACCGCGGGGATCTACCTCGGCGGCGGGTTCCCCGAGGTGTACGCGAAGCGGCTCGCCGCGAACCGGAGCCTGGCGAAGGACCTGGGGGACGCGGTGCGGGACGGGGTGCCGACCGTCGCCGAGTGCGCCGGGCTGCTCTACCTCGCCGAGTCGCTCGACGACGCGCCCATGGCCGGGGCCGTCCCCGCGCACGCCCGGATGTCGGAGCGGCTCACCCTGCGCTACCCGGAGGCGGTCTCCCCCGGGGACACCCTGGTGACCCGGGCCGGGGAGAAGGTCACCGGGCACGAGTTCCATCGCACCCGGCTCTCCCCCGGCGCCGGTGACCACCCGGCCTGGGAGGTCGACGGCACGCCCGAGGGCTTCGCCTCGCCGACGCTGCACGCGTCCTACCTGCACGTCCACTGGGCCGGACACCCCCGGATCGCCGCCCGCTTCGTGGCCGCCGTCCGCGCCCGAGCCTGACCGGACACCGCCGCCCCTCCGGCCCGCCGCCCGTGTGAGCGCCGCGGCCGGAGCCGGGCACGGCCGCTCACCGGCCCGCCACGGCGTGCGCGCGTGCCCGCGCATCGCCGCTCCCCCGCGCCCGCCGGATCCCCGCACCCCTGCTCCCCCCGCATGCGCCGGATCCTCGCTCCCCCACTCCCTCAGCGCCCCCGCGCCCTGCTCACGCAGGCCACACCCCGTCCCCGCACACGCCGCACCCCGCCCCGGTATTCAGTCTTGCTATATACCGGTAGTCAGCGTTACTATGCACTGGTAGTCAGCAAGACTGAGTAGCTGAGAACCAGGGGGCGCTCCATGGGCAAGCAGGCGACGGAGATGCTCAAGGGGATCTTGGAGGGCATCGTCCTCGCGATCCTGTCCGGCCGATCCGCGTACGGCTACGAGATCACGGCGTGGCTGCGCGAGCAGGGCTTCTCCGACATCGCCGAGGGCACCGTCTACGCGCTGCTCATCCGGCTCGAACGGCGCGACCTCGTCGACGTGGAGAAGGTTCCGTCCGAGAAGGGGCCGCCGCGCAAGGTGTACTCCCTCAACGCACAGGGACGAGAACACCTCGAAGAATTCTGGCGGACCTGGAGCTTCCTCACCGAAAAACTCGACCAGCTTCGCGAAGGGGAGAAGTAGTCATGGCCGCAGGATGGCTCGAAATGATCACGGGATCGCTCGAGGACAAAAAGCGCTACCGGCAGTACAAGGCGCGCACGAAACAGCTGCCGGACCAGTACCGAACGGCGGTCGAGGCGCTCGACCGCTACCTCATGTACTACGGGTCGATCGGGGACGGCAAGGTCCTCATCGCGATGCTCGACGACCTCTGTGGCCTGTTCGAACAGGCCGCGGCGGACGGAACCCCCATCCGCGAGATCGTCGGCGAGGACCCGGTGGACTTCGCCGAGCTGTTCCTTCGAAACTACGCCGAAGGCCAGTGGATCAACAAGGAGCGCGAACGCCTGAAGAAGACCATCGCACGCGCCGCCGGAGAAGACGAGGAAACGGAAGAAGGGAAATCCCTCTCATGACGACACGGTCGGAACAGGCGATCAGCCTGAAGGGCATGGAAAAGTCCTTCAAGAACCTCAGTGTGCTGCGCGGTGTGGAATTCGACGTGGCGCGGGGCAGCATCTTCGCCCTCCTGGGCTCCAACGGGGCCGGCAAGACCACGGTCGTGAAGATCCTGTCCACGCTGCTCAAGGCCGACGCGGGAACGGCCACCGTCAACGGCCACGACGTCGCCACCCAGGCCGCCGACGTGCGGCGCTCCATCAGCCTCACCGGCCAGTTCGCCGCCGTCGACGAGATCCTCAGCGGTCGGGAGAACCTCGTCCTGGTCGCCCGACTGCGCCACCTGGAGAACCCGGGCGCGGTCGCCGACGACCTCCTCGCACGCTTCTCCCTGACGGACGCGGGCTCCCGGAGGGTGTCGACCTACTCCGGCGGGATGCGGCGCCGGCTGGACATCGCGATGAGCCTCATCGGGGACCCCCCGATCGTCTTCCTCGACGAGCCGACGACCGGGCTGGACCCGCAGGCGCGCGTGGAGGTGTGGGAGGCCGTGCAGGGACTCAGCGACAACGGCACGACCGTGCTGCTGACCACGCAGTACCTGGACGAGGCGGAGCAGCTCGCCGACCGGATCGCGATCCTCCACGAGGGCCGGATCATCGTCAACGGCACGCTGGCCGAGCTCAAGCGGCTGCTGCCGCCCGCCGAGGTCGAGTACGTCGAGAAGCAGCCGAGCCTGGAGGACGTCTTCTTCGCGGTCGTCGGCGATGACCGCAGGGCCGCATCGGAAACGGAGTAGACCACGATGACCACGCACTTCTTCGAAGACATCGCCACCCTCACCGGGCGGACGATGCGCCACGTCACGCGCAGTCCGGACACCATCATCACGACCGCGCTCATGCCGATCGCCATGATGCTGATGTTCGTCTACGTGTTCGGCGGCGCCATCGACACCGGATCGGGCTCCTATGTGAACTACATGCTGCCCGGCATCCTGCTCATCACCATCGCCTCGGGCATCGCCTACACCGCGTTCCGGCTCTACACGGACATGCAGGTCGGGATCTTCGAGCGCTTCCAGTCCATGCCGATCGCCCGGTCGGGGGTGCTGTGGGCGCACGTGCTGACCTCGCTCGTCGCCAACGTCATCTCACTCGTGATCGTCGTGGGCGTGGCCCTGATCATGGGCTTCCGTTCGCAGGCCGGAGTGACGGAGTGGCTCGCGGTCGCCGGCATCCTGATCCTGTTCACCCTGGCGCTGACCTGGATCGCCGTCATCCCCGGCCTCACGGCGACCTCGGTGGAGGGCGCGAGCGCCTTCTCCTACCCGCTCATCTTCCTGCCGTTCCTGAGCTCGGCGTTCGTCCCCACCGAGACCATGCCCGGCCCGGTGCGCTGGTTCGCCGAGCACCAGCCGGTGACCTCCATCGTCAACACGATCCGCGGCCTGCTGTCCGGGCAGCCGGCGGGAGACGACGTCTGGACCGCCCTGGCCTGGTGCGTGGGCATCCTCGTCGTCGCCTACGCCTTCGCGATGGCCACCTACCGCCGGAAGATCTCCTGAGCTCGTGGCCGCCCGTGGAAGGACGCCGCCGACCGGTCGCCCCTCCACGGGACGCTCAGGCGCCCCGTCGATCCCCCTCGATCAGGGCGCTCACCCAGTCGAAGGCCGCCGCCACGTCGTGGACGGTGGGGACACCGGCGGGACCCGGGGGACGGCGGACCACCACGATCGGGACGTCGAGCTCCCGGGCCGCCGCCATCTTGGGCCAGGTGTAGGTACCGCCGGAGTCCTTGGTGACCAGGACGTCGGCGCGGTGCTCCCGCAGGAGGTCGAGTTCGCCCTCCAGGGAGTAGGGCCCCCGGCTGGTGAGCAGCCGCCAGGCGGAGGGCAGCACGAGGTCGGGGGCGTCCACCACGCGGACGAGGGCCTCGTGCCGGTCGAGGGCGGGGACGAAGCGGGCGAGTTCCTGGCGGCCGACGGTGAGGAACGGGCGCGTGCCCAGCGCCGCGGCGGTGGCCGCGGCCTCCTCGTGGGTGTCGACGTATCGCCAGGACGGGTCGGGGTCCCAGCCCGGGCGTTCCAGGCGCAGCAGGGGCACGTCCGTGCAGGCGGCCGCCGCGTTGGCGGTCATGCCCAGGGCGAAGGGGTGCGTGGCGTCCACCACCGCGTCGTAGTCGGCGAGTGCCGCCCTCAGGCCGGGGACTCCGCCGAAACCGCCGATGCGGATCCCGCCCACCGGCAGGCGGGGCCGGGCGACCCGTCCGGCCAGTGACGTGGTCACGTCCACGCCGGCTTCGACCAGCAGGGCGGCGAGTTCACGGGCCTCGGACGTACCCCCGAGGAGCAACAGCCTCACAGAAGACGACTGCGCCGAAGGCGTCCCTTGAGGGTGTCCCACCCCACCGCGCAGCGGCCCCGGGGCGGTGGCGGGTGACGGGCGGGCACCGCCCGGGGCGAGCGACGGCAGGTGCGCGGGAGCGCCCTCGCGGGCGAGGGTGAGCAGAGCGTCGACGTCGACGTGCTCCTCCACGAGGTCGGCGAGCAGGTCCAGACGGCGTTCACGGGCGTCGGCGAAGCGCGTTCCCGACGGTTCGAGGCCCAGGGTCTCGGCGAGGAAGGCCGAACGGAAGGCGTCGCCCTCCAGACTGCCGTGCCACATCGTGCCGAAGACGTTGCCCTCCCGGACCAGGAACTCCTCCGGGGTGACCCGTCCATGGTGGATCTCGTAGCCGTGCGCCGGCGCGCCCAGCCCGGTGCCGGTCGGTAGCCGCAGGGTCTTCTCGGCCGTGAAGTCGGTCCGGACGTCGAGCAGGCCCAGTCCGTCCGCGCGCGTGGGCTCGGCCTCGATCCCGTCCGGGTCGGCGATCACGCGCCCGAGCATCTGGAAGCCGCCGCAGATACCGAGCACGGGCCGCCCGCGGCGGGCGTGCTCGGTGATCGCCCGGTCCAGGCCCCGGGAGCGCAGCCAGGCCAGGTCGGCGAGGGTGGACCGGGTTCCGGGCAGCACGACCAGGTCGGCGTCGGCGAGGTCGCGCGGACCGGAGGCGAAGACGACGTCGAGCCCGGGCTCCAGGCCGAGGGCGTCCACGTCGGTGAAGTTGCTGATCCGGGGCAGCCGCACGACCGCCACGCGGCGTCCGGTGCCCGGGGAGCGCCGCCCCTCCAGGTCGAGGGCGTCCTCCGAGTCGAGCCAGAGCCCGGGATCCCACGGCAGGGTGCCGTACACCCGGCGGCCGGTGAGCCGTTCGAGGTCGGCCAGGCCGGGCGCGAGCAGGCCGATGTCCCCGCGGAACTTGTTGACCACGAAGCCCGCGACGAGTGCCTGGTCGGCGGGTTCCAGCAGGCCCACCGTTCCGTAGAACGCCGCGAACACGCCACCGCGGTCGATGTCGCCGACCACCAGGACGGGCAGGTCCGCGTGGCGGGCCAGGCCCATGTTGACGTAGTCGCCCGCGCGGAGGTTGATCTCGGCCGGGCTGCCCGCGCCTTCGGCGACGACGAGGTCGTAGCGGCCGGCCAGGTCGTCGAAGGCGGCGTGCGCGGCCTCGGCGAGGTGGCGGCGCCCTTCCTCCCAGTTCGCGGAGGAGACGTCTCCGGCGGGATGGCCGAGCAGGACGACGTGGCTGCGCCGGTCGGTGCCCGGTTTCAGCAGGACGGGGTTCATCGCGGGCTCCGGGGTGGCGCGGGCGGCCACCGCCTGCACCCACTGAGCGCGGCCGATCTCCGCCATGCGGCTGTCGGGGCCCTCGCAGACCATGGAGTTGTTCGACATGTTCTGCGCCTTGTACGGCGCCACCCGCAGGCCGCGGCGCGCGAACGCCCTGCACAGGGCGGTGGTCACGACGCTCTTGCCCGCGTCGGACGTGGTCCCGGCGACCAGCAGCCCCGCCCTCACCCGGTCCTCCGTAGCAGCGCGGTGTCCATCACCCATCCGGCGCGCTCGCGGGCGCGGGCCCGGGCCGCCTCGATGGCGGGGAGCACGTCGCCGACCCGGCCGGCCACCAGTTCCTCGGTGTCGGTGCCCAGGTTGGCGCCCCACCACACCGACCACTGCTCCAGGCCCTCGAATCCGGGCCTGCCGCCGAGCATGACGACGATGTTGTCCTGCCCGGCCGCGACGGCCTCGGGCAGTCGGCGCGCCGGGGTGACGTGCACCGGGCGTCCCACCTCGTGCAGGACGACGCGGTGCCGCGCGGCCAGGAGCTGGGGCGCGGCGACACCGGGGAGCACGTCGTACTCCACCGGGACGACGCCGCGCGCGGCGATCCGCTCCACGATCCGCAGTGTGGAGTCGTACAGGGACGGATCGCCCCAGACCAGGAACGCCGCCGTGCCCCCGCGCGCGCCGAGCACCTCCTCGTAGGCCGCGACCCGGGCCTCGTGCCAGGAGCCGACGGCCGCCGGGTAGTCCGCCGGGTCGTTGCGGTCGCGTTCGGGGTCGGGCACGGCGACCAGCGGCACCCCGTGGGCGTCGCAGACCGCCCGGCGCAGGGCGAGCAGCCCGTCGTCGTCGCGCTTGCGCGCGGCCACCGAGTAGTCGCAGCCGCGCAGGGCCTCGGCGACCTCACTGGTGAGGTGCCGCGGCCCCATCCCGATGCCCAGGATCCGCACCCTCATTCGGCCCGGTCCTCCAGGTCGCCCTCGACCTCCAGGTAGACCTCCGTGAGGGCGTCGAGCGTGGCCTGGTCCGGTTCGGCCCACAGCCCGCGCCGGGCGGCCTCGTGCAGCCGCTCGACGATGCCGTGCAGCGCCCACGGGTTCGACCGGCGCAGGAACGCCTGGGTCTCCTCGTCCATCACGTACTCGGCCGCGAGCTTCTCGTACATCCAGTCGTGGACGACCCCGGCCGTGGCGTCGAAGCCGAAGAGGTAGTCGACGGTGGCGGCCAGCTCGAACGCGCCCTTGTAGCCGTGGCGGCGCATCGCGGAGATCCAGCGCGGGTTGACCACCCGCGCCCGGAACACGCGGGCGGTCTCCTCGGTGAGGGTGCGGGTGCGGATCGCGTCGGGCGAGGTGGAGTCGCCGACGTAGGCACGGGGGTCGGTGCCGGTCAGGGCGCGGACGGTGGCGATCATGCCGCCGTGGTACTGGAAGTAGTCGTCGGAGTCGGCGATGTCGTGCTCGGCGCTGTCGACGTTCTTCGCGGCGACCTTGATCCGGCGGTAGTTGGCGCGCATGTCGTCGGCGGCGGGGGCGCCGTCGAGGCCGCGCCCGTAGGCGAAGCCGCCCCAGGCCGTGTAGACCTCGGCGAGGTCGTTGTCGTCGCGCCAGGTGCCGGACTCCACGAGTTGGAGGATGCCCGCGCCGTAGGAGCCCGGCGCGGAGCCGAACACCCGGGTGGTGGCGCGGCGGTGGTCGCCGTGCTCCTCCAGGTCGGCGCGGGTGTGGGCGCGCACGAAGTTCTGGTCCTCGGGCTCGTCGAGGTCGGCGACCAGGCGCACGGCGTCGTCCAGCATCGCGACGACGTGGGGAAAGGCGTCCCGGAAGAAGCCGGAGATGCGGACGGTGACGTCCACGCGCGGGCGGCCCAGCTCCTCCAGCGGGACCACGTCGAGCTTGGCGACCCGGCGCGAGGCCTCGTCCCACTCCGGGCGGACGCCGAGCAGCGCCAGGACCTCGGCGATGTCGTCGCCGGACGTGCGCATCGCCGAGGTGCCCCACACCGACAGGCCCACCGACTCCGGGTAGGTGCCGGTCTCCTCCAGGTGGCGGCGCAGCAGGGAGTCGGCCATCGCCTGACCGGTCTGCCAGGCGAGCCGGGAGGGGACGGCGCGGGGGTCGACGGTGTAGAAGTTGCGGCCGGTCGGGAGCACGTTGACCAGGCCGCGCAGCGGGGACCCGGAGGGGCCCGCCGGGACGAAGCCGCCGGTCAGGGCGTGGACGGTGTGGTCGAGTTCGTCGGTGGTGCGGCCCAGCCGGGGCACCACCTGGGTGGCGGCGAACTCCAGGACGGCGCGCACCTCGGGGTCGTCGTGCAGACCGGCCGCGGCGGCCGGGTCCCAGTCCGCGGCCTCCATCCGTTCGACGAGGGCGCGGGCGGCGGCCTCCACCTCGTCGACCTCGCGGGCCGGCGCGTCCTCCTTGAGGCCGAGCGCGGACCGCAGCCCGGGCACCGCGGCCCCCACACCTCCCCAGACCTGGGCGGCGCGCAGGACGGCCAGGACCAGGTTGACCCGGGCCTCGCCGGCCGGGGCCTCGCCGAGGACGTGCAGGCCGTCGCGGATCTGCGCGTCCTTGATCTCGCACAGCCAGCCGTCGACGTGGAGCAGGAAGTCGTCGAACTCCTCGTCGTCGGGGCGCTCCTCCAGGCCCAGGTCGCGGTGCAGCTCCGCCGCGCGCATCAGGGCCCAGATCTCGCCGCGGACCGCGGGCAGCTTGGCCGGGTCCATGGCCGCGATGTTGGCGTGCTCGTCGAGCAGTTGCTCCAAGCGCGCGATGTCGCCGTAGCTCTCCGCGCGGGCCATCGGCGGGATGAGGTGGTCGATGACCGTGGCGTGGGCGCGGCGCTTGGCCTGGGCGCCCTCGCCCGGGTCGTTGACCAGGAACGGGTAGACGAGCGGCAGGCCGCCGAGCACGGCGTCGGTGGCGCAGGACGCCGACAGGGCGGCGTTCTTCCCGGGCAGCCACTCCAGGGAACCGTGCTTGCCCAGGTGCACGACGGCGTGGGCGCCGAAGCCGTGCTCCAGCCAGCGGTAGGCGGCCAGGTAGTGGTGGCTCGGCGGCAGGTCGGGGTCGTGGTAGATCGCGATGGGGTTCTCGCCGAAGCCGCGCGGCGGCTGGACGAGGACGACGACGTTGCCGGCGCGCAGCGCGGCGAGGACGAGTTCGCCCTCGTCGTTGACGTACAGGCGGCCCGGAGCGGGCCCCCACGCCTCGGTCATCGCGTCCTTCAGGGGCGCGGGCAGGTCCGCGGTCCAGGCGGCGTACTGCTCGGGCGTGATCCGGACCTGGGCGTCGGTCAGTTGGACGGAGGTCAGCCAGTCCTCGTCCTGGCCGCCCGCCGCGATCAGGGCGTGGATCAGCGCGTCGCCGGCCTCGGTGTCGTCGGCCAGGTCGAGTCCGGGCAGGTCGCCGGGCTCGCCGAGGTCGTGGCCCTCGTCGCGCAGCCGGCGCAGCAGGCGCACCAGCGAACGGGGGGTGTCGAGGCCGACGGCGTTGCCGATGCGGGAGTGCTTGGTGGGGTAGGCCGACAGCACGACCGCGATCCGCTTCTCCGCGGGGGGCACGTGCCGCAGCCGGGCGTGGGCGACCGCGATCCCGGCCAGGCGGGTGCAGCGCTCCGGATCGGCGACGTACCGGGGCAGGCCGTCGCGGTCGATCTCCTTGAAGGAGAACGGCACGGTGATGATCCGGCCGTCGAACTCCGGGATGGCGATCTGGCTCGCCGAGTCGAGCGGGGTGACGCCGTCGTCGGAGGCCTCCCATTCGGCGCGCGAGCTGGTCAGGCACAGCCCCTGGAGCACGGGGACGTCCAGAGCCGCCATCCGCTCCACGTCCCACGCCTCGTCGTCGCCGCCGGCGGACGCGGAGGCGGGCACGCTGCCGCCGGCCGCCAGGACGGTGACGATCAGGACGTCGAACGCGCGGAGCGCGTCGTAGAGCTCGTCGGGCGCCGAGCGCAGCGACCCGGCGAAGACGGGCACGCCCACGGCCTGCCCGGTCGCGTCGACGGCGTCGGCCAGGGCGTGCGCGAACGCGGTGTTGCCGCCGGCCTCGTGCGCCCGGTAGTAGAGGATGCCGACCCGGGGCAGCGACGCGTCGTCCGGCACGGCCCGCTCGGCGAGGCCCCACTGCGGGACGGGCGCGGGCGGGTCGAAGCCCTCGCCGGTCAGCAGCACGGTGTCGGACAGGAAGGCGTGCAGCCGTCCGAGGTTGGCGGGCCCGCCCTGGGCGAGGTAGCGGTGGGCGTCGGCCGCCAGGCCGATGGGGACGGTGGAGTGCTCCATCAGTTCGGCGCTGGGCTGCTGTTCCCCGCTGAGCACGACCAGGGGCGTGCCCCGCTCGCGGACGGCGGCCAGGCCCGGCCACAGGTCGTGCGGTGAGCCGAGCAGGCGCACCACCACGAGGTCGGCGCCCTCGACGGCGCCGGTGAGCTCGGTGTCGGAGGCGCGGGACGGATTGGCCCACGCGTAGTCGGCGCCGCTGGCGCGCGCGGAGAGCAGGTCGGTGTCGGACGTGGACAGCAGAGCGATCCGTACCGTCATCAGATTCTTGGAGCGCGTACCCAGGCCCTCAGGCCGGGGAAGGAGCCCCTGCCTCCTTCTTCATGGTGTAGGCGTAGCCGTCGGCCCGCTGCAGGAGCCTCAGGTTCTTGTACGACGTACTGACCGGACCGCACACGGTGGTGACGGTGTGCCTGCCGGTCGAACGCACCGCCACCCTTCCGGTGTGGGTCCCGACCCACTTGCCTTTCGGGACCACGGCACGGACCAGGTCGCCGGTGGCGAAACCGAAGAAGTGCTTGGTTCGGGGCAGCCCCAAACGGGGGAAGCCGTTCCTGTCGGGGCGGGTCCTGGCGTAGGAGCCGCGCCCAGAGCATCCCACGGCCAGGATCATGCCAACGGTCTCGGTGATCGTGTCGACCTTGCCGACAGCCACGGCGTCGAGAGTGTGGGACTTGGGCAGCCGGTTGCGGATACGGTTCCACTTCGTCCGCCCACCCGAGCCGACATGGGTGGGGATACGGGCATCGAGAGCCCGCCACAGCGCCCACCGGGTGGCGTTGGCAGCGGCGGCGTTCCGCATCGGGGCCTTGGTCCGCGCCCTGATCTGGGCGAGGGTTTTCGGGTTGGTGACGAACTCCTCCATGGGGCGGTTGCCCTTGGTCTGGTTGCAGCCGATGCAGGCAGGCACCAGGTTGGAGACCCGGTCCGAGCCGCCCCGAGAACGAGGGCGGACGTGGTCGATATTGAGCGGTACACCGGTGGTACCGCAGTAGGCGCAGGTACGGTCGAACTTGGCCAGCAGGTACTCGCGAACCTCGTAACCGCGCAACGTGCCCTGCTGGTACTCGGCCCCCTCCAACGGTCGCCCGGCCGAGAGAGCGTGGGTGTCGAACGCCACCCGCTCCACATGGACCGCCCGCACGGGCGCCCACCGGCACAGCCGGTCCACCCACGAAACCGGGGTCTCCACCCGGTGCCGCAGGCTGGGCGCCGGCCACCCTGTGGGGCGGGTGCGGTTGTCGAACCGGGGCGGTCGGTAGCGCAGGTTCGCCGACCGGCGGCGCCTGCGGTAGCCGGACCGCTGGGCGAGCTTCTTACGGATCTGGGATCCCCGGTGGTCGAGCTGGACCGCGTACCGGCCCCGGCGTTCTCCTGCTTGCTGGGTGAACACGACGATGCCGGTGTGCTTGGAACCGGGATCGATCCCGACCTCGACTCCGTCGACCTCGGAGTCGGCGGCGGTGCGGTCCTTGAGCCGGATCACGAACGGGGTGCGGCGGTGGACAACAGCGCGTCCTCTGGCCAGGAGTTGGCGGGCCCTTGCGGGCGGGCAGGATTGCAGGGGTGTGCCGTGTCTGTCGAGGACGAACACGAACGGGTGGACCTGTTCAACGGTGTGGGCCTCACGGCCCTGCTCCCCGGCCCCAAAGGGCTCGGGGGTGACGCCGGAACCGCCAGGTGAGGCGGTACCGGTCTCCCCTCGACCATGTCCCGGACCGGGTACCACACCGCCGGTGTGGTCTCCGCGCCCCGTTTCGTTCCCGACCCGGGGAGTGTCTGCTGGCGCGGATTCCAGAGCAGGCCGCTGAGGAAGCACGGCCTGGTGGGTCTTCAGCCCTGTACGGAACGTAGCCATCAAGGTCACCTCACTTCTGGGTGATGGCTGGGTCTGGTAACGGCGGCGCTCAACCCCACGGGTTGAAAGCCCCCGCCTTCCGGCGGGAGATCCCGTTACGGCCGGAATCCTCCCTCGGGGGTTCTCGCCCCGTCGGCGGTCGGATTGCTCGTAGCTGGTGTCTGGCGCATCCCCCAGGGGACTTACAGTGGCGGAACCACCTCGGAACCGCATCGGGTTCCTGCACGCCGAGCAAGAGTCTCCCATCTCAGTCGGACACTTCCCTGCCTGTTCCAGCGGGGGCGCGCAGGAAGCGGATGACCGGATGCCCCTGGCCCGCGTCGACCTCGGCGCGCACGCCGTAGACCTCCCCGATGAGGGACGGGGTCAGCACCGCGTCCGGTGTGCCCCCGGCCACGACCAGCCCGCCACGCAGCACCACGAGCCGGTCGCAGTACATGGCGGCCAGGTTGAGGTCGTGCATGGCGATCACGGTGGTGACCGGCAGTCCCGCGACCAGTTCCATCAGGTCGAGCTGGTACTGGATGTCGAGATGGTTGGTCGGCTCGTCGAGCAGCAGCTCCGTCGGCTCCTGCGCCAGGGCGCGGGCGATCTGGGCGCGCTGGCGCTCCCCGCCCGAGAGCGTGTGCCAGGACCGGTCGGCCAGCTCCGCCAGACCGGCGCGGTCCAGGGCCGCCGACACGGCGTCCAGGTCGGCGGCGGACATGGGCGTCCAGGCGCGACGGTGCGGGATCCGGCCCAGGGCCACGACGTCGCGGACCGTCAGTTCGGTCTGAGTGTGCGCGTTCTGCTCGACGGCGGCCACGCGCCGCGCCGCCGCCCGGCGCGCGGTCCGCACGAGCGGGTGCCCGTCCAGGGTGACCACGCCCGCGGAGGGCGCGAGGACGCCGCAGAGCAGTCGCAGCAGCGTCGACTTCCCGGAGCCGTTGGGGCCGAGCAGGCCGATGGTCTCCCCGGCGCGGGGGGCGAGGGTGACGCCGTCGAGGATCAGCCGGCCGCCGATGAGCCGGCTCACGCGTTCGGCGCGCAGCCCCGCCTCCGGGTGGCCCGCCGGGGCGGCGCGGTCGGCCACGGCCGGTTCGGAGTCGGTCATGTCGTCCTCCTGACTCGGTACAGCACGGCGATGAAGACGGGCACGCCGATGAGCGAGGTCATCACGCCCACCGGGATCTCCTTGGGGTCCAGGAGGGTGCGCGCCGCGGTGTCCACCCACACGAGGAAGACGGCGCCGGCGAGCGCCGTCACGGGCAGCAGCCGCGCGTGGCCCGACCCGGTGAGCGCGCGGGCGGCGTGCGGCAGGACCAGTCCCACGAAGCCGATCGCCCCGGCCGAGCTGACCAGGGCCGCGGTGAGCAGGGCGGTGACGGTCAGGAGCAGCAGGCGGACCCGGGCCACCCGCACGCCCAGGCTCGCCGCGGCCTCCTCGCCGAAGGCGAAGGCGTCCAGGGTGGTGGTGTGCGCCGAGCAGACGGCGAGCGCCACGACCAGCACCGCCGCGCACAGGGCCACGTCCGTCCATCCGGCGCCGCTGAGCGAGCCCAGCAGCCAGAACAGCACGCCCCGGGTCGTCTCGGCGTCCGCGAAGGTGAGCACGATGAAGGAGGTCAGCGCCCCGAACAGCTGCATGGCCGCGATCCCCGACAGCACCACCCGGTCCATGGTCGGTCCGAGGGTCTGGGCCAGCACGACCACCATCGCGAAGGAGAGCACGGCCCCGGCGAAGGCACCGACCGACAGCGACACCACGCCGCCGCCCCATCCGAGCACGATCACGAGCACCGCCCCGGTGGAGGCGCCCGAGGACACCCCCAGCACGAAGGGGTCGGCCAGCGGGTTGCGCAGCAGGGACTGCATGACGGCGCCGCACAGCGCGAGCCCGGCGCCGCACACCGCGGCCAGCAGGGTGCGGGGCATCCGCAGGTTCCACACGATGCCCTCGCGCAGGGGCGTGAGGCCGCTGTCGCCCAGCCCCAGCCGCGCGGCCGCCGAGCGCCAGACGTCGGCCGTGGTGATGTCCGCGGGACCGATGGTCACGGCGACCGCGACCGAGGCCGCGAGGACGGCGAGTCCGCCGAGGGTGAGCAGCGCCGAACGCGCCGCGCTCACTGGGTGAACCCGAGGTCCCGCAGACCGGCGGCGACGTGCTCGATCCCCTCGACCGTGCGGATCGAGGGATTCATGGCCTGGCCGCTGAGCAGGATGTACCGGCCCTCCCGGACCGCGGTGAGGTTGCGGGTGGCCGGGTCGGACTCCAGGAACTCGATCTTGGCCTCGGCGGACTCCGCCGTCTGGGCCTCGCGGGTCAGGTCGCCGAGCACGATGACGTCGGGGTCGCGGTCGGCCACGGTCTCCCAGTTGATCTGCGGCCACTCGTCGTGGGTGTCGTCGAACGCGTTCTGCGCACCGACCGCCCGCGTGATGGCGCCGGGGGCGCCGCAGCACCCGGCGAGGTAGGGCGACCGCGAGTCGGAGAACCAGTACATGAGGGAGGTGTCGGAGGCGTCCAGGTCCGCGGTCGCCGCGTCCACGCGCCCCTCCAGCTCGGCGACGAGCGCGTCTCCGCGCTCCTCGACCCCGAAGACGCGCGCGAGGTCGTGGATCTCGCCGTAGACCGCGTCGAGGGTGAGGGGTTCGCTGCGGGAGCCGTCGCCCCCGCTCTCGTTGTCCTTGCCGGTGCCGCAGTCGGTCGGGGAGACGTAGGTGGGCACGCCCAGTTCCTCGAACTGTTCGCGGGTGGCGACGCCGCCGGTGCCGAGCGTGGAGACGAAGGAGGCGGTCACGAAGTCCGGTTCGGCGTCGAGCACCGCCTCGAAGGAGGGGTTGTCGTCGGCGAGCCGGGGGACGCCCTCGTTGGCCTCCTCCAGGCCCTCCATGATCGGGTCGGTCCAGGTGGCCGTGCCGACGACGCGGTCCTCCAGGCCGAGGGAGAGCAGGATCTCGGTGGTGCCCTGGTTGAGGGAGACCACGCGTTCGGGCGGGGCCTGGACACTCACCTCGTGCCCGCAGTTGTCGATCGTCGTGGTGTCGCCGGAGCCGGAGCCAGCCGCCTGTTCGCCCGCGGACGGGCCGCAGGCGGTCAGGAGGAGGGACGGCGCGAGGAGGAGGGCGAGGGGCCGGAGCGCGGAACGCAGCATGGGGTATGCCTTGGATGTCGGGGCTCGAACGCGGAGCCTGGCATGGAGTCGCCCCCGCGCACTCGACGCGGAGGGGCCAGCAGGTCTTCGGACTCGGGTTCCTCCGGACGGGATGCCTTCCCAGGTCGGTTCCGTGTCGACTCCGTGGTCGCCGCGGCCTCGCCCCAGTGGCGCAAAGTACCCCGCCCGTCCCCCTCACCGCTGCGCGTCAGTTCCGGATTCGCACCGGATTCCCTGACCACTGGTGTGGCACGACTGGCTCCGGCAGGGTACCAAGGCGCCGTCGCGCCGACACGCCTGGATCCCGTGCCGCCGCGGCCGCGGCCCGAGGGCTTCGTGGCCCCGAGCCGCCCGGGCCGCCGGTGGATCTACTCGCAGCCGACGCCGTCGCCGTCGCGGTCCAGGTGGGCGCCGTAGCCCGGGTCGCCCTCGCGGACCGGGGCCGCCCCCGCGGCACGGGCGGCGGTGCAGTTGTCGTAGTACGTGCTCGCGCCCCCGCCGTCGGAGCCGCCACCGGTGCCGGATCCCCCTCCCGTGGTCTCCGGCTCGGCCGTGACGGTCTCCGTCTCGGTGACCGTCACCTCCACTTCCACCTCCACCTCCTCGGTCGCCGCGACCGTCTCCGTGGCGAGGGTCTCGGCCTCCTCGGTCACCCGCTCGGTGACGGTGACCGTGGCGACCGCGGACGGGGCGCCGCCGCCCGAGCCCTCGGAGAGCATCGACACGCAGCCGGTGAACAGCACCAGCAGGACGCCGACGCCGAGGCAGCCGGCACAGCCGACGCCGACGATCTGGGACGGGGTCATGCCGGTACGCGGCCGCTGGGCGTTGAACTGGGGCGGGAAGTTCGTCATCGCATGATCCGTCCGTGGGCTGGGGGTGGACCACGGCGGAGCGGACGCCCTGGGAGCAGAGACGCTACTCCCCCGCGCGCCCGGCCGCTACGGGCGGAGGTCCCGGTCAGACGCCCGCGGCGGCTTCCTTCTCCCTGCCGTCCCCGGCCGGCGCCGAGTCCTCGGTCGCCGCACGGCGGCCGGGGATGAACGCGGCGACGACCAGCGCGACCACCGCGGCGCCGCCCGCGACGGCCAGGACCGTGCGGAAGGCCTCCGGGGAGGGCACCGCGGTGCCGGCGAAGGGGACGGTCATGTGCGCCAGGAGGACCCCCGCGACCGCGCTGGAGACCGAGGTGCCCACCGCCCGCATCAGGGTGTTGAGGCTGTTGGCCGCCGCCGTCTGGGAGACCGGGACCGCCGCCATGATCAGCGCGGGCATGGCGCCGTAGGCGAGTCCGATCCCGGCGCCGATCGTGCTCGACACGATGACCAGCTGCCACGGCGCGGCCGTGAGCACGGTGGCCAGGCCGTAGCCGACCGCGACGACCACGGCTCCGGCCATGAGGGTCGTCCGGGGGCCGGCCGCCCGCGAGAGCCGTGAGGACACCGGCGCCATGGCCATCATGACCAGCCCGGACGGCGCCATCACCAGACCGACCTGGAACAGGCCCTGGCCCAGGCCGTAGCCGGTGGCCTCGGGAAGCTGGAGGATCTGCGGCAGGACCAGCGACATCGCGAACATCGAGAAGCCGAACACCAGGGACGCGGCGTTGGTCATGAGCACCTGGGGCCGGGCGGTGACGCGCAGGTCGACCAGCGGGCGCGGGCTGCGCAGTTCCCACGCGCCCCACGCGAACAGCACGACGACCGCGGCGGCGAACAGGCCCAGGATCGTGGGGCTGGTCCACCCCCAGTCGGCTCCCTTGGACACGCCCAGCAGCAGGCACACCAGGGCCGCCGACAGTCCGAGCGCACCGACGAGGTCGAACCGCCCGCCGCTGCGGACCGAGGACTCAGGGACGGCGACCAGGACCAGCACCGTGGCGACCGCGCCGACGGCGGCCGCCGCCCAGAAGAGCATGTGCCAGTCGGCGTACTCGACGAGCAGGGCCGACGCGGGCAGGCCGAGGGCGCCGCCCACGCCCAGCGACGCGCTCATCGCCGCGGTCGCCGAGCCGAGCCGCTCGGCCGGGACGGTGTCGCGCATGACGCTGATGCCCAGCGGGATCACGCCCGCGGCCAGCCCCTGCAGCGCGCGGGCGACCACCATGGGCATCAGGCTCGAGCTCAGCGCCGCCAGGACCGATCCCGCGATGAGCAGGCCCAGGCTGACCAGCAGCACGCGGCGCTTGCCGTACATGTCACCGAGCCGGCCGGCCACGGGGGTCGCCACCGCACCGGCGAGGAGGGTGGCGGTGACGACCCAGGCGGCCTGCGCGGCGGAGGTGCCCAGGAGTTCGGGCAGACGGGGGACGATCGGGATGATCACGGTCTGCATCAGGGAGACGGTGATGCCGGCGAACGCCAGGACGGCGATGACCGCCGTCGGTTTGGACGCGGCGGGCGCGGTCGGCGCGCCGTCGGCTCCGTTGGCCTGGGACATGTGCGGCCTTCCGTGACGGTGGGCGAATGAGTGGGCCTGTTTTAATTCAAGCGCTTGACTTACTTTAGACTCATGGCCGGACCGAAGCGACGCCCGCCGAGGGTGAGGAACGCCATGGGCCACGCCGCCGACCGGCGGCCCGGAACACGCGTGGATAGGATGATGACCGTGCCCGCCGCCGTCTCCCGGAGCGATCGCGCCAGCGCCACGCGCGAGGCCATCCTCAACGCCGCCGAACGCCTCTTCGCCGAAGAGGGGCTCTTCGCCGTCTCCAACCGCCGGGTGAGCGAGGCCGCCGGACAGGGCAACAACGCCGCCGTCGGGTACCACTTCGGCACCAAGACCGACCTCGTCCGGGCCATCGCCCACAGGCACAACGGGCCCATCGAGCGGACCCGCGCGCGCATGGTCGCCGAGGTGGGCGAGACCGACGACACCCGGGCCTGGCTGGCCTGCATGGTCCGCCCGGTGACCGACCACCTGGCCGACCTCGGCCGGCCCACCTGGTTCGCGCGCTTCAGCGTGCAGGCCATGGCCGATCCCGGGTACCACCGGCTGATGGCGGAGGAGTCGCTGTCCTCGTCGTCGCTGCGCCGCGCCCTGCACGGACTCCAGGCGAGCACTCCGCACCTGACGCGGGAGGTCGGCGAGGAGCGCCGCGAGATGTTCCGGCACCTGGTCCTCAACGTCTGCGCCGTCCGCGAGCGCGAACTCGCCGAGGGCGAGCCCACCCGGTGGCCGACGTGGGACGACACGGCGACCGGTCTGATCGATGCCCTGTACGGGCTGATGACGGCCCCCATGACCCCGATCGGCACGATCCGCCGCTAGGCCCTGTTTTCTGCGGCGTTCCGGGCCCGCGGCCCGAAAGCCCGCAGAGGGACACGCCCCAGGCCGTGGTTCCTTCCCGGGCCGGCCCGACCGTGGCATCCTGCCCCCATGATCGGATACCTGCGCGCTGTCGCCATCGACTGCCCGGACCCAGAGGCTCTCGCCGGGTTCTACTCCGAACTCCTGGGCCTGCCCATCATCGAGCGCTCGGGCGGCTGGGTGGTGATCGCCGGCGACGACCTGCCCCGGGTCGCCTTCCAGTCGGTCCCGGACCACCGTCCGCCCGCCTGGCCCGACCCGGAACGGCCCCAGCAGATGCACTTCGACGTGTGGGTGGACGACATCGACAGCGCCGAGGCCCGCGTCCTGGAGCTCGGCGCCACCCTGCTGGAACGGGTCGAGGACGACCCGGACAACCTCTTCCGTGTGTACGCCGACCCGGCGGGCCACCCGTTCTGCCTGGAGTTCGCCGAGTGACGGCGAGGGCGTGCGCGATGTCGCGCGCCCGAGTATGTGAGCGCTCACACTAGCGGGACCCCGGGTGTCGCCCCGGTCACGTCCGACGGCTATCCTCCCGAAGGCCGTCCCCCCGCGGCGGCGCCTCGGGAACCGGGACACGACACCTCTCTCCTTCGGAGGGCTCATGCCCACGCCGCACGCACCGCTCCGCAACTGGGCCGGGAACGTCACCTTCGCCAGTCCGCGGGTGCACCGTCCCACCACCGTCGACGAGCTGCGCCGACTCGTCCGGGACGCCGCCCGCATCCGCGCCCTCGGCAGCGGCCACTCCTTCAACCTCGTCGCCGACTCCGACCACGACCTGGTCCGGATGGACGGCCTGCCCGTGGTGACGGAGGTCGACCCGGCCGCCTCCACCGTCACCGTCTCCGGCGGCCTGCGCTACGCCGACCTGGCCGTCGCCCTGCACCGCGAGGGCTACGCGCTGGCCAACCTGGCCTCGCTGCCGCACATCTCCGTCGCGGGCTCCTGCGCGACCGGCACCCACGGGTCCGGTGACGGGCAGCGCTGCCTGTCCGCCGCCGTACGCGCCCTGGAACTCGTCGGCCCGGACGGCGAAGCCCGGTGGCTGGGCCGCGACACCCATCCGGACGTCTTCCCCGGAGCCGTGGTCGCCCTCGGCGCGCTCGGCGTGGTCACCCGGCTCACGCTGGAGATCGAGCCCGCCTACGAGATGACCCAGTGGGTGCGGGTCGGGGTGCCACTGGACGAGGTGGCCGACCGGCTGGACGACGTGTTCGGCGCCGCCACCAGCGTCAGCCTCTTCACGGACTGGCACGCCGGTGAGGGCGACGTGTGGCTCAAGAACCGCACCGACCGGCCGGAGGGCGGCTGGCTCGGCGGGCGGGCCGCGTCCGGGCCGATGCACCCCGTCCCGGGCATGCCGCCCGAGCCCAGCACCGAGCAGATGGGCACCGTCGGCTCCTGGTTCGAGCGCCTGCCGCACTTCCGGCCCGAACTCCCCCCGAGCGCGGGCGACGAACTGCAGTCCGAGCTCTACCTACCGCGGGAGGCCGCCCCGGCCGCCTTCGCCGCGCTGCGGGGCATCGGGCACCTGATCGCCCCGGCGCTGCACATCTCGGAGGTGCGCACGATCCGCGCCGACGACCTGTGGCTGAGCCCCGCGTACGGCCGGGACACCGTCGCCTTCCACTTCACCTGGCGCAAGGACCCGGCGACCGTGCTGCCCGTCCTCTCCGCCGTGGAGGACCTGCTCGTCCCCCTGGGGGCGCGGCCGCACTGGGGCAAGCTGACCGCGCTGGCCCCCGCGGACGTGATCCGCGGCTACGAGCGCGGCCCGGACTTCGCCCGCCTGGCCCAGGAGCTCGACCCGGACGGAAAGTTCCGCAACGCCTTCACCGACGCCCTCTTCCCCCGGGTGTGAGGCGCGCGGCTTCTCCGTGGTCTCCCGCCGACGTCAACTCCAGATGAGCCCGAACCCTGTGGTCACCTCGGCGGGCATCTCCTGGTACTCGGTCAGAGCGTCACCGGCCTCGATCGTGAGCAGGTAGAGGAGGGGTTCCGGGCTCACCCACCTGTTCCAGGCCCTCTCGAAGTCCTGGGGCGGCCCCTTCAACCGGCGCTCGAACACGTGGGGAACCGCGTGGTAGACCCTCCGGTTCGGCGCGGCGTCGCCCCGGGCCTGGGCACGGGCCCACTCGCGCTCCTCCCGCGCCGAGCCGGGAACGGGCAGCTCGTGACGGATCGCCAGATACCAGCGGTTGAGTCCGGCTGCCATGAACCGCTCGTTGGCCACGACCGGGTTGAGCACCTCCTCCAAGGCCACGGCGAACTTCTCGGCGGCCTCGGGCCCCGCGCCGGTCAGAGTGCACTGGTGCACACCCGCCGTGTCCACATGGACCCGAACCCCCTCGGACCCCACCTCGGAGTGTCCGGCATACCTGAGCGCGTCGGCGACGGCGCACGCGAACCTGTCGATCCCGATGGGTTCCCTGGCCTGTTCCAGCAGGTGCCGGGCTTGGCGTACCCGCGCCATGCGCCGGGCTCCGGCCGCCACCAGCTCTGAGGCCGCCAGGCAGAGCAGAGCCATCAGCACCCCGGCCTGCAACGGGCCGAGGGACACCCCCAACACGAAGCCGACGACCACCGAAAGCGACCGGACCACCACGGTGGCGTGCGTCGGGGTGGTCTCCGAGTCTCCGGGAGGCGTCGCCCCGCGCACCGCGCCCGCGGCGGCGGGAAGCACGGCGGGCGGCGAGCCGAGCGCGGGGACCTCAGCGCCCGCGGAGACGCCACCGTGCGTGCGAGCCCCACCATGCGCGGAGGCCCCGCCGGGCGCGAGGACCCCGCCGTGTCCGGAGGGCGCCTGCCTCTCCCAGACCCGCAGCGCGGCGGTCAGCGTGTCGTCGTACGGCTCCCCCAGCCGCCACTGCTCGCGCGTCTCCTCGCGGGCCCCCGCCCGGATGAGCATGCGCGCGTTGATCGCGTCCGCCTCCCCTTCCGGCGGCGGTTCGTACGGGGAGAGGCGGGCGTCGACGTGCGCCACCCCGCTCACCACACCGCCGTCGGTGCCCAGCGCCAGGTAGCCCTCGTGTTTGCGGACGAACCGGTTCCAGTCCGCGTCGCCCTTGGGGTGGTCGTGGCTCACGCACACGACCGTCCACGTGTGCGCGGTCTTCTCCGGCCAGGAGGGGTCCAGTCGCAGGGCCCTGCCCCGGCCCTGCAGGACCGCCGTCGCCGTGGTCGAGGTCGTCAGGTCCACGACCACGTTGATCCCCCGCGCGTCCCACCCCTCGCCGAGGAGCGCCCTGGTCCCGACCAGGACCCGGCAGCCCGCCCAGTCCAGGAAGCGGGTCACCAGCCCGATGCGGGTGCGCGGCGGCCACGTCCCTTCGATGACGTGGAGTCCGTCCACCTCCCGGACGTCCAGGTCGAGGTCGGGGCGCTCGGCTCGGACGAAGCCGACGAGGGCGTCGCTGGTCCACGGGCTGGTCGCCACCGTGCGCCCGGTGATCATGACGGGGTTGAGGAAGGCGGTGCGCGGATCCTCCACGAGCAGGGCCAGTTGGAGCCAGGCCGACCCGGCGTCCTCGGCCAGGACGCCGCGCAGGGCGCGCGGTGTGCGGGCGCGCTCCTGGTCGCACAGGACCAGGGCGCGCAACCGGTCGCCGAGCGCGTCGGACTCGGTGTCCACGATCTCCACGGTCGCCTGGGACTTGGCGGCGCTGCGGGCGAGGACACGGTCGACGGGCGAGGCGGTCGCCCGGATGCCCCGCCGGGTGAGCTGGTACCCGACGGTCGGCAGGGCGGCCCGGATGCTCTGCCGCGCGGCCGTGTTCCGCTCGTTGTCCGGGTCCAGGCAGTGCCGCTCGTAGTCCTTCAGGAGCGCCGCCCAGTCGTCGGCGTCGGGCGGGTGGCGGTGCCGTTCCGAGGGCCGGGCGCCCCTGGGGAGCGCGCAGAGCCCGGCGTGGTGGAGCCGCAGGACCGCGTCGGCCTCCTCGGGTCGTTCGTTCGCCAACCGGTTCCAGTCGGCCTCGTCCTGGCCGGCGGTGAAGCGGTCGACGAACCGCACGTCGATCCACGCGAGGAAGTCGGTCTCGGCGAATCCGGAGGTGAGCAGTTCGGCGCACATCTCCGTGAACCGGAGCCCCTCCTCGGCGAGGTACTCGCGCTCCAGCGCGTTGGGCACGGTGACGTAGGCCAGTTCCGCGAACGGGGCCAGGTAGCCGTCGCGGACGAGCGCAGGGACGGACGCGCCGGTGATCGGCTCTCCGAAGAGGCGCTCGACCAGTTTCTTCTCGGTTCTGGTCAGGCTCGCGGCGGGTGTTCCGGTCAGACCGATGACATGGGCGTCGGGGAGTTCGTCCAGGATCTCGGCGAGGAGGCGCCCCCACACCTGGAGGAGGTGGTGGCACTCGTCGAGCACCACGGTGAGCGGGCCGGCGTCGTGCAGGGCCCTCACCAGCGCCTGGCCGTTGGGGTGCAGGCGGTCGCGGACGGACCCGCTCCCGTCGGTCTCGGCCTCGGGGTCGAAGACGGCGAGCGACTGGTAGGTCAGCACGTTGAGGTCGTCTTCCAGGGCCCGCCCGGTTCCGGCCGTGCCTCCGTCCGGCCGGTCGTAGGCCTCCCAGTGGGTGATCCACTGCCCCTGGATCGCGATGTTGGGGGCGAACACGACGGTGCGGCGGCCGAGGCGGCGGGCGGCCTCCAAGCCGACGAGGGTCTTTCCGGCCCCGGGCGGCAGCACCACCCAGGTACGCCGGTGGCCGTCCGCCCATCGGGAGGCGACCTCGCTCAGCGCGTCGTCCTGGTAGGGCCGGAACTCACCGGGCCACGCGGCCGCGGCGAACACCGATGGTTCCGGGGCCCTCAGCCCCTCCGGGCCGGGCGGTCCCTCGCGGTCCGTGTCGGGCATGCGCCCGACTCTAGATTGGGCGGCGGAGTTCGCGCCAGGCCGAGACCCACCGGTCGCGCTCGCCCGAGTCCTCGCCGGCGCACGCGGTGACGAAGGCCATCAGGAACACGTACCTGGGCAGCTCCGTGCCTTCGAGGACCTCGCGGAAGGTCGCCGCCTTGACGGCGCCGCCGCACAGGTACTCCAGCTCCAGGTAGGACCAGTCCCCCGCCCAGACCAGGTAGCGGCGCATGGTGAGCAGGAACTCCGCGGTGGTGCGCGCCGCGCGGGGGTCGGGGCGCTCCTCGTATCCGGCCAGGTCGCGCAACAGTCCGATCCGCTCGACGGTGGTGTCGACCGGGGTGGAGAGCAGGCGGTCCAGCCAGCCGGTGGAGCGCAGGGAGGCGTTGGGACCGGTCGGTTCGAGAACGGCCGTCGTACTCAATGAGTCTCCGCAGGATGGGGATTCGAGCAGGTGGTGTGCGTTCGGCACAGCGCACGCGCGAACGGCGCATACGCGAACAAGAGTGCGGGAGAACACCGACGGCCAGAGGAGGGGTGTTGCCGAGATAACTCCGACTGATCGGCTACGGGGAAATCTACCGGAAGAAGACGACACACGAAAGCGCCTGTGGTCTGGGCACTGTGGAGGCGTGCGACACCCCAGGGTGTGACGCGGGCACATCTTCGTGAACGCTGGGGATTATCTCTGAGAAAACGCACCAAAGGTGATCTCAGGGCCTCGTTAATACGTCACCATTACGCCGCATAGATTCTCTGATGTTACGCCTGGTAAAGGAGGGACGGCGGATCGAGCGTTCTTTTCCGGTGAGTCCTTATTAGGAGATGAGGTCCGACCGAAACAAGCTCGTCCGGTGCGGGCGGACCCGCCGCCATGGAGCCGGACACGACGGGTCTCCGGTGCCAGAATGCGGAACACGACCCCCCGCCCCTCCCCAAGGACGCGATGCCGACCACTCCCCCGCACGGCCAGGGCGAGGCGCCCCCGCTCGGCCGCTCCTTCCACCGGTTCTGGACCGGCTCCCTGGCGAGCAACCTCGCCGACGGCGTCATGCTCACCGCCCTGCCACTGCTCGCCGCCGCCCTCACCCAGGACCCGTTGGCGGTGTCCGCCCTCACCGCCGCCCGCTACCTGCCCTGGCTGCTCTTCGGGCTGTTCGCCGGCGCGCTCGTGGACCGGGTCGACCGCGTCCGGGCCATGGTCGGCGCGAACCTGCTGCGCGCCGCCGCGATCGTCGTCCTGGCGGTGCTCACCGCCACCGGGCACGCCGGCGTCGCGCTGCTCTGCGCGGTGATGTTCACCGTGATGACCTGCGAGATCGTCTACGACCTCGCGGGCCGGGCGCTCCTGCCCGCGCTCGCCCGGGGCTCGGTGGACCGGGCCAACGGGCGGCTGGTGGCCGGGCGCGAGGTGATGGAGGAGTTCGTCGGGGCGCCGACGGCGGGATTCCTCTTCGTCGTCGCCGCGGCGCTGCCCCTGGCGGTGAACGCGGGCGCCTACGTCCTGGGCGCGGTGGTGCTGCTCGGCCTCCCCGCGGCCGTCCGGCGACCGACCACCGTGCGGCGCTCCCCGGGCCGCCCCGGAGGCAACGGCGTGGACGGTGCGGCCGACGGCACGGGCGGCGGTGCGGCCGGCGGCACGGGCGGCGCGTCCGGTGACACGACCGGCGCCGCGCCCCGGACCGGAGCCGTGCGCTCGGTGCTCCGCGACGTCGGCGAGGGACTGCGGTTCATCTTCCGCGACCCGCCCCTGCGCGGCCTCGTGCTCTTCTCCTCGGCGGTGAACCTCGCGGCCGGCGCCCAGCTCGCCGTGTTCGTCCTCCTGGTCCGGACGCACTTCGGCGTGCCGGAGGCCCTCTACGGCGTCTTCCTCGCCGTGGCGGCCGTCGGGGCGATCGGCGGAGCCGTCCTGGCGAGCCGGGTCGGGGCGCGCCTGGGCCGGTTCCGCGGCATCGTCGGCGGCTTCCTGGGCCAGGCGGGGCTGTGCGCGGTGTTCGCCCTGGCGCCCGGCCCGGTGGTGGCCGCGCTCGCGTGGGCGCTCGTGGCCGCCGCGAGCACCCTGGCGGCCACCCTGTCCTCCGGCGTGCTCCAGCAGATCGTCCCGGAGCGGCTCCTGGGCCGGGTGATGGGTGCCCGCCGCATGCTCGGTGTCGGGCTGATCCCCGTCGGCGCCCTGGTCGGCGGTGCTCTGGGCAGGATCGACCTGCGCCTGCCCCTGCTGTTCGCCGCGGCGGTCTTCGCGGTCGCCACGCTGCTGGCCCTGCGGCACCTGCGCACGACGTCGGAGCGCGCGGACGAGGCCGAACGCACCGCGCGGCGGGAGGCGAGCGGTGCCGCCGAGTGATCCGGCGGCACCGGGCCCCGGTCAGCGGACGACGACGGTGTCGTACACCTCCATCCTCCCGCTCTCCCAGAGCCAGTCCATCGCGGCCATGCTCACCCGGGCGCACCCGTGCGAGGCGGGCTGCGGGGGCACGCTGGGGTAGCCGTGGACGGCGATGCCGCCGTTGAAGTACTTGGGTCTGTACAGGGCGCCGTAGGGGCCCGGGTCCCAGGCGTCGACCTCGCGGAACACCGTGTAGGTGCCGGTCGGCGTGGTCGCGATCCGCTCGGTGCCGTCGGAGCCCTCGTAGGGGCGCCCCGACCCGGTGGAGGTGTTGAGCACGCGCTCGACCTCACCGCCGGAGACCACCAGCAGGAGCTGGCGCTCCAGGTCGATCTCCAGGACCTCGCCCGACGAGGAGGTGGCGGAGGGCCGCACGCCCTCGTCGAGCGCCGCCCGGGTCTCGGGGCCGACGATGCCGTCGCGGTCGATCCCGGCCGCCTTCTGCAGCGCCGTGACCGCCTGGGCCGTGTTGAAGCCGAACTCGCCGTCCGCGCCGTCGATCCAGTAGCCGAGTTCGTCCAGACGCTCCTGGACGACGGTCACCGCCGGTCCGGCGGAGCCCTGGCGCAGCTCGGTGGAGCCGACCGCGGCGGCGGGCCGGGCCGTGGCGGTGAGCGCCGCGACCAGCGCGCACGCCATCACCGCGGCCGTGATCGCGGCGCGGGTGGGGACGCGCGCCCGGAACCGTGGGGGGAGTGACAAGGGGGTTACCATACGTCTCCTTTACCCACCCGCACGGTGTTCCCCACCCTTCGTCCGCCTCTGTGGACGAAGGGTGGGGCGTCGGCGGCCGTCGGGCCCCGCGCCGAGGGCGGCGGTCGGGCGGCGGCCGTCAGCCGCGGCCGGGCACCACGCGGTCGACGCGGAACAGGGTCGTCGTCCCGCTCACCTCGTGGGCGACCGCGAGGACCGGGACGCCCGGGATCGGGGAGTCCCCCGCCTCGATGAAGGTCATCCCCTCCGGGCCGAGGTCGCCCACCTCGCGCGTGCCGGGCTCGGCGGCGAAGTCGCGGTTGTTGAGGTACTGCACGAACGACGCGGCCCGGGGGTCGGTGATGTCGTAGACCATCACCCCGCCCACGCGCTCCAGACCGACGAAGGCGTAGGTGCGGCCGGAGACCTTGCCCACCACGACGGCCTCGGGCTCGGGGCCCTTGTCGTCGCTGCGGGAGTCGAAGGAGTTCTCGTCGTTGTCGGAGTTGAAGAACTCCGGCTCGTGCTCGGCGACGATCCGCTCGAAGTCCGATCCCGAGTCGAAGAGCTGCTCGCCGTCGGCCGTCCAGATCGAGAACGAGCGACCGCCGAAGGCGTACAGGTCCTCGTAGCAGCTGCCGTCCGCGCGCAGGCCGTCCTCGGCGGACACGGTCAGCCGGCCCAGGCTGGCGTTGTCCGTCAGCTCCTCGACCGTGCCGATCCCCAGGTCGTTGTCCTCCAGGAAGCCCGCGATACGCGGGGAGTCCTCGCACAGGGGGGTGTCCTCGGTCAGGCCGGCCACCCGGGACTCCTCGGAGTACCCGTCCCAGTCGCGCGAGTCGCCCTCGTTGGCCGTGACCAGCAGGGTGCTCCCGCGCCAGGAGAGGGTGCCGAAGCCGTCGGGCTGGTACATGCCCTGGACCGGCCAGTTCTCGACGCGGATCCCGCCGTCCCGGTTGGAGGCGTCGAACCCGTTGCCGGGCTCCAGGTGGTCCTTGGTCCCGAACGGCACGACGTCGGTGAACGCGGCCGCGTCCACGTCCAGGACCGCGAAGGCGTTGGCCTCCTGGAGCACGACGTAGGCGGTGTCGCCGTCCACGGTGGAGATGTACTCCGGTTCGAGGTTGCGCGCCACGCGCCCCGGGGTGCCGGGCTCGCCGGTGGACAGGTCGGGCCCGTGGACCCGCACGTCGGGGTGGAGCTCACGGCCCTCGTCCCAGGCCCGGAAGTCGGCCGTGGAGACGTCGTCCTGGGTCAGGCCCCGCGGGTCGCCGGACAGGCGGACGACGCTCACCGAGCCTTCCGGGTCGACGGTGTAGTCGTCGTCCGGCTCGCCCTCGTTGGCCACCAGCAGGGTGGAGCCGTCGGGTCCGAAGGCCGCCATGTCCGGCAGGGCGCCGACCCGCAGCGCGTTGAGCACCGTGCCCTCGACGTCGAAGAACACCACCCAGCCGGGCTCGGTCTTGTCGGCGGCCTCCACCGCGACCGCCACGAGGCCGTCGTGGACCGCCACGGAGTTGGCGACGGCGCCCTCTCCGACCGTCGAGCCGTCGGCCGCCGTCGCACCGGCGGTCACCAGGTCGAAGAGCTTGACCGGCGAACCGGGGTCGGAGACGTCCAGGACCTCCACGGTGGCCGACGCGGCGCTGACCACGAACAGGCGCTGATGGGCCGGGTCGTGCGCGACGATCTCCGCCGCGGAGGCGTCGAAGACGTCGGAGTGGTGGGTGCCGAGCACGGACAGTTCGATGCCGACGGGCCCGGAACCACGCCCCTGTCCGTTCCCGTTCCCGGGGTCGGCGTGGGCGATCGACGCGGCCCCGGTCAGGGTGACGGCGACGGCGGCCGTGACCGCCATGGTCTTGCGCATGGGTGCTTCCTGGTGGTTTCGGGGGAAAAGGCGTGTTCACGCCCGCGCCGAAGCCAACCAGGAGGTCACGAACACCGGGTGACGCCCGCTCAGCCGCCAGGTGAAGGGGTGTGCCGTTCAGGAGCGTCGCGCGTCCGCGTGCAGGGACGCGGCCACGTGGACCAGGGCGCGGCAGCGGGCGAACTCCAGCGCGGTGAAGGGGACCGCGACCTCGCCTTCGCGTCGCACGACGAGGACCCCGCCGTCGGGCGCCGGGAGCGTCATGGTGGTGCCGGACAGGTCCTCGCGCCCCATGCCCTCCGGCGGACGCGCGAGGCGAACGACCTCCCGTGCCGCCGACAGCGCCGTCAGCGACCGCTCCAGGGTCGTGGCGCCGGTGATCAGGGAGCTGACCAGGGCGAGCGTGCGGCTGGTGGTGTCGCTGAGCTCGTGGACGTCGGCCGGGCGCACGATCGCGTCGCGCACGCCCGCCCCCTGGACCGCGTCGTACAGGTGGCCCTCCCCCACCCGGGCGGGGGCGTTGACGAAGAACTCGTCTATGGCCTCGGGCCCGCCCGGGTGGACCTGCATGAGCCGGATGTCGACGCCGAGCGCGGCGAACCGTGAGGTGAGCGCGGCCAGACCGCCGGGGACGTCGGCGAGGGTCACCCGAACGCTCCACAACCGGTCGTCGGCGTGGCCGGGCGCCGGGAGGAGGCCGACGGGGCCCGTGGACCGGTCGGTCCCGGCGGGCGAGCCCGCCCCGGTCCGACCGTCGGCCGCGGCCGCCCCACCGCGCCGGAGCCGCCGGCGCCGGGCGTGCGCCGTCCGCTGGCGGTGCCACCGGTGCAGGCCGGACACCGCGAGCAGGAGCACGCCCACGGTGATCAGTACGCGGACCCCGCCGTCGCTGTGCCCGAGGGAGAGCACCACGACGTGCGCCGCCCCGGCCGCGAGGAGGAGGATTCCCAGGTCCATCGCCTCGCGGCCGAGGAAGCCGTGGCGGGTGCGGTCGTCGGTTCCGTGACTGCCTTCGGAAGCGTCCATGCCCACGACGGTGCCAAGCCGACGTTGCGGGGGGCCTTCACTCTGTGACGGGCCGGTAACAACAGAGCGTGACGCTGGTCACGGAGCGGAGCCGCCGCCGTCGGCCGACCACGGCGGCGCCCCCTTCCTCAGGCCGCCGACCGTGACTCTCGTCGCCCGGGGTCGCCTCCGTGCACGAGGCGCCGCATGAGCGCGTCCATGGGTCCCGGGCGCCCCGCCCGCTCCAGCGACGCCGCGAGCACCAGGCTCACACACCAGACGAGCGCCGCCACGACGAGCGCGCCCGCGCCGCCCACCCGTGTCCCCATCCCCACCAGATCGGAGTGGAGGACGAGGGCCACGAGGACGGAGTTCAGGAGGTAGAAGGTCAGGGAGCGCCGGCCCATCGCCGCGACCGCGCGGGTCAGCGTGCCGCCCGTGCGGTCCAGCCGGATGCTCCACAGCGTGAACAGGGCCGCGTACCCGGCTCCGCCGCACACGCCGGTCAGCACCTGCAGGCCCATGAACAGGCCGGCCGTGAGACCGTCCGCGTCCAGCGCGCCCACGGCGACCAGCGCGGAGGGCAGCGCTCCGGCGAGCGAGACCGTCACGCCGCCCACGGCGATCCGGGTCAGCAGCGCGCGGTGCGCGACCGGGTCGTCCAGCAGTCCGGCCCGGCCCGCCAGGTACCCGAGGACCACCAGGAGCAGCAGCGGGTAGGCCACCGCGATGAACAGCGGTGAGAACGGCGCCGAGGCCAGCCTCGCGACCCAGTCCGCGGCGGTCAGGTACCCGGGGAGCCCCCACTCCCCGCCACCGCCGCCGCCGGCGGACATCATGATCATCGCGGCCGGGACCACCAGGGCGTAGAACACGGCGAGCACCACCGCCGCGCGCACGACCACCCGGTTCGGACGCAGCAGCAGCCAGCCGGTGACCAGCGCCGCGAACCCGTAGGAGGCGAGGATCTCGCCGGGGAAGACCAGCACGGCGTGCACGAAGCCGAACAGCAGCAGGAAGAGGCCGCGGCGCCGGAGCAGCCGCCGGACCTCGGTGTCGGCGGTGCCGCGCGCCGACCGGCGGGCGACCATCCAGGCCATCCCGTACCCGAACAGGATGGCGAACATCGGGAAGGCCCGGTTGTCCAGGACGAGGGTGCTCACGAAGGCCGCGACCCGGTCCGGGAGCGCCTCCGCCGTCACGTCCGTGCCGAACCCTCCCCCGGCGTACACACTCGCGTAGGCCATGGCGATGAGCAGCAGCATCGCTCCCCTGGCCAGGTCGGGGGCGAGTCGGCGGTCCGTTCGCGACGGGCCGGTCGGGGCGTTCATCGTCGGTGTCCTCTCGGTGCGGTTCGGGTCGGTCCGCACCCACTCTGGTGCGGACCGCCGCCCCGGCGAATCGTCCGATCGGCCATCCGAACGGCCAATCCGCCCGCGCGGCCCCGTCCCGGCCCCGTCCCACCCCGGTCCGCCCCGCCCTCGGGCTGACCCCGCCCCGCCCTCGGGCTAACCCCGTCCCGCGTAGGGCATCTCCCGCGCCATCACCGTCACCGTCGGCACGGAGACGTCCGTCGGCAGCGACACGATGTGCGCGATGGTCGAGGCCACGTGCACCGGGTCGATCACGGGTTCGGCGCGCACCGAGCCGTCCGGCTGGACGGCGCCGGCCCCGAACCCCGACACCATCGCCGTCGACGCGTTGCCCACGTCGATCTGCGTGCACGCGATCCCGTGGCCGCGCAGGTCGAGGTTCATCGACGCCGTCAGCCCGGAGACGGCGTGCTTGCTCACGGTGTAGGCGACACTGGACGGGCGCGGCACGTGGGCCGACACCGACCCGTTGTTGATGATGCGGCCGCCCTTCGGGTCCTGCTCCTTCATCAATCGAGCCGCCTCGCGCGCGCAGTTCATCGACCCGGTGACGTTGGTCGCCAGGACCTCGTGCCAGTCCTGGTCGGAGATCGCGTCGACGGCGGCGCTCGGACCGAACACCCCGGCGTTGTTCACCAGTGCGTCGACCCGGCCGAACCGCTCCCGGACCAGCGCGAACAGCGCCCGCACGGAGTCGGCGCGGGTCACGTCGGCCTCGACGACCACCGCGCGCGCACGGCCGTCGGCGGTCTCCTCCAGGGCCGCGCGCCGCCGGCCCGCCAGCACCACCGCGTACCCGTCGTCGAGCAGCCGCACGGCGGTGGCCCGGCCCAGGCCCGACCCGGCGCCCGTCACCACCACGACGCCCCGCCCGGCCGTCCCCGTCGTCTCCCGCACCACCGCGGTCCCCTCTCGTCCACCTGCGTGTTCCCCGGCCGGATGGCGGCCGGAGCGGTCGTCCGGGAACGTTATCGCCCTCCCGGCGACCGGGCCTGGACCGGTCCCCGGGTGTGCTAGCGTCACTTCCTCGCGGCGACCCGGACCTGTGTCTGCATCAGGGACGTGCCGGACCCCCGTGTCTCCACCGGGGGCGGTCCTGTCCCCAGGTCCCCCGCCCCTGCGCCGAGACCGGTCGTTCATCTTCTGCACGGTCTCGATCTGCCAGGGAGTACGCGCTCGTGCGTGTCTACTGCGCGGTGGCCGCCCGAGGGCTGCGCCGCTATTCCACCTACCGTGCGGCCGTGGCCGCCGGACTGTTCACCAACAGCGTCTTCGGCGTCATCAACGCGATGGTGCTGATCGCCCTCTTCACCGCCCGTCCCGAGATCAACGGCTACGACGTCGACGACGCGGTCACCCAGGTCTTCCTCGCCCAGGGGCTCATCGCGGTGGTGGCGATCATGGGCCCGCCCCTGGAGCTCGGCGAACGCGTGCGCAGCGGCGCCGTGGCCACCGACCTGCTGCGGCCGGTCTCGCTCCTGGGGTGGTGGCTGGCCGACGACCTCGGCCGCGCCGCCTTCAACCTGGTGTTCCGGGGCGTGCCCACGTTCGTCGTCGGCGCGTTCCTGTTCGATCTGCTGATCCCGACCGACCCCTGGCGCTGGGCCGCGGTGGCCGTGTCGATCGCACTCGCCACGCTCGTCTCCTTCGCGCTGCGCTACCTCTACGAACTGGCCGGCTTCTGGCTGATGGACACCCGCGGCATCCAGGCGGTGGCCGGGTTCCTGGGCCCGATCGCCGCGGGCATGCTGCTCCCGCTGCCCCTGTTCCCCGCGGGGGTGGGCGACGTGCTGCGGCTCCTGCCGTGGGCGTCCATCGTGCAGCTGCCCGCGGAGGTCTTCCTCGGCAAGGACACCCTCCCCGGCGGCACGGTCCTGAGCGGCCTCGCGATCCAGGCCGGGTGGGCACTGGCCCTGTTCGCGTTCGCCGCGTGGGCCACCTCCCGAGCGACCGGCAAGGTGGTGGTCCAGGGTGGTTGACCTCGTCGAACGCGTACGCGGGCGCCGCCCCGACCGGGACCCGTGGGGCACGCCCGTGCGCACCTACCTGCGTCTGGCCTGGACGTGGTGCCGGGCCATGGCGCAGTACCCGACCTCGCTCGTCCTGATGAGCCTGGCGACGTCCCTCGGCGCGATCGCGGAGATCGGAGCCGTGCTCGTGGTGTACACGCACGCCGGGCGGCTGGCCGGATTCGACGTGCACGAGGGCCTGCTCATCTCCGGGCTGGCCACCACGGCGTTCGGCTGCGCCAACCTGCTCATGGGATCGGTCGAGAGCCTGGGACAGCACATCCGGACGGGCTCCCTCGACGCGATGCTGGCACGGCCGGTCTCGCCGCTGGTGCAGATGGCCACCGACCGCTTCGCCCCGCGCCGCCTCGGCCGCATCCTGCCCGCCGCCGGCGTCACCGTCTACGCCCTGGCCGCCGCCGACATCGACTGGACCCTCGGCCGGGTGCTGGCGCTGCCGGTACTCCTGGTGTCGGGGACCGCCATCGCCTGCGCGATCTGGGTGATCGGCGCGTGCCTGCAGTTCTTCCTCCCCGACGCCCGCGAGGCCGCCAACTCGGTGACCTACGGCGGGCAGGCGCTGGTGGAGTACCCGCTGGCGGTCTACTCGCGCGGGGTCGTACGCGCCGCCACGTTCGCCGTGCCGCTGGCCTTCGTCAGCTGGCAGCCCGCCCTGTACCTGCTCGACCGCCCCGACCCCACGGGCCTGCCCGACGCCCTGCGCCTGGCCACCCCGCTCGTGGCCGTCTCGCTGTGCGCCCTGGCCGCCGCCACCTGGCGGTTCGGGCTGCGCCACTACCGATCCACCGGGAGCTGACCGATGCCGCCGAAGACCACCGCCGCCCCCGCCCGGACCGCCACCGAGCCGATCATCGAAGCCGTCGGTCTGGGCCGGGATTTCACCGTCACCGAGGGGCCCCTCCTGCGCCGCCGGCGGCGCACCGTCAGCGCGGTGCGCGACGTCGACCTGACCGTCTTCCCCGGCGAGATCGTCGGCTACCTCGGGCCCAACGGGGCCGGGAAGAGCTCGACGATGAAGATGCTCACCGGCATCCTCAGCCCGACCCACGGCCGGGTCCGGGTCACCGGCCTGGAGCCGTCCCGCCGGCGCACCCGCCTCGCCGCGCGGATCGGGGTCGTGTTCGGTCAGCGCTCCACCCTGTGGTGGGACCTGCCGCTGCGCGACAGCTTCGAGCTCACCCGGCACATGTACCGGGTCCCGGCCGCCGACCACGCGCGGCGGCTCGCGGAGCTCACCGAACTGCTGGAGCTCGGCCCGTTCCTGGCCACCCCGGTGCGCCAGCTCAGCCTGGGCCAGCGCATGCGCGGCGACCTGACGGCCGCCCTGCTGCACGGGCCCCGCCTGCTGGTCCTGGACGAGCCGACGATCGGTCTCGACGTGGTGAGCAAGTCGACCATCCGCGAGTTCCTGCTGCGGCTCAACGCCGAGGAGGGCACGACGATCCTGCTGACCACGCACGACCTGGGCGACGTGGAGCGCCTGTGCGAACGCGTCGTGGTGATCGACCAGGGGCGGCTGGCCTACGACGGGGGCCTCGCCGGGCTGCGCGCGAGCGTGCCCTCGCCGCGTGTCCTGGTCGTGGACCTGGCCGAGCCCGCCGCGCCGCTCGCGGTCGAGGGCGCCCGGTGCGTCCGCGCGGACGGCCCCCGGCAGTGGCTGGAGCTGTCCGACAACCCCGCGCGCGTCATCGCCGAGGTCACCCGGCTGCACGAGGTCGCCGACCTGACCCTGCGCGAGCCGGACATCGAGAGCGTGGTCGCCGCCCTGTACCGGGGTTCGTCGCCAGTGCCGGGTGGTACGCGCACCACTCCGTGAACGGGATCGTCCACTCTGACGGCCGTCTCCCGCGCGGAGAATACTCATGGCCATGACGAGAACGATGTCCGCTCCGGCGGCACGGACGATGACATGGGCGACGACGTTGTGGGCGACGGCGGTGGCGTGCGGCGTCGTCGAGACGACGCTGGCGGTCGCGGAGATGGTGTCCGCGGGAGACGCGGTCCCCTGGGCGGCCCTGGCGGTGCGCCTGGCCGTCTACACGGCCGCGGCCCTGATGGTCGTGTGGTTCGCGGGCGGCCGCCGGTGGGCCCGGGTGGTCCTGACCGTGGGGCTCGGCGTGATCGGGCTCGGCTCGCTGGTCGTGCCGATCGCGCTGGCGCTGCCGGACGGTGCCGGGGTCCTGGAAGCGATGGGCTACGAACACGGACTCCTGTACCTGGCGGTCCGGGTCGGGCACATCGCCTCGGTGATCGCGGCCCTGGTGCTCTCGTACACCCCGTCCGCCGACCGCCGGTTCGCCCGGCGGGCGGCCGGTCAGCCCTCCTCGGTGTCCGACCAGGTCGCCAAGCCGTAGCGGTAGGCGTACACCGCGGCCTGCACCCTGCTGCCCAGGCCCAGTTTGGTCAGGATCCGGGTGACGTGGATCTTCGCCGTCCCCGGGGCGATGCCCAGGTCCCGCGCGATCCGGGCGTTGCTGCGACCGGTCGCGACGAGCCGCAGCACCTCCCGCTCGCGCTCAGTGAGGTCGGCGCTCCTCGTCGGCGGGGTGCGCGGGGAGGTGGCCGCGAACCGGCGCACCAGGCGCGGAGTGACCCGGGGGTCGATCACGCCCTGCCCGCCGTGGGCGGCGCGGACCGCCTCCACGTACAGCGCGGGATCGCTCTCCTTGAGCAGGAAGCCCACCGCCCCGGCCTGGAGCGAGTCGAACAGGTACTCGTCGGTGTCGAAGGTGGTCAGCATGACGGTCGGGGGCGGCCGGTCGAACCGGGAGAGCGCGCGGAGCGCGGCCACGCCGTCCGTCCCCGGCATGCGGATGTCGGTGAACACCACGTCCGGGACGAGCCGCCGCGCCATCGCGACGAGTTCACGGCCGTCGGCGGCGACCCCGACCACCTCGATGTCCGCCACCGACCCGAAGAGCAGCCGCAACCCCTCCCTGGCGGCGGGCTGGTCATCGGCCACGAGAAGTCTGATCATCACCGTCTCCGTTCAGGGGCCAGGCCGCCTCGACCCGCCATCCGCGGCTCGGCCGGCACCCGGCCGCCAACCGCCCGCCCCGAGCCCCCACGCGCTCCTCCATCCCCCGGATCCCGCTCCCGGACGACTCGACGACGTCGGTGAAGGGCCGGGGCGCGTCCGCGGCCGGGCAGGGCAGCGACGACGTTTACGACGCCCTCTTCCTGGAGGGCGCCTACCTGGCGCAGGTCGCCTACCGGGCGGAGCACTTCCTCGGCACGCGCGCCGAGATCGCCGTCACGTTCCCCATGACGGTGTTCCTGTTCCTGCTGGGGGTGCGGCTGTACAGGGCGGGCGCGTTCGACGACAACGGGACGGGGCGGCGGATCCGGGGGCGGATGCTCGCCTGGGGCTTCGGGCTCGGCCTGCCGCTCAACCTCCTCGGCGCCTCGCTGGTCGTGCTCGATTCGGCGTCGCGCTACGTGTTCCCGATGGTGCTCATGCTCGGCTACGTGGGCCTGGTCGGGTGGCTGCTGGACCACGCGCGTCGGAGGGGGCCCGTGACGCTCGGGCTGCGGGCCGTCGGCCGTACCGCCCTGACCTGCTACGTCCTGCAGAACGTGATCGCCTCGTGGCTCTTCTACGGCTGGGGGCTCGGTCTCGCCGCCCGCGTCGACGGCACGACGTGGATCTTCGGGGCGTGGGCGGGCATCGGCCTGTTCCTCGTGCTCGCCTCGCTCGCGTGGCTCTCCCGGTTCGAACGGGGACCGCTGGAGGCGCTCGGCGCCCGGCTCCTGGCGCTGGTCCCCGACCGTCGGGCGACGGCAACGGACCGTGCGGCGTGAGAACGCGCCACCGTACGCGGACCGCGAAGACCCGACCGGCATGATGGTGGTCATGGGGATCTGGTGGGGCATCTTGTTCGGTCTGCTCAGCTGCACGGCCTACACGGCCGCCGCGGTCGCGCAGCGCAGACTCGCCGTCCGCGTGCGGGCGCCGCTGACGCGCCGCGGCGAGCTGACGACTCTGGTGCGCCATCCCCTGTGGTGGGTGTCCCTGGTGTTCAACGGGGGGCGGGCGGGCTTCCAGGTGGCGGCCGTGAGTTTGGCTCCCCTGACCGTGGTGCAGCCGTTGGGCGTCCTGGTCCTGGTGTTCGGCATCCCCTGGTCGGCCCGGCTGGGCGGGCGCCGGGTCAGCCGCGAGGAGTGGCGCGGCGCCGCCTTCACGGTGGTGGCGCTGGGCGCGCTGCTCGCGGTGACCGTCACCGGCGACCGGGGCGGCGTGCTCGACGACACCGGCTCGATCGCGGTGGGCCTGGGCACGGTGGCGCTGCTGGCGCTGACGGCGTGGGCGGCCGACCGGAGGCGCACGGCGGCCTGGCGCAGCTACCTGCTCGCCGGAGCCGCCGGGGTGGCCTTCGGTGTCTCCTCGGCGACGGTGAAGACCGCGGTCTCGGTCATCGGAGAGACCGGGGCCGTCGGCCTGCTGCACTCGTCCGTGGCCGCGACGGCGGTGATCGCGGTCTTCGGGCTGCTGCTCGCCCAGGCGGCCTACCAGGGCATGGACATCGGTGCCCCGCTCGGCATCACGACCATCGCCAACCCGGTCGCCGCCGCGATCGTGGGCGTGGCCTTCATGGACGAGGCCTACGCGGGCGACTGGTGGGGCGGCGCGGTCGCCGCGGTGTGCGCGGTGCTCGCCGCGTACGGCATCCGCCTGCTGACGGTCCCGCAGAACGGTGCCGCCGATAAGTCCCGGCATCCCGAACCGGCGCCGTAACGTTTCTCCGCGTTGCGCCCTCTCCCCTGGCTTCCCGGTTTCGTTGCGTTGTGTTTCGTCGTCATGGACCGGTCCGAGGCGATGCCGGGACGCGGTCGGGCCCCGAGGGGCGTGCGCTCCCGCGTCGCCCACAGGGGGTGGGCACGCCCGCCGGAGTGGGGCACACTGACGGAGTGTCCGCGCCCGCCCCGCTCCGCCTGCCGCGCGCCTCGGTGTTCGCCGGGGCATGCGTCGGCGTATCCGCGGCGGGCCACGCGCTCTCCTCCGGTCACGCCGTGGCCCCGGCCGGCCTGGTGGCGGGCTTCGCCCTCGTGCTGGCCGCCGCCCACGGGCTCGCCCAACGCGAGCGGGGCCTGAGGGCCGTCACCGGGCTCATGCTGTGGTGCCAGCTGGCGCTGCACGTCCTGTTCTCCGTCACGGGGCCGGGGACCGCGGCGACCTCCGCGGCGGACCCGCACACCGCCGGGCACCAGGCCGCGGGCGCGGTCGGCGGCCTCGCCGGGTCCGGCCTCGGCCCGGGCATGCTCCTGGCCCACGCGTCGGCCGGGCTGGCCTGCGCGTGGTGGCTGCGCCAGGGCGAGCGCAGCGCGTTCGACCTCGTGGGGCTGCTCCGCGGCCTGTTCCGACGGCTGCTCACGGTGCCGTCCCCGACCCCGCCGTCCCGGCCGCGGCCCCTCGTGCCGTCGAGCGCACGGGCCTCCCGCCGGGTCGGCGCGGCGGCCTTCCTGCGCCACGTGCGCGTCCTGCGCGGTCCACCCGCGTCCTTCCTGTTCTGAGACACCTCCCGGCCGGGCCTCGCGCCCGGCCCCGCGTCGGCGCACCCGCCGACGCGCCCCTACCCGTGCCGACGGCCCGTGCGCCGCTCGGCGTCCTGTCCAGGAAGAACGCACCTGTGAGCACACACACCCCCGAACATCC
Organism: Nocardiopsis sp. Huas11; assembly: GCF_003634495.1. Lineage (GTDB taxonomy): Bacteria > Actinomycetota > Actinomycetes > Streptosporangiales > Streptosporangiaceae > Nocardiopsis. Next base: position 2,623,064 of record NZ_RBKY01000001.1, on the reverse strand, counting down.
CGAACCGCCCTCCGCCGAGGACCGCACGGACGCGCCGGCCCCCGGGGCCGCGGCGCCCCGGACCGGAGCGCGCCCCACCTGGTCCGCGCTGCGCCACCTGCTCCTGCGCCTGCACTTCTACGCGGGGATCCTCGTCGCCCCGTTCGTCGTCGTCGCGGCCCTGACCGGGCTGGTGTACATCTACACACCTCAGCTGGAGCAGGCCCTCTACGCCGAACAGCTGCGCGTCGAGCCCGGGGACGGCGCCGTCTCCCTGGAACGGCAGGCCGCCGCGGCGGCCGAGGCCCATCCCGACGCGCGGCTGAGCGCCGTGCGCCCTGCCGAGGCCCCCGACGAGAGCACCCGCGTACTCATGAGCGCCGACGGCCTTCCCGACGGACACCTGCTCGCGGTGTTCGTCGACCCCCACGACGGCGCGGTCCTGGGCGACCTCACCAGCTACGGGAGCAGCAGTTCGCTCCCGGTGCGGTCATGGCTGGCCGAGCTCCACCGCAGCCTCCACCTGGGCGACGCGGGCCGCCTGTACAGCGAGCTCGCCGCGAGCTGGCTGTGGGTGGTCGCCCTGGGCGGCGTGATCCTGTGGACGGCCCGGCGGCGGCGCGAGCACCGACTGCGCCGGACCCTGCTGCCCGACGCCTCCGCCACCGGGCGGGCGCGCACGATGTCCTGGCACGGCTCCGTCGGTGTCTGGGCGCTCGCCGGACTGGCGCTCATCACCGCGACCGGGCTGACCTGGTCGCAGTACGCGGGCGGCAACATCACGCAGATCCGGGCGGCCCTCGACTGGCAGACCCCCGCCCTGTCCACGGCGGCCGTCATCGACCACCACGGCCACTCCGGGCACGGCGACCACGCCGGCCACGGCGCCCCCGCCACCGACCTCGACGCCGCGCTGGCCGCCGCCCGCTCGGCCGGACTCGACGGCCCGGTGGAGATCGGCGTCCCCCAGGAGGACGGCGCCCCGTACACGGTGGCCCAGACCGTGCGCGGCTGGCCGGTCCAGCAGGACCAGGTGGCGGTGGACCCCGCCGACGGCACGGTCGTGGAGGAGCTGCGGTTCGACGACTTCCCGCTCATGGCCAAGCTGAGCAACTGGGGCATCGGCTTCCACATGGGTCTGCTCTTCGGCCTGCCCAACCAGCTGCTGCTGACCGCACTGGCGCTGTCCGTCGCGGCCATGGTCTTCTGGGGCTACCGGATGTGGTGGCAGCGCCGACCGACCCGGGGCGGCGCGTTCGCGTGGGGCCGCCCCGTCCCGCGCGGCGCCGGGCACGACCTGCCCTGGTGGTGCGTGGCCCTGGTCGCCGCGTGCGCGGTGGGCGTCGGAGTCCTGTTGCCGGTCCTGGGGGTGTCGCTGCTGTGCTTCCTCGCCGTGGACGCCGCCCTGGGCCTGCACCACCGACGACGCGGCCGGCCGCACGCGTCCGCGACGCCGCCGTCGACTTGAGGGCCAGGTCCGCGGCCCGACCCTGCCGCCCGCGAGCTGCGAAGATGAAGGAAGCCTCATCCCCGTTTCATGTGCGCGCCGACCGTGTGCGCCAGGCTCGACGAGTATGAGATCACCCTTACTGCCGCTGCTCGCGGCGGCCGTGGCGGCCCTCCTGGCCGTCGCGGCCCTGGCGTGGTGGCTGACCCCGTCGGAGCCGGTGTCCGGCCATCCGGAGGAGGTCGTGGTCGGTGAGTCGCCCGGGACGGACACGTCCGGCCCGGGCGACCCCCGGTCGCCTTCCTCCGGACCGGGCGGGGGCGTCGTGCCCGCCCCGCCGCCGGTCACCGGCGCGACGGAGCCGCCGGAGGGCGCCGACCCGTCGGCCGGGACCGGGAGCCCGACCGACCCGGCCACGACCGGCCCGCCCGTCCCCGCCTGCGGCGACGACGATGACGATGACGACGACTGCGGAGCGGACGACGATGACGACTGAGTCACCGCCCGAGACCGGGACGGGCGACACCGCCCTCTTCCCGACCATGGTCCTGCGCGGCCCGATGCCCGAACCGCCGCAGCGGCGCCGGATCCCGGCCCGCCTGCTCATCACGGCCTGGGTCGTGCTGCTCATGGCCGCGGTCCTGGCCCTGGTCACCGTCGTCACCTGGCGCGCGGTCGAGACCAAGGTCGGGGAGCGGGTCGACCGTGCCCTGTCCCAGGAGATCGGCGAGTTCCAGGAGTTCGCCCAGGCGGGCACCGACCCCGAGTCGGGCGCGCCCTTCACCGACGTCCCCTCCCTGCTCAACACCTATCTGGCACACCAGTACCCCGACGACTCCGAGATCCTCTTCGGCTGGGTGGGCGACCCGCCCGGCACCGGCCCGGGAGCGGGCGGGTCGCCCACCGGCGCCGAGGACGGCCGCATCCGCCAGGGCCAGGAACCGCCCTTCGACCTGTCCGCCGACCCGGCCATGGTGACCGAGATCCTCAGCGCCCCCGACGCCCGCGGCCGGTCGCAGACGCCCGCGGGAGCGGTGGAGTGGCAGCGCATCCACGTCGTGCTCCCGGGCGAGGGCACCGACGGCTGGTTCGTCATCGGGTACTTCACCGAGGAGGACCGCGAGGTCGTGGCCTCCACCACGGGCACGGTCGCCCTGGTCAGCACGGTCGGGCTGCTCGCCGCGGCCACCGCGGCGTGGTGGGTGGCGGGCCGCGTCCTGGCCCCCGTGCGCCTGGTCCGCCAGGCCGCGGCGCACATCACCGAGGAGGACCTCACCCGGCGGATCGACGTGTCCGGACGCGACGACATCGCCGCGCTCGCCGAGCAGTTCAACAGCATGCTGGACCGCCTGGAGGGCGCGTTCACCGAGCAGCGCAGGTTCGTCGACGACGCCGGGCACGAGCTGCGCACACCCATCACCATCGTGCGCGGCCACCTGGAGCTGATGGGCGACGACCCCGAGGAGCGCCGCGAGGTGGTCCGCCTGGTCACCGACGAACTCGACCGCATGGGCCGCATCGTGGAGGACCTGCTGCTGCTCGCCAAGGCCCAGCAGCCCGACTTCGTCCGGGCCGTTCCCGTCTCCCTCGCGGAGCTGACCAGCGACATCGACGCCCACGTGCGCAGGCTCGGCGACCGCGACTGGCGGTTGGAGGCGGTGGCGGAGGTCGACGCGGCCCTGGACGCCCAGCGGGTCACGCAGGCCGTGGTCCAGCTCGCCGCCAACGCGGTGCGCCACACCGAACCGGGGTCGATCGTGCGGTTCGGCTCCTCGGCCGGCCCCGACCACGTCCTGTTCTGGGTCGGCGACCAGGGGCCCGGGATCCCCGCCGAGGAGCACGGACGGATCTTCGAGCGCTTCTCCCGGGGCGGCGGCTCCGCCCGCGGGGACCGCGGCGCCGGGCTGGGCCTGGCGATCGTCCGCGCCATCGCCGAGGCCCACCACGGACGCGTGGACCTGCGTTCGGCGCCCGGCGCCGGCTCCACGTTCACCCTCGTCATCCCCCTCCGGAAGGAGCTCGCGTGAGCCGTGTCCTGATCGTCGAGGACGAGGAGCGGATCGCCTCGTTCGTCCGCAAGGGGCTGACCGCCAGCGGCTTCACCGCGACGGTCGTCGGTACCGGCGGGGAGGCCGTCGACTACGCGGTCACCGGCGGGTTCGACCTCATGCTCCTGGACCTGGGACTGCCCGACACCGACGGCTTCGACGTCCTGCGGCGCGTGCGCGCGCTGGGGGTCGACATCCCGGTGGTCATCCTCACCGCACGCGACGGCGTGCGCGACACGGTCACCGGCCTGGAGATCGGCGCCGACGACTACGTCACCAAGCCGTTCCGCTTCGAGGAGCTGCTGGCCCGCGTGCGGCTGCGGATGCGGACCGAGCGGCCCGGCGCCCTGACCGTGCTGGAGGCGGGCGGCCTCTCCCTGGACCTGCGCACCCGCCGGGTGACCGTGGGCGGGACCGCGACGGACCTGACGGCCCGCGAGTTCGCGCTGCTGGAGCTGCTGATGCGGCACCCGGGCCAGGTGCTCACCCGGCAGCAGATGCTCTCGCACGTGTGGGGTTACGACCACGACCCCGGATCGAACGTGGTGGACGTCTTCGTCCGCACGCTGCGGCGCAAGGTCGGCCAGGAGCGCATCACGACGGTGCGGGGCATGGGGTACCGGCTCGACGGGTGACCCGAAGATGAGGTTCTCCTCATGTCGGGCTCATGGCCTCCTCACCGCCGGTCACCACGATGGTCACCATGATCTGGTTCGCACTGGCGGTCGACCTGACCGCGATCACGCTGTTGTCCTACGCCCTCTACTTCCGCCGCCACGGTCGGCGCGACCTCCTGCTCGCCTACGTGGCCCTCAACACCGGGATCTTCGGTGTGGTGGCCATGCTGACGAACCAGGAGGTCGGGATGGCGGTCGGCTTCGGGCTCTTCGGTGTCCTGTCGATCCTGCGGCTGCGGTCCGACCTGATCAGCCAGGGCGAGATCGGCTACTACTTCACCGCCATCGCGCTCGGCCTGGTCAACGCCGTGGCGGTGTCGGTGCCCTGGGTCCTGGTGGGGCTCAACGCGCTGCTGCTCGCGGTGATGTACGTGGCCGACCATCCGCGCCTGCTCTCCCGCCACCGGCGGCGGATCCTCACGCTCGACGTCGTCCACGAGGACCCGGTGGCGCTCCGCCAGGACCTGGAGGCCCGGCTGCGCGGCCGCGTCCAGCGCGTGGACGTCACCGAGGTCGACTACGTCCGCGACCTGATGGTGGTCGACGTCCGGTACCGGGCGGCCGAGGAGCCCGGGATCGGCTCCCCCGCCGAACGGACCGTGCGGTTCACCGTCCCGGGCTGGGCGGGCGGCCGCCGGTGAGCCCGCTGACGGCGGCCCTGGAGGGCCTGCGACCGATGCCGCTGGCGGAGGTGGACGCCCGCGCCGCCCTGCTCTCCCGCACCTGCCGCAAGTACCTCGTGCCCACCGGCCTGCTGCCGACGCTGTTCGCCGGCGCCGGGGAGCGCAGCGGGGTGCTCACCATCGACGGACAGCACGTCTTCCGGTACTCCTCCACCTACCTGGACACCCCGGATCTCGGCACCTTCCACGACCACCGGCGCGGCCGGCGGCTGCGCTTCAAGGCGCGGGTGCGCGCCTACGTGGACACCGGGACGCGCGTGTTCGAGGTCAAGCTCGAGGGGACGCGCGGTGTGACCGACAAGGTCCGGATGGCCTACGACGGTCCGGCCGACCGGCTCACCCCGCGGACGAGGGCGTTCGTGGACGACGTGGTCGGCGCCTACGGGATGGACCCCCCGGACCGGCTGGCGGCCAGCGCGGTCACCGACTACCGCAGGAGCACGGTCGTGGCGTTCTCCGGTGAGGAGCGGGTGACCGTCGACACCGGCCTGGTCGGCTACCGCGACGGCCGGTGCGTGCGGATGCGCCCGGACCTGGCGCTGTTGGAGGTCAAGACGCGGGGCGGGCTCACCCCGACCGAGCGCCGCCTGCACGAGCACGGCCACCGGGCGGTCGGCTTCAGCAAGTACGGCGCGGTGCTCGCCTCGCTCGAACCCGGGCTGCGGGGCCACCGCTGGCACCGCGCCATGCGGTCCTGCCTGGGCGCGCCCGCCGAGGTCGGTCCGGGTGAGGGCCCGTGGGCCTGAGGCCGGACCCGAGCGGCGCCCCGAGCGGAGGGCGGCGGGCGGCGGGCGGCCGGACCCGCGCGGCGCGGGGGGGCGGCGGGCGGCCGGACCCGCGCGGCGCGGGGGACGGCGGTGGAACGCGGCGTCTAGGATCCGGGGATGGTCCTCATCGGCTTGGTGTTCGCGCTCGTGGGCGCCCTCGTCCACGTGTACATCTTCGTCCTGGAGTCGCTCCTGTGGACCTCCCCGCGTGCCCGCGCGGTCTTCGGCACGAGCGCGGAGGAGGCCCGGCTGACCCGTGAACTCGCGTTCAACCAGGGCTTCTACAACCTCTTCCTGGCGGTGGCCGTGGTTCTGGGCGCCGTGCTCGTCGGCGCGGGGCTCACGAGTGCCGGAGCCGCCCTGGTGTACGCCGGGGCGGGGTCGATGGTGCTCGCCGGGACGGTGCTCGCCGTCTCGTCCCCGAGCAAGCGCCGCCCCGCGCTGATCCAGCTCGGCCCTCCTCTCCTGGGCATCGTGCTGCTCACCCTCGGCCTCGCCTGGTGAGCGCCGGCGCGCGCGGAGTGTGAAGGGACGCGTGGGGTGTTTCACGTGAAACACCCCACGCCCCCCGCGGCGCTCAGCCGGTGTAGCCGACGACGCCCATCATCCCGGCCTCACCGTGGTAGACGTTGTGGCAGTGCGTCATCCACAGCCCCGGGTTGTCGGCGTCGAAGTCGCAGGTCAGCGTCTGCCCGGGCAGGAGGTTGACGGTGTCCTTGCGCGGGCCGTGGAATCGGGACTGCGCCGAAGGCGACGTTTGAGGGTGGTGGTGGGCGACGGGCGGGCCGAGCTGGAAGTGGTGCCCGTGCAGGTGCATCGGGTGCCACATGTCGGTGTCGTTGGTGAGCGTGAGCCGGACCCGTTGGCCCTCGCTCACCCGGAAGGCCCGGGCGGTGGGGTCCTCGTGGTCGAAGGCGTGTCCGTTGAGCCCCCAGTCGAAGTCCGCCATCCCGCCGGTCAGCCTGATCGCGTGCTCGACGTCGGGGTCCGCGTCGGCCAGCCGTGCGCTCTGGTCGGCGGTCAGGTCGGTGGCCACGACCACGCGACCGGTCAGCTCGTCGGGCCGCTCGTCCGGCCGCGGAGCCGACCCGGACCCGGTCCGCACCACGGCGAAGGCGGCCTCGCCCTTGCCCTCGGCCAGCGCGACCAGTGGGAAGGCCCCGTCCTCCAGGGTGAGCAGGACGTCGAAGCGCTCGCCCATCCCCAGGAGCAGCGCGTCCGCCTCCGTGTGCTCCACCGGGTAGCCGTCGGTGTGCGTGACGGTCATGGTGTGTCCGCCGACCGCCACCCGGAAGGCGGTGTCGCCGCCCGCGTTGACGAACCGGACCCGCACCCGCGCGCCGGGGATCGCCTCGAAGGCGGCCGGATCACCCGGCGGACGGCCGTTGACCAGGTACGCGGGGTAGTAGACGTCGCCGGCGTCCCCGCCGAGGAGGTCGCTCGTGGCGCCCATGAGGGCGGCGCCCATGCGCTGGGGGCCCTCGTCCGCGCCGTCCCCGCCGTGCCCGGCGTGGCCGCCCATGCCCTGGAGCAGCTCCGCCAGGACCTCGTCCGGGGTGCTCTCCACGCCGTCGAGCCAGTCGTCGAGCACCACGACCCACTCGTGGTCGTAGGACAGGGGCTCGTCGGGGTCCTCGACGACGAACGGCACGTACAGGCCGCGGTCCAGCTGCGTGCCCACGTGCGGATGGAACCAGTGGGTGCCGGGGTCGGCCGCGACGAAGCGGTAGGTGAACCGGTCACCCGGCGCCACCTCGTCCTGGGTCAGGTGCGGTACACCGTCCATGTCGTTGCGCAGGGCGAGCCCGTGCCAGTGGACGCTGGTGGGGTCGGGGAGGCGGTTGACGAGTTCGGCGACGAGCGTGTCGCCCGCGCTCACCCGCAGTTCCCGACCCGGCCCGTGGCCGTCGTAGGCCCAGGTGGACACGGTGGTCCCGGCGAGATCGAGCTCGGTGGGGGCGGCGGTGAGGGTGACCTCGACCTCGCGGCCGGTGCCGGCGCGCGCCGTCTCGGCGGCCTCCACCCGGGCGTGCGCGGGATCGACGAGGGCGTCCCCGCCCTCGGCCTCGCCGGAGCACGCGCCCAGGAGGACGGCGCCGCCGAGGGCCGCGCCCCCTCCGACGAACGCGCGGCGGCCGATTCCGGGCAGGGGGTATCGGTGTGTCGACATGACGATCTGACCTTTCTGCGGATGAAGGGATGCTCCTGGGGTGAGGAGCGCTCCTATATCCGCAGCACGGGTTCGCGCCGGGTGTCGGGGCGCGTGACGGCGGGGACGGGTACGGCGGGCAGGACCACCGCTGGTACGGCCGCAGGGGCGGGGAGCGCGAGTTCGTGCTTGGCGCTCCAGCAGTGCGCGCCCGTCTCCGCGCAGTCGGCGCTCGCGGCCTCTCCGTGCGCGGCGTGCGATCCCGCGACGGTGTGCGCTTCGGGTCCGTTGTGCGCCGCCTCGGCCACCGGTTGGTGGTGGGCGAGGAAGAGCAGGGCGGTGGCGAGCACGAGCAGGACGAGTGCGCCGCGCGCCGCTCGCCGCATGCTGCCCCCCGCTCTCCGACGTCGGCGCGTGGACGCGCCGATACCCCGGAATATACCACCATGGGGTATCGGTGCAGCAGGCGCCGAGGCGTCCGGCCCGACGGCCGGCGAACGCGGGGGCCACCGTCCCGTATCCGAGCGGGACGGTGGCCTATCACCGGCTCCCTCCGCTACGAGGGGAACAAGCGACGCCCTAGATGTTCCCGGGGCCGGCTCCCGCACTCACGATGGACGGGATGTCCTCGGCCGGGTCGAGCGAGTAGTCGTAGGGAATGGCCTCGACGCTGCCGCCGCCGACCTCCGGCTCGCCGGACCCGTCGAAGACGTTGCCGCTCTCCTCGATGGCGCCGACGTCCGAGGACGCGTAACCCGTGTGCGTCGGGTCCTCCACGTCCTCGAAGTAGTTGCCCTCGACCAGCACGCCGCCGCCCATGGTGGACGCCACGCCGTACTCGTTGTCCCGGTAGTAGTTGTTGTAGACGTGGACCGGGTTGCCGAACCGGACCCGCGGGTGGCGCGTGTCCGTGCCGTCGAAGAAGTTGTGGTGGTAGCTCACCCGCAGGTGCCCGACGTCCTCGGTGTGGCCGTCGGAGTGGCCGAGCAGCATCGTCTTGCCGTGGTCGCGGAAGTGGTTCCACGACACGGTCACGAAGTCGGACTCGCGCTTGACGTCGACGGCGCCGTCGTAGCCGCTGGTGAAGCTGTTGTGGTCGACCCAGACGTTGGTCGACCCCTCCTGCACGTTGATGGCGTCGTCGTCCCAGTTCGAGAACGCGATGTTGCGGATGATGACGTTCTCGGCGGAGTTCACGTTCAGGCCGCCGCCGGTGATCTCGGCGCCGTCCGTGCCGATGATGGTCGTGTCGGAGGGGACCCGGTTCATCCCGGACAGCTCGATCGTTCCGCTGACCTCGATGATCTGCGGGCCGTCCTGGGCCAGGGCGTCGAGGAAGGCGGACCCGTCGGAGACCGCGACGGTCTCGCCGCCGGCTCCGCCGGTGGTGCCGCCGTTCTCGCCGGCCCAGCCCTGCGGGGCCTCCTCGGCGGCGCGCGGCTCGGCCGCGGCGACCGTCTCGGCCGGTTCGGTGCCGCCCGGAAGGGTGAGGACCCCGACGGCGAGGGCGCCGGCGGCCGCCGTGGCCGTGGCCACGGCCACCGTGCCGCGCTTCCCGCGACGGGACCGCGCTCGGCTTCTGGGGGTGTCGTGTTCAGTGGTGCGCATTGGCCTTGCTCTCCTTGGAGGGGCGCGAAGAGTGTGTCCCCCGCCTCGTCGCGGGGGCTGCCAGGGCTCCGATGTGGGGGCGGAGCCGGGTTCCGAGACCGCCATGACCGCGGATCGGACGGACCTCGGAGACTGAAAGCGCTTTCCGTGACAGGGACGTCACGACGCGCGACCCTCCGTGTCAACCACCCCACGGCCCACGAATCCCACCCCGGCCGCGCCCGCCACTTCCACCCCACGCACGCCAAGAGCACACACGCGGAACGGCAGCCCCGGTCAGGCCATCTCGCTCTCGGAGAGCGCGTGGTCGTGGTGCGATCCGCAGCCTCGCCGAGGACGGCCGGCAGATCCTCGGGGACTTCGGCGAGCTGGAGGTCGAGCCCTGGTCGGTGTGACGCGCGACGGTCCACGCGCGACCGCCACCACTGGGTCCGGCGGCCCCGTTCAGCGGTGCGGTTCCTCCCCCAGCATCCCGTCCAGCAGCGTCAGGATGGTGGAGCGCAGGTCCTCCGGCGAGGGCGGCGACGCGGCCCCCGCACCCGCCAGCGCGTCGAAGAGGACGCCCTCGCTCCAGTGGACGAGGACCCCCGCGTGGCGCTCCGGCTCCGCCGATCCCAAAGCCGCCATCAGCCCCATGGCCATCCGGCGGAACCTGAGCCCCAACCGGTCGTAGACCTCCCGGAGCTCGGGGCTGCGCCCGGCCTCCAACGCCAGCTCGAACCGGGCCAGCGAGCGCGCCCGGTCGCGCGTGTACGCCGTGTGGAGGAAGTCCGCCCCCCGGTCCGCCGCCGTCGCCCGGTCGAGCCCGGTTCCCGCCTCGCGCAGTGTCCGCATCGAGGGCTCGGACTCCTCCTGCTCCACCAACCAGGTCAGCGCGGCCTCGACCAGCCGGGCACGGGTGCGCGCGTGGTACGAGGTCGACCCGGGCGGCAGCCCCGCCGCCTCGTCGACCGCCCGGTGGGTGAGCCCACGCAGTCCTCGTTCGGCGATCAACTCCAGCGCCGTCGCGGCGATCAACTCCGCCCGCGTGCCCGCCTGCGGCATGCTCCACCCTTCCACCGTGGTCTCTACAGCTGTAGAGTACAGCCACTACAGGTGTAGAGATCGGAGTCGGTATGCGAACCGCAGTGGTCATCGGAGCCGGTATCGGCGGGCTGGCCGCGGCCCGCGCCCTCGTCCGGCGTGGCTGGCGGGTCCAGGTCCTCGAACGGGCCCGGGCCCTGGAGAGCGTCGGCGCCGGCCTGGCCGTGGCCCCCAACGCCCTGCGCGCCCTGGACGTCCTCGGCCTCGGCGACGCGGTCCGCGCGCGGGGAGCCATCGGCGCGGCGGGGATCCGCACCTGGCGCGGGCGGTGGCTCCTGCCCACCGACGCGGACGCCATGCGGGAGCGGTTCGGGGACACCATCGTCGTGCTGCCCCGGGCCGAACTGATGGACCTGCTCGGCGGAGGCCCGGTGGCCGGACTCGTCCACACCTCCACCGAGGCCGTGCTCACCGATCCCGGCGGCCCCGACCGTCCGGCCCGTGTCACCGCCGACGGCCGCGAGTGGACCGCCGACCTGGTGGTGGCCGCCGACGGCGTCCGGTCGCGGACCCGCGAGAGCCTCTGGCTCCAGCGCCCACCGAAGAACCCCGGGCCCGTCTACTCCGGGACCACGGCCTGGCGTCTGCTCGCCCCGCGCGTCACCGTGGAGGAGGCCTCGGAATCATGGGGTCCGGAGGGGCTGGTGGGGGTCATGCCGCTCGCCGCGGGCGGCACGTACTTCTACGCCATGGCCCGGGTGCCCGCCGGAACGCCCTCCCGACCCGGCGACCACCACGAGCACGCCGAACTCGTCCGGCGCTTCGGCCACTGGCACGACCCGATCCCCGACGTCCTGGCCGACGCCGACCCCGGCGCCGTCCTGCGCAACGACGTCTGGCACTCCCGACCCGTCACCCGCCGTCGCCCGTCAAGGGCGCTTCGCGCCAGGACGGGCTTCCACCCTCAACAGACGCCTCCGGCGCAGCACTCCCGACCCGTCGCCCGCCATCGCCCGCCAAGGGCGCTTCGCGCCAGGACGGGCTTCCACCCTCAACGGACGCCTCCGGCGCAGCACTCCCCCGATGCCCCGCCCGCCTACCACCGCGGCCGGGTCGCCGTACTGGGCGACGCCGCGCACGCCATGACCCCGAACCTCGGCCAGGGCGCGTGCATGGCGCTCGAGGACGCCGTCACCCTCGCCCACGCGGTCGGGGAGGGGTCGGCGGACACGGACCTGCCCGAGGCCCTGGCGGCGTACACGGCGGCGCGTCTGCCGCGCGCCGACGCCGTCGTACGGCGCTCGGCCGCGGTCGGCCGGATGAGCACCCTGCGCAATCCGGTGGCCCGCGTGCTGCGCGACGCCGGCGTCGGCCTGGTCGGCCGGGTGGCGCCGTCGCTCTTCTACGGCCCGGTGGAGGCGACCTTCGACTGGTGCCCGCCCACCGGCTGACCCCGCATCGCCCGCCGACCGGCGGGACGACGCTCACACGGCGCGGGTCAGCGCCCGGCCTCGGCCCTGCCCTGCTCCCCGTACCAGGGCCACCACTCGACGGTGCGCCCGTGCGGGAACATCCGGTCCAGCCTGATGGTCATCCGCAGCGCGAACCCGCCGGCGATCATCCCGGCCATCAGGTCGGTGAACCAGTGGAAGTGCAGGTAGATCGAGACCGTCGACTGCAGCAGCGCGATGCCGACGATGCAGAAGGCCAGCCCGCGAATCACGTGCGGCCGGGCCGCGCCGAACCTGATGATCAGGAACAGCACCAGGCCGTAGATGAGGATGGCGTTGGCCCCGTGGCCGGACGGGAAGGCGACGTTGCCCGGTCCGGCGAAGAAGTCCGGGTCGAAGTTCTTGGCGTGCCCCCGGCTGGAGGCGAGCTTGATGACCGAGACGAACGACATCATGCCGAACACCCCGACCGCGCTCAGGACGATCGGCCGCCAACTGCGGTGCCAGTACGCCAGTTGGACCGCGGTGACCCCCAGGACCGGCAGCGCGACCATACGGGAGGCCACGGTGTCCGGCCAGAAGATGAGCGGTTCGCGCAGGAGGTCGTAGAAGGGCCGGGGCAGCTCGTTGAGGAAGTTGTCGACGGGGTGGAGCGGTCCGGCCGCGAGCATCGTCATCACGATGAGGGCCACGGCCAGCATGATCGCGATCCGGTCCGAGGCCAGGCCCCATGCGATCTCGCTCACACTCGGCCACTTGACCGCGCGCACGACGGGCGGACCCGGCGCGTCGTCCTTCACGCGAACGACCGGGATCGGACCGCTGTAGGGTCCCGCCATCGGGACCTGTCTCTCATGTGGTTGGGTGAACTGCCTGGACCGCAGGTGCCGGGTCCGCGAAGAGTGCGTCATGTGCTCAGTGCTGTCTCACATGTCGTGGGCTTGCCTGTGGCACTTGGTTAGCGCGGGGGCACTGGCCAGCCGATGCTGTTGGAACTGATCCTGACGTCCTCAGGGCCGACTCGGGATGCGTGTGGTCGGCGGTCGTTGCCGCCTCACCCCGTTCGACGGTCGAACCTTCGGACCGGTTCACGTTTCCGTGTCCGGCCACTGGCAGGATCGACGTCCAAGGCGACCGGTCCATGGCGCATCGGGCGCCTTTTTCCGGTCTGTACTCGTATGCGCAGGTCAGGGCGCTCTCATCAGGTCCGCCCTCCGTGATGCGGATCACCCACGGAAGAAGTCGGACATCGCCGACAGATGAGCCTACCTGGACACTCCTTCCAACTGGGGCCGTGCTCGACCAAGTGTGACCCTTCCACCACGGACTTTGCCCGGCGCACCCGAAGTCGTCCGCGACGATTCACCGCCGCGGGACCCTTTCGTAAGCGATCCGTTAGCGCTTCGAGGCCGGGGGTCCGCTCGACCCGCACGCGTGTGGCACTCTTCAAGGAGCTTGTACGACGTGGAGAGGACCGGCCGGCGCGCGACGCGCGTGAGAGTCGAGGAACGGAAGGGCCCTGGATGGTCGACCTGCCCCGGTTGCCGGATGATCCCTCGAAGCTGGCCCGTGAGCCGCTCCGGGAACAGATCCGGCAGGTCCTGGTCGAGGGTCTGCTGTCCGGCCGCTGGAAGCCCGGTGAGCGGATCGTCGAGCGCCGCATCGCCACGGAGCTGAAGGTGAGCCAGGCGCCGGTCCGCGAGGCCCTGCGCGAGCTGGAGACCCTGCGCCTGATCGAGACCGTACCCAACAAGGGCGCCCGCGTGCGTGCTTTCGGGGTGCAGGACATGGCGGAGATCTACCCCGTCCGCGCCGGCCTGGAGCTCGTGGCCGCCCAACTGGCCGCGCCCCGGCTGGCCAAGGACGCGAGCAGGCTCGAACACGAGGTCGAGGCGCTCAAACGGGCGACCGCGCAGGGCGACGTCTCCGAGCAGATCCGGCACAGCGTGGAGTTCCACCGCGAGGTCGTGCGCGCCGCCGACAACAGCGTGCTGCTGCACACGTGGGAGTCGCTGGGCGTGGAGGTGTGGACGGCGCTGTCCGTGCGCTGGCTGAACATGGAGCTGCACGCCAAGGCCGCCGACCACGACCAGATCACGCAGGCCTTCCGCGAGGGCGATCCCAGCGTGGGCCGCATGCTCAGCGACCACGTCCTCAACTACGTGGAGGCGGCGCTGAAGTCGCACGGCGGCGCGGGCTGAGCCCACGGACCCGGGCGCGTCCCCGCTCCCGGGCGCCCCGCCCTCCGGTCCCCCGTCGTACCCGCCCACGGACTCCTTCCCCACCCATCCCGCCCGCTCTGAGCCACTTGGCGCCACTCGGGCCTGTTCGCGTGCGACCTGCCCCGTCGCACCGAACTTCGGGGATCTACCGTAAAGTCGTATTGATCGATCATCGATCAGACCGTAGAGTGTGCGCGACGCACGTCACACGTACACGCGCGTGCCCCTCGGGCGACGGAGTCGTTCATCCGGCCGGTGGACGAACCCTCGCGCCCGACACTGCCACGCCGACCGGCACATGCATAGGGCAGGACAGACCGGGAAGCAATGCGGTCAGGGGTCGGGGCGACAACTGCACACGAGACCCCATCAGCGCTTCGCGTCCGGGGAGGACGAGCCACGGTCCCCGGGACGCGCCCCGCAACAGCCACAAGAGCGTCGCCACCGTTTGAGCCCGGTGGCGACGCGCGTCACGGTCGCTCCCGACAGCGCGACCACGACGGGCCCCGCGCACCCGACCCACAGGTCGGGGGCGAGCGGCCTCTCGCACGAAGAAAGGCACACCATGGCTGACACGGCCAAGCCGAAGGGCGGCACCGCCCGGGCCTCAACGTCCCGGCGGCGCGGCCGCAAGGACACCTCCCCCGGCCTCGGCGACGAGAAGCCGGAGGTCCTGCTCGACTACTACCGCCAGATGGTGTTCGTCCGGCAGTTCGAGCAGCGCACCGGTCAGGCCTACACGCAGGCCCGGATCGGTGGCTACTGTCACCTCAACCTCGGCGAGGAGGCGACGGTCATCGGCCTGATGACCGCCCTCCAGGAGCGGGACTACCTGTTCACGAACTACCGTGACCACGGGTACGCGATCGGCAAGGGCATGGACCCCAAGCGGGTCATGGCCGAGCTCTACGGACGCTCCGACGGCGTGTCCAAGGGCTGGGGCGGCTCCATGCACATGTACGACACCGAGACCAGGATGCTCGGCGGCTACGGCATCGTCGGCGGGCAGCTCCCGCTGGCCACCGGTGCCGCGCTGGCCGTCTCCTACCGGGGCGGCGACGAGGTCGTCATGTGCCAGATGGGCGACGGCACCACCAACATCGGCGCCTGGCACGAGTCGCTGAACATCGCCAAGCTGTGGAACCTGCCCATCGTGTTCGTGGTGATCAACAACTTCACCGGCATGGGCACCACCGTCGAGATGTCCTCCGCCGAGCCCGATCTGTACAAGCGCGGCGCCGCCTTCCGCATCGAGGGCGAGCGCGTGGACGGCCGCGACGTGCTGGCGGTCCGCGACACCGCGAGCCGCCTCATCGAGCGCGCCCGCGCCGAGCAGACCCCGTTCCTGCTGGAGGCCTGGAGCTACCGTCAGAAGGGCCACTCGGTCGTCGACCCGGCCAAGTACCGCACCGAGGAGCAGCGTGAGGAGGCCAAGTCCGAGGAGAACGACCCGATCGTGCTCTTCGGCGAGAAGCTCGCCAAGGCGGGCGTGCTCACCGACGAGCTGCGTGACGAGATCAACGCGTCGGTCAAGGCCGAGGTCGCCGAGGCCGCCGACTTCGCGGAGAACAGCCCGCACCCGGACGTGTCCACGCTCTTCGACTACACGTACGCCACCCCGGTGCCCAACGAGTCGCGGCGCATGCCCGCCGACCCGGTGTTCGCAGAGTAGAGAAGGAACGAGCACATGTCTGTGATCACATACCGCCAGGCTCTGCGGGACACGCTGCGCGCCGAAATGGTCCGCGATGAGAACGTCCTCGTCATGGGCGAGGAGATCGGTGTCTTCGAGGGCTCCTACAAGATCACCGAGGGCCTGCTCAAGGAGTTCGGCCCCCGGCGCGTCAAGGACACCCCCATCGCCGAGGAGGGGTTCGTCGGCGCCGCCATCGGCGCGGCCATGCTGGGCCTGCGCCCGGTCGTCGAGCTGATGACGATCAACTTCTCGCTGATCGCCATCGACCAGATCATCAACCACGCCGCCAAGATCTACGGGATGTTCGGCGGCCAGACCAGCGTCCCCATGGTCATCCGCACGCCCGGTGGCGGCGGCCAGCAGCTCGGTGCCACGCACTCGCAGAACATCGAGCTGTTCTACTCCTTCATCCCCGGCCTCAAGGTCATGGCGCCGAGTACGCCCGCCGAGGCCTCCTCGATGCTGCGCGCGGCCATCCGCGACGACGACCCGGTCCTGTTCCTGGAGAACCTGGGCCTGTACAACTCCAAGGGCGAGGTGCCCGAGGACTACGCCGAGCCCTCCAACGACAACGTGGCCACGATCGGCCGCGCCGGTGTCACCCGCGAGGGCAGCGACATCACGCTCATCGGCTACTCCCGGATGGCCATGGTCGCCACCCAGGTCGCCGAGAAGCTCGCCGAGGAGGACATCAGCGTCGAGGTCGTCGACCTGCGCAGCCTCCGCCCCCTCGACCGCCAGACGTTCGTGGACTCGGTCAAGAAGACCGGCGCCGCGGTGATCTGCGAGGACGACTGGCTGACCTACGGGATCGGCGCGGAGATCGCCGCCTCGATCCAGGAGGGGGCCTTCGACTACCTGGACGCCCCGGTCCGCCGTGTGGCCATGGCCGAGGTGCCGATGCCCTACGCCAAGCCGCTGGAGTCGGCGGCCCTGCCGTCGGTCGAGTCGATCAGCACCGCCATCAAGGAGACCCTGAGCGCCGTCGGCAAACGGGTCGGGTAGAGGGAGTTTCAAGCATGAGCGAAATCCAGATGCCGCGCCTCTCCGACACCATGGAGGAAGGCGTCATCAGCACGTGGGTCAAGAAGGTGGGCGACAAGGTCGCCGCCGGTGACGTCCTGGTCGAGATCGAGACCGACAAGGCCGTCATGGAGTACGAGGCCTACGAGGACGGCTTCCTGGTCAAGCAGTCCGTCAACGAGGGTGACACGGTGCCGATCGGCGCGGTCATCGGTGTGATCGCCGACTCCCCTGACGCCGAGGTGGCGGACTCGGCTCCCGCCGCTCCCGCCGAGCCCGCCGCCGAGCAGGAGGCCCCGGCCGAGGAGCCGGCGCCCGCCGCTGCCTCCGAGCCCGCTCCGGCGGCCGAGGAGTCCGGCGAGTCCGGCGAGTCCGGCGACGGCGAGGGGCCGCGTCCGCGCACCTCCCCGCTGGCCCGCCGCCTGGCCAAGGAGTACGGCCTGGACATCACCAAGATCCAGGGCTCGGGCCCCAAGGGCCGGATCGTGCGCGCCGACATCGAGGCGGCGGCCAAGAACGGCGACGCGGCCCAGGCTGCGGAGCCCAGTGCCCCCGCCGCGTCGACCGCGTCCGCTCCCGCCCCGCAGGCTCCGGCCTTCGACGACGGTCGCGCGTCCGAGGAGCTCAAGGTCAGCAACGTGCGCAAGGTCATCGCGCGCCGCCTGACCGAGAGCAAGCAGCAGGTGCCGCACTTCTATCTGCGACGCACGATCGACGCCGAGGCCCTCAAGGCCTTCCGCGCCCAGATCAACGAGCAGCTGGCGAGCACGGGCGCCAAGATCAGCTTCAACGACCTGATCGTCAAGGCCTGCGCCACCACGCTGAAGCTGCACCCGGCCGTCAACACCTCGTGGGTGGACGACAAGCTGCTCCAGCACCACCGGGTCAACGTCGGTGTGGCCGTGGCCGTCGACGCGGGCCTGGTCGTGCCGGTCCTGCACGACACCGACAAGGCGACGCTGTCGGAGATCTCCACGCGCACCCGCGAGCTAGCGGGCAAGGCCCGTGACGGCAAGCTGAAGCCGCAGGAGATGAGCGGCGGCACGTTCAGCGTGTCCAACCTGGGCATGTTCGGCGTGGACAGCTTCTCCGCGGTCATCAACCCGCCGGAGGCGGCGATCCTCGCGGTCGGCGCGATGCGCCAGGAGGCCGTGGTCGTGGACGGCGAGGTCGCCGTGCGCAACCGCATCTCCCTGGAGCTGTCGGTGGACCACCGCGCGGTGGACGGCGCCGTCGGGGCCGCCTTCCTGAAGGATCTGGCCGAGGTCCTCGAGGAGCCCATGCGGATCATCCTGTAGGTCCGCTCGCGCGAACGCCCCGGTCGGCGGGTCTGCCGACCGGGGCGTTCGATGTGTTCGGGATACGTCCCATCGGTGGCACGCAGGGATCCGGCGGCATGATGGTGTGCCGGTTCCAACGGAGCGCGGCCTGTCCACAGGCTGTGGACAGGCCGCGCCGCCGCGCTGGATCAGGAGCCGGCCAGGCCGTTGTGGTTGTGCCACTCGCCCCGGGAGCTCCCGGCGACCTCGGGACTCTCCGCGACCCGTGGAGCCACCGGCGGTTCCACGCGCCGGACGGTCTGCTGCGTGTCCCAGGGGTGCTCGACGGGCGGCGGGACCGTGGGCGGACCCGCCACGGTGGATCGGTCCGGCGCCTGCGGGCGCTCCGGGGGCCGCGGACGCTCCGGGGACTGCAGCCATCCGGACGCCGGGGGCCGCGGCTGGTCGGGACCCGTGGCCCGCGGCTGCTCCTCCTGGCCGGACGAGGGCCGCGGCTGCTCCTGGCCGGACGAAGGCCGCGACTGCTCCGACTCGGGGACCAGCAGCCACTCGGCACCCGAGGGCCGCGGCTGCTCCTGGCCGAACGAGGGCCGCGACTGCTCCGGCGCCGGGGCCTGGGGCTGTTCGGCAGTCGGGGCCTGCGGCTGTTCCGGGTCGGGCGACCGCTGCTCCGCCGCGGCGGACCCGGATCGGGACGCCACGTTGCTGTGCTGCCCCACGCTGGTCGGCAGGGTGTGCCGAGCCCTGCCCTTGTCGATGCCGAGCAGTCGGTTGAGGTGCCCCTTGCGGCCCACCACCAGCCAGGCGACCGCCCCGAACAGCGGCGCCCAGAGCTCGAAGAGGATCCACAGGAACTTGCCGCCCGCCGAGGTGTCGCGGTGGAACAGCGTGGAGATGATCGCCCAGAGGACGAGGACCACCAGGGCGAGGCCGATGAGCAGGAAGATCAGCCCTGCGATTCCGCCCAGCCACGTGATGGTGTCGTCGACCGTGATCGCGAGATTGTGCGCGACGCCCTGCGCGAGCGCGATGTCCATGACTCCCCCAAACTCACAGTGATCATGCTGTATCACAGAGTAATTCCTTGAGGGCGGCACTCTCCACATTTCGACGCTTTCGGGCGTTTCCCTGGGCCCGGCGCCCTGTTCCGAATCACTGGCGGCAAGCCCGCTGCAGGTGACTACTTTTCGCGTACCGCCCCCCACCGGCCTTTTCCGCTGCTTTACTGGTGACCATGGGCGATCGTCGGCGATCTGGCAGGTTCACTCCCTCGCTCCGTCCCGGAGCCGGCACCGGAAACGGTGGTGGCGCGGCCCTCCGTGACCACCGGCTCGCAGCTGCGTCCGTACCGGACCGCAGAGACCATCGGCCGGCGGAGGGTCCCTGCGTCGGGGCCCGGTGACAGTGAGTCGGCAACCCCGCTACCTCTGGTTGGCCGAACAGCTCCGCGAACCGATCCTGCGCGGTGAGATGCCTCCCGGGACACGACTGCCCTCCCGTACCAGGCTGGCCCGGCGCTACCAGGTCAGCGAACAGATCTCCCGCACGGCGCTGCGGCTGCTGGTCACCGAGGGTCTGGTCGAGGCCCGCCCCGGATCCGGGTACTTCGTGCGCCCGGCGCCCGAGCTGTACCGGCTCTGCCGCACCGACTCCTCCTCCGGATCCGGCCTGGGCGACCTCAGCCGCGAGGTGATCGGCACCGAGCAGGAGCGCAGCCCCGCCCCGCTCAGCGTGCGGCTCCGGATCCGTGAGGGCGACCCGGTCTACCGCACCACCTCACGCGGGCTGTCGGCCCGGCTGCCCATCACCCTGCACCTGTCCTGGGAACCCGCCGCCCTCACCGCGGGCACCCTGCGCACCCCGTTCGACGCCGCCCCCGACCTCGGTCTGCTGGAACGTATGGGCGCCGCGGGCCACCCCGTGGACCGGGTGGTGGAGGAGGTCGGTGTGCGCTCGCTGCGCGACTCCGAGGCGGCCCTGCTCGGCGCCGCCCCCGGCCTTCCCGTCCTGGTGGTGGAGCGCACGCACTACTGCGGGAGCAGGCCCGTGGAGACCTCCGACCTCATCGGCATGACCGAGCAGTGCCGGCTCCTGTACAAGCTCACCCTGGCCCGCCCCCGGCACCCCTGACACGCCGAAGGGCGGTGACCGCCGAAGCGACCACCGCCCCACTCCCCCCGAAGGGGTCGACCGCGTGCACGGACCCACCCGCGCTCACCCCAGGGGGTTCGCTCGGGGCCGGCCCCGCGAGGGCGCCGGGAGGACTAGGTCGTGTTCTTCTGCGGGCTTTCGGGTGAGCCCGGAATGCCGCAAAAAATACGGCCTAGAACTCCTGGGCGACGACCTCGGCGATCTGCGCGGTGTTGAGCGCGGCGCCCTTGCGCAGGTTGTCCCCGCACAGGAACAGGTCCAGCGACTTCGGGTCGTCCATCGACTGCCGGATACGGCCGACCCAGGTGGGGTCGGTGCCGACCACGTCGGCCGGGGTCGGGAACTCCGCCTTGGCCGGGTCGTCCAGGACCTGGACACCGTCGGCCTCGCCCAGCAGCTTGCGGGCGTCGTCGGCGGCGACCTCGCTGTCGAAGGTCGCGTGCACGACCAGCGAGTGCGTGGTGATCACCGGCACGCGGACACAGGTCGCGTTGACGCGCAGGTCCGGCAGGCCCAGGATCTTGCGGGACTCGTTGCGGACCTTGAGCTCCTCCGAGGACCAGCCGTCGTCCTTGAGCGAACCCGCCCACGGCACGACGTTGTAGGCCAGCGGCGCCGGGAACGGGCCGAGCTCGTCGACGGCCTCGCGCACGTCGCCCGCCTTCTCGGCCAGGCTCCGGTCGGCGCCGACCTTGGCCATCTGGTCGCGCAGGACGTCGATGCCCTCCTGGCCGGCGCCGGAGGCGGCCTGGTAGGAGGAGACCACGAGCTCCTTGACGCCGTAGGTCCGGTGCAGGGCACCGATCGCCACGATCATCGACAGCGTGGTGCAGTTGGGGTTGCTGATGATGCCGCGCGGCCGGTTGCGGACCTGGTCCGCGTTGACCTCGGGCACCACGAGCGGAACGTCGGCGTCCATGCGGAACGCGCCGGAGTTGTCGACGGCGACCGCGCCGCGGGCGGCGGCGATCGGCGCCCACTCCTTGGAGATCTCGTCCGGCACGTCGAACATGGCCACGTCGACGCCGTCGAAGACCTCGGGCGTCAGGGCCTGGACGACGACGTCCTCGCCGCGGACCCGCAGGACCTTGCCCGCGCTGCGCGCGGAGGCCACCAGGCGGATCTCGCCCCAGACGTTCTCGCGCTCGCTGAGGATGCCCAGCATGACGGTGCCGACGGCGCCGGTCGCGCCGACGACGGCCAGGGTGGGAAGTCGGTTGCTCATCGGCCGGTACCTCCGTAGACGACAGCCTCGACCTGGTCGGAGTCGAGCTGGAACTCGCTGTGGGCGGCCTGCACGGCCGCGTCGATCTGGTCCTCCTCGACGATGACCGAGATGCGGATCTCCGAGGTGGAGATCATCTCGATGTTGGTGCCGGAACCGGCGACCGAGTCGAAGAAGCGGGCGGTCACGCCCGGGTAGGAGCGCATTCCGGCGCCGATCAGCGAGACCTTGCCGATCTTGTCGTCGTAGCGCAGGGACTCGAAGCCGACCTTCTCCTGGACCCTCTTCAGGGAGGAGATGGCGGTCTTGCCGGACTCCTTGGGCGCGGTGAAGGAGATGTCGGTGCGCGAGGTGGAGACCGCCGACACGTTCTGCACGATCATGTCGATGTTGATCTCGGCGTCCGCGAGGGCCTTGAAGATCGTCGCGGCCTCACCGACCTTGTCGGGCACACCGACGACGGTGATCTTGGCTTCGCTCCGGTCGTGGGAGACTCCGGAGATGATCGGCTGTTCCATGCCTTCGCTTTCCTCGACTTCCGAAACGACCCAGGTACCGGGCTTCTGGCTGAACGACGAGCGGACGTGCAGCGGGATGTTGTAGCGCCGCGCGTACTCGACACAGCGCAGGTGCAGGATCTTGGTCCCGCAGGCGGCCATCTCCAGCATCTCCTCGTAGGAGACCTTGGGGATCCGGCGCGCGGTCGGCACGATGCGCGGGTCGGCGGTGAAGACACCGTCGACGTCGCTGTAGATCTCGCAGGCGTCGGCCTTCAGGGCGGCGGCGAGCGCCACGGCCGTGGTGTCCGAGCCGCCGCGGCCCAGGGAGGTGATGTCCTTGGTGTCCTGGGACACACCCTGGAAGCCGGCGACGATGCAGATCGCACCCTCGTCCACGGCTTCCTGGATGCGCCCCGGAGTCACGTCGATGATCTTGGCGTTGCCGTGCAACGACGTGGTGATCACACCGGCCTGGGAGCCGGTGAAGGAGCGTGCCTCGTAACCGAGGTTCTCGATGGCCATCGCGACGAGCGCCATGGACATGCGCTCACCGGCGGTGACGAGCATGTCGAGCTCACGGGCGGGCGGCATCGGGGAGACCTGTTCGGCCAGGTCCAACAGTTCGTCGGTGGTATCGCCCATGGCAGAGACCACGACGACGACGTCATATCCCGCCTTTTTCTGAGCGACGATCCTCTGGGCTACTCGCTTGATGGCTTCCGCGTCTGCCACGGAAGACCCACCGTACTTCTGCACGATTAGGGCCACGATCGATGCTCCTGAGGAGTTGGGATCAAGACAATTACAAGGGAGTGTAGTCAGCGGCCTGCCTCCGCACCCGGTCCCACCTGGGACGGAGCGCGCGGCGACGTGACACACCAGCGCTCGGGCCTACCCGATCAAACGGAGGTTACTCATGTTTCGCCCTGATTACGGCGAAGTGTGAGCTAGAACTCGAGGCTGCGACGGCCTTCGAAAGCACGACCCAGAGTGACCTCGTCGGCGTACTCCAGGTCTCCCCCCACGGGGAGCCCGCTCGCCAGCCGGGTCACTTTCAGGCCCATCGGTTTGACCAGCCGCGCCAGATAGGTCGCGGTGGCCTCCCCTTCCAGGTTCGGGTCGGTCGCCAGGATCAGCTCGGTCACGTGGCCGTCGGCCAGACGCGTCATGAGCTCCTTGACCCGCAGGTCGTCGGGTCCGACGCCCTCGATGGGGCTGATGGCGCCGCCGAGGACGTGGTAGCGCCCCCGGAACTCGCGGGTCCGCTCGATGGCGACGACGTCCTTGGACTCCTCGACCACGCAGATGACCGCGGTGTCGCGGCGCGCGTCACGGCAGATCCGGCACTGCTCGTCCTCGGCGACATTGCCGCACACCGAGCAGAAGCGGACCTTCTCCTTGACCTCGACGAGCGCGTTCACGAGGCGCTTGACGTCCGCGTACTCCGCGGACAGCAGGTGAAAGGCGATGCGTTGCGCGCTTTTCGGACCGACGCCGGGCAGTCGCCCCAGCTCGTCGATCAGATTCTGCACCGCGCCTTCGTACATCGCCTACCCGTCGGTTCGGACCCTTTGATCGGGAGGTCCGTCGTCCCTGCTCCCACCGTATCGGGAGCGGCGACCTCTTACGCACGCCGAGGCCGCCGACCCGTCGCGGCCGGCCCGCGCGCCCCGACCCGGCCGATGGTGGCCGGGCCGGGGCGCCGTGGGAGGGCCGACCGCGCTCCGACTAGAAGCCGGGCAGGCCCGGCATGCCGCCGCCACCGGGCATCCCGGGCATGCCGCCGCCGCCCAGGCCTTCGGCGAGCGGGCCCATCTTCTCCTGCTGGAGCCGCTCGACCTGGGCCTCGGCGTCACGGATGGCCGCCAGGACCAGATCCGCGACGGTCTGCGCGGTCTCCTCGGCATCGCTGGGGTCGACCGCCTTGGGGTCGACGGTGATGTCCTCCACCTGCCCGCGGCCGCTCAGCTTGACCTTGACCAGGCCGCCGCCCGAGGTGCCCTCGACCTCCGCCTCGTCCAGGGCCTCCTGGGCCTCCACGAGCTGCTGCTGCATCTGCTGGGCCTGCTGGAGCAGGGCCTGCATGTCCATTCCGCCAGGGTTCACGGCCGTCTCCTCGCCGCACTCTTGGTGCTGGCTCTCGCTTGTCGTGTCGCTGTGTCTGTGAGCGTAACCGCTCACCGCCACTCCCGGTCGGCGGGCGACGGGCGGGTGGCGGGCGGGGGAGGGTGCGGCCGAAGGCCGTCCGTTGAGGGTGGTAGCCCATCACTCCGCGCTCGCGGCCCCCTGGGCGATGGCGGGCGACGGGCGGGCACGGTCGATCACCTCGTCCAGGGCGGACAGGCTGCGCTGCAGCTGGCCGATGGAGGCGGCGATCCGCGTGCGCTCCTCGCACAGGTTGTCCAGGAGGTCGGGTGCGGGATCGCCCCGTTCCTGGGCGTAGATGCAGGGCAGGAGTGCGTAGATGGTGGCGCTGCTGAGCCCGGCCGCGAACAGGCACTGGATACGGTCGACCCGCTCCAGCGCGAGCGGGCCGTACTCACGGTGTCCGCCCGCCGTGCGTGTGGAGGCCAGCAGCCCCTGCTCCTCGTAGTAGCGCAGGGAGCGGGGGCTGACCCCGCTGCGCCGGGAGAGCTCGCCGATCCGCATGGGCACTCCTCGGGGTGATGTGCGTCACAAAGACTTGAACCTGACATCCATGTGAGATTCTAACCTGTCGACATGACGACGACAAGCGCCCCGAGCGCGACACAGAGCCCCGCCGCCCGGACCACGAACCCCCTCCTCACTCCGTACGCGCTGCCCGCGCTCACGCTCCCCAACCGGGTCGTGATGGCGCCGATGACGCGCATGCGCGCCGACCGCGACGCCGTGCCCACCGCCCTCATGGCGACCTACTACGCCCAGCGCGCCGGGGCCGGGCTCATCGTCTCCGAGGGCATCTCCCCCAGCCCGACCGGGCAGCAGTACCTCACCCAGCCCGGCCTGTACACGGACGAGCAGGTCGACGCCTGGCGCCAGGTCACCGACGCCGTCCACGCCGCCGGCGGCCGGATGTTCGCCCAGGTCATGCACGCCGGGCGCAACTCCCACCCGGCCAACCGCCACGACGGCGGCGTCCCGTTGGCGCCGTCCGCGGTGGCCCGGACCCACCTGGTGCACACGCTCGACGGCAAGGTCGCGCCGGTCGCACCCCGCGCGATGACCCGCGCCGAGGTGCGCGCCGCCGTCACCGAGCACGCCGACGCCGCCGCGGCGGCGATCCGCGCCGGGTTCGACGGTGTGGAGATCCACGGCGCCAACAGCTACCTGCCGCACCAGTTCCTCGCCGACGGCACGAACCTGCGCACCGACGAGTACGGCGGCGGGACCACCGGCCGGATCCGGTTCGCGGTGGAGGTCGTCGAGGCGGTCGCCGACGCCGTCGGAGCCGAGCGCGTGGGCCTGCGGATCTCACCGGGCAACACCGAGGGAGAGATGGTCGAGCGCGACCCGGCCACCGTCTACCGGGCGCTGCTCGCCGCGATCGACCCCCTCGGCCTGGCCTACCTCCACCTGACCGACAACCCCGTCTACCCGGCCCTGGCCGACCTGCGCCCGCGCTGGAGCGGAACCCTCGTCGGCAACACCGGTGAACACGAGGAGACCACGCCCGAGAGCGCCGCCCGCCTGGTGGAAGAGGGCCGCGGCGACCTCGTCTCGGTGGGCCGCCCCTTCATCTCCACCCCCGACGCCGTGGAACGACTCGCCGCGGGTATCCCCTGGACCCCGATCGGGGAAAGGGAGTTCCACTACACCTCGGGCCCGCGGGGGTACGTCGACTACCCTCGAAGCATCGGGACTCCGACCCTCCCGACAGGTGCTTCCACCAGCGAAGAGAACAAAGGGTAGGGCTAATATCACTGTCGGTTGAAAAGGTGTCCCGCAGGGCACAACCGTCCCGGTGAGGCCGACGGGCCCGCCGAAGTCACCGACAGTCACGGGGGACCACGTGTTGACCGCCAGAGAACGCCACTCGGCACTGATCGAGGCGATGATCGCGGACGGCACGCTGACCGACGCCGCGCTCATCGACGCCTTCCGTTCGGTCCCCCGGCACGCGTTCATTCCCGAGTCCGGCGCCCTGACCGCTCAGGGCGCCGCGCTCAACGCGGCCGGCAACCCCGAGCGCTGGCTGGCGGCCGTCTACACCGACAACGCCGTCGCCACCCGCGTCGAGGGCCCGGGGGCGACCCGGCGGCCGGACCCCGCCCTGCGACCGGAGATGCCCGCGCCGCGCGCGCCCGAACACGACCCCGACGCCGCCACCTCGTGCAGCTCCGCGCCCACCGTGCTGGCCCGGCTCCTGGAGCTGGCCGACCTCGCCCCCGGGCAGGAGGTGCTGGAGGTCGGCGCCGGCACCGGCTGGAACACCGCCCTGCTCGCCCACCTGCTGGGGGACGACGCGGTGACGTCCGTGGAGATCGACGCGCGTCTGGCGGAGGCCGCGCGCCGCGCGCTGCGGGCCTGGCGGCACACGCCCGCCGTCCACGCGGCCGACGGCTACGAGGGCTACCCGCCCGGCGCCCCCTACGACCGGATCGTGTCCACCTGCGGTGTGCGCCGCGTGCCGCCCGCCTGGTTCGAACAGCTGCGGCCGAACGGCCTGGTGGTGTGCCCGTGGGGGCTGTTGGAGGGCGCGGGCGTCCTGACCAGGGTGGAGGTGCCGCCGAACGGCCCCGCGGTGGGCCGCTTCCACGCCGGTGTGGGTTTCGTGCCGCTGCACGTTCCCGGACCACCGCCTCCGCCCGTGCGCGACTCGGGTCAGCAGCCCGACGAGTACCGGCTCACCCAGAACGATCCGGTGTCGCCGCTGATGTCCTTCCCCTCGGCCTTCGCCCTGTCGGTGCTGGTGGGCGACTGGCGGGTGCGCCGGCGCTGGATCGGCACGGGGTCGGGGATGTGGGTGTGCGACCGCGCCGGGACCTCGTGGGTGCGCGTCTATCCCTACGGCACCTCGTGGATGATCGAGCAGGGCGGCCCGAGGAGTATCTGGGACGAGTTCGAGGAGGCCCTGGAGGAGTGGTCCCGGCTGGGCGAGCCGGAACCGAGCCGCTTCGGCCTGGTGGTGGAGCCCGACGGCTCCCACCGGGTGTGGCTGGACGATCCCGAGCGCAGGTCCTGGACGGTGTGAACGCCGTCGGCCCCCGCCCGTGGGGGCGGGGGCCGACGCGCAGGGATCATTCCTGACCCTTTCCGTCCTCTCCCTGACCGGGTTCGGCGGAGTTGTTCTTCTCGCGGAGCTTGCGCAGGAGTTCCTGCTTGCGCTCCTGGGCATCGGCGCTGGGGCCGCCCTTGGTTCCGCCGCTGGTACCGCGCAGGGCGGATCGGGACACCGTGTTGCGCTGCCCGCCCATGCCCAGAAGGTTGTCGCTGTTCCTGGCCACGCGGACCTCCTCTCGCCGACAAGACGATTCGTCTCGTGCTGATGGGTACTGCTCTGAGTCTAGCTGTGCCAAGACGATACGTCTCGTCATTTTTGGGCGGCTACCGTGGGACGTATGGCAGAGAGCACCGCACCTGAGAGTACGCCGACCCGTCGATCCCCTGATCCCCGGCGCCGGAGCGAGCGCGCGCGCACGGCGATCCTCGACGCCGCGGCCGCCCTGATGGGCGAGGTCGGGTTCTCGCGGATGACGATGGAGGGCATCGCCGCCCGGGCCGGGGTCGGCAAGCAGACCATCTACCGGTGGTGGCCGTCCAAGGCCGCCGTGGTGCTGGAGGTCTTCCAACGGGAGGCGGGCGGCGAGGCCGAGCCCCTGCCCGACACCGGTGACCTGGCCGCCGACCTGCGCACCGTGCTGCGGGCCACGGTGGACGAGTACAACACCCCCGAGACCGACCGGATCAGCCGCGCGTTCACCGCCGAGGTCCAGCACGACGAGGACTTCGCCCGATCGGTCACAGAGGACCTGCTGCGCCCCCACATGAGCGCCTACAAGGACCGGCTGCGCAGCGCACGCGAGGCCGGGGAGATCTCCCCGGACGCCGACCTCGACGTCGCGGTGGAACTGCTCACGGGGCCGCTGCACCACCGGTGGCTGCTGCGCACCGCACCGCTCACCCACGACTACGTCGACGTGCTCGTCGACATGGCGCTGCGAGCACTGCGCCCCTGACCCGCGGGGCGGATCCGGGCTCGTGCCGGGCTGGTGCCGGGTCAGAGCTCGGTCGGCTCGTGCGTGATCTCGTCGATGACCCGGCCGCCCAGCTCGGTCTCGATCAGCGAGGTGCCGCCCGAGGCGGGAGCGGAACGCGCCGCCGAGCCCCCCGAGGCGTCCGCGCCGGCGGAGCCCGCCGAGCCCTGGGCGGGCTCGGAGCGCTGCGCGGGGGCCGGGTCCGGCCGACGCTCGGAGGCGGCGGGCCGAGGCGGCGCGGGCTGATCGGCGAAGGAGTGCTCCGGCGGCGGGGCCGCCGCGGCGTCCTCGTAGGGGTCCGGCGGCGGCTCCGTCAGACCGGTCACGATGCGGTCCGCGGGCGGACCGGCCGCGGGCGGCGTGGCCTGGGCGGGAGCCGGGTCGTCGGCGGGCGCGGGCTGCGCGGCGGACTCCGGCTCGGCGACGCGCTGGGGTGCGGGAGCCGGTTCCGGTGCCGGCGCGGGAGCGGACGGCGTGTCCCAGCCGGTGGGCTCGACGGGCCGCGCGGCGGGCTCGGGCCGACGTGCGGGAGCGCCGCCCCCGTTGCCCGCGGACCCCGAGGGGGCGACACGGACCTCCATGCCGAGGACCTGCTGGATGGCGGCGGCGACGACCTGGTCGCTGCCGCTGTTGGTGAAGCCCTTGGCCTCGTTGGGGCGCGAGAAGCCGAGCAGGACCGCGTTCCCCTCGACGCCGACCGGCCGCACGTCGCTGCCGGAGAGCACCATCCAGGTGAACCGGCGGCGGCCCTTGACCGCTTCCAGGATCTGGCTCCACGCCGACTGGATCCGGCCCAGGTCCACCCCGCCGCCCGAGGGGGCGGTCTGGGGCTGGGGCGCGGCGCCGCGCGAGGCCGGTGCGGCGGCGCGGGTTCCGGGCGGGTCCGACCAGCCGTCCGGCTCACCGGAGGGCTCGGGACGGGTCCGTGGCGCCTCCGCCTGCGGCCGGGGCGCGGCCGGGGCGGGAGCCGGATCGGGCTGTGCGGCGGGGGCTGCGGGAGCCGGTGCTGCGGCCGGGGCCGGCGTGGGCGCGGGTGCCTGAGCGGCGGGGGCCGGTGCGGGTGCGGCGGGCGCGGCGGGAGCCTGCGCGGTCGCCGTGGGCTGGGCCGCGGGGGCGATGGCACCCGAGGCGACCCGGCGCTCCATCTGCTCCAGACGCGCCAGCAGCGCCACACCCTGGTCGCCGTCGGTACCCGGCAGCAGGATGCGCGAACACATCAGCTCCAGCAGGAGCCGGGGCGCCGTGGCGCCGCGCATCTCGGTCAGCCCCTGGTTGAGGATGTCCGCCGCCCGGGTGAGCTCGGCGGGGCCCAGTTTGGCGGCCTGCGTCTTCATCTGGTCCGCCGCCTCGGCGGCGACGTTGATCAGGCCCTTGTCCAGGGCGTCGGGCACGGCCGCGAGGATGACCAGGTCGCGGACGCGCTCCAGGAGGTCGGTGGTGAAGCGGCGGGGGTCGTGGCCGCCCTCGACCACGCGGTCGATGAGGCCGAACACGGCGGCGCCGTCGCGGGCGCCCAGGGCGTCGACCATCTCGCCGAGCAGGCTGGAGTCGGTGTAGCCCAGCAGCGAGACCGCGCCCTCACGCGTGATGCCGTTCTCGCCCGATCCCGCGATGAGCTGGTCCAGGACCGAGAGGCCGTCACGCGCCGACCCGGCGCCGGCGCGCACCACGAGCGGCAGCGCGGCGGGGTCGTAGGCGATCCCCTCCTCCTTGAGGAGGTCCTCGAACAGCTCCTTGAGCGTGCTCGGCGGGATGAGCCGGAAGGGGTAGTGGTGGGTCCGCGAGCGGATCGTGCCGATGACCTTCTCGGGCTCGGTGGTGGCGAACACGAACTTCAGGTGCGGCGGCGGCTCCTCGACGAGTTTCAGCAGCGCGTTGAAACCCTCGCGGGTCACCATGTGCGCCTCGTCGATGATGTAGATCTTGTACCGCGAGCTGACCGGCGAGAAGAACGCGCGTTCGCGCAGGTCGCGTGCGTCGTCCACACCACCGTGGGACGCGGCGTCGATCTCGATGACGTCGATGCTGCCGCCGCCGTCGGGGGCCAGCGCCACACACGAGTCGCAGACACCGCAGGGGTCCGGCGTGGGGCCCTCGGCGCAGTTGAGCGACCGGGCCAGGATGCGCGCGCTCGTCGTCTTGCCGCAGCCGCGCGGGCCGCTGAAGAGGTAGGCGTGGTTGATCCGGCCACTGCGCAACGCCTGGCGCAGCGGGTCGGTCACGTGTTCCTGACCGCGCACCTCACCGAATGTCGCGGGCCGGTACTTGCGGTACAGCGCGATGCTCACGGTGTGATCACTCCCCTGGTCCCTGCCACAGGTCCATTCAACCCTCAAGCAGCGACAGCTCGCGCCGGATCCTGCGAACGGGAGGGGTCGGAGAAACGAGAAGGACCCCCCGCGCACCCGACAGAGCCTACTTATCCTTGCTGCCTTCCGGCCCTGGGGAGGTTCATAGGATGACGCCGCACGAGGGGTCTGCCCCGAGTGTATCCGAACCCCCGACTGCTCCGGCAACCCCGCCGGACGCGACCCCACTCACCCCGTTCCTTCGCGAACCACCCCGTCCCGTCGCCAACCCGGTGAATCCCGGCCATGATGGGCGCCATGTACGACTTCCACGAAGCCACAGACCACTCCCCCGAGCGCCGCGCGTTCATCGTGGACACCCTGGAGTCCGCCTTCACCGACCTGATGTCGAGCGACCCGTCGGCCTTCCGCGTGAAGTTCCGCAAGATGGCCGCCAACCCGTTCGCCTTCTACCGGGGCAGCGCCGCCCTGTTCTACGCCGACGTCGCCTCCGCCCCCGACCCGTGGTCCGACGAGCGCACCTCGCGCGTGTGGATCCAGGGCGACCTGCACGCGGAGAACTTCGGCACGTACATGGACTCGACCGGCCGGCTGGTCTTCGACGTCAACGACTTCGACGAGGCCTACCTCGGCCACTTCACCTGGGACGTGCTGCGCCTGGCCGCCAGCATCGCCCTGCTCGGCTGGCAGAAGGCCCTGTCCGACGACGACATCGGCACCCTCGTGGCGCGCTGTGTGCGCGCCTACGCCGACCAGGTCCGCGAGTTCGCGACCAAGGGCGGCGACTCCGAGTTCTCCCTCAAGCTGGACAACACCGACGGCACGGTGCACGACGTGCTCCAGAACGCCCGCCTGAACAGCCGCGCCGCGATGCTCACGTCCATGACCGAGCGCCACGGGTACGACCGCCGGTTCCGCGAGGGGCCGCGGGTGCGCCGCCTGCCCGACGACGAGCGGGACAAGGTCCTGGCCGCCTACGAGGGCTACCTGAAGACCATTCCAGACGACCTGCGCTTCGACCCCCGCAACTACTCCGTCAAGGACGTGGTCGGCAGCGGCGGCTTCGGCATCGGCTCCGCGGGCCTGCCCGCCTACAGCCTGCTCATCGAGGGCCTGTCCGAGGCGTGGGACAACGACGTCGTCCTGTCGGTCAAGCAGGGCAACGTGGCCGCGCCGTCCCGCGTGGTGACCGACGAGCACATCATGGCGTCCTTCGAGCACCACGGGCACCGCACCGCGGTCTCCCAGCGGGCGCTCCAGGCCCACGCGGACCCGCTGCTGGGCCACACGGAGATCGACGGCACGGGCTTCGTGGTCAGCGAGGTCTCCCCTTACACCAACGACCTCGACTGGAACCGGCTCACCGAGCCCTCCGAGATCGCCCCCGTGCTGGACTACCTGGGCCGCGCGACCGCCAAGGCGCACTGCGTGTCCGACTCGCACGCGGACTCCACCCTGGTGGACTGGGAGACCGAGGAGGCCGTCCTGGCGGTGCTCGACGGCCGCGAGGACGAGTTCATCAGGTGGTGCACGGACTTCGCGCACGCCTACGCCTCCCAGACCAGGGCGGACCACTCGATGTTCGTGGACGCCTTCCGCAACAACGCCATCCGCGGCGTCCGCTCCAGCCACGCCTGAGGCCGCCACGGCCGTCCCCGGGGGCCCGGAGAAACCTGGTTCGGACCACCCCCCGATGGCATGTAGAGTTGTGCGCGGAGGATTCGCCTAGTGGCCTAGGGCGCACGCTTGGAAAGCGTGTTGGGTGCAAGCCCTCAGGGGTTCGAATCCCCTATCCTCCGCCACGGCTAGCAGCCGAAACGTCGGCCCGGAGCGCACAGCGCCCCGGGCCTTCGTCGTTCCTAGTCTCAGTTTTAGTCTCAGTTGGCCTCTGCTGAGCCGTCTTCCTCCTCCTGGGGAGACTCCCAGATCAGTCCCCCGACGCGGTCTGCGACGTCCGTACGGACCTCATCCACCACGTGCTGGTACCGCTTGGCCATCGAGGACGAAGACCAGCCCATGATCCCCATGACGGCGCGTTCGGGCACTCCCAGGATGAGCAGCACGGTCGCGGCGGTGTGCCGCGCGTCGTGCAACCGCGCCTCCCGCAGTCCAGCCTCCCGCAGCAGGGCCTTCCACTCGTGGTGGTCGGTGTTGGGGCTGAGCGGCCGGCCGAACTCGTCGGCGAACACCCAACCGCCCTCCTCCCAGAGGTCTCCGGCAGCGTCCCTTTCGCGCTCCTGGGTGGCCCGGTGCTCCCGCAGAAGTGCGACCAGCGGCCCCGGAAGACCGATCGGACGCCTTCCCGCGGTCGACTTCGTGTCTTTGGTCAGCGGGTTGGTGCGGACCTTCTCCGGGCAGAATCCCGGCTTGCGCCCGCAGGTGTCCCCACACCCGTGCTCGTATTTCGGTCGAAGCAGGTTCCGGCGTACCCGCAGGCCACCGGAAACCAGGTCGACGTCAGGCCAGCGCAGTCCCAACGCCTCTCCCTGCCGGAGCCCGAGAGCCAGCGCGACAGCCCAGCGCGCGCCGTTGCGCCGATCGGTCGCCAGCTTCATCAGGCGCCGGACCTCACCCACGGAGTAGGGCTCCACTTCCTCCTCCGAGACACGCGGCGCCTTGGCCAGCACCACCGGATTCTTCGCCAGGTGTCCGCGCCGCACGGCCTCGTTGAGAGCGGCCCGAATGGTGCGGTGGGCGTGGTGGGCGGTCGCGGGCTTGCTCCCGTTCGCCTGCATCTTGCCGTAGAAGCGTTCCAGGTGCTCGGGCTGGAGCTTGTCCAGCCAGTGACCGCCGAGACCGGGGATGAGGTGAACGCGCACGTCCACGCGGTAGCCGGAATAGGTGTACTCGCTCACCGAAGCCGCGGCGATGTTCTCCAGCCAGTGCGTGAGCCAGTCGGCGACTCGCCATCGCTGTCCGGCCTTGGGCACGCTTCCCTTCTCCCGCTTGCGCTCCAGCTCCCGAACGGCCTTGGTGATGTCCTTCCGGGTCTTGCGCATCACGTGGCGCCGGTCCGGTTTGCCGTCGTCCTTGACCCCCACGGTCACGCGCCCGTGCCAGTAGCCGTCCTTTCCGAGGTAGATGGAGGAGGCTCCGTTGGGCTGCCGGGTGCGCTTGGAGTTGTCCGTCATGTGTTCCGCTCCTGAGAAGTCCGGAGCGGGGCCGCGTCGGTGCGGCCCCGCGAGGGGGTCACGCCGCGCGGTCGTGGGCGCTCTCGGAGAGCAGCAGGTCCACGTACTCGTCAAGGGCGACGGCGGGCACCAGGCGGGAGGTGCCGATCTTGACGGAGCGCAGGCGCCCGAGCCGGATCTGCTCGAAGGCGCGGGTGCGGCCGATACCGAGCAGTGCGGCGGCTTCCTCGACCCGCAGGAGCTTCTTCTGAGTGGTCATGGGGAGTGCTTCCTTTCTTGGAGTGCGGTCCCGGCTGGTTGCGTGGCGGCTATGCGCCGGGGCCGCTGATCTGCGGATGAACCTGGTAGGCGGGTGAGGGCGGGCGTCCTCCCTTCGGGTTGCGCGGTGGTGGGGGTTCCATGGCGATCCAGCCGTAGCCCTCCAGCAGTTCCAGGGAGGGCAGGACATCGGCGACCTTGGGGAAGGTTCCGCGTGGCAGGCCGGAGAACGCCTCCCGGACGGTGAACCGGGCGGGCTTCTTACGGGTGATCCAGTCCAGGACCAGGCGGGCGCGTTCCTTCTCCGGATCGGCGCCCATGTGGTCGAAGGCCGCTTCGGCGTGGACGGTGAAGTACTCCCCGATCCGGATCGCTGCGGCCATGGTGTCCGCGCTGATGGGGAGCCGGTAGCCGTCCACCGGGTTGTCGGCCAGATGCAGCAGAGCGGCAATGCGCACGATCGCTCCGACCGATTTGCCAGCCCAGTCGGACATGTGTCCCAGGTCCCCGGTGCGCGGGTGAAGCCGCGGCTCCAGCGCGCGGGCGTAGTCGAGCCGGAGCTGGTCGGCCTCAGGCGAAAGCTGGAGGCGCTGGGGGTCGGTCCAATCGAACAAGTGCACCACCATGCGGGTCAGCCGCTCGTTATAGGTGGCGGCCACCTGCTCGGGGATCGGATCGGGCTCCTGGTTACGGGTGCCGATGTTGGACTCGGGCAGCGAGTACAGGAACCTGCCCAGCAGGCCCTTGCCGCGGAATCCGGGGCCGGTGGCGATCTCACGGATGACGTCCGGCTGCACCGACAACCCCAAGGTCAAGATGGCGCTGTCGACGTGCTCGGAGCGGTCCTTACGGTCCACGCGCAGCATGTCGCCGGCGTGGCCTTTCAGGAACAGGTCGAAGTTCGGGGAGCCGCTGTAGCGGCCCGCGAGGATCTGGAAGATGCCGCCCTCCGCCGACAGCACGGCGAGCCTGCCGCCCTGGTCGGCCAGGATCGTGGCCGCGGTCTCGGGGGTGGCGTCGTCCACGAACAACTGCGGGATGGCCGGGACCTTGATGTCCTCGATCGCTGAGGCGGCGTCGGTGGCGTCGGCCACCGCATCCGGGGCGCCCTTGGAGGCGATGGCTTTGGCCTTCGCCTTCTCCGCCACCCCGGCGGCGATCGAGCGGGCCAGTTCGGCTTCCACAATCTGCGGGCGCACCCGTTCGGCCAGTTCCTTCTCCACGGCCAGGATCGGCGCGGTGATCGCTCGGAACACGGCGCTCTTCCGCGAGGCGGGTGGGAGGGCGACCACAGTGAACAGGTTCACCGGCTCGGTATAGGTACCGCGCACCTGAACGATCGCGCGACCGCCGGCGGCGGTGGACAGGGCGGCCAGGACGATGCATCCGGCCGCGTCCACCGGGGTCTGGGTTTCCTCGGCCAGCGCCAGGACGAACGCGCGGATCCACTCGGGCAGGCACTCGGCGGGGAAGGTCGGAAGCTTGCCACGGGCCCCGAGCGGGGTGGGAGCCTCCCACTCCGTCTCGGTCCCGTGGGCGTCGTGAACGGCGCTCACGCGGCGGCTCCCCGCGGGCGCCGGACTCCGGCTTGCAGGCCGCTGCGCACGGTCGCCTCGCACTCAGTGGGGTCCAACCCGATGCGCTCGCCGGCAGCCGTCAAGGCGTCTTCGGCCAGGTGCTTGGGGAGCATCCCGGCCCCGACCAGGGTGCCCACGGCGAACGCGGCCTTGTTCAGAGTGTGGTTACGGCTGCCCTCCCTCGCGGCCAGCACACAGTCGACCTCACCCCGCAGGGCCCGGGTGACGTAGGTGGCGGCGCCGGGGTGGGAGGCCAGCATGGAGTGCACCTGTCCCGAGGACATCGGGCGCCGGCGGGCGGGCTCCAGCAGCGTCGCCAACCACCCGGGCAGCTGCGCCACGGCCGCGGGGTTGGTGACCTCATAGGGGCCGCGGCCGTCGGTGTCGGCCACGTACGATCCGGGACCGACGACGTACCCGCCCGTGGCGCGGGTGTCGATCAGCCACCCCAACCGGCCCGAGGTGTTGCGGTAGGCCGCACCGTCCGGGGCCGCGTAGTACAGGTGGGTGCCGCCCCGGCGGGTGGTGACGGTGAACGTGTCCAGGAACCCGGTGTCGCCGTCAGCGTGCTTCTCAGCCAGCGCAGCGAGCACGTCAGTGCCGTTGGTGATGCCGGGCCGCGCCCACTCCGGTGGTGGCGTCTCGCCGTCCTTAGGCGTGTCCAGGTCGACCACGACCAAGCCGCTGGGACCGCACGCGACGGCGACGTTGTGGGCGGGGTGGGCTCCCCAATGGGCAGTGATGGCGGCCTGGTCGGTGGTGGCGTGCCGCTCCCAGTCGGTGAAGGTGCGCACGGGCCGCTTGGCGCGGGTGCGCAGTGGGAAGACGTGCCACCCGCGGCGGGCGGCTGCGAGGGCGTAGGGCAGGACGTTGGTCGGGGTCATGCCGCGGCCTCCAGCTCCCATGCTTCGGGGGTGCCGCCCTCGTGGCAGGCCGGGCACTCACCGAGGGACGTGGGGATGACGTAGACGAACACGCGAGTGCAGGTCGGGCAGGTGCGGCGGGCGCGCATCGCCGCGGCCAGAGAACGGGCCTTGGCCGCGGTGACCGGCTGCTTCGGCAGGGCCTCACTAATCCGGTACAGAGCAGCGGTGCGGACACCGTTCTTGGCCCTGCCGGAGCGCCACATCAGCTGTGCCACGGGGTGGGAGCTGCCGGGTCGCAGGCCCATGGCGGAGAGCTGCTTGCGGGTGGCCATGTCGTCATCGGCCAGCCATGCCATGCCCCATGGGTAGGTGGGCAGTCCGTGTCGGGAGCCGTCGGGGTCGAGGAAGCGGAGGTTGGTCACGGCGTGACCTCCGCGCGGGCGTGCTGCATCATGGGAGTGCTCCTCGCAGTGATGTGTGGAGTGCTTCTTTGGGAGCGCGGTCCCGGTGGGTTGCTTGGCGGCTATGCACCGGGGCCGCTTTTTCGTGCGTTCGCAGGGTGCCGACGACGGGACTGAAACCCGACATCGTGACTGGTCACCTGGGGTTTTGGGTGATGTCGGCCCCGAAACCGGTTTCGGGGCCGGTGAAGCCGTCCGGGCGGGCTATGCGCCCTCCGTCAGGGCGCCGGAGCGGGCCAGCGCGGCATCCAGGTCGACGCGCTTGACGCCCTTGCGGGACCCTCCGTCGCCACGCTTGGTGACCTGTCCGGTGTGCACTCCGAACGGCGCCAGCGCGTTCGACAGGGTGGTGGCCATCCGGGTCTCATGGGCGCGCTGTTCCTCGCGCGTCATCTCGCCCACCGGAACCTCGGACTCGGTCCAGGGGCCGTAGGTGTCGGGCCGGTAGGACGCCAGGGCTTGAACCAGGCGCACCGAGTGCATGGTGTCCTCACCCGCCGGCCAGACCGCTGCGAGGTGATCGAGCAGCGTCGTGGTGTCCTCTGCGGTGATGCTCTCCCCGGCGGCTTCACCCGACAGGGTGCCCGCGGCGGTGCGCAGCGCCAGTGCGCGCTTGCTGATGTCGATCGCTTCGGCCTGTTCGATGAACGCGGCCTTGACGATCTGGGTGTCGTGGCTGGACTTGACCAGCCAGCCGGTGCCGGGTTCCTTCTTGGGGTCGAACATCGTGGCGCGCACGCCGTTCTTGTACATCGATGTGCCGAGCACCATGTCGTTGGCCTGCTGACCGACCACGGCCAGGCAGAACCGTGTGGAGACGTTGTCGCTGATCACCTTGGGCAGAGACTTGGCGTCGGGCCGCTGGGTGGTGACGACCAGGATGATCCCGTACGCACGCGCCTTGCGGACCAGGCGCCCGGCGATCTCGGCGGCCTCTTTGCCGTACTCCTCGTGCTCGAAGAGGGTGTGCGCCTCATCGAAGATCGCCAGCAGCGGATGCAGCCCCAGCTTCCTGTCCTTCGCCAGGTGGGGGTAGACCTTGCGGCCCTTGGGCACCTGGTCGGCGGGGAGCCCGGCGATGATCTTCTTGCGGCGCTTCAGTTCCTTCTCCAGCTTGCGCAGCGCGTCCAATCCCGACGCGCAGTGTTCGTCGTCGTCGCCGGACACGTACCGGTGACAGACCGGATGGAGGGGGTCAAGGTCGCCGGAGCCCTTCATCTCGTACACCCACATCTCGCAGGTGGGATCGAGCGCGCCGGCCAGCGCGACCACCATGACGCCCGACGTCTTGCCCGAGCCGGGCACGCCGCCCATCAGCAGGTTGGTGTACATCAGGTTCAGCGGGATCACGCGTCCGCGCGGGTCGAACCCGAAGGGGATGTCGGCGAACAGGTCGGTCTGGCCATCCGTCATCAGCGGCCACAGGCGCCGCTTGGCCTTGGCCGGGTCCTTCTTGGCCACCCACAGCACCAACCGGCCAGGGTGCGCCTCGGAGTCGGACTCGGGCCACACGGTGGTCAGCGGCCGGCGCATCGCTCCGGCCAGCTTGGCGCGCTCCTCCAGTACCTTCTCCGTCAGGTAGCCGGGGGGCAGGTCGACCTCCGCGCGCCAGCCGGGACCGTCGGTCTGGATGGGGTTGACGAAGTCGACCGTGCCCTTGACCCCGATCGCTTCCAGGGCGGCCACGACCTCGGTCGAGGTCAGTTCGCGCTGGACGTGCGGGGAGGTCCACCGGTCGATGATGGGCTTGGAGTCCGCCTTGCGTCCGGCGGCCCCGAAAAGGGCCAGCATCGCGACGATGCCGGACATCGACGCCCACGCCGGGGCACTGGCCAGCGCGACCGCCCCGACGGTGGTGACCCCGAGCGCGACCACCAGGGAGCTGATCAGGCGGGCACGCACTCGGGCGGTGTGCTGGCGGGAAAGCATCATGTACTCGGCCGTGCTGCCGCGGCCCGTGGTCTCTCCCCGCCCGGCCGCGGCCTTGCGCAGTTCTCGGGCTTCGGTGTCGAATGCCCACTGTCCCCAGACCGCGACCGCCCGGCCGGCACCGCGCGGGGAGCGCGACACGAGCTTGAGCAGGTAGATGGGTGAGCGGGTGGCGCGGTAGGCGCTCATGCGGGCGTAGTACTCCACGATGAAGCGGGCGTTCTCGGCGAACTCCTGCTTGTCTCGCAGGTAGGACGGCACCAGTGCGGGCGCGGTGTCGAGCAGCGCGCGGCGGTCGTCCATCCACCCACCGACGCGGGTGGTGGGCAACGCGTCCACGGGTAGGACCGCGGCCGTGTCCTCGATGTCGAGGACTTCGACGTCGGCGGGGTCGACGTGCTCGATGGCCGACGGCTTGGGATCGGGTGCGGCTCCGATAGCCGGACGGGTCGGGAAGGCCACGACGTTCTCACCCTCGGGGCGGTCGTGGTGGGGTTCGGGGTGGCTCATGCTGGAAGCTCCTCACTGCTGGTGGGGTGGGGCGGCAGCCGGTGTCTTGGCGGATGTGGGCTGCCGCCCCGTATGCGGTCGGGGTCACTGGTGGGTGACGGCGTGGTTCTCTCGCAGGTCCTCCACAAAGCCCTGGTCGTGGAGGTAGACGTCGGAGAAGTAGCCGCACTCACACCGGGCCTGGTAGGCGTAGCTGCCGTCAGCCAGGGCGTAGGACTGCACGAAGGACTCGAAGGTCTGGGGACCGAACAGCCAGCCGAGCATCAGGCAGCCTCCTGTTCGCGGTCGCGGACCACGGACAGCACCGCTTCCGTGCTCTCCTCGCGCTTGACCAGCACGCGCTTGGCGCGGTCGAAGCTGCATCCGAGCGCGGTCTGTACTCGGCGCACGGAAGCGCCCTCGGGCAGCTCTCCGGCCGTGATGATCCGGTCAAGGCGCTCGGCCAGGTCCTCATCCGAGAGCGCTCGCGTGGTGGACTTGTTAGCGGTCGGCACGGCGCTCTTGGGGAGCTTGCGGCCCTTGTCCGAGCGCGGCTTGGCGGGTGCTTTCGAACCCTGCTGTTCGCCCTGTTCAGGAGTCGAACGGCGACCGGTCTCAGAAGCGCTCTCGGTAGTGGTGCGGGCACTCTTCCCAGGGGCGGGGCGGGAGCACCGGACCACGGACAGCCGGACCGCTCCTGCGGGCACTTCCAGAGCGCGCTCGGGGAACCGGGAGCGGTCGACCACCGTCACGAGCGGAGCGGGTTCGGAAGCGCTTTCGGGAGCGCTCTTGTGGGTGCTGTCGTCGGTCAGTTCAGCAAGGGTCTTGACCCCCGGCCCCTCGGTGGGGCGCGCGTTGGTGATGCCCTTCTCGATGACACCGATCAGGTGCGCGGTCATCGCCGCTCCGATCGGCCCCAGCGAGTGAGCGAACAGCCCGCCCACGGCCGTGCCGGTCCACTCCGTGGGCCAGTGTCCGACGGTGTTGAGCAGAATGCTTACGGCCAGACAGCCCCACATGATCTTGTCGGCTTCCTCGGGCAGAGAGCCGCCCGAGGACTCCAGCCGGGAGCGGCACAGGATCACCCATCCGACGATGCCGATCAGGGCGGGCTCCAGCAGCCAGAGCATCCACCACATCGCGGTGAACGGTTCGGCGCCGGTCATGGCGGCGGCGCCGGCGTGCACGCCGGCGGTCGACCATCCGGCGAAGGCCACAAGCACCGGCATCAGGGCTGCCAGGGTCAGGGTGCGGGTGCGCTGGACTCGGAGCGCGCGGGCTTCCGCGGACTGGGATATGTCGGCGGCGAGCTTGGCGCGCTCCAGATCGGCGGCGGTGCGGTCGCGGGTCAGGTCCTGACGGATGGCGCGGGCGTCCATCGCACGCCGTGCCTTGTCGCGGAAGCGCTCCAAGCGGTCATCCTTGCGCGCGGCGACCCGATGGCGCTTAGCCGCGAGGTCCAGCCGGATCTGCTCGGGAGTGCGCTCCTGCCCGGGGGCGGGCGTGGTGCTTTGCTGGGAAGTCACCGGGCGCCTCCTTCCGGGTGCGGGGAGCGGACGGGCATCGGGGGCAAAGGACGGGCGACCAGGGCGGCGGTGTGGTCCAGGGCCAGGGCCGCCCCGGCCAGCGGCAGGGCCGCCAACCGGAGCACGACCACGACCAGGGCCAGCAGCAGCACCGCGCACAGGGTGAGGACGCCGGCGGCCTGGATCATGTGGGTGGTGGTCACCGGGACTCCTTCCGGGCCTTGTCGCGGCGGGCACGGCGGGAGCTGATCTCGGCGATGGCGTCCATGTCGGCGCGGATACCGGCGAAGAACAGCCACCACAGGCCAGCGAGCACGCCGAAGGTGATCAGCAGGGTGAGCAGAGAGGTCATGGTTCAGCCCTTCCTGAGCCAGTGGGGCGTCCGGCGACGGGTGCGGGAGACGGTCTTCGGACCCACAGCGGTGCGCAGTCGGCGGGCTACCGAGCGGAGGCGGGCGCGGACCTTCTTTCGGACCTTGGCCAGTTGGGTGGCAGTGCCGGAGACAGCGAGCAGCACCAGGACGGTCAGCGCGAGGGCAGCGACGGTCGGACCTGCGATCATGGAAGCGCTCCTTTCTGGGAGTAGCGGCCCCACCGGTTGGCTTGGCGGTTGAGCGGTGGGGCCGCGTCATGCAGTGGTCCGTGGACCCTGCTGGCGGCTATAAAGCAGGGGCTACGAACAGGGCGTCAGGCGTAGACGCGATCGCGTCCGTTGGTGGTGCTGGTGGTCGCGTCGACCCGGTGTCCGGCCTTGTGCACGGAGACGTTGCCGTTGGTCGTGCGAGCGCTGATGCGTCCGGGGCAGCCCGCGTGCACGAGCACGTTGCCGTTGGTGGATCGGACCTTGGTGAGCGGCCCGCAGCGGCCGATGGAGACGGAGCCGTTCGTGGTGCTCACGTCGATCTCGCCGTGAGCGCGACCGATGGAGACAGAGCCATTGGTGCCGTCGGAGACCAGGTCACCGACCACGTCCACGCTCACACCGGAGTTGCGACCCTGGTGGTACACACCGGCCAGCGCCCCGCGGGTGTCCACTGAGCCGTTGTCAATGCGGGTCCCCAGCAGCGACCCCATGGGCACTCGCAGCAGACCGGTAACCGGTTCGGTCGCACCCATGACGGTGCCGTTGGTGACCTTCGCTCCGTTGATGACGGTCGTTCCGCCGCTCATGACGACGCTGCCGAAGACGTCGCCGCTGATGACGGTGGCGCCGCGTCCGCTGATCACGGTCGGTGCCGGGGCGGGCACGTTGATCACCCATGCGGTCTCAACGCTGGTGGCGGTGGCCTGCCGAACGGTCTCGTCAGGGCCGCTCAGCTCCAGGGTCGCCTCAGTCAGTCCGGGGACGGCTTCCACGGTCAACTGCATGCCGGGAGCGGTCAGGGCGACGGTAATCGGTCCGGTGGTGGGGGTGCGCATCGTCAGCTTGGTCATGTCACGCGGCCTCTCGCAGGTAGTCACCCATGGCGGTCAGCTCGTCAGCGGTGTATCCGGCCCACACGCCGGCGGCGGGGGACTCCCGCAGCGCGAGCTCCAGGCACATCTCCCGGGCGGGGCAGCGCTCACACAGGTTCCTAGCGGAACGTTCGCGCAGCTCCTTGGCCGCGGGCTTCTCCCCGAACAGGTCACTGCTGTCGGGCTCAAAGAACAGTTCCGGCTGGGACATGCAGGGGAGCGTGTGCTCTGCCAGAGCAGCACGCAGACGCTCCGTGCTCTGGTTCTGCAGGCGGTTCATTGGGCCTCCTCTCGTGGTGGTTGGTGTGAAGCCCGCTCCTGCTGGCGGCTACGAAGCAGGACGTCGGGCTGCTGCGTCTCTGACGGTACGCACTTATGCCATAAGCGTCAAGACATATGCAATAAGTTGCTTCGAGAGGCGTCGTAGCCACGCAGGTGGCAGCGATGGAGGACCGACTACGGTGGGAAGACCACACTTATGTCAGAAGACGGAGGCCCGATGAGCAGCCTCGAAGCACCGAAGGCCCGGTACAAGCAGGTGGCTGAGCTGCTGCGCGACGCCATCAAGCGCGGTGACTACGC
This sequence comes from Nocardiopsis sp. Huas11, assembly GCF_003634495.1. GTDB lineage: Bacteria > Actinomycetota > Actinomycetes > Streptosporangiales > Streptosporangiaceae > Nocardiopsis. The sequence continues at coordinate 2,580,376 of NZ_RBKY01000001.1, read as the reverse complement.
GGCGGGGTCAACGCTCCCCAGCCAGCCGGAGCTAGCGCGCGAGTACGACCTGAACCAGAGTTCGATCAGCCGGGCGATGGCCATGCTCCGTGCCGAAGGGTTGATCCGCACCGAGCACGGCAAGGGCTCCGTCGTCCTGGAGGTGCCCACGGTCAAGAGGGTGCGGCGCATCGACAGGGACTACAGGACTCGCCCCACCGGCAGCAGCTTCGCAGAGGAGCTGACCAAGGCCGGGCGTACCTCGCGTACGGAGCTAGTCGTGTGCGATCCGGTCGAGGCGCCCGCCGACATCGCCCAGGTGCTCCGACTGGATGAATCCGAGCAGGCACTGCTGCGCAAGCGCCACATGTATGCGGAAAACAAGCCGGTACAGATCGCGGCGTCCTACATCCCGATGAGTGTGGCCGGCAGCGTCGACATCGCCATGCCGGACACCGGCCCCAGCGGCATGTATGCCCGGATCGCGAAGCGAGGATTCGGCCCGGTGCGCTTCACCGAGGACATCGAAGTCCGTGGGGCCAAGCAGGAGGAGGCGGACTTCCTGAACATCACACCTGGACAACCGGTGTTCGCCATTCTCCGCACCGCCTTCGACAAGGATGACCGGCCAGTAGAGACGTGCCTGAACGTCTTGGCGGCCCTCCAGTGGAAGCTCACCTACGCATGGGAACAGGACGTGAAGTCATGACCAGCGAAACGCCACGCCACAGCGTGAGTGTGACCGGAGTGGTGGTCCGGCCCGAGGACGGGAAAGTCCTCGTGATCAAGAGGGCCGACGACGGCCGTTGGGTCCCCCCTGGTGGGGTCATGGAGTTGGACGAGACCCCAGAACAGTGCGTGGTGCGGGAGGTGAGGGAAGAGACTGGGATCGAGGCCAAACCGATCCGCCTCACCGGGGTCTACAAGAACATGAACCTTGGGGTGGTCTCACTGGCTTTTCTATGCAAACCCACGGGCGGAGAAATTCGCATCAGCGAAGAATCCGTTGAAGTCACATGGATGGATCCAGCAGAAGCTGTCGATCACTGCCCCGAGGCCCGAGGGATTCGCATCACAGATGCAACGTCAAATATATGGCCACACTCCCGCGTCCATGACGGAAACGATCTCCTGACCCAGTAAAGAAAACCCTCCACTTCAAGAATCCCATTGGAATGCGCCCCCAAACTCATCCAATTCTTGCAACGCGCGCAGCACGGATGACATTAGCAGAATAGAAATAATCGAATTCTCCTCAGTATAGTGCCGCACGTCTGCGTTGTGAACACTAACGTGCCGACTCAACTCGACAGGTGGAGGAGAGTCCCAATGCGGAAACCAGATTTAGACTCACGGCGCTCTTCCCGGTAAGGCTCGCGAGTCGGGTTGACGTAGGCACGCTCAGTGTGGGTCTGTTCGATGTTCACCTCAGTGACTTCGTCCTCGTCATGAGGGCTCTCCGACAGGTGGGACAGGATCTCCCCCCGAACATCACCCCGGGGAACGGGCCGGAACGTGAACACGCGCCCAATCTCGCCACTGTCTTTCATCGGTTCATCGTCGAGGTACCAGAGGCCGTAGGATCAATCCCAGTCTTTTGGAAAATCGATAGTCCCTCGCGCCCCACCTTCCGCCAATTCGATAAGGCCGATTGGACAGTACCCACTAGCTTCGAATTCATGATGCGAAAACGTCTTTGCAAAAATAATCCTTCCACCATTCATCCGCGCCTCTTTGAAGGTTACGACGTCCTCGCCAAGCTCCGCTCCGACGAAATCCAAGCAGCATCCCTCCAGTAGGGCGTTTCTAAAGCTCAGTTTTCCGCTCTCCAAGCGGGAGGATTGGAACTTAACTTGCCCTCCCAAGAGTTTGGAAATGTGAAACTCTACCGTGCTATCGAGCAGCTTAATTTGACTAAAATCGACAACTCCAGCGGTGACTTTGGAGAAGCCCATTCTGATGACGGAATTTTGAAGCTTGGCACCGATGAAAGAAACCCTGCCACCCTTCACGTCGGAACCACTGAATAGGACTTCCCCATCAGAGAAGTCCGCCATTCGAAAAGTCACTGTCTTTTTTTCAAACTTGGCTCCGTGAAATGAGAAAACACTTCTGGAGATTTTCGATTTTGCGAAGGATACGTAGCTCCCTCTGAAAGTAGCCATGCCGAATTCCAGCACCCCGCCCAAGAAATGTGCCCCCTCAAAACTTATCCTACCTTCAGAAAAGATGGATTTATCGAAAGAAACCACACCCTCTTTGAAAGTTGCACCATCGAAAGACACCCTCCCGCCTGTGAACTGAGCTTCCTTGAATTTAGTAACTCCACCCGCGAATACACAATCGTCAAATATAACGTCCCCACCAGTAAAACTTGCCCCACGGAAATCTCCTCCGTCAATCTTGGCGCCAGTGAAGTCATAGTTCTTACCGACCCAGCGGGTGTCTGTGCTTAGATGATTGCCGATGACCCGGATGATGGTCTGCCGCACCTCGCGCATGGAAGCAAAGGTGAGTGCTTGCTCTTCATATGCCTCTCGTTGCTCAGGCGTGGACTCTTCATATAGTTCATTCGGCTCGGGTCGGTATGGCATTCGCAAATAGGCGCAAAGCACATCAATTACCATCTGCACCAGTTCGTCATGGCCTTCAGGGGCGTCGTCAGCCAGATGCGCCAAGGCATGGACCCCAGCCAATCGAACCGCGGCATGCTCGCTTCCGAGTTTTTCGCTGGCGCTGTCGAACCGCTCAGTGAACAATTTAGTCACTTCACGCTGGTCACCCCTCTCAGTGGTTCGTTGGCGCCGATAGGAAATGACCAATAAGGCAGCTGCTCCTAATCCAGCTACAACGGCGAAGGCCCGTGTTGCGATCGCATCCAATGCTCGTGGCGGCAGTTGATCCGGCATCAAAGGCTGAGGGGAACCCATGACCCACCACGTCCCGGTAACGATGAGAGCCACAAGGGCGGCTACCACGATCCAGGCCACAGCGATCACTGAGCCCAATCGAGCTTGCTCTGCCCGGGTCCCTATATGGAGTTTTCTTCCTCCTAGAACAGAAAGGGCGATCACAGTCAGACCGATTCCGCTCAGGAACAACCGTCCGGCGTACGGCAGAGACCAGAGCATTTCCCACGCGCGTAAAACCAGTGGAAGCCCGGCTGCGAAGAGCAAGGTCGCTCCCCCAAGAGCAGCAATGGACCGGTTTAGAGGTCGACGTAACACCTGATGCCAGAGCTTCGGAACCTGACCGATTGGTTGGGCAAGTGCCTGTACGCGAGAGATTACTAAAGTGAACGGAGATGGCTGCCTTTCGGTGGTCATAACGACACATTAGCTAAGAGAGCCCTCTCCTCAGAAGCTGTTGCCGAATCCCACCGCTTCCGCTCAGCCTCGCCGCAGAACCTGCACAACCTACAGAACTGGCATTGATGCAGGTCAGAGCGTTGCGCCATGGAACCGCAGAACGCTGCGAAACCTCCGCAGAACCGCAGAACCTTCCGCACAGGGAGTTCTGCGGTTCTGCGGAGGTTTCGCGAGGTAGTGCGGTTCTGGCTTCCAGGGCGTTGACCAGCCAAGACAGGGGTTCTGTGGGTTGTGCAGGTTCTGCGACGGGGCGCCGGGGTTCCCCATGGGGTGGCGCCGCGGGATGCACGTGCATGGTCGGAAACCGGCCTCCTGAGACGGCGTCTGCGGACCGAACACGACTGCCCGAAGGTGATCCATCGTGGCCGCTCAGCCGCTGCTCACAGGGCGTTCTGAGGGCCGTCTCGTAGTCTCAGTTTTAGTCTCATTCACAGCCGTCCGGGGCCGTTCAAAGCGGTCCACACGGGAGCCGCGAGCGCTGGTCAGCACGTTGCCGACCGGCGGCGAACGGCCGTACACGGGATTGGAAAGCGTGTTGGGTGCAAGCCCTCAGGGGTTCGAATCCCCTATCCTCCGCCACAGGAGCCCTGATCTGCGACAACGCGGGTCAGGGCTTCTTTCATGTCTGCCCCTCGTGGTGTGGGACGTGTCGCGACATCCGACTAAGCAACACGCTTCGGTAAGGAAGTCGCACACGATGGCACACAAGAGTCCCCTTCGCGCCCAACGTCGCACCGCTCAGCAGACGGCAGCACCCGTCCTCGGCGACGCCGAGTCCGCCCCGCTCACAGCGGTTCGTCCCCTCAACAGCACCAAGGATGAGCGGCAAGCGGTCATCGCTGAGCTAGAGCTTCACCTCAGCACGACCAACAGCAAGCGGGGACGCCCCTACCAGCGGCGGACGATCAACGCTTACAAGTACGCCGCGCACCAGCTCCACAACTGGCTCCCTGCCCGTACGTCGTTCGCCGACGTGGACACGGCGACGCTGAACAAGTTCTTCCGCTGGTACTACAGGACCCACGACGTCCCGAAGAGCCAGGACGGACGGGGCGGCTACACGGGCGGGACGAACACGATCCAGCGCAACCTTCGCCCGCTCTTCGCGTACCTGGCTGAGGAGTACGACGTCCCGAACCCCTACACGGCAGACTCTCCGAAGCTCCAGCGCTACGCCACACCCCCGATGGGTAAGCCCAAGACTCTGAGCCAAGACTTCGTAGCCGACTGCCTCAAGATCACTGGCAAGAACCGTGATTTTGAGACGGTGCGAGACCACGCCATCATCCGCGTACTCACGGAGGGCTTGCGGTCGGAAGAGCTCCTGTCGCTCCGCGTCCAGGACCTCGACTTGCAGCACAAGGTGTTGGTCGTGCTGCCGCTCAAAGGCGATCGCAACTCCACCGACGGCCGGGTAATCCCGCTCCAGCCGTCCACGGTCAAGGCACTCGTTCGCTACCTGCGCTTCCGCGCCAGTCACAAGCGGGCGTCAGTCGATGACTGGCTTTGGCTGGGCACGCGGAACCGCTCAGCACTCAAGTACGGCGGGCTCCGTCGCATGGTCAAGCGTCGGGCAGAGCAGGCCGGGTATGACCCTTCCGAAGTCTCTCCGCATAGCTACTGCCACACGTGGGCGGACGATCTTCTGACGGCTGGTGTCTCTGGCGAGGACGTCATGGCTATTCGCGGCTGGAAGAGCCCGGCCATGCTTCGCCGCTACGCATCGGACATGGCATCATCCCGCGCGGTCAACGCGGTTCAGAAGCTCGGCGACCGCTACTAGTCACGCGACGTCGGAAAGAATGGCGGGTGTGGGATTAGCATTCCCGCGCTCGCCATTCTCTATGCACTCTCACGAGAACTCACACGAGCACTTCCGTACGTCGCTGAGAGCGATTCTGAGAGTCCGAACATACGTCGCGCGTGTGCTCACTCGTCTTCGCACTTACGGGCACTGAGCGTTGATCTGAGAGCTTCGACGTCGCTGGCGTGACTCTCTGCTCTGTCACGAGCCGCCACGGGTCATGTCACAGTTCACCACGGAATCGTCCGTGACCCCTTCGGTGGCACCGCGTGCATTGGGAGTGTTGACCTTGTAAGCACGAACGACGCACCGCAGAGGAGCCACACAATGACCGAAGAGCAGAAGACGGGCGCGAAGAAGGTCACCGCTCACAGCAACTGTGAGCACCCGCCCACGAAGGCAGCGCGTGCGAAGTGCCGCCGCGCAAAGGGCAAGATCACTGTTCAGCAGAGCGCGGGCGCAACTGTCGAAGCTAAGCCCGCGCCGGAGCCCACCGTCGAGAAGTCCGACGAAGTTCTTGACGCGGTGGCAGACGTTGACCGCGTCACCCGCGAGAACTGGAGGGACTTCAAGAACGCCCGCGTGACGATCCACATTTACAACCGGATGCCCGTGAAGAACGCCATCATCCAGGGATGGGGCGCGAAGTTCTTCGACTACCTGATCCAGGGCGCCGACAAGAGCACGCGCGTCCCGGCCGCTGAGGTCGAGCGCGTTCTTCTCCTGAACGACTAACCGCCAGGGCGGGTGTGGGAGTGCCACACCCGCCCGTCTCTCTGTTCAAACCCAACTGAGGAGGTCGAGTAAGTATGGATACGTACGTTGTTGTTCTCTGGCACAGGTGTGGGAAAGTGGACGACTCCCACCGCCCCATCTGCTGGCACGTGCGCACGGTCGAGCCGGGCACCGCTAGCGTGTGGCCGTATGTTGACCGTCTCCACTTCGCCGTTGACACGGCGCGGGGGCTGGTCGCTACCGACGTCAAGGGCGGCAAGCTCCGCGCTGAGTGTGGCGCGGGTCTGCACCTGCTGAGTGTCGAGTCCGTCCACGAGTACCTGACCAGGAACCAGCGCTAGCAAGTCACGCCGGCACTACGTGCCCATAGACGAGGCCCCGGAGATATTGAAGCTATCTCCGGGGCCTCTGTGTGGAGTCTAACGGCTCATCAGTCCGTGCCTGGTGACTACGAAGCCGCGTCGATGTCGGCGAGGATGTTCGTCATCGTGGTCGCCTGTGGATGGGGAGACGTCACGGTGTGGAGGTCGTCAACGACTGCCCGCCCGTTCTCCTCACGGATGGCATTGACGAGTTCCACACCCAGCGTCTTACGGCTGGGCTCCTTGAGTAGCAGACAGAACACCGCTTCGAGGTCGTTGCTGTCGATGCTGACCGTGGACATTAGGCGCTCCCCTTGAGGTGGTATAGCTGAGCCATGAGCTTTTCTGAAACGCGGTCCCGAGGGGCCTTCACTTCATTGATGGGGGTACCGGGCGGAATCTCACCGCTCGGAACGATGGGAGCCTCGGCGCGCTCTCCCCAGTACTTCGCGCGGGCTTCCCGGCTCTCGCGCTCGTGGATCGCGTCCATAGCAGTTCGTAGGGACTTCTTGCGTTCGTCTGCGTAACGCTTCGCGTGTGCGTCTGCGAACTCCTTACGCGCAACCTGAGCAGCGTTCGGGACGTTCTGTGCTCGAAGCTCTCGCTCTCGCTTCTGAATCGCTGAGCGCTCTTCGTCAATGCCCTTGAAAAGGCTCCGGTTGCCGTCTCGGCCCTCATCCGAGACACCGGCCCCGCGCCGCATAGCCTCAAGAACGGTGTTAGCGGTTCGATCCGTCATGCTGCCTCCTCGCCGTCGTCGCCACCCTGGGCGCCGAGAATGCCGGACAGTTCGTCGGCGTCGATGTCTTCCCGTGTGGCGAGATTCTGTGCCAGCACCTGCCACGGGAAAGCGCCGAGAACCTCCTGGATATCCAGGTCTAGTTTCGGCTGTGTGGGAGCGGGCTTCTCTCCAACGGCCGAGGGAGCTTCCCGCTCTCCCCTAAGCCCGCGCATAATCCTGTCTGCGGCTGCCATTCAATTTCCTCCGGTCGCTTTAATGGTATTGTACATGTCGCTATTCTCCGGGCGTGGTGAATTCGAAGCCGACAAAAGGCAGGTCATCAGGTTCGTAATCCAGGGCGACAATGAGACGCCCCTGAATGGGATTGAAAACCATGGCGTACCCCTCGTCGTTGAAGGCGATAACTGGGAGGACAGTAGTGTCCTCGTCTTCGTCCCCGTAGGTTGCAACGAGATTCTTGGGCGAACGGATCATTGTTGTTCTCGTTTCTGCTATTGTTGGTGCGTTGCTCTCTCCGGCGATGGAGGAGGCTGAGCCCCGCGCCTTGATAAAGCGCGGGGCTCTGCTGTGGCTATGCGGTGTTCGCCTTGGAGATTCGCTCGCTTGCCCAGTTCTGACTACGCCGGAAGCGTCGCGCCAGTTCCCTAGCGCTTATCTCGGGGTTGTCCTGGATATACTGTTTAGCCCGCTTTTTCATCTCGGTATCCAGTTCGCTCATGTGGGCGCGGAGATCTTCGTCTGACAAGTCCTGTGGCAAATGCCGCACTTCGTCCAACTCTTCTCGGAGCGGTGCCGTGATCTCTTCGAACGTGTTGGGCTTCTCCGTGGCGGTGACCGTCACTGTCCGGTCTGTCATGGCTAGTGAGAAAAGGGCGACGTACACGGCTTTGATAAGCAGGATGGGCACGAGCGAGAACAGCGCGGACACCAGCCCGTTCTCATACCCCGCGTAGAAGTTCGCGGAGCCCGTGACGAGTACGCCGAGGATGAGCAACACGTGAAACGTGCGGCGGCGAGGATGACGCCACACGAGGAACATCACGTAAAGCAGGTACGCATCCAGCGCCACCGCCAAGGGATGTGCGATCCACGGCGAATATCCGAACTCCTGGGTGACAGAGCTTAGATGGTCATATGAAGCGAATAGGCACACGAGCATCACGAGCGCTGGGACGATTAGCTCTTTCCAACGTGATAGCTTTGTCATTGGTTACTTTCCTCTGGCAAGACGGGAATGTGACACTAGCCCCACACATCCCGACAGAGTGTGTGGGGCTTTCTTACGGCTGATTCCTGGGAACGTAGCGAAAGCGGAGCTTTCGACCGGGGCTTGACTTCGGACCAATCGTCTTGGTGATGGCCTTAAGACCGCGACGGCGTCCGTGGTTGTGGAGAGTCTGCTGGAGCTGGTCCAGACCCTTACCGTACTTCTCTGCCTCTTCTGCGGTGATCTCATAAGTGCCACCGTCCACGCACCCATTGAGCCATTCCTTCGAGTCCTGGACACGGGGCCGCAGAGGCTCAGCGCTAGGTGTGGGATTCATTTACTTTTCTCCCGTCATTCGAATGTATAATGGGCGAAAGGGCCCGAGGCTACTAGCACTAGTCTCGGGCCCTATTCATGTGTTCATCTGAGGTGTGGGGCTGCTACCTTGCCCCGACCATGTGCCGGGCAACAAACCCCATCGCTTCCTCTGAGGTACGGTTCGGAGCGATCATCTTCTCTCCGCCCACGGTGACGTAATATCCTGCCGCCTCGGCTGCTTCGTAGGCGTCAACTCGGGCCTTGAGTAGTGCGGCTTCCTTTTCGAGAGCATCCGTGCGAAGTGACAACCACTCCCGCGTAATCCCGTTGCGATCGAAGAATTCCTTTACCTGCTCCTCGGTCGGGTTGGATTCCATGAGAACCCTAAGCCCCTTTTCCGCCTCGATGGGCTCAGAGCCGGGGTGACGGAAGTACTCGTGTAGCCACTGGAGAACACCGATCGGGAACACCTCGGGCGGGTTCTCGTGTACTTCGATTCCGCCATATCCCATGTCATCTAGCGCGGTGTCCACCCAGAATCGGGCGCGCTCCCCCGACTTCTTCGGGGTGTTAAGGAACAGTTCGTGCTCATACATCCCGCACATGAGCGCATAGCCGCGTGAGGTGAGGTGCGGCTCTAGCGTGTCAGGGTGGAGACCGTAGTACTTGGTAATGTCGAATTGCTTAAAGGTGTACATCACTTCGGCTCCTCAGAAATGAGCGCGTTCTCTGCGCTGACAATTGAAAAGCTAACACGTTGAAAGAGAGACAGAATTTAGCGTGGCCTAAAGCTCATTGTTACAGATAGATAACATTCACTGTCTGCTATTCTGTGAATGGGTTCGATGCTCTTCGGCGTATCTTCACCACTCCACGAGTGGTGCCTTCTCCGGCGTGTGCCATGCTTAATAATGGGTGTCTGTCTTGGCTGGTCCCAAAGAAAGGCTCTCTCTAGTCCCCGTGCTAGAGGGAGCCTTTTTTTATGGGTAGTTCCAGAGATTGACATGATAATCTGGAATTAGTTCGAAGAATCGAGCGGGTTGGGGACAGGAATGCCACGGAGGACGAACGTAAGCCATGCTGAATGTGACCACAAAGATACGGCTTACGCCCGGCAGATTTGCCGACGCAAAAGGGATTACCACACCACATGTGATCACCCGCAGACGTGGCCAGAACAATCCCACTGCGAACACATGCAAAAGTTCCCGGAATGTACACACGGGCCGGGAAAAGAAGCTCTCAGGCTGTGCACCGAAAAGAGTCGAAAAGAAGCCAGGGAACGCGCGGAAATCGAGCGCGTGTGGCAAGAAGTTCAGTCAGAACAGGACCAGGAGTAAAATTGGGCCACACGAAGCGCCAACTTCGTGTGGCCCGGGACGAAGCGGGGAGACGCTTCTTCCTTCACCGTCGACCACAGAAAGGCAAGAACTGTGAATGACTCTGACGAGTCTACACGAGCGAATGCGGCATGGACTCCGGCCGAGCTAGACATCCTGGCCCAGGCCTGGGAACACTTCGAAACGGAACCGGAGGGTTGGGCAGAGGGTGATGGTCTAGTCTTCTTCGAGATCGAAGAGGTCAGGGACCATCTTCTAAGTCTTCGTTGGGAAAGTGGCGAGAGCCGCGAGAATATCGAGGCTCTGAGGGCACTTGTCATTGACCCTGACGAAGCGCATTCCGTGGCACTCGAAGAAGACGAACGCTGGACGACTGAGCAGATCCGGCGGGAAGAGCTGGAGTCTCGCAGTTGGGAAGACTTCGACTCCGAAGAGGTCGAAGACATCCAATCCCTAGTCGAAGAGGGCTATCTCAAACTAGAAACGCTGGACGGAAAAGACGTTGCCCCACACCGCTTTCACTATCAGCGCGCGGTCAAGGCGCGTAACCCGGACGCTGAATTCGGGAGTTACATTCCCCGCCGCGTCGCGTCGGTGATGGTTCTCGGTGACGAAAACCCGGGCTGTCCGTGTGGCTTCGCTAATCTAGAGGATGATCCTTCGGAAGAGTATTGGGGATGCTGCATCTGCGAAGACGATTGCTCGAAATGCGGCGGGTGTGGGAATGAGCGCGGGCGCGGGCTGTTCGTCGGGGGTGTTCCGAATATCATATTCGGCGCTGAGGGGACACGCAAGACGTGGACTCTAGCCCGCACGATTAAGGACATGATCGACACCTTTGGCGATCAGTATACTGGCTATCATGTCGTCCACTTCGAGTTTGAGTGGGGTAAGGACGAAATGCGCCGACGTCTGCGGGCTCTCGGTATGTCAACCGTGAAGCTCAATCGTTGCTATCGCGTATTCGTTCGTCCTACAGAGCTTCCGGACATTGATACGGGCTCCGTCAAGCTTGTCACGCTCGACTCTGTCACTCGTGCTGCCCAAGCCCTAGAAATGCATCCTGACGGGCAAGAGGTCATGGATGCCATCCTGGCAAAGTTCATTCGTCCGTTCACAGATGGCGGCGCTTGTGGTGTTCTCACCGACCACGTTGGACACCAGGCGAAAGAGCGCCCCGTCGGCGCACGCTCGAAGAGCCAAGCTATCCAGGGTGCTATGTACCTCGTAGAGAACCAAGGTACTTACTCCCGCTTGCGCTGGTTCAAAGACAACTCCGACGTTCGCCCAGACGGTGTCAACATCGGGGACATTGCCGCGTACCTGGAGATGAACGACCTTGAGAACAACGGCAAGAGCGCCGAGTTCTACAAGCAACCCCCGGGAAGTCGCGCCGCCAAGACAAAGGGCAAGGGGCTTGGCCCGACGTCAATAAACATTCTCCAGTCTCTCCAAATGAATGGTCCCATGACCAGGGACGAAATAAAGAGCCACATGGAGAACACTCACGGCACAGATAAGAACACCACACACAACACGCTTAAGCGACTGGTGAACGACCACGGGAAGGTCGAAGCACTCGAAGATGGGACGTACCAGGCTCGGTAGTCACCAGGCGTGGAGAGAGCCCCACACCAGCGTGAGTGACCCGGTGTGGGGCTTCTCTATGGCTTCTTCGTGCGCGGGGCGCGGGATAGTACCACACTCAAATGTGACGTGGGCCACACTGTGAATCGCGAGGCCCTGACCTGCGAAGATACGTTGTTACCCAACCGAGACCCAAGTCTCTGACCTGCGAAAACACGAGCGCCGTAGAGCACGCCCTACCGGATAGTAACTTGTCCGGCCTTCGTCGGCTGCCTAGCGTTTTGGGTGTTGCCACACGGTGATTCTTGAAACCCAGGGAGACGAACCATGAATGACACGCGCTATGCCTCTATCCTCACCACCCGGGAACTCAAGACCGCCATCAGGGTTCTGGGTGATCTGTTCCCCGACACGCCGGTGAAGTACCGCTACGAGGAGGACATAGACGCCGTCATCGTTACCCGCGATATGGAGACGGCTAAGTGAAGGGCGTCAAGCGGCATAACTTCCTGTGGCGGGACGAGGTCACTTCGGCTGCCAGCCAGTACCCGGACAAGCAACTCGCGGCCGTGTATGCGGTGACCGTCCCGCCTGAGGTATGGCGGGCAGAGGGGAAGGTCTTCACCGCGTCCATGACTCAGCGGTGCGGCTTCTGTAAGAAAGAAATGAAGGGGAGGGAATCGGTAATTCTTCCCCTCGTCTACGCCCACATGAAGTGCGCCAAAGACCTGAGGGCGGAAATCCTCGAAGAGGACTAGCTCTCGCCTTCGGCCTGAGCCAGAGCAGCGCGGTACTCGTGTGTCCACTCCGCGCCCTGCTGATCCTCGGGCAGGTTCGCTAGGGCGTCGCGGATACTAGCCGCGGCTTGTGTGGTGTCGCCCAACGCGAGGTACGCAAGACCGATGTTCAGCCCGTGGAAGGACGGCACGAGCCAGTAAGCGGTACCAGGCGGTGTCTCGATCTCCGCGCGGTGGCTAAGAGCCGTCGCTTCGTCCAGGAGTCGCCGCGCGCTATCCCGCTCCCCGAGCATCGCCAGCCCTTGCGCCGCCTGCGCAGCATCCCCGAGACGTTGCGCGGGATGAGCGCCCGGGGTGTTGTACGCGGTCAAGAACCAGCGCACCACACCTCGGGCGTTCTGTCGTTGCCGTGACAAGTAGCCCTTGAAGTTCGCCGCCTGAGCGGCCAATGGTCCGTCGTTGATCTCGTCGGCGTAGTCCTCAGCCTCGGTCAGCAGACGGACGGCGTCGGCGTCGTCCCTGGCTTCCGCTCGCAGCCAGCCCGCGAACTGGACCCACTCAGCGGCGACCAGCTTTAGCCCGTCCCGCACATCGGCCGGCATAGAGCGAGCGTCTGAGTCGCGCGCTAGGGACACGACCGTGTCCATCTGTACGAGCGTCGGCGCAAGCATCGCCGCAGGCCCTAGCGTGTCGTCTAGACGCCTCTGAGCGGCGAGAACATCGCTGAGCGCGCGCACTGTCGAAGCGTCTGCCTTGTACCTGTCGCCGCCGACAACAGCCGCCACACGAGAGCGGTCGTCTTCGTCCATGGCGGTGTGGAGCTCGACTAGCCCGCCCTCAGTGCCGAGGAGGTTGTCTAGCGCGGTGACCAGGGCAGCGGACGGGCGTTGTTTCCCGTTCACCACACGCGAGACATAGCCCTTGTCAAAATTCATCGCACGGGCAGCGGCGGAGATGGACATTCCGCGCTCTCGAAGCGCAGCACGGACACGCGCGGACAGATCAGACATATGGGGGTGACCTCCGTTGCTCCCAGGATAGTCAACGCGGTCACTCTGTACCGGCCACTCTGCGCGGGTGTGAAGTGACGGCATGGAAGAGCTGGCGCGGCTGAAAGCGAAGTTCGGAGACCGCTACATCATCCGATGTACCCGGCGGTTCTGGATTGCAACCGACCGCGACTGCGACACCACGACAGAACCAACCCTGATAGAGAACAGCGCGGCCGAGCTGGAAGCCAAGATGCGTGACCCTGGTCCCCGTGTGGGGGTTCCCTACTCGTCCGAGGTGCTGGGCCCGCGTACGTAGCGGCCCTTGCCGCGAAGGGTGATGATCCGCCCTTCCTCTTCGAGGATGGCAAGGGCAGCGCGGACCGTTGGACGCGAGACGCCGAACTCCTCTATGAGAGCCGCCTCGGGCGGGATGCGCCGACGCGGCGGGTACTCGCCGGAGTCGATCCGCCCTCGCAGGATCGCGGCTACCTGGTCCCTCAAGAACTCCGGTCCGTCCAAGTCAATCGCCATGTGTCCATAGTCGATGACCTGCGTGTTCACATGAGGTCATGCGTTGTCATGTGTGGTCATGTACTGTGCAAAGAAAACTCCACACGATTGACCCCCGCGACGCGCCAACGTCCGGGGGCATGGCCACCAGCTAATAGGGAGCTGATGACGGTGATGAGTGTACGACGTCGTTCGCAGAGGGTCCGCCCGTACTTCGAGGTGTGGGAGCGGGAGAAGGCGACCGAGGATGCACGTTACGTGGCGATGCTGGACCGCGTCCGCGCTGGACTGGAGGCCATGTGATGCAGGCAGGTAACGGAGTGACCGCCGCCCGAATCAAGAAGTACCGCCGTCAGATGGCGCGGCTCCTGGCGCTCGAAGCGGCTCTTCGAGACCACGGAACGCGGCCCGTGTCCGTGACGCTGGATGCGGGGAAGCCGGACCTCGACACGCCCCTTCTCCACACGTTCGGGGATCACGTGCTGCCGCGCGGGAGCGGTCGTGGGGATGACGAGTGCGAGGGCACCGTCACACGTGTTGAGGGACGGGCGTTCGTCCTCGACTGGGTGGACGAAGAGGGCAACACCCTGTGCACCAGCCAGGCCGACGACGTCGAAGAGGCGGCTCGTCTGATCACTCCATGAGTGATGAGAGACCACCCCCGAGCGCTCTTCTCGGTAGGCACGGACTACCGTCAGGTACCCGCCAGCGCTCGGGGGTTTCTTTGTGGCTAGTCGGCGTCCTCGCGCGTACGCGCGTAGGTATCTAATTGTGTACGGGCGTGACACTCGTGACAGTGCGCGCGCTCTAAAGAGCGCGCACGTGTCAGCGGTGACACACGTACAAGTGTCACTATGTATTCGCAGCTCAGGGAGTGTTTTGAAGAAGTGACACTTCTCGTGACACTTCTTTGTGTCACTCTCTTGTGTCACTCGCCCGACGTGCGGAAATGCGGTGACACTTCTGAGTGACACTCTCTTGTGTCACTCTCTTGTGTCACGCTCGAAGCCCTCGGATCACACGGGCCCACTCAGGCATTCCCCAAATGTGTTACCGGAAGTAACAGCAATGGATGAGCTTCGCTCAGGGACCATTCTGAGAAAGGCGAGATTTCACCCGGGCACTTCGTGACCGTCTGGGTGTGGGGCTCGATACCCTGCCTGTGATCCGGGTCACATAATGGGTTTGCAGAGAGTAGTCACCAAAGTCTGAACTAAGGTTGAGCTTCTGACCGCTGATAAGCGCATTTATCGGAGTCCACAGAAAGTAGTCATGCGACTACACCTGTTCTCGGTCACGCTCTGCTACCCGCATATTGAAGCCGCAGATGCTCCGATAAATCTTATCTCATGCGATTCTTCAATGACGGTTGGGACCCATCTTCTCCAGGCACAACGGCGTGCGCTTACTGCGGCGATCTCTTCGACCACTATCGCCCTCACGTGATGGCTTATTGCTCGTGGGAGTGCAAGCTAGACGACGAAGAGGGTTGGATTAAAACGAACCAGGGCTATCTGATTAAGTGGGTAAAGGTGTGGGTTCGCAGCGAGAGCGGGGAGCGAGTAGTACAGCGGACTCATATTCTCCAACATCATTGGATCACGATCCGCAAGCTCGGGCGCTTTCTCAAGCCACACGAAACCGTCCATCACATTAATGGCATCCGAGACGACAACCACCCCGATAACCTCCAGCTTCGCAGCGGAAATCACGGGCGCGGTGCGCGTCGTATCTGCGGTGACTGTGGCTCGGACAACATCAAAGACGTCAAGCTCTGAGATCAACTCTCAGGCGCTCTCACGCACTCCCCGAGAGCACACACGAGCGACGTTGTCCGAAGCGCTCAGCGTTGATCTGAGCAGCCGCAGAATCCTAGCTAGCATTGATCTCATGAGCGCGTACGAACGGTTTATGTCGAAGGTCGAGAAGCAAGACGACGGGTGTTGGGTGTGGGTTAAGGGACTCAGGCGTAACGGGTACGGCTCGTTCACCGCTAACGGGAAGACCCATTCCGCGCCGCGCTGGATGCTCGCCTACCACCTCGGGCGTGACCTCGAAGAACACGAAGTGGTCCGCCACACGTGCCACAACAAAGCCTGTGTGGCTCCAGAGCATCTAATCCCGGGAACCCACGCCGACAACATGCGCGACATGTCCGAAGCGAAGCGCGGCCACCGTGGCCCCCATGCTGGTTGTGACCATGAAAGCACTAAACGCGCCCGCTATCTCTGCCGCAAAGAGAACGGGGCCAAACAGCCATACGTCCGTGGCATTAGCGATTACGACCGCTTCATGTCCCACACCGACACGTCAGGCGGCCCCGACTCGTGTTGGCCCTGGCTCCGCTACAAAGACCGTGGCGGCTACGGAGAATTCGACGTCACTCGTAACGGGCGCCAGAAGAAGTACAAAGCCACACGTTGGATACTCGCTTACACCCTCGGTCGAGAGTTGACCTCAGACGAGTTGGCCATGCACTCTTGCGACAACCCCCCGTGTGTCAATCCCCGACACCTCAGGGTCGGAACCCACGCTGAGAACATGGAAGACATGCGAGCCAGGAAGCGGTTCCGAAACGGCTCATCTTAGGAATGACGCTTCGTTCTCTCAGCGTGGTTTGACATGGCGCATATCCACACGTGAGACTCATTCTGTCGCGGCACGTGAGGATGCGCTGGGCCGACTACAAAGAAAGCGTGTTGGGTGCAAGCCCTCAGGGGTTCGAATCCCCTATCCTCCGCGGACGCCCCCACCAGGGCAGACGTCAAGGCCCCGACCGGTCACCGGTCGGGGCCTTCGTCGTTGCGGGGTCAGACCGGTTCGAGCAGCGCGGAGAGCCTGCCGATCCGGCCGTCCGGTGCGAACTCGACGTGCAGATAGCGCCCGTGGACCTCGTACCGGTCGAAGGTCGGACCGGTGCGTTCCGGGGTACCGAGGAACGCGGCGGCCTCGGCCCGGGTGGCGGTGGGCGCGAGCCCGTCGATCAGCGCTGCGGGCCGCGGATACCCGCCATAGCCCGGGTCCCGGCCGTCGGGCCGGGTCCGCACCATGGCCGACACCAGGACCTCGTTCTCGAAGAGCAGGTCCGTGCCGGCCGGTCGGAAGACGTAGTACCTGGACGTCTCGCCGTCGAAGTCGAACTCCTCGACCTCCATCCCGGGACCAAGCAGAGCGATCGCCTCGAGGATCCGGCCGTCGCCCTGTCGGCGCCCCAGCACGTCCAGCAGCAGGGCCATCTCACCGGTGACGGTCGCCATGTTCCCTTCCGTTCGGCTCGCGTGCCTTGTCGCGCCGACGCGGGTCCCCACGTGCGCCGTCTCGGGGTCAGGCGCGGGGGGCGGTGATCCCCGTGGGGCCCGGGGCGGGGGCGCCGCCGGGCGGCAGCACCCGGGGCAGTCCGGTCACGGCCATGACCAGGGAGTACAGGGAGGTCGTGGCGGTGATGAACAGCCGGTTGTTCTTGGGGCCGCCGAAGGCGATGTTCGAGACGGGCTCGGGCACGCGCAGCCGTCCGATGAGGGTGCCGTCCGGGTCGTAGCAGTGCACCCCGTCCGCCATGGCCGCCGCCCACAGCCGTCCGCCGTCGTCGAAGCGGATGTTGTCGAAGGTCGCACCCTCGCCGGCCTCGGCGAAGACCCTCCCGTCCGACAGAGTGCCGTCCTCGCGCACCTCGAACGCGCGGATCCGCCCCGCCGTGGTGTCCGAGACGAACAGCTCCCGCTCGTCCGGCGAGAACACGAGCCCGTTGGGGCCCCGGAACCCGTGGGCGGCCAGGCGGACCTCGCCCGTGCCGGGGTCCACCCGGTAGACGTTCGCGGCGCCGATCTCGCTGGGCGCGCGGTGGCCCTCGTAGTCGCTCGTGATGCCGAAGGTCGGGTCGGAGAACCAGATCGACCCGTCGGACCGTACGACCGCGTCGTTCGGGCTGTTGAGCCGCAGGCCCTGGTAACGGTCGGCGATGACGGTGATCGAGCCGTCGTGCTCGGTCCTGGTGACCCGCCGGTCGCCCTGCTCACAGGTGATCAGTCGCCCCTCGCGGTCGAGGGTGTTGCCGTTGCCGTGCCCCGCAGGGGCACGGAAGAGGCCGACGACGCCCGTCTCCTCGTCCCAGCGGAGGATCCGGTCGTTGGGGATGTCGCTGAAGACCAGCTGCCGCCAGGCCGGGAGGTACAGGGGACCCTCCACCCACCGGCCGTCGCCGAAGAGCCGCTCCAGCCGCGCGTCCCCGTTCGCGCAGCGGCCCGAGACGAACCTCGGGTCCAGGACCTCATAGGGGCCCGCGTCAGCCGGGTCAGACATGATCTCCTCCAGTGGCGTATATTCTGAATGAAATTCAGCCAAAGACGAGTATGGCAGAATCAGGTATGGTCTTGTCCAGGCTTGACCCCGAAGGGACAGACATGGACGACGTCGACCGCACACTCGTGGCGCTCCTGCTCCAGGACGCGACCCGCTCCTACGCCGACCTCGGCGCGGAGGTGGGCCTCTCGGCGGGCGCGGCGCACGAGCGGGTGCGCAAGCTGCGGGCCGGCGGCACCATCCGCCGCACCACCGTCGACGTGGACCCCGCGGCCCTGGGCCGGGGCGTCCTCGCCTTCGTCCTGGTCGACTCCTCCGCGTGGATGGGCGACTCCGCCGAGGCCTTCGCCGCCGTGCCCGAGGTCCAGGAGGCGCACGTCATCGCGGGCACCGCGTCCGTCCTGGTGAAGGTGCGCGCCGCGACCACCGAGCGCCTCCAGGACGTCCTGCGCCGCCTGTACGACATCCCCGGAGTCTCCGGGACCCAGGCCACGGTGGTGCTGGAGACCTTCTTCGAGCGTCCGCTCGACCCGCGCGCCTGAGCACCCGGAGGCGGCCACCGCCTTGGACCCCATGGTGAATAGTCAATTAGGCGAATAGTCTCCTCGTAGAGCACCAGTCGGTGCGCGGGAGAGGAGCGGGCATGGGTGACGGGCGGCTGCGGTACGTGGCGCTGGGAGACAGCCAGACCGAGGGGGTGGGGGACGGCGACGACGACGCCGGACTGCGCGGCTGGGCGGACCGGCTCGCCGAGCACCTGGCCGCGGACGGCACACGCGTCGAGTACGCCAACCTCGCGGTGCGCGGGCGCCTGGCCGGACAGGTGCGCGCCGAACAGCTCGCGCCCGCCGTGGACCTGCGCCCCGACCTGGCCACCGTCGTCGCGGGCGTCAACGACCTCCTGCGGCCCTCCTACGACGCCGACCGGGTCGCGGACCACCTGGAGGCCATGTTCGCCGAGCTGGCCGGCGCGGGCGCGCGCGTGGCCACCATGACCTTCCCCGACGTCTCACGGCTCGCCCCGCTCGCCCGCCCCCTGCTTCCCCGCCTGGTGGACCTCAACGCGCGGATCCGCGCGGCGGCGGCCCGGCACGGGGCCGTGGTTCTGGAGACCCACGGCCACCCGGTGACCACGGATCCGCGCCTGTGGTGCGCCGACCGCCTGCACTGCGGCCCACTGGGGCACGCGAGGATCGCGGCCGCGATGGCCTCGGCGCTGGGTGTGCCCGGCCACGACGGCTGGACCGACCCCCTGCCACCGCTGCCCCGTCCGGGCCGGCTGCGCACCTCGGTCACCGAGGTGCGCTGGCTCGGCTCCTTCCTCGGCCCCTGGGTCGTGCGGCGCCTGCGGAGGACCTCCTCCGGCGACGGCCGCGCGGCCAAACGCCCGGACCCCCTGCCCGTCCTCCCGGATCCCGACCGTGCTTGACGCTCTTTGTGCAACTTGTTGCATAATGAATCGCGGGCCGGCCCGACACCGGCCCGCGAGGCACCCGCGCGAGGAGACGAGATGAGCGAGTACCCCCACCTCCTGGAACCCCTGGACCTGGGCTTCACCACCCTGCCCAACCGCGTCATCATGGGATCGATGCACGTGGGCCTGGAGGAGGTCCCCCAGGGCTTCGAGCGGATGGCGGCCTTCTACGCCGAGCGCGCCCGCGGCGGCGTCGGCCTGATCGTCACGGGCGGCATCGCCCCCAACGCCGAGGGCGCCACCTTCAAGGGCGCCGCCAAGCTCACCACCGAGGCCGAGGCCGACGAGCACCGCCAGATCACCGAGGCCGTCCACCGCGAGGGCGGCCGGATCGCGATGCAGATCCTGCACACCGGCCGCTACGCCTTCGACGAGAACCTGGTCGCGCCCAGCGCCGTCCAGGCGCCCATCAACCCGTTCGTCCCCCGCGCCCTCGCCGACGACGAGGTCGAGCGCACCATCGACGACTTCGCGCGGGCCGCGGAACTCGCCCAGCGCGCCGGCTACGACGGCGTCGAGGTCATGGGCTCCGAGGGCTACCTCATCAACCAGTTCATCGTCTCCGCGACCAACCAGCGCGACGACCGCTGGGGCGGCTCCTACGAGAACCGCATGCGCTTCCCCGTCGAGATCGTCCGGCGCGTCCGCGAGCGCGTGGGCCCCGACTTCATCCTGATCTACCGGCTCTCCATGCTCGACCTCGTGCCCGGCGGCTCCACCTCCGAGGAGGTCCTTCGCCTGGCCAGGGCCGTCGAGGAGGCCGGAGCCACCATCATCAACACCGGCATCGGCTGGCACGAGGCGCGCATCCCCACCATCGCCACCTCGGTGCCGCGCGGCGCCTACAGCCGGGTGACGCGGCGCCTCATGGGCGAGGTGTCCGTGCCGCTCGTCGCGGTCAACCGCATCAACACCCCCGAGGTCGCCGAGTCCGTCCTCGCCGAGGGCCACGCCGACATGGTCTCCCTCGCCCGTCCCCTCCTGGCCGACTCCCACTTCGTGGCCAAGGCCCGCGCGGGCGCGGCCGAGGAGATCAACACCTGCATCGGCTGCAACCAGGCCTGCCTGGACCACACCTTCAACCTCAAGGTCACGTCCTGCCTGGTGAACCCGCGGGCCTGCCACGAGACCGAGCTGGTGCTCTCCCCCACGCGTGTGCGCAAGAACGTCGCCGTGGTCGGCGCCGGACCCGCCGGACTGGCCTTCTCCGTCTCCGCCGCCGAGGTCGGCCACGCGGTCACGCTGTTCGACTCCGCCGCGGAGATCGGCGGCCAGCTGAACATGGCGCGCCGGGTGCCCGGCAAGGAGGAGTTCGACGAGACCCTGCGCTACTTCCGGGTCCAGCTCGACAAGCACGGCGTCGACCTGCGGCTGGGCACCACGGTCACCGCCGACGACCTCGACGGCTACGACGAGGTCGTCATCGCCACCGGCGTCTCGCCCCGCACCCCCGACATCCCCGGGATCGACCACCCCAAGGTGGTCGGCTACGTGGACGTCCTGCGGGGAGGGGCCCCCGTGGGCGAGAAGGTGGCCGTGATCGGCGCCGGCGGCATCGGCTTCGACGTGGCCGAGTTCCTCACCGACGGCGGCGAGGGCGCCTCCCAGGACCCCGACGAGTTCTTCCGCCAGTGGGGCGTGGACACCGAACTCACCGCTCCCGGCGGGCTCCGCCGCCCCGAGCGCTCCGCCGCACCGCGCTCCGTCCACCTCCTCCAGCGCAAGACCACCAAGGTCGGCGCCGGGCTGGGCAAGACCACCGGGTGGATCCACCGCCTGGAGCTGCGCCACCGCGGCGTGGAGATGGTCGCGGGCGCCGACTACGACCGGATCGACGACGAGGGCCTGCACCTGACCGTGGACGGTGAGAAGCGCGTCCTGGACGTCGACACCATCGTGGTCTGCGCCGGGCAGGACCCCCGCCGGGACCTCGCCGACGCGCTCACCGCCGCCGGCCGCACGGTGCACGTCATCGGTGGCGCCGACGTGGCCGCCGAGCTGGACGCCAAGCGCGCCATCGACCAGGGCACGCGCCTGGCCGCGTCGCTCTAACCGTCGGCCCCCTGTCGCCGGCCCTGCCCGCGGTGGAACGGAAAGGGCCGGTCAAGGCGGCCCGGGGGCGCATGTCCCGGGCGGCCCGGGGGTAGTCGTCCGAGCATGAGACTCGGTGAACGCGTACGCGCGATCGAACGCGACGAACGGCTCGACCCCGCGGTGTCCCGACTCCAGCGTGTGGCCGACACGGTGCCCGAGGGTCCCGTGCGCGACCTGCTCCACGGCGTCCAGCTCGGGCACCCGGCGCATCCGGTCACGATCCACGCGCCCCTGGGCGCCTGGCTGTCGGCGGCACTGCTGGACCTGTTGCCGGGCGACCACCGCGGTGCCGCGCACACCCTGGTCAACGTCGGGCTCGTCACCGCCCTCCCTGCGGCGGTGACGGGTCTGGTCGACTGGTCGCGCCTGCACGAGCGGCAACAACGCGTGGGCGTGGTCCACTCGGTCGCCAACGGCCTCGGCGTCCTGTTCCTGGGCGGCTCGTCCCTGGCGCGGGCCCGCGGCCGGCACGGGTGGGGCGTCGCGCTGACCCTGGGCGGCCTGGCCTCGGTCGGGGTCGGCGGGTACCTCGGCGGGTACCTCGCCTACTACCGGGCGTCCGGCGCCAACAGCGCCGACGACCTCATCGACGTCCTGCCCGCGGACTGGACCGACATCGGCGCCCTCGACGATTTCGCCGAAGGCGAGCCCGCTCCCGCGGACCTGGGGGGCGCACCGGTCGTGGTCGTGCGGTCGGGCGCGACCGTGCGCGCGCTCCTCGGCAGGTGCACCCACATGGGCGCCCCGCTGGCGGAGGGGACGCTGGTCGACGGCTGCCTGCGGTGCCCGTGGCACGGCAGCGAGTTCCGGGTCGACGACGGCTCCGTCGTCCACGGGCCCGCCACCGCGGGGCTGGAGAGCCTGGAGACCTGGGTGGTCGACGGGCGCGTGCTCGTCCGCCTGCCCGCGGCCCCCACCTGACCGGATCCCTAGAATGCGCACATGTCCCTGCCCCACGCGATCCTGACCGCCCTGCTGGAGAAACCGTCCTCCGGACTGGAGCTGACCCGCCGCTTCGACCGCTCGATCGGGTACTTCTGGTCCGCCACCCACCAGCAGATCTACCGGGAACTGGGGAAGCTGGAGAAGTCGGGGCTCATCAGGGCGCTGCCGTCCGCCGCCCCGACGCGCGGGGGGCGCAAGGAGTACGAGGTCCTGCCCACCGGCCGGGAGGAGCTGGCGCGGTGGGTGTCGGTCGCCGAGGACCCCCGCGCCCTGCGCGACCCCCTCCCGCTGCGCCTGCGCGCGGCCGGGGTCGTCGGTCTGGGCGACCTGGTCGCGGAGCTGAGGCGCCACCGGCGGCTGCACGGCCGACAGCTGGCGGAGTACCGGGAGATGGAACGGCGCGACGCCGCCCGCGACCAGGGCACCGAGCGCGACCGGGTGCAGCGCCTGGTCCTGCGGGCCGGTATCGACATGGAGACCTTCTGGGTCACCTGGCTCGACGACGCCATCGCCGAACTGGAGCCGGACGCTACCTGACGGGCGCCCCGACCTCGGTGTCCGCGAGCCGGGGCGGGCCCAGGATCGGCCGCACCCGGTGCCAGTCCCAGCAGAGCAGGTACACGGTCCCCAGCAGCATCAGCGACGTGACCGTGGGCGTGCCCGGCCCGAAGTCGAGCGAGACGGTGATGACGACGATCCCGGTGATGACCGGCAGGTAGACCGCCGCGCCGAGCGCCGCCGTGCGGGGCACGAGCAGCAGCAGTGCCGCGCCCACCTGGCACAGGCCGATGAAGACGTACAGCGCGCCGAAGTCCTGGTGCAGCGCGGTGAACATGACGTAGAGATCGCCGAGCGACTCCTCCTGCGTGAAGGGCTCGTTGGCGATCTTCCGATAGCCCGAGGGCAGGAACCCGATCGCCAGCAGGATCCGCACGGACCAGGTGGAGTAGACCAGCGCGCGGATCCCGCGCACGCGTGCGTGGAGCCGGTCGAGCCGGGTCAGCAGACGGTCCATGGGGGTGTCCTCCCGGGGGGTCGGTGTCCGTCCTTCCACCCTTCCCGGCGCCCGCCCGTCGCGCGTCCCCCCGGGGGACCGTTCCGGGGGCCGACCTTCGTCGCCCCGGCACCGACGGAAGGCGGTCGCCAGGCGCGCGGAGGCGGGCCCCACGCGGGCGAAAGCGGACGCCACGCGGGCCTCAGGCGTGGGAAGGCGGGCCTCAGGCGTGCGCCGGGACCGCCTCGGACAGGTCGTCCGGCCACCGCGGGCCCCCGCGCAGCGGGACGAGCTGGGACTGGAGCACCAGGGTGGCGGCGCCGATGGCCGGTGCCGTCTCCGCCGATGTCGACATCCGCACCTCGACCCCGTGCGTTCCGCGGGCGAAGAACGCCTGGTCGAGCTCGCGGCGGATGGCCGGGAGGTAGACCGGCCCCGCCACGGACAGGCTCGCGCCCGTCAGGACGAGCAGGTCCAGGTCCATGACGTTGGCGAGCCCGCGCACGGCCACCGCGAGCCGCCGCGCGGACCGGTCCAGCAGGGCGCGGGCCGTGGGCTCGCCGCGCCGCGCCGCGCGCACCACGGCCGCGAACCCGGCGGCCACCGAGGGCGGCGGCCCGTCGGCCCCCTGTGCCAGGCCCGCCGCACGCGCCAGGGCGGCGTCGTCGCGGGCCAGTGCCACCACGGCGGCCGGCCCGGCGATCGCCTCGACGCAGCCCCGGGCCCCGCACCAGCAGGGCGGCCCGTCCACGTCGACGCACACGTGGCCGATCTCGCCCGCGTTCCCGCTGCTCCCGGAGTAGGGGATGCCGTCGAGCAGCAGCCCGGCCCCCACGCCGGTGCCCATGTAGACCGCGGCGAAGGCCGAGGAACCGCCGACCGCACCCGACCAGTACTCGCCGAGCGCCGCCGCCGTGGCGTCGTTGCCGAGCACGACCGGCAGTCCGGTCCTCTCGCGCAGTTCCGCACCGATCGGGTAGTCCG
The DNA here is from genome assembly GCF_003634495.1 of Nocardiopsis sp. Huas11. Classification (GTDB taxonomy): domain Bacteria; phylum Actinomycetota; class Actinomycetes; order Streptosporangiales; family Streptosporangiaceae; genus Nocardiopsis. The sequence goes on along the minus strand of NZ_RBKY01000001.1, from coordinate 2,555,905 downwards.
CCCAGTAGCGCAGGACCGGCTCCCGTGTGGGCGACCCGTGGGTGGCCGACACCAGGCCCGCTCCGAGCACGCGGTCGCGGTCGATCCCGGCGCCCTCCACGAGCACGTCGATCTGGTGGGCGGTCCGCTCCACGACCGCGGCGGCGTCCTCGGCGCCGGTCCCCGCGCTGGTCATCCGTGAGACGACGGCCCCGGTGAGGTCGGTGAGCACGCAGGTGGTGCCGAGCGGGTCCAGGTGGACGCCGACCGCGTACCGGGCGTTCCGGTCGAGCCGGAGCAGTACTCGTGGCTTGCCGCCGGTCGACTCGGCGCGTCCGGTCTCCAGGACCAGTCCGTCGTCGATGAGCCGGCGGACGACCGTCGAGATCGTGGCGCCGGTGAACCCGGTGGCCCGCACCAGTCCGGCCCGGCTGATGGTGCCCGCGGCGCGGACGGCGTCGAGGACCGCGGCCCTGCTCGTCGTGTGTGGGACGGCCCGTGCCGTTGTGCCCAAGACAACCTCCGCGCGTTCCGCACCGCCCTCGCGGGCGGGGTCCGTCCACGCTCCGTGATCGCGGGGCCCGCCCTCTGGCGGTGCGCCCCAGGGTACCGCCGGTCCGGTCACGGACACCGGGCGCGCCACTGGCGCACCCACGACCGCCCGTAGTCGTTGCCGTTCGGCACGCGCAGCACGGTGTGCACGTGGAAGCGCCGCGGCACGTCGTCGTCGAGGAAGACACCGCCGTGGTGGTCCAGTTCGGCGACGAGCACCGGTGACTGCAGGCGGTAGTAGAACACGTCGCCGGGCGCGTGCCCTCCGATCCAGGAGAACCACGAGTCGTCGGCGTGCCGGCGCACCTCGCGCAGTTTCGCCCGGCGCGGGCCCTCCGGCAGCGGCGCCAGGGCGTGTATGACGGATGCCGCCCGTCGCGAGCGGTGTTCCAGTGGTGGCCTCGCAAGGCCGAAGAAGGAAGCATCCTGGTGTGGCTGTTGACTGATGAGAACGCAGTGAGGGTGCCGCTGGGGCGTCGCGCAGCAGGGTGAGTGTCCGTCATACACGCCCTAGGAAGGCCTCCGCGCTACCGAACGCCGGCTCGCGCCCCCCGGGGGCGACAGCGTGGCGACCCGCACCCCCTCGTAGCTCCGGGCCGCCGCCCGCGGAGAGCGAGGGCCGGGCCGGACACGCGCTGCGCTGAGGAGGTGCTCGGGGTCTGGGGCCGCGGGCCGGACTGTTGACTTACTTAGTTCACTAAAGTAAGAATCCTCCGAGTGGCCGGTTCCGCGCGAGCGGACCCGGCCACGAGCCCCCACCACCCCACCTCACGTCCTGGAGGACCGGATGCGGTTCCGTCAGACCCTGCACGACGGCTGGCGGATGTCCGCCATCGCCGGCCCCGTCCCGGAGAACATCGCCGGACGCGCCCTGCCCGCGGCGGTGCCGGGCAGCACCCACCTCGACCTGCTGGCGGCCGGCCTGATCCCGGAGCCGTACCTGGACTCCGCCGAGACCGAGCTCGCGTGGATCCACCGCACCGACTGGCGCTACGAGCTGACCTTCGACGCGACCGCTCCCGCGGAGGGCGAGCGCGTCGACCTGGCCTTCGACGGCCTGGACACGGTGGCCACCGTCGAACTCAACGGGCACGTGCTCGGCCGCACCGCCAACATGCACCGGTCCTACCGCTTCGACGTCCGCGCGGCGCTGCGCGAGGGCGCCAACGAGCTCGCCGTCACCTTCCGCTCCGCGCTGGAGTTCGCCGAGGAGCAGCGCGAGTCCCTGGGCGCGCGCCCCCACGTCAACGCGCACCCGTTCAACATGATCCGCAAGATGGCCTGCTCCTTCGGATGGGACTGGGGGCCCGACCTGCAGACCGCCGGGATCTGGCGCCCCGTCCGCCTGGAGCGCTGGACCACCGCCCGACTCGCTCGGGTTCGCCCCCTGGTCACGGTCGCGCCCGACGGGAGCGGGCGCGTGGAGGTGCACGCCGACGTCGAGCGCGCGGGCACCGGGACAGACACCGGCCTGGTGCTCACCGCGGAGGTGGCCGGCCACCGCGTCGAGGCGGCCGTGCCCGCCGGAGCCGACACCGCGGTCGCCGTCGTGGAGGTCCCCGGCGTCCGGCTGTGGTGGCCGGCCGGCCACGGCGAACAGCCCCTGTACGACCTGTCCTTCGCACTCGCCGAGGCCGGCGCCGCCGAGCCCCTCGACACCGGCTCCCGCCGGATCGGGTTCCGCACCGTCACCGTGGACACGGCGCCGGACGAGCACGGGACCCCGTTCACCCTTGTCGTCAACGGCAAGCCGATCTTCGTCAAGGGCGCCAACTGGATCCCCGACGACCACTTCCTCACCCGCATCACCCGCGAGCGCCTGGAGCGCCGCGTGGACCAGGCGGTCGGGGCGAACATGAACCTGCTGCGCGTGTGGGGCGGCGGGATCTTCGAGAGCGAGGACTTCTACGACGTCTGCGACGAGCGCGGCGTCCTCGTGTGGCAGGACTTCCTCCTGGCCTGCGCCGCCTACCCGGAGGAGGAGCCGCTCCGGAGCGAGTTCGAGGCCGAGGCCAGGGAGCACGTCGCCCGCCTGACCTCGCACGCCTCGCTCGCGCTGTGGAACGGCGGGAACGAGAACCTCTGGGGCTACATGGACTGGGGCTGGCAGGAGCCGCTGGCCGGACGCACCTGGGGCCACGGCTACTACACCGACCTGTTCCCCCGGATCGTCGCCGAGCTCGACCCCACGCGCTTCTACGCCGACGGCAGCCCCTACAGCCCCGGGCACGCGCTCGACGCGGTCCACCCCAACGTCGACGACCACGGCACCCACCACGAGTGGACCGTGTGGAACCAGACGGACTACCGCGCCTACCGCGACAACGTCCCCCGGTTCTGCTCGGAGTTCGGCTTCCAGGGCCCGCCCACCTGGGCCACCCTGACCGACTGGGTGCACGACGAGCCGATGACCCCGGAGTCGCCCGCGTTCCTGCTGCACCAGAAGGCCGAGGACGGCAACGGCAAGCTGAACCGGGGGCTGTCCGCCCACCTGCCCACGCCCGCCACGTTCGAGGACTGGCACTGGGCGACCCAGCTCAACCAGGCACGCGCCATCGTCTTCGGGATCGAGCACTACCGCTCCTGGTGGCCGCGCACCGCGGGCGCGATCGTCTGGCAGATCAACGACTGCTGGCCGGTCACCTCCTGGGCCGCGGTCGACGGCGACGAGCGCGCCAAGCCCTTGCTCTACGGGCTCCGGCACGCCTACGCTCCGCGCCTGCTCACGGTGCAGCCGCGCGACGGCCGCGACGTCCTCGTGGCGGTCAACGACACCGACGAGCCGTGGGAGGGGCGGGTCGCGGTCCAGCGCCAGTCCTTCGCGGGCGCCGTCCTGGCCGAGGACGGGATCGACCTCTCCGTGGCCCCGCGCGCCACCGCCGTGCTCGACCTGGCCAGGCCGCTGCTGGCGGCCGGGAACACCAAGGAGGAGGTGCTGGTGGCCACGTACGAGGACGCGCGCGCCGTGCACCTGTTCCGTGAGGACGTCGACCTGCACTACGCAACGGACGCCCTGACCGCCAAGGCCGTCGCGGTCCCCGGCGGCTACCGGGTGGACGTGCGCGCCAGGTCCTTCGCCCGTGACGTGGCGATTTTGGCCGACCGGGTGGCGCCGGACGCCGAGGTGGACGACATGCTCGTCACCCTGCTCGCCGGGGAGAGCCGGTCCTTCACGGTACGGACGGAGGCCGACATCGACCCGTCCGCCCTGACCGCGCCCCTGGTCCTGCGGTCGGCCAACACTCCGCACGCCGGGGCGGTGCCCGCCTGATGGACGAGCCGGGACACGGTCCCGCGGGATCCGGACGGGTCGGCCTGGTCGTCGCCCGACCCGTCCGGATGCTCGGCACCGAGCCGTACTTCATGGAGTTCGTGGCGGGCATCGAGGAGCGGCTCGCCGGCCGCGGCGGGTCGGTGATCCTGCACCTGGTGCCCACACCGGAGGAGGAGGCCGCGACCTACCGGCGCTGGGCGGACCGCCGCCTGGTGGACGCGGTGGTGGTGGTCAACCTGACCTCCGACGACGAACGGCCGGCGCTCCTGGACGCACTGGGCCTGCCCGCCGTGCTGGCGGGCTCCTGGGACGGCCCCGCCGAGCCGCCCGCCGTGCGCACCGACGACGCGGCCCCCGTCCGTGACGCCGTGGCCCGGCTCGTGGACCTGGGGCACCGGGACATCGCCCGCGTGACGGGCCCCGCCCGGCTGCGGCACACCACCGCGCGCACGACCGCCCTCGCCGAGGCGTGCCGGTCGGCGGGTCTCCCGGAACCGACGGTGGTGGAGGGCGACTACTCGCACGAGTCGGGTGAACGGCTCACGGCCGGGCTGCTCGCGGGCGACCCCCGGCCCACGGCGATCCTGTACGACAACGACGCCATGGCGGTCGCGGGCCTGGCCGCCGCGCGCAGGCTGGGCGTGCCCGTACCGGACCGGTTGAGCCTGGTCGCCTGGGACGACTCGGTCCTGTGCGAGCTGGCCACACCGCCGCTGAGCGCGATGAGCGTGGACGTGTACCAGTACGGCGCCTCGGTCGCCCGCACCGTCCTGGAGCTCCTCGACGGAGCACCGGTCGAACCGCGGTGGTCCCCCGCCGCCCGCTTCGTCGCCCGCGGCAGCACCGGCCCCGCTCCCCGCTGAGCGCGTGCCCGCCGCCCCGGCCGACACCGGGCGCGGCGGGCCCCGCGGCGGACGCGCGGACCGAAACGGCCGTCCGAGCCCGCACGGGGAGCACCCGCGCGCGTGCCGCCCGCGGTCCTAGACTCGGGGCGAGTGACCGCCCGCGAACCGACCAGGACCGACCCGTGCCCTTCCTGCTGGCCACCGAGCCCGGACGCCCCGACCGCGACAACGAGGACTTCGCCGCCGCCACCCCCGACGGAGCCGTGGTCTTGGACGGCGTCGGCGCACCTCACGGAGTGGACGTCGGCTGCGCGCACGGCGCGGCCTGGTACACCCACCGCCTGGGCGGCCTCCTGGTCGCCGGGCTCGCGGGCGGCCGGCCCCTGCGGGACGTGCTCGCCGAGGCGATCACCACCGCGGCCTCCCTCCACGGGCCCGGCTGCGATCTCGGCAACCAGGACGGCCCCTCGGCCACCGTCGTCCTGGTCCGCTTCGCCGGCGACCGGCTGGAGCACCTCGTCCTGTGCGACTCGGTGCTCCTGGTCGAGGACACAGGCGGCACGGTCACCGCTATCAGGGACACCCGCCTGGACGACCTGAGGCGCGAACTCGCCGCCGCTCCCCCGGCCGCGGACGGCCCCGAGCCCGCGACCGGGCCCCACGCGCGAGGACGGGGGATCCGGGCCCGCCGCAACGTGCCGGGCGGGTTCTGGACCGCCGGCGCCGATCCCCGCGCGTCCGCCGAAGCCCTGACCGGATCCCTGCCCCTGGACGGGCTGGCCGGGTTCGCCGCGCTGACGGACGGCGCCACGCGCGGTGTGGAGCTCTTCGGCTCCCAGACCTGGCGCGACTGCTACGCCCTCGCCGCTGGGGACGGCCCCGCGGCGCTGATCGAGCACGTGCGCGCACTCGAACGGGAGGACGCCGGGCCGCGGCGGTACACGCCCGGCAAGCTCCACGACGACGCCACCGCCGTCATCTGGTCCCCCGCCTGAACGCGGCGTCCCCGCTGTTGCCCACCGCGCCGCCCCGTCAGCGGAACTGTCATGGGGATACTGGTCCGGTGTTGCTGAGATGGATCGCGGAGATCGCGCAAGAGCCGCTGGTGTTGGACCCGGCTGACAGATCGAGGGAAGCGGAGGTCAACACCTGGTCGCTGGCGCCGGATCCCGAGGAAAGACGGACGCTGTCCGCGTCCGACGTGGTGACCGCGTTCGAGCGCACCGCCGCATCCGTCCAGTCCCGCGTCCGTGCGCTGGGGTTCGGTGGAGCGGCCACGTTCTATGTGTGGCATGACGCCCAAACCGGCCGGCTACGCTGCTCGACCGGCTCGGTGGCCCCGGACCGGTTGCCGTTCGGCGTCGCCTACCTGCCTTCGGACGACCTCGCCGCCATCATCCACGACTTCCTCGGCGACGACGCGCCGGGCACTGTCCACTGGTCGGACCTCGACGAGGTGCGGAGCGAAGCGGGGCAGGCCGTGAACGGGCCGGAGCCGGAACCCCTCCATGTCTGGACCCGTAGCGTCGGCGGCGTCCCACACTGACCGCCGCGGGCCCCGCGCACGCGAAAGGCCGGCTGCTCCTCGCCGTGTGCACCTGCGTGCACCGGCTCGGACCAACCGGCCTTCGCTACCTCTACCGGCCGCATGCTCACCTGCGTGAACATCGGCCTCGTGCGGTGGAGGAGGGATTTGAACCCTCGAAGGGTTGCCCCTTACCCGCTTTCGAGGCGGGCGCCATCGGCCACTAGGCGACTCCACCGAGAGGAACTCTACCGGATCCTGCGCCTCTCGAAAAATCGAATCAGCAGATCCGCGCACCGATCCGCGACGTCCTCGCTGACCAGGTCGGGTGGAACGACTTCCGGACGGTGGTTGAGACGGGGGTCGCGGACCACGTCCCAGAGCGACCCGACGGCTCCCGCCTTGGCGTCGCGGGCGCCGAAGACCAGCCGGTCCACCCGGGACAGCACGATCGCACCGGCGCACATCGTGCACGGCTCCAGCGTCACGGCCAGCGTGCAGCCGCTCAGACGCCACTCACCGCGCGCACGGGCCGCCGCGCGCAGGGCGAGTACCTCGGCGTGCGCCGTGGGGTCACCGGTGGCCTCACGCTCGTTGCGCCCCGTTCCGAGGACGGTCCCGTCGGCGTCGAGCACCACCGCTCCCACCGGGACGTCGCCCGTGTCCTCGGCGAGCTCGCCCTCGGCGATCGCCAGGCGCAGCGCCGCGTCCACGGCGTCCCGGTCCGGCACCGGTTCACAGCCTCATCTCGTCGAGGAGGTCGGCGAAGCCGGCGCGCTCGGCGACGACCGCGAGGACGTCGCTGGGCAGCACACCGCCGCCGACCGAGAGCGAACGCAGCTCGTCCTCGGTGATCCCCAGGTCCGCGAGCATGCGCCCGTCGCCGTCCGGCGCCGGATTGGGCCGCGCGCCGGCACTCTCCGCGGGCTGGGGGGCGCCGAGCCCGCCCGCCTCGGACAGGACCGCCGCCAGGGGGTGGTCGTGCACCACCCGCGCGTCGGACAGGTAGACACGGGGCTCGCCGTCCTCCTCGGTCCGGACGAGGGCGAACCACTCGTCGTCGGCCTCGACGAGGAGAAGGGAGGAGTCACCGCCCCGCTCGACGGCGAAGTCGATCATCAGGTCCGTGATGTCGTCGATGACGCTCACGTCCCCGAGTTCGACCTCGGTTCCCCGCCACGTCTTCCCGTTGGGGGCGAAGACAGCTGCGAAGGTCGACACCGCGCGTGCTCCTGTTCTCCGAGGTGCTCGTCCCCGTCCCCTTACCCCATCCCGTCAAGGACACGCTGGAAGGACTGGGCGAATCCCAACCGCTCGGACACGCTGGCCAGCACCTCGTCCGGATACAGGTCGAGGTCGCCCGCCAGGGCGCCCAGCTCCATCTCGTCCAGGCCGAGGTCGGCCACGATCGACAGGTCGCCGGCCGGCAGGACCTGGTCGAGATCGTCGTCGTCCGGCTGGTCGATGTCGAGGTAGTCCAGCACGTCCCGGGCCACCTGCCAGTCCACGGAGGCGGTCACGTCCGAGAGGAAGAGGGAGACCTCCTCGCCGTAGACCCTGGCGATGATGAAGAAGTCGTCGCCGACCGAGACCAGCCCGAGGGACCCGCTGATGCTGGGCTGCTGCCGCAGCGCGTGGACGAGCCCCTTGAGGTCGCGCGTGAGCGACACGGGCAGGAGGTCGACGTCCCAGTACTCCTCTTCCCGGTACGCGATCGCCGCGAAGTCGCCAGAGTCGTCGTCACCATGATCGAGAACTGTCATCGTCACCCCAACCCGGCCGGTGCACCATGTGCGGGCGAGGTCCCGCCGATCGCCCGTGCGTGTGCCATGGTAACGATCACGTCCACCTCGCCGTCGCCTTGTCTCCTGCGTCAGTCCGCCCACGTTCTCATGAGAACCGACGCGCCGCCTCCCTGTGGGCCGTTCCCGGGAATCGGCGCGACGCATGCGCCGCCCGGGACGCGGCCGGCGGTCGGCCTTCTCCTCCCCGGTGGGGCGTGAGTGAACCCTGGTACGGGGGTCGCTCACGGTTAGACTCGGGCCGACCCCTCATCCCCACCACTGTCCTGTTGTCCCAGCTCACCCGGAGAACGTCTTGGAAACCCTGGTCGTCGACCACCCCTTGGTCGCGCACAAGCTGACCACCCTGCGCGACGTCGGGACCGACTCGCCCACCTTCCGACGGCTCACCGACGAGTTGGTGACCCTCCTCGCCTACGAGGCGACCCGGGACGTTCGAGTGACCGACGTCACCATCCGAACTCCGCTCGTGGAGACCACCGGAACGCAACTCACGCGTCCCACCCCGCTCGTGGTCCCGATCCTGCGCGCGGGCCTGGGCATGCTCGACGGCATGACCCGCCTGCTGCCCACGGCCGAGGTCGGCTTCCTGGGCATGGCCCGCGACGAGGAGACCCTCCAGCCCGCGACCTACGCCGACCGCCTCCCGCAGGACCTGTCCGGCCGCCAGTGCTACGTGCTCGACCCGATGCTGGCCACCGGCGGGACGCTGGCGGCGGCGCTCAAGCTCCTGGTGGACCGGGGCGCCGACCACATCACCGCCCTGTGCCTCCTGGCCGCGCCCGAGGGCCTGGAAGCCGTCGAGCGGAAGCTGGCCGAAACCCTCCGACCCGACCACGGCGCGACCCTGCGGGTCGTGACCGCTGCCGTGGACGAGCGCCTGAACGAACAGGGCTTCATCCTCCCGGGTCTGGGCGACGCCGGCGACCGCCTCTACGGCTGCGCCTGACCGCGCCCCGAGTACGTCGACAGCGCCCGACCGGTCTCCGGTCGGGCGCTTTTTCGGTTCTTTTCGGATGTGAGTGAATGAACGTCCGTAAATCGGGCATTGATCCCTCGCCGAGCACGTCGACCCAGGTGGCAGCCAGCGCCTGGTCAACCTGCGACACGGCATTGCGTTAGCCGAATTCATTTCGAGATTGGAACGTAACCGATTACAGTGATCATGGTTCCTGACCACCCGTAACCGGGTCGACCCACCAGGCCGAAACCACCCCACATCGGCACAGCCCGCTGACGGCCGAGCGCGGCGTCCGTTCTCGGACGCGCCTCTGTCAACCCTCCAGCGGCTACGCAAAGCCCCCGACCGCCTACGCTGCGCCATAAGCCGCCCCCATGGCCCTCAAGGAGTGAGATGCCCGAGAACCGCTACCCCTCGACGACCAAGACAGCCCCTGACACGCACTTCAGTCCGGTCGTCAGTCGTCTTTCCTCCGAGTTCTCCGGCGTCCACCACTCCTCCACCGTCACGCGCTGCGTCGACGCGGCGCGGCACGGTGCCCAGGACGTCACGGGTCGGGCCACGCCCGAACTCGTCGAGCGCATCGCGCGCCAGCACCTCCAGGTCCTGGCGATGGCGTTCGCCGAGCAGCGTTAGGGCGCACCCGGCCCGGCCACGCCCCGCTGACCTGCGACGCGGCGGAGTCGAATTCCGGACCACCCTTCACTGTGTTACCAACCCCACCGGAACCGGACACACCCCACAAGCGTGGAACCGACGACATACCGCCACGCCGAGGGTGGGCCCCAGGCTTTACGGGCATCATCGTCAATGCAAGAATCACTGCTGGGTTGGTGGGTCAGGTGGATTCCAAGGGGAGTCAGTCGTGGCGAAGTTGAAGAAATGGGGCGGTTACGCGCTCATCGGTTTCTTGGCGTTCTATCTGCTCACGCAGCCGGAAAGCGCGGCCGGCGTGATCCAGAGCGCCCTGGGCGGCCTGATGGGCGGCGCCGAATCGATGTCCCGCTTCGTTAACGCGCTGCTGCCGTAGGGGGTTGGTCCGCTGCCATGCGGCTCGTCGCGTCGAGCAACAGCGCTCCAGCGTCCGTCAATCGCTACCTCCTGCCCCATGAGCAGGACGTGGTGACCATCCGTCGACACCCGGCCGTTCTGATCGGCCCGGTCGGAGCGGTGCTCGGGGCGCTGATCCTCGCCGGAATCCTGAGCAACCTGCCGTTCGCGTCCGACAGCGCAGCGACTCTGGCCATCGTCTGGTGGTTGTGGCTGCTGGTTCTGGTGTGGTTCGTCTGGCGCGTGGCCGAATGGTCGGTGGACTACTTCGTCATCACCTCGGCCCGCCTGCTGCTGACCACGGGGCTCATCACACGGCAGGTCAACATGATGCCGTTGGGCAAGGTCACGGACATGAGGTTCGAGCGGACACTGCTGGGCCGGTTCCTCGGCTACGGGACCTTCGTGATGGAGTCCGCCGGTCAGGACCAGGCGCTGAGCAAGATCGCCTTCATCCCGTACCCGGAGCAGCTCTACCTGGAGGTCGTGGGGCTCATCTTCAAGGAGTAGCCCGCCCGCACCAGGTCCGACGGGGAGCACCCGCCACTGCGGCGGGTGCTCTTCGCTGTCCGCCCCCGCACGCCGTCCAAACCGAGTTCGGCCTTCGTTCACCTTCCGTTCACCTAACTCTCAGGCCACCCTTTTCTGGCCGCGACGCGATGTGACCGAGCCCTCCCGGCCAGCCACCTGTACGCCTGTGACCTGCGACGATGCATATCCGCCTTCAGTAGCCCCTCCCCCATCCGTGACCCGCCGATCGGGAATCGGATTGACTTCAAGGTGAACATGGGGTTAACTCAGCTCATCTGATACGGAAACGAGGAGGTCCCCATGGCACTCAGCAACAAGGCGCCACACCTCGCTCGCTCCACCAGGGCCGGCGGGCGCAAGCGCCCCGAGGCCGAGACCCGGCGGCTCGCCGGACTGACGACCACTCCGGTCAACGTCCCGCAGCCCCGTGACAGTGCCGACACCACGCGTTCGGGACACCCGATCATGCACTGGGTCATGGTCACCGACGACAACGGCCGCACGCGCCCCGAGGCGCGCTGGCTGTAGCCGTAGGACACGGCGGAGGCGACGGCCTCCGCGCCCGGACCCAAGGGTCCGCCGGCGCGGTGCAGGAGTCTCCCCCGCCACCGGAGAGCCGCCAGGCCCCGGCCATCGAGCGAGCGAAGGGCCGCCCCACGAGGGGCGGCCCTTCGTGTTTCCCGCCCCCGGTGACGGACACCGGACCCGCGTCGGACCCGACGCGGCGTGCGGCGATTCCCGCCCGGCCGCCCCGGCCGCGCCCTGCCCGCCCGCCGCTGTCGACAAATCGGCTTGTCAGTGAAGCGGGATGCAGACACCCGCAACTCCACCACGCACCGTGATGCGCGTCTCACTCGCACGCGCTTGCCTCCCAGTATGACGAGACGTATCGTCTTGTTCATGAGGCTGTACATCTTCCTGTAGAACCGCGCCGGACACCCGTGTTCCGAGCACCGTGATCTCGCTGACCTGCGACGTCGCACCGCTCCACCTGTGTCCCTTCCTTCGCGGTCGTGCCGGGCAGCCTCCACGTTCCCTTCGCCCCGTCCAGCGCCCTCACCGGCGCGGGCGTGTCCGAAACCTCGTGCCACAGGCCGTCCCTCGCCGATCCGCGCCCTCACGGACCGCACCACAGAGAGGACGCCCTTCCATGACCACCGGACTTCGCTCCCGTGCCCGCTCCCAGCTCACCCTCACCGACGTCGCCAAGCGCTACGGAGACCACGTCGTCCTGGACCGTCTCACCCTGAGCATCGCTCCCGGAGAACGGGTCGGCGTCATCGGGGACAACGGCTCGGGCAAGAGCACCCTGCTGCGCCTGCTCGCCGGAGTGGAACGCCCCGACAACGGCCGGCTCGTCGTCCGGGCGCCCGGCGGTGTCGGCTACCTGCCCCAGACGCTGGACACCGTGCCCGGCGGCGTCCGGACGGGCACCGTCCAGGACGCCGTCGACACGGCCCTGTCCGACCTGCGCACGCTGGAGCGGCGCCTGCACCGCGCCGAGGCGGGCCTGGGCTCCGCCACCCGCGAGGAACTGGAGGCCTACGGCGACCTGCTCAACGAGTTCGAGGCCCGCGGCGGCTACGACGCCGACGCCCGCGTCGACGCCGGACTGCACGGCCTGGGCCTGCCCGGACTGGACCGCGCCCGCCCGCTGCGCACACTCTCCGGCGGCGAGCGCTCGCGCCTGGCCCTGGCCGGGGTCCTGGCCGCGGCGCCCGAGCTCCTGCTGCTGGACGAGCCCACCAACGACCTGGACGACCGGGCGGTGGCCTGGCTGGAGGAACGGCTGCGGTCGCACCACGGCACGGTCGTCGCCGTCACACACGACCGGGCCTTCCTGGCCGGGGTGACCGACACCGTCCTGGAGGTCGACCACGTCACGCACACGGTCGACCGCCACGGCAACGGCTACGACGGCTTCCTCGCGGCCAAGGCGGCGGCCAGGGCCCGCTGGATCCGAGAGTACGAGGAGTGGAAACTGGACACCGCCCGCCAGCGCCGCCTGGTCGAGAACAACGCCCATCGCCTGGACGGCATCCCCCGCCGGATGACCAAGGCCTCCTTCGGGCACGGGGCCTTCCGGTTGCGGGGCGCCGACCACGGAGCCCGGAGCCGGATCCGCGTCGCCAAGGAGCGGCTGCGGCGCCTGGCCGAGGACCCCGTGCCGCCGCCACCGGTCCCCCTGCGCATGAGCGCCGAGTTCTCCTCGGCGCCTCCGCCGGCGGAACCGGGCGCGTCCGGCGCACCGTCGCCGACCGCACCGGAGGCACCGCCCGTCGTCGTCCTCGACCGGGTCCGCGTCGACCACCGGCTGGACGTGCGCGACCTGGCACTGGCCGCCGGAGAGCGCGTGCTGGTCACCGGCCCCAACGGGGCGGGCAAGACGACCCTGCTCAGAGTGCTGGCGGGGGAACTGGCACCGGACTCCGGCTCGGTCCGCGTCCCCACCAGGGTGGGCCACCTGCGCCAGGACGACACCGTGCCGCCCTCGGGGCGCACGGTCCTGGAGGCCTACGCCGAGGGCCGCTCCGAGGCGCCCGAGGAGCTGCGGGAGGAGCTGGGCTCACTCGGCCTGTTCCGGCCGGCGGAGCTGGACCGCACGGTCGCGGCGCTCTCGGTCGGCCAGCGGCGCCGGATCGAGATGGCGCGACTGACCTCGGGGATCCACGACCTCCTGCTGCTGGACGAGCCGACCAACCACCTCTCCCCCGGCCTCGTGGAGGAGCTGGAGGAGGCGCTGTCCCGCTACACGGGCACGCTGGTGATCGTCACGCACGACCGCAGGACGCGCGAACGCTTCTCCGGCCGACGCCTGGAGCTGCACGAGGGGGCCGTCGTCGGCGACTCTGACGCGCAGTGATGTCGACGTAGCTCTTTGTCGACAAATCGGCTTGACCATAAACCGATTAAGCGCCTGACCGATATAGGGGCGTGTCGCCCGCCGGCACGCCCCTCACCAGTACACGTACGTGCACGAACCCCGACAGCATAAGCTGTCCGACATGCTGAGCGGTACGGCGTCCACCCACGTGGTCCGACTCGTCCGCGACACCGCGCTCGCGGCCGGCGTCCCCACCCCGCTGCTCGCCGAACTCCCCGGAGCCGACGACACCTCACTCGCCGCGGACCACCACCGCGTGCCCCTGGCGACCCTCGTCCGGATCTGGGACCTGCTCGCCCACACGCTGCCCCTGGGCTCCGCCGGACTGCGCGTCGCCGACGCCGCGCCGTTGGGCACCCTGCCCGCGTGGGACTACCTGCTCGTCAACGGCACCAGCCTCGCCGACGCCCTCACCGCGAGCCGGCCCTACCACCAGGTCGTCACCGCCACCGAGGAGGTCCTCAGCGTCGAGGACGACGGCACCCTGGCCATCGGCTACCAGACCCTCTCGGACGACTCCCGGACCTCCGCCGCCGTCCACGAGTACGTGCTCGCCTACTACCTGCGCCGGGCACGCGAGGCGACCCGCCGCGACCTGGTCCCCGAGACCGTCCGCTTCAGCCACCCCGCACCGCCCCGGCACGACGCCCTCCTGCGGGCGTTCGGCACCGACATCGAGTTCGGGGCGCCCACGAACACCATCACCTTCCGCGCCGAGGACGCCCAGGCCCCGCTGCCCGAGGGCGACCCCCGACTGGGCTCCCTCCTGCGCGACCACGCCGCCCACCTGCTCGCCTCAGCCCGCCCCCTGCCGGGCCGGCACGACCTGTTCCGCTCCGCCCTGGAGGCCGAGATGGACGCGGGCGCCCCGGCCCTGGACGCCGTGGCCGCCCGCCTGGCGACGAGCCCCCGCACCCTGCAGCGCCGGCTCGCCGAACACGGCACCACCTGGCGCCACGAGGTGGACCTGGCCCGCTACGCCCGCGCCCGCTCCCTGCTCACGGACGAGCGCCTGACCGTCGGCGCGGTCGCCGGCCGCCTCGGCTTCACCGACGACCGCGCACTGCGCAAGGCCTTCCGGCGGTGGAGCGGCCGCTCCCCCGAGGACGAGCGCCGCACCCTCGTCCACCGCTGACCCGACCCGCGTGGCGCGTGCGGACCGGAGGGCGGCGCGAGAGGACCTGGGACGGCGGGCGCCCCGAACCTAGGTTCGAGGACACGGAGAACAACCGGTCCGGGCGGCACCGCCGCCCCCTCGAAGAAGGTGCTTCCCATGGCCACCGCCGCCCCGCGCACTGTCACCGCCACCCGCGAGATCCACCTGGCCGCCCGCCCCACGGGCATCCCGGGCCCCGAACACTTCGCCCTCGCCCCGGTGGACCTGACCCCGCTCGCCGAGGATCAGATCCTGGTCCGCAACACCTGGATGTCGGTCGACCCCTACATGCGGGGCCGCATGGACGACGCGCCCTCCTACATCCCCCCGTTCGAGCTCGGGGCGCCCCTGGAGGGCAGCGCGGTCGGCGAGGTGATCGACTCCCGCTCCGCCCACGTCCCGGTGGGCGCGACCGTCTCGCACTTCCTGGGCTGGCGCGAGCACGCGGTCCTGGACGCCGCGCACGCCACGGTGGTGGACACCTCCGCCGTCCCCGAAACCGCCTACCTCGGCCCGCTCGGCACCACCGGGCTCACCGCCTACCTGGCGCTCACCGAGATCGCCCCCGTCCGCGAGGGCGACACCGTCTACGTCTCCGCCGCGGCGGGCGCCGTGGGCAGCGTGGCCGGGCAGATCGCGCGCCGCCTCGGCGCCGGGCGCGTCATCGGGTCGGCCGGCGGCCCCGCCAAGACCGGACTGCTGCTGTCGGAGTTCGGCTACGACGCCGCGATCGACCACCGGGAGGGCGACCTGGCGGGCCACCTGGCCAAGGCCGCGCCGGAGGGGATCGACGTCTACCTCGACAGCGTGGGCGGGGACCACCTGACCGCCGCCCTGGGCGCCATGCGCCCCCGCGGACGGGTGGCGCTGGTCGGCGCGATCAGCGCCTACAACGCGACCGAGCCCGCCCCCGGACCCGACCTGTACCAGGCCGCGACCAAGGAGCTGACCCTGCGCGGCATGATCGTCGGCCACTACCTGGACCGCTTCCCCGCGTTCCTCGGGACCGCGATCCCGTGGATCCAGGACGGGTCGCTGCGCACGCGGGAGACCGTCTACGAGGGCCTGGACCGGGCACCCGAGGCCTTCCTCGGCGTGCTGAGCGGGGCCAACACCGGCAAGATGCTCGTCCGGCTCGGCTGAGGCCGCCGGACCCCCGCGGAGGCGTGCCGTACGGCGGAGGGCCCCGGAGGGCCCCCGCGGTCACGGTGGCCACGGTGGTCAGCCGAGCCAGCGGCCCTCGCGCATGAGTTCGCGTCCCCGCAGCTCGTTCTCCTCCCGCCAGGCCTGCACGCGCCGCGGCCGGATCAGGAAGTACTGGTAGGGCCGGCCGAGTTCGCGCGGGTCGAACCCCGTCCGCCGTGCGAACGCCTCGCCCCGCTCCGGCCCGAGGTCGTCCGGGCCCACCGGTTCGGCGGTCCCGTCGACCATGACCACGTCGCGCGTGGACCCGAGGGAGAGCCGGACCCGGCCGTCCGCCAGCAGGTTGCGCGCGGTGACCGAGGTACGCGGCGTCGAGACCAGGAACGCGGTCCCGTCCCAGAGGTAGGAGAGCGGGACCAGATGGGGCCCGTCCGTGGCGCCCGAGGACGCGAGCCAGAGGTCGGCGTCGCCCTCCAGCCTCGCCCGGGTGTCGCGCAGGCGCTCCTCACGGCCGCGCGGTGGTGCGGTGCTCATACGTCCTCCCGTGGCCCGCGGCGGGACCGGCTCCGTCGGTCGTCATCGGTGGCGTGCGGCCACGGGCCCTCAGGCGGGTCGCGCCACGGTGACCGGCGCCGCGTGGGACCTGACCGGTCGGGTGAGCACGTCCAACGGCGGCGCGTTCTCCCGATCGATTTGGTCGCGCACACGCCGCAACCGGGCCGGATCACTCAGGCGGTGGGCGTCCGCACGGGCGCGGTCCCAGGAGGGGTGGCACATGGGGAACTCCTGTCTGCGCCGTCCACGAGCACCGGGACGCGCCGAGGGGGCCGGGGAGGGTTCAGCGCACTTCCTGGATCCGGACGAGGTTGCCCGCGGGGTCGCGGAAGGCGCAGTCGCGGACGCCGTAGGGCTGCTCGGTCGGCTCCTGGACGACCTCGGTGTCGCCGGTCTGCACCCTGTCGAAGGTCTCGTCGAGGTTCCGGGTCGCCAGCAGGATCCAGCCGTAGGTGCCCTTGGCCATCATCTCGGAGATGGTGCGGCGCTCGTCGTCGGTGACACCGGGGTCGGCGGCCGGCGGCGCCAGGAGGATCGACGTGCCCGGCTGGTCGACGGGTCCGACCGTGATCCAGCGCATCCGGCCCTGGCCCACGTCGCTGCGCACCTCGAAGCCGAGGACGTCCCGGTAGAAGGCGACGGAGGCCTCCGGGTCCTCGTGCGGCAGGAAGGTCGTGTGAATGCTGAGGTCCATGCCCCTGAGACTAGACCGCGCGCCCGGCCGGAGCTTCTCGATTCCTGACCGGTGCGCGCGTGTCCCACCGTCTAGCCGGGCGCCATGTCGACAAAGCGGCTGTAGTGGCCCTGGAAGGCCACCGTGACGTCCGCGGTGGGGCCGTTACGGTGCTTGGCCACGATGATGTCGGCCTCGCCCGCCCGCGGCGACTCCTTGTCGTGCACGTCCTCGCGGTAGAGCAGGATGACCATGTCGGCATCCTGTTCGATCGAGTTGTGCACATTGACCCCGTCAGCAACGAAGTTGTGGGTCTCCAGGACCGTGGCGTCGAAGACCTCCTGTTCGCCCAAGGGTTCGATAGCGGCGATCTCGTCCCAGAAGACGTCGTTGGTGGCGAGCAGTTCCAGGTCGGCGTCATCGAGCACGTCGGCCACGCGAGCAATCCGGGTGCGGCTGGGAGCGGTCTTCCACTGGGCACTGCCGCAGAACGCCGTCCCCATGGCCGCGGCGAACTCCCTCTGCGTCATCCGCTGGTCCGTGATCGTCGTGCGGACCCGGTCCCAGATCTGCTTGGGCACGGTGTCCACGTTGGTGTTGGCCTGCCGAGCGGTCAGTTCGGACAGGCAAAGGGCAAGGCTCTCACCCCTGGCTCCGTGGCATCCGACCAGCTTCGCGAAAGCCGTCTGGTTCTCGACCCCGTTGACGTGCAGGTGATAGCAGACCCTGTGCTGTCCCTTGCGCACCTCTTCGATCCGGCCCATGATCCCGAGGCGGCCGAGGAGCAGGGACACACCCTCCACCAGACGTCGACTCGTCGAGGAGTAGTAGATCCGGGCATCACCGTTCTTGGCGTCCCACCACGCGCAACCATCGGTTGCCCACAGATGACGCAGGAACAAGGCGATCTGGTCATCGTCGAGGCCGAAGACCCCCTCGGGGACGAACTTCTCGTGACTGCGCAGTCCGAAGAGGCCCAGTCCGTCCAACCATGCCGCGACGGGGTTGCGCTTGCCGTGCGTCAGGTGGAAGGGCGCCGGCAGCCGAAGTGTGGTCACACGAGCGGCCTCGTAGTCGTCTCTCACCGCCGTGATCCCGAAATGCCGGGCAGCCTCGGTCACCGCCGACAGGTTCGCCTCGTCGACACTGGCGTAGCGGATCGGCTGACGTCGAACGAAGGACCCGTCGCCGATCATGTGCGCGAGCAGGACCACCTCGGCGTCAGGCCATCGGGTGACAGTGGTCGGGGCCGGAACGTGTCGAGGCACCGATATCCGGCCCCCGACGGCGAGCTTCTCCAGGGGCTGCCAGCCGTCGAGCGTGAGGAACGGATGGTTCCCGGAGGCGGTCACCTCTCGGCCGGAGGTCAGCCTCAGGCGGAAGACGTTCTTCATCCCGCTGGAGAAAACATGGGTCATCGTCTTGGGAACGAGTCGTAGCCGTTCGTCCAGGGACCACACCTGGATGTCCCGTGCCCCCGAGCGGTAGAGCTCGCCGATGGTCACCGGGGCCCCCGTGTCGGCCCTCAGAATCCGCGTATCGGCAGGCAGGCAGCCCGACTCACGAAGGTCGGACACCTGCGGGCGCTTGTCCGTACGCTGCTCGGGGCCACGGTTGAGCTGGGACAACGCCACGACCGGCACCTCCAAC
This sequence comes from Nocardiopsis sp. Huas11, assembly GCF_003634495.1. Classification (GTDB taxonomy): domain Bacteria; phylum Actinomycetota; class Actinomycetes; order Streptosporangiales; family Streptosporangiaceae; genus Nocardiopsis. The sequence goes on along the minus strand of NZ_RBKY01000001.1, from coordinate 2,537,325 downwards.
TCCTTGGCCAGGAGCTTGAGCGAACGCGACATCTCCGAGACCTCCTGCTGGCGGCTCTCCACCCGGCCGGGCGAGCTCATCAGCTGGAGGTAGTCGACGATGACGAGCTTGAGGTCGTGCTGCTGCTTGAGGCGGCGGCACTTGGCGCGGATCTCCATCATCGACATGTTCGGTGAGTCGTCGATGAACAGCGGCGCGCTGGCGACCTCGCCCATCCGTCTGGCCAGGCGGGCCCAGTCCTCGTCGGTCATCAGACCCGAGCGCATGGTGTGCAGCGGCACCCGCGCCTCGGCCGAGAGCAGGCGCATGACGATCTCGTTGCGCCCCATCTCCAGGCTGAAGAAGACCGAGGTCATCTCGTTCTTGATCGACGCCGCCCGCGCGAAATCCAAGGCCAGCGTCGAGTTGTGCGTCGGCACCATCGCTTCGGTGGCCAGATAAAGATGATCTGGATGGTCCACCTGAACACATCGCACCGGAACACTCGGGATCGGGCGCACCTCGGTGACGAACCGTGACCCGACCCGCTGATAGGCCCGTCCCTCGCTCCGCTCGCGATGTGCCAGCCGTTTGCGCTCGATCCCGAACACCTCGCGAGTGGATCCGAACGTGATCGTGAAGCAGACGGAGGATGTCTCCGTGCGGCCCTCGACCCGCTTGGTGGACATGCCCGTTCGATGGCCGAGGCTGTGCAGGAGTTCCCGAACATCGAACGCCAGGCGCTCGTTCGTGACCGCGAACTGCACCGATCCGCTGGCGTTCACCGTCCCGACCGTGTCCAGGAGCCCCGCCAGCAATGCACGCCGCTGCGCCTCTGACGCACGCAGGTATTCCATAGGGATGTGCTTGTCGTCCAGAACACCGAGGGTGCGCAACGACGCCTGTACGCTGCCGTGGTCATCGATGCACTCACGACTGACGGGCGCCGGGCTCTCCTTGGGGAAGAAGACGCCGTAGGTCAGCTCTGTCGATCCGACGGGCTTGGTGACCAGTCCCTCGGTCTCGATGTTGAGCACCACCTCCGGATCCTTGGTCGTGATCCGGGCAATGGACGATGACCCGTCGCCCAGCCACACTCCGAGAAAGTACGGCGGCAGGGGAAGCTCCCTGTCAGGAAGCTCCAGGGGAGAGGCGTTGGCCACCGAGTGGCTCAGGCGCCGGTCGGCCGTCTCAAGACGCAGGGTTCGGGCGAGTTCCCGGGTGGTACGCACCCCGGGCAGCACATGTGGCGGGGCGTCGGACGCCTCGGCCTCCTTCGCGGCCCGCCGCGAGGCGCGCGTATCGGTCAGCCACTGGTGCTCGGCGTCCGCGACGACCTTCGTGCCGTCGTCGAAGACGACCTCGTAGCAGGGACGCCCGGTCATCACCTCGGTCGCGGCCACCACTCTGGTGGGCCGTCCGTCGGCGGCGATGAGTTCCTCCCCCACCTTGACCTCCCCCATGGTCGTCCATCCCTCGGGGGTCGGTAGCCGGGTGTCGAGACCCAGTGCCTTACCAACGGCCGGTCGGGCGGCGATGATGACCATCTGTCCGGGGTGGAGGCCGTTGGTGAGGGCGTCGAAGTCGGCGAAGCCGGTGGGTACACCGGTGAGCGTGCCGTCGTGGGCGCCGATCGCCTCGATCTCGTCGAGGGCGCCGGGCATGATGTCGCCGAGGACGACGTAGTCCTCGCCGGTGCGCTTCTCCGCGACCTTGTAGATCTCCGCCTGGGCGTGGTCGACGAGGTCGTCCACCTCGCCGTCGCCCGCGTAGCCGATCTGCGCGATGCGGGTGCCGACCTCGACCAGCCGGCGCAGGACCGCGCGGTCGGAGACGATCTTGGCGTAGTAGCCCGCGTTGGCCGCGGTGGGGATGGCCTCGGTGAGCGTGTGCAGATAAGGCGCCCCGCCGACCCGGGCGGCCTCGCCGCGCTTGGTCAGCTCGGCGTTGACGGAGATGGCGTCGACGGGCTCGCCGCGGGAGAACAGGTCGACGACGCTGTCGTAGATGATCTGGTGCGCCGGACGGTAGAAGTCGGCGGAGCGGATGATCTCGACGACCTGCGTGATGGCGTCCTTGGACAGCAGCATGCCGCCCAGGACGCTCTGTTCGGCCTGGATGTCGTGGGGAGGGGTGCGCTCGTATCCGCGTTCTTCAGGTGGTTCCTCGGCGACGCTCACGAACTCTCCCCACGCAGGCCCTGCCGCGGCCCGGGAACGGACCGCCCTCTCCAGGATGCCCCATGGCGGGCCCCGCGGAGTCCGCCGACAGGGTCTGGGGACACCCCTTTACCACCATGTGCGGGGCCCTGCGGGGCACCTGCGGGAACTGGTTGTGCACATCACCTGTGGATAACTTTCCGCGCCTCCCTAGATATAGCCCTTGACCTGGGAAAACACCCTTCACGAACAGTACGTGCAAGATGCCTCACAGAGGGAGTTTCCACAGGTTATCCACAGGCTTTGGCGGGGGTGTGGACAACTCCACATCCGACGTCGAACGCCTGTCCGGTACTGTGGCCGGGTCATGCCCAGACTCATGTCCGCCGCGCCCTTCCGGCACCGCCACGACCGCGAGATCCTCGCCCTGGCGATCCCCACGTTCTTCGCCCTCGTCAGCGAACCCCTGTTCCTGCTGACCGACGCGGCCATCGTCGGGACGCTCGGGACGCGGGCGCTGGCCGGTCTGGGCGTGGCCGGCCAGGTCCTGCTGACCTTCGTGGCGGTGTGCGTCTTCCTCGCCTACGGCACCACGGCCGCGGTCGCGCGCCGCTTCGGCGCCGGTGACATCGCCGGCGGAGTGCGCGACGGCGTGGACGGCCTCTGGCTGGCGGTCCTGCTCGGTCTGGCGGCCATCGCCGCCGGCTGGCCGCTGGGCCCCGCGCTCGTCGACCTCCTGGGCGCCTCGCCCGAAGTGGCGCCCCACGCGGTGACCTATCTGCGCGTCAGCCTGCTGAGCACGCCGTTCCTGCTCATCGTCATGGCGGGCACCGGTGTACTGCGCGGACTCCAGGACGCCCGCACCCCGCTCGTGGTCGCGGTCGCCACCTACGCCGGCAACGCCGCGCTGTGCGCGGTGTTCGTCCTGGTCCTGGACTGGGGCATCGCCGGATCCGCATGGGCGACCGTCATCGCCCAGGGCGCGGGGGCGTTCTGGTACGTGGCGACGATCGGCCGCACCGCCCGCCGTGAGCGGGTCTCGCTCCTGCCGAGCGCGGCCGGGCTGCGCGCCTCCGCCTCGGCGGGCTTCGCGCTGTTCCTGCGCAGTGTCTCGATGCGCGTCGTGGCGCTGGTGACCACGGCGATCGCGGCACGCCTGGGCGACGAGGCCATCGCCGCGCACCAGGTCTCGTACAACATCTGGGCGCTGCTGGTCTTCGCCATGGACGCGATCGCCATCGCGGGGCAGTCGATCATCGGCCGCTACCTGGGCGCGGGCGACGTCCAGGGCACGCGCGACGCCACCCGCCGGATGGTGGAGTGGGGCGTGTTGTCGGGGCTGGTGTTCGCCGTGCTGGTGGTCCTGGTGCTGCCGTGGGCGTCGATCCCGTTCACCGACGATCCGCAGGTGCGGGTCCTCATCATGGCCACGCTGATCGTGGTCGCGCTACTGCAGCCCCTGAGCGGCGTCACCATGGTCCTGGACGGGGTCCTGATGGGCGCCGGCGACCAGCGCTACCTCGCATGGGCGTCCCTGTGGACGATGCTGGCCTTCCTGCCGTGCGCGCTGCTGGTGCCCGTGCTCACCGGGAGCACCCTGTGGGGGCTGGTCGGCCTGTGGATCGCGTTCGCGGTCTGGATCCTGGCGCGCGCCCTCACCCTGGGCGCACGCGCCCGGGGCGCCGCCTGGCTGGTCACCGGTGCCCGGCGGCCCTGACCGGGCCGGGGAGAGGCGCCCCTGGGCACGAGGGGGCCGCCGGAGCAGCGGCGGCCCCGTGCCGTACGGCCGCTACAGGGACACGTCCCGGTCACCGATGGCGGGGCCGTGGAAGAACGTCTCCATCCGCTCCGACGACGGCACCGGCGGATAGCCGGGCAGCTCCTCCAGGGTGAGTTCGGTGCCCGCGACCTTGCTCAGGTGGCTCAGCTGTTCGCGCAGGGAGCTCTGCACGTCACGGCGCAGCTTCGGCAGCATCGAGTACAGCTTGTCGCCGGGGCAGTTGGTCGAGTTGTAGTCCCGGTGCCCGACGATCGCGTCCTCGGGGTCCAGCCGGTAGACCAGGCACAGCCAGGCGCAGGTCTCCACGAGGGAGGACATCAGCGCCTGCGGCGGGGTCACGGAGGTGTACGTGCCCTCGTTCTCGATCCCGATGGTGTGCGAGTTGTGGTTGGCCACGTGCGCGCCGATCACGTGGCCGCCGTCCCCGATGGCACGGAGGGTCTGGTCGCGACCCTCCATGATGTATCCGCCGCGGCTGATGGTGAGCTGCTGCCCGGTGTCGTTCCAGCCGTTGTTGTCCATGTGGTGCCGTTGGATGGCCCTGGACAGCGCGGCGGCGTGCGACTTGGACGTGTCGGACACGTTCCCCGTCGCGGTGTGGTGGACGACGATGTGCGTCGGGCCCTGGCTCAGGACCTCCACGCGTTGCCTGGGTGATCTGGCCTTCCAGTCCGACCGTGTGTAGACCTTCGGTATCCCCGCGGCGGCCACGGGCCCGGCGGCGCTCAGCCCTGCCAGTCCTCCGAGGATCACGCCCCCGGAGACGAGCGCGGATGCGCGCAGCATGGTCCTGCGGTCCAGGGGACGAGCCGGTTGCGAATGATTCTCTGCGGCCATGGCGGTGTCTTCCTCCCGAGTCTGGGCACCACGACAAGGATGCTACTCAGAGAAAACAATAGGTTACAAAGAGTAACCAAAGGACCGCTTTCGTCCCTCTGGCGTGTCAGAATTCCGGAATCTGTGGTGGGCCGGAGCCGGAGGCTCTCCGTCGAAGGGGAAGCCCTCACCCCTCGCGTGGTGGCCCACGGGGCACCGGCGGCAAAGCGAGGAGCCCCGCCTCTGTACAGAGACGGGGCTCCCGACGAGTCGGATCCTGGTCAGGAACCGACGACGTCCAGCTTGATCGTCGCGGAGACCTCGGGGTGCAGGCGGACCTGGACCTTGTAGTCACCGACGGACTTGATCGGGTTCTTGATCTCGATCCGGCGCTTGTCCAACTCGGGACCGCCGACGGCCTTGACGGCCTCGGCGATGTCCGCGGGCGTGACCGAACCGAACAGACGACCGCCCTCACCCGCGCGCTGCTTGAGGCGCACGTTGAGCGCTCCGACCTGGCCGGCGACCTGCTTGGCCTCGTCCAGGCTGCGGATGTCACGCGCCGAACGCGCGCGCTGGATCAGGTCGATCTGCTTCTGTCCGCCGCGCGTCCACCGAATGGCGAACCCGCGGGGCAGCAGGTAGTTGCGACCGTAACCGTTCTTCACCTCGACGACATCGCCGGGGGCTCCGAGACCGTTGACCTCGTGGGTCAAAATCAGCTTCACGACAAAAACCTCCCTCGGATATCGCCGTTATCGAGTGGTGCTGGTGTAGGGCAGCAGGGCCACCTCACGCGCGTTCTTGATCGCCGTGGCGACGTCGCGCTGGTGCTGCGTGCAGTTTCCCGTCACGCGGCGGGCGCGGATCTTGCCGCGCTCGGAGATGAACTTGCGGAGAAGCGTGGTGTCCTTGTAGTCGATGTAGGACTGCTTCTCCTGGCAGAAGAGGCAAACCTTCTTCTTGGGCTTGCGCGCTGCCGGCTTCGCCATCGTGGTGCTCCTTCGCAAGAGCCCCGGGGTTCTCCCGGGGATGGTCGGTGACATGTGGACAGTGACTCAGCGCCCGTCGAGCGCCGAGTCGGGTCAAACGCGGGGTGGGACCGCTAGGGCGTGTTCCGTGGGTGCCGACCGTCGCGAGCGGCGTATCCAGTGGTGCTCTCGCAAGGCCGAAGAAGGAAGCATCCTGGTTCGGCTGTTGACTGATGAGAACGCAGCGAGAGTGCCACTGGGACGCCGTGCAGCAGGTCGAGTATCCGCGGAATATGCCCTAGAACGGGGGCTCGTCGGAGAATCCTCCGCCGCCGCCACCGAAACCGCCGCCGCCACCGCCGCCGTTGGTCGCCCAGGGGTCGTCGGCCGGCGCGCCACCGCGGCTGCCGCCCTGACCACCCTGCTGGCCGCCGAATCCGCCGCCCTGGTTCCCGTAGCCGCCGCCCTGGGGCTGGCCGCCACCGAAACCGCCTCCGCCGCCCGGACGCTGCGTCTTGGCCACCTTGGCGGTGGCGCTGCGCAGAGCCGGGCCGACCTCGTCGACGTCGATCTCGTAGACGGTCCGCTTCTCGCCCTCACGCGTCTCGTACGAGCGCTGCTTGAGACGGCCCTGCACGATGACGCGCATGCCGCGCTGCAGGCTCTCGGCCACGTTCTCCGCGTACTGCCGCCAGACGGTGCAGGTGAGGAACATGGACTCGCCGTCCTTCCACTCCCCCGACGCCTTGTCGAAGTTGCGAGGCGTCGAGGCCACACGGAAGTTGGCGACCGCGGCTCCACTGGGCGTGAAGCGCAGTTCAGGGTCGTCGACGAGGTTGCCGACGAGCGTGATCTGGGTTTCGCCTGCCATGGATCGGCTCCGGTTCGAGATAGTCGGTTCAGGCGGTTTCGCCTGCTCCCCTGATCATCCGCTCCGGTGACGACAGTTCGTCAGGGGTCGGGATGCTCCGGGGCAGGGGGTTCGGCGCGGGCGACGCCGAATGAGACGAGCTCTAGTGGACCTCGGGGCGGAGCACCTTGGTCCGGAGCACGGCCTCGGCGATCCCGAGCTGGCGGTCCAGCTCCTTGACCGTGGCCGGCTCGGCCGACAGGTCGATGACCGCGTAGATGCCCTCGGAGTTCTTGTCGATGTCGTAGGCGAGCCGACGCTTGCCCCAGATGTCGACCTTCTCCACCGAGCCGCCGTCGTTGCGGACGACACCCAGGAAGTTCTCCAGCGACGGGGCGACGGTGCGCTCGTCGAGGTTGGGGTCGAGGATGACCATGATTTCGTAACGACGCATAGGCGTACGTTCCTCCTCTGGACTGTCGCGGCCATGGAATCTCCATGGCAGGAGGGCAGGAGCCCGCGGTCTGTCGCCACCCTTGGTGGTGGGACGCCGCACGGGCTCTGAGCCATACAAACGCCAAGAATACCAGCGGGCGGGGACCACCGCGGCTGCCTGTGGACGGTCCCGCCTCCCCGTCCCACCCCGCACACGCCGCGGGGGCCGGCGCGCGTGGTCGCGCACCGGCCCCCGTGGTTCAGCGGAGCGGGTCAGTCCTCGTTACGGCCGAGCGTTGTCCGCTGGCTGTTCTGGGAGCCTTGGTTCTCCACTGGAGGGGTCTCCTCCTCGTCACACTCGTCCCAAAGGGTCGGTTCACAGGTCTCACCATCACCGGGATCGCCTTCACCAGGGCCGGGGGGCTCGTCCTCGCAACCGAGGGTCCACGGATCGCACGGATCCACCGTCTCCTCGGGCGTCTCGGGGCAGTCGGCGTTGCCCTGCCCGTTGTCGTTCCCGTTGCCGTTCCCCGGCGGGCACTCGCCCGTCGGCTCGTCGGTGGGACTCTCCGTAGGCGTCGGCTCGGGCGTGTCCGAAGGCGTCGGGCTCGGACTCGGCGAGGGAGCGAAGTTCTTGTCCTCGCCGACGTAGGCCGGTGGCGGGAAGTCCTGCACCTCCATGCCCTCCGTGGCGGTCTCCATGAACTCCTTCCACACCAGAGCCGAGGTCGTGCCACCGTAGACCGCGTTGTTCTGCCGGCCCTCGAACTCCAGACCCTCGTTGGAGAAGCGGCTCAACCCCACCGCGGTGGACAGCTGTGGCGTGTACCCCACGAACCACGCGGAGACCGCGCCGCTGGAGGTACCCGTCTTGCCCGCGACCGGGCGGCCGTCGTCGAGGGCCGCGTCCCTGCCACCGCCGCCCTCGACCACCGCGCGCATGGCGAAGGTCGCGTCGGCCGCGACGTCCGCGGGAATGGCCTGCTCGCCGCCCGACTCGATCAGCGTCTTATCGTCCGGCGGCACCACCCTGCCGTCGGCGGTGCGCAGCTCGATGATCATGTGCGACGGGATGTGCCGACCCTCGTTGGCGAAGGTCGCGTACCCGCTCGCCTGGTCCAGCGTGCTCACCGAGTGGGTGCCCAGCGCGATCAGCGGGCCCCGCTCCGAGGTGGTGACCTGCTCCGGATCCACGCCCATGGCGACCGCCGTGTCGTCGATGTCCTGCAGGTTCGCCACCCGTGTGGCCAGGTCCACGTAGCTCGTGTTGACGGAGTCCGCCGTGGACTCGATGAGGTCGACGGGGGTGTGGTCGGCCATGTCCGAGTTGTTCACGGGGCTGGCCAGTCCGGGGAACTCCTGCGGCGAGCTGCCGTCGAGCTGGGTGCGCAGGCCGATGCCCTGCTCCAGCGCGGTCGCCAGCACGTAGGGCTTGTAGGACGACCCCGCCTGGGTCCGGTGGAGCAGTGAGTTGTCCAGGTCCGTCACCACGTCGTCGCCGCCGTGGAAGGCGACGATCTCCCCGGTGTCCGGCCTGATCGCGGTCAGGCCCTCCATCAGGTCGTCGCCGTTGGCGGCCGGGAGCACGTCGAAGGCGTCCTCCGCCGCGTCCATCAGGGCGGGGTCCAGCGAGGTCTGCACCTGGTAGCCCTGGGTGGCGATGTCCTGGTCGCTGATCTCCGCCTGGGTGTAGCGCTGCGATATCTCGTTCATCACCGCCTGGCGGACGTAGCCGAGCTTGGTGGTGTCGGTCTCCTCGTCGCCCTCGACCGCTTCCTCCTCGGCGCCCTCGGGCGCATAGGGGATCCGCTCGGGGACCTCCAGGGCATTGGCCCGCTCAGGGGGGAGCCCGTGGTCCGGGTCCGCCTCGTGCATCTCGACCAGGTGGTTCTGGACATACTCCCAGCGCTCTCCGTACAGGTACGTGGAGGCATAGGAACCGTCGCCCTCCTGGACCGTCTCGAAGTTGCTGGGCTGCTGGATGATGACGCCGAGGAAGGCGCCCTCGGCCGCGTCCAGCTCGTCGACGCTCTTGCCGAAGTAGGCCTGGGCGGCCATCTCGATGCCCGACGCGCCACGGCCGAAGTAGATCGTGTTGAGGTAGGTCTCGAGGATCTCTTCGGAGGTGAGCTGCTGGTCCAGCTTGATCGCGATGAAGATCTCCCGGATCTTCCGGGTGATCGTCTGTTCGGAGCTGAGGTCGCTGTAGTAGTTGCGCGCCATCTGCTGGGTGATGGTCGAACCACCGCCGCGGGTACCGCCGAAGACGACGCCGCGCAGCGTACCCACGATGTTGATACCCGGGTCGGTGTAGAAGGTGGGCTGCTCGGCGGCCAGCACCCCTTCGATGACCTCCGGCGGGATGTCGTCGTACTGGACCTTGATCCGCTGGACCTCGCCGGTGGTGAGGGCGACCTCGCCCTCACCGCCCTCCTCCTCCGGCGCCCACCTGATCTGGGTGGCGGAGAAGTCCTGCTCCGCCGCCGCGTCCAGCTCCTTCTCGTTGGGAGCCATCGCGTACAGGATGGCGAAGGCGGCCACGCCGCCGATGATCATCAGGCCGCACACGACCAGCGCGGGCTTCCACGCCTTGGACAGGAAGCGCTTGATCCAGGGGCGGTCGTCCGGTTCCTCCTGGCGCGAACGACGGCGTCCGCCACCGCCGCCACCGCGTCCGCCGGAGCCCCGGCCACCACGGGCGGGGCCGCGCCGTCCCTCGGAGCGAGCGGCGTGCTCGCGGTCGCGGGGGTCACGGGGACCGTCGGCGCGGCGTCGACCGCCGGCGGCACGCGGATCGCCGTCGGGTCGACGGCGCTGGCCGCCCTCGGGCCGGCGGCCGGGCTCACCCTCGGGACGGCGGCGCTGGCGCCCGCCCTCCATCGCGGCTCCGGCCGCGGCTCCGCCGGCGGCGTCCGGACGTCGGCGCCGGGGACGGTCGCCGTCCTCCGGCTGGCGGCGGCGCTGGCCGCCCTCGGGCCGGCGGGGGCGCTCCCCCTCGGCCCGGCGTCGCCCGCCACGGCCCTCGGGCGAGGCGTCACCCGAAGGCGAGCGCCTGCGCTGAGGGGGTTCCGGGGAGTCTCCCCAGAAGCCGTCGTCGGATTCGGCCCGTCGGCGCCCGCCTGAAGGCGGGCCGTCGGCCCGTCGCCTGCCGCCCTGGCCGCGCGGACCGTCGCCCGGGCCCTCGGCCCGGCGACGGCCGCCATCGGCACTCCGTCGTCGTTCGGTACTCACGTGGTCCTCGATTGCCTCTCACGGCCGGTCGGCCTGACGATTCCTGGGTGGAAACGGGGGACGGTCCCCCTGGGGGATCGGTGATCCGCGACCTGTTCGCGGGTGACCGGCGGGGTTCGGGCCATGGGGCCGCCACCACCGTGCGCCTGAAGGTTCAAGGCTCGGTAGAGGGACGCCTTGGTGCCGGTGAAGGTTTTCAAACAGGTCGCGGAGACGAAAGCCGCTACATCCTCCTGGTCGTTGGCCTGCGGGAGCGCTGCCCTGGTCGGTGTGTCGACCGACGTAGACGACACCGCGGCGGTGGTGTCGTCCGGGCTCTACCGGCTACGCGCGCAAATCAAAGGTCACGTTAGAGCGATGGAACGGTATAGCACAACCCACGCGCGAGGGTATCGCGTGCAATCGGACACTCGAGCGCCCTGTATCCGGAACCGCCCGTAATGCCAGTTCGGGGTGGGGCGGCGGGTCGGAGGAGGTGAAATGGGTCGAACCACCCGGTTCTCGACGCGGGCCGTCGGCGCAGGCCAGGGCACCGGGCTGAGACATTGCGCTCAGTCCGCCGGCCGGGCCCGTCCGTGACCGGCGCCGAGGGGCGAGGGAGGGCCGCCGTCGACCTGTGGTCCATGCCGGGCCGCGGGCCAGCGAAGATAGAGTCATATCTGAACAAACCAGCCAGACATGCACGTTCCCACCCGTAGCCGACGGCCGTACCGGGGGAACAGAACCGCCGCGTGCGCTGCTGACCACATACGGGAAACAAGCGCGGGACGACAAGCCCCCGACAGCCGTCGGCGCGGGCCCGTCGCCGTGCGTTGTGGAATCCATGTTCGCGGAGAAGAAGGAGCTAGGACCAATGGGTTCGGTACGTGTAGCCGTCGTGGGCGTCGGCAACTGTGCGGCGTCGCTCGTCCAAGGCGTGCATTACTACAAGGACGCCAACCCCGAGGCCCGGGTGCCCGGCCTGATGCATGTGCAGTTCGGGCCTTACCACGTGCGCGACATCGAGTTCGTGGCCGCCTTCGACGTGGACGCCAAGAAGGTCGGACACGACCTGGCGGACGCCATCTCGGCGAGTGAGAACAACACGATCAAGATCGCCGACGTGCCGCCGACCGGCGTCACCGTGATGCGCGGTCCGACCTACGACGGGCTCGGCAAGTACTACCGGGAGATGATCGAGGAGTCCGCCGAGGACGCCGTCGACGTCGTGGCCGCCCTCAAGGCCACCAAGGCCGACGTCCTCGTCTCCTACCTGCCCGTGGGCTCGGAGGAGGCGGGCAAGTTCTACGCCCAGTGCGCGATCGACGCGGGCGTGGCCTACGTCAACGCCCTGCCGGTGTTCATCGCCTCCGACCCCGAGTGGGCGGACAAGTTCACCAAGGCGGGCGTGCCGATCATCGGCGACGACATCAAGTCGCAGATCGGCGCCACCATCACCCACCGGGTGCTGTCGAAGCTCTTCGAGGACCGCGGCGTCATCGTCGACCGGACCTACCAGCTCAACTTCGGCGGCAACATGGACTTCAAGAACATGTTGGAGCGGGAGCGCCTGGAGTCGAAGAAGGTCTCCAAGACGCAGTCGGTCACCTCGCAGATCCCCCACGAGCTCAAGGCCGGCTCGGTCCACATCGGCCCGTCGGACCACGTGCCGTGGCTCGACGACCGCAAGTGGGCCTACATCCGCCTGGAGGGGCGCGCCTTCGGCGACGTTCCGCTGAACCTGGAGTACAAGCTGGAGGTCTGGGACTCTCCCAACTCCGCCGGCATCATCATCGACGCCGTCCGCGCCGCGAAGATCGCCAAGGACCGCGGCCTCGGCGGCCCGATCCTGGAGCCGTCCTCGTACTTCATGAAGTCCCCGCCCGTGCAGTACAGCGACTCGGTGGCGCACGACGCCGTCGAGAGCTTCATCGCGGGCGACGACCAGAGCTGACGTACCGGTGCCCGGGGCCCACGGCCCCGGGCGGGCCGTCCGAGGCCGTCCACGGCCGAGCGCAGGCCGTACTCTGAGGGCGTGTCCTTCTACGGTGATCTGCGCGTGGTCCTCCGGGGATCCAGGTTCCGCCGGCTGTTCAACACCCGCCTGGTCTCGCAGTTCTCCGATGGCGTCTACCAGGCCGGTCTGGCCGGATTCGTCTTCTTCAACCCCGAGCAGCACACGAGCGCCGGCGCCGTCGCGGCGGCCTTCGCGGTGCTGCTCCTGCCGTTCTCGGTGGTGGCGCCCTTCGCCGGGGTCCTGATCGACCGCTGGCCGCGCCGCCAGGTCCTGCTGTGGTCCTCCCTCGTCAAGGCCGCGCTCGCGGTCGTGAGCGCCCTGCTGGTCTCCGGGGGCGAGGGACCGGCCTTCCTCGTCGCCGCGCTGCTGGTCCTGAGCGTCAACCGCTTCTTCCTGTCCGGCCTGTCGGCGGGACTGCCGTACGTGGTCTCCCGCGACAAGCTGATGATGGCCAACGCGGTCACCCCGACCTGCGGGACCGTGGCCAGCTCGCTGGGCACCGGCGTGGGACTGGCCGTGGGCCTGGTCGGCGGCGCGACGGCCCTCGGCACGGGCCTGGTCCTGTTCGCCGCCGCGCTCGGCTTCGCCGGGGCGGCGCTGGTCTCCCTGACCCTCGGATACCGGGAGCTGGGACCCCACCTGGAGCGGGAACCCGCCGAGGTGCGCGTGGCCGTCCACAACGCCGTGCTGGGCATGGTGGCCGGGGTACGGCACATCTGGGCCCGCCCGGCCGCCAGGGACGCGCTGGCCACCATCGGCGGACACCGCGTGCTGTTCGGGATCTCCACCCTGCTCACGCTGCTGCTGTACAACAACACGTTCACCGGCGGCGGTGTGGCCGGGCTCGCCGGGTTCTCCGTCGCGGCCGGACTGCTGGCGATCGGGTTCTTCCTCGGCGCGGTGGCCACTCCGTGGGCGACCGCGCGCATGGAGCCGGGCACGTGGATCGCCCTGCAGCTGGCGGCCGCCGCCGCGGCCCTGGCGGTGTTCGGGCTGCCGTTCTCCCCGGCGCTGTTCCCCGTGGCCGCGTTCGTGCTGGGCTTCGTCTCGCAGGGTGTGAAGGTCACGGTCGACACGTTGGTTCAGCGACATGTCGACGACGCGTTCCGGGGCCGGGTGTTCTCCGTCTACGACGTCCTGTTCAACGCCACGTTCGTCCTGGGCGCGGCACTGGCGGCGGCGCTGGTGCCGCCGTCGGGCGTGAGCGCGGCCGTGGTCGGCGCCATGGCCGTCGCCTTCCTGGCCCTGAGCGCCGCCTGGGTCGTGCGCGGCCGGCGCCGGGGACCGGCACCGGTGGGGCCGGCCGCGGAGAGCGCGTCCGTGTCCGTCGAGGACGCGGGCGGGGCCGCCCCGGAGTCCGTCACCTGATCCACCGCCCCGCGGTGCGGAGCCGGCCGGGAAAAGCGGTCGCCTCGCGGTCCGCGACGGCCTACAGTCGGCGCCAAGGCGCGGTCCGCGTGCCCGACCGCCTCCCGGGAGGGGACGCCATGCCCGCCGTGCCGACACTGCTGACCTTCGCGGCCGCCTCCGTCGTCCTGGTCGTCATACCGGGGCCGAGCGTGCTCTTCGTGGTGAGCCGGGCGATCGCCCACGGGCGCGGTACAGCGGTGCTGTCGGTCCTGGGCAACGCCACCGGCGCGTTCGTGCTGGTCCTGGCCGCGGCGTTCGGTGTGGGCGCGCTCGTGGCGGCCTTCGCCCCGCTGTTCACCGTGATCAAACTGGCGGGCGCCGCCTACCTGGTCCACCTGGGCGTGCGCACGATCCGGCACCGGAAGGAGTTGGCGGCGTCCCTGGGCGCCGCGCCGACGGGCCCGGGGTCCCGGGCGTTCTGGGACGGCCTGGTGGTCGGGGTGACCAACCCCAAGACCCTCGTCTTCTTCGTCGCCGCGCTGCCGCAGTTCGCCGACCCCGCCCTCGGCACGGTGCCCGTCCAGCTCGTGGTCCTGGGGCTCGTGTTCCTGGTGGTCGCCGTCGTCTCCGACACCGCCTACGGTCTGCTGGCGGGGACGGTGCGCGAGTGGTTCCTGCGGCGGCCACGGCGTATGGAGGTGACCGGGACGGTGTCCGGGACACTGATGATCGGGCTCGGCGCGCAGTTCGCCCTCAGTGGTGGCCGGGCCTGAGGCGCCGGCCGGCTCCGTCGGTGGTCTCCCGGTACACGCGCAGGCCGCGCGCCCGGTAGTTGGCGAGCGCGTGGTCGCCGTCGAGGGAGCAGGTGTGCAGCCAGACGCGGCGGGTGGGCTCGCGGTCGGGCCGGCGTTCGGCCAGGTCCCAGGCGCGGCGCAGCGTCAGTGCGAGCATGTGGCCGCCCAGTCCCCGGCCGAGGAAGCCGGGCAGCAGGCCGAAGTAGGCGATCTCGACGGCACCGTCGGGCTGGGCGTCGAGTTCGGCGAAGCCCGCGGGGGCGCCGCGCTCGTACAGGACCCAGGTCTCGCTCCCGGGCCGCTCCACCCAGGCACGCCACCGCTCGTGCGACCACGCGAGCCGGTCGGTCCACTGCCAGTCCGCGCCGACGCGCTCGTAGAGGAAGCGGCTGAACTCGGGGCTGGGGATCGCGCACCGGACGAAGCGCACGTCCCGTCCGGCCTCGGGCTCGCGGGCCGGGGCCAGGTCCGACGGATCGGTCGACTCCAGGAACCAGGTGGTGGTCGTCATCGGGTCAGTCTCCCGCACCCGCCGCGAACGCCTCCGTCGGGGACCGGCCGTCGAGCGGACTGGAGTAGACGACGTTGGTGGTGACCGATCCCAGGGCGGCGGCCCGCCCCACCACCGACTCCAGGTGGCGCATGTCGCGGGCGAGGACCTTGAGCAGGAAGCAGTCCTCCCCGGTGACGTGGTGGGCCTCGGTGATCTCCGGAGTGGTGGCCAGGAGGTCGTGGAAGGGCTTGTAGTGGCCGGTGGGGTAGGCGAGGCGGACGAAGGCGAGCACGGTGAACCCGAGCCGTTCGGGCGCCACGGAGGCGGAGTAGCCGGTGATCACCCCCGCCTCCTCCAGGCGCCGGACCCTCTCGGTCACCGCGCTGGGCGACATGGCGACCTTCCGGGCGAGTTCGGCGTAGCTCGCGCGCCCGTCCTCCTGGAGGGCGCGAAGCAGGCGCAGGTCGGTCTCGTCCAGGGATTCCACGGTCATGCAACAGGTATACCGCTGTTTCGTGTGCTGTATGCACTGGACTCCATGGAACCTCCCTGTCCACGGAGGTGCCGTCTCCGTAGATTGGTCGACATGACGACACCGACCTTCGGCGGCCCCGCCGTCCACGCCCCCGCCCCGTCCCCCGCCGAGGCCGCCGCGCACTTCGCGGCCCGCCTGTCGCTGTACACCGACGTCGCCGACGTCCACGCGTCGATGGCGCTGGACCGGCCCGGCTTCGTCCTCGTCGACACCAGGGACGCCCGCTCGTGGGAGCAGGGCCGGGTGCCGGGGGCGGTGCACCTTCCGCACGCGAGGATCGCCGAGGAGGCGTCCGCGCTGGTCGACCCGGCCCTGACCGTGGTGACCTACTGCTGGGGCCCGGGCTGCGACGGTGCGGCGCGCGGCGCCCTGGCCTTCGCACGGCTGGGCCACCCGGTCAAGGAGATGGTGGGCGGCATGGAGTACTGGGTGCGCGAGGGGCTCCCGGTCGAGACCGACACCGCGGTGGCCCGCGGGCCCGTCGACCCGCTGGTCGCCCCGGTCGGCGCACCCGGCTGCGCCTGCTGAACGACCGTGCGCGCGACACGGCGACACGGCGACAGGTCGACATATCGGCCCGGATCGTCACCCATACGTGATCTGACGATTACCTGCTGTAGTGTCCCGGGCAGGATTCGTCGTCTCGCAGGGAAGGTTCACCATGACCGTGGATTTCGGACCGGGGAACCCGTCGAGCGCGTTCGGCCCGCGCGGGGTGTCCAAACGCGTCAGGGCCGTCGCCCAGCAGCTGCCGCCCTACGGTGACCGGCTCCTGGACGTCGGCTGCGGCGAGGGAGCGCACACGACCGAGCTGGCGCCGGGCTACGTGCGCGTGGACGCGATCGACATGGAGCCCGACCGCCTCTCCGCCTTCGCCGACCGCATCGCCGGCACCGACCTGGCCGACCGGGTCGGCCTGCACAAGATGAACGCGGACAGCCTGGCCTTCGACGCCGGCACCTTCGACCGGGTGACGGCCTTCGAGGTCCTGGAGCACCTGGACGACTTGGAGGGGAGCCTGCGTGAGATCCACCGCGTGCTCAAGCCCGGCGGCGCGTTCTCCTTCACCACGCCCAACCGGTGGTTCCCCTTCGAGACGCACGGCGTCCTGTGGGGAGCCCGGCGCCGCTCGGCGCTGACCGCGCCGTTCCTGCCGTGGGTGCGTCCGCTGCACGAACGGATGTCGGACGCGCGCGCCTTCACCACCCAGGAGTTGGGCCGCGCGCTGCGCGGCACCGGCCTGAGCGTGCGCGCCATCGACTACCTGATGCCGCCCTTCGACCGACGCGGGCGTGCCCTCCAGTCCGTCTCGGACTCCCTGGAGGGCACGCCCCTGCGCGTGTTCGGCATGGCCATGGCCGTCACCGCGGTCAAGCCCGGCCGTTGACGGCGGTCCTGGGACGCCCGGCCCCTCAGAGCTGTTCGGCGGCCCAGGTGCGCAGCGCGGCGGTCGCGTCCTCCTTGCTCATGGGCCCGTTCTCCAGGCGCAGCTCCAGGAGGTAGCGGTAGGCCCGGCCGATGACCGGTCCCGGATCGACGCCGAGGATCCGCTGGATCTCGTTGCCGTCCAGGTCCGGGCGGATCCGGTCGAGCTCCTCCTGCTCGGCGAGCTTGTCGATGCGCCGCTCGATGTCGTCGTAGGCGCGTGCCAGGGCGGCCGCCTTGCGCCGGTTGCGGGTGGTGCAGTCGGCGCGGGTGAGGATGTGCAGCCGCTCCAGCTGCGAGCCGGCGTCGCGCGCGTACCGGCGCACCGCGGAGTCGGTCCACTCGCCCTTGCCGTAGCCGTGGAAGCGCAGGTGCAGGGCGACCAGGGTGCTGACGTCGGCGATGACGTCCTTGGGGAAGCGCAGGGCGCTGAGCCGCTTGCGGCTCATGGAGGCGCCCACCACCTCGTGGTGGTGGAACGTCACCCGCCCAGGGCCCTCGAAGGCCCTGGTCTTGGGCTTGCCCACGTCGTGCAGCAGGGCCGCCAGGCGCAGGACCAGGTCCGGCTCGTGTCCGCGGGCGCGCTCCAGCTCGATCGCCTGGTCCAGGACGATGAGCGAGTGCTCGTAGACGTCCTTGTGCCGGTGGTGCTCGTCGATCTCCAGGCGCAGCTTGGGCACCTCCGGCAGGACGTGGGGGGCGATCCCCAGGTCCACCATGAGTTCGATGCCGCGGCGCGGGTTCGGGCTGAGCAGGAGCTTGACCAGCTCGTCCCGGACCCGCTCGGCGGAGACGATGGAGAGCCGGTCGGCCATGTCACGGGCGGCCTCGGCCACCTCCGGGGCCAGCTCGAAGCCGAGCTGGGCGGCGAAGCGGACCGCGCGCATGATGCGCAGCGGGTCGTCGCTGAAGGAGTCCTCCGGCCGGCCCGGCGTGCGCAGGACGCCCTCGGCCAGGTCCGCGAGCCCTCCGAAGGGGTCGACGAACTCCTGGCTGGGCAGGCGCACGGCCATGGCGTTCACGGTGAAGTCACGGCGCAGGAGGTCGTCGTGGATGTTGTCGCCGTAGTGGACGTCCGGCTTGCGGGACTTCGGGGAGTAGGACTCGCTGCGGTAGGTGGTGACCTCCACCTGCAGGCCCTTCTTGCGCAGGCCCACCGTGCCGAACTCGATGCCGACGGTCCACACGGAGTCGGCCCATCCGTCGACCAGTTCCAGGATGCGCTGGGGCACGGCGTCCGTCGTGAGGTCGACGTCGTTGGAGGCCCTGCCGAGGAGCGCGTCGCGAACCGGCCCGCCGACCACGGCGAGCTGCTGGTCGTGCCCGGCGAAGCGTTCGCCGAGCTCGTCGGAGACAGGGCGCACCGCGCCGAGCAGCGCGGTGATCGCCGCTCTCTGCTCGCCCGTCAGTGTCCCCGCGGGTCGGGTCGTCCCCGATGCCTCCTGCTTGACGGTGTCGGTCTCACTCGAAAACTCTGTGTTCGGCACACCACGCAGATTAGGTGATCGCGCGCGAACACCCGGCCTCGTGTGAGCGACTCGTCGGCGGGGCCGCGTCGGCACTGGTGGGCGGACGGTGTTCGGTGAGAGGGTGGGTCACCCCCACGACACCGCCCGTGCCGGGCCGCGCCAGCGCCCGGGGGCCGGGGACGCGGTATCTTCGTGGGCAGTGGTAGGACGCCTCACGTCTCCTCGCGTCCACCCGGCCCGCGTCCGCCGAGCGCGCCGTGCGGGTGCTCCGACCGTCTCCGCCCCATGTGCCCACGCCCGGCGGGACGGCTACCTGGACCCGAGTCAGGAAACCGGTCAAGCGTTGCGTCGAATTGTCTCCGCCGCCGCGGTCACGGCCATGACCGCCGCGCTGTTCCCGATACCGGCCGCGCTCTCGTCCGTCGGGGCGGCGCCCCAGGCCGAGGACACCGCCGAGCCCCTCGTCGTCGAGCGCATCACCCCCGACGCGGTCGACGACGACAGCACACTGCGGGTGGTCGGCCGGGTGACCAACACCACCGGTACCGAACTGGACGACGTCACCGTCCGCCTGCGCTACTCGCGCCACCCCTTCACCGAACGCGACGAACTGGACGAGTTCGCCTCGGGCTCGGGCTGGCAGCCGAACGCGGAGGGGCCGGAGGAGGCCGATGTCGGCGCCCTGGAGCCGGAGCAGGACGGGGACTACACGCTCAGCACCCCGATCGAGGAGCTCGGACTGTCGGGCTACGGCGTGTACCCGATGGTCATCGAGGCCGTCGACGGCGACGGCGAGGTCGTGGGCGCGCAGTACACCTTCCTCCCCTACACCGGCGACGACGACGTCCCCTCCGTCGACATCGCCTGGGTGTGGCCGCTCGTCGCCGACCCGCAGCGCGCGGACGACGACACCTTCCTGAGTACCCGCATCCCCGAGGAGGTCGCCGCCGACGGCCGCCTGAGCCGGCTGCTCGCCGCCGGTGCACAGACCACCCTGTCCTTCGACGCCGGGGAGGACGACCTGGCCGAGCTCCTCGAACTGGAGGAGGACCCGGAGGAGACGCCGATCCCCGACGAGCCCACGGCCGAGGAGACCGCGGAGGGGGCGCCCTCCGACGGGGCCGACGAGGAGGGCGGCCAGGACGGCACCGAGGAGCCCGCGGACGGCGAGGAGACCGCGGCGGGCGACCAGCCGGCGGCCGAGGACGAGGAGCCCGGGGACGACGCCGAGGAGGAACCGACCCGCACCGAGGGCGTCCCCGTGACCTGGGCCGTCGACCCCGGCACGATGGACGACATCCTGCGCCTGGCCTCCGATGAGTACTCGGTCGTCCAGGACCTGGAGGAGGTCCCCGCCGGCTCCGAACCGGCCCTTGAGGAGTTCGAGGCCGACACGGCCGCCCAGGTGTGGCTGCGCGAGGCCCGCCGGGTGCTGCCCCTGGACACCGTCGTGGCCACGCCCTACGCCTCCGCCGACCTGGCCGCGCTGCTCCACAACGACATGGGCTCCGACGCCGAGGCCGCCGTCCGCGTCGCACGGGAGGCCGTCCAGCGGGCGCTGGCGATGGAGGCCGACGGCACCTACGCCGCCCCGCCCGGCGGGGTCATGGACGAGTCCGTCTACGAGCTGCTCGCCGAGAGCGGCGCCGAGCGCTTCGTGCTCCGTGAGCCGACCCTGCCCGTGGCCGACTGGCTGTCCACCACCCCGACCGCGCAGACACCCCTGCCCGCGGTGGAGGGCGACGAGGAGGACGTGGAGCGCGTCGGCCTGGTCTCCGACGACGGCCTCACCGAGGTGCTGTCGGCGCCGACCGGCGGGCCCGGCCAGACCGCGCTCGCGCTCCAGCGCTTCGCCGCCGAGACCGCGATGATCGCGGGCGAGAACGCGGGCGGCGACCGGGTGGTCGTCGCCTCCCCCGAGTCGCGGTGGGACCCCGATCCCGCGTTCGCGTCGGGTGTGCTGGACGCCTCCGAGGAGCTTCCGTGGCTGTCCCCGGAGCGGCTGGACGACGTCGAGTTGGCCGACGAGTCCGAGCGCGAGGACACCCGCCGGGGTCTGACCTACCCCGACGCCGAGGACGAGCTGAGCTCCACCTACCTGGGCCGGGTCGAGGACGTCAACCAGGACGTACGGCTGTTCAACAGCGTCCTGGTCGGGGGCGAGGACCCCTTCCGTCCGGCGGTCCTGCGCCTGGAGTCGACGTACTGGCGGGACCGGGAGGCCCCGGCCAGTGTGGCCCGCTTCCTCGTCCTGAGCACGGTGCAGGACCACCGCGAGGACGTGCGCATCATCCCCGGCGAGCCGGTCACCCTGGCCTCCCGGACCGGCATCACCGGGATCCTGGTCGCCAACGACCTGGAGAAGGAGACGGTCTACGTCCACCTCTCGGTGTTCTCGGACAACTCCGAGCGCCTGTCCATCGGCGAGTACACCCAGCACTTCGAGATCGAGCCGGGCGCCAAGACCACGGTCTACGTCCCGCTGTCGGCGCGGATCAACGGCCGCACGGAGCTGTACGTGAGCCTGCAGAACGCCGAGGGCGAGCCGATCAGCTCCCAGGACACCGTGATCCCGGTGAACGCCACCGGCCTGGGCACGCAGGCCCTGCTCATCAGCGGTATCGGCCTGCTCATCCTCGTCGCCGCCCTGGCGCCCCGGGCCCTGCGCAAGTGGGCCCGTCGCCAGGCCGCCCGGGCCGCCGAGGAGGAGGCCGGCACGGACGAGGGCCCCGGTGACCGGACCGACACCGACGAGGACGGCGGGGACCGGGACGGCGGCGGGGCCGCCGCGACCACGGACTCCGACGACGCGACCGCGGACCCGGTGGACGGGGCACCGCCGCGGACAGGGGACGATGGCACCGAGCGTTCCGCCGCGGCGGACGCCGAGGACGCGTCGGACCCGGACCCGCACCCCCGTGGGGACGGGCCCGCCCGGAAGCCGGACGGCCCCCGGTGAATCCCCACCGAGCGACGCGCCGACATGTCGCCTGACCGACAGGACGCCATGTCGACACGTCCGCACGTCGCCGTGTCGACGCGTGTCGAGGCGCACCGCCCGCCCGCGTACCGGGTCCCGCACCGCGGAGCCCCGGCCGGGCCCTCCCCAGTCGGACGAAAGGAAGCCTGATCCACGGTGGTCACCGACTCCCCGAACGGCGGCGGACACCCCGCCGACCGTTCCCCCCAGTACCCGTACCGCGACGCCGAGGGACCGCTGCCCGGCGAGAACCCGATCCGGCCGACCGGCGGCCCCACGGCCTCCTTCGAGGAGGGCGAGCTGCCGGAGCCGAACCGCTCCGACGGCCGCTCCGACGCCGGTTCCGGCGGCGGTTCCGGCGACGGGCCGGGTGACGGATCGGGGTCGGGTTCCGACGGCGGGATGATGCGCTCCAGCGCCGTCATGGCGATCGGCACCATGGCCTCCCGGATCACCGGCTTCGCGCGCACCATCGTGCTCGGCGCCGCCATCGGCACCCACCTGCTCGGTGACGCCTACAACACCGCGCACACGATCCCGTTCATCCTCAACGACCTGCTCATCGGCGGCCTGATGGCGAGCGTCATCGTGCCGTTCCTGGTCAAGCGCCGCAAGCGCGACGCCGACAACGGCAAGGCCACCGAGGACCGGCTGTTCACCACCACGCTGCTGGCGCTGCTGCTGCTCACCACGGTGGCGGTCCTGGCCGCCGAGTTCCTGATCCTGATGTACGGGTCCAGGTTCACCGACGCGCAGTTCGACGACTCGGTGTTCCTGGCGCGCTACCTCATGACCCAGATCTTCTTCGTGGGCATGAGCGGCCTGCTCAGCGCCATGCTCAACACCCGTGGCAAGTTCGGCGCGGCGGTCTGGGCCCCCGTGCTCAACAACCTGGTCATCATGGGCGTCGGCGGGATGTTCCTGTGGGCGGCCGGCCCCGGCCAGGAGCCGCCGGTGGACGAGGCCTACCTGACCCTGCTCGGCGCGGGCACCGCCGCCGGCATGGCCCTGCAGGCCGTCGTGCTGTTCGTGGCGCTCAGCCGGACCGGCTACCGGTGGCGCCCCCGGCTGGACCTGCGCGGCAGCGGGCTGGGCGAGGCCCTGCGCACCGCCGGCTGGATGATGCTCTACACCCTGCTGACGCAGGCGGGTCTGTGGATCACGACCAACATCGCCAACGCCGCCAACGTGGCCGGGATCGAGCAGGGACGCGCGGTCGGCGCGGGCATCACGGCCTACAACCTCGCCTACCAGCTCTTCCAGCTGCCGTACGCGATCATCGCCGTCTCGCTCATCACCGTGCTCCTGCCCCGGATGAGCGCCCACGCCGAGGACAAGGACTGGGGCTCGGTCCGCTCGGACTTCTCCCGCACCCTGCGGATCTCGGCGTTCGTCCTGGTGCCGATGGCCTTCGCGATCGCGATGTACGCGGTCCCGATCTCCGTGCTGGCCTTCGCCCGCGGCTCGATCTCGGTGGACGACGCGGCCAACATCGGTCAGATCCTCGCGGTCATGGCCCTGGGCCTGGTCCCCTTCACGGTCTTCCAGCTCATGCTGCGTGTGTTCTTCGCCATGGGCGACACCCGCACCCCGTCGCTGATCGCCATCGCCAACCTGGCCGTTCACAGCGCGCTGGCCCTGGTGGCCTACCTGCTCCTGCCCCCGGACCGGGTGGTCGTGGGCGTGGCGGCCGGCTTCATGATCTCGTTCCTGAGCGGCCTCGTCATCGCCGGGAACGTGCTGAGCCGGCGTCTCGGGGGGCTTGACGGCAAGCACGTCATTGGCACATTGTTGCGCCTGCACCTGGCCGTCGTCCCGAGCATCGCGGCCGGCCTCGGTGTGTCCTGGCTCTTCGACACCTACGTCGGGCCCGGACTGGCCAGTTACATCGGTGCCCCCGCCGTCGGCTGCACGCTCGGCGCGCTGCTCTTCCTCGGGTTCGCGCGTCTGCTGCGCGTACCCGAACTCACCGCCGCGGTGGAACTGATCCGCGGCCGGCTGCGTCGTTGAAGCAGTAACGCCCCTCCCGGCTCCGCCCCCGCCGGGAGTTCCCCCGAAGACGACCGATCCTAGAGAAGGACAGCCCGACGGTGTCGAGCGACCACCCCGCAGAGCCGATCCCGCCCGTGGACGATCCCGCCCCCGGGCCGGAGTCCCACGAGCGGCGTCCCACGCGTCTGCTGATGCCCGAGGACGTGCTCGACGACTACGAGCGCCTTGATCCCGAGATCCCTCCGGAGACCGGCCTGACCACGGTCCGGGATCCGAGCGAGATCGGTGACGTGGGAACCGCCGACCGTGCCGGTCTGGAGGACGGCGACGAGATCGGCGGCAGCACCCACACCGCCCCCGGCAACATCGCCAAGTCGAGCGCGATCATGGCGGTCGGCACGATCGCCTCGCGCGTGACGGGCTTCGTCCGGACGATCATCCTGGCGGCGGCGATCGGCACCCAGCTGCTCGGCGACGCCTACCAGACCGCGGGCATGGTCCCGTACATGATCTACGACCTGCTCATCGGCGGGTTGTTGGCCAGCGTGTTCGTGCCCTTCATCGTCAAGCGGCGCAAGCTGGACGCCGACGGCGGCGACAAGACCGAGCAGCGGCTGGTCACGCTGATGCTGCTGGCGCTGTTCGTCATCACCCTCGTGGCGGTCGGCCTCGCGGAGTGGTTCATCCGCATCTACGCGGGCGGTTTCTCGGGCAGCCAGTTCGACGTCTCGGTCATCCTCGCCCGGTTCCTGGTCCTGCAGATCTTCTTCATCGGCGCCAGCGGCCTGGCCAGCGCGATGCTCAACGCGCGCAACAAGTTCGGCGCGCCGATGTGGGCGCCGGTGCTGAACAACGTCGTCATCATCGGCATCTGCTTCTGGTTCCTGGCCCTGGCCGGACCGGGCCGCACGCCGGACACCATCACCAGCGGCGAGCTGATGCTCCTGGGCCTGGGCACCGCCCTGGGCCAGGTCGTGCAGGCGGCCGTGCTGGTGTGGGCGCTGGCGGCGGCGGGCTTCCGCTGGCGCCCGCGCATGGACCTGCGCGGTTCCGGTCTGGGCGAGGCGGCCGGCGCCGCCTCGTGGATGATGCTCTACATCGTCGTCGCGCAGGTGGGCGCGCTCGTCTCGACCAACGTGGCGACCCGCGCCGGGTCGATGGCGGCCGAGCTCGGCTACGAGACCGGCTCGGGTATCGCGGCGTACAAGTTCGCGTCGATGCTCTTCCAGCTGCCGTACGCGATCATCGCGGTGTCGGTGATCACGGCCCTGCTGCCGCGGATGAGCGAGCACGTGGCCGCGGGCCGCAAGGACCAGGTCCGCCGTGACTTCTCGCACGGCTTCCGGCTGTCGTCGGTGCTGATCATCCCCATCGCGGTGGCGATGATCGTCTTCGCGGTCCCGTTCTGCGTGATGATCTACGCGCAGGGCAGTACGAGCGCGGAGGACGCCGCCGCCATCGGCCGCATCCTCATGGTCTTCTGCGTGATGCTCATCCCGTTCACGCTCTTCCAGCTCCAGATGCGCGTGTTCTACGCCCTGGGCGACACCCGCTCGCCCGCGCTGGTGTCGATCCCCTCGGAGATCGCCCACGCCGTCACCGCGGTCAGCCTGCTGTTCTGGATGGAGCCGCAGTACATCGTGGTGTGGCTGCCGGTGCCCTACGGCCTGTACTACATCGTGGGCTCGATCATCATGTGGCGGATGCTGGCCAAGCGCCTCAACGGCCTGGAGGGCCGCCAGACCCTCGTCACGCTCACCAAGATCCACGTCGCGACCATCCCCGCCGCCGTATGCGGCGTGGCCATGATCTACGTGTTCCAGGGCCTGCCCGGTGACGTCTGGCCGGCCCTCGCCTCGATGACCGCCGGTGGTGTCGTCGGTGGCGTACTGTTCGTGGTTACCGCAAAGTTCCTCAATGTGACTGAAGTCACATCATTCCTCGATTTGCTCACATCCCGCCTGCGACGACGCTGATCACCAGTCACGCGTGACGTTGGGTAGCCGAGTACCGGTATCGACCGGAGGGTCGGAAGGGATCCGATGTCCTCCAAACAGGCTGTTCACGCGTCCTAGCATGGACTCGCACCGCTTCACCGCCAGAGCATTGATCATCCGAACTGCCCGAAGGGAGGCTGGGGACAGCAAGCAGGGCCGACGGCCCGCGCACCCCGCTACCGCTCCGCCGCCCGGTGGAGCCCGCGGACGTCCGCGACGCCGCGGCACCGGCGCCCGTCACTCCCATCATGAGCACCTTCCTGATCGAGCCCGGGGCCAAGCTGGCCAACCGCTATCGTCTCGACACCGTGGTGACCGACACCGGCGGGGCGACCCGCTGGAAGGCCACTGACGAGACACTGGCCCGCCCCGTCGCGGTGTGGACCTTCGCCGAGGGCTTCCCCCGGACATCTGAGGTCGTCCGCGCCGCCCGCGCCACCAGCCGCATTCCCGACGCCCGCGTCACCCAGGTCTTCGACGCCGACGACACCGGACCCATCCCCTACGTCGTCGAGGAGTGGGTGATCGGCTCGTCCCTGGCCGAGCTCCTGGCCCAGGGACCGATGGCCCCCGAGCGCGCCGCGGGCCTCGTGGCCGAGGCCGCGGAGGCCATCGCGGCCGCCCACGCCGGCGGACTCACCCACCTGTGCCTGGCTCCCGACAAGCTCATGTGGAGCAGCGGCGGAGCGGTCAAGGTGATCGGTATCGGTGTCGACGCCGCCCTGCGGGGCGCCGGCGCCGGCAACGCCGCCGCGATCGACGCCCAGGGGCTGGGCGCCCTCCTCTACGCGGGCCTGACCGGGCACTGGCCCGGCGGCGCCCAGTCCGGCCTGCCCGCCGCCCCCCAGGGCCCCGCGGGCACCTACCCTCCCGGGCAGGTCCGCCCGGGGCTGCCCGAGCCCCTGGCCACCATCACGGCCCGCGCCGCGCTGCCGCAGCTGGCGGGCCAGATGGTGCCCGGACCGCCGATCCTCTCTCCGGCCGACCTGTGCACGGCACTGGCCGAGGTCCCCCGGCTCATCCCGCTGCCCGTGGCACCGGCCGAGTCGGCGCCGCCGCCGGAGCACGGCACCTCGCGGCGCACCGGTGAGTTCGACCCCACCGGATCCGGATCCCGCCGTTCCATGCGGGGGTCGACCACGGCCGACACGCGGTCCGAACGCCCGGACCCCTCTCGGATGGACCGCCGCGCCTCCCGTTCACAGGCCTCGCCCAAGCGCTTCCTCATCGGCGTGCTCGCGGTCGTGCTGTTCGTCGGCGTGGTCGCGGGCGCGTGGACCATCGGCGTGAGCCTGCGCCCCACCGATGACACCCCGGTCGACCCCAGCGCGGGCTCCGCCGACGATCCGGCGGACACCGAGGACCTCACCGCGCTCGAGATCGCCCGATCCGACGGGTACGACCCGTTGGGCGACGGCTCCGAGCACGGCGACAACGCGGGTCTCGCCCACGACGGAGACGCGACGACCGACTGGAGCACCGAGGGCTACACGGACCCCCTGGAGATCCAGAAGGAGGGGGTCGGACTCAAGCTGGACCTCGGTGCGAGCCAGGACGTCCACACGGTCCAGCTGACCCTGCCCGAGGCCGACCACGCCGTACAGGTCCGCGTCGGCGACAGTGACGCCGTGAGCGACCCGGCCACACTGGACGAGCACCTTCCCACCGCCTGGGAGGGGAACGTCAACGGCACGGAGACGATCGAGATCGAGGGCGGCGCCACCGGGCAGTACGTCGTCATCTGGTTCACGGAGCTGCCGCAGGTCGGCCCCAAATGGCGTGGAACGATCTACGAGGTCGAGGTGCTCGGCGCCTAGCCGGGCAGAGCGGCCCCGAGTGGAGTATGTGATCAGCACTGATGGACGCGGTCCACGAGCTTCCTGACCGGGAACTCCTGACAAGGCACTCCCAGGGCGACGACCAGGCCTTCGCGGTCCTGGTCCGTCGGCACCGGGAGCGCCTTTGGGCTGTCTCCATCCGGATGATGGGCGACCGCGAGGAGGCCGCCGACGCTCTGCAGGACGCCTTCCTGTCCGCGTTCCGCGCCGCCGACCGCTTCCGCGGCGAGGCCCAGGTGAGCACGTGGCTGCACCGCATCGTGGTGAACGCGTGCCACGACCGCCTGCGCAGACGCAAGGTCCGCCCGGCCACCCCGACCGAGGACGACACACTCGACGTGCTGTCCAACGAGCGGCTCGGCCGGGCCGGCGGCGGCCCCGACCACGCCGCGCAGACCGAGGCCCGCCTGGACGTCCAGGCCGCGCTCGACCTGCTCCCCCTCGACCAGCGGCTGGCCCTCACCCTGGTCGACATGCTCGGCTACCGGGTCGAGGAGGCCGCCCAGATCCTCGAAGTGGCATCGGGCACGGTCAAGAGCAGGTGTGCGCGAGGTCGCGCGAAACTTCTTCCCTCCCTGGCTCATCTAAGGAACCCTCAGCCCCCGCGAGACGTCACATCTGGGAGAGGAGGTGCCACCCCATCGTGACGTCCCATCCTGACGTGGAGGCACTCGCGTTCTTCGCCGAGGATCTGCTGGATTCCGACGACAAGCGCACGGTCGCCGCCCATATCGATTCCTGCGCCACCTGTGCGGCGACCCTGGACGAGCTCGCCGGGGTGACCCGTGTCCTGGCCGGGGCTCCGGCACCGGAGCTTCCGGAGGACGTGGCCGACCTC
Source organism: Nocardiopsis sp. Huas11 (assembly GCF_003634495.1). Classification (GTDB taxonomy): domain Bacteria; phylum Actinomycetota; class Actinomycetes; order Streptosporangiales; family Streptosporangiaceae; genus Nocardiopsis. The sequence continues at coordinate 2,509,397 of NZ_RBKY01000001.1, read as the reverse complement.
ATCGACCGGCGCCTGGCCGAGGCCGCACGCGAACCCGTGACCGCCGAGGTCGACGGCACCGACGCCGACGCCGATTCCGACACCCGCACCGCTTCCGGTGGCGTTTCATCCGACGACGGGGTCTCCGACCTCGCCCCGGTCACACCGATCAACCGCCGCAGGCGCGCCTTCGGCCTGCCCCAGCTGCTGATCGCCGCCGCCGCCGCGGTCTTCGTCGTCGGCGGCGGTGCGGCGGTCCTCACCGAGGTGCTCCAGCCGTCCACGGACCATGCGGGCGACACCGCCGCCGACGCACCGCTGGAGGCCCAGGAGGAGGAGACGCTCCAGGACATGGGGCGGTCCTACCGCCCCGTCGTGCTGGCCAGCGAGACGGTCTACACCGAGGCCGAACTGGCCGCCCAGGCCGGCGCGGTGCTGGAGTCCGCTCCGGCCGACGAGGACGGCGGCGCGCAGCCGCAGTCCGGCCACGACTCGGCCCACCAGGGGCTGGAGGAATGCGCGTCACGCCTCAGCGAGGCCTTCGACACCCGGGTCACGCTGGTGGACGACGCCCACTACGGGCCCGGCTCCGAGCGCGCGTGGGTGCTGTACGCCCCCGCCGACGACGACCGGATCCGCGTGTACGTCCTCGACCCCCGGTGCGTCCAGGAGGACGACATCGCGCGGAGCGTGCTGGCGGAGACCACCGTCGACGCCCGCTGACCGCCGGCCCGCCGACCGTCGATCCGTCGATCCGTCGACCTGTGGACCTGTGGACCTGTCGGCGGGTGAACATGTCCCTCTACCGGCATGTCGACACGCCCTGAGCCGGGGCGGACCCGCCCGGGTCCGCCCCGGCTCAGTTCTGCGCCCCCGGGCGGACCAGCCCCGTCTCGTAGGCGATCACCACGAGGCCGACGCGGTCGCGGGCCCCGAGCTTGGCCAGCAGGCGCCCCACGTGGGTGCGCGCGGTCGCCGGGCTCAGGTGCAGGTCCGCACCGATCTCCTGGTTGGACATGCCGCGGCCGACCAGGGCCAGGACGTCGCGCTCGCGGTCGGTGAGCACGTCCAGCCGCGCCGCGGCCTCCGGTGCGACCGAGGTGTCCGCGAGGCGTTCGATGACCCTCCGGGTCACGCCGGGCGACAGCAGCGCCTCGCCGGCCGCCACCGTGCGCACCGCCTCGCGCAGTTCGCGCGGGGCCGCGTCCTTGAGGACGAACCCCGACGCTCCCAGCCGCAGCGCGGTGAACACGTTGTCGTCCTCCCCGAAGGTGGTCAGGACGACGATCCTGGTGTCGGCGTGTCGACCTGGCGACGTGTCGACCCGTCGACGCCGTTCCCTCAGCACCGCCAGTCCGTCCATCACCGGCATCTGCAGGTCCAGGAGCACCACGTCCGGTCGCAAGCGGTCCATGTCGGCGAGCGCCGTACGTCCCTCCTCGGACTCGCCCACCACCTCGATGTCGCCGTCGCGCTCCAGCAGCGACCGCACGCCCGTGCGGACCAGGGGCTGGTCGTCGACCAGCAGGACCCCGATCATCGGCCGCCCCCCGTCGGCAGGAAGGCCCGCACGCCGAACCCGCCCTCGGACCGCGGCCCCGCCTCCACCGTTCCGCCCACCAGTCGCACCCGTTCCCTCATACCCGCGAGCCCGCTTCCACTCGATTGCTCCGTCACCGCCACGGCCGCGCCGTCGTCGGTCACCGTCACCTCCAGTTCCCCCTCGCCCCGCTGGAACACCACCTCCGCCCGCCCGGCGCGCGCGTGGCGCAGCGTGTTGGTCAGTGCCTCCTGCACGATCCGGTAGGCGGTGGCGTCCACCATCCCGGACAGGTCGCCCGGAGCCGGCGCGCCCTCGACGCGCACGTCCACGCCGGCCGCGCGGACCGAGTCGACGAGCTCCTCCAGGTGCGCCAGGGAAGCCACGCGCTCCTCCCCCGGGTCGGCGTCCCGCAGGGCCCGCACGGTGGCCCGCAGCTCGCTCAGACCGGCCCGTGAGGCCTGCGTGACGTGCCCGAGCTCGGTCCGGGCCACCGGGACGTCGGCGGGCTCGTCCTCGAGCGCCTCGGCGGCGACCGCCGCGTGCAGCGCCACGACCGACAGGTGGTGGCCGACCGCGTCGTGCAGGTCGCGGGCGATCCTGGTCCGTTCCAGCGCCATCAGCTCCGCGGCCTCCGCCTCACGCGCCTGCCCGTCCAAGAGCGCGATCCGGGCCCGCTGCCGCTCGGCGCGGGCGCGCTGCCACTGAACGTTGCCCAGGGCGATGGCCGCGCCCATGATCGCCACTGTGGAGGCCAGCTCGTAGCCCAGGAGGTAGGCGGGGTCCTGGCCCTCCCCCAGCCGCCCGCCGGTGGAGACCAGGACCAGGGCCGCGGCCGTTCCCACCGCCCAGTACGAGCGGCCCCGCTCGGCCGCGGAGTACAGGGCGGCCGCGGCGGGAACCGCCAGGCCGATGGTCGGCAGGTCGATGACGTAGTTGGCGACGATCAGCACGGACGTGGCGAGCAGGACCATGACCGGCCAACGGCGACGGACCAGCATGAGCGCGCCCAGGACCGCGGCGAGCGCGTACCCGAGGTGGATGTCGCCCCTGTCACTGACGTCGGCTCCCACGGCGATGGCCACCACGGCGAAGACGGCGAACCCGAACAGGGCGTCGACGACGACGTCCTGGCGTGCGGACTGGCTTGGCATGCGGCGATTCTATGGACCGCGGAGCCGCGGGGCGGTGTCCCCCGGTCCCGCGTCGCGACGCCGCCGGCCGGCCCCCGGGTACGTCGAGACGCGTAGGGGCGCGGGAGCGGCGGCGGACGACGCGCGGGGGTCCCCCTGCCTAGCGTCGAGGGTGTCCGCTTCCGGTGCGCCCGCCGCACCGCGAGCTCCGAACTCCGAACTCCGAACTCCGCGAGGTCCACCATGAACCCGTCCCGCCCCACCCCGAACACCGCCGGCGGCCCGGACCAGGGCCCGTTCGCGAACATCCCGTGGTCCCTGGTGCTGGGGCTCGGCGCGCTCGCCCTCGTGCGCCCGCTGCTCAGCATCACCGGTGTGACCGAGTCCCTCGGCTGGTCCCCCTGGCTCCAGCTGACCGTCACCGCCGCCGTCAGCCTGGCCTGGATCGTGGCGGTCGTCGTCGCCCGCGCCCCGCGCCCGCTGCTCACACTGGTGTACACGGGGCTCACCTACGGGGTGTTCGCGATCGTGCTCAGCGCCGTCCTCTCACCGTTCCTCACCGGTGAGCTGCAGGGGCCCGTCACCAACCCCTTCGGTCTCGTCTCGGTCCTCGCGACCAACGCCGTCTGGGGCCTGGTCTGCGGCGCGGTCGCGCTCGCGGTCCGGTCGGCGCTGAACCGCGGGCGCTCCCGGATCTGAGGCGCGGAGCCCTGGCATACCCCGCCCCCGTACGCTGGGCGGATGTCGGAAAGGGAATGCGGTGCGCCTACCATCGGTTGTGCTAACCAGATTTCCCCCGAGGTCACACCTGGTGACCAGGAGACCGACTGTGCGAAGGGCCAACGAGCGTGAGTGACGTCCGCAATGTCATCATCATCGGATCCGGGCCGGCCGGATACACCGCGGCCGTCTACGCCGCGCGTGCCGAGCTGCGGCCCCTGGTGTTCGAGGGCTCCATCACCGCCGGTGGTGCGCTCATGAACACGACCGATGTCGAGAACTTCCCCGGCTTTCCCGACGGCATCATGGGACCGGACCTCATGGACAACCTGCGCAAGCAGGCCGAGCGCTTCGGCGCCGAACTCGTCCCGGAGGACGTCACCGAGGTCGACCTCACCAAGCCCGTGAAGGAGGTCACGGCCGGCGGTGAGACCTTCCTCGCGCACACGGTCATCCTGGCCACCGGATCGGGCTACCGCGAACTCGGCGTCCCCGGCGAGAAGGAACTGTCCGGCCGCGGCACCTCCTGGTGCGCCACGTGCGACGGCTTCTTCTTCCGCGACCAGGACATCGCGGTCGCGGGCGGCGGCGACACCGCCATGGAGGAGGCCCTCTTCCTCACCCGCTTCGCCAAGTCGGTCACCGTCATCCACCGTCGGGACGAGCTCCGCGCCAGCCGCATCATGGCCGAGCGCGCGCTGGCCAACGACAAGATCTCGTTCCTGTGGAACACCGAGGTCAAGGAGGTGCTCGGCACGGAGCGCGTCACCGGCCTCAAGGTGTTCGACAACAAGACCAACGAGACGAGCACGCTGGACGTCACCGGCCTGTTCGTCGCGATCGGCCACGACCCGCGCGTCGAGCTGTTCAACAAGCAGATCGAGCTGGACGACGAGGGCTACGTCCGCGTCGACGCCCCCTCCACCCGCACCAACCGCGCGGGCGTGTTCGCGGCGGGCGACGTCGTCGACCACCAGTACCGCCAGGCGATCACCGCCGCCGGCACCGGTTGCTCCGCCGCGCTGGACGCCGAGCGCTACCTCGCCGACATGGGCAACTAGAACGCCCGGTACGCTCACCGCGCCCTGTCGTACCGCGCCGCACGGCGGCGGTCGGCCACGACGCGGGGCGCCCTCCGAACCTTCACCTCACCGGTCTCGCCGAATCAAGGAGAACAATGTCCACCGTCAAGCACGTCACCGACGCCACCTTCAAGGATGACGTCCTGGCCAGCGACAAGCCGGTCCTCGTCGACTTCTGGGCCGACTGGTGCGGCCCCTGCAAGCAGATGGCTCCGGTCCTGGACAAGCTGGCGGAGGAGTACGGCGACAAGATCGAGATCGTCAAGCTGAACACCGACGAGAACCCGAACACCCCGCGCGACTACAACGTCATGTCGCTGCCGACGATGAACGTCTACAAGGGTGGCGAGGTCGTCAAGCAGATCATCGGCGCCAAGCCCAAGCGCGTCCTGGAGAAGGACCTGGCCGAGTTCCTGTAACGAGGACCGCCACAGCGCACGAAAGGCCCCCAGAACCACTTCTGGGGGCCTTTCCCATGCCACGCCTCCACCCGGTCGGGTCGACCTCTCCCGACCCGCCGACGGCCACCACAGGGGCGATGTTTCACGTGAAACATCGCCCCTGGTGCCGGATCGGCGCGCCCTCGGCGGCGACCCGCGGACGGCCGATGCCGGCCGATGGCGGACGGCCGGCCGTCGATCAGTCCACAGGTGGACGTGTCGACAAGGCGCTCAACCGATCTGGGCGATGATCCGCTCGAGGTCCTCCGGCGTCGCGAACTCCACGACGATCTTGCCCTTCTTCTTGCCCATGTCCACCTTCACGGTGGTGTCCAGGCGGTCGGCGAAACGCGTCGCCCACTCCTCGATCTGCGGCGGGTTGGGCACCCGGCCCGCCTTGGCCGCACGCGGCTGACGATCGGGCTCGGGCTCCTCCCTGAGGGAGATGACCTCCTCCAGCGACCGGACGGACAGGCCCTCCTGCACCACGCGCGCGGCCAGGCGGTCCTGGAGCTCGGGGTCCTCGACCCTCAGCAGCGCCCGCGCGTGCCCCGCGCTCAGCACCTTCGCCGCCACCCGCGACTGCACCTTCGGCGGCAGGTTGAGCAGACGCAGGGTGTTGGTGATGTGCGGCCGCGAGCGGCCGACCCGCTGCGCGAGGACGTCGTGGGTCGCCCCGAAGTCGTCCAGCAGCTGCTGGTAGGCGGCCGCCTCCTCCAGGGGGTTGAGCTCCTGTCGGTGCAGGTTCTCCAGGAGGGCGTCCAGGAGCAGGGCGTCGTCGCTCGTGCTGCGGACGATCGCCGGGATCCGCTCCAGGCCGGCGTCCCTGCTGGCGCGCCAGCGCCGCTCCCCCATGATGAGCTCGTACCGCGGCTCGTCGCCGTCCTCGACCTTGCGGACCACCACCGGCTGGAGCAGCCCGACCTCGGTGATGGAGTCGCGCAGCTCCTCCAGCGCCTGGTCGTCGAAGTGGTGGCGGGGCTGGCGGGGGTTGCGCGTGATCGCGTCGACCGCCACCTCCTCCAGGTACGTCCCGTCCGGCAGACCGGCGGGGGCGGGAGGAGCCGAATCCTCGACCGCCTCCGGTTCGGGCGCCTTCTCACTCGGGCCCTGCGGGATGAGTGTCCCCAACCCCCTGCCCAGTGCGCGCCGTTGCTGGCTCACCGGCAACTCCTTCCACACTCCTCGAAAGAACTTCCGTCCGGGATCACCGGACCTGCGTCAGCCGCCGACCGTCTCCGCCCGGAACGCCATCTCCCGAGCGGCCTCGAGATAGGCCACCGCCCCCGTCGACGCGGGGTCGTAGGTCATCACCGACTCCCCGAAGCTGGGCGCCTCGGACACGCGCACGCTCCGCGGAACGAGCGTCTGCAGGACGAGCTCCCCGAAGTGGGAGCGGACCTCGTCGGCCACCTGCTGCGAGAGCCGGGTCCGGCCGTCGTACATCGTCAGCAGGATGGTGCTGACCGCCAGCCCGGGATTGAGGTGGGACTGGACGAGCTTGACGTTGTGCAGCAGCTGGCCCAGCCCCTCCAGCGCGTAGTACTCGCACTGGATCGGGACCATGACCTCGTCGCACGCCACCATCGCGTTGACCGTGAGCAGGCCGAGCGAGGGAGGGCAGTCGATGAGGATGTAGTCGAGTTCGGAGGTGTCGTAGGCGGAGAAGGCCCGCTTGAGACGGGACTCGCGCGCGACGAGGGAGACCAGTTCGATCTCCGCGCCGGCGAGGTCGATGGTGGCGGGAGCGCACCACAGGTTCGGGATGTTCGGCACCGGCTGGGCGAGGTTGCGGATGTCCTCGTCCTCGACCAGGCAGTGGTAGATCGAACGGGTCTGGGTGCCGCGCTCCATGCCGAGTGCGGTGGAGGCGTTGCCCTGGGGGTCGAGGTCGACGACGAGGACGCGCTGGCCGTGCATGGCCAGCGCGGCCGCGATGTTGACGGTCGTCGTGGTCTTGCCGACTCCGCCCTTCTGGTTCGCGACACTGATCACCCGGCAGGACGCCGGCCGGGGCCAGGGTTCCTCGCTGCCGCGGACCGACATCGCCGCCTGGGCCGCGCGTGCGAGAGGAGTGTCGGGGACGCCGCCTGTTTCACGTGAAACATCGAGCAGGTCGCCATAGGAGGATGTTTCACGTGAAACATCAGCTGGATTCTGGGACACGAATGAGTTCACCTCTTCCGTCCGCGCTTCTTTTTTCCGCCCCGCGGCGGCGGACCACCCTCGGATGTCACCGTGACGCGGACGACCGTGGTAGCGGGTTCGACCTTACCGTGGCCGACCCGGATGACATCGCAGACGCTAGGGCGCAGTTTCGACACTTCTTTCTCGGCCGCCGCCAGTTCGGCCTCGGCCTGCTCCCCCTTGAGCGCGAGGAGACTGCCGTCCTTGCGCAGGAGCGGTAGCGCCCACCCCGCCAACCGGGGCAGCGGAGCGACCGCGCGGGCGGTCACGAAGTCCGCGATCAGCTCGCCGCGCACCTCCTCGGCCCTCCCCCGGCGCACCTCCACGTTCGGCAGGTCCAACAGCTCGACCGCCTCGTTGAGGAAGACCGTCCGCCTCAGGAGCGGTTCCAGGAGCACCATCCTGATGTCGGGACGAAGGAGGCCGAGCACCAGGCCGGGCAGTCCGGCGCCGGAGCCGACGTCGACCACGCTCGCGCCCTCGGGGATCAGCTCCTCCACCACGGCGCAGTTGATGAGGTGCCGCTCCCACAGCCTCGGAACCTCGCGCGGGCCGATGAGGCCGCGCCGGACACCGTCGTCCGCGAGGAGTTCGGCGAAGCGCCGCGCCTTCGGCAGCGAGTCCCCGAACACCGTCTCCGCCTGCACGGTCGGAGCGGTCGGAGCGGTCTCCTCAGAGCCCGAGGACATCAGTCACCACCTGTCGGAACTCGTCCATCGTCACTTCCATGCTTCGATCGCCAGAGCACGATACGCGCCCCCATGATCCTATGCGCGGGTGTCACCAACGTTTCACGTGAAACATCGGAGCACACCGACGACGTGCCCATGGAAACGAAGAGTCCGCTCGACCCCCTCAGGAGACCGCCCCGCGGACATGTCGACTCCCCGGAGAGCTTTGTCGGCCTCCCGGGGCACCATGTCGACTTCGCGCGGCGCCATGTCGACTTCGTGGAGAGCTTTGTCGACTCGCGCGGCCCTGGCGCCGACGACCCTGGCCCCGTCCCCGCGCCCCGACCCCTGGGCGCGGGGACGGGGCGCGGCTCTGCGCCGGGCGCGGCGCCGGACGCGGCGCCGGACGCGGGGACCAGCGCGACCGGACGGAGAGAGGGCCCGACAACGACGGGAGGGGTGGCGATGTTTCACGTGAAACATCGCCACCCCTCCCGGAGTGCGTACTGCCCGCGGCCGGCAACCTCCGCCGCGGCCTCGCCTAGTCGGCGGGGTGCACGACCACGTAGCGGTTGGGCTCCTCGCCCTCGGACTCGCTCCGCAGGCCGGCCGCCGCGACCGCGTCGTGGACGACCTTGCGCTCGAACGGGGTCATGGGCTCCAGGGGTTCGATCTCACCGGACTCCTTGACCCTCGCCGCCGCCTCCGAGCCGATCTGGAAGAGCACCTTGCGGCGGCCCTCGCGGAAGCCTCCGATGTCGAGCATCAGACGGCTGCGCTCACCGGTCGCCCGGTGGACGGCCAGACGGGTCAGCTCCTGGAGGGCCTCCAGAACCTCACCGTTCTCGCCGATGAGCTCGTCCAGAGTGGCTCCGACGACCGACACGAGCGCACGGTCGCCCTCCACGTCCATGTCGATGTCACCGTCGAAGTCCGCGATGTCGAGGAGTCCCTCGATGTAGTCCGCGGCGATGTCGCCCTCGTTCTCCAGGGCCTCGACGTCGAACTCGGCCTCAGGCGCGTCAGCCACCGCTACTCCACCGCTCTCTTCCCGTCCCACAGCGAATCTCCTCTAGTCCACTCACGCCCTGGCCGTCGTACGCCTCAGGGGCCTTGTCGCCTGCGCACTCGGCAGCCCCGAGCGGATACCGACCCTAGTTGGACCCGTCCCCGCCACGCTTGGACCGCGGCTGCTTCTTGGGCTGCTTACGCTCGATCTTAGGCTCTTCCTTCGGCTCAGGCGCGGATTCGGCGCCCTTCTTTCGGCCGAGCATGCCCTTGGCCGAACCGTTGAACGAAGCCTTGCCGCCGCCGCTCTTGGCGTCCGCGGTATCGGCGCCCGGAACGGGCTGGTTCCGGTAGAGGTAGTGCTGCTGCACCATGGTCCACACGTTGGACGTGACCCAGTAGACGAGCACACCGACGGGCATGGCCAGACCGAAGAGTCCGAAGGCCGGCGCCAGGTACATCATGATCTTCTGCGTCTGCATCATGGGGTTGTCGGGCATCTGCGCGGTGCTGCGCTTGATGCTCTGCCGCATGGTGAGGAACGTGGTGAAGCCCATGATCACGCAGGCGATCGCGATGAGGACCTTCGCCATGATCGGGTCGGTGGACCCCAGGGCGAGCAGCTCTTCGTTGGAGCTGTTGAACTGGGCCGCGATCGGCGCCTCGAAGATCAGCGCCTGACGCGCGCTGTCGGCCAGCTGCTGGTCGAAGCCGTACTGGGCGTTGCCCTCGGCGACGCTCCGCAGCACGCTGAACAGCGCGAAGAAGACCGGCATCTGCAGGAGGAGCGGAAGACAACCCATGATCGGGTTGGTGCCGCTCTCCTGGTAGATCTTCATGGACTCCTGCTGCAAGCGCTGCTTGTCGTGCTTGTAGCGCTCCCGAAGCTTGGCGATCTTCGGTTGGACGTCCTGCATCTTCCGCTGCGTGTTCATCTGCTTGACGAACAGCGGAACCATGAGGAGTCGCATGAGTACGGTGAGCAGCACGATGGACAGGCCCCACGCCCATCCGCTGTCGGGGTCCAGGCCGGTCAGGGACAGGCCCGTGTGGATCCAGGCCAACACGTGGCCGACGATGTTGTAAAGCCAGTCGAGCACCGGCCAACTCCTATGTGATTCGGTTCGGCTACTGGTCCCCGGGAGCGGTGCCGGTGTGGCCGGTACCGCCCGCCGACTCCTCGGGCTCCCGGCCCTGGCGCCCCTTGGGCGGCGGTACCGGATCGAGTCCCCCGGGATGGAAGGGGTGGCAGCGGGCGATGCGGCGGATTCCCAGCCACAGCCCGCGTGCGGCTCCGTGCACACGCAGCGCCTCGACGGCGTACGCGCTGCACGAAGGGTAGAAACGACAGACCGGGGGGAAGAGCGGACTGATGAAGCGTTGGTAGCCCCGGATGGGCAGGATCAGCACCCGCGCGAACGCCGTCGGTCTGGTCTCGGTCATCGGCTCGCCTACCGTTCCCCGTCCCCGTCAGGACGGCGGTCCACCACTGTCTCGCCTCTCGACGCACCGGTGCCCCGGCTTCGACGGGCGTCGCGGCCGCGCCGACCGTCACGGCCGCGCCGGGGCCGGGTGGCCGCGGCGAGCGCGCTGTCGAGTTGCGCGGCCAGCTCGGTCTGCCGCGCTGTGGCGGCCGAGGGCTTGGCACGTACTACCAGCAGGCTACCGTCAGGCAGCTCGGCGACCTTAGACCGCATCACGTGCCGCAGTCGGCGCTGGACCCTCTTGCGCACCACGGCGATGCCGACGGACTTGCCGACGACGAAGCCCACGCGGGGCGGGTCCGCCTCCACCGCGTCCGCGGGAGGCGCGAGGTAGACCAGGCCGATGGCGTCGCGGGAAGCGCGGCGGCCCGAGCGCATCACGGAAGAGAACTCGGAGCCGCGGCGCATCCGGTTCCTCGACGACAGCATCGGCGCTCCCTCCCGCGTCGGATCCCACGTATCCCATGAAAAAAGGGACCGGCCGGCGAGAAGGCCGGACCGGTCCCTGAGGTCTTGGTGCTGGGCGTGGCCTAGTGGCTCACGGTCAGCGCCGCGCGCCCCTTACGACGACGCGAGGCGATGATGGCGCGACCGGCGCGCGTACGCATGCGCAGCCGGAAGCCGTGGACCTTCGCGCGACGCCGGTTGTTCGGCTGGTACGTACGCTTGCTCACTACAGGCTCCAGGGGCGTGTCAGGAAAGTACTACGACAGACCCCCAGGATAAGCGGGGCCTCAGAGTGCATGTGCCGTGGCCGCGCCGTCATGCGGACATGGGCGAGGGCAGATCATCGGCATAAGCATAAAGAAGATACGACGAGACGCGAGCGTGGTCAAATCGGCCCACGTCACGTGCCCCGGCGCCCCCACCGCGGAGGCGCCCCCGCGCCTGGCGGGGAGCAGTTTTCCACAGCTCGGCAGGTGCTGTGGCCTGTGGATAACCACAACCTGTGGATAACTTGTCGCCAGCGGCCGGGCCGCCGCCCTCGTCATCGCCCTACACAGGCCATGAACAGGGATTTGTGGATAACCCTGCACCACCCGACGAGGTCTGACATCCTGTGGATAAACCTGTGCACAACTTGTGGACAACAGCCCGGATCTGTGGATACGGCCTCGGTTCGGCCAGGTTATCCACAGGCCCGTGGGACCCTGGAACCCCGCCTGTGCACAGCCTCACTGCCCCAACACCCCTGGGGAGAGAGGACAATGGAGAGCTCACCCCCATGCGCGACGACACAGGTCCCCTCCGCCCGCTCCGAACAGACCCGCACCGAAGGGACGACAACCGTGGCAGGTCACCTTGGCTGACGCACAGGTCAACCTCGCAATGGTCTGGTCCAGTGTGCTGGACGGGATCGACAACGACGCCCTGCCCGCGCACCAGCGCGCCTGGCTTCCGCAGACCCGTCCGCTGGGCCTGATCGAGGACACCGCACTGATCGCGGCGCCCAACGAGTTCACCAAGAAGGTGCTGGAGACCCGCCTCTACCCTGCGATCAGCCGGGCCCTGTCCGCCCACCTGGGCCGGGACATCCGTGTCGCGGTGACCGTCGACCCCACCGCAGTGCAGACGCCTCCCCCCACCCCCGTCGCGCCGTCGGCCCCCTTCGGGGCCCCCGACGACCACTCCCACACGCGCGCCTACGATCCCCCCGCGTCCCAGGGGCAGCACGCCCGTCCGGAGCCCGAGCCCTACCGTCCGGCTCCTCAGCGGCCCGCGCCCCAGGAGCAGGCCCACCAGGGACAGGCCCGCCAGGAGCAGGCGCCCCAGGAACAGAGGCACGGACAGCCGATCGGGGACCACGGCCCGCACCACTTCCCTCCGGCGCGCCCGCAGGCCCCGGCCGGATACTCCGATCAGGGCCCCCAGTCCGCCGCGCCCCGCCCGCCGGCGCACACCGCCGCGCCGACCGAGCGCGACGGCAGCGACCTGCTGGGACCGAACACCGGGCACACCGGTGAGGACGCCTCCCGCACCGCGGAGCAGCACCCGTCCGCGCACGAGGAGCCGTCGTCGCCCGGCCTGTGGGCGCCCGCCGGCCCCACGGCCCACCCCGCCGCGCCCGAGCCCCAGGGCTGGGACCGGCCGCACAACGGATGGCAGCAGGAGAGCTGGGGCGGGCCCGACTGGGACCGGCCCAACCGGTGGGAGACCCCGCGGCGCGAGCCCGCGCCCACGGCAGAGGAGCGCCACACGGAGGAGCCCGCGCCCGCCCCCGCGCCGTCGCCCGGGCCCCCCGAGGAGGCCCGCCGCGGCGACGGTCCGTCCAGGACCGAGAGCCCCGAGCCGCCTCCCACTCCCCCGGGCCGTTCTCCCGAGATCCCGCCCGGCGAGCACGCGCGGCTCAATCCCAAGTACACGTTCGACACCTTCGTCATCGGCTCCAGCAACCGCTTCGCCCACGCGGCGTCGGTCGCGGCCGCCGAGGCGCCGGCCAAGGCCTACAACCCGCTGTTCATCCACGGCGGCTCCGGGCTGGGCAAGACCCACCTCCTGCACGCCATCGGGCACTACACGCACCGGCTCTACGAGGGTTCGCGGGTGCGCTACGTCAGCTCCGAGGAGTTCACCAACGAGTTCATCAACTCGATCCGGGACGGCAAGGCGGACGGCTTCCGCCGCAGGTACCGGGACATCGACGTGCTCCTGGTGGACGACATCCAGTTCCTGGAGAACAAGGAGCAGACGCAGGAGGAGTTCTTCCACACGTTCAACACGCTCCACAACTCCGACAAGCAGATCGTCATCTCCAGCGACCGGCCGCCCAAGCAGCTGACGACGCTGGAGGACCGGATGCGCAGCCGGTTCGAGTGGGGCCTGCTGACCGACGTCCAGCCGCCCGAGTTGGAGACCCGGATCGCGATCCTGCGCAAGAAGGCCGCGCAGGAGGGCCTGGCGGCGCCGCCGGAGGTCCTGGAGTTCATCGCCAGCAAGATCTCCACCAACATCCGCGAGCTGGAGGGGGCGCTGATCCGCGTCACCGCGTTCGCCAGCCTCAACCGCCAGTCGGTGGACCTGGACCTGACCGGGCAGGTCCTGCGCGACCTGGTCCCGAGCACGGAGGTCCCCGAGATCACCGCCGGCTCGATCATGTCCCAGACGGCCGCCTACTTCGGCCTGAGCGTGGAGGACCTCTGCGGGACCTCGCGGTCTCGCGTGCTGGTGACCGCGCGGCAGATCGCCATGTACCTGTGCCGGGAGCTCACCGACCTCTCCCTGCCCAAGATCGGGCAGCAGTTCGGCGGCCGGGACCACACGACCGTGATGCACGCCGACCGCAAGGTGCGTGCCCTGATGGCCGAACGCCGGTCCATCTACAACCAGGTCCACGAACTCACCAGTCGCATCAAGGACCAGCCTTAGGGCGTGTATGACGGATGCTGCCCGTCGCGAGCGGTGTTCCAGTGGTGGCCTCGCAAGGCCGAAGAAGGAAGCATCCTGGTGTGGCTGTTGACTGATGAGAACGCAGTGAGGGTGCCGCTGGGGCGTCGCGCAGCAGGGTGAGTGTCCGTCATACACGCCCTAAGGGGCGGGTGTGCTGGAACGGGGCGGTTCACACGCTGTGGACCGCCCCGAGTCGTGTCCGGAGAGTTATCCACAGGTTCTGGGGACAACCGGTGTGGACGCGGCGGTTCCGGTACAGGCCTCTCCGGGGCCGCGCCCGGCTCCGCGGGCCCTGCGCCGACCTCCCTGTTCGCCGCCGAGCGGCCCGCACGGGGCCCTCTGTTGCCCTGCCCACATCCAGGCGCCGCCCCGCGGCCACCGCCCTCACCTGCGGCTTCGTACACACCTCGAACACGGACCTGTGGACAAAGCTGTGCACAGACCCTTTGCCCCGGTTCGCGTGCTCTGCGCGGCGGCGCCGAAAAAAGTTTCCAGGTTTCTTGGCCGAGTTATCCACAGGAAGGGCCCGGATTCTGTGGAAAACCATGTGGACAACCTGTGGACAACGGCTCGGAAGTTGTGGGTAACCCGGTCCGTTCTGTGGACGGATCGATGAGCGGACGCAGCGCTCGACCCGGTGCGCCTGTGGAGAACCTGGGGAAAACCTGTGGACGCAGCTGTGGACGGAGTGTGGACAAGCTGTGGGGCCCTCGCGCCGTCCACAGGCACCCCGAGTTACGCACAGGGTCGTCCACAAGCACTGTGGATAAAAATTCCGGTGTTGACCTGGTCAAACGATGGTTATCCACATTATCCACAGCCCCTACTACTACGACGCACCTTCATTAACCCAGATGTGGCTTCTCAACCGCTCCGCGGAAAAACTGTGGACAAAGCGATGAGTCGGCAGCGACGGCGACCGCCTCCCGAGATGTCAGCGGCAGCGGAGGAATCCGGGTAACGTGAGGTCTCGCCCCTGTCCTGCGCCGCCCGATCGGAGCGGTGACCCCAACGGGCTCCGAGGGCCCTCCCCGGTGGCACCGAACGGCGTCGCACACACCCTGTGGACGACGCCGGCCCACCGACTCCGGAGACCTCGGACCACCCCTTCAGACACCACCACGAGCTGCAACGTTGAGGCTGCGACCGGTCCGCCGGTCGTGCGGAAAGTGAGTCGGAAAGTGAAGTTCCGGGTCGAACGCGACGTACTGGCCGACGCAGTCGCCTGGACCGCGCGCACACTCCCGACGCGCCCCTCGGTCCCGGTGCTCGTCGGCGTCCTGCTCGACGCAGGAGAGTTCGACGGCAGGCAGCAGGTCCGCCTGGCCGGTTTCGACTACGAGGTCTCCACGCAGGCCGCGGTCGACGTCGAGGTCGAGGAGCCGGGCCAGGTCCTGGTCCCCGGCAAGCTGCTGGCGGAGATCACCCGCAACCTCCCACCCCAGGTGGTCGAGGTCGCCACCGACGGCCCCAAGGTCGTCGTCAGCTGCGGCAGCGCCAAGTTCACGCTCACGACCATGCCGGTCGAGGACTACCCCACGCTCCCGGAGATGCCCGGTGTGAGCGGGACCGTCGGCAGCGACGCCTTCGCCGCCGCGGTCAGCCAGGTGGCCGTGGCCGCCGGCCGGGACGACACCCTGCCGATGCTGACCGGCGTCCGGGTCGAGATCGAGGGCGAGACCATCACCCTCGCCTCCACCGACCGCTACCGCCTGGCCGTGCGCGAGCTGACCTGGAAGCCGGAGAACCCCGAGCTGTCCGCGGTCGCCCTGGTCCCGGCCAAGACGCTCCACGACACCGCCAAGTCCCTCACCTCGGGCGCCGAGGTCTCCGTCGCGCTCTCCAGCGGCGACGGCGGCGAGGGCATGATCGGCTTCGAGGGCGGCGGCCGCCGCACCACCTCGCGCCTGCTGGACGGGGAGTTCCCCAAGTACCGGGCTCTGCTGCCCGACAGCTTCAACACCGTCGCCGAGGTGAGCCGCACCGAGTTCGTCGAGGCGGTCAAGCGCGTGTCGTTGGTCGCCGAGCGCAACACGCCGCTGCGGCTGGCCTTCTCCCAGGGCCGCCTGGTCCTGGAGGCCGGGACCGGCGAGGACGCCCAGGCGGTCGAGGTCCTGGAGGCCGACCTGGACGGCGAGGACATCCAGATCGCGTTCAACTCCGGGTTCCTCCTGGACGGACTCGGCGCAGTCGGCACCGACCTCGCCCGCCTGCACTTCACCACCTCGACCAAGCCCGCGATCCTCACGGGCAAGCCGGCCGAGGAAGGGGCGCCCGCCCAGTACCGCTACCTCATCATGCCGGTGCGCCTGTCCGGCTGATCCGGCACGGGTTCGATTGACTGACGTCTGCCGCCGACGGCCCGAGGACACCCTCCGGGCCGATCGGCGTCCACATGTCCACAGGTGGCGAAGGGGAGCGAAGACATGCAACTCGGAATGATCGGGCTCGGCAAGATGGGCGGCAACATGGCCGCCCGGCTTCGGGAGAAGGGCCACGACGTCGTCGGCTTCGACGTCATGTCGCCGGAGCGCGACGTGGACACCCTCCAGGACCTGGTGTCGCGGCTGGCGGCCCCCCGCGTCGTCTGGGTCATGGTCCCCTCGGGCGATCCCACCGTGACCACCATCAACGAGCTGCGGGACCTCCTCCAGGAGGGCGACCTCGTCATCGAGGGCGGCAACTCCCACTACGTGGACGACCGCACGCGCGCCGACGACCTTGCCGAGAAGGGCATCGGCTACCTCGACGTCGGCGTCAGCGGCGGCGTCTGGGGCCGTCAGAACGGCTACGGCATCATGGTCGGCGGCCAGAAGGCGGACGTCGAGCGCGCCCGTCCGGTCTTCGACTCCCTGACCCCCGACGAGGGCGGCGGCTTCGTCCACGCCGGAGCGGTCGGTGCCGGGCACTTCGTGAAGATGGTCCACAACGGCATCGAGTACGGCATGATGCAGTCCTTCGCCGAGGGCTTCGAGCTCATGGCCGCCTCCGGCATCGTGGACGACGTCCCGGGCACCTTCGAGAGCTGGCGCGAGGGCACGGTCGTGCGCTCCTGGCTGCTCGACCTGCTCAGCCGGGCACTGGAGGAGGACCCCGACCTCTCCGAGCTGCGCGGCTACGCGCAGGACTCCGGTGAGGGCCGCTGGACCGTCCAGGCCGCCGTGGACCACGCCGTACCCGCCCCGGCGATCACCGCCGCGCTGTTCGCCCGCTTCGCCTCGCGGCAGGACGACAGCCCCGCGATGAAGGTCGTCGCCGCCCTGCGCAACCAGTTCGGCGGCCACGCGGTCACCAAGTCCGACCCGGACCCGCGTACGCCCTCCCGGGACTAGGCCGTGTTCTTCGCGGCATTCCGGGCTCGCGGCCGCCAGGAGCGCCTCTCGCGGCGCCTCTGTACTCGTAAGGCACAACCAGGCTGAACTTCGCACATCGTCTGGCGAGAGACGACCTGACGACCGCGAGCTCACCCGAAAGCCCGCAGAAGAACACGGCCTGGCCACCGCTTCCTCGGTGTCCTCGGCCCCCGCGGGGGCCGAGGTGCCCGGCCGAGTGAGCCGTGGAGCGAACGTGCCCGGGGGCGCCGCGCGCCCCCGAGCCCTTCTCCACCCTCTCCTTCGACGCCCGTTACCGAGCCACCGCTCCTGGAGGAAGGCCGGATGTACGTCTCCCACCTGCAACTGGCCGACTTCCGGTCCTACACCTCCGCTCTGGTGGAGCTGGGGCCGGGCGTGAGCGTCTTCGTCGGCGCCAACGGCCAGGGCAAGACCAACCTCGTCGAGGCCGTCGGCTACGTCGCGTCGCTCAGCAGCCACCGGGTCTCCTCGGACACCCCGCTGGTCCGCCAGGGCGCGCCGCGGGCGATCGTCCGGGCCAAGGTGGTGCGCGACGATCGCTCGATGGTCGTGGACCTGGAGCTCAACCCCGGGCGCGCCAACCGCGCCCGCCTCAACCAGTCGCCCGTCTCCCGGCCCCGCGAGGTGCTGGGCGTGCTGCGCACCGTGCTGTTCGCTCCCGAGGACCTGGCCCTGGTCAAGGGCGACCCCGGTGAGCGGCGCCGGTTCCTCGACGACCTGCTCGTGGCGCGTGCTCCGCGCATGGCGGGTGTGCGCTCCGACTACGACCGGGTGCTCAAGCAGCGCAACGCCCTGCTGAAGTCGGCCTCCGCGCAGTTCTTCAGACGTGGCGCGGACCCGGACCTGAGCACCCGGGAGGTGTGGGACGACCACCTGGCGCACGCGGGGGCCGAACTGCTCGTGGCGCGTTTGGACCTGGTCGCCGCACTGCGCCCCCTGGTCGCCCAGGCCTACGCGGGGCTGACCGACTCGGGCGGGCCGGCCGTTCCCGCCTACCGTTCCTCCGCGGCGGAGGAGGGCGAGGAGCTCCCCGCCGACCGTCCACAGCTTGTGGACAAGTTGCGCGCGGCCATGGCCGGGGCCCGGGAGCGCGAGCTCCAACGCGGGATCAGCCTGGTCGGGCCGCACCGCGACGACCTGCTGCTGAGCCTCGCGGACATGCCCGCGAAGGGGTACGCGAGCCAGGGAGAGTCGTGGTCCTACGCGCTGTCGCTGAAGCTGGCCGCCTTCGAGCTGCTGCGGGCCGACGGCGACGATCCCGTCCTGATCCTGGACGACGTGTTCGCCGAACTGGACAGCGAACGGCGCCGTCGGCTGGCCGAGCGGGTCCGTGACGCGGAACAGGTGCTGGTGACCGCGGCGGTCGCGGACGACATTCCCAAGGAACTCGACGGCGCGCGGTTCGGTGTGCGCGAGGGGAGCGTCGAGAGTGAGTGAGGCCCGTCCACAGCCTGTGGATCCACGTCCGGGTCAGGGAGCCTTCGGTTCCGGTCCCGCCTCCGGTGTCGGCCGGGTCCGTCCACAACCTGTGGACAGAGGAGTGCCCGGCCCCTCCCCCGACGCGGCACGGCCGGGTCCGGCCTCGCCCGGACCGGGCCCGGCCCCGGCCGCACCTTCCACTCCGCCTTCCGCCTCCCCGGCCGACGTGCCGGCGGCTCCCGCGGCTCCCGCGGCTCCCGCGGCTCCCGCGGCTCCCGCCGCGTCCGGCGCCGATCTCGCCCGGCAGGCCCTGGCGCGCGCCAAGGCCGAGGCCCGCGAGCGCGGCGCGGTGCCCCGCGGCGCACCGCGGTCCCGGCGGCGTGGCCGGTTCCGGTCACGCAACGAGCCCCAGCTGTTCGGCGACGCGGTCCGTACCTGGTTGATCGACCACGGATGGCAGGAGCAGGTCGCCATCGGCGGGGTCTTCGGTCGCTGGGCCGACATCGTGGGCACGTTCAACGCGGAGCACCTCCGGCCGGAGAGCTTTTCGGAGGGAGAACTCGTCGTCGTAGCCGATTCGCCGACGATGGCCGCCCACGCGCGCGCGATGGTGCGTGATCTGATGCGCCGCCTCAACGAGGAGTTGGGCGAGGGGACGGTCATCGCGATCAAGGTCAAGGGACCCGGCTCCCGGCGTCGTTAACCGACCGATCATGCCCGTCCGTGTGCTTCCGTCCTGGTTGTGGCGGTGGTTTCCGCAGGTGAGCGGGGGTATGTGGGTGACGGAGCGGGCGGCCCTCCCCCGCCGTTCTCCTCGTCCCACCCGGTTGCGGGGACGGGCATGGGGGCTCAACGCCACTGAACCGCGCCGGGACTTGCTCAAAGGGCGTCCCGCGTGTAGGGACTCGACTCCCGCCCTGAACGTTCGATCTGGGGCGGCACAGGGCCGCCAATGCCACTTTGTCGCACCGTGCGGGGTATCATGGGGACGGTTCTTCAGACGCCTGTAGCCGGTACCACGCCCCCAGGAGAGGGTGGGCGGACGGCCCGTGTGGCGAGTGGTGGTCCCCCAGGTGTGACGGTATGTCGACACCCTTGGTCACCGGTCCGCGGGTTGACCGTTGCCGCGCGGCCGCGGTCGGCAGGCGTCCCCAGCAGGAGGGTGTTCCCACTTGGCCTACGACGCTCGATCAATCACGGTCCTGGAAGGGCTTGAGGCAGTACGCAAGCGCCCCGGGATGTACATCGGTTCCACCGGAGAGCGGGGCCTGCACCACCTGGTCTACGAGGTGGTCGACAACTCGGTCGACGAGGCGCTGGCGGATTACGCCGACGCCATCGAGGTGACCCTGTTGGCCGACGGCGGGGTGCGGGTGGCCGACAACGGCCGCGGTATCCCCATCGACCTGCATCCCGTGGAGAAGCGCCCGGCCGTCGAGGTCGTCCTCACCACGCTGCACGCGGGCGGCAAGTTCGACGGCAAGTCCTACGCGGTCTCCGGCGGTCTGCACGGTGTCGGCGTCTCCGTCGTCAACGCCCTGTCCACGGCCCTGGAAGTGGAGATCCGCAAGGACGGATTCACCTGGCGCCAGCGCTACGAGATGACCGCCCCCACCGGCGCGCTCATCAAGGGCGAGGCGACCGAGGAGACCGGTACCCAGATCACCTTCTGGCCCGACGGCTCCATCTTCGAGACCACGGTCTTCACCTTCGAGACCCTCGCGCGCCGGATGCAGGAGATGGCCTTCCTCAACAAGGGGCTGTCCATCACCATCCGCGACGAGCGGCCGGACCACACCGACGGCGGCCCGACCGTCAACACCTTCCACTACGACGAGGGTCTGTCCGACTACGTCCGGCACATCAACACCAAGAAGGAGCCGGCCCACGCCTCGATCATCTCGTTCGAGGAGGAGGGTGACGGCATCTCGGCCGAGATCGCCATGCAGTGGAACCAGTCGTACACCTCGTCGGTGCACACCTTCGCCAACACCATCAACACGGCGGAGGGCGGCACGCACGAGGAGGGGTTCCGCTCCGCGCTCACCACGCTGGTCAACCGCTACGCGCGGGACCAGAAGCTGCTGCGCGAGAAGGAGGAGAACCTCACCGGTGACGACATCCGCGAGGGCCTGACCGCGATCATCTCGGTCAAGCTGGCCGACCCCCAGTTCGAGGGCCAGACCAAGACCAAGCTGGGCAACACCGAGGCCAAGTCCTTCGTCCAGAAGGTCACCAACGAGCACCTGCGCGACTGGTTCGAGCGCAACCCGGGCGAGGCCAAGGACATCGTGTCCAAGGCCAGCCAGGCCGCCCGAGCCCGCGTCGCCGCGCGCCAGGCCCGCGACCTCACCCGGCGCAAGACCCTCCTGGAGTCCACCTCCCTCCCCGGCAAGTTGTCCGACTGCCAGTCGACCAACCCGGAGGAGTGCGAGGTCTACATCGTCGAGGGTGACTCGGCGGGCGGCTCGGCCAAGGGCGGGCGCAACCCTCACAACCAGGCCATCCTGCCCATCCGAGGCAAGATCCTGAACGTGGAGAAGTCGCGCATCGACCGCATCCTCAAGAACAACGAGGTCCAGGCGATCATCACCGCCCTGGGCACCGGTATCCACGAGGAGTTCGACGCCGACAAGCTGCGGTACCACAAGGTCATCCTCATGGCCGACGCCGACGTCGACGGCCAGCACATCCGGACCCTGCTGCTCACGCTGCTGTTCCGCTTCATGAAGCCGCTGGTGGAGGCCGGGAACGTGTTCCTGGCCGCCCCGCCGCTGTACAAGATCAAGTGGGACCAGAAGGGCAGCGACGCCGACTACGCCTTCTCCGACCCCGAGCGCGACCGGCTGATCGAGGCCGGTATCGCCGCCGGCAAGCGGGACCCGCGCCCGCGCGACATGGTGCAGCGGTTCAAGGGTCTGGGCGAGATGAACGCCAATGAGCTGTGGGACACCACGATGGACCCCGACCGCCGCGTCCTGCTCCAGGTGACCCTGGAGGACGCGGCCCAGGCCGACGACATGTTCAGCGTGCTCATGGGAGAGGACGTCGAGTCGCGGCGCTCCTTCATCCAGCGCAACGCCAAGGACGTTCGTTTCCTGGACATCTAGTCCCGTACCGCAGGCAGGCCCGGTGGCCCCGGGCAGTGAACTACTGAGAAGGGATCGACATCCGTGACGGATGCGAACAACCCGGACGTCCCTGAGGGTACGGAATCCGCAGCGGAGACGCCGGCCCGTGTGACCGACCGGATCGAGCCCGTCGACATCCAGGTCGAGATGCAGCGCAGCTACCTCGACTACGCGATGTCGGTCATCGTCGGCCGTGCCCTCCCCGACGTCCGCGACGGACTCAAGCCCGTCCACCAGCGCGTCCTGTACGCGATGTACGACGGCGGCTACCGCCCCGACCGCGGGTACTTCAAGTGCGCCCGCGTCGTCGGCGACGTGATGGGCAACTACCACCCGCATGGTGACAGCGCCATCTACGACACCCTGGTGCGCCTGGCGCAGTCCTGGTCGATGCGGATGCCGCTGGTCGACCCCAACGGCAACTTCGGTTCGCCGGGCAACGACCCCGCCGCCGCCATGCGCTACACCGAGTGCAAGCTGGCGCCGCTGGCGATGGAGATGCTCCGGGACATCGACAAGGAGACCGTCGACTTCCGGCCCAACTACGACGGACGCTCCTCCGAGCCCGTCGTGCTCCCGGCCCGGTTCCCGAACCTGCTGGTCAACGGCTCATCGGGCATCGCGGTCGGGATGGCCACGAACATCCCGCCGCACAACCTGCGCGAGATCGCCGAGGGCGTCTACTGGTACCTGGAGAACCCCGAGACCGAGGACGAGCAGCTCCTCGACGAGCTCATGGCCCGGATCAAGGGCCCGGACTTCCCGACCCGCGGCCTCATCGTGGGCAAGCGCGGGATCGAGGAGGCCTACCGGACCGGCCGCGGCTCGATCACCATGCGCGCCGTGGTCGAGGTGGAGGAGGACAGCCGGGGACGCCAGATCCTGGTCGTCACCGAGCTGCCCTACCAGGTCAACCCGGACAACCTCGCCGAGAAGATCGCCGACCTGGTCAAGGACGGCAAGATCACCGGCATCGCCGACGTCCGTGACGAGAGCAGCGGCCGCACCGGCCAGCGCCTGGTGATCGTGCTCAAGCGCGACGCCGTGGCCAAGGTCGTGCTGAACAACCTCTACAAGCACACGCAGCTCCAGGACACCTTCGGCGCGAACATGCTCGCGCTGGTGGACGGTGTGCCGCGCACCCTGCGCCTGGACCAGATGATCCGGCACTGGGTCAAGCACCAGGTCGAGGTCATCGTCCGGCGCACCCAGTACCTGCTGCGCAAGGCCGAGGAGCGGGCGCACATCCTGCGCGCGCTGCTCAAGGCCATGGACCGGATCGACGAGGTCATCAGCCTCATCCGGGCCAGCGCCTCCGCCGACGACGCGCGCACGGGTCTGATGGGGCTCCTGGAGATCGACGACATCCAGGCGCGCGCCATCCTCGACATGCAGTTGCGCAAGCTGGCGGCACTGGAGCGCAACGCGCTGACCGCCGAGTACGACGAGCTCATGTCGCAGATCGCCGACTACAACGACATCCTCTCCTCGGACGTGCGCCAGCGCTCCATCATCCGCGCGGAGCTCGGCGAGATCGTCGACAAGTACGGCGACGAGCGCCGCACGCACATCATCCCGTTCGAGGGTGACATGCGCATGGAGGACTTCATCGCCGAGGAGGACGTGGTCGTCACGATCTCCCGCGGCGGTTACGCCAAGCGCACCCGGATCGACAACTACCGGGCGCAAAAGCGCGGCGGCAAGGGCGTGCGCGGAGCCCAGCTCAAGCAGGACGACATCGTCCAGCACTTCTTCGTCACCACCACCCACCACTGGATCCTGTGCTTCACGAACCAGGGCCGGGTGTACCGGACGAAGGCCTACGAGCTGCCGGAGGCCGCCAGGGACGCGCGCGGACAGCACGTGGCCAACCTGCTGCCGTTCCAGCCGGGCGAGGAGATCGCGCAGATCATGGCGCTGCGCGACTACGAGGCCGCACCGTACATGGTCCTCGCCACCCGTGAGGGCCTGGTGAAGAAGTCGCGCCTGGAGGACTTCGACTCCGCCCGCGCGGCCGGCATCATCGCGATCAACCTGCGCGAGGACGACGAGCTGATCGCCGCGCGCCTGGTCTTCCCCGACGACGACCTGCTGTTGATCTCCAGCGACGCCCAGGCGATCCGCTTCTCCGCCTCCGACGAGTCGCTGCGGCCGATGGGCCGGGCCACCAGCGGTGTGATCGGCATGCGCTTCCTGGAGGGCGACTACCTCCTGAGCATGGACGTCATCCGCCCCGGCGACGGGTCCACGGACGTCCTGGTCGCGACGGAGAACGGCTACGCCAAGCGCACGCCGTCCGAGCAGTACCCCGTGCAGAACCGGGGCGGCAAGGGCGTCCTGACGGCCAAGGTGGTGGAGGCCAGGGGCAAGCTGGTCGGCGCGCTGATGGTCGACCCGGAGGTGGACGAGATCTTCGCGATCACGTCCGCCGGCGGAGTCATCCGCACCGGCGCCGAGGAGGTCAAGCAGTCGGGCCGCACGACGATGGGCGTGCGCCTGATGAACCTCGACAAGGGCAACAAGATCGTGGCCGTGGCGCGCAACGCCGAGGCCGCGGAAGAGGTCGAGGTCGAGGCAGAGGTGGCCGAC
Source organism: Nocardiopsis sp. Huas11 (assembly GCF_003634495.1). Classification (GTDB taxonomy): domain Bacteria; phylum Actinomycetota; class Actinomycetes; order Streptosporangiales; family Streptosporangiaceae; genus Nocardiopsis. Next base: position 2,485,274 of record NZ_RBKY01000001.1, on the reverse strand, counting down.
ACGGGCGAAGAGGCAGCCGAGGCGCAGAACTCCGAGGCCTAGACTGCGCGATAAGCGTGGTACGTCCCGTGGGGCACATCGCGGCCCCACGGGACACCTCTTGCCCCATTCACCGGTCCCAAAGAAAGTCCAGCGGTAACGTTTCTATGTCTGAGAACCAGCGGAACACCACCACGAACGAATCCGACTCGGACGCCCCGGAGACGGCCGCGCCGGAGACGGGCGCCGTCGACACGACGGAGTCCGACACCGACACGGTGGCGGACACGTCCGAGGAGTCGGCGGCCGACGAGGCCGGGGAGTCCACGGAGACCGCCACGAAGGATGCGGTCGCGGAGGAGCCCGAGGCCGGTGCCGCGGAGGCGGCCGACAGGGCCGAAGAGGCGGACAAGGCCGAGAAGGCGGCGGCCGCCGGGGAGGTCCAGGACGGCGACAAGGTCGAGGCCGTTGAGGACTCCGCGGAGGCCGGGGGCATCGGGAAGCCCGCGGGCTCCGAGAAGACCGCGGCGGGCTCCGCTGCGGCGGTCACGGCTCCGGGCCGGGGCGAGGCGGAGCGGGATTCGGTGAACGAGTCGGTGGCGGATCGTACGGAGGCGGGAGAGGCACCAGTGACGGACCCGAAGGACGCGTCCCCTCAGGGGACCAGCGCCGTGAAGGCGACCCTGTCCAGCCGCAAGGCGCACCTGACGGTCTCCAGAGTGGAACCGTGGTCGGTGATGAAGTTCAGCTTCGTCGTCTCCCTGGTGTGCTTCATCGTCCTGTTCGTCGCGATCACCGTGATCTACGTGACGCTGTCGATGCTGGGCGTCTTCGACGAGATGACCAACATGATCAACGCGCTCCTGGAGGGCGACGGAGCCGAGGACGAGCTGGGCCTCAACCCGGCCGCCTGGTTCTCGCCCGGGCGCGTGCTCGGCTACACGGGTGTGGTGGGCGCGCTCAACATCGTGCTCATCACCGCCCTGTCGACCGTGTCCGCGATGCTCTACAACCTGGTCGCCGACCTCGTCGGCGGCGTGGACGTGACCCTCTCCGAGGCGGAGTAGCCCTGCTCCACACGCACACGGTGGGAGCCGGCCCCTTCACGGGACCGGCTCCCACTGTTCTTCGTCGGCTCGTGCCGGGTCAGCGCTTGCGCGGGAGGAACTCCTGGGCCTTGGACTTGATCCCCTTCGTCAGCACCGACCACGCCTCCGGGTCGCCCTTCATCAGGGCGTCGGCCGTGCTCTCCATCTGGTCGAGCGTGGCGTGCGGCGGGATGGGCGGGATGGCCGGATCGGTGACGAACTCCAGCAGCGCGGGCCGGTCGGCGGCCAGCGCCCGGCGCCAGGCGTCGGCGACCCCCTCCGGGGAGTCGACCCGGATGCCCATCAGCCCCAGGCTCTCGGCGAACCCGGCGTAGGACAGGTCCGGGATCCGCTGCGACGGGATGAACTGCGGTGTTCCGCCCATCGCGCGCAGTTCCCACGTGACCTGGTTCAGGTCGCCGTTGTTGAAGACGGCCACGATGGCCCGCGGGTCGTCCCACTCCTTCGCGTAGTGGGACAGTGTGATCAGCTCGTTGATCCCGCTCATCTGCATCGCCCCGTCGCCCACCAGCGCGATCACCGGCCGGTCGGGGTGGGCGAACTTCGCACCCAGGGCGTAGGGCGCGCCCGGGCACATCGTCGCCAGGGTGCCGGACAGCGAGCCGCGCATTCCCTGACGGAAGCGCAGGTGGCGGGCGTACCAGTTGGCGGCCGACCCCGAGTCCGCCGTCACGATCACGTTGTCGGGCAGCAGCGGTGACAGTTCGTGGCAGACGAGTTCGGGGTTGATCGGGTCGGCCTCGACGTGCGCCCGCTGCTCGAGGACCTGCCACCACCGCTCGACGTTGCCCTCGATCTTCTCGCGCCAGGACCGGTCCGTCTTGCGTTCGAGCAGCGGCAGCAGCATCCGCAGGGACTCGGTGGCGTCGCCCACCAGGTTGCACTCGAACGGGTACCGCATGCCGATCATCGTCGGGTCGATGTCGATCTGGATGGCCCGCGCCTGGTCGAAGTCAGGCAGGAACTGGCTGTAGGGCAGGTTGGAGCCCACCACCAGCAGGGTGTCGCAGTCGCGCATCAGCTCGTAGGACGGCCGCGTCCCGAGCAGGCCGATGGCGCCCGTGACGAAGGACGGCTCGTCGGAGAGCACGTCCTTGCCCAGGAGCGCCTTGGCCACACCGGCGCCGAGGACGTCGGCGACCTCGGTGAGCTCCTGGGCCGCGCCGCGCGCCCCCTGGCCGGCCAGGATCGCGACCCGTTCGCCGGAGTTGAGGATCTCCGCGGCCTGGGCCAACCCCTCGGCGGAGGGCATGACCTTGCCGCCGGAGACGCCGAGGCTGGAGGGCACCATCTTGAACTCGTGTGTGGGCGGCGTGTACTCCAGCTCCTGCACGTCGGCCGGGATGATGACCGCGGTGACGGTCCGCCGCGTGATCGCGGTGCGGATCGCCCGGTCCAGCACGTTGGGCAGCTGTTCGGGCACCGTGACCATCTGCAGGTAGTCGCCGGCCACGTCCTTGTACAGCGACATCAGGTCGACTTCCTGCTGGTAGGAGCCGCCCATCGCGCTGCGCGCGGTCTGCCCGATGATCGCGACCACGGGGACGTGGTCGAGTTTGGCGTCGTAGAGGCCGTTGAGCAGGTGGATGGCGCCCGGCCCCGACGTGGCCGCGCAGACGCCGACGCGGCCGGAGCACTTGGCGTAGCCGGTGGCCTCGAACGCCGACAGCTCCTCGTGGCGGGACTGGATGAACCGGGGCCGGTTGTCGGCGCGCCCCCACGCGCCGAGCAGTCCGTTGATGCCGTCGCCGGAGTAGGAGAAGACGTGCTCGATCCCCCACTCCCGCAGGCGTGCCAATACGTGGTCAGCGACCAAGTCGGCCATGGTGCTTCCTCTCCCGGGGGCCAGGACCCGGCCGTCGGGATCCCCCGTCGCGTCGCACTTCTCCCGTGCTCGCGCAGCACGGGAACCCTCTGTGGCCGCGCTACCCAGGCCGCGAGGACGCACACCTCCCGTGGTCGAATCCGTGACCATCCGTGCGACACCTCCCAGAAGGACGTTTGTGTCCGAGGCGCGCGGTTAGGGGTCGCGTAGAGCACGGGTGGCGGTGTGCTCGGCGCGAGGCTGTGCATCCGGAAGGGAGGACGCCCATGGCCGCACGACCGGATGGGCCCAACATGGAGGCCGCGGTGACCGACCCCGCGACGGAGTCCCTGCTCCGGGACCTGACCGCACGCGTGGCGGGCGAGGTGCGGTTCGACCCCGGCACTCTGGCCGCGTACGCCACGGACGCCTCCAACTACCGCCGGGTGCCGATCGGCGTGGTCGCGCCGGCCACGGTGGAGGACGGGGTCGAGGCGGTGGCCGTGTGCCGGGAGCACGGGGCGCCGGTGCTGTCCAGGGGCGGGGGCACGAGCCTGGCCGGACAGACCGCCAACCACGCGGTCGTGCTCGACTGGTCCAAGTACTGTGACCGCGTCCTCGACATCGATCCCCACGGCCGCACGGCGCTGGTGGAGCCGGGCATCGTGCTGGACGCGCTCAACGCCCGGACGAGCGAGGCCGGTCGCCGCCTGATCTTCGGCCCACAGCCCTCCACCCATGGCCAGTGCACGCTCGGCGGGATGATCGGGAACAACTCCTGCGGGTCCAGCGCGCAGGCCTTCGGCAAGACGGTGGACAACATCCTCCGGCTGGAGGTGCTGACCTACGACGGCTGCCGGATGTGGGTGGGCCCGACCTCGGACGAGGAGTACGACCGGATCCTGGCGGAGGGCGGTCGCCGCGCCGAGATCCACCGGGAGCTGCGCGCCCTGCGTGACCGCTACGCCCTCGCCGTCCGACGGCGCTTCCCCGACATCCCCCGGCGGGTCTCGGGCTACAACCTCGACTCCCTTCTGCCGGAGAACGGATTCGACGTCGCGGCGGCGCTCGTGGGGTCGGAGGGCACCCTGGTGACCGTGTTGCGGGCGGAGGTGCGCCTGGTCCGGGAACCGGAGGCCACGGCCCTGGCGGTGTGCGGTTTCGATGACGTCTTCGAGGCCGCCGACGCCGTTCCCGAGGTCCTGGCGTACGAACCGTTCGCCCTGGAGGGGCTGGACGACAAGCTCATCGACTACGAGGTCCGCAAGCACCTGCACCCCGAGGCGGTACAGAGGATGCCCGAGGGCGGCGGGTGGCTGATGGTCCAGTTCGGGGGCCAGGACCGCGAGGAGGCCGCACAGCGCGCGCGGGAGTTCGCGCGCTCGGTCGACGCCGTGCGGGAACGGGACGTCCTCGTGGTGGAGGAGCCCCGGAAGCAGGAACAGATGTGGCAGGCGCGGGAGGCCGGGCTGGGAGCCACGGCCCGCGTGCCGCAGGAGCCCGACACCTGGGAGGGGTGGGAGGACTCGGCGGTGGCGCCGGAGCACTTCGGCGCCTACCTGCGGGACCTGCACGCGTTGATGGAGGAGTTCGGGTACGCGTACCGGTCCTCGCTCTACGGTCACTTCGGGCACGGGTGCCTGCACACGCGCATCCCCTTCGACCTGCGTTCACACTCGGGGGTGGCCGATTACCGCCGGTTCGCCGAGCGGGCCGCCGACCTGGTGGTCGGCTACGGGGGGTCGCTCTCGGGCGAGCACGGCGACGGGCAGTCCCGGGCCGAGCTGTGGCCGAAGATGTTCGGCGAGGAGCTGATGCCCGCGTTCGTCGAGATGAAGCGGATCTTCGACCCCGACGACCGGATGAACCCGGGCATACTCGTCCGGCCGGACGCCGGTCGGCCCAAGCCGCTCGACGCGGACCTGCGGCTGGGCCCCTCCTACCGGCCCTTCGAGTCCGACACCTACTTCGGCTACCCGCACGACGCCCACGACTTCGACCGGGCGGTGCAGCGCTGCGTGGGCGTGGGCAAGTGCCGCACGGACAGCGGCGGGGTGATGTGCCCGAGCTACCGCGTCACCCGGGAGGAGGAGCACTCCACGCGGGGACGCGCCCGGCTGCTCTCCGAGATGCTGCGCGGCGACCTCGTGGGCGGCTGGCGCTCCGAGCGGGTGGAGGGCGCCCTGGACCTGTGCCTGTCGTGCAAGGGCTGCAAGACCGACTGCCCGGTGAACGTCGACATGGCGACCTACAAGGCCGAGTTCCTCGCCCACCGCTACGCGGGACGGATGCGGCCGGCCGCGCACTACGCGCTGGGGTGGCTTCCGCTCTGGGCCAGGGCCGGTGCGTTCGCGCCCGAGGCGGCCAACGCCCTCAGCGCGCGGCCGCTGCTGACCGGGCTCGGCCAGCGCCTCGCCGGGCTGGCACCCGAGCGGCCGGTGCCGGCGCTGGCGCCCCGGCGCTTCAGCGACGCCCTGCGCCGGCGCGGGAGCCGCGGGGGCGACCGCGGCGAGGTCGTGCTGTGGCCCGACACCTTCACCGACAACTTCCACCCCGGGATCGGCGCCGCGGCCGTCCGGGTCCTGGAGTCCGCGGGGTTCCGCGTCCGGGTCCCCCCGCGCACACCGTGCTGCGGGCTGACGTGGATCTCCACCGGCCAGCTGGGCGTGGCACGGAAGGTGCTGCGGCGCACGCTGCGCCTGCTGCGCGACGACATCCGGGCCGGGACGCCGATCGTGGGCCTGGAGCCCTCCTGCACGGCGGTGCTGCGCGCCGACGCGGTCGAACTCCTGCACGACGACGAACTCGCCACCGGACTGCGGGACAACGTCCACACCCTCGCCGAGTTCCTCCACCGGCACGCGCCCGACTGGGAGCCGCCGGACCTGGACCGCGTCGCCGTCGCCCAGCCGCACTGCCACCAGCACGCCGTCCTGGGCTTCGGCGAGGACGGCCGGCTGCTGGAGCGCACCGGCGCCGACGTGGACGTCCTCGACGTGGGGTGCTGCGGCCTGGCGGGCGACTTCGGCTTCGAGGACGGCCACTACGCCGTGTCGATGGCCGTCGCCGAGCAGGGGCTGCTGCCCGCCGTGCGCGCGGCGGACCCGCGCGCCCTGCTGCTGGCGGACGGGTTCAGCTGCCGGACCCAGATCGAACAGGCCGGGGTCGGGCGCCAGGCCGTGCACCTGGCCGAGGCGCTGGACCTGGCCTCGCGCGGCGCGCTGCCCGAAGAACGGCCGGAGCGGGCGGCCACACGGTTCGCCGCGCCCCGTACGGTGCCCGCCTACGACCCGGACGCCATGGCGGAGGAAGCGGTGCGCGTGGGACGCGAGGTGGGCCGGCCATGAGCAGCACGGAGGACCCGCTGGTCACCGGGATGGAGGCGGCCGTCTACACAGTGCCCACCGACCGGCCCTCAGCGGACGGCACGTTCACCTGGGACTCCACCACGATGGTGCTCGTCCGTGTGAGCGGCGGCGGCCGGGAGGGGCTCGGCTGGACCTACGGGCCGGCCGCGTGCGCGTGGGTCGTCCGCGACCTGCTCGCCGCCCAGGTCCGCGGGCTCTCGGTGATGGACGTGCCCGCCGCCCTGGAGGCGATGGTGCGCGCGGTGCGCAACGCGGGCCGCCCTGGCGCGGTCGGCTACGCGGTGTCGGCCGTGGAGACCGCGTTGTGGGACCTCAAGGCCAAGGTGCTCGGCCTGCCCCTGTACCGGCTGCTCGGCGCGGCCCGCACGGGCGCGCCGCTCTACGCCAGCGGCGGGCTGACCAGCTACGGGGACGACGTCCTGCGCGAGCAGCTCTCCGACTGGGTGCACGAGCGGGGCTTCACGCGGGTCAAGGTCAAGATCGGCCAGGACCGGGGGCTCCGGGAGCGCCGGGACCTGGAGCGGCTCGCGATCGCGCGCGAGACGGTCGGCCCCGATGTGGAGCTCTTCGCCGACGCGAACGGCGCCTACTCCGCCAAGCAGGTGATCCGGCTCGCCGGAGCCCTGGCCGACCTGGACGTGCGCTGGCTGGAGGAGCCGGTCTCCTCCGACGACCTCGACGGGCTCCGGCGGGTCCGGGACGCGGTCCCCGCCGACGTGGCGGCGGGCGAGTACGGCTTCGACCTCCCCTACTTCCAGCGCATGTGCGCCGCGGGGGCGGTGGACTGCCTCCAGTCGGACATCACCCGGTGCGGCGGGCTGCTGGAGTTCGCCCGCACGGCGACCGTGGCCGCCGCGCACGGGCTGGAGCTGTCGGCGCACTGCGCGCCGTTCCTGCACCGCCACGCGGCCCTGCCGCTGGCGAACCTGCGGCACCTGGAGTGGTTCCACGACCACGTCCGCATCGAGACCCGCTTCTTCGACGGCGCGGACCCGCCGGTCGACGGAGTGCTGTACCCGGACCCCGACCGCCCGGGGCTGGGCCTGGAGCTCAGGGAGGCCGACGCGGACGCCTTCCGCACGGGCTGACTCCGGCCGCGGTCGGAGTACTGCCGGTGACCGGATACCATCGGAGGCGAAGCGGATCGCCGTGCGCGAGCCCCTTCCCGCCCAGGTGAATCGGTTCGCTCCGGTTCTCTGGATGCGGTAGAGTTTCCTCCGGAACGAGGGCGTATAGCTCAGTCGGTTAGAGCGCATCCCTGATAAGGATGAGGCCCCAGGTTCAAGTCCTGGTACGCCCACACTGCTTGTGCAGTTCAGAGCCTTGTTCTCCACCTCGGAGAGCAGGGCTCTTCCTCTTTTGACCGTCATCTGACCGTGGGGCCCTACGGCATCCCCTGTCAGAACGAGCACTCCTCCGGCACTGAGCGGCACCGGCCGGACGCCAAGTCGACAACAGATCGAATCGCTATGTCGACTCGACTCTAGCCGACGCTCCCCTGGCCGGTAGCGGCACGCCCAGCAGCTCCAGGAGCTCTGCGGTGACCACACGGTAGGTTCCGCCGTAGCGGAGCAGCCGGCAGGGGAACTCACCGCGCCTCGCAAGTTCGTAGGCCATCGTCCGACCCATGTGCAGGGCACGGGCGGCCGTCATCAGGTCCACCGCCGCTGGCAGGTCGTACAGCTCTCGGATCGTGAAGGCCTTGCTCTCCTCGGTCACTGCTCTCCCGCGCGTTGGTTTCGTCGTCAAGGGGGTAAGCCTCTACGGCCACAGCTTGTGACATCGATGTCGGACCCAGGCGCCTTCGCTGGTTTGAGAAAGTTGTAGCTTCTCCGTCCGACCTGGAACGAAAACGCTTCGAACTGTCGTGGTGTAGGTATGGCACAGACACACGATGCACCGGACCGGGCGCTGAACGAGGACCAGGGGCCGACGGCGGCCGAGATCGAGGCATGGCAACGAGAGAGCTTTTTCCTCCCCCCGGATGAGGCCACTCCTGAGACGCACCCCGCCCTCTACAACATCTCAGCGGGGATGATGTTC